>NZ_JBFUBA010000002.1:0-1326701 GCF_056405995.1 Polaromonas sp. P1_E11
CCGGTGTTGTTCACCGTCGCCGTCGTCAGGCTGTCCATCGCCTTGGCGGACAGCAAGACCTGCCCGCCCTGGGCCTGGATCAGCAGCTTGTTCTCGGCCAGCGCATTGATGGCGCCCTGGTCAATGCTGTAGCCCAGCAAGTTGCCGTTGTCCAGGTTCAGGGTGATTTTGTTGCCCGCTGCCAGCAAGGCCGTACCCAGCATGGCCCGGATGACACCTTCGTTGCGTACTTCCGGCGCCAGCAAGGCCACATAGCCGCCATTCGCAGCCGTCAGCGTGCCCTTGTTCACGACGGAGCCACTCGTGCCGTTGTTGCTGAAAACATGGTTACCCGCCATGAAGTCGGCATTGCTCATGCTGAGCGTGGAGGCGACCAGGCCGCCGACGTTGACCTGGCTGCCGGCGCCAAACAGCACGCCGTTCGGGTTCAGGATGAACACCTGGCCGTTGGCCGTGAGGCTGCCCAGGAATTCGCTCGGGCTGCTGCCGGTGATGCGGTTCAGCGCTATCGCCTGCGCATTGGGCTGGTTGAATTTCAGCGCTTCGTTGGCACGGGTAGACAGGCTGGTCCAGTCAATCGCCACGCGCTGGCTGGACTGGTTGATGGTGGTGGTGGTGCCCACCGTGGCCAGGCTGGCGGTGCCCGCAGACACGCTGGCGTTGGCGGCGTCTGCGGCCTGGGCCTGCTGGGCACCTCCGACAAGCAGGAGCCATGCGGCGCTACAGGCAGCGTTGAGCGTGAACCCGCCCGTTGCACTGGCGCCGCGTCGGGCCAGGCGGTAAATGCGGTTGATGCCGGCATGGCTTTTCATGTGTAGCCTTTCGGGACAGGACGGGCGGCGAAGCCCCCAAAGATCTCTCTTTTCCTGCCGGCGATGGCCTGCCATTTGGGGCCACAGGGCCATGCGCCGCGCATGACAAGTGCTATATTACGACGCCCCGGACCGGCGCGATAGCCTGGGTTTCACGCATGGCGCAGCCCTGGGAAGCCCTACTTGCTACAGTTTTGATAGCTGCTCTCGCCCGTCTCCATTGGGTTCAGGGCTTGTTTTTCTTAAGAAATAACAGCTGGCGACAAAGGGATGGCTCTGCACAGGGGAAGCCACGTTGCGGCCTCTTCATAATCACCCCATGAAGTTTTCACACAGCTATCCCCATTCCAGAGCCAGGACCCACCCCTTGCGCAAATTCGCCGGTTTGGCCCTTGCCACCTTGTTCTGCGGCCTCGCCGCTGCGCAGACAGCCAAACCCGCACCATCCGCCCCGGTACCCGTGCCGCACCCCCTCGTGGGTACCTGGAGCTGGACGCTGGCAGGAAAGGCCTGCACTGAAACCTGGCAATACAGTGCCAAGGGTACCCGGCTTAACACCAGCGGCGAAGAAGTCACACGGGGCGACTACGAAATATACGCAGCGCCCAGTGCGCAGGGTTTTTACCGGCTCACCGACACCGTGACCGACAGCAATGGCAAGCGGGACTGCTCAGGCGACCTGCATGAAGCGTCGGACCCACCGGTTGTGCGGTTCATCCAGTTCAGCCCCAAACAGGACCAGCTCATTGTGTGCAAGGCCGAGTCGCTGCAGGCGTGCTTCGGGCCTTTGAAGCGGATGCCGGGCTAGCGCTCTTGCGAGCGCTCAGCGGCCGCTGATCAGCGACTGCAAAACACCGGGCGTGAAATGCTCGCCGATGTAGTCGGCCAGACCGTCGAACACCGAGTCGAGCGTAGGCACCGTGGCGCCAAACAGCGCCTGCAGCACCGCCGGGTCTTCAAACATGCCGTGCAGGTACAGGCCCAGCACATTGCCGCGAATGTTCTGCCAGGCCAGGCCTTCTGCCATCACCGCGCTGGCCTTGTCGCCCGCTGCGGCCAGCGCCGGGTGCTCCGCGGTCTGGCCGTGGTGGATTTCATAACCCTGCAGGGCCACGCCTGACAGTGCTGCCCAGGCGCCGTCCACCTCGCCAAAGCGGGCCTGGCGCTGCCGCACCGTTTTGCCTTCTTCGAACACGGTGACCACCGGCAGCAGGCCCAGCCCCGGCGCGTTGCCGTCTATGCCATGCGGGTCAATCAGCGCTTCGCCCAGCATCTGCAGGCCGCCGCAAATGCCCAGCACCGCGCCGCCCTGACCCGCGTGGGCGGCAATGGCCTGGTCCAGCCCTTGAGCGCGCAGCCAGGCCAGGTCGCCGCTGGTGTGTTTGGAACCGGGCAGGACGATCCAGTCGGCGCCCGCCAGGTCGACCGGGCTGCGCACCCACTTCAAGCGCACACCGGGCACGTTTTTCAGCGGCTGGAATTCGTCGAGGTTGCTGATGCGGGGATAGGCGATCACGGCAACAGTGGTGGAGACTTCCCCTGCTGCGGTACTGCGGTCGTCAAAGACCCCGTCTTCTTCGGGCAAGCCATGCTGCCACCACATCGGCAACGTGGCCACCGTGGGGATGCCGGTCATGTCTTGCAGCATTTGCGGGCCGGGCGCCAGCAGTTTGGCGTCGCCCCTGAATTTGTTGAGCACAAAGCCCTTGATGAGTTTGCGCTCGGTTTCGTCCAGCATGGCCCAGGTGCCATACAGGTGGGCAAAAGCGCCGCCGCGGTCGATGTCGGTTACCAGCAGGCAAGCCGCATTGGCATGCTGTGCCGATCGCATGTTGACGATGTCGCTGGACTTGAGGTTGATCTCGGCCGGCGAGCCCGCGCCCTCCATCACCACCACGTCGTTGTCCGCAATCAACTCATCGAGCGCCCGCGACACCACCGGCCAGACCGAGGCGCTGCGGCCGCGCCATTCCATGCGCGAGAGTTCGGCATTCACCTGGCCCATCAACACGACCTGGCTTTGTGTGTCTTTTTCGGGCTTGAGCAGCAAGGGATTCATGCGCACGTCAGGCACCGCGTTGGCGGCGAGTGACTGGAAGTATTGAGCGGAGCCGATCTCTCCTTGCGCGACCACTCTTGCGTTGTTGCTCATGTTCTGCGCCTTGAAGGGCGCGACTTTCAAACCCTGGCGCGCGTAGTAACGGCACAGCGCGGTCGTCAGCCAGCTTTTTCCGGCACCGCTGGTAGTACCCAGCACCATGACACTTTTTGCACTCATGAACTTGTCCTGGAGAGTTGTTGCCACGCGTTGTGCAGGGCATCCTGCGCGGCTGGCGGCTGCACGCCCAGGCGCACATGGCCGGGCAAACCGAATGATGTCGTGTCGCGCAGCTTGATGCTTTGGGCGCGCAGTGCTGACAGCGCCTGCTGCAAGCTCAGGCCTTCGGGCAAGGCCGGTTGGGCGCAGAAGAAATTGGCGTCGCTGGACAGGCATATCCATCCCAGCGATTCGCAGACACTGATCTGCCGGGATTTCCATTCACGCAAGGTGTTGAGGCTGCCGGCAAGCCAGTCCTGTGCCTCTTTGCTCACCCAGGCTTGCAGCATGGCCTCACCATGCGCGCCCACCGGCCACGAGGGGCAGAGCCGCTCCAGCGCTGCAGCGTTGTCCGTTTGCTCCATCGGTGCAATCGCATAGGCCGCGCGCACGCCGGTCAGGCCCAGCGCCTTGTTCGGCGTCCAGAGCTGCCAGGTGTTTTGCAGCTGCTGCTGCGTGAGCGTAGGCGCAGCGCTGAGCCGCAGGGGCTCGTAAGCGCGGTCCAGCACGACAAGGGCTGACACTTCCTGACCTTCAACCAGCTCACCCAGGCCGCGATGTGCAGCACCCAACGGGCTGGAAGGCTCGCAGGCCCAGAGCAACTGCGCATCGTGCTGCTGGCTTGCCGCCACCAGGCCATGCGCAACAGCCGCCTGCGCATAGTCGCCATAACTGTGCGGCGGCAGCCGCACCGCGCGTGCGCCCTGCTGCGCGGCCAGGGTGGTCATCCGAAAGATGAATTCGCTGGCGCTGGCCGCCAGCAATACACGCGCCTCATCGACACGGTGAAAGGCCGCCAGTTGCCTGCGCAACTGCGTGTAGCCGGCGTCGGGGTAACGGGTGGCGTCAGCGTGGCGGACGGCGGCCAGCGCTGCGGGACAAGGTCCGCAGGCATTGCTGTTGGTTGAAAAGTCGTGCAGCGGCACACCGAGCGCGTCGGGTCCGCCGTGAATGCGCGTGGTGACGAGGCGGGTGTTCATGCCGATGCCACTAGCGCCATCAACAGCATCGCGGCGAGAGCAACCAGGGTCTGGGAGAACACCGCCCGGGAGGCCAAGGTTTGGGCCAGGGCCGTGTCTGATGCTTCAGGTCGCCGACCTTGCGGGTTCAAGGTGTAAACGCCGGGCTTGCCGAGCGAGATACCCAGCGCCAACGCCATGGCCGCCATGGGCCAGCCGCTGTTGGGCGACGGGGTCTTGCGGGCTTCTTCGCGCAATGCCTTGAGCGGCAGGCCCTTTGCCGCCAGTGCCAGCAACAGCGCTGTCAGGCGCGCCGGCAACCAGGAGAGCACGTCGTCCGCGCGCGCAGCCCACTTGCCGGCCCATTCCCAATTTTTGCCGCGATAGGTGCCGCGGTAACCCCACATGGCGTCTGCCGTATTGGCAAACCGGTAAATAGCCGCTCCCGGCAAACCCAGCAGTGCAAACCAGAAAACCGGGGCCACCACAGAGTCATTGAGGTTTTCGGCCAGCGATTCGATCGCGCTTTCCCGCACCTGGCTTTCGGTGAGCTCGGTGGTGTCGCGGCTCACCAGCCAGGAGAGGCGCTCCCGCCCTGCTTCCAGCGACTGGCCCAACGCCAGTTCAACCGCGCCGACTTCTTCGCGCAGCATGCGCCATGACAGCATGCATTTGAGCAACCAGGCCATCGGCACGGCCAGCAGCGCAGTGTCGATGGCGGTGCCCCAGGCCGGCACCTTGATGTAGCCGGCCAGTTGCCAGAACACCAGTGCCTGCACCCCCCAGGCTGCTGCGCCCACCAATGCCACACCCACCCACCAGGCCAGTGTGCCGAGAAAAAAAGCCGGCACGGGCGGGCAGCGTACCGTGACGCTTCCGCAGGCCCGGAGGTAGTTGCCCATCCAGACCACCGGATGCACACCTGTGGCCGGCTCACCGAAAGATTTGTCTACCCACAAAGCCAGCAACAGCACCACACCGAGCAAGCACGCCGTGTACCCTGCCATGGAAGCAGGAACGGCAAAGGCATGAAAGCTGGCCCAGTGCGTGAACATATCAGCCGGCTCCCGGCTCATGCCGGGCAATCGTGCCCCAGCTGTCTTCAAACACCATGTCGGCCAGCGGGGCACGGCGCGCCCACTTTTCAGCCTGCAACATGGGCTGGTCATAAAAGGCCTGGACCGGGCCCAGGCACAGCACCGCGATCGGCTTGCTGCCTTCGGGCATCTGCAACAACCCGCCCAGCTGCTGCGGGTCAAAAATCGAGACCCAGCCCATGCCAAGGCCCTCGGCGCGGGCCGCCAGCCAGAGGTTCTGGATGGCGCAGGCCGCCGAGGCCAGGTCCATTTCGGGCAGGGTCCGGCGGCCAAACACATGCTGTTCGCGCCCTGGCGGCAAGGCCACGACCAGCACTTCGGCCGCATCGAGCACGCCTTGCACCTTGAGTTTCATGAACTCGTCTTCGCGCTCGCCCAAGGCCCGGGCCGTGAGCACACGTTCCTGCTCAATCAGCGCATGAATACCTTCGCGCAAGGGCCGGTTGCGCACGCGGATAAAGCGCCAGGGCTGCATGAAGCCCACGCTGGGCGCGTGGTGCGCGGCCGACAGCAGGCGCTGCATCACATCGTCAGCCACCGTGCCGCCGCTGAAGTGGCGCATGTCGCGCCGCTCGAAGATGGCCCGGTACACCGCCTGCTGCTCGGAGTCGCTGAAGGCGTGGCCGGGTCGGGCCACATCGGCCGGACCCGGCCCGGCGGCGGAGACAAAGCCCGTCACACCATTCACTGAGGAGCTTGCACCGCGCCCGCTACGGGTACGTCTGCACGCTGCAGCACCGCCAGCAAGGCAGGACGCACCCAGCGCTGGAAAGCCAAACCACAGACCAGACCCAGGCTCACCCAGAACGACAAAGACACCCAGGTTGTGGCCCAGATGAACTGCGTGCCGAGCTGTTCAAGTGCGGCATGGGCTTCAGGGCCAAAACCGGCCAGGGCATCACCTTGAAGCTTGGGTGCACCCACCACAAATGGCAGCGCCAGCAAGGCTGCGGACACCAGCCAGCGCCAGGATGCGCGCGCAAAACCGGCTACGGCGCAGGCACCCGCCGCGCTGCCCACTGCCAGCACCCACCAGACCTGGCGGGCCTGCAGCGGCGCGGCTTCCATGCCGGGTACTTCCGCATGCAAACCCAGCGAAGGCCAGAGGTGAAAGCTCAACCAGCCAGCTGCAGCCACCACGCCGGCCAGGCGCAATGAAGCGATCGCGCCACCGCGTTGTGCGTCATGTTTGTAAAGCCACACGCCCATCACCGCAAACACCAGCAGCGCCATGCTGAAGGCGTGCAGCATGTTGGCCACCCAGGTCCAGCCAATGCGTTCTGTGCCATTTGCAGGCTCCCATTCCTTGGCAGTGCCGTGCTCATGCTCATGAGGAGCCGTACCTTCGGCATGCACGTGGGCAGCGGGAGCGGCGGCGGGCGCCGGAGCCTCAACCTTTTGCTCTTCGTACACCTCGGCCGCCAGAATCAGCGGGGCGGCTTGCCAGCGCTGCACACCGGTTTGCACGCTACCCACCACCACCGCAGTGGCCAGCGCCGCCCAGATCAATCGTTGAAAAACCATAGCTGTCTCCCGGTGAAAGTGCTGCTCAGTGGCAGGGTTTGACGGTGATGTGGCGCACATCGTGCGCGGCGTTGTGGGCCAATGGGCTTTCGGCAAAGGCCACGCCGTACAGCACCACCAGGCCCAGCGCGGCCGCGCCCAGCAGCGGGCGCAGCACGGCCAGGCCGGGGCTCAGGGTGTGAGAAGGGTTGTGGGTCAGCGTCGTCGGTTCAGTCATGGCGTTCTCCTTGAGGTAAGTGGGATGGTGGGTGGGGTGAAAAAAACAAACTTAGTGCATTTGGCCGCTCATGTCGAGCCCAGGCCGTTCAAACCAACAGGGGGCAATCGGGCAAGGATACCGCTGCGCAGGCGATCGGGCCGTGCATTGCGGGCCAGGTTGCCGTCGGCACTCTGCACGTGCAGTTGCCCGCAGGCAATCACCTGGGCTGCGGTCTCGCCATCAGGAGTCAGGTCGCCAAAGTAGTAGGTGTACTTGCCCTGGGCCTGCAGCGTCACGGTGCAGGCACGGGAGCAGCCGCTCATGCAGGCCAGGCCGCGCAGCTGCAGGCCCTTGTGCTGCCCGGTGTCCAGCTCACACACCAGCAGCGCTTCCTGAACGGCCTCGAACAGCGCCAGGCCGTGGGCGGGCAGCTCGCGCGAGGCGCCCGACGGGCGGCAGGTGGTGCAGACAATGATTTCGGTATCGGACATGACGATCTTTTACGGTTGGTAACCCGGAGCCATGGCCAGGCGGTGCTCCGCACCCCAGCGCATGGCCCAGGCGGCACAGCGGCCCAGGTTCTTTTTCGGGTCGTCAAAATCGACAATCACCAGGTGCTGCGGGGTCAACGGCGCCTGCGGTTGCTCCAGCGTGCGGCCATCGGTCAGCAGCCACAGCCAGCACTCCGTGGGGCCACTCTTGCGCAGCGTGCGTTGCAGCAGGCGGTCAGCCTGAACCAGTGCCTCGGCCAGCGGCGTGCCACCGCCACCGCCCAAGGGGCGCAGGCGCTGGCTGCCGGCGGCACGTGCGCGGCCAGGGGGCAGCAGCAGTTCCACCCCCTGCCCGCCAAAGCGCAACAGCGCCACATCGTCGCCCAGCCGCGCGGCCTGCTCAATCATGAAAGCAGCGTGGCCCTTGGCCAGCGCCAAGCGGCCGCGCTGGCGCATGGAGCCCGAAGTGTCGAGCACGATGCAATGCAGGCGACTGCTGCGCAGCGCCAGGGGCTGGTGGCGCAGGTGTTCGCGTTGAAGTGGCGCAGGCCCCTTGACCATCACGGTGGGCAGCCAGGCAATGGCGGCGCTGCGCTGCTGTGCGCTCAGCGCTGCGCAGCTCGTGGAAGACGTTTGAGGTGGAGGCCACCGCCAGCTGCCGGGCCCGTTGCGCGGGCGGCGGCTGGGGTGGCCTAGGCTTTTTTTGGCGGCCACCCTGCTATCGCGTGGACCTTGGTGGTGCCTTCGGGCTGGGCGGGCAAAGCGCCCCAGTCGCCTTGGGGCACGGGCGGCAACGATGGGACAGACGGCTGGTCTTGCAGGCGCTCTGGATTGTTTTTGGGCTGGGTCGATCCGTTGCTATTTCCCGGTGCCGACGCTGTACTGCCCTCCGGCCGGCGATGCGCCAGCGCCAGCTCGGCCACCGCGTCCACATCGTCCACGGTCACTTCGCTGCGCCCCTCCAGCGCCGCCAACGCACGCGCGGCGCGCAGCATCACCAGGTCGGCACGCATGCCGTCTACACCGGCGGCGATCGCACAGGCCGCCGCATGATGCAGCACCGCGTCAGGCCAGGCCAAGCCTGGCAACGCAGCACGGGCCGCCACCAGTGCGGCACTGAGCGCGCGTTGTTCTTCCGCATGCTGCGCGCCCAAGGTCCCGGGGTTTTCATCAAAACCCAGGCGCGCGCGCAGGATGGCGGTGCGCTCTGCAGCATCCACCGGGTTGGCCAGCGCCACCGACAGACCAAAGCGGTCCAGCAGTTGCGGGCGCAGCTCGCCCTCCTCCGGGTTCATGGTGCCCACCAGCACAAAACGTGCGGCATGCTGCTGTGAAATGCCGTCGCGCTCTACCGTGTTGACACCGCTTGCGGCCACGTCCAGCAGCGCATCCACCAGCGCATCGGGCAACAGGTTGACCTCGTCCACATAGAGCACACCATTGTGGGCACGAGCCACCAGCCCAGGCGCCAGGCGCACCTGGCCGTCGCGCAGCACGTCTTCCACATTCAGCGTGCCAACCAGTTGCTCCAGGCTGGCAGCCAGCGGCAAGGTGACAAAGGGCGCACCGGGCAGCAGCGCGGCCAGCGCGCGGGCCGCAGTGGACTTGGCTGTGCCGCGTGGGCCGCTGATCAGCACACCGCCTATGCCGGGGTCAATGGCGGCCAACTGCAACGCACGCTGTAACTGCGGCTGGCCCACCAGCGCGGTGAAGGGAAAGGCCGCACGGGTAGCGGGCTCAACAGGAATGTTCAGTTCCGGAATGCTCATGGTCGTGCTCATGTCAAGGGTCCTTCTCCGTGTTCTTCAAGCCGGCGCTCCAGCGCCAGCAAATGGTCTTCGATGCGTTCGCGCTGGTCGCCCGGCGCCTCCCACAGGCCGCGCTGCATGGCTTCGAGCAGCCGCTCACCGATGCTGCGCAGTGCGCCGGGGTTGTGCTGCTGCAAAAACGCGCGGTTGGTGTCGTCGTGCAAATAAGCATCGGCCACCAGCGCGTACTGATGGTCGCCCACCACGCCTGCGGTGGCGTCAAAGGCAAACAGGTAGTCCACCGTGGCGGCCATCTCAAAAGCACCCTTGTAGCCATGGCGGCGCACGCCTTCCAGCCACTTGGGGTTGACGGCGCGCGAACGCACCACGCGCGCCACTTCTTCACCCAGCGTGCGGATGCGCGGGGCGCCGGGCACGCTGAAGTCGCCGTGGTACAGCGATGCGGGCGCGCCTGCGAGGTGTTCAACAGCCACCGCCATGCCGCCCTGGAACTGGTAGTAGTCGTCCGAATCGAGCACGTCGTGCTCGCGGTTGTCCTGGTTGTGCAGCACCGCGTCCAGCCCTGCCAGGCGCTGCTCAAAACTGCCGCGCGCTGCTACGCCGTGCTCGCCCTGGCCGTAGGCAAAGGCGCCGGCGCGCAGATAGGCCTGGGCCAGGTCTGCGCCGTCGTTCCAGCGGCCGCTGGCCATGACCTCCTGCAGACCGGCACCATAGCCACCCGGGCGTGGGCCAAACACGCGCCAGGTGGCTTCGCGCTGGGCTTCCTCCGCACTCAAGCCCTTGGCCTCTGCCTCAGCGGCTTCGCGCCGCACCCGGGCGCGGATGGGGTTCACGTCGTCGGGCTCGTCCTCTTCACTGATCGCGGCCACGGCACGCACCGCGGTGTCGAACAGGTCAATCACATTGGGAAAGGCATCGCGGAAAAAACCCGACACGCGCAGCGTCACGTCCACCCTGGGCCGATTTCTGATGGCCATGGGCAGTACTTCAATGTCTACTACCCGGCTGCTGCCGTCTGCCCACCTGGGCCGCACACCCAGCAATGCAAAGGCCTGGGCAATGTCCTCGCCGCCGGTGCGCATGGTGCTGGTGCCCCAGACCGACAGGCCCAGGCAGCGCAGCATCTCGCCATGGTCCTGCAGGTGCCGCTCGATCACGCGCTCAGCCGCCGCAGCGCCCATGGCGTAGGCGGTCTGCGTGGGCACTGCGCGCGTGTCTACCGAATAGAAATTGCGGCCCGTGGGCAGTACGTCAGGCCGGCCGCGTGACGGCGCGCCGCTGGGGCCTGCGGGTACAAAGCGGCCTGACAAGCCGCGCAGGCACTGCGCAATCTCTTGTGGGCCGCAGGCGTCCAGCCGCGGACGCAGCACCTGGCGCATGCGCTGCAGAACCGGGGCTGTGTGCGGCCAGGCTGCGGCATCCCATGATTCATCGGCCACCACATGGTCAGCCACCAGTTGCCGGGCCAGCAATTCCAGCCGTTCGCGTGTGTGGCCCGCATGACGCCAGGCTTCGGTACTCACGCTCAGCAACACGGCAGGGAACGGCCCGTTCCAGGGCGCGGCCCATTCGGGGCTGAGCACGCTGAAGCCGTCCACACCATCCAGCTCCAAATCCTGGGCCAATGCCACCAGCAAGCTGCGCTGGCCGGCGGCCGTACCACCTGGAAAACGCGCCAGCGCCACCAGCGTGTCGATTTGCTGGCGGCCCTGTGGTGATGTGCCCAGGATGTGCAGCCCATCGCGGATTTGGGATTCCTTGATCTCGCACAGGTAGGCGTCCAGCCGCAGCAGCAGCGCTTCACGGCCCGCGTCATCGGCGGGTTTGGCAAAACCCAGGTCAGTGTGCAGGTTCTCAGTCAGCACACGCTCCAGAATGTCGCCCCGCAGGCGTTGGGCGCGGCGTGGGTCCAGCGACAGGGCCTCGTAGTACTCGTCCATCTGCCGCTCCAGCTTTTGCAGCGGGCCGTAGGTCTCGGCGCGGGTCAGGGCCGGCATCAGGTGGTCGATGATGACGGCCTGTGTGCGGCGCTTGGCTTGGCTGCCCTCGCCGGGGTCGTTGACGATGAAGGGGTACAGATGCGGCAGCGGGCCCAGGATGGCGTCGGGCCAGCAGTTGGCACCCAGCGCCACGCTTTTGCCGGGCAGCCATTCAAGGTTGCCATGCTTGCCCACGTGCACCACGGCATCCACTGCAAAACTGCGGCGCAACCAGAAGTAGAACGCCAGGTAGTTGTGCGTGGGCACCAGGTCGGCATCGTGATACGTGGCTACCAGGTCCAGGTCGCGCCCTCGCGCGGGCTGAATGCCCACAAACACATGGCCCAAGCGCAGGCCGGAGACCATGAAGCGGCCACTGCGCACCATGGGGTCCTGTTCGGGTGCGCCCCACAGCGTGTTCACCGCGTCGCGGCTGGCAGCGTCCAGTTGGTTGAAGTCCTGCAGGTAGTCGGCCATGGCAAGGCTCTGGCCTGCCGGCCGGATGAAGTTGGCGTCCATGTTGTTGGTCACGCCGGCCACCAGCGCGGCAATCAGCGCGTCACCACCCTCGGGCAAGGCACCTGTGGCATAACCTGCGTCCTGCATGGCGCGCAGCAGGGCCACCGTGGAGGCCGGGGTGTCCAGACCCACACCATTCGCCAGGCGGGCATCGTCGTTGGGGTAGTTGGCCAGGATCAGCGCGACGCGTTTGTCGGCATTGGGCTTGCTGCGCAACGCGCACCAGCGGCGCGCCAGCTCGGCCACAAAGGCCATGCGTTCGGGTTCGGGCTGGTAACGCACCACGTCCACCTCGGTGCGTTCATCGCGCCAGGCCAGGCCCTTGAAGCTGATGGCGCGCGTGCCGATGCGGCCGTCCACCTCGGGCAGCACCACCTGCATCGCCAGGTCGCGCGGGGCCAGGCCGTGCGGGTCAGCCGCCCACTGCTCTTGCGCGCAACCTGCGGTGATCAGCTGCAACACTGGCGCGTCGCCGGCCAGGGGCTCCATCTGCGCGCCCTCCACGCTGTCAACGTCGTCGCCATCGAGTGCGGTGATCGCAAAGCTCGTGGCGTTCAGCACCACGCCCACACCGTGCTGTACGGCCAGCGATTGCAAAAGCGCGAGGCTGGCAGGGTTCTTCAGCGAGTCCACGGCCACAGCCACAGCATTGAGACCCACCGCGTTGAGTGCGGCCAGCATGGCATCAAACACCGCTGTGTTGCCAGCTTGTACATGGGCGCGATAGAACACCAGCAGCGCCGCAGGAGCTCCGTCACGCCACGCCTGCGGCACGGGCGACTGGTAGACCATGGCCGGTGGCAACGCTGCAGGCGGCGTAGGCCGTGCGCCCAGGCCAAACGCGGAATGGCCTATCAATTCAAAAAAGTTGCGGGCGTTGTCACGGCCACCTTCGCGCAGGCAACGCCAGAGCTGGCGGCAATCTTCATGCGGGGCGGTGCTGCGCAGCAGCAGTTGCAGGTCTTCGCTCGCGTCACCCGAGAACAGCGCCAGCCACTGGCCGCGCGCACGAGCCAGCTCCCGCACACGCTCCACCACATAGGCCCAGTCGCTGGCCGCGCCCAGATGGTCGATCACCACCACGCGCGCATGCTGCAGCACATCGTCCACATACATGTCCGCCGACGCGGGCTGGCGCAGCCACATCAGGTTCGCCAGGCGCACCGTGGGAAAGCCTTCGGGCAACTGCTGCGCCGCATCGGCCAGCAGCGACAGCGTGGTATCCGCCGCGCTGAGCACCACGATGTCGCCCGGCGTTTGCTCCACGCGCACCACGCCCTGGCCACCGTCTTCAACGTGGCCTCCGGGGCGGGTGGAGAGCAAATGCATGGCTAACTTTCGCGATAGTTATGCGGCAACGGGAGTTGCCAATGCAGCACTGAGTTCAGCCTGCAACACAGCCGCATTGAGCTCGGAACCAATCAACACCAGGCGCGATTGGCGCGCTTCGTCAGCACGCCAGGGGCGGTCAAAGTAGCTATCGAAACGCGTTCCTACGCCCTGCACCACCAGGCGCATGGCCACACCGGGCAAGGCCACAAAACCCTTGACGCGGTAAATCTCGTGGCGGCCCACCACATCGCGCAGTGCGGCCAGCAATGTTTCGCGGCTGGTCACATCCAGCGCCACCTGCACCGAGTCAAAGGCGTCGTGGTCGTGGTCTTCTTCCTCGTCGTGGTGGGTCTTGCGCTGGTCGATCTGGTCTTCCACTGCACGCTCCAGGCCCAGCAACACACCGATGTCGATGCGGCCATGCTGCGCATGCACCAGCTTCACGCCGGGCAAGGTCTCCAGACGGATGGCTGCTTCCACGTCCACCAGCTGCGCAGGCGTCACACCATCCGTCTTGTGCACGATCACCAGATCCGCCGTGGCGAGCTGGTCTTCAAACAGCTCATGCAGCGGCGAGTCGTGGTCCAGGTTGTCGTCGGCGCGGCGCTGGGCGTCCACGGCCACCGGGTCGTCGGCAAAGTCGCCGGCCGCCACCGCTGGTGCGTCCACCACGGTCACCACGGCGTCCACGGTGAAGGTGTTGCGCAGGGCGGGCCACTGGAAAGCTTGCACCAGCGGCTTGGGCAGTGCCAGGCCCGAGGTCTCGATAATCAGGTGGTCGATCTGGTCGCGGCGCTTGGCCAGCTGCTCCATCACGGGCGCGAACTCTTCCTGCACCGTGCAGCACAGGCAGCCGTTGGCCAACTCATACAGCTGCCCGTTTTCTTCGCCGTTCTCGTCGCAGCCAATGCCACAGCCGCGCAGCAGTTCGCCGTCGATGCCGAGTTCACCAAACTCATTGACGATGACCGCAATGCGACGGCCTTGCGCGTTGGCCAGCAGGTGGCGGAGCAGCGTGGTCTTGCCGCTGCCCAGAAAGCCGGTGACGATGGTAGCGGGGATTTTTCGGGTTTGCATAAGAGTCTCTCGGGTAAAGAAAATTAACGGGGCGCGTCACGGGGAGGCAGGGCCTTGAGGCACTCCACCAACATTTGGGCGGCCTCGCCCAGGCGAGGGCCAGGGCGTGACAACAGGTCCATGCGTTCGGTATCCAGCAGGCACAGCTGCTGCTGGCGCACTGCCGGCAGTGCACTCCAGCCGGGGCGGTCTGACAGATTGGCCAGCGTGGCGCGCGGGCCAATGATGAGATCGGGCGGGCGGCGCAGCAGCAGCTCGGGGTTGATCCTGGGGAACAGGCCGAGCTCGCCACTCACCACATTGACCAGGCCCAACCGGGCCACCGTCTCGCCAATAAAACTCTTCTCGCTGGCAGCGGACGATCCTGCGCCCACTTCCACATACACGCTGCGCCCGCGCAATACGGCGGGCATGCGGCCCGCGGCGGCGTCCAGCTCACCCTCGATGCGGGCGATCAGCTCAGTGGCACGGGCAGGTTCGCCCAAGGTGTCGCCCAGCTTCACCAGCATGCGTTTCAGGTCTCCATGGGTGCGCGCATCCAGCATCATCACCGGCACGCCCAGCGCCTGCAGTCGTTCGCCCGCGCGGCTGCGCGGACCCAGCAAGACCAGGTTGGGACGCAAGGTCACGATGCGCTCGACCTGCGCGTCTTCCAGCCCTCCCACCTTGGGCAGCGCCAGCACCGAAACGGGCCAGGTGGAGTGGCGATCGGTGCCCACCAGCTGCGCGCAGCGGCCCAGCGCACACACAGCCTCGGTCAGCGAGGGCGCGAGCGTGACGATGCGCGACACCGGCTGCGAGCTCTGCGCCATCGCGAAGCTCGAGAGCAGCCCCAGCACTACCAACGACGCCACAGCGGGAACTCGCCTACGCAAGCTCCGAGTCCGCGCCCCGCCTTCACCAGCCGGGGCCGCGGAACCGGCTTTGCCGGGCCGCAGGCGCAGCGCCCCCAAGGGGCTGGAGCCCGCGGCTCCAAGCCTGCCTGCGCAGGCTTGGACGGGCGACAGAGGCGAAGCGTCTCGCGAGCCGCGGCCTGCAAGGCCTCGCGCATTACACGGAGCCGAAGGCGAAGTGAAAAGCGTGGGGGCCATATCTCTAGTCTTCAATGCCACGTTGTGCGGGCACGCCCGCCTTGAAGTGATGCTTGATCAAAGTCATTTCCGTCACCGTATCCGCCAGGTCTACCAGCTCACCCGGTGCATTGCGGCCCGTCAGCACCACGTGCACATGCGGTGGGCGTTCACGCAGGCAGGTGAGTATGGATTCCAGCGGAATCCAGCCGTAGCGCAACGGGTACATGATTTCGTCCAGCACCACCATGAAGTGCTCGCCGGCGCGAATCGTGGCCTCGGCCTTGGCCCAGCCGTCGAGTGCCAACTGGGCCGAGTGGTCCAGGTCGCGGCTCTTCCAGCTAAAGCCATCGCCCAGCCCTTCGATGGGGATGCCCAGTTGCTCAAACAAGCGGTGCTCGCCAAAGCGGGCAGTGGGCACTTTCATGAACTGGTAGACCTTGACGGCCTTGCCCCGGCCATGCGCACGCAGGGCAAGGCCAAAGGCTGCGGTGCTTTTGCCTTTTCCGTGGCCGGTGTTGATCATGATCAGGCCACGACGCTCGGCCGTAGGGACGACACGTTCGTAATCGACGGGTGGGGTTTCAATCTGCATAGGGGCTCTCTTTGCGGGATGGTTGACTTTGGGCAGCGCAATCCACTGCCCTTGCAAGGGATGAACGGCAAGGCGTCCGTCAAAGACATCTTCCAGTGCGCGGTGGGTGGCCAGATCGGCGCAGGCGCCTTGGTGGGTGATGCGGCCTTCAGCCATCACGACCATGGTGTCGGCTTGCAATGCCATGGTGATCTCATGCAGAACGCTGACCACGGTTTTTCCTTCGGCCACCAGCGCACGCACCACGTCCAGCCAGTCGGCCTGGTGCGGCGGGTCGAGGTTGGCCAGCGGCTCGTCCATCAGCAGCACCTGGGCCTGCACTGCCAGGGCACGCGCCAGCAGCACGCGCTGGCGCTCGCCGCCCGACAGTTGCCCCAAGGCACGCTCGCGCCAGTCCCAGGCACGGGTGGCGCGCAGGGCCTGCTCCACCGCTGCACGGTCGGCGGCGCTGGGCGGGGCCAGCCAGGCCTGGTGCGGCAAGCGGCCCAGCATGGCCACGTCCCACACGGTCAGGTCATCGGCCGAGGTTTCGTTCTGGCCCAGCCAGGCCAGCTGGCGGGCGCGTTCGCGGTGCGGCAGGCTTTGCAGCGGCTGGCCGAGCAAACTGACTTCACCGCTGTGCGGCAGTACGCCGGCCAGCGCCCTGAGCAAGGTGGACTTGCCTGCGCCGTTGGGGCCGACGATGCTGGTCCATCGACCCGCCGCAATGTCCAGGCTGATGCCGTGCAGGATGGGCTGTTTTTGCAGGCCATTTCCGAGGCTGGCCCTTATGGAATCTGCGCCGATAGCTATTGAATTCATAGCATTTCTCATGCCGCGCGCCCTCCACCCAGGTTGCTGCTGCGGTGCATCAACCACAGGAGGTAGCCGCCGCCCAGCACCGCAGTGAGCATCCCCACGGGCAGCTCCTGCGGCGCGATCAGCCAGCGTGCCAGCGTGTCGGCCGCCATCAGCAGCACGCCGCCCATGAGGCTGGAGAGCAGCATCAGGTGCGCGTGCGTGGTCTTGACCACCGAGCGCACCAGGTGCGGTGCGGCCAGGCCTACAAAAGCGATCAATCCGGTTTGCGCTACCGCGGTGCCCGTAGCCAGCGCCAGTACCGCCACCAGCGCCGCACGCATGGGCGCCACCGGCAGGCCCAGGCTGATGGCGGTGGCGTCGCCCAAACTCAATCCATCAAGCACGCGCGCCAGCAGCCACGCCGCCAGCACACACACACACCACACACTGGCCATCAGCACGCACGAGGTCCAACCGACAAAGGCGGTCGAGCCCAGCATGAAGGCCTGCATGGCCTGCAACGATTCCGGTGAGAACAGCAGCACCAGGTGCGTCATGGCGCCCAGCACCACGCCCACCACCACACCGGCCAGCAGCAGGCGCAGCGTGTGGCCCACACCGCGCGACAGCACCAACGTGAGCATCACCGCAAACACGGCGCCCAGAAACGCGGCACCGGTCAACCCCAGGCGCACCCACAGGCTGCTGGAGAACACACTGACGGCCATGCCGCCACTCATCATGCTGCCGCCCAACATGCCGGCACCACCGCCCAGCGCAGCCAGCGCAAGCGCCACGCCCAGCGAGGCACCCGATGCACTGCCGAGCAAATACGGATCGGCCAGGGGGTTTCGAAACAGGCCCTGGGCCACCGCGCCGGCCAGGCCCAGCAAGGCGCCGGCGGCCCAGGCGCCCAGGGTGCGCGGCAGACGTATCTGCCAAATGATTTGCTGTGCCATGGCGGTCTGTTGCGGGTCCTGTGCGGGGTTGAGCAGCGGACGAATCAGGTTCTCCAGCCCGGCGCTGCCCACACAGATGCCCAACGTGACCAAAGCCAATGCTCCCAGCACACCGGCCCAGACCAGCCAAAAAACGCGGGTTTGCATCATGGTTTGGCTCCCGGGGCGGGCGCATTTTTCAGCAGACATTGGGCCATCAGGCGCGCACCTTCAGCCATGCGCGGACCGGGACGCACCAGCATGTCGGCCTCGTCGGGTGGGAAAATGCAGACCCGCTGCTCGCGCAGTGCGCGGATGCTTTGCCAGCCGGGTCGGGCCGTCAAACCACCGGCGCTGCGCTGGCCGATCATGATCAGATCAGGGTTGGCGCGAACGACGTATTCGGGGTTGAGCTTGGGGAACGGCCCGAGCTTGGCCGGCACGATGTTTTGGGCACCCAGGCGTGTGAGCGTTTCGCCAATAAAGGACGACTCGCCCGCTGCATACGGCCCCTGGTTGACTTCAAAGTAGACCTTCACATTGCGCACGCTGGTCGGCAACGACTGTGCTGCGGCAGAGACACCCGCATCAATCGCACGCCAGATACGCGCCGCATCGGGCACCTCGAGCAACTGGCCCAGCTTGAGCATCACGCGCTGCACATCGGCATGGCGCTTGGGCTCCAGGGCCACCACCTTGATGCCCAGCGCCTGCAGCCGTTCGCCCGCACGCGACGAGGTGGCCATCAGCACCACATCGGGCTTGAGGGAGACGATCATCTCGATGTTCGGGTCCAGCCCGCCACCGACCTGAGGCAGCTTTTGCACGCTGGCCGGGAAGTTGGAATAACGGTCTACCCCCACCAGGCGCTGGCACTGGCCCAGCTCGCACACGGTTTCGGTCAACGAGGGCAGCAGGCTGACAATGCGCTGGGGTGCAGCCGGCAGCGTGACGGTGACGCCGCGGTCGTCTGTCACCTGCAAGGCGTGTGCCGCGCCGGCACAAGTGAACACGAACGCAAGCACCGACAGAAGGCGGGGTGTCAGAGTGTTTTGCGTAGGTAAAGGAGGCGCCCGCAACGCGGGCGGGGGACACGGAGCAAAACGCTCAGGCACCACGCATTCCAGCCGATGCCATAGCCGGCGAAGCAGTCCGGCGTAGGAGATGCTCATGCGGTGTCTTTCAAAGTCAGCGGCAGCCCTGCAGCCATTAAAGTCACGCGCTGACAGGCGGTGGCCACATCCTGGTTTAGTTTGCCCAGCGCGTCCACAAAGGCGCGTACCTCGCGCCCCATCGGAATAACCCCCAGGCCAATCTCATTGCCCACCAGCACCACAGGGCCAGGGGCTTGGGAAATTGCTATCAAAAGAGAAGCTGCTGGCGCACTGTCCATGAGGGCTAGAGGCTTATCTTTCTCAAAATCCACGGGCATCAACCGGTTGGTCAGCCACAGCGTCAGACAGTCCACCACTACCAAGGTGTCGGGCTGGCTGTGTTTTTGAATCGCCTCCGCCAGCGTCAACGGCTCTTCCACCGTGGTCATGCCGGGCACGCGCTCGGCGCGATCCGCCCGGTGGCGGGCGATGCGCTGGCGCATCTCCTCGTCCCAAGGCTGTGCGGTGGCAATCAGCACGGCGCGGTGGCCCAGTCTCTGGCCCAGCCACTGGTGCGCCAGCAGTTCGGCACGGCGTGACTTGCCACTTTTCTGGCCGCCCAGAATCAGTTCGCTTTTGGCAATCGTCATAGCGCTCATGATCGGAACGCTCCGGCTTGATCAGCGTCCATCCACTGCAGGATGATCTGGTGCATCCTGGCCACGCCGTCGGTCAGCGCAGCGGGGCCGGGCTGCAGGATGTCGGGCGACTTGATTTCAAACAGCTGGTTGTGACGCACCGCATTCACCGCACCCCAACCCTCGCGTGCCACCACGTTCTCTGGCCGGAATTTCTTGCCGCACCAGGAGCCCAGAATGATGTCCGGGTTCCGGCGCACTATCTCGGCGCCGTCGGCAATGATGCGGTTCTTGCCCAGCGACTCGGCAGCGAGTTCAGGAAAGCAATCGTCTCCGCCCGCGATGCCGATGAGCTCCGATACCCAGCGGATCGCGCTGATGTACGGGCTGTCCCATTCTTCAAAATACACCTTGGGTCGGCGCGCACCGTTGGCTACCCTGGCGGCAACCACCGCCTGCATGGCACGCAAATCGGCCTGCATCTGCACAATACGCTGCGCACCCTGCTCCGCCTCGCCCACCATGGCGGCCAGCTGGAACAGCATGGAGAAAATCTCGGCCACGCTGCGCTGGTTGAAGATCGTGACCTGCACGCCGCGCTTGACCAGGTCGGACGCAATATCCGCCTGCAGGTCCGAAAAGCCCAGCACGCAGTCGGGCTGCAGCTCCATGATCTTCTCGATCTTCGCGCTCAGGAAGGCGCTGACGCGCGGCTTCTCGTCGCGCGCGCGTTTGGGCCGCACGGTGTAGCCCGAGATGCCCACAATGCGCTGCTCCTGGCCCAGCAGGTAGAGCCATTCGGTGGTTTCCTCGGTCAGGCAGACGATGCGCTGCGGGCCGGGCTGGTAATGCAGCAAGTCCGTCATGCAGTCACCTCCACAGGTGCCGTGAACAGCTCTGCCACCGCCTCGGGGCAAGACGGGAACCAGGCGTGAAAGTAACTGGCGCGCACCGCACCCTGCTGCCACACAGCCTCACCCGCGTCGTTTGAAGGTTCGGTACCTGGGCGCGATGTTCGGGCCGTCGCCTGCAGGGGTGTGGCCGTGGTTGAGTAATGGAAGGTGTGGCCGCGCAAGGTGCCGCTGGCCAGCGGCAGTTGCTGCGGGCCCAGGCCGGCCAGCAGCTTTTGCATGGTCACCTCACCGGGCAGTACACCCCACTGCCCATGGCGCTCGCCATCCAGCGTGACCAGTGTGTCAAACAGCGCCATCATGCCGCCACACTCAGCCCACACAGGTTTGCTTGCGGCAATGTGCGCGGCCAGGCTTTCCCGCATGGGGGTGTTAGCGGCGATCGCCTCCGCGTGCAGCTCAGGGTAGCCGCCGGGAATCCACAGCGCGTCGCACGCAGGCAGCGCCGCGTCAGTCAGGGGCGAGAAAAACACCACTTCGGCACCCAGTGCGTGCAGGGTGTCGAGGTTGGCGGCGTAGATAAAGCAGAAGGCGGCATCGCGCGCAATGGCAATCGTCTTGCCTTGAAGTGCCGGCACTACGGACGCAGGGGCTTCTGGAACCGTAAAGTCCACCGCCCATCGCTGCAAGTCGTCCAGGGTCATCTGGCCCAGCGGGGTGGTGGCCAGCGTATCGGCCGCGGCGTCCAGCCGTTCCATGGCATCCGCCACTTCGGTCGCCACGGTCAGGCCCAGGTGGCGCTTGGGCAGGCTCATGGCGGCATTGCGCAACACCGCACCCAGCCATTGGTCCGGCGCCACACTGGCCTGCAGCATGCCCGCATGGCGCGCATTGGCCACGCGATTGGCCAGCACGCCGGCCCATGGCATGTCGGGGCGATAGTGCTGCAGGCCAAAGGCCAGCGCGCCAAAGGTAGCCACCATGCCCGACGCATCCACCACCGCCAGCACTGGCAAGCCAAAGCGCTGCGCCAGGTCGGCAGCGCTGGGCTCACCGTCAAACAGGCCCATCACGCCTTCCACAATGACCAGGTCGGCCTCCAGCGCCGCCGCATGGAGACGCGCGCGGCAATCGTCCTCGCCCGTCATCCACAGATCCATCTGGTACACCGGCGTGCCGCTGGCCAGGGCGTGCCAGCACGGGTCCAGAAAATCCGGCCCGCACTTGAAAACCCGAACCCGCCGGCCCTGCCGCGCATGCAGGCGCGCCAGCGCGCAGGTCACCGTCGTCTTGCCCTGGCCGGAAGCCGGGGCGGCGATGAGGATGGCAGGGCAACGGACGGGGGTTTGCATGGCTGGTGTGGATGAGGCTTACTTACTGGGGCGCCCAGGTCAGGCCGACGTACACAGAACGCCGGCCATTGGCGTAAGTGCCGGCAGTCTGGTAGGCCTTGTCGGTCACATTGTCGAGCTTGGCGACCAGTTTCCAGTCGCGCGACAGCGCCGTCGTGGCGCTCAGGTTCACGAGCGAGTAGCCTGGCAGCACGACGTTGCTGGTGTCGCTGTCGAAGGTATGCGAGGCCATCACCAGGTCGGTCGCCAGTTGCCAGCCGCCCACCGGCATCTCGGCGCCCAGCGTGCCGTATTGGCGGGAGCGGCGCTGCAGGGTTCGGTTGGTGACCAGGTTCTTGGGATTCTGCAAATCCAGCGAGCCGTGGACGTGAACATTGCCCAGCGTCTCTGCAGCCGTGAACGTCAGCCCCGTGTACTGGGCCTGCGCCGTGTTGGCATAGCAGCCACGATTGCTCAGCACTGTTGGCGGGCCGCCGTTGAGGCAGGGGCCGTTACCCGTGACATAGCTCAGCAGATTGGTCAGGCGGTTGCGATAAGCGGTGACACCGTACTGGGCAGTCCCCTGGCTGTATTTGAGCGCCATTTCCACACTGCGGCCGGATTCGGGCTTCAAGGTCGAGGTGCCGTAAATGCTGAAGCGCTGGTATAGCGTGGGGACCCGAAAGGAGGTGCCGGCGGATGCGGACACTTTCCACTGTGGTGTGAGCGCAAAGGCATAGGCGGCGGAGCCGGTGGTCTTGCCGCCGAATTCGCTGTCCGTGTCATGGCGGGCGTTGAACTGCACCGTATGTGCGCCGCCGCTCCAGCCGTAGCCCAGGCTCACGCCATCCAGCGAACGGTTCCCGTTGAGGGTGCTCCTGCCAGCCGGCACGGCCGAAGAGCCGACCAGGCGGAACACATCGCGACGACTTTCCAGTGTGGCGCTCAGGAGATGCGCGCCAATGCGGTATTCGTTCTGGAACAGCAGCGTGCTGATGGTGCTCTTGTCGTAAGAAATCTGCGGGGTCGAGCCGTTCAGGCCTTCTTCACCTGAGTCTGTACCCTGCGTGATCGCCAGCTTGGTACTGTATTGGCCAGACCATTTGGCTTCCCACTGCAGGCCCAGGGTCTGCAGGTCGCTGATGCGGCGAAAGTCGCGTGTGAGGCCGCCGTCGTACTGCGCATCCATATGGCTCTGCAACACATTGGCTTCAATGTGGTGGTCAGGATTGATCTGCAAACCCAGCTTGGCATTGGCGCTCTGGCTTTTGTAGCCGTCGGCATCGGGGTTTTGCGCCGGGATGGTCCGGGCATTGAAGCCATCGCTTTGTCCCTGCGTCAAGCCCAGCGAATAGTTAAAGCCGCCCGCTGAACCGCTGGCGGCGAGCTCAACCCGGCTGGTGTTGTAGGAGCCGTAACCCACCGTCACGGAAGGCGAAAAAGGGCCTTGGCCGCGCTTGGTGAATATCTGGATCACGCCGGCTACGGCATCGGAGCCATAGACTGCGCTGCTGGGGCCGCGCACGATCTCAATGCGATCAATCAGCGAGAGTGGAATGTTGTTCCAGGAGGCAGCTCCAGCCGTCGTCTGCGACTCCACCCTCACGCCGTCTACAAAAACCGGGGTGTGGCGGGTTTCACCGCCGCGCACAAAAACGCTTGTATTGCTGCCGATACCGCCGTTACGGGTGATCTGTGTGCCCGGCACGCGAACCAAAATATCAGCCAGCCCCACCGGGCCGGCCCGCTCTATGGTTTCACGGTCAATGACCGTGACATCGGCAATGACATCGCCGATAGGTTGGGCGCTGCGCGTAGCGGTTACCACCATTTCCTTGAGTTGTGGCGCCGCGCCGGCCTGGGCCGCTGGGGCAGTCTGCGACAAGGCGGGAAATGCAGCGGCCACAGCCAGCGCAAGCACGGCAAGGCGTGTGTGGAAAACACAGGTTTTCATGGAATCAGACAATCAACAAATACCCTCACTGGCTTCCCCGCCAGTGCATGAGCGTTACAAACGCTCATGCCAGTTCACGGACGTGCGCGTTCACCTTGTTGGCCGGTATCCGGGCTGACGGAACTGCCTCCATCGCCTTCCCAAGCGTGTGTTCAAAACGCTCAGTGGCTAGTGATGAAAGCTGAATGGGCTTCTGACCTGACGTCAGGAGCCCATTCGTCCGTATTACCGTTGCGGGGGCAGCGCAGGTTAAAGGTCGCGGCGCCAGCGAATCAGGTTGACCTGATGCATGGCTTTGACCCCCTCCTGCTTCCCGTTGAACTGCAGCGTGCGAACCACACTGCGGGCACCAACAAGGTAGATTCTACGCGGGCCTTCCCCATGTCCGGCCGCAAACCCTACAATCGGAGCTGCCATGTCGAACCAAACCCAAATCGACCAGATCGTCGAACGCGTTGAGCGGCTCCTGCTGCGCTATGAGGAGCTGCAGCGCACCAACGAGCTCCTGGTGGAGCAGGTGGGCGTTCTGACGCATGAACGCGACTCCCTCAAATCGCGGCTGGGCGCGGCACGCGCCCGTGTGGATGCGCTGCTGGAGCGCCTGCCCGAAACCAACGGGCATGCCGTCAAAAACACTGTGGGAACCGAGTCATGAAACAACTCGAAGTGCAGATCATGGGCCAAAGCTATCTGCTGGGCTGCCCCGAAAATGGCGACGCCCGAATGCTGGACGCGGTCAACCGCGTTGACATGGCCATGTGCAGGATTCGCGATGCCGGGAAAATCAAGGCACGCGACCGCATTGCCGTTCTGGCGGCGCTGAATCTCGCCTTTGAGCTCCCCGAGCGCACGCCAAACGCCACACCCGCACCCGCCGCGACAACGGCAGAAACAACCACCAGTACTGGCGAAACAGCACATCCGCAACTCACAGCCTTGCTACAGCGGCTTGACACAGCCCTGGGCGTTGACGGCCGCCTGCTTTAAGCCCGTGCATCCCTGCGGTAAATCACTCCCCACCTCGCGCGCGGGGGCCGCAAAGGCCTACAATAAAGACGTCTGCGATGCGTATTGGGCTTTATATTTCCTTGAACCAATGCTCTTCGAGCACGGGCTTGGTAAATTGTCTGGCAGGTGTGATCGTCTCGCGTCAGACGAACCCGAAACCTGACTGCCCTCGCCCACCTGAACCCCGGTTCAGGATGACGGTCCAGTGGCACTCGCAGACACCTTTCTTTTCTCATCCCGGATCCGACCGGAATCCAGGCCGCGAACAAAAACAATAGCCGGCTGCGGGCCCAGCCCGCAGCGCCACAGCAGATCCGATGTCTCTCGAACCCCAACTTATTGCCGAACTTCTCTTGTTGGGTCTGTGCACCGGTTTTCTCGCAGGCCTGCTGGGCATCGGCGGCGGCATGCTGATGGTGCCGTTCATAACATTCATCCTCACGGCAAAGGGTTACCCGCAGGAATACACCGTGAAAATGGCGGTCGCCACCTCGCTGGCTACCATCTGCTTCACCTCGTTGTCGTCAGTGCGTGCGCATCACCGGCGCGGGGCCGTGCTGTGGCCCATCGTTCGGTTGCTGGCACCCGGCATCCTGCTGGGGTCGTTGATTGGTGCACAGCTGGCAGTGGCCTTGCCGGGAAAAATCCTCAGCATCCTGTTTGCCGTTTTTGTGGCGTTTTCAGCCACCCAGATGTTTCTGGGCCGTAAACCCAAACCCAGCCGCACCCTGCCCGGCCGCCTAGGCACCTTCGGCATGGGTGGTGTCATCGGCATGTTGTCTTCGCTGGTGGGTGCAGGCGGCGCCTTCGTCTCGGTGCCTTTTATGACATGGTGCAATGTAAAGATCCACGACGCCGTGGGAACCTCGGCAGCGCTCGGCTTTCCAATCGCGCTTGCCGGCACCCTGGGCTACATCTGGGCCGGCCAGAATCTCCCGCAAATGCCGCCCGGCTCCATCGGCTTTCTGTACCTGCCTGGACTGCTCATCATCTCGGTGGCCAGCATTTGTACAGCGCCGCTGGGCGCGCGCACGGCGCACCGCATGGACATCCAGCCGCTGAAGAAAGTCTTCGCGGTCGTGCTGTATATCCTGGCGGCCTATTTCCTGCTGCGCTAACCCTTGTCGTGCTAACGGCGGGCGACAGCATGCCGGGGCCGCGCCGTCTTGGGACGAAAACCAATTGTCTGCTCGATCAACGCCCCGCCATCGGTCATCAAAAAAGTCTTGAACGCCTGCGCTACCGGCGTCAAACGCTTGTTGCGACGGTGCACGACATACCAATTCAGCATCAACGGAAAACCCTGCACGTCGAGCACGGTCAGGCTGCCCACCTGAAGTTCGCGGCTGATGGTATGCGCCGACAAAAAACTCACCCCCATGCCCGCGATCACGGCCTGTTTGATGGTTTCCGTGCTCTTGATTTCCATCGCGATGTTGAGGTCGGCCAGGTGCGCGCCAAAACCCTCCTCCATCGAATTCCAGGTATCGGAACCCTTTTCACGCACAACAAAGGGTTCGCTGGCCAGGCGCGATAGCGGAATGCGCTTCTTGGCTGCCAGCGGATGGTTGGGCGCCGCCACAACAACATAAGGGTGCGGGGCGAAAGGTTCGCTCACCGTGTCCATGTCCAGCGGCGGGCGCACCATGACGGCCAGATCCGTCAGGTTGTCGGTAAGTTGGCTCAACAGTTCCTCGCGATTGCAGACGCCGAAGTCCAGCGTCACGCCCGAGTGGCGCCGTGCAAACTCGACGAGCAGACGCGGAAAGAAATAGTCGCCGGCGCTGATCACCGCAACGTTCAGCTTGCCGCCGGAGATGCCCTTGAACTGCGCCATGGCTTCCTCCACCTCCTTGAACTGCTGGATGATGATCCGGCTGGAGTGAAGCATCTCAATGCCTGCTGGCGTGAGATGAATTTTTTTGCCGAGCTGCTCAAACAATGGAAGGCCTGCGTGGTCTTCCAGTTTGTTGACCTGGATGGACACCGCCGGTTGTGTCAAGTGCAGCTCTTCAGCGGCTCGCGAAAAGCTCAAGTTGCGGGCCACAGCCTCGAACACCTTGAGCTGGCGCAACGTCGCATTCTTCATCTCGGCCCCTTTAGTCCATAACTCACAAGTAATTCATGGTATCAAATGGATTAGCAATGAATAATCATTCATTGCAGGCCGGTCGGTCTGGACAAGCTTTCGCCTGTGGCTATTTCTGGTCCGCCCACCAGGACTCGCCGAACTGGCCTTGCAACCAGCCGACGAAGCCGTTGACCTTGGCCGGCACCAATTGGGGCGAAGGATAAACAGCATGGATTTCCTGCGATGGCAGCACCCAGCCGTTCAGCAGGGGCACCAGAGTACCGCTGCGCACCGACTCATGCGCCACATACCGAGGCAAGGCAGCCACGCCCATACCGCCGCGCGCTGCCGCCAGCAGCGCCGAGAGATTGTTCGAGCGCAGCGGCCCACTGACCGAGACCGGACGCACGTGGCCTTCTGCTCCGTTGAAATGCCAGCGCGCATCGCCTTGCACCGTGCTGTAGATCAGCGCATCGTGCGTGACAAGACCCGCAGGATCGGCCGGCGCGCCGCGCCTCTTGATGTATTCGGGCGAGGCCACCACCACCCACGGGTTGATACCCAGGTAACGCGCCCCTAACGTCGAGTCAGCGAGCGGCCCCATCCGGATCGCCACGTCAATGCCTTGCTCAACCAGGTTGACATAACGATCTTCGAAATTCAACTCGATCTGCAATTTGGGGTGCATCTGCATGAAACGCATGACCAGCGGCACCAGCACACGCCGTCCGAAAGCGACCGAGGTGGTGATTCGCAGGCCGCCCTGAACCTGTGACTGCAATAGCGCCGCCACCGTCTCGGCCTCTTCGACATGGTGTGCGATCAGCTTGCACTTGGCGTAATACAGTGCGCCTATCTCGGTGGGCGTCACTCCGCGGGTCGAGCGATGGAGCAGCCGAGAACCCAGCTGCTTTTCCAGTTGCACCACCAGCTTGGTGGCCGACGGCTGGCCCATACCCATGTCGGCCGCGGCTTTGCTGAAAGAGCCAAGGTCAACCACGCGAATGAAAAGCCGGATGGCTTGAATGCGGTCCATGGCCGCAAGTAGACCACGGCGACATCGGCCAGGCAATTATTTATTCCAGATTGGAATAAGCGTAATGCACGGGATGGGGGTTCCCCGCAGTCACCAACGCCGCGACCATCCGTCCAACGATCAGCAACCCTCTAGGAGACTTCGATGGCAAAAATGAAGGCCGCCATGGCCGCCGTTCTGGTGATGGAAAAAGAAGGCATCACACAAGCTTTTGGTGTGCCCGGCGCAGCTATCAACCCGTTTTACTCCGCACTGCGCGAGCGCCAGTCGATCACGCATATCCTGGCGCGGCACGTCGAGGCCGCATCGCACATGGCCGAAGGCTACACGCGCGCCAAGGCCGGAAACATCGGTGTGTGCATAGGCACCAGCGGCCCGGCCGGCACCGACATGATTACCGGACTGTACTCGGCAATTGCCGACAGCATCCCCATTTTGTGCATCACCGGGCAGGCACCCCGCGCGCGGCTTTACAAGGAAGATTTCCAGGCCGTGGACATTGAATCCATCTCCAAGCCGGTCACCAAGTGGAGCGTGACTGTACGTGAGCCGGCCCTGGTGCCGCGTTCCTTCCAGCAGGCTTTTCACCTGATGCGCTCGGGGCGTCCCGGCCCGGTGTTGATTGATCTGCCTTTTGACGTGCAGATGGCTGAAATTGAATTCGACATTGACACCTACGAGCCGCTGCCCGTGTACAGGCCGGCCGCCAGCCGCAAGCAGATCGAAAAAGCACTCGACATGCTTGCTGCTTCCAGCAAGCCTTTGATCGTCGCCGGCGGCGGCATCATCAATGCCGATGCTTCCGACTTGCTTGTCGAGTTCGCCGAACTCACCGGTGTGCCAGTGATCCCCACCCTGATGGGCTGGGGCACCATTCCCGACGATCATCCCCTGATGGCCGGCATGTGTGGGCTGCAAACCAGCCACCGTTACGGCAACGCCACCATGCTGGCCAGCGACTTCGTCATCGGCATCGGCAACCGCTGGGCCAATCGCCATACCGGTTCGCCCGAGGTGTATTGCAAGGGCCGCACCTTTGTGCACGTAGACATCGAACCGACACAGATCGGCCGGGTGTTCAACCCCGACTTTGGCATTGTCAGCGACGCCAAAGCCGCGCTGGAACTGCTGGTGCAGGTCGCCCGCGAACGCAAGGCGGCGAAGAGCCTGCCCGACTATGGCAGCTGGGCCGCCCGCTGCGCCGAGCGAAAAAAGCTCATGCACCGCAAGTCCCACTTTACCGAGACGCCCATCAAGCCGATGCGTGTTTACGAGGAAATGAACAAGGTGTTTCCGCGCGACACCATTTACGTAACAACCATCGGCCTGAGCCAGATTGCCGGCGCGCAGTTTCTCAATGTGTACGGGCCTCGCCAGTGGATCAACTGCGGCCAGGCGGGGCCGCTGGGCTGGACCATACCCGCGGCCCTCGGTGTAGTGGCCGCCGACCCGACACGTACCGTTGTCGGGCTGTCCGGCGACTATGACTTCCAGTTCTTGATGGAAGAACTGGCCGTGGGCGCGCAGTTCAATCTGCCCTATGTACAGGTGCTGGTCAACAACAGCTATCTGGGCCTGATTCGACAGGCCCAGCGCGGTTTCGAGATGGACTACTGCGTGCAGCTGGCTTTCGAGAACCAGAACGTACCGGAAGGCGAAGGCGATCTGCGCAGTTACGGTGTGGACCACCAGGCCGTGGTGCAAGGCCTGGGCTGCAAGTCATTGCGCGTGACCGATCCTGAAAAGATCAATGACGCCATGGTCGAGGCGCAGGTGATGGCACGCAAATACCGGGTGCCGGTGGTTGTGGAAGTCATCCTCGAAAAGGTCACCAACATCGCCATGGGCACGGAGATCGACAAGGTCAACGAGTTTGAAGACATCGACTGCCGCCACCCCAAGGGCCGCGAAGGCCTGGAACTGGCCGGCTTGCTTGAGTAAGCCCCTAGCAACGGCCAACGCCCCACCAGCAAAGAAATCATGCCTAAATTTTCCGCCAATCTCAGCATGCTCTATATCGAGCATGCGTTCCTCGACCGCTTTGAACCGGCTGCCAAAGCTGGCTTCAAGGCCGTGGAGTTTCTTTTCCCCTATGCCTTCAGCGCCGCTGACATCAAGGCCAGGCTCAATGGCAATGGTTTGCAGCTGGTGCTGCACAACCTGCCCGCCGGCGATTGGGAGGCCGGCGAACGCGGTATTGCCTGTCACCCCGATCGCGTGGAAGAATTCCGTGCCGGGGTTGCCCAAGCCATCGCGTATGCCCATGTGCTCGGTGTGAGTCAACTCAACTGCCTGGCCGGCAAAACACCCGCAGGGGCCAGTGACGCCGTTCTGCGCAAAACTTTTGTCGATAACCTGCGCTATGCAGCCAGCGAACTGAAAAAAACCGGCCTCAAATTACTGATCGAACCGATCAATACCTTTGACATTCCGGGCTTCTACCTGAACCGTACGGCGCAGGCACTGGATATTCTGGACGAGGTCGGCGCCAACAACGCCTTCGTGCAGTACGACATCTACCACGCGCAGCGCATGGAAGGGGAAGTGGCGGCGACGATACAAAAACATCTGGCACGCATCGCCCACATCCAGCTGGCCGACAACCCCGGCCGCAACGAGCCGGGCACCGGCGAGATCAACTACGCATTTTTGTTCACGCACCTGGACCGCCTTGGCTATGGCGGCTGGATAGGCTGCGAATACAAACCTGCCAGCACGACGGATGCCGGGCTGGGCTGGCGCCAGCGCCTGACAAGCTGACCCGCACCATCTCACAAGGACTACGTTTACATGACCTCCAACACCCTGAAAATCGGCTTCGTCGGCCTCGGCATCATGGGCACACCCATGGCCGGGCATCTGATCAAGGCCGGGCACCAGCTGTTTGTCCATACCCTCGGCAAGATGCCCGACGCGATTGGCAGTGGCAGCGCCACGCAATGCGTGAATGCCCGCGGCGTGGCTGAGCGCGCGGACATCATCTTCACCATGGTGCCCGATACCCCCGACGTGGAGGCTGCGCTGTTCAGCGAAGGCGGTGTCGCAGCCGGTCTGAAGGGCTCATCGGCAGACGCAGGTGAACGCAAGGTCGTCGTCGACATGAGCTCCATCTCGCCCATAGCCACCAAAACCTTTGCGCAGAAAATCAACACGCTGGGCTGCGACTACCTCGACGCACCGGTTTCCGGCGGCGAAGTCGGCGCAAAAAATGCGACGCTGTCCATCATGGTCGGCGGCCCGGAAGCCGTATTTGAACGCATCAAGCCGCTGTTTGAATTGATGGGAAAGAACATCACCCTGGTTGGCGGCAATGGTGACGGCCAGACCGCCAAAGTGGCCAACCAGATCATCGTGGCGCTCAACATCGAAGCGGTGGCCGAGGCGCTGCTGTTTGCCGCCCGCGCCGGTGCTGACCCGGCGCGTGTACGCCAGGCTTTGATGGGCGGCTTCGCGTCATCGAAGATTCTGGAGGTGCATGGTGAACGCATGGTCAAGCGCACGTTTGATCCGGGTTTTCGCATCGAGCTGCACCAGAAGGACTTGAACCTGGCGCTGTCCACCGCGCGCCTGCTCGGCATCTCGCTGCCCAACACGGCCACCGCGCAGGAGCTGTTCAATTCCTGCGTCGCACACGGTGGCAAAACCTGGGACCACTCCGCCATGGTGCGCGCACTGGAGAAACTGGCCAACTTCGAGATCGGCCAGCAGGCCGGGTGATCGTTGCCGGGACACGCAGCACAAGCTTGGGGCCGGCTTCTTTGCGTTGCGCCTGTTTTCCCCCGCGAGTTAAACATCCCCAAAGTCGCTCCGCACCGCTCATGCAACGGGCATGGGGCCTGCTATTCGATTTGCCGAAGAAAAGGCTGTCTCGTGCGGCCGAATCCCCTTCTGTGCTGGAACTGCCGAAAAAACTCCAGCCTCCATTTCTCACCCACTTGTTCGGGATTGGCGTGCGCACGCAGGCGTGCCGGAAAGTCACTGCACTCTTACCCACCTGCGTGAACCACACCCTTCGCGCCGGGCATTATCTATATATAACTGATAGATAATCATTTATATGAAATACTTTAACTATCATTAATCATCCATTCTTTCTACAGTTGTCTCAAGCCCGGTGCATCACGCATCGAAAAGTGCCCCCAGAGCATCCACCCATCAAAGGAGACCTCCATGCTCAACGCCTCGCTTGACAACACTGCCGCCGACCGGACCGATCAGACCCGCCACGCCTACAACGCCGCATTCGAAGAGCTCGGCTTGACCTGGCACTGGGATGTCGCTACTTATGCCCGATTGCAGGCCCAAGGCCGTGATGCCGTGCGTACCTATCTGGAGACCGAGCAGGCGCATCTGCTGCGAGCCTACGAAGCAGACTTCCTGGTTGAGGCCATCGAAGCGGCCAAGGCCCGCTGCCATGCCAGCATGGTCGCCAGCCGGGCAAACCCGGCTCCTTATGCCGGCTGGTCCAGCCATTCACTCACGCCGGCCAATAGCCGCCCGAAAAACACCACGCCAGCACCCCGGTTCACGCCGAGTGCGCTGTACACGTGAAGGGCCGGAATGTCTAACCGCTGGCTACGTTTCAGGGAAAGCAACTCAACCGGCTTCGGAACACTTGAGGGAGAAAACATCAGGGTTTGCCAGGGCAACATGTTCTCCGGTGCGACACCCACGGACCGGGTGCTACCGCTGGCCAGTGTCGAACTCTTGATGCCGGTACGGCCAAGCAAAGTCATCGCGATGTGGAACAACTTCCACGCCTTGGGTCAAAAACTCAACCTGGCTGTGCCAGCCGAGCCGCTCTACCTGATCAAGGCGCCGAACTCCTACCTGGATCCAAACGGTACCATCCTCAAGCCCCCATGCAATGGCAAAGTAGTTTTTGAAGGCGAACTGGGCATCGTGATCGGCAAAACATGCAAGCAGGTTCCCGAGCACGATGCGATGGATCATGTGTTCGGCTACACCTGCGCCAACGACGTAACGGTCGCCGACATACTGAACCGTGATGCCTCGTTTGCCCAGTGGGTACGCGCCAAAGGGCTGGATACCTTCTGCCCCTTCGGCCCCGTCGTTGCCACAGGTCTTGATCCGGACAAACTGGTAGTTAAAACCATCCTCAACGGCGAGGTCCGCCAGGACTATCCCATCAGCGACATGCGCTTTTCAGTGCAGCAACTCGTGAGCTTGATATCCCAGGATATGACGCTTTACGCGGGCGATATCATCCTGTGTGGCACATCAATCGGCGTGGGATCAATGAAACCGGGAAGCACGATCGAAGTGGAGATTGCCGGTATTGGCAGGCTCAGCAACCGATTCGAATAACGTTTTTTACCAGGAGTACGGGTGTGAAGATTGCGATCATTGGGGCCGGAGCCATCGGCGGTTATGTGGGTGTGAAATTGGCTTTGGCCGGTGAGGACGTGACTTTCATCGTACGCGGAGCCAACCTGGAGGCCATCCGCAAAAAAGGCATGAAGCTCATCATGCACGACGGCACCGAACACGTGGCCGACAACGTCAAGGCGACCAACAATTATGCGGAAGCCGGCCCGCAGGATGTGGTGATCCTGGCCATGAAGGCACACCAGGTTGAGGCCGTCGCCAATGAGCTTCCCAAACTGTTCGGGCCTGAGACGGCCGTGGTGACCATGCAAAACGGCATCCCCTACTGGTACTTCCACAACCATGGCGGCCCCTTTGAAGGCAGCCAGGTTCACAGCGTTGATCCCAGCGGCATACAGTCAAAAATGATTCCTGCCCAGCGCGTGATCGGCTGTGTCGTCTACCCGGCTTCTGAACTGATAGCACCGGGTGTCGTCAAACATATTGAAGGCGACCGCTTTCCCGTCGGCGAGCTCGATGGCTCCATAAGCGAGCGTGTCACGCGCATATCCGAATGCTTTTCCAAGGCCGGGTTCAAAGCGCCGGTACTAGACAACATTCGCTCGGAAATCTGGCTCAAATTGTGGGGCAACCTCACGTTCAATCCCATCAGCAGCCTGTCCCATTCCACGCTGGTGGATATCTGCCAATTTCCGCTGACGCGCGACCTGGCCGCCAACATGATGCGCGAGGCGCAGGAAGTAGCTCACAAACTGGGCATCGAGTTCCGCGTCACGCTGGACAAGCGCATCGCCGGCGCTGAGAAAGTGGGCAAGCACAAAACATCCATGCTGCAGGACATCGAAGCCGGCCGAGCCCCGGAAATCGACGCCCTGGTGGGTTCAGTAGTCGAACTGGGACGCCTTACGCAAACACCAACGCCGCACATCGACACGGTATATGCCCTGGTCAAGCTGCTCGCAAAAACCATGGATGAAGAGCGCGGGCAGGTGCGCCTTCAGCTCGCAGCCTGAACGACGGGGCGGGTGCCCGGGCAGCAGGCCGGAGTAAGTCGCTCAGGAAAATTGCCATATTTTTATAGCTAGAGGCCAAGGTAGCACCTTGGTCCGGGCCGTATTTCTTGTAAATATCAGACCAGAATCAGGGCCCAAAGGCCAACGTCTTCTTCATAGCCTCAACTACCGCGTCCGAAGGGGTGTCGAAATCGAACTTGGCTCCAAGGTCCAACGCCTTCAGCAGGAGCGGGTTTGCGTTCTTGAGGGAGTCGAACTGATTAGCCGCTTTTTTAGTCGCATCTGCTGGAGCTCCAGGGTGAACGTACAGCCCGTAGCCCCAACTCGCGTTGGCGGTCGGCACAATCACCAGTTGCGCCATATGGATGCGCTCATCGGTCCCGTGGTGGGTTTTCATGTCGGCAGCCTTTGCGCTCTGTAGCCGCGTAATCAGGCCGGCCCACCGGTCCGCTTGCCAATGAAACGCAGCCTTGGTCGGCAAGTAGCTTTGCCCCAGCCCTTGTTGAGGCAATATTTCGACCACCGTGCCGCAAAAATTCTCGGCTTTTACGAGCGATGTGGTCACACCGCTTTTCATGCCAAAGCAACTGGTCGTCTTGAGCTTGGCGAGCACTTTGGCTTGATCAGCGGGAGGGAGTGTCTTCAGCTCGACGGGTTTGCCGTCCTTGACCGTCCCGATGTCAGCCAAAATCAGTACAGCCGACTGGATCGGGTCCATATTGACCGCCACCGGCTTATAGCCCGAGGCAAGACCGACTACGGGGTTGCCATAGACCCAGCATGGTGGAGCCGGTTTCTTGACGGCTGTCAAAACATCCTGCGTCTCCCGGATGTTGAGCACCGGCGTGACCGATAGCCCCGTGGGGCGAATAAAGTCAACGAGTTCTTTCAGGGCACTTTCGGTTTGCGAGGCTCCCTCGCCCCGGATCACTTGCGGATTAAGGTAAAGACCGCCCTCGCACTGCTGCGCCTGCGCGGTCAAACCAAAAAAAAACAAAGCCATCAGCAACAATGAGTTTTTCATGGCTATTACCTTTCAAAACATTTTTGTGTTCCAGTTATCGCCACGGAACGAAGCGCCAGCCCTTTTGAAATTCATGGTATCGGCGATGTGACACTTTCCTCCTAGGGAGATACGCTATCAAGCGCCCGCCATGGAGCAAAACAGCTCGGGACAAACCCTAGAGGGCATCGAAAATCCCACAAACTTGACCCCTGTCAAGAGTTTTTCGTCCACTTGGTAAGACGATACGCGTGCAATATGCTCCGGCCAGGAATCAGTAAAGAAGTTCCAAGCCCAAACAGAGTTACCCAATACAGGAGACAACGTGATGAAAACCAGATTTGCGAGCATCAGGAATAAATTGACCGCAGCGGGAACATGCGCCGTCGCAGCTGCGGCGCTGACGGCCTTCCCGGCCCATGCAGCCTGGGAGCCCACCAAGCCAGTGGAGTTCGTGGTCCCTGCGGGTACCGGTGGCGGAGCCGATCAGATGGCCCGACTGATGCAAGGCATCATCATCAAGCACAAGCTGATGAAGGAACCGCTGATCGTCGTCAACAAATCCGGCGGTGCTGGCGCGGAAGGCTTCCTCGAAGTCAAGGGCGCCAAAGGTGATCCGCACAAGATCATCATCACGCTGTCCAACCTCTTCACCACACCTCTGGCGACAGGCGTTCCCTTCAACTGGCGCGACATGACGCCCGTGTCCATGATGGCGCTCGATCAGTTCGTGCTGTGGGTCAACGCAGAAAACCCCGCCAAAACTGCCAAGGATTACCTGGCAGCCGTGAAAGCTGCAGGCCCCAGCAAAATCAAGATGGGTGGTACAGGCTCCAAGCAGGAAGACCAGATCATCACCGTCGGTATCGAGCAGGCCACCGGTACCAAGTTCATTTATGTCCCCTTCAAGGGGGGTGGTGAAGTCGCGGTTCAGCTGGTCGGCAAACACGTCGATTCTTCCGTCAACAACCCGATTGAGGCTGTCGCCCAGTGGCGCGCCAACCAGCTTCGGGCTCTGTGCGTCTTCGACGAAAAACGCATGCCCTATAAGGCCAAAGTCACCGACACCCTGTCATGGGCCGACATCCCAACGTGCAAGGAAGCTGGCGTGCCCACCGACTACACCATGCTGCGCGGCATATTTATGGCGCCTGGCGTTTCGAAAGACCAGCTCGAGTTCTACGTCAACCTGCTCAAGAAAGTCCGCGACACCCCCGAGTGGAAAGACTACATGGAAAAAGGTGCGTTCAACCAGACATCGATGTCTGGCGACGAGTTCGGAAAGTGGCTAGGCGGCGCAGAACAGCGTCATCGCGAGCTGATGAAAGAAGCCGGCTTCATCGCGAAGTAACGCTAAAGAAAACCCGTTCGCCGGGTTTTCCCCTGCGGGCTGGCCAGGCGCCAGCCCCACAATCAATCAAGTTCGCCCTGCTGCAGGGCACTCAATCCAACGGAGTTGCTCATGGAGCCAAACCAAGAATCCGGCGCGGAGGCCCGCTCGGGCGTCGCGACCTATGTTGTTGAAGCGATCGTCGCCACCTGTATTGTCATCCTGGGTGCGGTGGTCATCCAGGGCAGTTGGGCCCTGGGGTCCGGCTGGACCACCGATGGCCCCGGTTCAGGCTACTTCCCGTTTTATATCGGCATCATCCTGTGTATTTCAGGCCTCGGCACCTTCTACCAAGCCGTGTTCGGCAAGAGCAGGAATACCGAGGTATTTGTCGACGGAGAGCAGCTCAAGCGGGTACTTGCCGTTTTGCTTCCTGCCATTGTTTATGTGCTGGCTGTCCAGTTTTTTGGCCTCTACGTGGCGTCCGCTGTATACATCGCGCTGTTCATGATCGTCCTGGGGAAATTCTCCCCGATCAAGAGCGTGATCACTTCCTTCGTTGTGATCGCGCTGTTTTTCTTCATGTTCGAGGTCTGGTTCAAGGTTCCCTTGTTCAAAGGCCAGTTCGACTTGCTGAGCTTCCTCGGCTACTGAGTCCTCTATCCCCGCATCGAGCCCACTGAACTTTTACCGGATATCGAAATGGAAGAACTAAACTCGCTTTTTCACGGATTCAGCGTCATCCTGACGCCGATGAACATTGTCCTGATGTTCGTGGGCATCATCCTGGGTGTGCTGATCGGCGTGCTGCCCGGCCTGGGCGGAGCCAACGGGGTGGCCATTTTGCTGCCCCTCACGTTCACGATGTCGCCCACTTCGGCCATCATCATGCTGTCCTGCATCTATTGGGGTGCGCTTTTTGGTGGTGCGATCACCTCCATCCTGTTCAACATACCGGGGGAGCCCTGGTCGGTAGCAACCACCTTTGACGGCTACCCGATGGCTCAACAAGGCAAGGCGGGCGCCGCGCTGACAGCTGCGTTCACCTCATCGTTCGTCGGCGCCTTTGTCGCCGTCGTGATGATCACCTTTCTGGCGCCCCTGGTGGCCAAGTTCGCACTCAAGTTCGGTCCACCAGAGTTCTTCGCGGTCTACCTTCTGACCTTCTGCAGTTTCGTGGGCATGGGCAAAGGCTCTCCGTTCAAGATCCTCGCGTCCATGACGCTCGGCTTTGCATTGGCGTCTGTCGGCATGGACACCGTAACCGGCCAGCTACGCCTGACCTTTGGGATTCCGGACCTTATGCGCGGCTTCGATTTCCTGATTGCGGTGATCGGCCTGTTCGGCATCGGCGAGATTCTTCTGTCCATGGAAGAAGGACTGGCGTTCTCCGGCAAAAGCGCCAAGATCGACCCCAAGGTCGTGCTGGAGACATGGAAAAAGCTGCCGAAGTACTGGATGACGTCGGTTCGCAGCTCGCTGATCGGCATCTGGATGGGTATCACCCCTGGCGGCGCAACACCGGCCTCATTCATGAGTTACGGCCTTGCCAAGAAAATGTCGAAGAACGGCCCGAAGTTCGGTACCGGTGAGATCGAAGGTGTCATTGCTCCCGAAACCGCAGCGCACGCCGCCGGCACCAGTGCCTTGCTACCCATGCTGGCACTGGGCATTCCAGGTTCACCCACCGCAGCTGTGTTGCTGGGCGGCTTGCTGATCTGGGGCCTGCAGCCCGGGCCACTGCTGTTCGTTGAGCAAAAAGACTTCGTCTGGGGACTGATTGCCAGCATGTACCTGGGCAACCTTGTAGGACTGATCGTTGTACTGACCACGGTCCCGCTGTTTGCCTCCATCCTGCGCATCCCGTTCTCAATCATTGCGCCCATCATTGTGGTCATCTGCGCCATCGGCGCCTACACCGTCCACAACGCCATGTTGGACATCTGGTTCATGATGCTGTTCGGCGTGGTCGGCTATCTCTTCAAGAAACTGGACTATCCACTCGCGCCGCTGGTGCTGGCGCTGGTCCTTGGAGATAAGGCCGAAGACTCGTTCCGCCAGGCCATGCTCGTGTCACAAGGTGAAATGTCCATCATGTGGTCTAACCCGCTGGTAGGTGGCATCACGACACTTGCCCTGGTTTTGCTGCTGTGGCCGCTGATCTCCCGCGTTCTGGCCAAAATTCGCCCGCCCAAGAAGAATGAATTTGCAGCGGAACAGCCTGTGGACTGAGCATTCGAGCCCATAACAAAAAAGCCGGGTATATCACCCGGCTTTTTTATTCCCGCTTCGCTTTTCCGTCAGATCTTGCCGCGCTGCTTGAGTCGGCTCAGGGTTTCTGCTGACAGGTTCAGGTAGGACGCCAATTCTTTCTTGGGAATACGGTCAAACAGTTCGGGATGCTTGCGCTGAAAGCGCTTGACGCGGCCCGGTGCATCCAGCAAATGCAGCGTAATGGTATGGGCCATGATTTCGCTCATCAGGCGCATTACGTAATATTCGAACGACTGCTTGATTTCATGGTGACGCTCCAGGAACGCCACCCACTCCTGCAGCGGCAGCTTTGCCACCCGGACCTTGGTCACACAAACAGTGCTGTAAGGCGTGGGCGTACCGAGGCGCCACGCGGCATAACTGGTTTCCATGTCGCGTTCGTCGGCGAAACGAAGAATCATCTCCTTGGCCTGCTCATTGGTTACCACCCGCTTCAGGATGCCTTCAAGGATGAAATATTGCTCCATTTCATGCACACCCTGATGCAGGAGCGAGTCACCTTTCTGACCATCAACAATCACCAGATGCGGCTCCAGTTCAGCGCTCTGTTCCGTCGTAATCCCCTTCAGAACTATGTTCTGTGCCAGCTGAACACGAATGACATTTCTATCTGGATGGTTTTGTATGGACAACATGGGTTGGGAGGGTGCGGAACTGACACGTTTGTGCGGTCCAAATACAGAGAAAGTTGACCTCGGTCAAGGGTGAAACCTGAATCAATTCCTATGATAACCCGACGATGCAAATGACCCTCGTGCATGCCAATGGACAGCCAGGCCTGCTCAATTTTTACCCAAGTCAAACGAAGAGACATTCAAATGACAAAAGACACCCAATCCGGAGAGCAGACCGATGGATTTCACCTGCTGATCGACGCGCTCAAGCTCAACGGCATTGACACGATCTTCGGCTTGCCCGGCATCCCCATCACCGACCTGACGCGTAAAGCGCAGGCCGAAGGCATTCGCATGATTTCGTTTCGCCACGAGCAGCATGCCGGCAATGCCGCAGCTGCCGCTGGCTTCCTGACGCAAAAGCCCGGCATTTGCCTGACGGTGTCGGCGCCCGGGTTCCTCAACGGCCTCACGGCACTGGCGAACGCAACGACCAACTGCTTCCCGATGATCCTGATCAGCGGCTCAAGCGAGCGCGAGATTGTGGATCTTCAGCAGGGTGACTACGAAGAAATGGACCAGCTGGCAATTGCCAAGCCATTGTGCAAAGCAGCATTTCGCGTCCTCCACGCCGAAGACATTGGCGTCGGCATCGCGCGCGCCATACGTTCGGCGCTGTCCGGCCGCCCTGGCGGTGTCTACCTCGACCTGCCGGCCAAACTGTTCGGGCAGACCATGGATGCCGCAGCCGGCAAAAAGTCGCTCATCAAGGTTGTGGACCCTGCTCCCCGCCAGATCCCGGCGCCCGATTCGGTCAAACGCGCGCTCGACCTGCTCAAAGGTGCCAAACGGCCGCTGATCGTGCTGGGCAAAGGCGCCGCCTATGCGCAGTGCGATGCCGATATCCGTGCCCTGATCGAAAAAACCGGCATCCCCTACCTGCCGATGTCCATGGCCAAGGGCCTGTTGCCTGACACGCATGCACAGTCGGCTTCTGCCACCCGCTCCCACGTACTGGCAGAAGCCGATGTTGTGATGCTGGTCGGCGCGCGCCTGAACTGGCTGCTGTCGCACGGCAAAGGCAAGACCTGGGGCGGCCCGAACGCCGACACCCGGCAGTTCATCCAGATCGACATCTCGCCGACCGAGATGGACAGCAACGTACCGATCGCCGCACCGCTGGTCGGCGACATCGGCTCGTGCGTCTCGGCGTTGCTGGAAGGTTTGGGCTCAAAGTGGGCCAAACCACCGGCCGAATGGACTCAGGGGATCGCCGAGCGCAAGGACAAGAATCTTTCCAAGATGGCGGCAACCCTGGCGCTGAACCCGCCGACGATGAACTTCCACAGCGCGCTGAACGTCATCCGCAATGCGGTTAAAGAGCGCCCCGATGCCATCGTTGTCAACGAAGGCGCGAATACGCTGGATTTCGCGCGCAGCATTATCGACATGTACGAGCCGCGCAAGCGCCTTGACGTCGGCACCTGGGGCATCATGGGCATCGGCATGGGTTTTGCCGTTGCCGCCGCAGTCACCACGGGTAAACCCGTAATCGCAATCGAAGGCGACAGCGCTTTTGGTTTCAGCGGCATGGAAGTCGAGACGATTTGCCGCTACAACCTCCCCGTCTGCGTTATCGTCTTCAACAACAACGGCATTTACAAGGGCACCGACGTGAATCCTCGCGGCGGCGATGTGGCGCCCACCGTTTTCGTCAAGAACGCACGCTACGAGATGATGATGCAGGCTTTCGGCGGGGTGGGCGTTTTGGCCAACACTCCGGCCGAATTGGCGAAGGCGCTGGACGAAGCCGTTAAATCTGGCAAGCCGACCCTGATCAACGCCATCATCGACGAAACCGCAGGAACCGAAAGTGGTCGAATCACCAGCCTGAATCCGCAGAGTGCTGCAGCAAAGAAGTAATCCAAAGCCATCCCAAGGAGAAATCAAAATGAGCAACAAACCACTCGCAGGCATCAAAATCATCGACTTCACCCACGTTCAGGCCGGTCCCGCCTGCACTCAGATGCTGGCCTGGTTCGGCGCTGACGTAATCAAGGTCGAGCGTCCTGGCTCTGGCGACGTTACCCGAAGCCAGCTACGTGACATCGAAGGCGCTGACGCGTTGTATTTCACCATGCTCAACAGCAACAAGCGCGGACTGACGCTGGACACCAAAAAGCCCGAAGGCAAGGAAGTGCTGGAGAGGCTCATCAAGGAATCCGACGTGATGGTCGAGAATTTTGGTCCCGGCGCGCTGGACCGTATGGGATTCACCTGGGAACACATCCAGTCGCTCAACCCAAAAATGATTCTGGCATCCGTCAAGGGTTTCTCTGACGGCCACCACTACGAAGACCTGAAGGTTTACGAAAACGTGGCCCAGTGCGCAGGCGGCGCAGCATCCACCACCGGCTACTGGAAGGGCGAGAACTCAGGTCCCACCATTTCGTCTGCCGCTTTGGGCGACAGCAATACCGGCATGCATCTGGCCATCGGTATTTTGACGGCTTATATCGGCCGCCAGAAGACTGGCAAGGGCCAAAAAGTCGCCGTGTCCATGCAGGACAGTGTGCTCAACCTGTGCCGCGTCAAAATGCGCGACCAGCTGCGCCTGGACAACCTCGGCTACCTGGAAGAGTACCCGCAATACCCGCATGAAATGGACGCCTTCAAAGACGGCGTGGTGCCGCGTGGCGCCAATGCCGGCGGTGGCGGACAACCCGGCTGGATTCTGAAATGCAAGGGTTGGGAAACCGACCCCAACGCGTACATCTATTTCACGGTCCAGGGGCACGCCTGGGAGCCGATCTGCGACGCACTGGGCAAACCCGAGTGGAAAACCGACCCGGCCTACACCACGGCCAAGGCACGCCAGCCGCACATCATGGATATCTTCGCCACGATTGAAGCATTCATCGCTGACAAGACGAAGTTCGAAGCCGTGGACGTCTTCCGTAAATTTGATATTCCTTGCGCGCCCGTGTTGTCGATGAAAGAGTTGTTGCACGACAAATCCTTGCGTGCCAGCGGCTCCATCGTTGAAGTACCGCACAAGGTGCGCGGTAGCTACTTCACCGTGGGCAGCCCGATCAAGTTCTCTGACACCAAGCCCGAAGTAACCGCATCGCCCCTGCTGGGCGAGCACACCGATGAGGTTCTTGCTGAACTCGGTTACAGCAAAGACCAGATCGCGGCCATGCACACTGCAAAAGCGGTGTGAGCGCAATCTTGAAGTAGCGGTCTTGATGGCCCGGAAAGACGGCGTTCAGATTGAGCGCCGTTTTTTTTAAAGCCTCAACCAGCTTATTTGCCAGCAACAGGAGTGGACATATGCAAACAACAACCGACCTGAAACAGCTAGTGGAGGCCGTTGGCGATGCCATTGTGGCTTCCGACGCCGGCGGTGCAATTGTCTTGTGGAACCCTGCGGCCCAGCGGATGTTTGGCTTCACAGAAGAAGAAGCGCTGGGTAAATCGCTGGACATCATCATCCCGCAGCGCCAACAGCAACGTCACTGGGACGGCTATCACAAGACCATGGCGACCGGGCAAACGCGGTATGGCAACGACGTCCTTCGTGTGCCCGCAGTGCACAAGGACGGGCATGGCTTGTCTATTGCCTTTACCGTCGCGCTGTTACACACCCCGGATAACAAGGTATCGGCGATCGTCGCGGTGATCCGCGATGAAACCGCCCGCTTTGCCGAAGAACGCAATCTGAAAAAACGCCTGACGGAACTGGAGATGCAGCTTCTCCCTCAAGGCAAAACACCGTAACCCAAAAGACAAAGGCACATCACCGGTGCAGTGATTAACATAGGGGTTGAACCGGGCACCCAGGTGCCCTGCAGCATGGCGCAAGCCATACGAGCATCCATTTCAACCTCCAGCAGGAACTTTCATGAGCAAAGCGTTAGACGGCGTTCGCATCCTTGATTTCACCCACGTCCAGTCCGGGCCGACGTGTACCCAGTTGCTGGCATGGTTCGGCGCAGACGTCATCAAGGTCGAGCGCGCTGGCGAAGGTGACGCGACTCGCGGACAGTTGCGCGACATACCCGGCGTAGACAGCCTGTATTTCACGATGCTCAACCACAACAAGCGATCAATCACGCTGGACACCAAGAAGCCGAAGGGCAAGGAAGTCCTGGACACCTTGATCAAGGAGTGTGATGTACTGGTCGAAAATTTCGCGCCAGGCGCGCTTGACCGCATGGGCATCACCTGGGAACACATCCAGAAGCTCAATCCCCGAATGATCGTCGCATCGGTCAAGGGTTTTGGCCCCGGCCCCTACGAAGACTGCAAGGTTTACGAAAACGTTGCCCAATGTGCCGGCGGTTCGGCCTCCACCTCCGGCTTTGATGACGGCCCGCCCATGGTCACTGGCGCACAAATCGGTGACAGTGGAACCGGCCTGCACCTTGCCCTGGGTATCGTCGCTGCCCTCTATCAGCGCAACACAACGGGGCGCGGCCAGAAAGTACTGGCACCCATGCAGGACGCCGTGCTGAACCTGTGCCGCGTCAAGCTGCGTGACCAGCAGCGACTGGAACGCACCGGCACCATGCATGAGTATCCGCAGTACCCCGACGGCAAATTCGGTGAAGCCGTTCCCCGCGCCGGCAATGCATCCGGCGGCGGCCAACCCGGCTCCATCCTGAAATGCAAGGGCTGGGAGACCGACCCCAACGCGTATATCTACTTCATCACACAGGGCGCCGTGTGGCCAGCCGTGTGCAAGGTCATCGGCGAAGAAGGCTGGATTGACGACGAAGCCTTTGCGACGCCGGCAGCCCGGCTGCTGCACTTGAAGCCCATCTTCGCGCGCATCGAAAAATGGACCATGACCAAGACCAAGTTCGAAGCCATGGAGATTCTCAACAAATACGACATTCCCTGCGGCCCCATCCTCTCCATGAAGGAAATCGCCGAAGAGCCCGCGCTTCGCGAGACCGGCACCATTGTTGAAATCGATCACCCCACCCGCGGCAAATACCTGACCGTGGGGAATCCCATCAAGATGTCAGACAGTGCCACTGAAGTCACCCGCTCTCCCCTGCTGGGCGAGCACACGGACGAGGTACTGACGCAGTTGGGCTACGGCGCCGACTACATCGCCGAATTAAGGGCCGAGCGCGTCATTTAGGCGCGGCCCTCCCGCCACCAAAGCCAGCCACACAGCGAGCCCAATGAACCATCCCATCATTCCCATCGCCGTCATCGACGCCTCCAAGCAGCGAAAGCGTCAAGCGCCAAAGGGACGCCGCGTCGACCCGCAGGCGCTGGCGGAAGTACAGCGCCTGCTGGGCACCGAGTCGCGCCGGGCGGATTTGCTGATTGAGCATCTGCACAAGATTCAGGATGCGTTCGGCCACTTGTCGGCCGCCCACCTGGCAGCGCTGGCCCAGGAGATGAAGCTGGCACAGACCGAGGTCTACGAAGTGGCAACCTTCTATCACCATTTCGACGTGGTCAAGGAAGGCGAAGCCGCTCCCGCCGCACTCACCGTACGGGTCTGTGACGGCCTTGCTTGCGAGATGGCAGGCGCCAAGGACTTGCTGGCCAAGCTCCCTGCCCTGCTCGGACGGGAAGTCCGGGTCATTGCTGCGCCTTGCATCGGGCGATGCGAGCAAGCCCCTGCGGCTGTGGTGGGACAAAACCCGGTGCCAAACGCCAGCTGCGAAACCATCGCCGCAACCGTGGCGGCAAGGGCCACCGAGCATGTTCCCGAAGGTTTTACCGACCTGCCCGCCTACCAGGCGAAAGGCGGCTACAGCCTGCTCAAGCAGTGCATTTCGGGCGAGCGGGATATCGAAGCTGTTCTCAAGACCATGGAAGACTCCGGCCTGCGCGGTCTGGGCGGCGCCGGCTTTCCTTCCGGCCGCAAGTGGCGCATCGTGCGTGCCGAAAAAGGCCCGCGCCTGATGGCCGTGAACATCGACGAAGGCGAGCCCGGCACTTTCAAGGACCGCGTCTACTTGGAGCGAGACCCGCACCGTTTCCTTGAAGGCATGCTGATTGCCGCCTGGGCCGTCGGCATCGAGAAGATCTACGTTTACCTGCGTGACGAGTACCACGGCTGCCGCAGCATGCTGGCGGCCGAACTGGCCAGGTTGCGGCTAGACCCGCTGATGACCGGCATGCCGGAAATCGAACTGCGCCGCGGCGCGGGCGCTTACATCTGCGGTGAAGAGTCGGCCATGATCGAGTCTATCGAGGGTAAGCGCGGCATGCCCCGGTTGCGTCCGCCCTACGTAGCGCAGGTAGGCCTGTTTGGCCGGCCGACGCTGGAGCACAACTTCGAGACGCTGTACTGGGTGCGCGACATCCTGGAAAAAGGCGGTGAATGGTTCGCCTCGCACGGCCGAAATGGCCGCAAGGGTTTGCGCTCGTTCTCCGTCTCAGGGCGGGTAAAGGAGCCTGGCGTCAAGCTGGCACCGGCCGGCATCACCATCCAGGAGCTGATCGACGAATACTGCGGCGGCATGCTCGACGGCCAGAAGTTTTATGCTTACCTGCCTGGCGGTGCTTCAGGCGGCATCCTGCCCGCCACGATGAACACCATCCCACTGGACTTCGACACGCTGCAGCCTTACGGCTGTTTCATCGGCTCGGCCGCCGTGATGATCTTGTCCGACAAGGACACGGCCACCGACGCGGCGCGCAACATGATGCGTTTCTTTCACCATGAATCCTGCGGCCAGTGCACGCCCTGCCGCGTCGGCACGGCGAAAGCGGCACACCTCATGGAACAGCCCAAGTGGGACCTCGCCCTGCTGGCAGACCTGTCTCTGGTCATGCGCGACGCATCGATCTGCGGCCTCGGTCAGGCAGCGCCCAATCCCATGGACTGCGTCGTCAAGTACTTCCCACACGAACTATGAGTCTCCACGCTTGTCGCTTTGCGTACTACGCTGCCCCCCGAGGGGGCTGGCCTTGCTTGGGGCGGCCCGGCGCTGCGGCCGGCCGAGCTGTGCACTTTAAGGATCTCCAATGAATGCAATTACCCGGCAGGAACTCGCCGAACTCGACTCGCCGCTCGTAAGCTTCAGCCTCAACGGCCGCGAAGTCCAGGGTCGCGCCACCGAATCACTGCTCCAGGTCGCCAAGCGCGAAGGCGTGGAGATCCCCCACCTGTGCTTCAAGGAAGGCATGGAAGCCGTCGGCAACTGCCGCTCCTGCATGGTCGAGATCAACGGTGAGCGCGTGCTCGCCCCCTCATGCTGCCGCGCACCTGCCGCCGGCATGAAGGTCGTCACCGACAGTGAGCGCGCTGTGGCGTCCCAAAAAATGGTGCTCGAGCTGCTGCTCTCGGACATGCCCGAAAAGGAATACACCCGCAACAACGAGGTAGACCAATGGGCTGCCAGGATCGGCGTCGGCAAGCCCCGTTTCGAGGCGCGCCAGCAGGTGCGCCAGGATGTATCGCACCCCGCCATTGCCGTGAACCTGGACGCCTGCATCCAGTGCACGCGCTGCCTGCGCGCCTGCCGTGACGAGCAGGTCAATGACGTGATCGGGTTGGCCTTCCGCGGTGACCAAGCCAAGATCGTCTTCGATATGGATGATCCCATGGGTGCGTCCACCTGCGTGGCCTGCGGCGAATGCGTACAAGCCTGCCCGACGGGCGCCCTGATGCCGGCCCGCGAGGCTGCCTTGACCGTGCCGGACAAGCAGGTCGAGTCTGTGTGTCCCTACTGCGGTGTGGGTTGCCAGCTGACCTACAACGTCAAGGACGACAAGATTCTTTTTGTGGAAGGCCGCGACGGCCCCGCCAACCATGAACGCCTGTGCGTCAAAGGCAGGTACGGTTTTGATTACGCCCACCACCCGCACCGGCTGACCAAGCCGCTGATCCGCCGCGAAGGCATGCCCAAGACAGGCGACTTCAGCATGGACCCCGACCGCGTGATGGACGTGTTCCGCGAAGCAAGCTGGGAAGAAGCACTGGAATTTGCCGGCGGCAAACTCGCCGCGATCCGCGACCAGCACGGCAAGAAGTCGCTGGCGGGTTTCGGCTCGGCCAAGGGCAGCAACGAAGAGGCCTACCTGTTCCAGAAGCTGGTGCGCACCGGCTTTGGCAGCAACAATGTGGACCACTGCACGCGGCTGTGCCACGCGTCCTCCGTCGTCGCCCTGCTCGAAGGCATCGGCTCCGGCGCGGTGTCCAACCCGGTGATGGATGTCACCAAGGCCGATGTGGTGGTCATCATCGGGGCCAACCCGACGGTGAACCACCCCGTAGCGGCCACCTGGATCAAGAACGCCGTGAAAAACGGCACGAAACTGATCGTGATGGATCCCCGCCGCTCCGACCTCACCCGCATGGCGCACTGCCACCTGCAGTTCAAGCCCGACACCGATGTGCCCATGCTCAACGCGATGATGAATGTCATCGTGACCGAGGGCCTGGTGGACCAGGCTTTCATCGACAGCCGCACCATCGGCTACGAAGAGCTGCGCAAGAACGTTGAAGGCTACACGCCCGAGCTGATGGCGCCGATTTGCGGCATCGACGCCGACACGCTGCGTTACGTGGCCCGCCTGTTCGCCACCTCCAAAGGCTCGATGATCCTGTGGGGCATGGGCGTTTCGCAGCACGTGCACGGCACCGACAACGCGCGCTGCCTGATTGCCCTCTCGCTGATGACCGGCCAGATTGGCCGTCCCGGCACCGGCCTGCACCCCTTGCGCGGCCAGAACAACGTGCAGGGTGCGTCCGACGCCGGCCTGATCCCCATGATGCTGCCGGACTACCAGCATGTGTCCAAGCCCGAGGTCCGCGCCAGTTTCGAGAAGGCCTGGAAGCTGGCCCCGGGCACCCTGGACGACCAGGTCGGCCTGACGGTGGTCGAGGTGATGCACGCCATCAAGAAGGGCGGCATCAAGGGCATGTATGTGCAGGGCGAGAACCCGGCCATGTCAGACCCCGACGCCAACCACGCGCGTGAAGCCCTGGCGGCGCTGGACCACCTCGTGGTGCAGGACATCTTCCTGACCGAAACGGCCTACTTGGCGGACGTGATCTTGCCGGCCAGCGCCTTCCCGGAAAAAGACGGCAGCTTTACCAATACCGACCGCCTGGTGCAGATGGGCCGCAAGGCCATCAACCCGCCCGGCGACGCACGCCAGGACCTCTGGATCATCACGCAGATCGCCAACCGGATGGGCTGCGGCTGGCACTACAACCATGTCAGCGAAGTCTTCGACGAGATGCGCCACACCATGCCGAGCATTGGCGGCATCACCTGGGACAGGCTTGACCGCGAACATTCGGTCACCTACCCTTGTATGAAGGAAGGCGATCCAGGCCAGTCGGTGGTGTTTGTGGATGACTTCCCCCGTGAAGGCGGCCGCGCGAAGTTTGTGCCGGCCGACATCATCCCGGCCAATGAGCGCCCGGACACCGAATACCCGATGGTGCTGATCACCGGCCGCCAGCTGGAGCATTGGCACACCGGCAGCATGACCCGACGCGCGACGGTGCTCGATGCGATCGAGCCGGATCCGGTTGCGTTGGTGCACCCCCTGGATCTTGCGGCCCTGGGCGGCAAACCGGGCGATGTCGTAACCATCGAGTCACGCCGCGGCAAGGTGGAACTGTATGCCCGCGCCGACGAAAGCTCGCCACGCGGTGCGGTTTTTGTACCTTTCTGTTACTACGAAGCAGCCATCAACAAGCTGACCAACGCGGCGCTGGACCCGTTTGCCAAGATCCCGGAGTTCAAGTACTGCGCGATCCGCGTGTCGCTGGGCGGCGTGCCGCCCGAGCAGGACAGCTACGGTGGCGGGCAGGCGCTGAAGAACTCGATCGCTCTTGCGGGGTTCTGAGTATTTTTTGGCAGCAATGAGAAGCAGGGCATGAGCGGCCCGCCTCTGCTGCTCAAAGACAGCGCGTGAGTGCTATTAAATTTATAGCCACTCACGCCCTTGTTTATTGAGGTTGAGGCCGGTTTTTCCAATATTCCATCCAGCGCCCCCGCTGCAAACCTCTGCGCCCGGCGGTAGAGCGCCTGGATTGCAAGCGCCCTGCGTCTACGCTTGCGCAGGCGCCGGCATCACCACCACCCCATCCTCGTCGGCGTAGAGCCAGTCGCCCGGCCGCACCCAGACGCCCTGTATCTGCACAGCGATGTCACGCAGGCCCGCCTGGCGCCTTTCCGTGGGCAGCGGCACGCTTGCCAGTGCGCGGATGCCGGTCTGGCATTGCGCCAGCTCCGCGACATCCCGCACGCAACCGTCAATCACAACCCCGGCCCAGCCGTTTTTGGCGGCTGCGGCACCCAGATTGCCGCCCAGCAAGGCACGACGCAACGAGGCGCCGCCATCCACCACCAGCACGCGCGACTCGCCCGGCGACTCCACCGCCGCCTTGACCGGCGTGTTGTCTTCAAAGCATTTCACCGTGACGACGGGACCGCTGAATTTCTGAAGGCCGCCGTAGCTCCTGAAAACAGGCGGGAGCACCCTGAAATGACCCGAGGTGTCACCCTTATGCAGGTCGCAGAGATCGCAGGTGGCGAAGAAGGCTGGGAAAGAGGATTTGTCCTGGCTCATTTTCCGGTGACTTTCTTGATGACGGGTTTGATGTCTTCACGGCGGGCGGGCAAAACCACCGCGTTTTCGCGGGGCGCATTGAGGACGATGGACGTCGAGGTCTCCGTCAGGATGCAGAATTTGGTCACCACCGCGTCCAGGTGCGCCACGTCGATCACTGCGATTTCCAGCACCCAGCTGTCTTCGCCGGTCACGTTGTAGGCATTGATGACTTCAGGCGTCTGCTCGATCAGCTTGACCACCCGGGCGTACTCGACCCGCCCTACCCGCGCAATAGCGCGTATGCCGTAACCCAGCCGCGCCAGGTCAACCTCGGCCCGGTAACCTTTGATCACGCCGCCCAGTTCGAGCTTGCGCACACGCTCCGTGACTGCCGGCTGGCTCAGGTGAACACGGCGGCCCAGCTCGGCCATGGTGATCCGCGCATCGCGCTGCAGTTCGCCGAGGATGCGGCTGTCGTAATGGTCCCACTCAGTAGTTTCGGTCATATCACTTTTCAAGCTTTAAATTTAAAGGCCAGCTGCAGTTTTGCCGTTAGTTTTGCATAGTCTGACGGCGTTTGGCAACCTACCATGCAGGCATGACCTCTGCGCTCATTTCATCCTCCGCCACCGGCAAAGCGCCGGCGCTTTTGATCCCTGCCCTGCTCGCCTGTTACCTGGTGTGGGGCTCCACTTACCTGGCAATCCGCTTTGCCCTGATCAGTTTTCCGCCTTTCTTCCAGATGGGCACGCGTTTCCTGGCGGCCGGCCTTCTGATGATGGCATGGGTGCTGATACGCGGGCACAAGCTGCCCAGCAGGCGCGAGTGGGCCAACGCCGCAGTCATCGGCACCCTGATGCTGGGCGGCGGGATGGGGCTGACAGCATCGGCTGAAGTTCACATCGGCTCCGGACTGATCGCCACCTTCATCGCGGTGGTTCCCATGATGGTGTCGGCCTGGGGCCTCCTGCTGGGCCAGCGGCCCAGCAGGCTGGAGTTCCTGGGCATGGTGGTGGGGCTGGCGGGTGTGCTGATGCTGGTGCAAGGCGCCAGCTTTAGCGCTGCTCCCGTCGGCATGGCGTGCATTGCGGGGGCGACCTTGCTGTGGTCACTTGGCTCGGTGCTGTCCACCACCCGGCTGCCGCTGGCGAATGGCCCCGCGGGTTTTGCCAGCGAAATGTTGTGTGGCGGCGCGGTGTTGATGGCGATTTCTCTTGCATTGGGTGAGCACCGCGAAGCCGCTGCCAACTGGCCCGCGCAGCCTGAAGCCGTGCTTGCATGGCTCTATCTCGTGGTGTTTGGCTCGCTCATCGCCTTCAGCGCCTACCTCTATTTACTGGCCAATGCCTCACCTGCAGTAGCCACGAGCTATGCCTTTGTGAACCCCCTGATCGCGATTTTTCTCGGTGCATTCTTCGCCGGAGAGTACGTCACTGGGGGCGAATGGGCTGCTTGCGGCGTGATTCTCATGGGCGTTTTCCTGATTTTCAGAGGTAAATCTGCAACATAAAAGCGCAAATAAAGTGCGCTTTCGCTAGGAAACTGCGTTTTTCTCCAGTAGCATCCGCATTGCCACAAGGAAGAGTAGTTATCCGTGTGGTGATTTATCAACTTCTAGAAGGAAAATCAATCATGGCAACTGCAAAAAAAGCACCGGCTAAAAAAGCGCCTGCAAAAAAGGCTGCTCCGGCAAAGAAAGTAGCTGCGAAGAAAGCAGCTCCTGCAAAGAAGGCTCCTGCGAAGAAAGCAGCTCCTGCAAAGAAGGTAGCCGCGAAGAAGGCAGCTCCCGCCAAGAAAGTTGCGGCCAAAAAGCCAGCAGCGAAAAAAGCGCCTGCCAAAAAGCGCACGCCCAATGCAGCGTTCATGAAGGCACTGACCTTGAGCCCAGCGCTGGCAGCAGTGGTTGGCGACAAGCCTCTGCCACGTACCGAGATCGTCAGCAAGCTGTGGGTTTACATCAAATCCAAGGGCCTGCAAGACAAGGTCAACAAGCGCATGATCAACGCCGACGAAAAACTGCGCGCCGTTTTCGGCAAGGCGCAAGTGTCGATGTTCGAGATGGCTGGCCTGATCGGCAAGCACGTCAAGTAATCGGCTCCTGCCGATTTCAAAAGGCCGGTTTACACCGGCCTTTTTTTATGCGTGCGTGCTGTAGGGTCCACATCAGACCCAAAACCGCTGGCACGCTTCCTGCGTTACTCCGGCGCTCTCCGCCCCGCTTCCATTAACGCCCAAAACGACCTGAAACGTATGCTAATGCCATAGGGTTACTCGGTAGCCTGCCACCAGCGGCACAGTCGAAAAACGACGCTATTGTTGCTAAGATAAAAAATTCCCCGCGGCACCGCCCGCACCAGACTTAACAAAACAAGACTCCATGTTGATGCCACTGCAGCTACTGCATTCAAAAACCGAGGCGGCGAAAAATTTCGCGCGCCCTGCCTGTCACCAGCGCGACGGTTTTTTCACAGCCCGTCCCAGGACCTGCCTTAGCATCCCGCGATAATGCTGCGCTTTATTTTTACCCGACTGAGCCTGATCATTCCCACCTTTTTGGGGATGACGCTGCTGGCCTTCTTCCTGATCCGCATGGTGCCCGGCGACCCGATCGAAACCATGGCGGGCGAGCGCGGCATCGACCCGGTGCGCCACGCACAATTGCTCAAGGAATACGGCCTGGACCGACCCGTAATGGTGCAGTACGGCATCTACATCGGCCGCGTTCTCAAGGGCGACCTGGGCAAGTCCCTGATCACGCAGGAACCAGTTTTGCGCGAGTTCCTTACGCTGTTTCCAGCCACAATCGAACTCGCCGTGTGCGCCATTTTGTTTGCCCTGCTGATCGGCATCCCGGCCGGCATCCTCGCAGCGGTCAAACGAAACTCCATACTTGACCACGGCGTCATGGGGGTGTCCCTCACGGGGTATTCCATGCCGATTTTCTGGTGGGGACTGCTGCTGATCCTGCTGTTCTCGGTGCAGCTCGGCTGGACACCCGTGTCTGGCCGGCTGTCGGTGCAGTACTTCATTGAGCCCACCACCGGCTTTCTGCTGATCGACTCGCTCCTCTCGGAAGACAAAGGCGCGTTCTGGTCGGCCGCCTCCCATCTCATATTGCCCATGATCGTGCTGGGCACCAACCCGCTGGCGGTGATCGCGCGCATGACGCGATCGGCCATGCTGGAAGTGCTGGGCGAAGACTACATCCGTACCGCGCGCGCCAAAGGACTTTCCAACCTGCGCGTGGTGGCCCTGCATGCGCTGCGCAACGCGCTGATCCCGGTGGTCACCGTGATCGGCCTGCAGGTGGGCGTGCTGTTTACCGGCGCCATCCTCACCGAAACCATTTTTTCCTGGCCGGGCGTCGGCAAGTGGCTGATCGAAGCCATCAGCCGCCGCGACTACCCCGTTCTGCAAGGCGGCATCCTGCTCCTGGGCGCCATCGTCATGGCCGTCAACCTTCTGGTGGACATCACCTACGGCATCATTAACCCACGCATCAGGCATCAGCGATGAGCACGGCCACCTTGAAACCCGCTACTGCGCCCGCGCCACCGCATCCGCTGCGCGAATTCTGGAACTACTTCAGTGCCAACAACGGCGCCGTGATCGGCCTGGTCATTGTCATTGGCGTGTTGCTGATCGCGCTGTTCGCGCCGCTGCTGGCGCCGCACGCGCCCAATATCACCAACAATGCGGTGTTCCTCAAACCTCCAGCATGGCAAACCGGCGGGTCATGGACTTACCCCCTGGGCACGGACGCCATCGGCCGGGACATCCTGACCAGGTTGATGTACGGCGCCCGCCTGTCGCTGGTCATCGGCCTGGCCGTGGTGGCGCTGTCGGTGGTCGTCGGCACGGTGCTGGGCCTGCTGGCAGGCTTTTTCCGCGGCATCTTCGAGATCGCCGTGATGCGCCTCATGGACATCATCCTGACGCTGCCCAGCCTGTTGCTGGCCATTGTGATCGTGGCCATCCTCGGCCCCGGCCTGATGAATGCCATGCTGGCTGTGGCCATCGTCGTGCTACCGCATTACGTGCGCATCACGCGCGCCGCCGTGATCGCCGAAACCTCGCGTGACTACGTGACCGCCGCCCGCATGAGCGGCGCCAGCCGCATCCGCCTCATGTTCAGCGAAATCCTGCCCAACTGCACGGCGCCGCTGATCGTCCAGGCCTCGCTCGGCGTGTCCACCGCCATCCTGGACGCAGCCGCCCTGGGCTTCCTGGGCCTGGGCGCCCAGCCGCCCTCACCCGAATGGGGCACCATGCTGGCCGACGCCCGCGAATTTGTCCTGCGCGCCTGGTGGGTAGTCACCTTCCCGGGCCTCGCAATTTTGATCACTGTGCTGGCCTTCAATTTGCTCGGCGACGGACTGCGTGATGCATTCGATCCCAAGCTAAAAAGATGAACAAGATTCACCCACCCCTCATGAACCTCTTCGCAAGTAACAGCGCGGAACCGGCTTTGCCGGGCCGCAGCTGTTGCCCCCTGCGGGGGGATCCGGCTACACGAAGTGAGCCGAGAAGGGGGAGTTACTAATATGGCCCTTCTTGAAATCGAAAATCTTTCTGTTGAATTTCCCTCACAAAACGGCGTGATGCACGCCGTCGACGGCATCAGCCTGTCGCTGGAAGAAGGCGAAGTCCTCGGCATCGTGGGCGAGTCCGGCTCCGGTAAAAGCGTCACCATGATGGCCTTGATGGGCCTGGTGGCCTACCCCGGCCGCGTGAAAGCCGACAAACTGCGGTTTGCCGGCCATGACCTCCTCAAGCTCTCGCAAGGCGAGCGCAACAAGCTCATCGGCAAAGATGTGGCGATGATCTTCCAGGAACCCACGACCAGCCTGAACCCCTGCTTCACCGTCGGCTTCCAGATCACCGAAACTCTGCGCCTGCACCTGGGTATGGATAAAAAGGCCGCCACACGCAAGGCCATCGAACTGCTTGAGCAGGTCGGCATCAATTCGCCAGAGAGCCGCCTCAAGGCCTATCCCCACCAACTCTCCGGCGGCATGAACCAGCGCGTGATGATTGCCATGGCGATTGCCTGCAACCCGCGCTTGCTGATCGCCGACGAACCCACCACGGCGCTCGACGTGACCATCCAGGCACAAATCCTGGACCTGCTGCGCAGCCTCCAGAAGGAGCGCGGCATGGCCCTGGTGCTGATCACGCACAACATGGGCGTGGTGTCTGAAATGGCGCAGCGCATCGCCGTCATGTACGCCGGCCAGATCATGGAAGAGCAAAACGCCCAGGCCCTCTTCAACACGCCCCAGCACCCCTACACCGAAGCCCTGCTGTCGGCCCTGCCTGAACGCAGCGACGGCAGCTCCCGCCTGGCGACCATCCCCGGCATGGTGCCAGGCCTCTATGACCGCCCTGCCGGCTGCCTGTTTGCTCCGCGCTGCGCCTATGCCACCGAACATTCCCGCAACGAGCGCCCGCTGCTGCGCGCCTGGAAGGACGGCATGGTTCGCTGCCACTACCCGCTGGGTGACCCCAGCCGCGAGGCCAACATCGAACACGACACCCCGCTGGTGGAGGCCGCGCAATGAGCACCGCCGCCATCACCACGCCAGGCACCCTGCCCGTCGGGCCGGTCGTCGAGGCCAAAAATCTCAAGCAGGTCTATGAAATCCGCCGCGGTTTCATGCGCAAGTCCGACCACCTGCAGGCCGTCGGCGGCGTTTCCTTCTCGGTCCACGCTGGCAAGACGCTGGCCGTTGTAGGCGAATCGGGCTGCGGTAAATCCACGCTGGCCCGTATGGTCTCGCTGATCGAAACCCCTACCGGCGGCGAATTGCGCATCACCGGCATCGACGCGGTGAACGGCGGCCAGGAAGAGCGTCAGGGCCTGCGCAAAGCCGTGCAGCTGGTGTTCCAGAACCCCTACGGCTCTCTCAACCCGCGCAAAAAAATCGGTGCGATTCTTGAGGCACCGCTTGAAATCAATACCAGCCTGACCGCTGCGGAGCGCGCCGCCAAGGCCCGTGCCATGCTGGCCATGGTGGGCCTGCGCCCCGAGCACTACGACCGCTACCCCCACATGTTCTCGGGCGGCCAGCGCCAGCGCATCGCCATTGCACGCGCGTTGATGCTCAACCCCACGGTGGTGGTAGCCGACGAGCCGGTGTCGGCGCTGGACGTCTCCATCCAGGCCCAGGTACTCAACCTGCTGGCCGACCTGCAGCAGTCCATGGGTCTCGCCTACCTGTTTATCTCGCACGACCTGGGTGTGGTGCGCCACATCGCCCACGACGTGCTGGTGATGTACCTGGGCCATGCCGTTGAACAAGGCGAGAAAAATGCCCTGTTTAACCGGCCCCTGCACCCCTATACCCAGGCCCTGCTGGCCTCCACACCCGGCCTGGCCGGCACCGGGGTGAAGCAACGCATCGTGCTCAAAGGCGAGCTGCCCTCGCCGCTGAACCCGCCCACCGGCTGCGTGTTCTCTACCCGTTGCCCGCACGTCACCGACCGCTGCCGCGCCGAAAGGCCGCAGCTGCGCGAAGTTGCGGACCGGCAGGTTGCGTGCCACTATGCTGAAAACTTTCTCACTGCGTGACCTGAAACCATGCGCTCAAGCACCGGTTTCAGGCCACGTTTTTCAATGACCAGGGCGCACAACGTCACAAATGTTGTGCAATCTGGCCGCAAGCCCCCGCTGCAAAAGCAGCATTAACCTCCAAAGGGATCGTCCATGATTCAGACCAAACCAAGTGCAAGCCCCCGCGCAAGTAAGTTGCGCCCGGTCCAGCGCGCATTGCTGTGCGCTGTTGCCCTGCCAGCGCTGCTGGCACTTTCACCCGTCTCCGCGAAGACGCTGGTGTTCTGCTCTGAAGGCAGCCCCGAAAACTTCTACCCCGGCGTCAACACCACGGGTACGTCGTTTGATGCCAACGAACCCGTCTACAACCGCCTCGTGGAATTCGAATACGGCGGCACCAAGGTCGTTCCCGGCCTGGCCGAGAAATGGGACATCTCCGCCGACGGCAAGGAATACACATTCCACCTGCGCAAGGGCGTGAAATGGCACGCCAGCAACAAGGCCTTCAAGCCAACGCGCGACTTCAACGCCGACGACGTGCTGTTCATGTTCGAGCGCCAGTGGAAAGAAGACAACGCCTTCTTCAAGGTCACCAGCCCCAACCACTCCTACTTCAGCGACATGGGCATGCCCAAGCTGCTGAAATCGGTGGAAAAGGTCAACGACTACACCGTCAAGATCACGCTGGACAAGCCTGAAGCGCCGTTCCTCGCCAACCTGGCCATGCCTTACGCGGCCGTGCAGTCCAAGGAATACGCCGACGCCATGTTGAAAGCCGGCACGCCGGAAAAAATTGACCAGGACCCGGTCGGTACCGGTCCCTTCTACCTGGTGCAGTACCAGAAAGACGCCGTCATCCGCTACAAGGCCTTCCCGCAGTACTGGGGCGGCAAGGCCAAGATCGACGACCTCGTGTACTCGATCACGCCTGACGCTTCGGTCCGCTGGGCCAAGCTGCAGAAGAACGAATGCCATGTCATGCCTTACCCCAACCCCGCCGACCTGGACGCGATCCGCAAGGACGCCAACGTCACGATCGTCGAGCAGGCCGGACTGAACGTGGGCTACCTGGCCTACAACACGACCAAGAAGCCGTTCGACGACGTGCGCGTGCGCAAGGCCATCAACATGGCGATCAACAAGAAGGCCATCGTTGACGGCGTGTACCTGAGCACCGGTGTTGCCGCCAAGAACCCGATCCCGCCGACCATGGCCGCGTACAACAACGCCGTCAAGGACGACGAGTACAACCCCGAAGCCGCCAAGAAATTGCTGGCCCAGGCCGGCTTCCCCAACGGATTCACCACCGACCTGTGGGCCATGCCCGTGCAGCGCCCGTACAACCCGAATGCCAAGCGCATTGCCGAGTTGATGCAGGCTGACCTGGTCAAGGTCGGTGTGACCGCCGAGATCAAGAGCTTCGAATGGGGCGAGTACCGCAAGCGTTTGCAGGCTGGCGAACACCAGATGGGCATGCTGGGCTGGACCGGCGACAACGGCGATCCTGACAATTTCATGTACACCCTGCTCGGCTGCGCTTCGGCCCAGTCCGCCAGCGGCTCCAACATCGCCAAGTTCTGCTACCAGCCGTATGAAGACCTGGTCCTGAAGGCCAAGACGGTGACCAATCCTGCCGAGCGCATCAAGCTCTACCAGCAGGCCCAGGTCATCTTCAAGGAGCAGGCGCCCTGGTTCACCATCGCCCACGCGGTGCAGCTCAAGCCCATTCGCAAGAGCGTGATCGGCTACAAGAACAGCCCGTTCGGCCGCCACAACTTCTACGCTGTCGACATCAAGGAGTAAACCTCGACAGGTTCAGGCGGCTTCGTCATGAAGCTGCCGCCACAAAAAAGGCCGGGGTGACCCGGCCTTTTTTTTGCTTTTTCAGTTCATTCATCAAGAAAAAAAGGCCTCCAGATCAATAAGGGCGGGCGCAAGCAGCTCCTATTTTGATAGCATTCGAGCCTGCGCGCCTTGCGTGATGGCAGACAGGGTGCCGCGCGTCGTGATGACCTCCGGATCCAGCGTGACCTCAATCACCGTTCCTTCCTTCCGAGCCAGCGCCGCCAGCAGCTCCGCCTCAAACTCCCCGGTGCGCGTGATACGCACGCCGGCGTAACCGTAGGCACGCGCCAGCGCCGCAAAGTCCGGGTTGTTCAGGCTTGAACCGCTTTGATGTGTTGGATACTCCCGCTCCTGGTGCATTCGGATCGTGCCGTACATGCCGTTGTTGAGCAGCACGATGATGCTTTTGGCGCCGTGCTGCACGGCCGTGGCCAGTTCCTGGCCGTTCATCAAAAAGTCGCCGTCACCCGCGATGGTGAAAGCCACCCGTCCGGTCGTGATGGCCGCAGCAATACCGGCCGGCACGCCATAACCCATCGCGCCCACGGTAGGCGCCAGCTGCGTCTTGTGGCCTTTGACGAGGCCGTGATGCTGAAAGAAGCGATGCACCCAGCTGGCAAAGTTGCCGGCGCCGTTGGTCAGCACGGCATCCGCCGGCAGCTGCTTTTGCAGCAGGCCGACGATGGCCGGCATGTCGATATCACCCGGCAGGTTGGCGGAAGGTGTCGGCTTCAGGTTTTCCAGGTAGTCCTCGTTCGCGGATACCGTCCAGGCTTCCCAGGCCACAGACACCGGCGCCGTGAGGACCTCCAGCGATCGCGCAGCCGCGTTCATCGTGGCATTGATGGCCAGATCGGCCTGGTAGACGCGGTTGAGTTCCTCGGCGCTTGAATGGATATGCACCAGCTTTTGCTTGGGCCGGGGCGCCTCCAGCAGTGTGTAGGTACCGGTCGTCATCTCGCCCAGGCGCGGGCCTATGGCGATGATCAGGTCGCTGGCCTTCACGCGCGCGGCCAGCTTCGGGTTCAGGCCAATGCCCACGTCGCCCGCATACAGCGGATGGTGGTTGTCAAAGGTGTCCTGGAAGCGGAAGGCATTGCCCACGGGCAGCTTCCAGTTTTCAGCAAAGCGCTGCAGCGCCTGCGCCGACTGCGGCGTCCAGCCGCCGCCACCGGCGATGACGAGCGGCCGCTCGGACTTGAGCAGCATCTCGCGCAGCGTACGCAGCGAGCCCGGGTCGCTCCAGGCCTGCACGGCCTCCACACGCGGCAGCGGCTGCGCGGCTGTCATGCGGGTCAACATGTCTTCCGGCAGCACCAGCACCACCGGGCCCGGGCGGCCGTTCATGGCGGTGGCGAAGGCGCGCGCCACGTATTCGGGGATGCGGTCGGCCTCATCAATCCGCTCGACCCGCTTGGCAAAGCCCTTGGTGCTGGGGCCGAAGAAACTGGCGTAGTCCACCTCCTGGAAGGCCTCGCGGTCGCGGCAGTCGCTGGCCACGTCCCCCACCAGCAGCACCATGGGCGTCGAGTCCTGGAAAGCCGTGTGCACGCCGATGGACGCGTTGGTCGCGCCCGGCCCGCGGGTGACCATGCACACGCCGGGCCGCCCCGTCAGCTTGCCATGGGCTTCGGCCATGAAGGCTGCGCCGCCCTCCTGCCGGCAGGTGACGAACTGGATTTTGTCCTGCCGTGCATGCAGGCCGTCGAGCACGGCCAGGTAGCTTTCACCGGGAACGCCAAACGCATGGGTAACGCCCTGGGCCAGAAGGCAATCGACGAGAAGGTGGCCGGCGAGTTGGGAATTCATGAAGCCTATTGTGCCGCTGGAACAGACACTGGCGCAGCGACTGAATATGGGGCTCTTCAATCAAGCAGGGGCCGCGGAACCGGCTTTGCCGGGCCGCAGGCGCCGCCCCCTTGAGGGGGGAACAGGCTACACGCAGTGAGCCTGGACGGGGGTGGAACAATTATTCAGGCGTAGCCGCGTCGCCGTCACCACCGCCGGCGGCGAGGGCCTGCCGCGCCAGCTCTTCGTCACTGAGCGGTGGCGCTCCTTCAAGGGCCCTGAGTTCTTCGAGAAACTCTTCCGTGGGCTGCTCGTGTTCGAGCAGTACCTCTTCGAGCTTCTGCCGGCCGGTCTCTACATGCACCGAGGGAGAATGCAGTTCGGACGGCGGTACCGGGAATTTTTCACCCAGTTCAAATTTGAGCGCCTCGGCCTTCTGGTCAACCCAGTTTGCGAAGTCGCCGTCTTTCGGTGTGTCTGAATTGTTCATGACCATCTCCTTTGCCTGCCGGTGCCGGCGCGGATGGCCGGTACCTGCTTCATTATGGATGTACCCTTGGTCGCCATGTGTCATCCAACAGCGCTATCGCGCCAGGATTCTTGCTTTAATTCACCAAACAGTTAAATTCTCGCCATGCCGACCCCCAAAACGAAGCCCGCCGAACCCCGCTCGCGCGATGCCGACCGCTCCCAACTGGCCATCCTGCTGGCCGCTCGCGACGAGTTCGCGCAACACGGCCTGGGTGGTGCGCGGGTAGACCGGATTGCCGAGCGCGCCGACGTCAACAAACGCCTGATCTACTACTACTTCAAGAGCAAGGACGAGCTCTTCCTGGCAGTGCTTGAACAGGCCTATGCCGATATCCGAGAAGCAGAAACCGAGCTGCATCTGCGCGACATGGATCCGGCGCAGGCGATCCGCCGTCTCACGGAATTCACCTGGGAATACTACATCGCCCACCCGGAATTTTTGACGCTCCTCAACAGTGAAAACCTGCACCAGGGACGGCACCTGGCCATGTCCAGCCGCGTGCAGGAAATGAACTCGCCCCTGGTCCAGACGCTGGCGGAAATCCTTGAGCGCGGACGCGCGGACGGGCTGTTTCGCGGCGGCATCGATCCGGTCCAGCTTTACGTATCCATCGCCGGGATGTCGTATTTCTACCTGTCGAACAACCACACGCTATCGGCCATCTTCGGGCGCGATCTCATGACACCCAAAGCCCGCCACGAACGGCTCTCGCACATGTGCGAAGTCATCCTAGGGTATGTCCTTAGAAACTGATCCTGAGCGGTCATTGACGCAACGTCGAGGTCATTTTTACAATTCGTAATTCACTTAATGGTGAATTAAGCGTAAACTGCATTCCGGTACCCAAACAACACCGGCGGCATGACAGGTCTTTCGCAGTCCTTCAATGACCCCTTTCAGGAGACAAGTACATGAAATTCGCACGTCGCGCCGCGCTGGTCAGCCTCAGCTGCCTGGCTGCACTGTCACCCCTGGTGGCCAGCGCCCAGGGCGCCTACCCCAACAAGCCCATCCGTGTCATCGTGCCTTTTGCCGCAGGCAGCACGACCGACATCATTGCCCGCGCCATCACCGACAAAATGAGCCAGAGCATGGGCCAGACGCTGGTGATCGACAACCGCGGCGGCGCCAGCGGCACCATCGGCCAGCAGGCCGTGGCCACGGCCGCGCCGGACGGCTACACCATCATGATCCACTCGTCCTCGCACACGGTCAGCCCCTCGACCTTCGCCAAGCTGCCCTTCGATACCGTGGGCGATTTCACGGGCGTGACGCCGATCTCGAGCACGCCCAATGTGCTGGTGATGTCGCCCTCGAAGAACATCAAGACGCTGCAGGAACTGCTGGCCGCCGCGCGCGCCAAGCCCGGTAGCATGAACTTTGCCTCGGCCGGCCAGGGCAGCGCCACCCACCTCAACGCCGAGAAGTTCAAGCTCGCCGCCAAAATCGAAGCCACCAACATTCCCTTCAAGGGATCCGGCGAAGCGGTGACCGAAGTCATGTCCGGCCGCGTCGACTACTACTTCTCGCCGATCGCACCGGTGATCGGCCAGATCAAGAACGGCCAGCTCGTGGCCCTTGCGGTCGGTTCGCCCAAACGCGCCAGCGCCCTGCCCCAGGTTCCCACCACGGCAGAAGCAGGCGTTCCTGGCTCGGAGTTCAACTTCTGGATCGGCATGATGGCCCCCGGCAAGACGCCGCGCGACATCGTCAATCGCCTGCACGACGAAGTGGTGAAAGCCCTGAACACGCCCGAAGTCAAGGAACGCTTCGCCGCCCTCGGCGCCGACGCCTGGACACTCTCGCCCGAGCAGTTCGACGCCTATATCAAGGACGAGATCAAGAGCAACGCCGTGCTGGTCAAGGCCGCCGGCCTGCAGCCCACCCAATAACACCCGCTTAGTTTCCCGCAGCGTCCCCGGCACTCTTCAACACCCCTGGCCAGACCCAGGTGAGGCCGCCGCATTTTTCACCTCCTCAAAGGACCCCATGGCTACTCAACGACTAGGAATCATCATGCACGGCGTCACCGGACGCATGGGCATGAACCAGCATCTGATCCGCTCCATCGTCGCGATCCGCAAACAGGGCGGCGTCACGCTCTCCAACGGTGACAAGGTCATGCCCGACCCGATCCTGATCGGCCGCAACGCCGAAAAGATTGAAGCCCTGGCCAAAGCCCATGGCCTCGCGCGTTGGGGCACCGACCTCGACGAGGCGCTGAAGAACAAGGACGACACCATCTTCTTCGACGCCGGCACCACGCAGATGCGCCCCACCCTGCTGGCCAAAGCCATCCGCGCCGGCAAACATGTCTACTGCGAAAAGCCGATTGCCACCAACCTCAACGAAGCCGTCGAGATTGCCCGCCTCGCTGAAAAGTCCGGCCTGAAACACGGCGCCGTACAAGACAAACTCTTCCTGCCCGGCCTGCGCAAGCTCGACATGCTGCGCCGCGCAGGCTTCTTCGGCAAGATGCTCTCGGTGCGGCTTGAGTTCGGTTACTGGGTGTTCGAAGGCGACCTGCAGCCCATCCAGCGCCCCAGCTGGAACTACCGCACCGAAGACGGCGGCGGCATGATCCTGGACATGATGTGCCACTGGCGCTACGTGTTGGACAACCTGTTCGGCGAGGTCAAGTCCATCTCCTGCATAGGCGCCACCCACATTCCCGAACGCTGGGACGAGGCCGGCAAGCCCTACAAGGCCACCGCCGACGACGCAGCCTACGCCACGGCCGAACTGGTCGGCCACAGCGGCGAGCCGGTGATTGCCCAGATGAACATGTCCTGGGCGACCCGCGTGAACCGCGAAGACCTGGTCACCTTCCACGTCGACGGCACGCATGGCTCGGCGGTCGCCGGCCTCTCCTCCTGCAAGGCCCAGTCGCGCGTCAACACGCCACGCCCGGTCTGGAACCCGGACGAGAAGCAGACGATGAATTTCTCTGACCAGTGGCAGGAAGTGCCCGACACCCAGACCTACGACAACGGTTTCAAGATCCAGTGGGAACACTTCATCCGCCACGTGGTGGAAAACGAGCCCTACAAATGGACGCTGCCCGAAGGCGCCAAAGGCGTCCAGCTGGTCGAAGCCGCACTCGAAAGCTGGAAAGAGCGCCGCTGGGTGGACGTCCCCGCGCTACAAGTTTGATAGCTGCTTGCGCCCGTCAGATAAGGGCCAGAGGCATATTTTTCATACAAAAAAGGTAGATTCATGGCTTTAACCCTTTCGCTGCCTGTCGCCGTGGGCGGCCTGCGGCCTTACACGTTGCAAGGCAGCACACCGGTGAGGCCGGCACCGGGCAAAACTGTTGGCCCCCACGCTTCGCTGCCCCCCGGGGGGGTGGCCACCGGCTTGGGGCGGCCCGGCGCCGTGGCGTTCAACCGCATCGCCTACTCGGCCGCCCACGTGGTGGCCGACCCGTTGGCCGCAGTGGATCCCTGGGTCAACTGTGCGATCGACTGGGACACGACCATCGCCTACCGCCGTCACCTGTGGTCGCTGGGCCTGGGCGTGGCCGAAGCCATGGACACGGCGCAGCGCGGCATGGGCCTGGACTGGCCCACTTCTCTGGAGCTGATCCGCCGCTCACTCGACGCCGCCAAAGACGTGCCGGGCGCGCTGGTCGCTTCCGGCTGCGGCACCGACCACCTGGTGCTGGAAAACGTCAAGAGCGTCGATGAAGTCATCGCCGGCTACGAAGAGCAGATGGCCGCAATTGAAAAACTCGGCGGCAAGCTGATCGTCATGGCCAGCCGCGCGCTGGCCCGTGTCGCCAAAAGTCCGGCGGACTACGAACGCGTCTACGACCGTATCCTGAGCCAGGCCAGGCAACCCGTGGTGCTGCACTGGCTGGGCGACATGTTCGACCCCGCGCTGGCTGGCTACTGGGGCAGCAGCGATGTCGAAAAAGCCATGGACACGGCGCTCGGCATCATCAACGCCCACCCCGACAAGGTCGACGGCATCAAGATCTCCCTGCTCGACAAGGACAAGGAAATCGCCATGCGCCGGCGCCTGCCTTCGGGCGTACGCATGTATACGGGCGACGACTTCAACTACGCCGAGCTGATTGCCGGCGACGGTTTCGGCAAGGAAGCCATGCACGGGCAAAGCGATGCCCTGCTGGGCATCTTCGACGCCATCGCACCGGCCGCCAGCGCCGCGCTAGGCGAACTCGCGCAAGGCAATGTCGAGAAATTCCACGCCATCCTCGGCCCCACCGTGCCGCTGTCGCGCCACATCTTTGCCGCGCCCACGCGTTTTTACAAAACTGGCGTCGTCTTCATGGCCTGGCTTAACGGCCACCAGAAGCACTTCACCATGGTCGGCGGGCAACAGAGCACGCGTTCGCTGCAGCACTTCGCCGAGCTGTTCCGCCTGGCCGATGCCGCCAACCTGCTGGAGCATCCTGAACTCGCGACCCAACGCATGAAGACGCTACTGGCGCTACACGGAATTCAGTAGAAAACACAGCAAAGAAGCCACCAGAAGCTTCCCCTGACCTCTCATAACACCCCCTGGAGACAAACCATGAAGACACGCACTTTCCTCAAGGCCACCCTGGCCACAGCCCTCGCAGCCGCAGCCTTCGGCGCCGCGGCGCAGGCTTACCCCAGCCGCCCGGTCAAGGTCATCATCCCCTTCCCGCCCGGCGGCACGCTGGACGCGGTGGGCCGGCAACTGGCGCAAAAGCTCGGTGAGCAGATGGGCCAGCCCTTTGTGGTGGAAAACCGTGCGGGCGGCAACGGCACCATCGGCGCGCACGTGGTCGCGCAGGCGCCTGCGGACGGCTATACCCTGCTCTTCAATGCCTCCACTTTCACCACCGCACCCATGACCATGAAGTCCGTGCCCTACGGTGTGGTGAAAGACTTCACGCCCGTCTCGCTCGTTGCCAAGGCGCCCTTGTCGATTGCCATCAACAAGAACCTGCCGATCACCGACGTGAAGTCGCTGATTGCCCATGCCAAGGCCAACCCCGGCAAGATGACGTTTGCGGTCGGCTCCATCGGTTCGGCCGGCCACCTGTCGACCGAACTCCTCAAGCGCGCCGGCGGCATCGAATACACCGTGGTGCCCTACAAGGGCACGGCGCCGGCGTTCCAGGATTTGATTGGCGGCCAGATCGACGGCTTTATCGACCCCATCCTCGGCTCGTTGCAGTACCACAAGAGCGGCCTGTTGCGCGTCGTTGCCATCACCGGCGACAAGCGCGTCCCCAACCTGCCTGATGTGCCAACCGTGGCAGAGACGATTCCCGGTTACGAGTTTTACAGCTGGTACGGCCTATGGGGACCGGCCAAGCTGCCGGCTGACATCACGCAGAAACTCAACGCTGAAACCAACAAGGCGCTGGCCAGTGACATGCGCGAGAAACTCCTCCAGCAAGGCCTGGTGCTGACGCCCGGCACACCGGAGGACTTCGCGAAATTCCAGAACAGCGACATGGCGCGCTCACAGAAGATCATCACGGACGGGAATATCCGTGTTGAGTAACATGCACAACCATGGCCACTGAAGATGTGAAACGCGCCCTGGTCACGGGCAGCAGCTCCGGCATTGGCCTGGCCATTGCGCAGGCACTGCTTGACCAGGGCTGGGACGTCGTCGGACTGGACCTTGCGCCCGCGCGCATCGTGCATCCGGCGTTTTCCTCCACCGAAGTCAACCTGTGCAACACCGAAGCGACGGAACGTGCTGTGCGCTCAGCGGGCGGGGTACAAGCGCTCATCCACGCTGCCGGGGTGCTGCGCGTGGGCCCGCTTGGTGCGCTTTCCGGTGAAGACTCGGCGCTGATGTGGGAGCTTCACGTGGATGCTGTCATGCGCATCGCCAACCTGGTGGTACCCGCCATGGCACAGGCGGGCGCAGGCCGCGTGGTGCTGGTCGGAAGCCGCGTGGCGCGCGGCATGGCAGGCCGCAGCCAGTACGCGGCCACCAAGGCCGCGCTGGTGGCCCTGGCACGCAGCTGGGCGGCTGAAACCGTGGCTTCGGGTGTCACCGTCAATGTGGTGTCCCCGGCCGCCACCGAAACAGCCATGCTTGCCGACCCGGCGCGAACGACGGTCCCGCCAAAGCTGCCGCCGCTGGGCCGCCTCATCCAGCCGCGGGAGATTGCCGCGCTGGTCTCCTTTCTGCTCTCACCCGACGCCGCGGCCATCACTGGCCAGGAGATCCAGATCTGCGGAGGCGCGTCGCTTGCGGCGTGAAGGCATGGCCGCAAACGCTGTCGGCATTGTCGGTCTGGGCCTCGTCGGTACCGCGCTGGCGCAGCGCCTGATGGCCGCCGGTTTCCAGGTCACCGGCTTTGACCTGCGCGAAGAAGCCCGCTCGGCCCTCACCGCCCAAGGCGGCCGCGCTGCCGGCTCCCTGGCCGAAGTTGCCAATGCGGCTTCCTGCATGGTGTTGGCGGTCTTCAATACCGATGATGTGCTCAAGGTGGTCGAAGGACCGGGCGGCCTGCTGTCCGTCTTCGGCGTTCGCAGCATCATCGACTGCTCCACCGGCACACCTCACGAACTCGCGGCCCTGGCCGCGCGGCTCGCAGCACGCGGCATCAACTTCGTCGAAGCGCCGCTCTCGGGCTCCAGCCAGCAGATAGCGGCCGGTGAAGCCACCCTGCTGCTGGGTGGCGAGGCCGGGGCATTGCAGGCGTGCGAATCCGTTCTGGCCGCTATTTCAGGTAAACGCATCCACGTCGGCGGCGCCGGCATGGGTGCCAAGGCCAAGCTGGCCACCAACCTGGTGCTGGGCCTGAACCGGGCGGCGCTGGCTGAAGGCATGGTCTTCGCCGAAAACATGGGCATTCCCCCTGAACAGTTCCTGGCGCTGGTGCTGGCCAGCCCGGCCACGTCAGGCGCGGCCGAGGCCAAGGGCCGGATGATGGTGGACGGGAACTTTGCGCCGCAGTCACGCATCCACCAGCATCTCAAGGATGTCAGGCTGATGATTGACCGTGCCGCGGCCCAAGGCCAGAAACTGCCCTTGTCCGAAGCCCATGCAGCGCTGATGCGCGCAGCGATTGCCGCCGGCGATGGCGAGCTCGACAACGCGGCCATCATCCGCGAACTGCGCCGGCAGAAAACCGCACCACCGTCCAACTGACTTCACTGACACCCAACCCGCCACCTAATCCATCTCATGCGCAACTTTTCCCAGGACCACCGCTGGCTCTCCATCAACACCGCGACCGTGCGCAAAAGCCGCGGCGTCGAGCAGCCGCTGACCACCATCATCGAAGCCTGCGTGCAGCGCGGCATCAAGGCGATTTCGCCGTGGCGCGACCAGGTCGCGGCCGCCGGCCTGCCCGCTGTTTCTAAACTCGTCAAAACCCACGGGCTTGAACTCTCCGGTTACTGCCGCGGCGGCATGTTCCCCGCAGCCGACGCCGCCGGCCTGCAGGCTGCGCATGACGACAACCGCCGCGCGGTCGATGAAGCCTGCGAACTCAAGGCCGCTTGCCTGGTGCTGGTGGTGGGCGGCCTGCCCGGTGCGCTGGCCGGCAAGGCCGCACACAAAGACCTGGCGCTGTCGCGCAGCCAGGTCACCGATGGCATTGCCCAATTGCTCGACTACGCCAGAAGCTGCAACATGCCGCTGGCCATCGAGCCGCTGCACCCCATGTATGCGGCAGACCGCGCCTGCATCAACACCATGGAGCACGCACTCGACGTCTGCGATGCCCTCGACCCCTCAAAAAGCGGCGCGCTCGGTGTGGCAGTAGACGTGTACCACGTGTGGTGGGACCCGAAGCTGCAGCCGCAAATCGAACGGGCAGGCAAGGAACGCCTGCTCGCCTTCCACGCCTGTGACTGGCTGACACCCACGGCCGATTTGCTGAACGACCGCGGCATGATGGGAGACGGTGTGATTGACATCCCGAAAATCCGCGGCTGGATGGAAGCGCAAGGGTTCGCGGGTTACAGCGAGGTGGAGATTTTTTCCACCGGCAACTGGTGGCAGAGGGAAGCCGGCGAGGTGCTGGATACCTGCATTGCCCGGCATCGCAGCGCGGTGTAAAGAGTCTCTTCATCCTGCCGGCAGATGGGCTGCTAGATGACCATCTTGAGGCGGAGCTCCAAACGCGAACCTCGCTCTATCGCCTGCGCAATCCGGGTCTGCCGTTCAGTCGCAGAAAGTGTTTTGTCGTCGTTGATGGCCTGGCGTGTCTTGAACATTTCCAGGTCGGCAATGGGAATCAGTTGCCGGTTACTGGAAGACCGGAACCGGGACAAGCCGTTAACAGCCAGGAGGATGCGCTTTTCGGCAGGATCGCTCTCTGCAAACCCGACGACGAACTTCCGGATGGAGGCCTTCAACGGGTCAGGCAGCGTTGCCTTCCAGAGCAATGGGGATTGCGGTATGAGGGGCGATTCCCAGATGACTTTTACCTCCCTGGCAAGGTCCGCAAAGTCGCGCTGAAAAAATGCAAGCTCTTCATTGTTGGCCGTCGCCACATCAATTTGCTTTTTCGATACCTTCAGCAGGTTTTGCTGGTGGCTCCCTGTCTCCACTGACTTGAAAATTTCCGCGGGCCTGCTCACGCCGTTCTTGGTGAAAGCAAAATACAGCGGCACCAGATGCCCCGACGTACTCTTGGGATCGCCATCGCCAAAGCGCAGGCCTGCGGCCTTTTCGATCAACGGCTTGAGCGCCTCGATTTGCGAACTGCGATGGGTCACCAGGATGGACTTGTAGCCTACGCTGCCATCCCCCGTGACCATCTGCGCAAAAACGCCACCGGCGCCCGAGGCCACCACATCCAGAGCAGGAACATTGCCCATCCAGGCCAGATCTATTTCTCCACCAATGAAGGCGGTTACCAGCGCGCCCTGCGACTCATAGACACGCAGATCAATCGGACGGCGGATGGCCGCGCCCAGGAGTTTGACGAAGGGCTCCCAGCTCGCGCGGGTCTCCGCAGCCGCCCTGGGCGATATCAAACCAAATACCAGCATTGGCTCTGCAGCAGGCTGCGCCATCACTGGTGAAGGAAGCAGTGGCCCGGCGCACAGCCCGGCAAGACCATGGAGGGCAATTCGACGTTGAAGGCTCATATCATTTTCTCCATCAGGCTGAAACAACAGAAACACCCCGTTCGGGCAGGTGAAGGGTTACGGCATCACCCTGGAACCAGTCGGATGCCGCGTCCGAAGACACGACAAAGATGGAGCCCAAGCTGGTGTCGACGGTGAACTCGCGGACACTGCCCAAATAGGCTTTCTTGGAAACCACACCGGGCAAACCTTCATCTCCGGGCGGTGCAATCGTCCAGGCTTCAGGACGAATGGCCGCTTTCACCAGACCGGGCTCGACGGGATGCAGGGCTTTCACGCGCAACGCCCCCAGCTGAATCCGGCCGTCCGCAAACGCCTCCCCTGGAAACAGCATGGCCTCGCCCATGAATCCGGCAACAAATTCGCTGTTGGGTCGCTCGTAAAGTTCCGAAGGGGATCCTGCCTGGGCAATCACCCCCTGGTCCATGACAATGATCTGGTCACTGACGGCGAGGGCCTCGCTTTGGTCGTGCGTAACATAAGCAACGGTCAGTCCCAGGCGCTGCTGCAGCCCCCGGATTTCTTCACGCATGGAGCGCCTCAGCCGCGCATCCAGATTCGAGAGCGGCTCGTCAAACAGCAACACTGACGGCTCCAGCACCAAGGCACGGGCGACGGCTACACGCTGCTGCTGCCCGCCGGACAGCTCACTGGGCAAGCGGTCGTCATAGCCGGACAAACCGACCGCCGACATGGCGACCTGCGCGCGCTCAAGCAGCTCTTTGGCATGGACACCGCTGACGCTCAAGCCGTAACCCACGTTCTCCAGCACGCTCATATGCGGGAACAAGGCATAGCTCTGGAACACCATGCTGACGTTGCGCTCGGCGGGTCCGAGATGGGTCACGTCGCGGCCGTCGATCAGGATCTGGCCCGCACTGGGCGTCTCCAGTCCGGCGATCATGCGCAGCGTCGTGGTCTTTCCGCAGCCTGAAGGCCCCAGTATCGTCGTCAACGTGCCCTTGGGAACGGTAAAACTGATTCCTTTGACCACCAGGGGCGACGGGTCGCTGCCATAACGTTTTTGCACGTTCTTGAATTCAATGCCGAGTTGGCTCATGAGCAGACTTTCTTTGTTTGTATGAAAGAACGGAAAGGAGGCGAAGAAGAAGCGGTACCGTCAGGCAGTTTTTCCATTGCGGGTCTGCGCCCGTCACGCAGCGGCCGCATGTAGTTTTCCCAAAAAATTGCTATCGATGAGTTCGTTGTAATCGTGCACGCTGGCTATCACGTGCGGGCCCGAGAGCTCTTCGGCGCTGTGGCTGGTGCAGATTGCCACGGCCCGCATACCGGCGCGGCGTGCGGCCTCTATGCCAAAGGGCGCATCTTCAAACACGATGCAGCCGGCCGCCGCAACCCCCATGCGGCGCGCAGCCTCCAGAAATATGGCGGGCTCGGGTTTTCCTGGCAGGCCTTCGTCGCCACCCACAACGGCATGAGGCGGGGACGCCATGGCAAGCCCGGCCATGACAAATGCGATGTTGTGCTGGTCACCAGCGGTTCCCACACCCACCTTCAGCCCCTGCGCCTTGGCCAACGCGGCAAAGGCCTTGAAGCCCGCAACCTCGGCGAACACCGGCGCGAACATCTCTCGATAAAGGCCTTCTTTTTCAGCCACCAGCAGCAGTGCCTCGGAAATTTCAATGTCCCGCTTGAACAATACGTTCATGCACTCCACGCAGGTGCGCCCGGTAGTACGCCTGAGGATGTCGTCGAGCGCCATCTCAATGCCGTGCCGCCTGGCGAACTCACCCCAAGACCTGGCATGCCATGGCATGGAGTCGACCATGGTGCCGTCCATGTCAAAAATCAGCGCGTCTGTCCTCGGGGCACCAAGGCGGCCGGCCGCGGTCATCGCACACCCCGCATCGAATGCGCTTCCATGAAAAGTCCGACGGCTTCGTCACAGCGCCTGGCAGAGCCCTTTAACCCGATATGTGCCTGAGTCATTGATCGATATCCTTTACATAAAAATGATTGACCCGGAGTGGTCGCTGATATGGGCTACCGGTTGGCACCTACCGTGCGCCGCCCCAGCTTGCGTTCACCAACAAGGAACTGAATCAATGCCGTGGCCATGGACATCAGGACGATCAGCACAGTGCAGTACGCCAGCGCCACGCCATAGTCCCCATTCCCTACCCTGCCAATGATGTAAGTGGTGGCCAGCTCGTATTCGGCTGTCACAAGAAAAATGACGGCAGAGACCGTGGTCATCGAGCGCACGAAGCTGTAGACCAGCGCGGCCACCAGGGCGGGCTTGAGCAAAGGCAACACCACACGGCGCAAGGTGGTCAGGCTGCTGGCCCGCAGCATGACGGAGGCTTCGTCGAGGGACCGGTCCAGCTGCTTGAACGATGCCGTTCCGGCCCGAACCCCGACAGGCAGATTGCGAAACACAAAGCACAGGACAATGACCAGGCCGGTACCCGTCAGCTCCACTGGCGGCACGTTGAAAGCCAGGATGTAGCTGACACCCAGCACCGTGCCGGGAATGGCAAACGTCAACAAAGCGGAAAACTCAAACAGGGCCTTGCCCCTGAATTCGGTCCGCGCCAGCAACCAGGCAATCAGCAAGCCGATGCTCGCGCAAACAGGCGCCGCAATGGCCGAAAGCGTGATGGTATTGAACAGGGAGGCCCAGGCAGTTCCTGCCCAAACCAGGCCACGTTCCCCCCATTGCATGTCAAACGCAGTTTTGAAGTGCACCAGGGTCAGCGTGTAATCGCGCCCCCAGACTTTGACGAACCCACCCGCGAAAGCGAAGAAATAGACAACCATCGTGAAGACCAGCCAGGGGCCTGCGACCCAGGTGCACAGGCGGCGCACCCCTGTCGGCAGTGCCATGGGCACGCCAGCGTCGCCTTTACCGGAAACGGTTGTGAAGCTGGTTTTACCCAGGATGCGCCGCTGCACGAAGAAGACCGTCAATGCAAACGTCGTCAGCACCAGGGCCAGGGCCGCGGCCATACCCTGGTCCAGTGAAGCGCCCACAATGGCAAAAAAGATTTCCGTTGAAAGGACTGCATAGCCGCTACCCAGAATGATGGGGTTGCCGAAATCGGAAATGCTTTCGATAAACCCCACCAGAAACGCATTGGCCAGGCCAGGCGCCAGAAGCGGTAGTGTGACGGTCAGGAAGGTTTTCATCCGGCTGGCACGCAGGGTCTGCGCAGCTTCCTCCAGGGATGGGCTGATGCCTTGCACCACGCCGCGCATGATCATGAAGGCAATGGGTGTGAACGCAAACAGCTGCGCCAGCCAGACGCCGAATACCCCATAGAACCAGCGGGTGGGCGTGACGCCGAAAGACCATTCCATCAACTGGTTGACGATGCCGGCCCGGCCAAACAGCAGGATCAAACCCAGGCCCACGACAAACGGTGGCGTGATGATGGGCAGCATGGCCAGGGCGTTAAGCGGTTTCTGCAGGCGCCTGCTGGCGCTACGCTCCGCGATGAGCGCAATCATCGTGCCCAGCACGGTGGTGCCGGCCGCGGTCAGCAACGCCAGGTACAGGGTATTCCACGCCACGCCGCAATTGGTCCCGCCTCCCAGGCAGCCGACACCCCACACACGCGCCGTGCCGACTCGCTCCCACACAGCCCCCAGGGCGAAACCTCCGTCTTCGGCATAGAAAGCAGCAGACAAGGATTTGGCGACCGGAAACACCACAAACAGCGACAGCAGCGCACCGCACCCCACGACCGTGGCGGCTACAAACACGTCACCACGAAAATAGCCCAGACGGGCGATACCCGAACCCAGCAACATGACCAGACAGACCAGGACCACAAAGCCACCCCAACCAATGCCGGATTGGCCTTGCGGGAGCGTACCCACCGCGGCATTGAGCCACTCGTAAGACCACCCCGTGGCCCCGATCACGAATCCGCTCACGCCCAACCCCAGCAGGCCGATCACGGCCCCTGCAATCAGCACGCCGCCTTGAAGCCTGCTGGCCGGCAACCAGGCACCGACCCCCGCAACCAGCAAGCCGGCCACACCCATCCACAGCCAGCTTCGACCAAGCAGAGCAGCGTGCGTCAGGCCATTGGCCGTCACGGGGTCGGCAAAGAGCCTGGGCATGGCAAAGAGCAGCGAGCCACTTTGCAGGTAGTACCACGGCAGCGCCAGGTAAGCGGCAAGGCCGATGAGCACCCAGACGTATATCGCCCGCTGGGTTCGTTCAGTGATTTGGACTGGCATAGGAGTAGCGAAGGGTCGAGCTGGATCGGCAGCTCTTTGGGTTGAAGGTTGTCAGCGCCACCCTGCTGCGCAGGGCGCCGCCCGAACTTACTTGGGCTGGTTGAAAACCTTGCGTTCCCAGTTGAGGATCAGCTGGCGGCGAATCGCCGTTTGCCCATATTTGGCGTAGTCGTAATCAATCAGCTTGATTTTTTTGAAATCAGGAATACGGGGATCCAGGGGAGTTGCCTTGTTGGAGGGCAACTGGAACTGCTTGACTGCGGCACCAAATTGCTGCGCGCCCGGCGTGAGGGCCCATTCGTAAAATTTTTTGGCGTTCGCCAGATTGCGTGCACCTTTAATAATGGACATGGAGCCCACTTCTGCACCGGTGCCATCCACGGGCGTGATGGCATCAACCGGGAATCCTTGCGCTTTTTCACCGGTAACATCATGTACAAAACTGATGGAGACAGACGCCTCGCCGCGGGCAACCGCTTTGATGGGCCCCACGCCGGAGCGTGGATAGGTGCTCACGTTTTTATGCAATGCGGACAGGTAATCGAATGCCTTTTCTTCGCCCATCATTTGCACTAACGTGGCGATCATGGTGTATGCCGTGCCGCTGGCACGCGGGTCCGCGACCAGGATCTCCCCCTTGTATTCCGGCTTGAGCAGGTCTGCCCAGACCTTGGGAATTGGCAGCTTTCTTTTGGCCAGCAGTTCGGTGTTGTAGCCAAAGCCCAGTGGCCCGGAATACACGCCCACGGCCTTGAAGCCCGACTGCTCCGCCTGCTTTTGCGCCCAGGCATGCAATTGGGGCAATGACGGAGACTTGTATTCGAGCGTCAGGTTCTGTTCCGCGGCCAGCAGATGCGGGTCACCCGTGCCACCAAACCAGAGGTCGGTCTTGGGGTTGGCGCGTTCGGCGGTGACCTGCGCCAGCGCCTCCCCCGACCCCTTCAGCGTCATGTTGACCTTGATGCCGCTGGTCTTGCCAAAGGTGGTTTGCATCAGGTTGCACCAGTCCGCCTGGGCGGAGCAGATGATATTGACTTCCCCCTCCTGGGCAAAAGCCGGCAGTCCGAGTGCCAGCAGCAAGGGGGCTGCAAAGAGTGCTGTTTTTTTCACGTTAGTCTCCTGAAGGATGGGCGACGAGGCCCGATTGAATACGTTCGATGTATTGATGTGTTCAGTCAAATGGCATGACCACGCTCACGCCCTGGGCCCCCAGATGCACGCTGACCGGGGAGCCCACCTGGCGGGCCTGCGCCTCGCTTTGCACCAGGACCATCAAGGTCCCCAGCGCGGTCAGCACGTGGTACTCGGTGTTGCGCCCCAGGTAGGCGTGTGAGAGGACTTTTCCAGGCAGCCCTTCTCCGCTGGCAGGTGCCAGCTGCCACGCATGCGGGCGCACCACGAGGCGGACTTTTCCCTGCCGCCGCGTCAGTCCGGGCGCGATGCGCAAGGGCCCCAGCTGAATCGCACCCGATACGTCAACCTGGGCGTCAAACATCACGGCATCTCCCATGAAGGCCGCAACGAATTCGCTGTGCGGCGTCTCATAGACTTCCTGCGGCGTTCCCACCTGCATGACCTGTCCTTCATGCATCACCACCACGGTGTCGCTGACCGCCATGGCTTCGCCGTGGTCATGCGTCACGTACAGCACGGTCAGCCCCAGGTTTTGCTGAAGGGCGCGTATATCTTCCCGAATCTGGCGCCGCAAACCCGCATCCAGATTGGACAGCGGTTCATCCAGCAGCAATACCTTCGGCTGCAACGCAAGCGCCCGGGCCAGGGCCACACGCTGCTGCTGCCCCCCCGACAACACAGCCGTGTTGCTCCCTGCACTGCTCTGCAGCCCCACCATGCCCAGCGCGAGCCGCGCACGCTCGTCACGCTCGCGCGGGCGCAGTCCCAGCATGCGCAGGCCGTAACGCACGTTGTCCAGTACGTTGAGATGCGGAAACAAGGCGTAGCTCTGGAACACCATGCTGATGGGACGTTGTTCGACGCCCATGTCGGTCACATCCACACCGTCGAGCAGGACCCGGCCCGAGGTGGGCCGGGCCAGTCCGGCCACCATCCGCAGCAAGGTCGTCTTGCCACAACCGGACGGCCCCAGCAAGGTCGTCAGTTGCCTGGACGGTATGCGCAAGTGGATATTGCACAGGGCACGGACCCCATTGGGAAAGGTCTTGCTGATGGACTGGAACTGGACGGCGCTACTCATGGGGCACTTCCTGGGGCCACCGGACGACGGCATCCACCCCCACCACATGGTTGTCTTGCACACGGTTGAACAGATCCACTGCGGCGTTCATCGACAGTGCAATCTGGCGGCAAATTGACAACCCCAGGCCGACACCAGAGGTTCCCGACGATGACTGGAAAGGCTCGAACAGGCGGGCCTGGACAGCTTCATCCATGCCGCCACCGTTGTCCCAGATCAGCAGTTCGGTTTCGCTGGGCAAAGCCCGAATCACCAGGCCCAGAGCGCCGCCCTTGGGCGTGTGCTGGATAGCGTTGGACATCAGGTTACGGATCAACTCTCCCAACAACCAGGGATCGGTGATCAGGCGCACCGGAATGGCCTGCATCGAGAAGTCAAGTTTCTTGCGGGCCAGCAAGGGCGCAAATTCCATGACCACGTCACGTGCGGTAGTCGCCAGGTCCACTTCAACCCAGTTGGCCCGGCGTACCAATTGCTCCATCTTGGCGACAGACAGCAACTGGCGAACCAGCTCACTGGAACGGTCCACGGTATTGAGCATCTTGGGCAGCGTTTCCCGCACGTCCAGCTGCCCGGACATGGCGCCCTGCAGCTGGGTGCGCAGCACCGCAAAGGGCGTACGCAACTGGTGAGAGGCATCGGCCAGAAACTTCTTTTGCTGATCCAGCGATTCCTGCTGCTGCTGCATCAGCCAATTGACCGTTCTGGCCAATTGCCGCAGCTCAACCGGCTGCTGGTTCGTGACCGGCCGCAAGTCTTCCGTGCGGCGGCTGTCGAGCTCTTGCCCCAACTCCACAACGGGTTTAAAGGCCTGGCGCAAAACCCACCACAAGGCGGCGGCAAACGCCAATACCTTGAACATCCACCAAAGTCCTGCAGGCAACCCAAAGAGTGTCTGGGGGTACGCCGCGCCCACCCAGTCCAGAAGGCACCAGGCCAACAGCAGCCCCAGCGACCAGGCCCAGACAAACAACCGCATTGATCGCCCGGCCCGCCATGGGCGCCAGGCCGTCCATGGCTTTCCCCGCAACAGGCTCACTGTTTTCACGGTTGATCCTGCCTTTCAGCCAGGGCATCATCCATCAGGTAGTAGCCAACGCCCCGCAGGGTGACAAGACTGGCTCCGGACCCCAGGATGCGTTTGCGTAACCGGTGCACCAGCACCTCAATGGCATCCGCACCGGCCGAGCCTTCGTCACCAAAGACGGCCTGGAGCAGGTCATCCTTGGCCACAGCTTTCCCGGGATGCATCATCAGCGCCTTGAGAAGGGCCAGTTCACGCCCCGACATTTCAAGCGGCAGTGCCCCGCGAAATACCTGTCCGTTGTCCAGGTTCAGGCGCAAGGTGCCGCAGCGGAAATCTTCCACGCCCAGGCTGCGGCGCACGAGCGCCTTCAGGCGGGCCACCAGCTCTTCCACATCAAAAGGCTTGATCAGGTAATCGTCCGCGCCGGAGTTCAATCCCAGCACCCGGTCTTCGACCGCAGTACGCGCCGTCATGACCAGTACGGGAAGCCGGGAACCTTCGTCCCTCAGGTGCTGCAGCAAATCCAGGCCATCCATGCCGGGCAGGCTCAGGTCGAGCAGGGCCGCATCAAACGGGCGATGCCGTGCCATCACGAGCGCCTCCTTCCCGTCGGCGCAGCAAACGACATGGAACCCGCGGGCAACCAGCATGCGGCTCAGGGCGTCCACAAGATTCAGGTCGTCTTCAACCAGCAGGATGTTCATGAAACGAATCATGCGGGAGGACAGACGGTTAAACCACCGAGGAAACGCCGACACCTGGTGAAAGCTCGGTGAAAGCTGGGGCGTAAAGCGCAAAAAAAACGTGCGCCCGCCCACTCAAACAGGATATGCGGACTGCATGACCGGCTTATCGCGTAGTCCACACGTAAAGGAGCGCCAGCGTTTCAGGTCTGCGGCTGAATGCAGCCGGCCGCCGGCCTTCCCAACGACAGCAGGCTAGCGAAAGCGGTACGACACGGCGATAAACCCGGTGTCCTGCGTCCGGCGGCTGACCAGGGGACTGCCCTGAACCGAAGACCCCAGCCATTTGCGGCGCAGCTGCATCGTCAGCACCCAGGGGTCACCGAGCGGCACATCGACCCCCAGGCCCAGCGTGGGCGCTGTCGAGGCGCCAGCGTTGTAGGTTGAAAACCCGCTGGCGGCCGACTCGGCCTGGGTCACGCCGTAGAGGTAGTTGTTGTATTTGGCGCTGGCATGCTCCAGCCCCACCTGCGGAAAGAACGACCAGCTGCCGACCTTGAACTCCGCCGCATAAGTGGCTTCCAGCAATGCACCGTGCGACTTGTTGGTGTCCACAAACGCGTTCACGAAAAACCCGCCGTAAGGCGTTTCCTGAAAGGTCCCGATGCCCAGCGGAATCGGCCGCTTGCGGTCCTTGAGTCCCGACAGCGCGGCGGTATCGGCACGCCAGCCGTCCTGGCTGATGCGGCCGGAAAATTCCAGGTAGCCGTAGCCCATTCTTGCGGTTTTGATGCCCAGCGTGTCGACACGCGCAAAGAAGCGGCCATAGTCCGCATAGGCGTAGGGCAGCAAGGCGGTATCGTTGCTTTTGCTGCGGATCACGCTCTGCGTGCCATACACGGCGCCACCGATGTCGCCCGTCAGCTGGTATTTGAGCGGGGTGGGTTGTGCCTGCGCGATGCCCGTAAACACCAAACCGGTGAAGATCACAGCGGACGGCAAAAACCAGACGCCCTGAGATGCAGGAGAAGAAGCCCGGGTGAGACGTTTCATCGCATGCCTTCTTTCCGGAAAATAATGCGATCCAGTATAGGACCGGGCAGGAAAAACTGTGCACCCGTCCTGCAGGCGCGTCGCGGGGCCGCGACACTCAAGCCCTGGAACGCTCAGGCCGTGGCGAGTACCGTGCGACGCACCCGGCGCACATTGAAGGCGCTGGCGATCAGCACCGCCTGCATCAGCGCCAGGCCCAGCAGCACGCCGCGGTAATAGCCATGGTCCATCATCGCGCCGAAGATCAGCGGCGACACGGCCTGGCCGATGTCCAGGCCCGCATACACCACACCATAAACCCGGCCCGAGGCGTTTTCGGGGGTTGATCGCTTGACCAGCAGATCACGCGACGGTCCGGCGATGCCTGTGGCGAAGCCCATGATGCCGAACAGCACAGGCACGACCCATGCGGGGTAGCTGCCGGCGGCCAGCAGCACCGCCACCGCAGCTGCCGCACCAAACCCGATGCCCACAATGCGCTCGCAGCGTGCGGGATCCGATGCCAGGAAACCGCCAAAAACCATGCCGCCCGCGCTGCACACCATATAAACCGTCAGGCAGATGGCCACCAGCGCGAGCGGCACGTTATGCAGGTGGCGCGCCGCTTCAGGCGCAAAAGCCTGCACCACGCTGAGGACAATGGCATACCAGAAGAAGAAGGAAAAACACATCCAGACGGCCGGTATCTTCAGGAAGCCCATGCTGCTGTCGGCCGCGGGCCCGCCCTTGACCGGTGCCGCCACCGTGAGGGTGAGCTTGTCGCGGTTCATGACCAGCACCGCCAGCACGGCAAAAGCCAGCACACCGGCCGCGGCCAATGCCACGCGCCACGAATAAGCAAACGTCAGCGTCACCACCACCGCGGGAGCCAGCGCCCAGCCCAGGCTGCCGGTGATGCCGTGCACGCTGTAGGCGTGGCCCAGGCGCGGCGCGCTGACCTTGCGGTTCAGCAGCGTGTAGTCGACCGGATGGAACACACCATTGCCGACACCGGCAATCACGGCAAAGCCGGCCAGCATCCAGTAGCTGGTGCTGATGGAATAACCAAAAGCCGCCACGCCCAGCAAACTCAGGCCGGCGAACAATATGGGGCGCGGGCCGAAGCGGTCGACCACAAAACCCGAGAGAGCCTGCACCGCGCACGACACCACAAAAAAGATCGTCATCAAAAACCCCAGCTCCGCATAGCTGACGCTGAACTCTTCCTTGAGCCACGGAAACAGCGGCGCCAGCAGCAGCTGGCTGAAATGGCTGATCATGTGCGCCAGGCCCACCAGGCCGATCACGCTGGCATCGGCGCGAAAAGGGACTGCGGCGGGCGCGTTGAGGGTCGTACTTGAAGTATTCATGGCGCTATCGTAGTATTGGCCAGGCCTTCTGAAATGCGACATAAAGCCATGTTTCATCGAATTTCGGACAAACCGCTTTGATGGCTTTCGCTCACGATCACATCCAGATTCAGGTGAACAGAACCTCCGTCCATGCCGCAACGTAAAGCCCCGCTCCATTTCGTGCCGGTGGGCGACACCGACAACTTCACCCCCAGCCGCCATCGGCCGGTGCGCGTGCGGGCGCGGACGCTGGAAGCAGACACGCATTTCAAGCCCCATTCCCACGCCTGGGCGCAACTGGCTTACTGCTCCACGGGGGTGCTGCAGGTCACGGCTGAGCAGTCGGGCCATGCGGGCGGCGAAATTACCTACATCGTGCCGCCCTCCCGCGCGGTGTGGATCGCCCCTGGCGCTCAACATCACGTGACCGTGCTGGAGGCCGCCGAATTCCGCACGCTGTACCTCGACGCAAGCGCCACCCCGAAGGGCTGGACCGGTTGCCGCGTATTGGTGGTGTCGCCGTTGCTGCGTGAGTCCATCCATGCGCTCGACGCGGCCACCCCGGAACGGCCGCTGCCGACCACTCGCGAACAACTTCTTTCCAGCCTGGTGCTGGACGAGCTCGCAGGCGCCGACACCCAGGCGCTCGGCGTGCCCATGCCGCATCCGCAAACCGGGGACAAGCGGCTGCGCGCCCTGTGTGAAGCCGTGCTGCGCGCACCATCCGAGCGGGCCACGCTGGCCGAGTGGGCCGCCGACACCGGCGCCAGCGAACGCACGGTGGCCAGGCTTTTTCGCGACGAACTGGGCCTGAGCTACCAGCAATGGCGCCAGCAAGCCATCCTGGCCCACGCCCTGCCCCTGCTCACGCGCGGGCAATCAGTCAGCACCGTGGCCGCGGCCAGCGGTTATGCCAGCGACAGCGCCTTCACCGCGATGTTCAAGGCCGCCATGGGCCAGCCGCCCAGCCATTTTCAAAGCAAAAACCGGCTGTAACTCAATACTGACGAGCGCAAGCAGCTATCAAAACAATAGTACCCTCGGTTAACTGTTAACACGCTGTCTCGCGCCCTACAGATCCCCGGCCGCCTGCCAGAGGGTTCGCGGGCCGATCGTGGGGTGCCACAGCATGAAGTTCCGGCGGTGGCTTTCGAAAGGCTCTCCCAACGGCGCCCGCGGGTCCTCACTCAGCGCGTAAGCCATGCCTTCGACAAACCATTGGGGCTTGAACAGCAGGCGGATCGTGCCAAGACGCTCGGCCTGCAAATAATGGATCAGCTCATGTCGAACGTAAAACGACTTCCAGGCGCGCGGCCCGACAACGGTGCCGAAAGTACCCAAGGTGACGGCCGAACGCATACCCAGGCCGAAAGCATCAGCACACGCCTGCGTTGAGCAAAAGACCATCTTCGGCATGCCCTGGATCGCACCGACCCTGGCAGACACGAAGGCCATGCCCTCCGCATGCAGCCGGGCAGCCTCTTCAAATCGGGCTTTGTCGTCCACACATACAGAGGTGCTGAGGCATGAAACACCAGACAGTTCCGGCGCGATCACCCGCACGGGCCTGACAGCAAACCACGCCACTACCGGTACAAGCACCAGCATGGCCAGCAGGCGAACTTTGAAGGAAGGACGACTCAGGCGCATGCGAAGCAGGTCAAGCGGCAGGTTTGAGGCATTGGGCAGGCGTTGAGTACGGGCAGTCAGGATGTTTCGCAAATCCTGACCGGCGTCAGGTGACCGAAGTTTAGCGGCCCGTTCAGCGGTGGAAAGTCATCCTCCCAATTGCGAAGTAAATTCACCTTCCGGCCCTTGGAGATGAGCGCAAGCGGCTATCAAAACAATAGCACTCAACGTCAGCCGTACAACAGCACACCACCGGGCCCGGCTGGTTATCATGGCCTGATGAACTTCCTCAGCGCAGCAAGAAAAACCGGCAGGAGATGGGGTCACGCGGCGGCTTCAATGGCTGTTGTCATGTTTGCAGCCACAGGCCATGCCCAGGCGCCTGCCGAGCCGCACCCCACGCTGCTGCGCGAGCTGAACCGGCTGCGGCAGGACGGCTGCGATGGACGCGGCGCCAACGTTTCCCTGCTGCGCGAAAACAGCGCCTTGTCGCGAGCGGCCCAGCTCATGGCGGGTGGCCGCAAAATGGACGACGCCCTGAAAGCTGTCAACTACCGCGCCGTGCGGACCGCACAGATTGCCGTACGCGGCGCGACCGGCCCCTCGGCGCTGGCGCGCAGGACCCTGGGCAAATCATGCAGCGCAGTCATGCATGCTGAGCTCGCTGAAGCCGGCTTTTACCAGCGCGGGGCACAAACCTGGGTCATTCTGGCGGCCCCCTTCTCGCCTCCCGCGGCTGCCCAGGCCGGTGACGTGCAAGCGCGGGTGCTGGCTTTGGTCAATGAAGCACGCGCCAGCCCGCGCCGCTGCGGTGCGCAGGCTTTCCCGGCGGCACAGCCGCTGCAGTCAAGCCCGCTGCTGTACAGCGTTGCCGGGTTGCATGCCGCAGACATGGCGCGTTACAGCTACTTCAGCCACACCGGGCGCGATGGTAGCGATGTGGCTAGCCGCGCAACACGCGCAGGCTACGGCTGGAAAGCCATCGGCGAGAACATCGCCGCGGGGCAGATGCAGGCCGACACTGCCGTGCAGGGCTGGTTGAACAGCCCCGGCCATTGCGCCAACATCATGGCGCCGGCGTATACCGAGATGGGCACGGCCTTTGCGGTCAACACCCAGAGCAGCGCCGGTATTTACTGGGTGCAGGTGTTCGGGGCGCAGCGGTAAGCCACGCGTGCCGGGACCTCTGCTTTCAGCGTTTTTCAAACGCCGCGTTGAGGCGGCGCAGCAAGAGCTTGTTCAGCTCGCGCGTGTGCCTGTTCCAGCGCTCCATGGACCGCTGCAGCTCAATCTGCAGGCGCGCGCTGGTGGCGGTGTCCCCGCTCAGCGCGGCCCAGATGGCGTATTCAGCGCGGCTTTCAAAGCTGCCGAAACGCTCCACGGCGGATTCAAACTCCGCTTTCGCGTCAGCACCCCTGCCGGCGCCGCCCAGCGCCTGGGCAAGCAGCAGCGACACCAGCTCCGCGCGAAAGGCGGAGTCGGTCTTGCGGATGAATTCAAGGTGGGTGATGGCCTCGGGATAACGCTGGCAGGCGAAATAGGCCCGGGAGGCGCCCAGCCGGATTTCCAGGTCGGAGGCGAACGGGCCCTTGAGGCATGCGTCGTAACTCTGCGCAGCCTCCAGCGCCTGGCCGGCTTCGAGCAGCGCGGAGGCAAGCCGCATCTGGTTCTGCGCGGTGGGCGTGTAGTCAAACGCGGCGTGTGCTTCACGGAGTTCGCGCGTCGGGTCCAGTGTTTTTGCGGCAGCGGCCACAACCTTGCGCGCGCCGCGCTCCAGCCGCGAGTCCGGCAGGTAGACCGCCAGGAAATAAACGAGGCTGCCCAGCATGGGGAACGAAAACAGGATGATCAGCCAGTACATCTGCTGGCCGCTGCGCAAGGCGTGGACGGCAAAAAACACCGCCACAATGAAATGAAGTCCCAATCCGACAAAAGGCATGGCCCATCCCTCCAGTTATTTTGGGGGGATTCTAAAGGGATGGTGAAGGACGCATCAACCTTTCAATTGCCGGCGGGAAGCTCCTCTTCGTTCCCACTTTCGTCAAACAGGCGCAAGGCGAGCAAGCCGTGCCCCACACTGGCGCCTGCGCGCACGGCAGCCGCAACCAGAACCACTTCCGCCAGCTCCTCGCGCGTCACGCCCAGCCGCCTGGCCGCACGGGTATGCACGTCCAGGCAATAGCCACATTGGGTGGTAAGCGCCACCGCCAGTGAAATCAGCTCTCGCACACGTGGCTCAAGATGGCCGCCTTCGCGCTTGGCCGCATGGTCAAACGTGAGGAAAGCCTGGGCCTCCACAGGCGCCAGCCGCACGAAGGCTGGCGCCAGTTGCAGGTCTTGGGGTGACTGGTAACCGGCGCTCATGGCAGGCCTTTGCTGTCCGCTGGCCAGCGGCGCCGTGCGATGGTTTCAAACAGGCCCACAAACCAGCACATCGGGCAGCCGCGCATCAACACCAGCGCGCCCGCCAGGGGAAGCAGCGCCCACAGGGGATGCGTCTGGAAAACCAGAGCGGCACACCCGAGCAAGGCCAGCGCGCCTATCCCGCGCAACACATGTTGGGTGACCGAAGTGCTACAGAACACGGGCACCTCCGGTGGATGTGGTGCCACCCATGGCGCAGTCCGGCGCACAGGCGGAAGGATTTCGTCGCAGGAAAAACATCAGGAACTCCTTGTCGGTGGTTGATACCGGCAAAGAGGCCCGCACTCACCAAAAGGATTCAGGTTTTCCGAAAAAATTTGAACGGCAACGGCACCGCCGCGCCAACCTCTTCAGGGTCAGGGTTCAAATCAGGCGCTTAAGCAAGCCCATCGCCTGCTCAAACCGCTTGCCATAAGGCGGATAAAACAGGTCACCCCTCGCCCACTTTGACTGCACCAGCACCGGCTTTTGCTGCGTCAGCCGCAGGAAACCGGTTTCGCCGTGGTAGCTGCCCCAGCCGCTTTCGCCCACGCCGCCGAAAGGCAGGTTTTCGTGCGCGATGTGCATCAGCGTGTCGTTGACAGTGACGCCGCCACTCACGGTGCGTGCCAGCACATGGTCGCGGGAACCGGTGTCGGTGCCGAACCAATACAGCGCCAGCGGCCTGGGGCGGGCGTTGACATAGCCAATCGCGTCCTCGATCGATGCGTACGGAATCACCGGAAGGATGGGGCCGAAGATTTCCTCGCTGAGCAGTTTCGAGCCGGCGGGTACATCGAACACCAGCACCGGCGCCATCTGGCGCGACGCCGCGCCCACACCGGGTGCACCGGCCTGGATGGTTTGCAGGCGCGCCCCCGCGCCTTCGGCCTGGTCCAGCAGCGCCTGCAGGCGTTCATGGTGGCGCGGGCTGATGATGGCAGCGTAATCGGGGTTGCCGGCGATGGTGGGAAAGAGCGTGGCCACGGCGCGCGCAAAGGCTTCGCCAAACGCGGCTTCACTGCCTTTTGGCAGCAACACATAGTCGGGAGCGATGCAGGTCTGGCCGGCGTTCAGCAGTTTGCCGTGGGCAATCTTGATGGCAGCCTTGTCGATGTCGCACGAGGCGTCGATGATGCAGGGTGACTTGCCGCCCAGTTCCAGCGTGGTGGGCGTGAGGTTGGCGGCGGCCACTTCGGCGACCTTGCGGCCCACGGCGGTGGAGCCGGTAAAAAACAGATGATCAAACGGCAGCCCGGCAAATTCGGCGGCCAGGGCGCCGTCGCCCTGCACCACGCAGAGTTCATCAGGTGCGAAGGATTGTTCAATCAGGGCCGCCAGCAAGGCAGAGGTTTTCGGCGTCAGCTCGCTGGGCTTGAGCATGACGCGGTTGCCGGCCGCCAGCGCGGTGATGACGGGCCCGAGCGACAGCTGCACCGGGTAGTTCCACGGCGACACCACGCCCACCACGCCCAATGGCTGGCGCTGCAGGTAGGCCCGCGCAGGCTGCAGGTACAGCGGCGTGCGCACCTTCACGGGTTTCATCCACTTCGGCAAATGCCTGAGCGTGCTGGACAACAGCGAACGCAGCACAAAGATATCGGCGATTTCGGTGAGCTGGGGCGACCGCACGCCAAAGTCTGCGTTGACGGCCTGTGCCAGCGCGCTGCCGTGCTCATCCAGCAAAGCACGAATACGCAGCAGTCGGTCACGGCGCAAGGCCAGCGGAACCTCTGTCTGTGCCCGGCTGGCCTGGTGCTGGGCTTCGAACAATGTGCGAAGGGCGGACGGAGGTGTGCTGGAACTCATGCGGCCATGATAGGGGCCACAGGGGCAGAGCAGTAGGGACGCAACTCCAGCAGCACTGCGGGTTGACCCTGAGGTACTTGACCCCATTTGCAGACTTGATGCAGAACCTGTTGACGGTCTAAACGGGTTCTCAGGCATTTGGCTGACAATCGCGCCGGCACTTATCCGCTATGGTGACTGGCAGGTAAACCATCCCTGATGAAAGTGTTTCATGGAATTCAAGGATTACTACAAGGTCATGGGCGTAGAGCGCAGTGCCACGCCCGACGAGATCAAAAAGGCACACCGCAAGCTGGCACGCAAATACCATCCCGACGTCAGCAAGGAAAAAAACGCCGAAGCACGCTTCAAGGAAATCGCCGAAGCCTACGAGGTGTTGCGCGATCCTGAAAAGCGCACCGCTTACGACCAACTGGGCGCCAACTACCAGGCCGGGCAGGACTTCCGCCCGCCACCGGGCTGGAACCCGGGGCAGGCCTCGGGGGGTGCCACCGGCGCTCCCCATTTTGGCGGAGCCGAAGGTTTTGACCACAGCGACTTTTTCGACGCGATCTTCCGCGGCATGGGCGGAGGGCCGCAAGGCCGGGGTGGTTTTGACGATATGCGCGGCAGCCGAAGCTTTGACATGCATGGCCAGGACCAGCGCGCCAAAATCCAGATCGACATCGGCGACTCCTACAGCGGTGCCACGCGCAAGCTGCAGTTGCGCATGCCCATGGAGAGTGAAGCCGGCGTGACGATGCAGGACCGCAGCATCGAGTTCGTCATCCCCAAGGGCATACGCGCAGGCCAGCACATTCGCCTGGCGGGCCAGGGCTCTCCCGGTATGGGTCAAGGCAGCCCGGGCGACCTTTACCTGGATGTTGAATTTCTGCCGCATGCCCTGTACCGTGCCGAGGGCCATGACGTGTACATGAATCTGCCCGTCGCGCCATGGGAAGCCGCGCTGGGCGCCGAGGTGGAAGTGCCCACGCCCACCGGCGAGGTGGAGCTGAAGATCCCGGCGGGTTCTGCCGGCGGGCGCAAGCTCAGGCTCAAGGGGCGCGGGCTGCCGGGCAAGACTCCGGGAGATTTTTATTTTGTGCTGCAGGTGGTCCTGCCGGCCGCGGACACGGATGCGGCAAAGAAAGCGTACGAAGACATGGCGGCGGCATTCAAGGCCTTCAGGCCGCGCACCGCCCTGCAAACCTCGGGAGCCAAGGCATGAACACCCCCACCCGCTACGTCGCCGGCTTCATCCTGGAAGACCAGGATGAACTCACCCTTGACGATCTCTGCCGGGCCTGCGCCGCGCAGTCGGAGCTCATCGTGGACCTGGTACACGAAGGCCTGCTGGCGCCGGTGGGAGAGGCTCCTGAGGTCTGGCGCTTCACCGGCGTGCACTTGCACCGGGCCACCGTGGCTGTGCGCCTGCAGCGCGACCTGGGGGTTAACCCAGCCGGTGCGGCGCTGGCACTGGAACTGATGGACGAGCTGAACAGCCTGCGCCGACAGCTGCACCGTCTGCAGGACAACTGACCCACCGGCGCGGGCAATCTTTTATATAGGACAGGTGATGGCGCTCGCTGCCAAAGCACCGTGGGAGAATTCGCGCCATGTCCACCGAAGCCGCGCCGGCCCTGAAAAACATCTTTGACAAGGTGCGCTATCGCCACATCGCGGCAGAAACCACCGCTGTCTACCCGCGTTTTGACGGTAAAAAATTTCTTGCACTCGCGCTCCCTGGCCTGGACGAGCTCTCGCTGATGCAGCGCCTGCGCCGCACCAGCGAGTGCCTGCACGCCACGCTGCCCGACGACTACAGGAAAACCGTCACCATCCTGCGCAAGCTGGCCCCGCGCATCAACAGCGGCTTTGTCACCCTGGTACTGCCGGACTATGTGGGCCTGTATGGGCGCGATGATTTCGACACGTCGATGGAGGCGCTGAAATTTTTCACCGCTTTTGGCTCTTCGGAATACGCCATCCGAGAATTCATCCGCCAGGACCCTGCGCGCACGCTGGCCGTGATGAAGGCCTGGGCCAGAGACGAGAGCGAGCACGTGCGGCGCCTGGCCAGCGAAGGCAGCCGCCCTCGCCTGCCCTGGTCTTTCAGGCTGGATGCGCTGATGGCCGACCCCGAACTTGCCGCACCCATCCTGGACGCGCTCAAGGCCGACAGCAGCCTCTACGTTCGTAAATCGGTGGCCAACCACCTCAACGACGTCACCAAGCTGCACCCCGACTGGGTGCTGGGGCGCCTGAAGAGCTGGCCGCTGGACAACCCGCACACCGCGTGGATTGCCCGGCACGCGCTGCGCACACTGATCAAGCAGGGCGACAGGCGGGCGCTGGGTGTGATCGGCGCCGGTAAAAAGGCGAACGTCGGCATCACCGGTTTGTCCATCACCCCCAAGAAACTCACCCTGGGCGAGCGGATGGCACTGTCGTTCACACTGCAATCCACCTCGCGCCAAAGCCAGCGGCTGGTGGTGGACTACGCGGTGCACTACGTCAAGAAATCGGGCAGCAGCTCGGCCAAGGTATTCAAACTCAAGGAGCTGACGCTGGCCGCTGGCGAAAGCGTGCAGCTGTCACGCAGCCAGGTCGTGCGCGACTTCACCACCCGTGTGCACCATGCCGGGCGGCATGCGGTGGACATCATGGTCAATGGGGAATGCCTTGCGAGCGGGCATTTTGACCTGGTGAAGGCCTGAATGGCTGCAGCCCAATAAGGACGAGCGCAAGCAGCTATCAAATATATAGCACTCCGATATACTACCCTGACGCCCACCGCCGCCCTTCCGATTCCCATACCAAGCACCAAGGACATGTTCATGCGCCCATTCACCCAGCAACGATTCAGCCCCGCCTATTGCGCCCTCAGCCTGGTGCTGCTTCTGTCAGCCTGCGGAGGCGCCGGCGGTGAAGAGATCGGCGCGGTCGACACGGTCTTCAAATTCATCGGGCCGGACCACAAGATCGTGGTGGAAGCCTATGACGACCCCAAGGTAAGCGGCGTCACCTGTTATGTCTCGCGCGCCAAGACGGGCGGTATCAAGGGCGCATTCGGCGTGGCCGAAGACAAGGCCGAAGCCTCGATAGCCTGCAGGCAGACCAGCGTGATCAGTTTCCCGGCAGGCAAACCCATCGAGAAGCAGGAAGAAATGTTCAGCGAACGCATTTCGCTGGTCTTCAAAAAGCTGCGTGTGGTGCGCATGGTGGACACCAAACGCAACACCCTCGTCTACCTCACCTATTCCGACCGCGTGATCGAAGGTTCGCCGCAGAACAGCGTGACAGCGGTTCCGGTGCCGGCGGGCACGGTGATTCCGGTGAAGTAAAGCCCCGGCCACGGTCTTCACGGCTGGCGGGCCTGAATACCCCCGCTGGCCGGCGGGACTAGCGGGCTGCGCCGTCGGCGTTTTCGCTTTTGACAACAGAATTTCGACCCATGACCCAACCCACAAACACTTCCCTTGCGGATTTCCCCATCACCCGGAAATGGCCCGCCCAGCACCCTGACCGCATCCAGCTGTATTCGCTGCCCACGCCCAACGGCGTCAAGGTATCGATCATGCTGGAAGAGTGCGGCCTGCCCTACGAGCCGCACCTCGTTGACTTTGGCAGCAACGACCAGATGTCGCCGGCCTTTGTGTCGCTGAACCCGAACAACAAGATCCCGGCCATCCTTGACCCCAATGGGCCCGGCGGCAAACCACTCGGTTTGTTCGAGTCCGGCGCCATCCTGATCTACCTTGCCGAAAAAACCGGGAAATTCCTGCCGGCGGACGCAGCAGCCCGCTACGAAACCATCCAGTGGCTGATGTTCCAGATGGGCGGCATCGGCCCGATGTTTGGCCAGCTCGGCTTTTTCCACAAGTTTGCCGGCAAGGACTATGAAGACAAGCGCCCGCGCGACCGCTATGTCGCCGAATCCAGCCGCCTGCTTGGTGTGCTGAACCAGCGGCTCGAAGGCCGCAGCTGGATCATGGGCGACGACTACACCATTGCCGACATTGCCACCTTCGGCTGGGTGCGCAACCTGGTCGGGTTTTATGGCGCCGGTGAGCTGGTGGAAATCCAGAAATTTCCTAACGTGACGCGCGTGCTCGACGCGTTTGTGGCCCGCCCTGCCGTCGTCAAGGGTTTGGGCATACCTGCACGCGGCTAACGCCGACCGCAAAGAAGGGGTTGGTCCTGCATGGTCGCGGATCGCCAGAATGGCTATCATGAGAGACATGTCCGCCAATCCAGCCCCTATCCAGGAACAGATTACGACGGACCGCTTTCGCCTGCTGGTGGATGCGGTGCAGGACTACGGCATCTTCATGCTCGACACCGCGGGCAACGTGATGTCCTGGAATATCGGCGCCCAGCGCATCAAACAGTACCGCGCCGACGAGATCATCGGCCGCAATTTCTCCACCTTTTACCCCCCTGAGGCCGTCGCCGCCGGATGGCCCGCCGAGGAGTTGCGCCGCGCGGAAAGAGATGGGCGCTTCGAGGAAGAAGGCTGGCGCATCCGCAAGGACGGCAGCCGTTTCTGGGCCAATGTCGTCATTACCGCGCTCAGGGACGAGAACGGAAAACTCGCCGGCTTCGGCAAGGTCACACGCGACCTCACGGAACGCCGGGCTCACGAGGAAGCGCTGCGCGAGAGCGAGGAACGCTTCAGGTTCATGATCGAAGGGGTGCGGGACTACGCGATCTTCATGCTGAGCCCCGACGGCGTGATCGAGAGCTGGAACAGCGGCGCGCAGCTCATCAAGGGCTACAGCCCGAGCGAAGTCATCGGCAAACATTTCAGCCTGTTTTACCGCCCTGAAGACATGGAGGCCGGCAAACCCCAAGCCGAGCTGAAGGCGGCCCTGGAGCACGGCCGCGCTGAAGAAGAAGGCTGGCGCGTTCGCCGGGACGGCTCGGTGTTCTGGGCCAATGTGGTGATCGCCCCGGTGTATGACACGGGCCGGCAACTGCGCGGCTTTGTCAAAGTCACACGCGACATGACCGAAAGGCGGCGCCTGTACGAGCTGGAAAAATCCAGCAAACGCATGAGCGAGTTCCTGGCCATGCTGGCGCACGAGCTGCGCAACCCGCTGGCCCCCATCCGCAACGCCATCACCATCCTGCAACTGGAGCCCTCTCCCAGCCCGCTGGTCCGAAGCAGCCGCGACATGATCGACCGGCAGCTCACGCACATGACGCGACTGGTCGACGACCTGCTCGATGTCGGGCGGCTGACCACCGGCAAGATCCGCTTCAAGGCGGAGCAGGTTTCCTACAACCAGGTGGTGGCCCGCTCCATTGAGGCCGTGCGTCCCCTGTTTGACGCGCGGCGCCACCGCCTGGTGTCAGAAATCCCCGCCGCCACGCTGCTGGTTCAGGGTGACGCCACGCGGCTGGCGCAGGTCCTGCAAAACCTGCTGATCAATGCGGCCAAGTACACCCCCGAAGCGGGCCTGATTGAGCTGAAGGTCTGGCAGGAAGGCACGCAGCTGTACACCTCGGTCAAGGACAACGGACTGGGCCTCTCGTCCGAGGCGCTCAGCCAGATCTTCGAGCTGTTCTCGCAAGGAGACGCGCAGACCGCCGCGCGGGAAAGCGGGTTGGGCATCGGGCTCACGCTGGCACGTTCCCTGGTGGAAATGCACGGCGGCGCACTGCATGCTGAAAGCGAGGGCCCCGGCCGCGGCAGCACCTTCACTTTTTTCCTGCCCAATGCACAAATAAGCACGCACGATCCCGATGGTGTGGACGGCAACGGCCCCGGCGCGGCCATCCTGGTGGTGGACGACAACCGCGATGCCGCCAACAGCCTGGCGGAGATTCTCAGGCTGATGGACTGCCAGGTGAAAGTGGCCTACGACGGCCCCGCCGCGCTGGAGCTTTTTCGCCAGCAGACGCCGCAAGCCATCTTGCTGGACCTGGGCATGCCGGGAATGAACGGCTACGAGGTACTGGCGGCCCTGCGTGCCCTGCACGGCGGCGAGCAGGTGACCGTCGCGGCCCTCACCGGCTTCGGCACGGACGAAGACAAAAGCCGCGCGCTGGCCGCCGGGTTCGATGAGCACCTCACCAAGCCGCTGGACTTTGCCGCGTTGCAGGCATTTCTGCAAACTGCGGGCGTGACAGTCTGATATTGGCGGCGGGGACGGTGTTTTCACCCTCTTTTCATATATAAAAGGGCCTGTAAACCAATAACACCGGGCGCAACCAGCTATCAAATAGGTAGCAAACGCCAAAGCACCGATATGGCCGGCCTGCCCGCAAGGCCCGCCAGCAGGCCGCCTTGGCCATGGGTGTATAACCAGAGCCCCCGGTCCCGCGTTTTTCCCCATCCCGCGCGTGGCCGCTTACCTCACATCAATAAGCATCAAGCCGGGCGCATGAAGCGCTGCGGCACACCAAGGAAGATCAAACATGGGCGCGCAGTGGAAAGCAAAAGGCAAGGAACTGGCCGCAAATGCCAAGGGCAAGGTATTTGGAAAACTGGCCAAGGAAATCATGGTGGCCGCGCGCAGCGGTGCCGACCCGTCATTGAACGCCCGCCTGCGGCTGGTGGTGGAGCAGGCCCGCAAGGTCTCCATGCCCAAGGACACGCTGGAGCGCGCCATCAAAAAAGGCGCCGGCCTCACGGGCGATGCGGTTCATTTTGAACACGTGATCTACGAAGGTTTTGCCCCACACCGCGTGCCCGTCATGGTCGAATGCCTGACCGACAACCTGAACCGCACCGCCTCCGAAGTGCGCGTGCTGTTTCGCAAGGGGCAGCTCGGCACCTCCGGCTCGGTGTCCTGGGATTTTGACCACGTGGGCATGATTGAAGCCGAACCTGCAGCAGCAGGCGCCGACCCCGAGCTGGCCGCCATTGAAGCAGGCGCCCAGGACTTTGAGCCGGGCGAAGAAGAAGGTACCACCCTGTTCCTGACCGACGCAGTCGACCTGGACCTGGTGAGCCGCGCATTGCCGGCCCAGGGTTTCAGCGTGCTGTCGGCCAAGCTGGGCTACAAGCCGAAAAACCCGGTCGATCCGGCAAGCCTCAGCGCCGCCGAACTCGAGGAAGTCGAAGCCTTCCTGGCCGCCATCGATGCCAATGACGATGTGCAGACCATTTACGCGGGCCTGGGCAGCTAGGGCCTGGTTGTTTGCGTTCCGCGGGCGCGCCCCTGATCAGTTGCCCATCAGCGCGCGTACGTGCGCCGCCGTGCCGCTGGCCAGGCCTTCCATGCTGTAGCCTCCCTCGAGGACGGAAACCACGCGGCCCTGGGCGGTTTCATCGGCCACCTTCATCAACTCCCGGGTGATCCAGTGGTAATCGTCGTCCGTGAACTGCAGGCCGCCCAGCGGGTCCAGATGATGGGCGTCGAAGCCCGCGGAGATGATCAGCAGCCCGGGTGCGAACTTGCGCAGGGCCGGCAACAACTGATCGGTCATCGCGGCGCGGAAGGCGGCTGACCCGGTGCCCCGCGGAAACGGCACATTCACGATGTTTCCGGCCACGCCGGTTTCATGGCGCGCGCCGGTGCCGGGGTAAAACTGCGATTGGTGGCAGGAACCGTAGAACAGGTCCGGGTCGTCGTAGAACGAGTTCTGCGTGCCGTTGCCGTGGTGCACGTCGAAGTCCACCACCGCAACACGCTGGATGCCGTGCCGCTCGCGCGCATGCAGCGCTGCAATGGCCGCCTGGTTGAACACGCAAAAACCCATGGCCTGGTCTGCCTCGGCATGATGTCCGCAGGGGCGGGTAGCACAAAAAACGTTGCTCGCCTCCCTTGTCACCACATCGTCCACGCCGGCACAGGCCGCGCCCACACAACGCATCACCGCCTCGAGCGATCCCGGCGACAAGATGGTGTCACCGGCATCCAGTGCGCGGTAGCCCTCGGCCGGCGACACCGCCTGCACCTGCTCGACATAGCCGGGTGTGTGCACGTGGAGCACCTGATCGAACGAGCCCAGCGGCGCATCGCGCCAGACCGCCTTCGCAAACTCCGGTGTCTTCAGTGCGTGCAGCACGGCTTCGAGGCGCTCGGGCGACTCCGGGTGGTGCGGGCCGGGACGATGGTCGAAACAGGCTTCGTGGGTGTAGATCAGGGTGCTCATGGGTGTTTGTCTCCTTTGCAGCGCCAGCGCCGCCATGCAGTCGATGGCTTTCATCGCTGCGGGTTTTTGTAGGGTCTCGTGAATGACTTTAACGGATCATGGCCGCAAGCGGCTCTGCCAGCCGCCTCAGACGGCGAGCAAGAAAAAACCCGTTGCCTGCATGCGCAGGAACGGGTTTTCGTATTTTTCACATCAAAATGGCTGTAAGCCCCCGGCTGGCGAGCGCGAGCAGCTATCAATCCGATAGCAAGCTGCAGGCGCCGCTCAGCCCGGTCTCACCCGGCCGCCGCTTCGAAGCTGAACACCCCCGGATTCTGGATCGGGTCCACATCGACCGGGATGGTGCTCTTGGGCGGGAACTTGCCCTCAAGCAGCAACTTCGACAGCGGGTTTTCAATGCGCTGCTGGATCGCACGCTTGAGCGGACGCGCGCCAAACACCGGGTCGAAACCAACCTTGGCGAGCTCGGCAATCGCCGCTTCCGACACCTCCATGTTGAGGTCCATCTTCTGCAGGCGCGCTATCAGCGTACGCAGCTGGATGCGGGCGATGGACTCGATGTTTTTCGCGTCGAGCGAATGGAACACCACGGTCTCGTCGATACGGTTCAGGAACTCGGGCCGGAAGTAGTTCTTCAGCTCGCCCTCCACCGCCTCCTTCACATCCTCATACGGCCGGCCCACCATGGACTGGATGATGGGCGAGCCGATGTTGCTGGTCATCACGATCACGGTGTTCTTGAAGTCCACGGTGCGGCCCTGGCCGTCGGTCAGGCGGCCATCGTCCAGCACCTGCAGCAGCACATTGAAGACATCGGGGTGGGCTTTTTCCACCTCATCGAGCAGCAGCACGCTGTAGGGCTTGCGGCGCACGGCTTCGGTCAGGTAGCCGCCTTCCTCGTAGCCCACATAGCCGGGAGGCGCGCCAATCAGGCGAGCGACGGAATGCTTTTCCATGAACTCGCTCATGTCGATGCGGACCAGGTGGTCTTCGCTGTCAAACAGGAAACCCGCCAGCGCCTTGCACAGCTCGGTCTTTCCGACACCCGTAGGGCCCAGGAACAGGAAAGACCCGGTGGGCCGGTTCGGGTCGGAAAGGCCCGAGCGTGAACGGCGGATGGCATTGGCCACGGCGCCGATCGCTTCATCCTGGCCGACCACGCGCTCGTGCAGCTTGCCTTCCATGAGCAACAGCTTGTCGCGCTCGCCCTGCATCAGCTTGCTGACGGGAATGCCGGTGGCGCGCGCCACGACTTCGGCGATCTCTTCAGCGCCGACCTGGGTGCGCAGCAACGTGGGGGCGTTGGATTTGCCCTTGCTGGCTTCGCTAGCCTGCGCTTCTTTCAGGCGTTTTTCAAGCGCCGGCAACTGGCCGTATTGCAGCTCGGCGACTTTGTTGAAGTCGCCCTTGCGGGTGAATTCCTCGATCTGGAAGCGGATGCGGCCGATTTCTTCCATCACGTCCTTGGAGCCGAGGGCCTGGGCTTTTTCGGCCTGCCAGATTTCATCGAGGTCGGAGATCTCTTTTTGCAGCTTGGCGATCTCCTCTTCAATCAGGTCGAAGCGCTTTTTCGAAGACTCGTCTTTTTCGCGGCGCACGGCTTCGCGCTCGATCTGTAGCTGGATCAGGCGGCGGTCGAGTTTGTCCATGACCTCGGGCTTGGAGTCCATCTCGATCTTGATCTTGGCCGCGGCTTCATCGATCAGGTCGATGGCCTTGTCGGGCAGGAAACGGTCGGTGATGTAGCGATGGCTCAGCTCGGCCGCGGCCACGATGGCCGGGTCGGTGATCTGCACGCCGTGGTGCTCTTCGTATTTCTCTTGCAGGCCACGCAGGATGGCAATCGTCGCCTCCACGCTCGGCTCGCCCACCAGAATCTTCTGGAAACGGCGCTCCAGTGCGGCGTCTTTTTCGATGTACTTGCGGTATTCGTCGAGCGTGGTGGCGCCGACGCAATGCAATTCGCCGCGTGCCAGCGCGGGTTTGAGCATATTGCCCGCGTCCATGGCGCCTTCTGCCTTGCCGGCGCCCACCATGGTGTGCAGCTCGTCGATGAAGACGATGGTCTGGCCTTCGTCCTTGGCCAGCTCGTTCAGCACGGTCTTCAGGCGCTCTTCAAACTCACCGCGGAACTTGGCGCCGGCCAGCAGGGCGGCCATGTCCAGGCTCAGCACGCGCTTGCCCTTGAGGGAGTCGGGCACCTCACCCGCAACGATGCGCTGGGCCAGGCCCTCGACGATGGCGGTCTTGCCGACGCCGGGCTCGCCGATCAGCACCGGGTTGTTTTTAGTGCGGCGCTGCAGCACCTGGATCGCGCGGCGGATTTCATCGTCGCGGCCGATCACCGGGTCGAGCTTGCCCAGGCGGGCGCGCTCGGTCAGGTCCATGCAGTATTTCTTGAGGGCTTCGCGCTGGCCTTCGGCGTCGGCGCTGTTCACGCCCTGCCCGCCGCGCACGGCGTCGATCGCCGCTTCCAGCGCCTTGCGGGTCAGGCCGTTTTCTTTGGCCAGCCGGCCCACGTCGCTCTTGCTGTCGGCCACAGCCAGCAGAAAGAGTTCACCGGCAATGAACTGGTCGTTGCGCTTGATGGCTTCTTTTTCGGTGGCCTGCAGCAGTTTGGCGAGGTCGGAACCGACCTGGATCTGGTCCTGGCCTTGCACCTGTGGCAACTTTTTGACAGCAGCATCAGCTGCCTGCGTAAGGCCGCCTATGTTGACGCCGGCTTTTTCCAGCAGGGCGCGCGGGCCGTCTTCCTGGCGCAGCATGGCGGCCAGCAGGTGAACCGGCTCGATATAGCCGTTGTCGTTGCCCAGCGCGAGGGACTGCGCGTCGCTGAGGGCTTCCTGGAATTTGGTGGTTAGTTTGTCTTGTCGCATTGAATTTGACTCCGCAAAGGGCTCAGGGGCTCACGAAGGAGCGGTTATTGCCAAGTTTGGGGCTTTTGCGCGCCTTTTCAAGTCATTCAGCCGCAAGCGCGGCAAGCCATTGGGCCGCGTTTGATGTGCGTCAAGTCCGCGCCCGGTTCAGGCGTTGCCGGCGCTGATGCCACATTTCGCCAGGGCGGCGTCGTCACTGACACGGGCGTCCACCCAGCGGGCACCTTCCGGTGCTTCTTCTTTCTTCCAGAAAGGCGTCTGGGTTTGCCCCGCCGCCTGCCGCTTTCCCTGATGCCAGCACTGAATTCAGGCCCCGCGGACACGCATGCGCTTATCAGCGCCGTTGACCGATCATCTCCTGGATCGAAGGCCGGTGATTGGAAAACAGGTTGAGCTTGTCGGCCTTGTCGTCGTGCAGGAAGGCGTAGTCCAGGGCGACGAATTCCTTGTACAGGCTGTCCTGGTTGTCCAGCAGATAGGTGGACGCGGGGTCCAGATTCTGGATCACGGCCAGCCCCGTGGGCGCGCTGGCAATCGTGTGAATTCGCAGATCGGGCCTGTACTTTTTCAACAACACGATTAGACGCCAAACATCTCCGCTCCAGCGGCTGGAGCGGGGTTCCCGCCCTGCCGATTCGGCATCCACCGGGTAACAGTCATGGACCAGAATGACAGAGTCCGGCCGGCAAAACCGTTCAAGGTGGGCGAAGTCCCGCATGGCGAATTCAAACTGGTGCATTCCATCGATAAACGCCAAGTCCACAGGCCGTCGGCCCAGCTCAACTCCCAGATCATGGCTGGCAAAAAAGTCATCGCTGGTCATCTTGAACACTTTCATGTTGGGCTCAAGCGGCCATGTGATCTTGGGGTCCGGGTCTACGCCAACCACGGCCTCTGCCGACTGGGCCAGTTTCAGCGAAGCCCCCTCGAATACACCAATCTCCACATAGGTGCGGGGCTTCACATGTTCAACAATGCGGGTCAACACGTCGAAATAGTAGTCACCCGGCAAGCGCAGCTGGCTCAGCAGGAAAAAGATCGGTACTGAAGCGGGATCCAGCTCGCGCGCTTTCTCACAATGCGTTAATGCCTTCGAACCGTCCCCCATCGCGTGCCAGCACTGCGCGAGTTCGAAGTGGCAGGTTGCCCGTTCAGCCCCGGCCGCCCGAGGCAACGATTGTTCGAGATCGGCAATCGCCCCCTCCGGATCATTGGACAGGCGCTTCACAACGCCCCTGAGCAACAGGGCATCCGCGTGAGCCGGAGCCCTCTGGATCAGCGCGTCCAGTACTTCGCGGGCGATATCAAGCTCTGAGCGCTGAAACAGCGCCTGGGCTAACTGCAAGTCTTCCTGGTCCCTGCGTGCCCTGGTCTTGAACAGGCTTTTGAATAGATTGAATATGAGCATGGTGCTTTCCAAAATCAGGCATTGGGGGAGTCTATCCCCCAACGTGCCAGGGCCTCATCGTCGCGAATCCGGGCATCCACCCAGCGGGCGCCTTCCGGCGTTTCTTCCTTCTTCCAGAACGGCGCCTGGGTTTTCAGGTAGTCCATCAGGAATTCGCAGGCCTTGAAGCTTTCGCCGCGATGGGCTGACACTATGGCCACCATCACCACCTGGTCCAGCGGCTGCAGCAGCCCGACACGGTGGATGACGCGGGCGCCAAAAATATCAAAACGCGACATCGCCTCATCGATCATGGCCTCGATGGCTTTTTCGGTCATGCCGGGGTAATGCTCGAGTTCCATGGAAAGTACTTCTCCCGCGTCGGCCGACGAACGCAGCGAAGGGCCGCCCCGAGCAAGTTCAGCCCCCTCGGGGGGCAGCGAGGACACGCCAGTGCCGAGCGTGGGGGCCATATTGCGGTCCCGCACGGTGCCGGTGAACGTGCAGACGGCGCCGACGCGCTTGTCGTTTGCGCGCAGCGCGGCAACTTCATCGGCGAGGTTGAAGTCGTCGGTGGTGATCAGGACGCGGGGGGAAGACTGGGCCATAGTGGCAATTTTGCCACTCGGCCAAACCGGCCGGCGCCTATTCGACGTCGAAACCGGGCCAGAACCCGCCTCGTCAAGTAATATTGGGCGCATGACTGGCCACATTCACTTCCTTGCCACCCGGACGCCCGACAGCGCCCGTGGTTTTGAAGCGTGCGCCAGCAAATCGAAAAAACCGTTGCTCATTTGACCGGGGCTGCGGTTCCGTCGTCGAATGAGCGATGGAACCGCCGGTTACTTTTCCAGAGTCTTTTGCGGACACCTTCTCTTGTTCTGATGACGGCCTTTTTAGCCGGTCAGTTTTTTGGGATGTGTATTCATGCAAACAGTGCTCAGTGCCGATCAGGCCAATCTGCCAATTCAGGATTTTTCGGGACTCTGGATCCCGCTCGTTACCCCGTTTGACCAGGACAAGGTCGACTACGGGGCCTTGAAGCGCCTGGTAGCGCACTACCAGGCCTGCGGCATCGCCGGGCTGGTGGTTTGCGGCTCTACCGGTGAAGCTGCTGCGCTGAGCGATGAAGAACAACTCGAGGTGCTGCAAAGCGTGATGGCCGAAGCCCCTGACCTGCCGGTGATCATGGGCTTGTCGGGCTATCACCTGGGCAAAACAGTGGCGCGCGTTCGTGCTTTGAGCCAACTGAACCTCGCGGGCATCTTGCTGCCGGCGCCCAGCTATATCCGGCCGTCACAAGACGGACTGATCGAATGGTTTACCACCCTGGCCGATGCCAGCGCGGTGCCGGTGGTTCTTTACGACATCCCCTACCGCACAGGCAGCCAGATGGCGCTTGAGACCATCCGGGCGCTGGCGGCGCACCCGCGCATACAGGCCGTCAAGGATTGTGGGGGTGACACTGCAAAAACGCGGGCACTGATCGCCGATAGGCAGTTGCAGGTGCTGGCCGGTGAGGATGCGAACATCTTCACGACTGTGTCAGCAGGCGGCCGGGGCGCTATCGCGGCAGCGGCGCATTTGCATACGTCGCGATTTGCGGAAATTGTTCAGCGCCTTCGAGCGGGTGACGTGGCCGGGGCCGAGGCTTTGTGGAAACCGCTGCCGCCGCTGATTGAAGCCCTGTTTGCAGAACCCAATCCGGGACCGCTCAAGGCATTGCTGGCGCGGCAGAGTTTGCTGCGTGACGAGTTGCGCAGCCCGATGACGCGCGCGTCTGCGGCGCTGGTAGAGCGGCTTGTGAAGCTGGATGCGCTGGTGGTTTGAGCCGCCGAGTTTGAGCCGCCGCGAGTGAGTGGATCAACCGCCGGTGACGGGGGGAAAGAAGGCGACTTCGCAGCCCTCGCTGAGTACAGCCGACTCATCGCTCATGACCTGGTTGAGCGCCATACGCACCGATTTTCCGCGCGCAAGCGCTGCAGCGTGCGCGGGCGTGGCCGCCAGCAATTCATCGCGCAGGGCGGCCAGCGTGGTGGCGGAGGTGTCGCGCGCCTCGCTGCCCTGCCCTATGGCTTCGCGGATCGAGGCAAAGTATTTGACGGTGATTTTCATGTGGAGCCTTGCCGAAGAGCCTCTACGACATCAGCGCTGAAAACGGGATGAACTGCACCACATCCCCGTGCGCGATGGTCTGGCCTGCCGGGTTGTCGATCACGCCGTCGCCCCAGACCGCCGAGGTCAGCACACCCGAACTCTGGTTGTTGAACAGTTCCAGCCCGCCGGACGCGTTGCGCCTGACGCGCAGGAATTCGCGGCGCTTGTCGGCTTTGGGCCAGTCAAAATGCGCCGTCGCAGCCATGGGACGAACGGCAGGTTCGACAGCGCCCTGCAACTTGAGCAGGAAAGGCCGCACCAGCACCAGGAAGGTCACAAAACTGGACACCGGGTTGCCAGGCAGGCCGATGAAGTGAGAGCCTGCGATCTTGCCGTAGGCGAAGGGCTTGCCCGGTTTCATGGCGATCTGCCAGAGCGCCAGTTCGCCCAGCGCCTGCACGGCGGGCTTGATGTGGTCTTCTTCGCCCACCGACACGCCACCGCTGGTGAGGATCAGGTCGTGCTGCTCGCTGGCGCCCTTGAGCGCGGCGATGGTGGCGTCCAGGCGGTCGGGCACGATGCCCAGGTCGGTGACCGTACAGCCCAGGCGCAGCAGCAGCGCACGCAAAAAGAAACGGTTGGAGTTGTAGATAGCACCGGGCTTCATGTCTGCGGGTGCAACCTCGCCGGGCATGACAAGTTCGTCGCCCGTGGAAAACAGGGCGACGCGTACGCGGGGCGCCACCTGCAATTTGTCGAAACCGATGCTGGCGGCCAGACCAAGCGCGGCCGGCGTCAGGCGCTCGCCACGGCGCAATACCACCGCGCCGGCAGCCACGTCTTCGCCCCGGCGGCGAATCCACTGGCCGGGCTGGGGCTGGATCTTGATGCGCACGCTCGAGTCCCCCGCCTCGCAATCTTCCTGCATCACCACGGCGTCGGCGCCAGGGGGTATGGGCGCGCCGGTGAAAATGCGCGCCGCGGAATTCGCCGCCAGCGCATGCCCGCTGCTGCCGGCCGGAATGCGCTGGTTGACCTGCAGTACGGCGCCCTCGGACCAGTCGGCAACACGCACCGCGTAGCCGTCCATGGAACTGTTGTCGTGTGCCGGCACGTCGAGGCTGGACACCAGGTCCTGGGCCAGCACCCGGCCGTCGGCATCGAAGGTGGAAACCGTCTCGGCGCCGGGCAGCAATGCCGCGCGGTCCAGTAACTCGGCCAGCGCCTGGTCCAGCGGCTTCAAGGGGGCCCGACCGGGCTGCGGTGCAGGCGCCGGGCCGGCGGGCATGGGGGAAACAGAACTCATGGTCAGGGTGTCCGGAACAAAAAACATGAACGGAACGAAAAATCCTGCTTTGGCGGATGTTTAACCGAAACGGTCTTCAAACGAATAGGCGAAGCGTTCCTGATTGTTGACCAGGTACTCTGCCACGGCGTCGGCATCGTCCAAATCCAGCAACGGGCGCAAGGTTGCTTGGGGCAGCTCGCCGGGGGCATCCGTGGCGACGGCGACGATAAAGTCGTCGTCCGGGTAGAGCGGAGGTTTGCCGGCATAGTCAGCCGAGGGGGCACGCCAGACTTCGATCTTGAGGAGGTCGCTGCTCTTGAAGCCCTCCACCAGCACCCAGTCCACGCCGCCGTACAGCTCGGCGATCAGCTGGTGAACGGTGAGCTCGGACGGCTTTTCAAATTCACGCATGAGCGCAAGCCGGTTTGGCGAGGCCACGACCACTTCAAAGGCACCGGCCTGGCGATGCCGGAAAGTGTCTTTGCCGGGATGGTCTATGTCGAACTTGTGGTGCGCATGCTTGACCACCGACACGCGCAGGCCTCTGGCCTTCAGTGCCGGGATCAGCTTTTCGACCAGTGTCGTCTTGCCCGAACCGGAATACCCGGCAAATCCGACCACGTTCATGATGTCGCTCTCACAGAAAGAAAGACCGGAAGACGCCCAGGTTGCTATTAAAAATATAGCTGCTTGCGCCCGTCAGATAAGGACTACAGCCCGATTTAATGCACATGGTCGGCAATGTAGCGTTTGATCGCGGCCGCGTCAGCTGGCAGCACCTTGACGCGTTTGGGCAAGGCCTCAATGCCTTCGAACTTTGCCGGCCGCGTGGGCGACTGGCCCAGTGCTTCTTCAATGGTGGCCGCAAACTTGATCGGCAAGGCGGTTTCCAGCACGATCATGGGTATGCCAGCTTGAAGTTGCTCGCGTGCCACCTTCACGCCGTCGGCAGTGTGGGTGTCGATCATGGTGCCGAAGCGCTTGTAGGTATCGCGAATGGTGGCCAGCCGGTCGGCATGGGTGCTCTTGCCGCTCACAAAACCGTAGCGCTGCGCGGCCGACTTGAACGTCGCCTCAGCGCTCAGGTCAAAGTAGCCCTGGCTGCCGATCTGGTCATGGAACAGCGCCTTCGTCTTGTCGCCGTCACGGCCCAGCAGGTCAAACACAAAGCGCTCGAAGTTCGAGGCCTTGGAAATGTCCATGGAAGGACTGGAGGTTTCGTGCGTGTCGGCGCTGCTGCGCACGCGGTACACGCCGGTGCGGAAGAACTCGTCGAGCACGTCGTTTTCGTTGGTGGCGACCACCAGCTTGCCGATGGGCAGGCCCATCATGCGGGCGACGTGGCCTGCGCAGACATTGCCGAAATTGCCTGAGGGGACGGTGAAGTTAACTTTTTCAGTGTTGTTGCTCGTGGCCTGGAAATAGCCTGCGAAGTAATACACGACCTGTGCCATCAGCCGCGCCCAGTTAATCGAGTTGACGGTACCGATCTTGTACTGGCGCTTGAAGGCCAGGTCGTTGGAGACTGCCTTGACGATGTCCTGGCAGTCGTCGAACACGCCGTCAACGGCGATGTTGTGAATGTTCTCATCCTGCAGGCTGAACATTTGCGCTTGCTGGAACGGGCTCATGCGGCCGTTCGGCGAGGTCATGAAGACGCGCACGCCCTTTTTGCCGCGCATGGCGTATTCGGCTGCGCTGCCGGTGTCGCCGCTGGTGGCGCCCAGGATGTTGAGCTCTTCGCCGCGGCGTGCCAGTTCGTATTCGAACAGGTTGCCCAGCAGCTGCATGGCCATGTCCTTGAAGGCCAGCGTGGGGCCGTTGGACAGGGCCTCGAGGTAAACGCCGTCTTCAAGCTTTTTCAGCGGGACGATGGCTTGGGTGCCGAACACTTCTTCGGTGTAGGTCTTGTTGCAGATGGCTTTGAGGTCGACGGCTGGAATGTCGTCGACGTAGAGCGAGAGGACTTCGAACGCGAGTTCAGCGTAAGACAGGCCGCGCCACTTCTGCAGCGTGGCAGCAGCCACCTGCGGATATTGCTCGGGCAAATAGAGGCCGCCATCAGGCGCGAGGCCTTCGAGCAGGATTTCGCAAAAGCGCTTGCGGTCGGTGTGGCCGCGCGTGGAGATGTACAACATCAGGCCAGCTCCTCCTTGCGGATGCGGGTGATGGGCGCGAGCACCGTGGGCAACGCCTGCATTTGGGCCAGGGCTTCGTTCATCTTCGCTTCCACGCACTCGTGCGTGAGGATGATGAGGTCGGTGTGCGTGGAACCCACGCCGCCCACTTCATCGGCTTCGCGCTGCAGCACGGCATCGATGCTGATGCCCGTGCCAGCCAGGATGCCGGTGACCTTGGCCAGTACGCCGGCCTGGTCTGCGACTTTGAGGCGCAGGTAGTAGCTGGTGACGACTTCGGACATGGGCACCACAGGCAGGTCGCTCATCGCGTCGGGCTGGAAAGCCAGGTGGGGCACGCGGTGTTCTGGGTCTGCGGTGTGCAGGCGGGCGATGTCGACCAGGTCGGCGATCACGGCGCTGGCGGTGGGCTCGCTGCCCGCGCCCTTGCCGTAGTACAGCGTGGTGCCGACGGCGTCGCCCTGCACCACCACCGCGTTCATCGCGCCTTCGACATTGGCAATCAGGCGTTTGGCCGGCACCAGGCTGGGGTGCACGCGCAGCTCGATGCCGTTGGCGGCGCGCTTGGTGATGCCCAGCAGCTTGATGCGGTAGCCGAGTTGCTCGGCATAGCGGATGTCTTGTGCGGCCAGACCAGTGATGCCCTCAACGTAGGCCTTGTCGAACTGCACCGGGATGCCGAAGGCGATGGCCGACATCAGCGTGACCTTGTGGCCGGCGTCCACACCTTCGATGTCGAAGGTGGGGTCGGCTTCGGCATAGCCCAGGCGCTGCGCTTCTTTGAGCACGACGTCGAAGTCCAGGCCTTTGTCGCGCATTTCGGACAGGATGAAGTTGGTGGTGCCGTTGATGATGCCGGCGATCCACTGGATGCTGTTGGCTGTGAGTCCTTCGCGCAGGGCCTTGATGATGGGGATGCCGCCGGCCACCGCCGCTTCAAACGCGACCATCACGCCCTTGCGGTGGGCCGCTGCAAAAATCTCGGTGCCGTGCACGGCCAGCAGCGCCTTGTTGGCGGTGACTACGTGTTTGCCGGCTTCGATGGCTTCAAGCACCAGCTGTTTGGCGATGCCATAGCCGCCTATGAGTTCGATCACGATGTCGACGTCGGGGCTGGCCACGACCTTGCGGGCATCGTCAACCACCTGCACACCGGGGCCGACTGCGGCCTTCGCGCGCGCCACGTCGAGGTCGGCCACCATGGTGATCTCAATACCGCGGCCTGCACGGCGGCGGATTTCCTCCTGGTTGCGCTGCAGTACGTTATAGGTGCCGCTGCCCACGGTGCCAATGCCCAGAAGGCCTACGCGGATGGGGCTCAAATTCGTCGGTTTCATAGTCGCTGAGGTCTTGCTTTACGTTGATCTTGGAGTCCTGCCCTCAAAAGAGCGAGGAAGAGGAATGGTGCCGAATGCAGGGTCAAATCCGGTTGTTGCGGTAGTTCTCGAGGAACTTCGCAATGCGGCCAATGGCTTCGCGCAGGTCTTCCTCATGCGGCAGGAAAACGATGCGGAAGTGGTCCGGCTCGGGCCAGTTAAAGCCCGTGCCCTGCACCAGCATGACCTTGGTCTCTTTGAGGAGCTCCAGGAAAAACTGGCGATCGTCCTTGATCGGGTAGACCTTGGGATCGAGGCGCGGAAACATGTAGAGCGCAGCGCTGGGCTTGACGCAGCTCACGCCCGGAATGGCGGTGATCAGCTCATAGGCCAGGTCGCGCTGGCGGCGCAGGCGCCCGCCTTCGCAGGTCAGGTCGTTGATGCTCTGGTAGCCGCCCAGCGCAGTCTGGATGGCCCACTGGCCGGGCACGTTGGAGCACAGCTTCATGTTGGCCAGCATGTTCAGGCCTTCGATGTAGTCCTGCGCCTGCTTCTTGGGGCCGGACACCACCAGCCAGCCGGCGCGGTAACCGCAGGAACGGTAACTCTTGGACAGCGAATTGAAAGTCAGCGTGAGCACGTCGGTCGACAGGCTGGCGATGGCCGTGTGCTTCACGTCGTCGTACAGCACTTTGTCGTAAACCTCGTCAGCGAGGATGACCAGGCCGTGCTCGCGCGCGATGGCGACGATGCCCTTGAGCAATTCATCGGAGTACAGCGCCCCCGTCGGATTATTGGGGTTGATGACCGCAATGGCCTTGGTCTTTGGCGTGATCCTGGCGCGGATATCGTCCAGATTGGGCATCCAGCCGTTGCTCTCGTCGCACAGGTAATGCACCGGCGTGCCGCCCGAGAGGCTGGTGGAAGCCGTCCACAGCGGGTAGTCGGGCGCCGGCAACAGCAGTTCGTCGCCGTCATCGAGCAAGGCGTTGGTGGCCATCGAGATCAGTTCGCTCGCACCGTTACCGAGGTAAATGTCGTCCAGCGTGACGCCCTTGATGCCCTGCTTCTGTGTCTCGTGCATCACGGCCTTGCGCGCCGCAAAAATACCCTTGCTGTCCGAATAGCCGGCCGAAGCCGGCAGGTTGCGGATCATGTCCTGCTGGACTTCCTCTGGCGCATCAAAACCAAACACTGCCAGATTGCCGATATTGAGCTTGATGAGCTTTTGGCCTTCTTCTTCCATCTGCTTGGCGGCATCCATGATCGGGCCGCGGATGTCATAAAGGACGTTGGCCAGCTTGGCAGATTTGGTGATCGGTTTCATGCAGTTTTATCGGTATGTGGGCAGGGCCTCGGGCCCCACCATGCTGGCAACGGGGAAGAAGCGTCAGCACTGCGGCGGGAAATTCGGGCGGAATCTATAATTTGACCACATAAAAGGGGGTTTTCGCCTCTAAAACCCGTCAAACCACCCCGTGCATCGGCGTCCTCCGCGCCATCGAAACGCCCAAATAATCCCGTATGAAACTTCAGCCAGACCGTCTCGATGTCCAGTCCATCCTTGGCTACGGTCCAGGCTGGGTCGGCCTGGGAAGCAACGGTATCGCGGAGAAAATCGAACACAGCATCGTGATTGGCTCAAGGGGCGAAAAATTTGAATGGAACTGCACGCGTTTTGAGCAACTCACGGCAGAGCATTTCGCCCTGCTTGCCGCGACGCAGCCTGAACTCGTGATTTTTGGCAGCGGCTCCCGGCTGCGCTTTCCGCCTCCGGCCTTCCTGCGCACGCTGATGGAGCGCCGCATCGGCATTGAGACCATGGACACCTTGGCGGCATGCCGCACCTACAACATCCTCGCGGGAGAAGGCCGGCAGGTGATTGCAGCCCTGCTGATTGAAACAGAAGGAACAGAAGGCTGAAATGCCCTCTCTTTCAGGGTAAAATCTAGGGTTGCACTTGGCACCACATCCCAGGACTCGCGTCCGGGCCGGTTGCCAAAAGGCGCGGCTAATTACAACTACTTTCGTCAGGGTCTACTCAGTATGGCAGTCGTCGTCAATAAACCACTCCCCGAATTTGAAGCGATCGCCACGAGCGGCATCAAGGTTTCCAACACATCCCACCTCGGCAAAGTCGTTGTGCTGTATTTCTATCCCAAGGACAACACACCGGGCTGCACCACGGAAGCCATGCAGTTCCGTGACCGCTACAAGGACTTCGTCAAGGCCGGCGCAACCGTGTTCGGCGTGTCCCGCGACAACATGAAATCCCACGACGAGTTCAAGTCCAAGCTTGAACTCCCGTTCGAGCTCATCGCGGACACCGAAGAAAAAATGTGCCACATGTTCGGCGTGGTCAAAAACAAGATCATGTACGGCAAGAAGGTCAAGGGCATCGAACGCAGCACCTTCCTGGTGGGCGCCGATGGCCAGCTGAAAGAAGAGTGGCGCGGCCTGAAAGTGCCCGGCCACGTGGACGACGTGCTCAAGGCCGTCAAGGCACTCAAAAAGGCTGCCTGAAACAGCCCTGACGCCAGTTAGCAACAAAGAATCGCAAAGGATTGCCCTGTCACGCGAGTTGTGCATAATGAACTCATGCTGTTGACCTTCGCAACTGCGCCAAAAGAACAAGCCGCCCTGGTTTCAAGGCGGCTTTTTCGCTTCTGGAACCCTTCTTTTTTAGAGAGTTTTAAGCACTATGCCCCTGCCCCCCGCCCCGACCAAACGTGCCGCCCTGCTCTCCCCCGACGCGCTTGACGCGCCCGCCCGCTCGCCTTCCAAAGCACGCAAGACGGAAAGTGCCGAATCCGCCCAGAAACCCCCGGTGATGGACCTGTTTGACAGCCGCGCTGCAGGGGATGGCAGCCAGCATCCGTCAGCGTTTCAAGGAAAAGAGCCCGCCAACCCTTCAAGGACGAGCGCAAGCAGCTATAAAAAAGAGAGCATTCCACTGCCGCAGCCGGCTGCCAGGCCCAAAAAGGCCAAGCGCACCGGCCCTACCAAGCTGTTCGTGCTCGACACCAATGTGCTGATGCACGACCCCATGTGCCTGTTCCGGTTTGAGGAGCACGACATCTTCCTGCCCATGATCGTGCTTGAAGAGCTCGACGGCCACAAAAAGGGCATGACCGAGGTGGCGCGCAACGCCCGCCAGACCAGCCGGACGCTGGACGCGCTGGCAGGCACCCAGGGCGCCGACATTGCCAAAGGCCTGAAACTCGACACCACCGGCCACCCGGAAGCCGGCGGCTGCCTGTTCTTCCAGACCAAACCGCTGGATTACACGCTGCCCATGAGCCTGCCACAGGGCAAGGCCGACAACCAGATCCTGGGTGTGGTCGAGGCCCTGCGCAAGGAGTACGCGCCACGCGAGGTGGTCCTGGTGTCCAAGGACATCAACATGCGCGTCAAAGCGCGTGCCCTGGGCCTGGCCACTGACGACTACCAGAACGACAAAACCCTGGAAGACGGCGACCTGTTGTATTCGGGCTCGCTGGCCCTGCCGGCGGACTTCTGGACGCGCCAGAGCAAAACCATTGAAAGCTGGCAGCAGGGCAGCCACACCTTCTACCGGATCACAGGCCCCATCGTGGGCAGCCTGCTGATCAATCAGTTTGTGTTTTTCGAGGCTCCCGGCGAGCCGCCGCTGTATGCCCGTGTGACGGAAATCCGGGCGAAAACCGCCGTCCTGAAAACCCTGAAGGACTACAACCACCTCAAAAATGCGGTCTGGGGCGTTACCACGCGAAACCGCGAGCAGAACTTTGCCATGAACCTGCTGATGGACCCGGAGGTGGACTTCGTCACCCTGGCCGGCACGGCGGGCACGGGCAAGACGCTGATGGCGCTGGCTTCGGGCCTGACTCAAGTGCTGGACGACCGCCGCTACACCGAAATCATCATGACGCGCGCCACAGTCTCGGTCGGCGAAGACATCGGCTTCCTGCCGGGCACTGAAGAGGAAAAAATGGGCCCCTGGATGGGCGCACTGGACGACAACCTGGAGGTGCTGGGCAAAACCGACAGCGGCTCGGGCGAATGGGGCCGCGCCGCCACCAACGAGTTGATCCGCTCGCGCATCAAGGTCAAAAGCATGAACTTCATGCGCGGCCGCACCTTCCTGAACAAGTACGTCATCATCGACGAAGCGCAAAACCTGACGCCCAAGCAGATGAAAACGCTGATCACGCGGGCCGGCCCCGGCACGAAGATCATCTGCATGGGCAACCTGGCGCAGATTGACACGCCCTACCTTACCGAAGGCTCATCGGGTATGACCTTTGCCGTCGACCGCTTTAAAGGCTGGCCGCACGGTGGGCACATCACGCTGGCCCGGGGTGAGCGCTCGCGGCTTGCTGATTTCGCGAGCGAAGTGCTTTAAGACTGGAAACTGCGCTGTCGGCGCAGAAAATGAAAAAAGGCCAGGTCGCAAGACTTGGCCTTTTTTGTTCTTCAAATTCTGGTGGGCGGTGCAAGTTTCGAACTTGCGACCCCTGCAGTGTGAATGCAGTGCTCTACCCCTGAGCTAACCGCCCTATTGGTCAGCCTAAGATTATATGCTGTTTCGAACAGCTTTATTGTTTAGGCCGCCAAAACACGCCAAACCGTTTTACCCTTGCTGGCCTTGTCAATATCCGCCAGCAGCTTTTCATGATCGGCGATCTCCTGGTCGTTGGCAGCGAGCAACGGCAGGTCAAAGGTGCTGAGATCAATCTGGGGCACGTCACTATCACCTTCCCGGGCGCTGTCCCCCACATCCATCACGAGCGCATTCTGGCCACGGGTGAGATTGATGTAGACATCGGCCAGAAGTTCGGCGTCCAGCAAGGCGCCGTGCAAGGTCCGGCCCGAATTGTCGACTTCCAGCCGGTCGCACAAGGCGTCCAGCGAGTTGCGTTTGCCCGGGAACAGCTCCTTGGCCATCATCAGGCTGTCGGTGACCTTGGCCACGCAATGCTTGATGGGCGGCTTGCCGATGAGTTCGAGTTCCTTGTTGAGGAAGCTCACATCGAAAGGCGCGTTGTGAATGATGATCTCGGCGTCCTGCAGATACTCCAGCAGTTCATCGGCCACGGCCACGAACTTGGGCTTGTCCTTCAGGAACTCGTTGCTGATACCGTGAACCTTGAGCGCGTCTTCGTGACTGTCGCGCTCGGGGTTCAGGTAGAAGTGCCGGTTGTTGCCGGTGAGCTTGCGGGCCACCAGTTCGACGCAACCGATTTCGATGATGCGGTCGCCGTTTTCAGCGGAAAGACCGGTGGTTTCGGTATCAAGGACGATTTGGCGCATGGCTGGATTATCGCCTCCGCACAGGGGGAAATCCGTCCTGAACTACCCCAAAATTCAGTGATTCTCTTTTGCATGATTGATGGAGTATTTGGGTATCTCCACCGTCACATCAGCCTGGGCCAGAAACGCCTGGCAGCTCAGCCGCGAATTGGGCTCCAGGCCCCAGGCGCGGTCCAGCAGATCTTCTTCGCTCTCGTCGAGCTCGTTCAGTGATTTAAAGCCTTCACGGACGATGACATGGCAGGTCGTGCAGGCGCAGCTGAGGTCGCAGGCGTGTTCGATGTTGATCTTGTTGTCGAGCAGGGCTTCGCAGATCGAGGTGCCGGCTGGGGCTGTGATTTCAGCGCCCTGTGGGCAATATTCGGGATGAGGCAGTATTTTGATGATGGGCATGGTTGTCGGCCTGTTCAGACCGCCTCGATGTTTTTACCGGCGAGGGCTTGCTTGATGCCCCGGTTCATGCGCTGGGCGGCAAAGCCTTCGGTTCCTTTGGCCAGCGCCTGGGTGGCCGCCTCTATCGCGGCCACATCACCGTGGGCGCGTGTGTCGGCAAGACCGACGATCAGGCTGTCGACCTGCGCCCGCTCATTGGGGCTCAGCAAGTCGGCATCCACCGCCAGCGCGCTTTGCGTAGCCAGAATCATGCGGTCGGCATCGACCTGGGCTTCTGCCAGGGCGCGCGCCTGCATATCTTGCTGCGCGGTTGAAAAGCTGTCTTGCAGCATGCGCGCAATGTCGTCGTCCGACAGGCCGTAGGAAGGCTTCACGTCGATGCGTGCCTCAACGCCGCTGACCTGTTCTTTCGCGTTCACGCTGAGCAGCCCGTCGGCGTCGACGGTAAACGTCACACGGATACGCGCGGCGCCGGCCACCATGGGAGGAATGCCGCGCAGCTCAAAACGGGCAAGGCTGCGGCAATCGGCCACCAGGTCGCGTTCGCCCTGCACCACGTGCAGCGCCAGCGCGGTCTGGCCGTCCTGGTAGGTGGTGAAGTCCTGTGCCATGGCTGTGGGGATGGTCTGGTTGCGCGGCACGATGCGCTCGACCAGCCCTCCCATGGTCTCGATGCCCAGCGACAGCGGGATCACGTCGAGCAGCAAAAGGTCCGTACCCGTGTTGTTGCCGGCGAGCTGGTTGGCGGAAATGGCCGCACCCAGCGCCACCACTTCATCGGGGTTGAGATTAACCAGCGGTTCGCGCCCGAAGAAACTGGCAACCGCCTTGCGCACTTGCGGCATGCGTGTGGAGCCACCTACCAGCACTGCGCCCTGAATATCTTCTTTCGCCAGCTTGGCATCGCGCAACGCCTTGCGAACGGCAGCCAGGGTACGCTGGGTCAGGTGGGCGGTGGCGGTTTCAAAATCCTCCGCCTTCATTTCGAAATTGACGAGGGCCTTGGCCAACTGCACCGAAAAAGGCACGGGGTTCGCAGACGACAACGCCTCCTTGCAGTTCCGGGCGGTACGCTGCAAGGCCGCCTTATCGGACGGCGTGAGCGTGTCCGCCGCAAGCCCGGCCTTGGCCAGCACCCAGTCGACCAGCGCACGGTCGTAGTCATCACCGCCCAATGCGGAATCGCCACCGGTAGCCACAACCTCGAAGACGCCTTGCGTGAGGCGCAGGATGGAAATGTCAAAGGTGCCGCCACCCAGGTCATAGACGGCATAGACGCCCTCGCTACCGTTATCCAGCCCGTAGGCAATGGCAGCCGCTGTGGGTTCATTGAGCAGGCGTAATACATTGAGGCCAGCCAGCTGCGCGGCGTCTTTGGTGGCCTGGCGCTGGGCTTCGTCAAAGTAAGCCGGTACGGTGATCACGGCGCCATAGACATCATCGTTAAAGGTGTCTTCGGCGCGGTAGCGCAGCGTGGCCAGGATCTCGGCACTGATCTCGACCGGACTTTTCTCACCGGCTATGGTCTGCAGCGTGACCATGCCCGGCTTGTCATTCAGCTCGTACGGCAACTGGGCGCGGCTGCCGATGTCGGCGATGCCGCGACCCATGAGGCGCTTGACGGAAGAGATGGTGTTGCGCGGGTCTTCCACCTGCGCCGCCAAAGCTTCGTAGCCGATCTGGCGCTTGTCGCCTTCAAGGTAACGGACCACGCTGGGCAACAGCACCCGTCCCTGCTCATCTGGCAGGCATTCGGACACGCCGCTGCGCACACTGGCGACCAATGAGTGTGTGGTGCCCAGGTCTATGCCCACCGCGACGCGTCGCTGGTGCGGGTCGGGCGCCTGTCCGGGTTCGGAAATTTGCAGAAGTGCCATGCGCGGTTGTCGTACTTTTTCTTTAATGCCTTGGAACCTGTTCAATGTCTTTTTGGAGATCCCATTGGAGTGCAATCGGGATGAGTGGATACTTCGGATGCGCCGCATGGGCTGATGCCCATGCAAGCGGCCGGGGTGTCCAATCGCCCGATTTCACTCCAACCCTTCGGGCAAGTGCCTTTTCGGGCGGTCTGCGGCGTTGCGGCGCTTGCCAATAGCCCAGCTATTGGCGGTGCACCGCGCCTTGCGTCCCATCCCGAAAAGGTACTTGTGCGACTCCAAAAAGACATTGAACAGGTTCCTATTGTCCCAGCTGGTCGATACGGGCATCAACCTCACTGGCAAAGCGCTCAATAAACATAAGGCTTCTGACCTGTTGGGCGGCGGCGGGGAAATCCTTGTCCGCGTCCAGCAGTTGCTCTATTTTTGATAGCTGCTTGCGCCCGTCAGCCGTGGCTTGTGAGGCTATTTCTTCATAATCTTCGCTTGTTTCGGCATCATCGAGCGCTTCACGCCACTGCATCTGCTGCATCAGGAAATCGTGCGGCATCGCGGTATTGTTCTCGGCATTGATGGGCGCACCATTGAGCTCGCACAAATAGCTCGCCCGCTTGAGAGGATCCTTCAGCCGTTGATAGGCTTCATTGATGCGCACCGACCACTGCATGGCCACGCGCTGGGCGGCCGCGCCTTGGGCCGCGAACTTGTCCGGGTGCGCCTCGCGCTGCAAATCCTTCCAACGGGCATCAAGCGCTGCGCGGTCTTGCGCGAAACGCTGGGGCACGCCGAAAAGTTCGAAGTCGTTGGATTGGAGATTCATGCCGAGAAAAAGCCGCCAGCACAATCAGTGGAGGCGGCTTGGGTAAGGGTGCAGCACAGGGTGAACCGCTCGCCCGTCAAACCCGGAAGCTTTCGCCGCAGCCGCAACGATCACGTTCGTTGGGGTTGATGAACTTGAAGCCTTCGTTCAGGCCTTCGCGTACAAAGTCGAGCTTGGTGCCATCGATGTAGGCCATGCTTTTAGGGTCGACCAGCACCTTGACACCGTTGTCTTCAAACACGACATCTTCCGGTGCGATCTCGTCGGCGTATTCCAGCTTGTAAGCCAGGCCGGAGCAACCAGTGGTCTTCACGCCAAGGCGAACGCCCACACCCTTGCCGCGCTTGGTCATGTAGCGGGTCACGTGTCGGGCAGCAGCATCAGTAAGGGTAACGGACATTTAAATCACTCGAAAATAAAACAGGTGCCGGGTGATGAGTAACGCAAGTGAATCAGTGCGAGTGCTTTTGCTTGTAGTCGTTCACGGCGGCCTTGATGGCGTCTTCCGCCAGGATGGAGCAGTGAATCTTTACGGGAGGCAGCGCCAGCTCTTCAGCGATCGCGCTGTTCTTGATGCTCGCTGCTTCGTCCAGCGTCTTGCCCTTGACCCACTCGGTCACGAGCGAGCTTGATGCAATCGCGGAACCACAACCGTAAGTCTTGAAGCGTGCATCTTCGATCACGCCGGTGACCGGGTTGACCTTGATCTGCAGCTTCATCACGTCGCCGCAAGCCGGCGCACCGACCATGCCGGTACCTACCGTTTCGTCGCCCTTTTCAAAGGAGCCGACATTGCGGGGGTTTTCATAGTGGTCTACCACTTTTTCGCTGTATGCCATTTTGTTTACCTCTTTAAGCTGTCGTGGGTTGCAGGCTGCCTTAATGGGCGGCCCACTGGATGGTGGACAGGTCCACGCCATCCTTGAACATCTCCCACAGGGGAGACAGTTCGCGCAGTTTGGCCACGTTTTCCTTGATGGTGGCGACCGCGTAGTCGATTTCTTCTTCAGTGCTCCAGCGGCCAATCGTCATGCGCAGGCTGCTGTGGGCCAACTCGTCGCTGCGGCCCAGGGCGCGCAGCACATAGCTGGGTTCCAGGCTGGCGGAGGTGCAGGCCGAACCGCTGGACACGGCCAGGCCCTTGATACCCATGATCAGCGACTCGCCTTCGACAAAGTTGAAGCTCATGTTCAGGTTGTGCGGCACACGCTTGTCGGCGTGGCCATTGAGGAACACCTCTTCCACATCCTTGAGCCCGTTGAGCATGCGTTCATGCAGGGCCAGGATGCGCTTGTTCTCTTCGTGCATCTCGGCCTTGGCGATGCGGTAAGCCTCGCCCATTCCGACGCACTGGTGCGTAGGCAAGGTGCCCGAACGCATGCCGCGCTCATGGCCGCCACCGTGCATCTGTGCTTCCAGACGTACGCGGGGCTTGCGGCGCACGTACAAGGCGCCAATGCCTTTGGGGCCATACGTCTTGTGCGAGGTCAGGCTCATCAAATCCACCGGCAAGGTAGACAGGTCGATATCAACGCGGCCGGTTGCCTGCGCAGCATCGACATGGAAGATGATGCCTTTTTCACGGCACAGCGCGCCAATGGCCGGGATGTCTTGAATTACGCCGATTTCGTTGTTGACGAACATGACGCTGACCAAAATGGTGTCGGGCCGGATGGCAGCCTTGAGCGCCTCCAGGTCGAGCAGGCCGTCGGCTTGCACGTCCATGTAGGTCACTTCAAAACCCTGGCGTTCCAGTTCGCGACAGGTGTCCAGCACAGCCTTGTGCTCGGTCTTGACCGTGATGATGTGCTTGCCCTTGGTCTTGTAAAAATGAGCCGCGCCCTTCAGGGCCAGATTGTTGGACTCGGTGGCTCCACTGGTCCAGACGATTTCACGCGGGTCGGCGCCAATCAGATCGGCGATCTGCTCGCGCGCTTTCTCGACGGCGGCTTCCGCTTCCCAGCCCCAGGCGTGGCTCCGCGAAGCGGGGTTGCCGAAGTGCTCGCGCAACCAGGGAATCATGGCGTCCACCACCCGCGGGTCGCAGGGATTCGTGGCGCTGTAATCCATGTAGATGGGAAAGTGAGGGGTATCCATGTTGCTAGCTCTTTAAATTCACAGGCTGGCTGGCAGCGCGATCAATGAAGTCAATGCAGTCGGGTCACAAAAGGGATGAAGCCGGGCGTAAGCCCGGCTTTGCTCCATCAGGACTTGGAAAATGCATTGCCCAGTGCGAAGACCGAGTTCGGCGCGTTCACACGAATCGGCTTGACAGCCGGCGCTGTGAAAATGGCTTTTTTCACCTGGGGGGTGTTCTCAATCACCACGCCCTTGGCCAGTTGGTCTTCCACCAGCTTTTGCAAGGTTACAGAGTCCAGAAACTCCACCATGCGGCTATTCAGCGAAGCCCACAGCTCGTGCGTCATGCAGCGGCCGCCCTCGCCCAGGCAGTTTTCCTTGCCGCCGCACTGGGTGGCGTCGATCGGCTCGTCCACCGACACGATGATGTCAGCCACTGTGATCTCGGAAGCCTTGCGGCCCAGCGTATAACCGCCGCCGGGGCCACGGGTGGATTCCACCAGTTCGTGACGGCGCAGTTTGCCGAACAGCTGTTCGAGGTAGGAAAGGGAAATCTGCTGGCGCTGGCTGATGGCGGCCAACGTGACCGGGCCGTTGTTCTGACGCAGTCCCAAATCAATCATCGCGGTGACCGCAAAGCGGCCTTTGGTCGTGAGGCGCATAACAAGCTCCTTTAAATGGCTTGACTGTCGTTTTCACCCTGTAAGCTTGTGGCCTGCAGGGAACTCTTCCTCCAGCCGCCCAGGTCAGTCAACCGGTATCGCGGGGGCTTTTTGTTGTTCTGGTATTGTTCTTGACTGTTTTCGTCAAGTATAACACAAGCAGGGTTTTTCCCGCTGAGACAGCCCCAAACATGGGGACTAACCCGTAGGCAGACCCATTTAACGCACCATTTCAGTGCATTAAATGGAGGCAAGGGGGCTAGCGGGTCTAGGCGCGGGCTTGACCTGCAGAGGTCAGCGGCACGACATTATCGGTGCCAGGCGCACCAAAAGCCTGTTCCTTGAGGATGTGCAGCTGGTCCCGCACCCGGGCGGCCTTTTCGAATTCGAGATTCTTGGCGTGTTCGATCATCTGCTTTTCCAGGCGCTTGATTTCGCGGGCGATGTCCTTTTCGCTCATGTCCTCCACCAGCGCTTTTTGCATCTCGATCTTTTCGGCTTCCTTGCCGGATTTCTCGCTGTAGACGCCGTCGATCAAATCGCGGATGCGTTTGACCACGCTGCGCGGCGTGATGCCGTGCTCCAGGTTGAAGGCAATCTGCTTGTTGCGCCGCCTCTCGGTTTCATCCATGGCTTTTTTCATGGAGTCCGTGATGCGGTCTGCATACAAAATCGCACGGCCGTTCAGGTTGCGGGCCGCCCGGCCAATGGTCTGGATCAGGCTGCGCTCAGCACGCAAGAAGCCCTCCTTGTCGGCGTCCAGGATGGCCACCAGCGACACCTCCGGAATGTCCAGCCCTTCACGCAGCAAATTGATACCCACCAGTACGTCAAAGGCTCCCAACCGCAGGTCGCGCAGAATTTCCACGCGCTCGACCGTGTCCACGTCACTGTGCAGGTAGCGGACCTTCACGCCGTTGTCGCTCAGGTAATCCGTCAACTGCTCGGCCATGCGCTTGGTCAGCGTGGTGATCAGCACCCGCTCGTTTTTCTCGACCCGGATGCGGATTTCCTGCAGCACGTCGTCGACCTGATGGGTAGCCGGCCTCACTTCCACCTGCGGATCCACCAGCCCGGTGGGCCTGACCACCTGTTCCACCACCTTGCCTGCGTGCTCTTTCTCATAATTTGCCGGTGTGGCCGAGACAAAAACGGCCTGCCGCATCTTGGCTTCAAACTCCTCGAACTTGAGCGGCCGGTTGTCCAGCGCGCTCGGCAGGCGAAAACCGTATTCCACCAGCGTGGTTTTGCGTGCGCGGTCGCCGTTGTACATGGCGTTGAGCTGCCCAATCATGACGTGGCTCTCGTCGAGAAACATCACCGCGTCCTTGGGCAGGTAATCGCACAGCGTCGAAGGGGGCGAGCCCGGCGGGGAGCCGCTCAGGTGACGGGTGTAGTTCTCGATTCCCTTGCAGTGACCGATTTCACTGAGCATCTCCAGGTCAAACCGGGTGCGCTGCTCAATGCGCTGTGCTTCCACCAGCTTGCCGTCCGCGACGAACTGGGCCACCCGCTCGGACAGCTCCAGCTTGATGGTTTCCACGGCGGTCATGACCTTGTCGCGTGGCGTGACGTAGTGGCTTTTGGGATAGACCACAAAACGCGGAATTTTCTGGCGTATGCGGCCTGTCAACGGATCGAACAGCTGCAGCGACTCGATCTCGTCGTCGAACAGCTCGATGCGTATGGCCAGCTCGGAATGCTCGGCCGGGAAAATGTCGATCACGTCCCCACGCACCCTGAATGTGCCGCGGGCGAAGTCCTGCTCATTGCGTGTGTACTGCATGCGGATCAGCCTGGCGATCACGTCGCGCTGGCCCATCTTGTCGCCGATGCGCGCAATGAACCGCATCTGCGTGTAATCCTCGGGCGCGCCTATGCCGTAAATAGCGCTGACCGTGCCGACGATGATGGTGTCGCGCCGCTCAAGCACGCTCTTGGTGGCCGACAGGCGCATCTGCTCGATGTGTTCGTTGATGGCCGAGTCCTTCTCAATGAAAAGGTCGCGCTGCGGCACATAGGCTTCAGGCTGGTAGTAGTCGTAGTAACTGACGAAATACTCGACCGCGTTTTTTGGGAAGAACTCGCGGAACTCGCTGTAAAGCTGCGCGGCCAGCGTCTTGTTGGGCGCAAACACGATGGCCGGCCGGCCCAGGCGGGCAATCACGTTGGCCATGGTGAAGGTCTTGCCGGAGCCGGTCACGCCCAGCAGGGTCTGGAACACCTCGCCGTCGTTGATGCCCTCGACCAGCTGGTCAATCGCCGTGGGCTGGTCGCCCGCAGGCGGATAGGGCTGGAACAGCTCGAACGGCGAATCCGGGAAACGGACGAACTGGCCCACAGCGGGGTCGGTGTTGACTGAATCAGTTATGACTTCCATAGCTTCTGGCATAAAACCTCGATCAAGCCCCGTTAAAATTCAGGGCAACCAAACAGAATACGACATTCGGCCGAAAATGGAAATTGCAATCCCCATTCGCCTTGTAGTTGCCCCCGCTATCGCTTTTTGACACCTCTTGTAGCCTTTTTTTCCGGTCAGCTTGTGACCTAAATCCGTGACCTGAACCCCCTATCGTCGCTTTCGCCTTCTTTTCACTTCTCTGAGGATATTTCATGTCTTTGTTTACCGCTGTCGAAATGGCCCCGCGTGACCCCATCCTGGGCCTGAACGAGCAGTTCAACGCCGACGCTAACCCTGCCAAGGTCAACCTGGGCGTAGGCGTGTACTACGACGACAACGGCAAACTTCCCCTGCTGCAATGCGTACAGGCGGCAGAAAAACTGATGATGGAATCTCCCAAGGCGCGCGGCTACCTGCCGATTGACGGTATCGCCGCCTACGACGCCGCCGTCAAGGGCCTGGTTTTCGGCGTCGACAGTGAGCCCGTCAAAAGCGGCCGAGTGGCCACTGCACAGGGCATTGGTGGCACGGGCGGCCTGAAGATCGGCGCCGATTTTCTCAAAAAGCTCAGCCCCAATGCCAAAGTCCTGATTTCAGACCCAAGCTGGGAAAACCACCGCGCGCTTTTCAGCCAGGCCGGTTTCGTGGTTGAAAGCTATCCTTACTACGATGCAGCCAAGCGCGGCGTCAACTTCGAGGGCATGCTCGCTGCCCTCAATGCAGCCGCCGAAGGCACCATCGTCGTGCTGCACGCCTGCTGCCACAACCCGACCGGCTACGACATCACCTCGGCCCAGTGGGACCAGGTGATCGCCGCCGTCAAGGCGCGCAAGCTCACACCTTTCCTTGACATGGCCTACCAGGGCTTTGGCCACGGCATCGCGGAAGACGGCGCCGTCATCGGCAAATTTGTGGCGGCCGGCCTGAGCTTTTTCGTGTCGACGTCGTTCTCCAAGAGCTTCAGCCTCTATGGCGAACGCGTGGGGGCCCTGTCGGTGCTGTGCGAGTCCAAAGACGAAGCCGACCGCGTGCTGTCGCAGCTCAAGCTGGTCATTCGCACCAACTACAGCAACCCGCAGATCCATGGCGGCATGGTGGTGGCCACGGTGCTCAATACCCCCACGCTGCGCACACAATGGGAGCAGGAACTGGCGGAAATGCGTGTGCGCATCAAGGCCATGCGCCAAAAGCTTGTGGACGGCCTGAAGGCCGCCGGCGTCAAACAGGACATGAGCTTTATCACCGCGCAAATCGGCATGTTCAGCTACTCGGGCCTCAGCAAGGACCAGATGGTGCGCCTGCGCAATGAATTCGGTGTTTACGGCACCGACACCGGTCGCATGTGCGTGGCCGCGCTTAACAGCAAGAACATCGACTACGTCTGCGCGTCGATTGCCAAGGTCGTCTGAGGCCGTACTTCCGGATGAATTCGTCCGGGACGCGCTGAAAAACCGTCACAACCGGTTCATTCTGGAACACCTGCCTGCGCTGGGACTGCCCGACGCATGGCTGGTGGCGGGATGCCTCTTCCAGACCATCTGGAACCTGCACGCGAGCCAGCCACCCGAAGCCCACATCAAAGACTACGACCTGTTTTACTTTGACCCTGCCGACCTTTCAGGCGCGGGCGAAGCAGCCGTCAATGAACGTGTCAGCGCCTGCTTTGCGGGCCGGGGCATTGTGGTGGAAGCCAAAAACCAGGCCAGGGTCCATACCTGGTATGAGGAGTATTTCGGCTTCCCTTACCCCGCCCTGCAAAGCTCCCGCGATGGTATTGACCGGTTTCTGGTGAGCTGTACGTGTGTCGGCTTAAGGGCAAATACGGCAGAGCTGGCGGATGTAGAGCTTTATGCGCCCAACGGCCTGGCGCAGTTGTACCAGGGCAAGCTCAGCCCCAACCCGCTGTGCAACCACCTGCCGCTGTTCGAGCAAAAAGCGAAGGCTTATCAGGATCGCTGGAACTGGCTGCAGGTTATCCATCCGCAAGTGGCATGACCGGCCCAAGGCGCGGCAACGGTAAAAACCAAATTTTCTCGATAAAAACAGGCTTTATCCCTTTACTGACGGGCGCAAGCAGCTATCAATTCAATAGCGCCTCAAGCTACCTGACACTCCGCTCCAACAGATTCATCCCCAGACAACCGACCGCATGGAAATGGAGCCGGCCTGGAAGCTGGTGTTGAAAAACCGCATCGGCTCCTTCGCGTCAACCGCGCCCGCCGTATACAGCAGCGGAAGGTAGTGTTCATGGGTGGGGTGCGCCATTTTCGCCACCTGCCCCAGCTTCTGGAAGTTCTGCAGTGCATCCAGATTGCCCTGCTGCAGATAGCCACCGATCGTCTGGTCAAACTCCAGCGCCCAGTCGTAGGCCTGGTTACCCGCGGCCCCGCGCTGCATCTGGCGCAGGTTGTGCACGATATTGCCGCTCGCCACGATCAGCACGCCGCGGTCGCGTAACGCCTTCAGCTGCTTTGCCAGCGCATAGTGGTCGTCGGGCGCACGGCTGTAATCCATGCTGAGCTGGATGACCGGGATGTCCGCATCCGGAAACATGGGCTTGAGCACCGACCAGGCACCGTGGTCCAGCCCCCATTCACCTTCGTCCAGGCCCAGCGGCGCCGAGGCGCGCTGCCTGACCAATTGGCTGATCACCTGCGCCGCCGCCGTGTCGCCGGGCGCGGGGTATTGCTGGTCGAAGAGCTCCTGCGGAAAGCCGCCAAAGTCGTGGATGGTTTTAGGCTTGTCCATCGCCGTCAGCCACCAGCCTTCGGTCAGCCAATGGGCGGAAATGCACAGAATCAGCTGCGGTTTGGGGAATTTCGACCCAAACTCGGCGCCCAGCGCCTGCCAGCTGCGGCGGTACTCGTTGTCGCCGATGGCGTTCATGGGGCTGCCGTGGCCCACAAAAAGCACCGGCATCCGGTCTGATTTCTTCAGGGAGGCCAGTTGGTCCAGCGCGGAGACGTCAATCGGGGGGAGCATGTCGTTTTCCTGTTCAGGGCTGCAGCTTCAGGGCGGGCAAAGACCACCGGCTGCAGGCAGAATGGTAAGTGTTCTTTCAATCCCGCAGGTGGTGGCGGTTTCTCGTTCCGCAAGCCAAGCCGGCACCATCGTGGTGCTTTTGGCGTCAACAGTGTGAAAACCGCCCGGTATTGGTGGTTATCCTCAAATCAGTGCGGCAACCCCCTGTTATATTGCACTGCAACATATTACGATTTACCGAAGTAACCCTAAACCCAAGGTTGACCCCGATGCTGTACCAAGTCTATGAAGCCCAACGCACCTTGATGGAGCCTTTTGTCGACTTTGCGCAAGCCGCTGCAAAGCTCTACGGCAATCCCCTGTCGCCCTTGGGCCAAAACCCGTTTGCCCAACGCGTCGCTGCCGGCTACAGCCTGATTTACCGGCTGGGCAAAGACTACGAAAAACCGGCTTTTGATATCCGGACGGTGGACGTCAACGGCACCGAGGTCAGCATCCACGAACGCGTGGAAATCGACAAGCCCTTTTGCGAGCTGCGCCGCTTCAAGCGCTTCACCGACGATCCCGCCACGCTGACGGGCCTGAAGGGAGAGCCCGCCGTGCTGATCGTGGCGCCGCTGTCGGGCCACTATGCCACCTTGCTCCGGGACACCGTCAAGACCATGCTCAAAGACCACAAGGTCTACATCACCGACTGGAAAAATGCGCGCACCGTGCCGCTTTCCGAAGGCTCATTCAACCTGGACGACTACGTCAACTACGTGCAGGAGTTCATTCGCCACCTCCAGGGTATTTACGGCAATTGCCACGTCATCAGCGTTTGCCAGCCCACTGTGCCGGTGCTCGCTGCCGTGTCGCTGATGGCCTCACGCGGCGAAGCGACGCCCTTGAGCATGACCATGATGGGCGGCCCGATCGATGCCCGAAAATCGCCTACGGCCGTGAACAACCTGGCCATGAACAAGAGCTACGAGTGGTTTGAAAACAATGTGATTTACCGCGTGCCCAGCAACTTCCCGGGCGCTGGCCGCCGCGTGTACCCCGGCTTCTTGCAGCACACCGGCTTCGTCGCGATGAACCCGGACCGCCACGCCAGCAGCCACTACGACTACTTCAAGGATTTGCTCAAGGGCGACGACGCCAGCGCCGAGGCGCACCGCAAGTTCTACGACGAATACAACGCCGTGCTCGACATGGATGCCGACTACTACCTCGACACCATCAAGACGGTGTTCCAGGAGTTCAAGCTGGTCAACGGCACCTGGGACGTCAAGGGTGTGGACGGCCAAATTGAGCGTGTGCGGCCCGAAGACATCAAGACCACGGCCCATTTCACGGTAGAAGGTGAACTGGATGACATCTCCGGCTCTGGCCAGACCGAGGCGGCACACGGTCTTTGCCACAATATCCCCAAGGCGCGGCAAAAGCACCTGGAAGTCAAGGGTGCAGGCCACTACGGGATTTTCAGCGGCCGCCGCTGGCGCGAGATTGTCTACCCGCAGGTCAAGGCCTTCATTCTTGAGAACAATCGGGCTCCAGCCCAATCCAGGCGTGCGCCAGCAGCTACCAAAACGATAGCAAAACCAGTGCGCACCGCGGCAGCAAAGCCTGCCGCCAAAGCCGCCCCGAAGGCCGCAGCTAAGCCGGCGGCAAAAAAAGCAGCGCGCAGCAAGAAGGCTTGAAGGCGGCGGCAAGGCCGGGTCGTGCGAAGGTAGAGCGCAGGCAGAGCGGTCCATGACTGGTAGGACAATAGGCGGGTGATCTCCCCTCCCGACTCCAGCCTTTTCGAGCGCGTCAACGCCGCACTGCCTCAAACCCAGTGCACCCGCTGCGGCTACCCTGACTGCGCGGCATATGCCACGGCCATTGCAACAGGCCAGGCCCCCATCAACCAATGTCCGCCAGGCGGCGCTGAAGGCGTGCAGCGGCTGTCGGCCATCACCGGTCAACCCGTTCAGCCGCTCAATCCCGCCAACGGCACAGAAGGCCCGCGTGCTGTCGCCTTCATCGACGAAGCCTGGTGTATCGGCTGCACGCTGTGCATCAAGGCCTGCCCGACCGACGCCATCATCGGCAGCAACAAGATGATGCACACCGTCATCGAGCCCTGGTGCACAGGCTGTGAGTTATGCATTCCCGTTTGTCCAGTGGACTGCATCAGCCTGGAAAACGTCACGGGCGAGCGCACAGGCTGGGCGGCATGGTCCTCGCAAGAGGCCGACACCGCCAGGACCCGTTATGAATTCCATCAGGCCCGGTGCAGGAACAGCACAAGCCCGGAGGAGATGGGCACAGGCAAAGCGACAGACCTGCCACAGGCCCCGCTACCCGCCTCGGCTGCACGCCCCGGAGACGACCCCGCCGTGACAGACCGCAAGCGCATGGTGATTGAAGCCGCCCTGGCCCGCGCCCGCACACAGCGAGAGAGCGGCAAGAAGGACTGAGCAGCTCAACTCAAGGCGGCAAACGCCTTGATCACTTCAGGCGGCGCCTGGACCATTTCAATCAGCACGCCTTCACCCGAAACAGGAAACTCGTCGTTAGCCTTGGGGTGCAGGAAACAAATGTCAAAACCCGCGGCGCCCTTGCGAATGCCACCGGGTGCAAAGCGCACACCCTTGGCTGTCAGCCATTCCACAGCCTTGGGCAGGTCGTCTACCCACAGGCCCACATGGTTGAGCGGCGTGGTGTGCACCGCAGGTTTCCTGTTCACATCCAGCGGCTGCATCAAATCGACCTCGACCTTGAACGGGCCGCTGCCGATGGCGCAGATGTCTTCATCAACGTTCTCGCGTTCGCTGACGAAGTTGCCAGTGACCTCCAGGCCCAGCATGTCGACCCACAGCGTGCGCAGCCGGTCTTTGCTGGCGGCGCCAATGGCGATCTGCTGGATGCCCAGCACTTTAAATGGACGGCTCGTACTCATGCCTGGAACTCGACGATGGGCTGATCCACGCTCAAGGATTCGCCTTTGGCCGCCAGCACTTTGCCAACCACGCCGTCAGCCACGGCAAACAGCACGTTTTCCATTTTCATAGCCTCAATCACGGCCACGCGCTCGCCAGCCTGCACTTTCTGGCCCACCTGCACGGCAACATCCACCAGCAAGCCCGGCATGGGCGACAGCACGTAACGGCTCATGTCCGGCGGCGCCTTGTAGGGCATGAGCGCATGCAGCTGCGCCGCGCGCGGCGACAGCACCAGGGCGTCGAGCCGTGTGCCGTTGTGCGCAATGCGAATAGCCAGGGGGTTGCGCCCGACACCGCGCTCGACCTGCGCAGCGAACGGCTGGCCGTTCACGGTGCCCCGAATGCGCGCGCCACCCAAATGCCAGTTGCTACAGATTTCATAGCTGCTTGCGCCCGTATCTACTGTGCCGGAGCCTGATTGGGCTTGATAATCTCGCACAGTGACAGGGTGTTGCGTGTTCTGTCCCGCAGCGCCCAGGCCGACCACCACGAACTCCTCCCCTACCGTCACGCCATGGCCCGGCAACTGCCCGCTGATGCCGGCGGCTCGGCCCAGCATGCGGCGGTTGACGTAAGCGGCCAGCGCCAGCAGGAACGAAGGATCGTCGTGCGGCACGTCTTCGGCGTGAAAGCCTTTGCCGTAGTTTTCTGCAATGAAGCCGGTGTTGAAGTCGCCGGCGACGAATTTCGGATGCGCCAGCAAGGCCGCCTGAAAAGGAATGTTGCTGGAGATGCCCCGGATGACAAAGCCGTTAAGCGCTTCGCGCATCTTGGCGATGGCCTCCTTGCGGTCCTTGCCGTGCACGATGAGCTTGGCAATCATCGAGTCGTAAAACATCGGGATCTCGCCACCATCCTGCACGCCGGTGTCGACCCTCACGCCGTACAGCTGCGAGGTGTCAGCCGCGAACATCGTCTCCTTGGGCGGCTGAAAGCGCACCAGCCTTCCCGTCGAGGGAAGGAAACTGCGGAATGGGTCTTCAGCATTGATACGACACTCAATCGCCCAGCCGTTGCGCTGCACATCTTTCTGCGCAATCGGGAGCTTCTCGCCCGCCGCCACGCGAATCATCAGCTCCACCAGGTCCAGCCCGGTGATGCATTCCGTCACCGGGTGCTCCACCTGCAGCCGGGTGTTCATCTCAAGAAAGTAAAAACTCTGGTCCTTGCCGACCACAAACTCCACCGTGCCGGCGCTCTGGTACTTCACCGCCTTGGCCAGCGCCACCGCCTGCTCGCCCATGGCCCTGCGGGTCGCGTCGCTGATGAAAGGCGACGGCGCCTCTTCAATCACCTTCTGGTGGCGCCGCTGGATGGAGCATTCGCGCTCATTGAGGTAAACCACATTGCCGTGGCTGTCGCCCAGCAGCTGGATCTCGATGTGACGGGGTTCCTCGACAAACTTCTCGATGAAAACACGGTCGTCGCCAAAGCTGTTGCGCGCTTCATTGCGGCAGCTCGTGAAACCTTCGAACGCCTCCTTGTCGTTAAAGGCCACGCGCAAGCCCTTGCCACCGCCGCCGGCAGAGGCCTTGATCATCACGGGGTAGCCAATGCCCTTGGCGATCTCCACCGCCTTCTCGGCAGTCTCAATCGCATCATTCACGCCGGGAATGCAATTCACGCCCGCCGCGCCTGCCAGCTTTTTCGACTCGATCTTGTCGCCCATCGCGGCAATCGAATAGTGCTTGGGGCCGATGAAAATGATGCCCTCTTCCTCAACACGCTTGGCAAAGCCCGCGTTTTCGCTCAGGAAGCCGTAGCCCGGATGCACAGCCTGCGCGCCCGTCTGCTTGCAGGCCGCAATGATTTTGTCGGCCTGCAGATAGCTGTCACGGCTGGGCGCAGGCCCGATGTTGACGGCCTCGTCGGCCAACTCGACGTGGCGCGCATCCTTGTCGGCGTCGGAATACACGGCCACGGTCTGGATGCCCATCTTGCGGGCGGTAAGGATGACGCGGCAAGCGATTTCGCCGCGATTGGCGATCAGGATTTTTGTGAACATGCTCATGGTGGTGGCTTTGGTAGGGTCTATTGGCGCAGCTTGGCTACACATGCGTTGGTCTCAGCCGAACGTAACTTTTTCAAGAGGTCATCCGATCCAACAGTCAATCGATAGGCGGGGAATTCAAAGATCATTTTTTCGGCGACAACGCCTCGAGCCGCGGGGGTCGTATCTTCCAGAAGGAGCCACTGGCCTTCCTGATTTCTCAATGCCGTCGCCCCGGGAAGTAGCTGCAGGGAATAAGTGCTCTGCAGTTGCAGGCCAATGAGCGAAACGCCCATTCCGGTCGACTGAGCAAAGCGCAGCAAATCGGAGGCATCTACGTCATCGGTCGAGAACGTATAGACAATCGCTTCAATGTTTTTGCTGGAGCGATGGCGAAAAGTGAGCAGCTTTTCAACCGGGAATCTGTTGTCGAGCTGGCAAACAGGAAAGTTAAGCGGCTCTTGAATCACCACGTCCGGCGCACAGGGCTCAGAAAGATATTCCGGAACGCGAAGCTTTGGCTGCAGACTTTTCAGCGCCGATAGCGCTTCACTGGCAGATTGCCCTGGACTCAACGCCGGACACGATTGAGCAGAACTATTCAAAGATACAGTTAACAGCACCGCCGCAATGGCGTAACAGCGCGAATCCATGCAGCCAGTCACAGCGGAATATTCCCGTGCTTGCGCCACGGGTTCTCAATCTTCTTGTCGCGCAGCATCACCAGCGACCGGCAGATGCGCTTGCGCGTCTCATGCGGCAGGATCACGTCGTCGATAAAGCCGCGCGCGCCAGCGACAAAAGGATTGGCAAAGCGGGCCTTGTATTCGGCCTCTTTGGCAGCCAGCTTGGCCGGGTCACCCTTGTCTTCGCGGAAGATGATTTCCACCGCACCCTTGGCGCCCATCACAGCGATTTCGGCGTTGGGCCAGGCGAAGTTGACGTCGCCGCGCAAATGCTTGGAAGCCATCACGTCATAAGCGCCACCATAAGCCTTGCGTGTGATCACCGTGATCTTCGGCACCGTGCATTCGGCATACGCGTAGAGCAGCTTGGCACCGTGCTTGATGATGCCGCCGTATTCCTGTGACGTGCCGGGCATGAAGCCAGGCACGTCCACAAAAGTAATGACCGGAATGTTGAAGGCATCGCAAAAGCGTACAAAGCGCGCCGCCTTGATGGAGCTCTTGATGTCCAGGCAACCAGCGAGCACCAAAGGCTGGTTGGCGACGATGCCCACCGTCTGCCCTTCCATGCGGGCAAAACCAATGATGATGTTCTTCGCGTACTCGGGCTGGATCTCGAAGAAATCGCCGTCGTCCACCGTCTTGACGATGAGCTCCTTCATGTCGTACGGCTTGTTCGGGTTCTCAGGCACCAGCGTGTCCAGGCTCAGGTCCATTCGGCCGGCCGGGTCGGCGCTAGGGCGTATCGGCGCTTTTTCGCGGTTGTTCAGCGGCAGGTAGTTGTACAGGCGGCGCAGCATCAGCAACGCTTCAACGTCATTCTCAAACGCCATGTCGGCCACGCCGCTGCGTGTGGTGTGGGTGGTGGCGCCGCCCAGTTCCTCGGCCGTCACCTCTTCGTGTGTCACGGTTTTCACGACCTCGGGGCCGGTGACGAACATATAGCTCGAATCCTTCACCATAAAGATGAAGTCGGTCATGGCAGGCGAGTACACAGCGCCGCCAGCGCAGGGCCCCATGACCATGCTGATCTGCGGCACCACACCCGAGGCCATCACGTTGCGCTGGAACACGTCGGCATAGCCGCCCAGTGACGCCACACCCTCCTGGATACGGGCGCCGCCGGAGTCGTTAAGGCCGATGACGGGCGCACCGACCTTCATGGCCTGATCCATCACCTTGCAGATTTTCTCGGCATGGGCTTCGCTCAGGGCGCCGCCAAACACGGTGAAGTCCTGGCTGAAAACGAAGACCAGGCGGCCGTTGATCATGCCGTAGCCGGTCACCACACCGTCGCCGGGAACCTTGTTGTTTTCCATGCCGAAGTCGGTGCAGCGGTGCTCGACAAACATGTCCCACTCTTCAAACGTGCCTTCGTCGAGCAGCAACTCCAGCCGCTCGCGTGCCGTCAGCTTGCCTTTGCCGTGCTGCGCGTCGATGCGCTTCTGGCCGCCGCCCAAGCGGGCTGCCGCGCGTTTCTTTTCGAGTTGTTCAAGGATTTCTTGCATGGTGTGTTCCGCAATTTGGGACGGTGAAAGTTTATTTAACGGGTTCAAACAGAAAGCGTGCAGCGGCCTGACTCATGCGGCGTGAGTCATGCCCCACGCCCGGCACGGTGACACGTTCCCACGCCAGGGGTGTGCCCAGCTTCTGCGCCTGCGCCTGGGCCTGCTCGAAGAAGTGGGTGCCGCGCTCAAAGCGGTTCACGCCCTGGGCGGTGGCTTGCCTGGCCTTGGGAAGGTTGGCCTCATCGGTTTTTATGTCAGCTTCACCAAGCAGCACGATCAGCTTGCGGGCGAAAACCTGCCTGAGTTTGTCGGGGCTGACAATGCTTTCGTTAAGCGCGTAAGGAAATTTGTCTTCCATCAGGCCTGGATAGCGGGGCATGGTATAGCTGCCGGCATTGGCTGCCACGGCAACAGAGACACGCGGCGCCTCGGTCAGCAGCATGAAGCGGTGCACGAACTGCCCGCCGGCCGAGTGGCCGAACAGCAGATAGTCGGTCGCGAATAGGCCCTCATCGGCGCGGACAAAATCAAAAAGATGTTCGATGATCTGGAAAGACCACTGGGCACGGTCACTGCTTTCAATGCCACCCATGTTGAACAACCTGGAAGAAAACCGCGCCTCGTCAAACTCCGGGGCCAGCACGATGAGTTTATTTTTCTCGGCAAAAGGCATCCAGTTGTCGCGCATGCGCGAGCCCTGCCGTTCCGCGCCGTGGATCACCATCATCACCCGCGCATCCGGACCAGCGCTGCGCGCCTTGTAGTAATGCACAGTGACGGGCTTGTCCGCGAAATAGCCTTTGTCCGTGAAGACAAAGCTTTGCGACTCACCAGCGACCATGCCGCCCGCCCAAGTCAGGCAGGCCTGCAGAAGCAGCATGCAAAGAATGGCGATTTTCTTCATGAGTTTCCCTCTTTGGATGCCAGTGCCAACAAGCTCCTGGCAGCTGTCGATGCCGCCACTTCGCCACGCGCCACCTCAGCGAGCAGGCCGGGCAGGCGCTCGCGCACTTGCGGATCCTGGCGGAAAGCCTGCTTGAGGCCGGCGTCTATGCGTTCCCACATCCAGGCCAGCGACTGCTGCTTGCGGCGTGCCGCCAACTGGCCGTTGGCGGTTTGCAAGGCCTTGAACTGCGTCACGGCTTTCCAGAACACGTCCACGCCCTTGTTGTGAAGGGCGCTGAGCTGGATGACTTGCGGGTGCCAGTTCCTGTCGAAGCTGGCGGCCTGCGTGCTGTCCATCGCGTTGTTGACCAGACCGAACAAGCGCATGGCTGACGTGATCTGCGCCTCAGCGCGCATGGCCGCGTCGGCATCGATGTCGGCCTTGTTGATGATGACCAGGTCGGCCAGCTCCATCACGCCTTTTTTGATGGCTTGCAGGTCGTCGCCGGCATTGGGCAGTTGCATCAGCACAAACATGTCGGTCATATTGGCGACGGCGGTTTCGCTCTGCCCCACACCGACAGTTTCTACGATCACCACGTCGTACCTGGCGGCCTCGCACACCAGCATGGCCTCTCGCGTCTTCTCGGCCACACCGCCCAGGTTGCCGCTGGAAGGGCTGGGCCGGATGTAGGCACGTTCATGCACCGAGAGCTTTTCCATACGGGTCTTGTCGCCCAGGATGGAACCACCGGAGACTGAAGAGGAAGGATCGACGGTAAGCACAGCGACGCGGTGGCCCTGTGCTATCAGGTAGAGGCCCAGCACTTCGATAAAGGTGGACTTGCCCACGCCGGGAACGCCGCTGATGCCCAGGCGCGTGGCCTTGCCGGTGTGGGGCAGCAGGACCGTGAGCAACTCGTCTCCTTGGGCGCGGTGGTCGGCGCGGGTAGATTCCAGCAGCGTGATGGCTTTGGCGATGGCGCGGCGCTGCACCATCGCATCCGGGCCCATGATGGCCTGCAGAAAATCGGGTGCAGCCATTACGTCGCCAACTCCGTCACTGGCCATTCATAGTGCAGATCCACGCCTTCTTCGCCTTGCAGCACAAAACCGTGGCGCAAGTAGAAACGATTGGCATCACTTTCTTTCAGCGCGGTGAGCCTGACAACCAGACCGCGCTCGCGCGCCTGGGTCAGTACCTGCCGCAGTACCCATGCGCCTATGCCCTGGCCGCTGGCACTGCTGCGCAAATACAGGTGATCAAGCCGCAGGGCCGAGTCGCCTTCGGGCTTGAGCGTGAAAAAGCCCACGCGCTCACCGTCGAACAGGATGTGTTGCATGTACTGCGGGAAAAACCCCGCCAACAGCCGCTCGCGCGAGCGTGCGAGATCAAAGCGGCCGACGCGCTCCAGACTGGGCCGCATCGCGTCAATGCGCAAGGCCAGCATGTCCTCGAAGTCGCCGGCGAGCACCGGCTGCAGGGACAGGCGCAAACTGATGTCCGTCACCGCACACTCCTTTCGCAATAGCGGTTTGAATCTGGTCCCACACATCCCTGGTGCCAGCCCGGATCAACGCGGATGGACTTGATCAGCGTGACCGCGTTGGCGATAGCGCGGTGCTGGGCAGCGCCCCCACTCAGCACCAACATGTCATCATGAAAATCAACCGGCGACATCAGGGACTCTGCCACCGTGCCAGTTTTTCCAGCAGCTCATCGGAGCCAAAAAGCAAAGCACCAACGAACCCAAACAGCAGCAACAACATAAGAATCGCCCCAAAAATCTGGCCCGCGATCATCATGAAAATCCCAAGGGGGAACACAATAATGAAAAGTAGACCAGCACAGACCCACCGCCCAACAGGATCTTTTTTTTGAGGGTCAGGCATTAACGGCTTTCCGTATTTGTTCCAGCACATCCTTGGCGCTGGCCGGAATCGGCGTGCCCGGGCCGTAGATGCCCTTCACGCCGGCTTCATAGAGCATCTCGTAGTCTTGCCTCGGAATGACGCCACCGACAAACACAATGATGTCGTCGGCGCCCTGTTTTTTCAGCTCGGCGATGATGGCCGGCACCAGCGTCTTATGGCCGGCCGCCAGTGTAGAGACGCCCACCGCATGCACGTCGTTTTCAATCGCCTGGCGCGCGCACTCTTCGGGCGTCTGGAATAGCGGCCCCATGTCTACGTCAAAGCCCAGGTCGGCGAAAGCCGTGGCCACCACCTTGGCGCCTCGGTCGTGGCCGTCCTGGCCGAGTTTGGAAATCATCACGCGCGGGCGGCGGCCCTGCTCTTCGGCAAACGCGTTGATCTCGGTTTTGAGGGTTTCCCAGCCTTCGGCGGAGTCATAAGCGGCAGCGTACACACCGGTCACCTTTTGTGTATCGGCGCGGTGGCGCCCGTAGACTTTCTCGAGGGCATCGCTGACCTCACCCACCGTGGCGCGCAGGCGCACGGCCTTGATGCTGAGGTCCAGCAGATTGCCGTTGTTATTTTCGGCGGCCGCCGTCAAGGCGTCCAGCGCGGCCTGCACCGCCGCGTTGTCACGACTGGCCTTGATGGCCTTGAGCCGTGTGATCTGCCCGTCGCGCACCGCCACGTTGTCGATGTCGCGCGACTCGATGGCGTCCTCGGTCTTGAGTTTGTATTTGTTGACGCCGACGATGACATCCTTGCCGCTGTCGATGCGCGCCTGCTTTTCAGCCGCGGCCGCCTCGATCTTGAGCTTGGCCCAGCCACTGTCCACGGCTTTCGTCATGCCTCCCATGGCCTCGACTTCTTCAATGATGGCCCAGGCGGCGTCAGCCATGTCCTGGGTGAGCTTTTCCATCATGTAGCTGCCGGCCCAGGGATCGATGACGTGGGGAATGTGGGTTTCTTCCTGGATGATGAGCTGGGTGTTGCGGGCGATGCGGGCACTGAACTCGGTGGGCAGGGCAATCGCTTCGTCAAACGAGTTGGTATGCAGGCTCTGCGTGCCGCCAAAGACAGCAGCCATCGCCTCGATGGTGGTGCGCACCACGTTGTTGTAAGGATCCTGCTCGGTCAAACTCCAGCCCGAAGTCTGGCAGTGCGTGCGCAGCATCAGGCTCTTGGGGCTCTTGGCGTTGAAACCCTTCATGATGCGGCACCACAGCAGGCGGGCGGCCCGCATCTTGGCGACTTCAAGGTAGAAATTCATGCCTATGGCCCAGAAGAAACTCAGGCGCCCGGCGAATTCATCCACATCCAGGCCCTTGCCTAGCGCGGTTTTTACATACTCTTTTCCATCGGCCAAGGTGAAGGCCAGCTCTAGCGCCTGGTTGGCGCCGGCTTCCTGCATGTGGTAACCCGAGATCGAGATCGAATTGAACTTCGGCATGTTCTGCGCCGTGTATTCAATGATGTCGCCAATGATGCGGATGCTGGGCTGGGGCGGAAAGATGTAGGTGTTGCGGACCATGAACTCCTTGAGGATGTCGTTCTGGATGGTTCCGCTCAATTTGTCCTGGCTCACGCCCTGCTCTTCAGCCGCGACCACATAGCCGGCTAAAACCGGCAGCACCGCACCGTTCATGGTCATGGAGACGCTGACCTTGTCCAGCGGTATCTGGTCGAACAGAATCTTCATGTCCTCGACTGAATCAATCGCCACGCCGGCCTTGCCCACGTCGCCGGTCACGCGCGGGTGGTCGCTGTCGTAACCACGGTGCGTGGCCAGGTCAAACGCGACCGATACGCCCTGCCCGCCGGCGGCCAGCGCCTTGCGGTAGAAAGCATTCGACTCCTCGGCCGTGGAAAAGCCTGCGTACTGGCGGATCGTCCATGGGCGCACCGCATACATGGTGGCCTGCGGGCCGCGGATGAAAGGCTCGAAACCGGGCAGTGTGTTGGTGTGCGGAAGGTCTTTGGTGTCCTCAGCGGTATAGAGCGGCTTGACACTGATGCCGTCCGGTGTCTGCCAGTTCAGCGAGCCCACATCGCCGCCGGGCGCTGATTTGGCAGCGGCTCTGGCCCATGCTTCAAGGCTGGCTGCGGGAAATTCAGGTTCTTTGCTGGGATTGGACATGGGATGGGTTTACCGTAACGGGTCTTCACGCCGGGTGCTGCGATGAAACAGCATAGGCTCAGCATGAGAGGAAGTCATGAATCTGGTCAAGTTTACATCATTTATAATTATTGATGCAAAATTCAGTTTGAAGTAAGATGCCCACTAACTCGCGTGCAGCGCTGATCGAAAGCAGCGCCCCACTCGAAGCTATCGCACATTCAAAAAACACCTTTATGCCCATGGCCGCAGTGTCCCTGACCCCTCGAGCGCTTTACGAAGAAGTGGCGGAGCTTTTGCGCCAGCGCATCTTCAACCGCGAACTGACGCCGGGCAGCTGGATTGACGAGCTCAAGCTGGCCGAGGAATACGGCATCAGCCGAACGCCGCTGCGCGAAGCCCTGAAAGTGCTGGCCACCGAAGGCCTGGTCACGATGAAGGTGCGGCGCGGCGCCTATGTGACCGAAGTGTCTGAGCGGGACCTGGCCGACGTGTATCACCTGCTTGCGCTGCTGGAGAGCGACGCGGCCGGTGTGGTGGCCACCCAGGCGACGCCTTCCCAGCTCAAGGAACTGCAGGGCCTGCATAACGAACTGGAGAAAGCCGTCGGCAACCGTGAGCGGTTCTTCGAGATCAATGAAGCCTTTCACATGCGCCTGCTGGAAATCGCCAACAACCGCTGGCGTGACCAGATGGTGGCCGACCTGCGCAAGGTCATGAAGCTCAACCGCCACAACTCGCTGCTCAAAAGTGGCCGCATTGAAGAGTCGCTTGCCGAGCATCGCGCCATCATGCAGGCGCTGTCGTCGGGTGACGCGAATGCCACCGCGCAGCGCATGCGGGAGCACTTCAGGAACGGACTGGAAGCGGCGGCCTGACAACCTGGCCTTCCGGCCGACCCCTGGATGGAATGGAATCAGGCCTGCGGCAGCGCCTCCCAGTGCTGCACCACCTTGCCGTGCTTGTCCACACTTTCAAGCAGGACGGGAAAACCCCAAAGGCGCGCAACATGCTTGATCACCTCCTGGACATCGTCGGTGAGCGTCCGGTCGTTGTGGCGGCTGTGGCGCAAGGTCAGGGAGCGGGTCCCGCGTACGTCAACGTCCCAGACCTGTATGTTGGGCTCGCGGTAATTCAGGTCATGCTGGCGCGACAGCGCCTCCCGTACATGCCGATAACCCGCGTCGTCATGAATGGCCGCCACTTCAAGCTCGGACCTGCTCGCGTCATCCACCACTGAGAAGAGGCGAAATTCGCGTATCAGACGCGGCGAAAGGTATTGCCCGATGAAACTCTCGTCGCGGAAATGCCGCATTGCGTAGTCCAGCGTCTCCAGCCAGTTGGAGCCGGCAACGTCCGGCAACCACTGCCGGTCTTCTTCCGTGGGAGACTCGCAAATGCGCTTGAGGTCGCTGAACATGGCAAACCCCAGTGCGTAGGGGTTAACGCCGTTGTAGCCCGGATGTGTCACCGGCGGCTGGTAAATGACATTGGTGTGGGATCGCAGGCATTCGATCATGAAGCCGTCGGTCAGCAAGCCCTCGTCGTACAGGGAATTGAGCAGCGTGTAATGCCAGAAGGTGGCCCAGCCTTCATTCATGATCTGCGTCTGGCGTTGTGGGTAAAAGTACTGGCCGATCTTGCGCACGATGCGGATCACCTCGCGCTGCCAGGGCTCCAGCAGGGGCGCGTTCTTCTCGATGAAATACAGGATATTTTCCTGCGGCTCCGGCGGAAAACGGCGATGGGTTTTTTCGGCCGGCTTGTCGGCAGGCCTGGGCACCGTGCGCCACAGGTCATTGAGCTGCTGCTGCAGATAAGCCTCGCGGTCCTTGCGGCGGGCTTCTTCCTCCGCCAGCGACAGCTTCTGCGAGCGCTGGTAACGGTCCACACCGTGGCTCATCAGGGCATGGCAGGAATCCAGCAGTTGCTCGACCGCCTCCCAGCCGTGGCGCTCTTCGCACTCGGCAATGTAAGCCCGCGCGTACACCAGGTAGTCGACGATGGCGCCGGCGTCAGTCCACATCTGGAACAGATAGTTGCCCTTGAAGAAAGAGTTGTGGCCGTAGCAGGCATGCGCCATCACCAGCGCCTGCATGGGCATGGTGTTCTCTTCCATCAGGTAGGCGATGCAGGGGTTGGAATTGATCACAACTTCGTAAGCCAGCCCCATCTGGCCGCGCCGGTAATTTTTTTCCGTCGAGATGAACTGTTTGCCGAAGGACCAGTGCCGATAGTTCACCGGCATGCCCACCGAGGCATATGCATCAATCATCTGCTCGGCTGTGATGACCTCGAGTTGCACCGGGTAGGTGTCCAGGCCGAAGGACTTTGCCTTTCGCGCAATCTCGCCGTGGTAGAGCTCGATCAACTCGAAGGACCAGTCGGACGGGCTGGGCAGGCAGGCATGCCGGCGCCCGGTGCCGGGCAAGCCAGGCGCCGCCACTTCGGCAGGCTTTCTCTCGCTCTTTGTCATGGCTTGACGCCTTTTTTGAACAACTCCCTGAATACCGGGAAAATCTCGTCCGCGGCCGCGACCTTGCGCATCGCGAAATTCCGGTTGTCCTCTTGCACCTTGGTGTACTCCTCCCAGAGGTTCTGGTCCTCTTCACCGACCTGGACATAGGCGAAATACCGCGACACCGGAAGCAGCTTGCCGACCAGCAACTCGCGGCAGCGGGCCGAATCCTGGTGCCAGTTATCGCCGTCCGAAGCCTGGGCGCCATAGATGTTCCAGTCACCCGGCGGATAACGCTCCTGGATGATCTGGTGCATCAAGGCCAGGGCGCTGGACACCACGGTGCCGCCGGTTTCGGTGGACTGGAAGAACTCCTCTTCGGACACCTCGGTCGCCTGGGTGTGATGGCGAATGAAGATGACGTCGGTCTTTTCGTAATGCTTCCTGAGGAACAGGTACAGCAGGATAAAAAACCGCTTGGCGATGTCCTTGCGCGTTTCGTCCATGGAGCCCGATACATCCATCAGACAAAACATGACCGCCTTGGCACTGGGCTGCGGTACCTTGACACGGTTGCGGTAACGCAGGTCGAAGGGATCGAAAAACGGGATGGCCTTGAGGCGCCGGCGGAGCGCGTCGACTTGTGTCCTCAAGGAAAGAATCTCGTCAGGCAGATCCGGCGCGTCGCGCAGGGCCAGCGCCAGCTGCGCCTCCAGCTCATGCACCTGCCGCCGCGTCTCCCCGCCTATGGCAATGCGTCGGCTGAGCGCGACCCGCAGCGAACGCACCACGTGCAGGTTGGTCGGCGTTCCGTCCGAGATGAAGCCGGCACGGCGGGATTTCCATTCCGGCGCATCGGGCAACAGCTGGGTACGTATGAGATCGGGGAGCGCAAGGTCGTCAAAGAAGTACTGCATGAACTCTTCGCGCGTGATGCGGAAGACAAAGTCGTCTTCACCCTCGCCGTCGGGACTGGCCTCGCCGCCCGACCCGCCGCCGCTGCCGCCCTGCGGCCGCGCGATGCGGTCGCCGCGTACGTATTCGCGGTTACCGGGGTGCACAGTCTCGCGCGTGCCACCGGTGTGCCCAAACACTGGCTGGTAAACATCGCGCCGCGGCAATGTGACGTCTTCGCCCTGCTCGATGTCATGGATGCTGCGGCCCGCGACGGCACGGCGCACGGCGTCGCGTATCTGCCCGCGGAATCGGCGCAGGAAACGCTCGCGGTTGCCGATGGACTTGTTCTTTCCCGCCAACCGCCTGTCAATGACTTGCTGGAGCACAGTGATCTCCGGTCACATACACATGACACAAACACACGACGCGCCACCGCGGCGCGGCGCGGGCCTCAGGAACTCTTGCGTACCCGCAAGTACCAGTCGCACAACAACCGGACCTGGCGCGTGGTATATCCCTTGGCGACCATGCGGTTGACGAAGTCTTCGTGTTTTTGCTGCTCGTCCGCGCTGGCCTTGGCATTGAACGAAATCACCGGCAACAGGTCTTCGGTGTTTGAGAACATCTTTTTCTCGATCACGGTACGGAGTTTTTCGTAGCTGGTCCAAACCGGATTCTTGCCCGCGTTGTTGGCACGTGCGCGCAACACGAAGTTGACAATCTCGTTGCGGAAGTCTTTCGGGTTGCTGATGCCGGCGGGCTTCTCGATTTTCTCGAGCTCGGCATTGAGCGCCGAGCGGTCGAAGATTTCCCCAGTATCTGTATCACGGTATTCCTGGTCCTGGATCCAGAAGTCGGCGTAGGTCACGTAACGGTCGAAAATGTTCTGCCCGTATTCCGAATAGGATTCCAGGTAGGCCGTCTGGATTTCCTTGCCGATGAACTCGGCATAACGCATGGCCAGGATTTCCTTGATATAAGCCAGGTACTTCTGCTCGGTTTCAGGCGGGAACTGCTCGCGCTCGATCTGCTGCTCCAGCACATACATCAGGTGCACAGGGTTGGCCGCGATTTCGGTGGAGTCGAAGTTGAACACCTTGGACAAAATCTTGAAGGCAAAGCGCGTCGAGATCCCATTCATTCCCTCATCGACACCCGCATAGTCGCGGTATTCCTGGTAGCTCTTGGCTTTCGGGTCGGTGTCCTTGAGATTTTCGCCGTCATACACCTGCAGCTTGCTGAAGATGCTGGAGCTCTCGGGCTCCTTCAGGCGCGTCAGCACGGCAAACTGAGCCATCATCTTCAAGGTGCCGGGCGCGCAGATGGCGTTGTGCAGCGAGGAGTTGTGAATCAGCTTTTCATAAATCTTCACTTCCTCCGACACGCGCAGGCAATACGGAATCTTGACGATGTAAATCCGGTCCAGGAAAGCCTCGTTGTTCCTGTTGTTCTTGAACGCCTTCCACTCACTTTCATTGGAGTGCGCCATCACGATGCCGTCGAAGGGAATGGCGCCAAAGCCCTCCGTGCCCTTGAAGTTGCCCTCCTGCGTGGCGGTCAGCAGGGGATGCAGCACCTTGATGGGTGCCTTGAACATTTCGACAAACTCAAGCAGGCCCTGGTTGGACAGGCACAGGCCGCCGGAATAGCTATAAGCGTCCGGATCGTCCTGGGCATAGGTTTCCAGTTTGCGGATGTCGATCTTGCCGACCAGCGAAGAGATGTCCTGGTTGTTCTCATCGCCGGGCTCTGTTTTGGAAATAGCGCACTGCTTCAGGATGGAAGGAAAGCGCTTGACCACACGGAACCGGCGAATGTCGCCACCGTACTCCTCAAGGCGCTTGACCGCCCACGGCGACATGACCCGCTGCAGGTAACGCGGTGCAATGCCGTACTGGGACTCCAGCAATGGAAGGTCCTCTGCATTATTGAACAGGCTGAGCGGAGACTCATTAACAGGCGAGCCCTTCAAGGCGTAAAAAGGTACCTGCTCCATCAGCTGTTTGAGCCGCTCAGCGATGGACGACTTGCCGCCGCCCACAGGGCCCAGCAAATACAGGATTTGTTTTTTCTCTTCCAGGCCCTGCGCGGCATGGCGGAAGTAAGAGACCACCTGCTCGATGGGATCCTCCAGGCCGTAGAAGTCGCGGAATGCCGGGTAGATCTTGATGACCTTGTTGCCGAACAGGCGCGACAGCCGCTGGTCATGCCGGGTGTCGAGCAGTTCAGGCTCGCCAATGGCGGCGAGCATGCGCTCCGCCGCGGTGGCGTAGACGAGAGGACTGCGCTTGCAGGCGTCGAGGTAGTCCTCGATGGACAGCTCCTCTTCTCGCGTTTGTTCATAACGCGTCAGAAAATTACGGACGACATCCATAAATCCTCCTTTGCGCGCGGGAACCGAAACACCCCGACTCGTGATGGAAATCTGCTTCAGATTCCGCGCAATGCATCAACTGTTATCTCACACCATGCGATTGATAGATCGCAATGTCAACGGAAAGTTCCAAGGAACAATCGTCTCCATTATTTTCCAAATGCGCGAATAGGTACAGCGTATTTTTTAACGAATGCGGTCGATATGTATGCGTGTGTGCGTCATGCCGGCACCATCGCACGTCTGTCTTCATGATCGTTGAGTTTGCTATTTTTTTAATAGCTTAGTGCGCAGGCGATCAGGCGGCTTTGAAGGTTTTGTTGAAGAATGAAAAATCGCTGGCCGCATTTATTTCAAAGCCGGAGCGCATTCAACAGACAAAAATCAGACACACGCATTGCATGGAAAAACAGCAGGCCGCAAGCTGAAGTCACCAATGCGTGTCAGGAATTTCAAGTGCCTTCTGTCAGTATCGGCCCTGAATGTTTTTTAGTCAGCCCCTTGTCGGCACCCGTTACAAAAAATACGCCGGGCAGTATCAATGCGGCACCTACCGCGTGGTGCCAGCCCAACGGTTCGCCCAGCACGCCCCAGGCAGCCAGCGCCGCATAGAGAGGCCCCAGGTACAGGGACACTGCCACACGGCTGGCACCCAGGATTTTTTGCGCCCAGCCGTAAATCCAGTAAGCGCCCAGCCCCGGCACAATTGCGGCCACCACGATCAGCCACAGCCCGTAGCCGCTTAATGGCAGGGCATCAGGCCGCGATACTTCCCAAGCAGTCAGGGGAAGCAGCACCAGGCTGCCGCCTATGCAGATGGATGCCAGCCGGGCCGTGGCGCCGAGCGGGCTGGGCCACTGCTTTTGCAGCAAGGCATAGGCCGCCCATGACACCGTGGCGGCCACGATCCACAGGTCTCCCGCCGAGAACTGCACGCCAGCCAGCGCGGTCCATTGGCCTTTGACCACGACGTGCACCACACCGGCGATGGCCAGCAACACCCCCAGGCCCTGGCGCAGGCCCAGGCGCTCACCGAGCCAGATCACTGCACCCAGACCTATCAGCACCGGCGACGCCGCATAAATGAGCGCGATATTCATCGCACCAGTGGAACGTGCCCCCTGGTAAACCCAGGCGCCGCAAATCACCATGCCCAGGGTACCCAGCACCAGGTACTGCCACCACACTTTGCCGATGTGGCCACGCTGGCGCCACAGCTCGGACCGGGTGAGCAACAGCAGAAACAACGCCACCAGACCCCAGCGCCCGAAAGCCAGCAGATAGGGGCCTATCACACCCGGCGCCTTGCGCGCCACGATGTAGTTGACCGTCCAGAGCGCCGGCACCAGCCAGAGCAGGGCCAGCGCCTGGCGCGCCTGTTTTTGCGCGGAATCAGGCATCGGCCAGGAAGGTGGTGTCGGCAAGCGCTGATGGCGATGAAGCCGGCATTTCGTGCGCCAGCGCCATCACGGCATGCGGCGGCAGGTCGCGCAGGCGGTGGTTGCTCCAGACCTGGCGCCAGCGCCGCGCGCCGGGCAGGCCGTTGCGCAGACCCAGCATGTGGCGCGCGATGGCGCTCCTGGGCGTGCCATGCTCGGCCGCCTCACGCACCATGTAGTCGCACATCTGCGACTCCACAGTTTCACGGGTCGACAGGGATTCGGCGCCGCCGAAGAAGGCGCTGTCCCAGGAAGCCAGCCACCAGGGGTTGTGGTAGGCCTCGCGGCCAATCATCACGCCGTCAAGCGCGGCTAAATGCCCAGCTACTTCTTCCCGCGTGTTGATGCCGCCGTTGATGCAGATAACCAGGCCCGGGAATTCCTTCTTGAGGCGGTGCACCAACTCATAACGCAGCGGCGGCACCTCGCGGTTTTCCTTGGGGGAAAGGCCCTTGAGCCAGGCATTGCGCGCATGCACGATAAAGACCTTGCAACCAGCCTCGCTGACCGCGCCCACAAAGTCGCGCACAAATTCATAGCTTTCAGCCTTGTCGATGCCGATGCGGTGCTTCACCGTGACCGGTACATCGACCACATCGACCATGGCTTTCACGCAATCGGCCACCAGCTGCGGCTCGGCCATCAGGCAGGCGCCGAAAGCTCCGCGCTGCACGCGCTCGCTAGGGCACCCGCAGTTGAGGTTGATTTCGTCATAGCCCCACTTTTCGCCCAGCTGCGCACAGCGCGCCAGATCCGCCGGCTCGCTGCCGCCCAGCTGTAATGCCACGGGATGTTCTTCGGCGTTGAACCGCAAGTGGCGCTCCACGTCACCGTGGATCAGCGCACCCGTAGTGACCATTTCGGTGTAGAGCAAGGCATGGCGCGACAGCAACCGGTGAAAGTGGCGGCAATGCCGGTCGGTCCAGTCCATCATCGGAGCCACACTTAGCCGCCAGGGATGACCGGGCAATGCGGCAGAGGCGCCGGATACAGGCGCAGCGGGAAATGGAAATGGGGCTGACATAGCCCCATTTTCCCAGAAAGGACGCATCCGCAGCGGCGCAGGGCTTTGGCGGAGAAGTCCGCTAGAAACCCGTCATACCTCGGCGGTTTTGAATTCGTCCATGAGTTCCATTTTTCGCTGGCTTAGCTCGTCGGCCAATGCAACCAGGTCCAGCCGGGACTTGCGGGCCTTGACGAACATTTCCTCGCGCTCTTCCTTCACGTGGTGGTCGATGTATTCGCCCAATACCGTCACCCGGGCGTCATACAGGTCGTCTTCCGGATCCATACCCGATATCTGTGCGATCAGGTCTTTTGCCGTACCGTGCTCCACCTCTGCCTCGTCGAGCAGCGCGTCGTCATTGATGGCCGCGCGAACTTGTGGATAGAAGATTTCTTCTTCAATTTGCGCGTGCACCGTCAGCTCCTGGCAAATCTTGTCGGCTACTTCGCGCTTTTCCTCGCCGGACGCATGGCTGTCGCATAACTTCCTGAATGTGGTGAAGAGCTTTTTAACGGCGATGTGGTCGGCATCCAGCAGGTCTACGGCATCGTGCTTTTTCGGAGGTGCTTTGCTCATGGGGATCCTCTTTGGGGTTAATGGTCAGTCTGTTTATGGGCTGAAATTCAATGCGGCCGGAAAAGCCAACCGCCCAGCCAATTTAGGCCGGCGCCTGTGCTCGATTTGTGGGAAACCCGGAAACGCTTGTGTAGGAATACATGAACATGACGGAGCCGGGCCAAAACCGTGGCGGCCTTGCTGCACAGGCCCTCAAATTCGCCCAAGCCGGCGTGCCGCATCCTGGCAAGCGGGTAATATGGACGGTTACACCACCCGAACAGCCCAGGCCTTGAAGTGCAGGAAAAAATGACGCCGACCATGCCGCACAATTCCACTCCACACCCTCACCTCCCGCCCGCGTTTCGCATGTACCCGCTTGCCCTGCTGCTTCCGCTGGCATTGCTGGCCGCCTGCACTTCGGTACCGCTTCCGCCATGGACGCCACCCTCCACACAGACTTCTGAGCCCTCACCAGCCCCAGCGCCTGCCGCGCAACGTCCTGCACCTGCGGCCGCTACAGTCCAGACCTCTCCCGTCGCGCCCCCAACAGCAACGGTCAGCCAACCTGCCCCTTATAGCGACGCGGTTGCCGCACGCTTTCCGGCGCCCTCCGTTGTTTACAACACGCCTGGGCTGCAAGCCGGCCGCACCACGTTCACCACGCAGGCCGAAATCCAGGCATGGCTGCGCGAGCAGGCCGCCGCAGCTTCCCGCACGCCCGGGGTCAGGGCTGCCGTTTTGCCCATAGGCCGGTCACAGCGCGGTGAAACACTTGAAGCACTGGTCCTGACCCGTGCCGGCGGCACGGACCCCACGGTAGTGCAGTCAGCAGGCAAGCCCACAGTGCTCCTCGTAGGCCAGCAGCACGGCGACGAGCCTGCCGGCAGCGAAGCGCTGCTGGTCATCGCCCGGGAGCTTGCACAAGGCTTGCTGCAGCCCGCACTGGACCGCATCAATGTAGTGATTGTTCCGCGCGCCAATCCTGATGGCGCAGCGAATGAGCAGCGTGCGACCACAGGCGGGCTGGACATGAACCGCGACCACATGCTGCTCAACACGCCGGAAGCCCAGGCGCTTGCCAGGCTCGCCCGCGATTACCACCCCACTGTGGTGGTCGACGCCCACGAGTACACGGTCGTGGGCCGCTTCCTTCAGAAGTTCGGCAGCGTGCAGAAGTTCGACGCGCTGTTCCAGTACGCCACCACTGCCAACCTGCCCGAGTTTTTGACCAAGGCCGCGGAAGAGTGGTACCGGCGCCCTCTGCTGGCAGCCCTCAAGGGCCAAAACCTCACCACGGAGTGGTACTACACCACCTCAAGCGACCTGGCCGACAAAAAAATCTCGATGGGCGGCACCCAACCCGACACCGGCCGAAATGTTTATGGACTGAAAAACGCCATCAGCCTGCTGATCGAAACACGCGGTGTCGGCATTGGCCGCCTGCATATCCAGCGGCGTGTTCACACCCACGTGACAGCCATCACCAGTGCGCTGGCGAGCACCGCCCAGCGCGCGAACGAGCTGCAACAGCTGCGGCCCTACCTCGACAAGGAAGTCGGCGCCAAAGCCTGCAAGGAGGAAGCAGTCGTGGAGGCAGCGCCTACTTCCGCACAGTACGACTTGCTCATGCTCGACCCCGTGACAGGCGCAGACAAGACCGTATCCGTGGACTGGGATTCTGCCCTTGCGTTACGCAGCCTTAAAGCCCGCGCACGCCCCTGCGGCTATTGGCTGTCGGCAGCCTCCACCGTAGCCGTCGACCGGCTGCGGCTGCACGGCGTCCAGGTGCAGCGCGTTGCCGAACAGGGTTCCATGCTCGGCGACAGCTATCGGGAAACGTCCAGCACCTCGGGTGAACGGCAGGACGTGCGCGGCACCATCGCCGACGGCAAAGCCGTTCTCAAAGTCCAGGTCAGCCTGACTCGCGGCGTGGTGGACGTGCCTCGCGGCAGCTACTATGTGCCGCTGAATCAACCGCTTGGCAACCTGGTGTTTGCTGCACTGGAGCCCGACACCCAGAGCAGCTACTTCGCCAACCAGCTCCTGCAGGGCCTGCAAAGCACCGTGCGTGTGATGGCTGAGCCGACCATCAAGCTGGAAGACCTTTAGCCCCCACGCTTTTCACTTCGTGTAATGCGCTGCCCCCCGAGGGGGCGCTGCGCCTGCGGCCCGGCAAAGCCGGTTCCGCGGCCCCTGCTGGCATAAGAGATGAGTCTCGGGCCTGACTTGACGATGACGTCTGACAGGAAGAGGATGTCATGGCTGACCGGAAATTTACAGTTTCCACGCCTTAATGATTCGTTGAACCAACGCAATGCATGAAAGGACCCGCCATGAAGAACTTCGAACTGACCAAAAAAATGCTCAGTATGGGTGGTGTGTTTTATCCCACCGGCTACGCGTTCATCATGTTCCCGAATCTTGAAGACGCCAGGCACGTGGCCCATGAACTGGAAATGGCCAGCAACGGCATCATGCTGCTGACACCGGAAGACATTCTCGAAGATATCGGCAAGGCGGATGGCCATTCGGACGTGAACCTGCCGCGTGTTGGCACTGAGGGCGCGACGGTCCACAAGTACGTGGACCTCGCACGGGAAGGCCACCACGCGCTGATGATTCCGGTGCCGTCCAAAGACGCCACGGAGCGCATCATGGAGGTCGTGCGGACGGTGCCTTTTTCCTATGCGCAAAAGTACCACAGCCTGGCGATCGAGGACCTGGAGTAACGCCCGTCCCGCAGGTGCCCAAGGACAATCGGGGCAGGTTGAAAACCGGCCCGGGTTTAAGGCACACTGCGCCTCATGCCCCAGTCCAGCCACACTTCAGACCTGCCCACTACGACGCCCCGCGCCCGCCATCTCATTGAACAGCTGCGGCTGAAACCGCATCCGGAAGGAGGCTGGTACTGCGAGGTGTTCCGCTCCACACAGCAAGTTGCGCCGCAGGACGGAAGACCGGTGCGCAATGCCCTGACCTCGATTTACTTTTTGCTTGACGCCACCCAGCACTCACGCTGGCACCGCGTTCTTTCCGACGAGGTGTGGGTCCATCTGGAGGGCGCATCACTCGATCTCTGGACGTGGAACGCGGAGGACAACCGCCTGAGCCGTACGGCGCTGGGCCCTGTCAGTGCGGCAACCACCCCTCAACACGTTGTGGCTGCCGGCCTTTGGCAGGCGGCCAGGCCACAGGCGAATGCCGCGGCGGGCTACACCCTCATGGCCTGCATGGTGGGTCCGGGTTTTGATTTTTCCGACTTCCGGATGATGGAGTCTGGCGGCAACGAAGCCCGGCAAATCGCCGCCGACCATCCGCAGCTGGCGCCATTTATCTAGCGCTCAACAAGTTCAAGAACCCCGAGGATTTCCCATGATTGACCTGCATTACTGGCCTACACCCAACGGTTGGAAGATTTCCATCATGCTGGAAGAGTGCGGCCTGCCTTACCGGCTCCTCCCGGTAAACATCGGCAAGGGTGCGCAGTTCACGCCGGAATTTCTCGCGATCAGCCCCAACAACCGCATGCCGGCCATCGTCGACCATGCGCCTCCCGGCGGCGGGGCACCTGTGGCGGTGTTTGAGAGCGGCGCCATCCTGGTGTACCTGGCCGAAAAGACCGGCCGCTTTCTGCCTGCCGAATTGCGCGAGCGCTACCAGGCTATGCAGTGGCTGATGTGGCAGATGGGTGGGCTCGGTCCCATGGCGGGGCAAAACGGACATTTTCTTTTGTATGCGCCGGACAAAATCCCTTATGCGATCGAGCGCTACAGCAAGGAAGTGGACCGCCTTTACGGCGTGCTCGATGCGCAACTGGCACGCACCGGTGCGCATGTGGCGGGTGCTGATTACTCCGTCGCCGACATGGCCATCTTTCCCTGGGTGCGTACACACAAGGCTCAGCAGGTTGACTTGCAAAAATTTCCCCATGTACAACGCTGGTACGACGCCCTGTTTGAAAGGCCTGCCGTCAAACGCGGGCTGGACCAGGGCAAGGAACTGCGCGCACCGGCGCTGACCGATGAGGCACGCAAGGCCTTGTTTGGGCAGACAGCGCAAAGCGTACGGAACGGCGCGCACAAGGTTTCGTGACCCCCCTTCCTCCCTCAAAAACCGGGATACCCATGATTGAATTTTTCTTCGACTGCTCCAGCCCCTGGACCTACATCGCCTTTCGCAACATCCAGCCGCTGGCAGCCGAGTTGAGGGAACCCATTCGCTGGCGTCCGGTGCTGGTAGGAGGCATCTTCAACAGCGTCAACAAAGGCATTTATGCGGCGCGTGAAGACATGGACACGCCGAAGAACCGCTACATGCTCAAGGACGTACAGGACAGCGCACGCGAAGCAGGACTGAAGATCGCCTTCCCGCCCAGGGTGTTCCCGGTCAACAGCGTCAAGGCCATGCGGGGCTGCTTATGGATTGAACAGGACACCACAGCCCAACCGCATTACCTGGGATTCATCGCAGCTACCTTCGCAGCCTATTTCACACGTGAAGAAGATATCTCGCAGGATGAAGTGCTGGCCGCGATTTGCCGGCAAGTTGGCATTGATCCCGCAGCGTTTCTGGCTGGCATCGCAAGGCCCGACATCAAGGATCAACTCAAAACCAACACCGACGAAGCGATCCGGCGCGGTGCGTTCGGTTCACCCACCTTCTTTGTGGGCGACGACATGTATTTCGGCAACGACAGGCTTGCGCTGGTGCGCTCCGCTGTGTTGCGGGCCAGAGCAAGCGCCTAATGCGCTGCGGTTGACGCGCCGGTGGCACCGGTGCGCTCCAGCACATGGCGCGCCATCGACTGTGCCAGCTCCTGTTCACCGAGGAAGACCTTGCCGGCCTTCTCGTTGTCGAGCAGGCGCGCTTCAGCCTCATTGTGGGTGCGCACCACGGTTTCGATGGCCGGATTCAGTGAACGCGCAGTGGCGACCATCCGCCTGACGTCCAGCGTGTCGGGCGTCGCGATCACGAGCATGCGCGCCTGCGCGATGTGCGCCTGAACCAGAACTTCCGCCTCCACCGCATCGCCAGACACGGCCGCGATACCCTGTTCCCGAAGCCGTTCCACTGCCTCGCGATTCTGCTCTGCCACCACAAACGGAATGTGATGGGCCTTCAGTGCATCGGCGATACGCCGCCCTACCCGTCCATAGCCCACCAGCACCACATGATTCGACAAATACTTCTGGTCGGTCGTGGCCGGCAGCTCGGCCGTCGGGTCATCGCGGGCCTCCAGCTTGCGCGCCAGGGGTGACTTCGCCAGGATCCATTGCTGCAAGGGCTCAACGGCCTTGAAGACCAGCTGGTTGAGTGCAATCGATATCAGCGCACCCGCCAGCACCAGGCTTTGCCCTTCGGGGGGCAGCAGGCCCAGCGATGCACCCAGGCCCACCAGGATGAACGAGAACTCGCCGATCTGCGCGAGGCTGGCCGAGACGGTGAGCGCGGTGTTCAGCGGATAGCGAAATGCCATCACCAGCAAGCCGGCCGCCAATGTCTTGCCGACGATGATGATGCCCACCACGGCCAGCACCTGCAGTGGCCGCTCCAGCAATACCCAGGGGTCGAACAGCATGCCCACAGACACAAAAAACAGCACGGCGAAAGCGTCGCGCAAAGGCAGCGACTCTTCGGCCGCCCGGTGGCTGAACTCGGATTCGCGCATCACCATGCCGGCGAAGAAAGCGCCCAGCGCGAAAGACACGCCGAACAGCGCCGTCGCGCCAAAGGCGATGCTCACGGCGGCGGCCACCACGCACAGCGTGAACAGCTCGCGCGAGCCGGTGCGCTGCACCTGCCACAGCACCCAGGGGAAGAAACGGCGCCCCACCACCAGCATCAGCGCCACGAAGCCGCCCACTTGCAGCAGCGTGATGCCCAGTGTTTTCCACAGCGCATTGATGTCCGCGTCTACCTTGCCCGACAGCCAGCCGCCCAGCGGCGGAAGCAGAACCAGCACCAGCACCATGGCCAGGTCCTCCACGACCAGCCAACCCACGGCGATCCGCCCATTGACCGAGTCGAGAATGCCGCGGCCTTCCAGGGCCCGAAGCAGCACCACGGTACTGGCGACGGACAGCGACAGGCCGAACACCAGCGCTCCCCCGAGATTCCAGCCCCACCAGTGCGCGAGGCCCATGCCGAGCGCGGTGGCGACCGTCATCTGCACGACGGCTCCGGGCACCGCGATCTTACGCACCGCCAGCAGGTCGTCCAGCGAGAAATGAAGCCCTACTCCGAACATCAGCAGCATCACCCCGATTTCAGCGAGCTGGCTCGCGATCTCCGCATCCGCTACAAAGCCGGGCGTGAACGGCCCGATGATCACACCCGCGAGCAGGTAGCCCACCAGCGCGGGCAAGCGCAGCCGCACGGCAAGAAAACCAAAAATCAGGGCCAGGCCCAGGCCGGCGGCAATCGTGCTGATCAAAGAAACGCTATGGGGCATGCAGGAGGATTCCTTCTCGAAAGCGAAAAGCGGTTAAGAGCCGTTCAGACTCCAGGGAAGGCCCTCGACACAGCCCAGTGTGCGGGCTGTCCCGTCGAACGTGTCTCTTTAATTTACTACAGACGATTGAAGTGACCCATTGCCAAGTCCCCACGCATTTGACGGCTTTGCAGATTGTTTGCGACAAACAGCCGGGCACAAAAAAACCCGCCGAAGCGGGTTTTCAGTCACGGGCCGGTGAGGGCAATCAACCCATGTGCAGGCCGCCATTGAGCGAGAAGTCGGCGCCGGTGGCGTAGCCGCCTTCATCGGACGCGATCCAGGAAATGATGGAGGCGATCTCCTCGGGCTGGCCGAGCCGTTTGGCGGGCACGCCTGCGACGATTTTCTCCAGCACGTCAGGGCGTATGGCTTTGACCATGTCGGTGCCGATATAGCCGGGGCTAACCGTGTTGACCGTCACGCCCTTGGCCGCCACCTCTTGCGCCAGCGCCATCGTGAAGCCGTGCAGGCCGGCCTTGGCGGTGGAATAGTTCACCTGGCCAAACTGGCCCTTCTGGCCGTTGACGGACGAGATGTTGATGATGCGCCCGAAACCCGCTTCAATCATGCCCTCGATGACCTGCTTGGTCACGTTGAACATGCTGTTGAGGTTGGTGGAGATCACGGCATCCCAATCGGCCTTGCTCATCTTGCGGAACTGGCCGTCGCGCGTGATGCCGGCGTTGTTGACCAGCACAGCCACGGGGCCATGCTCAGCCTTGACCTTGTCAAAGGCCGTGACGGTGGAATCCCAGTCGCCAACGTTGCCCACCGAAGCATAAAAAGTATGGCCCAGGGCTTTTTGCTCGTCGAGCCATTTGGTGAAGTCGCGCGTGGGGCCGCATCCGGCGATCACCGTGAACCCATCCTTGTCCAGCCGTTGGCAGATGGCAGTTCCAATGCCGCCCATACCGCCCGTGACATACGCTACTTTTTTTGCCATTTCGCTCTCCTTGATTTTGTGAATTATTCGAAACCGTTTACCTGATGACTTCCCTGCCGAACGGCCCACCGTGATTCGCTATCGATTTAATAGCTGCTTGCGCACGGTGCAAGCCAGTCTCAGCCTCTTTTACCTTATATTCAGCGTTCCAGTGTGAGGGCAACCCCCATGCCGCCGCCGATGCAGAGGCTGGCAATGCCTTTTTTCGCATCGCGCCGCGCCATTTCGTGCAGCAGCGTCACGAGGATGCGGCAGCCGGACGCGCCGATCGGGTGGCCGATCGCGATGGCGCCGCCGTTGACGTTGACCTTACTGGTGTCCCAACCCATCTCCTTGTTGACCGCGCAGGCCTGGGCGGCAAAAGCTTCGTTGATTTCAAGCAGGTCGAGGTCCTGGGCCTTCCAGCCTGCGCGCTGCAGCGCCTTGGTCGATGCGGGGACCGGGCCCATGCCCATGTAGGCCGGGTCGAGGCCGGTGGTTGCATAGCTGGCAATGCGCGCCAATGGCTTGAGGCCCAGGGCGGCGGCTTTTTTGGCCGTCATGACCATCACGGCGGCAGCGCCGTCGTTCAGGCCCGAGGCATTGCCGGCCGTCACACCACCGGCCTTGTCAAACGCCGGGCGCAGGCCCGCCAGGCCTTCGGCGCTGGTTTTGCGGTTGATGAATTCGTCCGCAGCAAACACCACCGGATCACCTTTTTTCTGGGGAATAGTGATGGGGATGATTTCATCCTTGAACTTGCCGGCGTCCTGCGCGGCCGCAGCCTTGGTCTGGCTGGCCAGGGCCAATGCGTCCTGCGCTTCCCGATTGATCTCGTATTTTTTTGCCACGTTCTCTGCGGTGATGCCCATGTGGTACTGGTTGTAGACGTCCCACAGGCCATCGACGATCATGGAGTCGATCATCTTCCAGTCGCCCATGCGCTGGCCGTCGCGCGAACCATTGAGCACATGCGGGGCAGCGCTCATGTTCTCCTGACCGCCGGCAATGACGATTTCGCTGTCGCCCGTGGCCACCGCCTGCGCTGCCAGCATGACAGCCTTCAGGCCGGAACCGCAGACCGCATTGATGGTCAGGCCCGGAATGCCGTTGGGAAAACCGGCCTTGATGACCGACTGGCGCGCCGGGTTCTGGCCGACGCCGGCCGTCAATACCTGACCCATGATGACCTCGCCGAGCTGGTCGGCATTGAGGCCGGAACGCTCCAGCACACCCTTGATGACGGCTGCGCCGAGTTCGGTTGCGGGTATTTTGGCGAGCGAGCCGCCGAATTTACCGACGCCGGTGCGGCCGGCAGCAACGATAACGATGTCTTCCATGATGTGTCCCTTTTGAAGTTTTAGGATGCGTTTATGAATGCGTTTTTATGAATGCGGTCTGGGGAGGCGCGGGTTGCTGCGTCAGGCTTTTGCCTTGACATAGCGGCCCGGCGCAGCCTCAATGACTTTGTACTTGCGGCTGCCATAGGTTTTCGGTGCAGCAATTTGCTTGCCAGCATGGCCCTGGAGCCATCCGGACCAGTCGGTCCACCAGCTGCCAGGATGTTCTGTCGCGCCCTCGAGCCAGCCGGCTTGCGTCTCGGGAAATTTTCCCTGAGGCAGTTTGTCCCGGGTCCAGTAGCTTCGTTTTTTCTTGGCTGGCGGATTGATCACTCCCGCAATATGGCCGGAAGCACCCATGACAAACCTCTTTTTTCCAGGCAAATGCTGTGTGGAGGCATAAGCGCCGCCAATCGGCACGATGTGGTCTTCACGCGAGCCGTAGATGTACACAGGAATGTCGACCTTGCGCAAGTCTACTTTCTGGCCGCACACCACGGTCTTGCCCGGCTTGATGAGATTGTTCTCGAAATAGGTATTTCGCAGGTACCAGGCGTAAAACGGGCCCGGCAGGTTGGTGGAGTCGCTGTTCCAGTACAGCAGGTCAAACGGAGGCGGTGTTTCGCCCTTCAGGTAATTGCCGACCACGTAGTTCCAGACCAGGTCATTCGGCCGCAGGAAACTGAAAGTGGAAGCCAGGTCCTGACCTTTGAGCAAGCCGCCCTGCCCCATCTCGGCCTCGCGGTACTTGACCGAGGTTTCGTCGATGAAGATATCAAGGATGCCGGTGTCGGTGAAATCAAGAAACGAGGTAAGCAGCGTGGCACTCGCCACCGGCTTTTTACCCTGTGCAGCCAGTACGGACAGCGCTGTTCCGAGGATGGTGCCGCCCACGCAAAATCCCAGTGCGTTCAGGGTCTTGGCGCCGGTGATCTCCTGCACCACCTCGATCGCCTTGATGGCGGCATGCTCGATGTAGTCGTCCCACGTCTTCCTGGCCATCGACTCATCGGGGTTGCGCCAGCTCACCACGAAGGTGCGGTGGCCCTGGCTGACGGCATAGCGGATCAGCGAGTTCTCGGGCTGCAGGTCAAGGATGTAGAACTTGTTGATGCATGGCGGGATCAGCAGGAAAGGCTTTTCGTACACCTTTGCCGTCAGGGGCTTGTACTCCAGCAGTTGAAAGAATTCATTTTCAAACACCACCGCGCCTTCGGTGGTGGCAACGTTTTTGCCGACCTCGAACACACGTTCGTCGGTCATGGACACGTGGCCCTGCTTCAAATCGTGCAGCAGGTTGGTAAGACCCTGGGCAATGCTTTCGCCCTGGCTCTCGATGGCTTTTTGCTGCGCCTCGGCATTGAGCGCCAGGAAATTGCTGGGCGCCGTGGCCGCCATCCATTGCTCGACCGCGAAGCGCACGCGTGCGCGGGTCTTCGCGTCGCCTTCGACGGCGTCGGCCAGGGCCATGAGGGTGCGGGCGTTCAGCAGATAGGTGGAAGCCGAAAATTTCGAGACGGGGTTGGTCTTCCAGGCCGCGCTTGAAAACCTGCGGTCAGACGACACCAGGGTATCGGCGCCCTCCTGCAACCCCTGGTTCCACAGGGCTGAGGCGTCTGCGATATAGCGCTGCTGCAATTCCTGGAGCCTGGCCGGATCGAACTGGAGTGCCGCTGGGGTTCGGCCTGGGCTGAATGCACTCATTGGTGCGAATCCGTTGTTTGCACCAGTATTGAAGCCGGCGCTTGATCCGGCGTTTGCCATGACACTCATGGCCTGCTGCAGGCCTGCCGCAAAGGTCTCTTGCATCTGCCGGGCCGCTTCGGCCTGCTTTGCGTCAAAATTCATCTTGTCTCCCCGATCCATGTTGAGTCCTGGTGACTCTTTTGAGCACACCAACAGTATCGTAGGATTTGCATTACAAATTGCTCACCAGGGCCGCGGAGTTCTACGTATTTATGTATTTGATTGTCATCGCCTGGATTTACGTTGTGCTCATGATGAGTGTTGCCGAAGCCACCAACAGCACCGGCACACTTCTGGGGGCACTGGTCACCTTTGTACTCTATGGACTGGGTCCTGTGGCATTGGTGGTTTACCTGATGGGTGCACCTGCCCGCAGCAAGGCGATCAAGAAACGCGCTGCAGCAGAGCGCCTGCAGCAAACTGCAGGCGTGGACGCAGCCCCAGACAAACCCTCACCGTCGCACGCGCCAGATGCAGGCGGCCATGCGACCCGTGGTGCCGAACCCATTACCGGCGACACCGGCATCCCGCCGGTGGGAAAAGAATCTTGACGGATTGCCCACGGTGCACCATGCATCGCTGCCGTCATTGCCGTACACCTGTGTAATCCCTATCGCCTTGAGGCGCAAACGCGCCAACGCCGGCAAGTCGGCCAGGTATTTACCGCTGCCGCACGGCGTAAAACACCGGCCGGCGTCAGGCTGCACGGTTTCGAACGCGGCCTTGACTTCAGCGCCGACTTCGAACGCTGAAGGCCCAATGCACGGACCGAGCCATGCTATTGTTTTGGTAGCAGCTTGCGCCCGTTCTTGTTGGGCCAGAGCCCGAAATGACTCATAAACCGCCTCCAGTACACCGCCCGGTCCTGCTTGGCTTCCTGCCAGTCCGCGCCAGCCCGCATGCGCTGCGGCCACCACAGCGCCATCTTCGCTCGCGAACAGCACCGGCAAGCAATCGGCCACCATGATGGTGCAGGCAAGTCCCGCCTGATCCGTCACGCAGGCATCGGCTGACTGGCCGTCAGCGGCATCGGCGCTCAATACCAGCACCTCGCTGCCATGCACCTGCTGAAGGAACACCGGGTGGCTGTCCGTTGCCCGCCGCAGCACGTCACGGTTCGCCGCAACATTGGCCGGCTGGTCGCCGACGTGGTCACCCAGGTTCAGGCTGTCATAGGGAACGGGCGACACGCCACCGGCGCGTGTGGTGAACACTGCACGCACGCAGGCAGGCGCCGGCCAGTCGGGAATCAGCCAATCAGTATGCAAAACAGGCACCGGTAATTTTCCGACGGGCCGCCCCTGGGAAAATTCGCCCCTGAGGGGCTGGAGCCTGCGGCTCCGAACCTGCTTGAGCAGGTTTGGACAGGCGACAGAGGCGTAGCGTCTCGCAAGCCGCGGCCTGCAAGGCCTCGTGAACCACACGAAGTGGGGAACGTGGGGGCCACATATTTAGGCTTCGTTGTCGGGGCAGGCCGAAGGCTGGGCCTTCTGAAAGGCCGGCAGCGCCATGCAGGCGTCAAACGCGGCCATGGTGCGCGGAAGTCCGTCAAAGCTCACGTTAAAACGTTTGGCATTGAAGATTTGTGGGACCAGACAGCAGTCGGCCAGCGTGGGCGTGTTGCCATAGCAATAGGTCGACGCGGGCAACTGGGCCAGCTGGCGTTCAAAGGCCTCCAGGCCTTCACGGCACCAGTGCACATACCAGGCGTTCTTTGCAGCTTCGTCGAGCTTGAGTTCCTTGACCAGGTATTTCAGGACGCGCAGGTTGTTGACGGGGTGGATTTCGCAGGCGATGGACTGGGCCAGCGCGCGCACTTTGGCACGGTCCATCGCATCGGCCGGTAGCAGGGCCGGCTCGGGATGCTTTTCATCGAGGTATTCGATGATGGCCATCGACTGCGACAGCTTTTCCCCATCGACTTCCAGCAGGGGCACCAGGGTGTCGGCGGCCAGGGCGGCGTAAGGCGGCTGCTTGTGCTCGCCTTTGGCGATGTGCACGGGAATGTAGTCGTAGTCCAGGCCCTTGAGCTCCATCGCAATGCGTACACGAAACGACGAAGAAGAGCGGAAATAGTTGTGGAGTTTCATCTCTAAAGCATAAACCCAAACCTTGCCAGCCCGCCGCGCGAATCGCCTGCGCGACTGGTGCAAAGCCCGGTCGCCGCTACCATTCCGGCGACAACCTTTACCCCCATTCAGCGGAGACCACCATGAGCGCCATCGCCACCTTAGCCAACCACCAGATTCGCCTGGCAAGCCGCCCCGTCGGCCTGCCCACCCGCGACAACTGGAGCTTCACCACCGAGCCCGTGGCCGAACCCGGCCCGGGCGGCGTGCTCGTCAAAACCCTGTACCTGTCGCTGGACCCCGCCATGCGCGGCTGGATGAATGACGCCAAGAGCTACATCCCGCCGGTCGAGATCGGGGCCGTGATGCGCGCGGGCGGCGTGGGCAAGGTGATCGCCTCCCAGAACCCGGCCTTTTCCGTAGGCGACTACGTCAACGCCGCCCTCGACGTGCAGGAGTATTGCCTGATCCCGGCCGACCAGATCAAGCGCAGCGGCATGTTCAAGATCGACCCGCGCCTGGGCCTCACATCTTGGCTCAACGTGCTGGGCCTGCCGGGCATGACAGGCTACTTCGGCCTGCTGGAAGTCGGCCTGCCCAAGGCCGGCGAAACCGTCGTGGTTTCCGGCGCGGCCGGCGCCGTGGGCCAGACAGTGGGCCAGATTGCCAAGCTCAAGGGTTGCCGCGTGATCGGCATCGCCGGCGGCAAGGCCAAGTGCGACTGGGTGGTCAATGAGTTGGGCTTCGACGCCTGCATCGACTACAAGAACGGCGACGTGCGCGCCGGATTGAAGGAACATTGCCCCAAGGGCATCGACATCTACTTCGACAACGTGGGCGGCGAGATCCTGGACATGGTGCTGGCGCGGCTGGCGCGCGGCGCCCGCATCATCATCTGCGGCGCCATCAGCCAGTACAACAACACCACGCCCGTGAAGGGCCCGGCCAATTACCTGTCGCTGCTGGTGAACCGCGCCCGTATGGAAGGCATCGTGGTGTTCGATTACGCCGACCGCTACCACGTCGGTGTGGCGGAGATGGCCGGCTATCTCAAGGCCGGTACCATGAAAAGCAAGGAAGACATCGTCGAGGGACTGGACACTTTCCCGGAAACACTGCTCAAGCTTTTCAACGGCGAGAACTTCGGCAAACTGGTGCTGCAGGTGGCCAAAGACTGAGGCCCGATGCGCCGGCTGCTGCCGGCGTTGGGTGCCGCTTACTTCGCATTGCGCACCAGGCGCACGACGGCCGCCGTGGCGCGCGGGGCTTCACCGGCGCTACCGTCGCTGAAACCCACAAAGGTGAAATAGCCCGGGCCGGTGCTGCTCGATGTCCAGAAGCGCGCCACGGGCGTGCCCGGAAAAGCATTGGGATCTATCGCCGCCTTGTCCACGTCAGCCTCCCGTGCAGAGACGATGCTGGAGAGTTCTTTGAGAATCGGCAGGCGCCATTCGGCCTCCGGCGCGGAAGCCGCCTTGGCACGCGCAGCCGCATCGGGATGATTCAGAAAAGCCGGTTGCCCGGTGCAGGTCTTGCCCTTCCAGACCATGCCTTCCGCGCAACGCCGCCAGACCAGGCCGGTGCGGCTATCGGTGACTTCCTGGTTGTCTGCGGATACGCTGAAGCGCTCCTGCGCAAAACTTGCGCTGGACAAAGCCAACAGCAAAAGGGAAAGACCCAAGGTGTGGACGGAATTGCGGTGCATAGAAATCTCCATGGCCGGAGCGGCCTTGCAACCTTACGACTTGTTACCAATACTAGGCAAGTTATCTCGCTGCAACCATAGGGAACCTATGTAGGGGGTAGTACTTAGCGCGCATGCACTGTTTGTGTGCGGCCGCATTCAGGCGTCAGGGCTGATGCAGCTGGTAGTCATGCCCGAGCCCGCCACCATCAAGAACCTCCTGCGTGACCTGCTCAACCAGAAAATCCAGCAGCACGCGCACGCGCGCCGGCAAGCGGCCGCCCCGGCCGACAAATACTGCATGGATGGGTTCGCGCTCGCCCGGGTTCAGGCTTTCAGCCACCGGCACCAGGCGGCCCGCGTCAATGTCGCGGCCGACGTGGAATATCGACATGCGGGCCAGCCCGGCGCCCGCCAGCACCAGATGGCGCAGCGCCTCGCCGTCGCTGGCGCGCGCATAGCCGGTGATCGGCAGCTGCTGAACCTGCCCGTCTACCCGCACCGGCCAGTAATGCATATTGCGTTTGAAGGTATGGGCCAGGCGCTGATGGATTTCGAGTTCTTCCATCGTCTGCGGCGTGCCGTGTCGCGCCAGGTAATCAGGGCTGCCGACAATCACCTGCGCGGTATCACCCAGGCGCCGCGCCACCAGTTGGGACGACGCGAGTGCACCCCAGCGGATTGCCACATCGGTGCGCTCGTCCAGCAGGTCGACTACGCGGTCAGTCAAGGTGATGTCCAGCGAGATGTCCGGGAAGCGCTCGTGGAAGGCCGGCACCAGCGGCAACAGCAGGCAGTGCGCGGTGGGCATGCTGGCGTTGATACTGACGCGCCCGCGCGGCATGGCGCCGGCGGCCGCGCCGCGCTCGGCCTCGTCCATGTCGGCCAGCACGCGCGTGCTCTGCTCGTAAAACGTCGTGCCTTCCGGTGTGAGCTGCAGCTTGCGCGTAGTGCGGTTGACAAGCCGCGTACCCAGCCGCGCCTCCAGCCGGGTCACCAGCTTGCTGACGGCCGAAGGGGTCATGCACAGCTGCCGGGCGGCGGCCGAAAAACCGCCTTTGTCCACGACCTGGACAAAGGCCTCCATTTCACCGGAGCGGTTGACGTCTATGCGGGGCATGGGCTGGTATTTTGCGCGAATTACTGTGAATTGAATTCACAAATGATTGTCTTCACGGCATTCTAGTCAAGATAGCACTTCATCTCCACACTAAGCGCATCCTCCTTCCAAGCGACTTTCATGGATGCACGCAAATCACTCCCTTCACTTCCTTTAGGCCTGCTGGCCCTCACCGCCGGCTCCTTCGGCATCGGCACGACCGAATTTGTCATCATGGGCCTGCTGTTGCAGGTTTCCGCCGACCTGGGCGTCACCATCGCCTCAGCCGGGCTGCTGATTTCCGGCTACGCCCTGGGCGTGGCGGTGGGTGCACCGGTGCTGACGCTGGCCACGCGCAAGCTGCCGCGCAAAACCGTGTTGCTGGCGCTGATGGCCATCTTCACGCTGGGCAACCTGGCTTGTGCGCTGGCACCGGACTACGGCAGCCTGATGGCGGCCCGCATCATTACCTCGATGGCGCACGGCACCTTCTTTGGCGTAGGTTCCATCGTGGCCACCGGGCTTGTCGCGCCCGAGCGAAAAGCCTCAGCCATTGCCATCATGTTCAGCGGGCTGTCGCTGGCCACACTGCTCGGCGTGCCCGCTGGCGCCTGGCTGGGGTTGCATTACGGCTGGCGCTCTACCTTCTGGGTGGTCACGCTGATCGGCTTGTTGGCTTTTGTGGTGCTGGCCATTTTTGTGCCGCGTAGCGCGGCTGAAAACGGTATCTCGACCATCCGGCAAGAACTGGCTGGCCTAGCCCGCCCGCAGGTTCTGCTGGGCTTGTTGATGACCGTGCTCGGCTTTGCCGGCCTGTTTGCGATCTTCACTTATATCCAGCCCATCCTCACGCAGATCACCGGCTTCAGCGAGGCGGCAGTGTCGCCCATCCTGCTGGTGTTTGGCGGCGGCTTCTTTGTGGGCAACCTGCTGGGCGGGCGCCTGGCCGACCGCGGGCTGCGGATGTCGCTGCTGCTCACGCTGGGCGCGCTGGCGCTGGTGCTGGGCGTGATGGGCTTTGTGCTGCATTCGCCGGTGGCCACGGTGGTGTTTGTCGGGCTGCTGGGCGCGGCCTCTTTTGCCACGGTGGCGCCGCTGCAGATGCGCGTGCTGCAGCAGGCGCACGGCGCAGGCCAGAACCTGGCGGCCAGCCTCAACATCGGCGCCTTCAATGTGGGCAATGCGCTGGGCGCCTGGCTGGGCGGTTTGGTCGTAAGCAGTTCCTTCGGCCTGGGTGGCCTGAGCTGGCTGGCCGCGCTGATCACCCTTGCCGGCATCGCGGTCACGTTGTACAGCCTGTCGCGCGACAAGGCCGAGCCGCGCGCCATCCCCGTCACTTGCTGAGAGAACCACACCATGAACACATTTTTCATTCCAAAGCGGCGCGCGCGTCAAGTCCTTCTTTCATTCACGTTGCTGGCCGCCAGCGTTTTGCCGCAGGCGCGGGCAGCCGATGTCAACGCATGGACGCCAAGCTGGACGGCCAGCCCCCAGCCCATCTGGAGCGGCGACTTTGTGCTGCCGCTGGGCCTTCCCGCCACGCTTCACGACCAGACCGTACGCCAGACCGTCCGGGCCAGCGTGGGCGGCTCACGCGTGCGCATTGTGCTGTCGAACGAATACGGCTCGCAGGCCTTGCAAATAGGCGCGGCCCAGATAGCGCCCACAGACGGAGCCGGCAAGGCATTGACCTTTGGCGGCCAGCAGACAGTCGCCGTACCGGCAAGCGCTGTCGTGATGAGTGACCCGGTCGAGATGCCGGTCGCGCCGCTGAGCCGCCTGTCGGTCAGCCTCTACCTTCCACAAACGACACCACTCACCACCATTCACTGGGACGGCCTTCAGCCCGCGCAGATTGCGGCAGGCAATGCCGTGAACGCGAGCGTCCTCAAGGCAGATGCCACGGTGAACAGCCGCCTCTTTCTCAGCGCCGTGCTCGTGGAGGCCGCACCGGGCACACGCAGCGTGGTGGCATTTGGCGATTCCATCACCGACGGCGCGGCATCAACTCCGGGCACCGATCAGCGGTGGCCGGACTTCCTGGCGCGCCGCCTGGCCGGCGACAACGTGGCTGTCCTCAATGCCGGCATCTCGGGCGGGCGGGTTCTCAAAAATCACATGGGAATGAATGCACTGGCGCGCTTTGACCGCGACGTACTGAACCAGCCCGGTGTCACCAGCGTGGTTCTGCTCATGGGCATCAACGACATCAGCTGGCCCGGCAGCACCCTTGAACCCAGGGAGCCCGCCACACAGACCGACGCGCTGATCGCCGGCTACCGCCAGCTGATTGCGCGCGCCAGAAGCCGCGGCGTGCGCATCGTCGGCGCCACGCTGACACCCTTTGAGGGCGCGCTGACCATGCCGGGCTCGCCGATTGCCAATTACTACAGCCCCGCAAAAGACGCCGTGCGACAGCGCATCAACGCGTGGATGCGCAGTGGCGGCGAGTTTGATGCAGTGCTGGATTTCGATGCGGTGGTGCGCGATCCGCAGAACCCGCTGCGCATCCTGCCCGCCTATGACTCGGGCGACCACCTGCATCTGGGTGATGCCGGCAACAAGGCGGTTGCCGAATCCATTGACCTGAAGCTGCTGCTGGGCGAACGCTAATAAAGCGCCTGCGGCTAACCACCAACGACCAGGCGCAAGCCCGGCATGAGGCTTTCGGTTTCGGCGCGCCGCTGCAGCGCCATGCGCATATTCATTTGCGCGACCTCGGTGTGCTCCACCGCCAGCGCCTGCGCACGCGCGCCCTCCCCAGCCTTGAGCGCGGCAAACAACATGTGGTGCTGGCGGTGCGCGTAGTGCATCCAGTCGCGGTCCTGCTCCAGCGTGGACTGCATGGGCAACATGGCCGAGGCGGACGCGAAGGGGAGCTTGTCGTTCAGTTCAATCGCGCGCTGCAGTGCGCGGTTACCGCTGGCCTCCAGGATCAGCGCGTGGAAGCGGTCGTTCATGGCCGCATAGGCCGCGTAGTTGTCATAGCCCAGCGGGTTGGCGGCAAGTGCGCGGTCACCCTCGTCCAGGCAAGACTGTAAGTCGAGTTGCAACTGGCGTGACACACCGTGCTCAGCTACCAGGCGCGCTGCCATGCCTTCAAGGTGGCCGCGCACCGCAATCGCATCGGCCACCTCGCGCGGGGTGAACTGGCGCACCAGGTATTTGCCGGTGTCATTGGCCTCAACCAATCCCTCTTGCTCCAGCGTGACCAGCGCGGCCCGTACCGGCGTGCGCGACGCACCCAGGCGCTCGGCCAGTTGCTGCTCGGCCAGGCGCTGGCCGGGCTCGAACTCGCCGCGCAGAATCAGGTCGCGCAACTGCATCAAAACGGTTTCTTGCAAGTTCATGGCGGTGAATGTACACTGAATTTTAATTTCGGTATACCGTTTTGCGCTTACCTACCGATTTACCTGCCAAATCACCTGCAAAGCCCCCTCACAAGGCCGCCATGAACGCTGAACAAAATGAGTTGTTGACCCGCATTACGCCGGGCACGCCCTGCGGCAAGCTGCTGCGCCAGTACTGGCAGCCTGCGGCGCTGGTCGATGAGTTCAACCCGGCGCTGGACCCTCGCATGGCGATCCGCCCGGTCAAGGCGCTCAAGCTCTTCGGCCAGGATCTGGTGCTGTTCAAGGACGCCTCCGGCGCATGGGGCCTGCTGGACCGCGACTGCGCGCACCGCGGCGCCGACCTGTCGTTTGGCCGGCGCGAAAGCGCGGCGCAAGGCGGCGGCCTGCGCTGCCCTTTTCACGGCTGGAAGTTCGCCACCGACGGCCGCTGCCTGGAAACCCCGGCCGAGCCCACGGGTAGCAAGCTGTGCGAACGCATACGCCAGCGCAGCTACCCCGTGATTGAAAAAGCCGGCGTGCTGTTTGCATGGCTGGGTGACGAGGGCAGCACACCGCCGCCCTTCCCCGCTTTTGACTGCTTTACCGCGCCAGCCACGCACAGCTTTGCCTTCAAGGGTTTGTGGAACGCCAACTGGCTGCAGGCTTTTGAGGTGGGCATCGACCCGGCGCACCCGTCTTTCCTGCATCGCTTTTTGCAGGACGACCCGCTCGACGAAATCGGCCAGAACCCGGCCGGCAAGCAGTTTCGCAGCGCCAGCGCCGGCACCAAGGACGGCGAGCAGTGGCCAATGACGCGCATCATGCGCGAGTTTGCCCAGCCCGACATCAGCTTTGAAAGCAAGCCCTGGGGCATGCAGCTGACCGCGCTGCGCGCCATGACCGACAAGCTCACCCATGTGCGTGTGACCAACGCGATCTTCCCGGCCACCTTTGTGATTCCGCTGTCGGAAACCATGACCATCACGCAGATGCATGTGCCGGTAGACGACACGAACACCTACTGGTACACCTTCTTCACCAGCTTTGCCGGCCCGCTGGACCGCGAGAGCATGCGCGCGCAGCGCCAGCAGTTCATCGCCCTGCCCGATTACATCCCCAAGGCCGGCCGCCACAACAACTGGGGCTTCAACGCCGAAGAGCAGATGAGCACCACCTACCTGGGCATGGGCGAAGAAGACATCAATGTGCACGACCAATGGGCCGTGGAAAGCATGGGCGCCATTCAGAACCGCACGCGCGAACACCTGGGCACGTCCGACAAAGTCATCATGGCCAACCGGCGCGTGCTGCTCAAGGCGATTGAGACCGTGCAAAACGGCGGCGTGGCGCCCGGCATTGCCGACCCTGCGCTGGCCGCAGCGATCACCGGCCCGGACACGGTGGACGGCATTGCGCCGGCGGGCGAATGGTCTCAGTGGTGGCAGCAAACCGCGTGCGCCAAGCGTGAAGGCGCACCCTGGCTGGACGCCAAAGCCACCGCCGACACACCCAGCACCGTCACGCAATCATGAGCAGCTTTGCAGCGCAATGCGGCGTGAGCGACGCCGCAAGGCAGGCTGTGCTGGCTGATGCCACGCGGCGCATCGAGGCGGACGGCCTGGAACTGGTGCGCTTTGCCTGGTGCGACCTGCATGGCATGTTGCGCGGCAAGACACTGGTGGCCTCTGCAGCCGGACGAGCCATGACGGACGGCGTCGGCATGGTGAGCACATTGCTGCTCAAGGACACCGCCGACCGCACTGCCTACAAAGTATTCGAAGCCGGCGGCGCCGACGAACTGCCGGGTTTTGAATTTGGCGGCAATGTGATGCTGCTGGCCGACCCGGCAAGCTTGAAAGAATTGCCCTGGGCCGACAAAACCGGCTGGGTGCAATGCCAGCCATGGTTTCCCGACGGCCGCCCGGTAGAACTCGACACGCGCCGGGTACTGCAAGATGCCCTCGCCAAACTGGCTGAAGCCGGCTACAGCATGAAGTGCGGGCTGGAGATCGAGTTTCACATTTACCGGCTTTCCGAGGGGGGCAGCGCCCCGCAGCTTGACCCAGCGCTGGCCGACTGGCCGGGCTTGCCGCCAGAGGTGAGCATGATCCATCCCGGTTACCACCTGCTGTCAGAGCAATGGGTGGACATGGCCGAGGAGCCACTTCGCATCGTGCAGCGCACGGCACAGGCGCTGGGGCTGCCGCTGCTGTCGCTGGAAATCGAACTGGGGCCCAGCCAGGTCGAGGCGGTGTTCGAAGCCACCGATGCACTGACAGCCGCCGACAACATGGTGCTGTTTCGCAGTGCGGTAAAGCAGGCCTTGCGGCGTGCCGGCTACCACGCCACCTTCATGTGCCGCCCGCCCTTTCCCAACATCATGTCCAGCGGCTGGCATCTACACCAGTCACTGGTGGACCTGAAAACCGGTGCCAACTCCTTCAAACGCCAGAGCCCCGCAGAGGGAAGTACGCCCGCGCACGCACAGTACACGCTGACCGAAACCGGCGAACACTACCTCGCCGGGTTGCTCGCGCATGCGCGCGGCATGACGGCCTTCTGCACGCCCACCATCAATGGTTTCGGCCGCTTTCGGCCGAATGCGCTGGCACCTCAATCGATTTTGTGGGGCCGTGACAACCGCGGTGCCATGCTGCGCGTGGTCGGCCAGTGCAACGACAACGGCACACGCATCGAGAACCGCATCGGTGAACCCGCCGCGAACCCTTACCTCTATCTGGCCTCGCAAATCCATGCCGGGCTGGACGGCATCGCGCGCCGCCTGAAAGCCCCGCCGGCCACCGACGCGCCTTATGGTGACACCGCCGAAAAATTGCCCACCAGTCTCGAAGAGGCGCTGCAAGCCTTGCAAGGCGACAGGGCGCTGGTGGAGGCATTCGGCAGCGCGTTCGTCGCTTATCTCACGCGAGTCAAACAGGCCGAAATCACCCGCCATGCCGAGGCCCAGGACCAGGACGACTGGCAAAGGCGTGAATACTTCAGCCGGATCTAGCCGCCGCAGCTCGCATAAAAAATACCCATGATCACCATCCATTTCATCGAATCGGGCGGCCGCTCCACACCGGTAAAGGGCAAGGTCGGCAAAAGCCTGATGGAAGCCGCAGTGGCCGCAGGCATTGACGGCATTGCCGCCGACTGCGGCGGCCTGCTGACTTGCGCCACCTGCCATGTACACGTGAAGGAACCTTTTTCCTCGGACACGCAAACCCTGCCGCCACCTGATGGCGAAGAGCTCGGCATGCTCGCATTTACCGCCGCGCCGCGCCTTCCGAACAGCCGGCTCAGCTGCCAGATCAAGCTCACGCCCGCGCTCGACGGATTGACGGTAGAGTTGCCGGCTACCCAGTATTAATTACTTTAGAAAGTTGTCCATGATTCTCGAACTCGCCGACATCCGTATTCACCCGGGCCAGCAAGCCGCCTTTGACGAAGCCATCCAGCGCGGCATCCGCGAAGTCATTTCCAAAGCCAAGGGCTTTCAGGGCTTCAAGGTCAACAAGGGCATTGAAAGCCCCGAACGCTACATCCTGCAGATCTTCTGGGACACACTGGAAAACCACACCGTCGACTTTCGTCAGTCGCCCGCCTTTGCCGACTGGCGAGCCATTGTCGGGCCCTTCTTTGCCGGCCCACCCACGGTGGAGCATTTCGCCCTGGTAGCCAAGTCAGCCTGAGCCTTGGGCCAGCGCCTGGCAAACGGGCAGACAATAAAAAACGGGGCTGACGGCCCCGTTTTTTATTGTCTGCGCGCAGTTCTGATGCCCGCTACCTGGCCGCGTTTTCGTGGCCGCTGATCAGCTTGCCAAGCAACAAGCCGAGCTGCACCCGCTCGTCATCATCCAGCGGGCTCACGATGCGCTGCTGTGCCTTGCTGACCGCACGTTTCATCTGCAGTGCAACTTTTTCCCCTTCTGGCGTCGTCCACAGCAGTTTGCGGCGCTTGTCGGATGGGTCAGCCTCCCGCTTGACCCAGCCTTTGCCCTCCAGCCGCCCGATCACCGACCCGAAAGTGGCCGGGTCAAAGGCAACGCGGCCCGACAGAGTGATCTGATCTTCGCCCGGGTCGTCCATCAAGGCGTTCAGGATGGCGAACTGCACAGGCGTCGCATCAAACCCAGCCGTCTCCTCCATGAAGATCGCGACCGCGAGTTGTTGTGCCCGGCGGATCAAGTGCCCGGGGGCCTCGCTGAAGTTAAAGCTTTTTGCCATTTGCCGAGTTTACCGTTCAGCTTTGCGCTCAGGGTATGTACTAGGGACATACATGATAAGCATACTTATCATTGTCAAAGCCCCCTGATACCCTCTCATACATGTCACACACATCCCCCATCCTCATCTCGGGCGGCGGCATTGGCGGGCTGGCCGCGGCCCTGGTGCTCGCGCAGGACGGGCGCGCCGTGACGCTCATGGAGCAGGCGGCTAGTTTTGGCGAGATCGGCGCCGGCATCCAGCTCGGCCCCAATATTTTCCGCATGTTTGACTACCTGGGCCTCACTGAAGCCGTCAACCGTGTGGCGTTCTTTCCCACCGGCCTTGGCATGAACGACGTGCGCACAGGCGAGAAGGTTGTCCGTGTCCCGCTTGGTGACCTGGCCCGCGCCACCTATGGGTTTCCTTATGGCGTGATTTACCGCGCCGACCTGCACCAGGTGTTCCTCAATGCCTGCCGGGCCCAGCCCAACGTCACCTTGCGCACCAGCGCCAGGGTGGAGTCGTTTGACCAGTCGGAAAGCGGCGTGACCGTGCACCTTGCAGGCGGAGAAACCGTCGAAGGCAGCGCGCTGATAGGCGCAGACGGCATCTGGAGCCGCATCCGTGAAGCCGTGGTGGGCGACGGCAAACCTCGCGTGTCGGGCCATGTCGCCTACCGCGCTGTGCTCAAGCGCGAGGATGTACCGGCTCATCTGTGGAGCGACGATGTGCTGCTTTGGGGTGGCGAAAAAACCCATCTGGTTCACTACCCACTGCGCCGCGGCGAACTCTTCAACCTGGTGGCGGTTTTTCACAGCAACAAATACGACGAGGGCTGGAACACCTTTGGCGATACGGCCGAACTGAACGAACGTTTTGCCGATGCCTGTCCGCAAGTCAAAGAGCTCCTGGGAAAAATCGAGACCTGGAAGATGTGGGTGCTGTGCGACCGCGAACCCGTGAAAAACTGGACCGACCGGCGCGTGACGCTGCTGGGTGATGCCGCCCACCCGATGTTGCAATACCTGGCCCAGGGCGCTGGCCAGGCCATTGAAGACGCCGTCGTACTGCGTGAAGCGCTGCGCTTTACCCGCGGCGATGTGCCAAAAGCCTTCCAGAAATACCAGCAAAAGCGCTACCTGCGTACTGGCCGCGTGCAATTGACTGCCCGTTTTTACGGTGATATTTACCATGCGGCCGGTGTTCAACGCGAATTGCGCAACCAGATGTTCCAGAGCGGCACCGAGAGCGCGGGTTTCGCGGGCCTGAAGTGGATGTACGACGGAATCGAGCCGTCAAAACTGTTCCAATGACGGTTTCAAAAGTCCCAGGATTGTCATGACTCTTCCTCCCAGCACCGCTGCTCTCCGGATAATTGCTACGTTTTTGATAGCTGCTTGCGCTCACCTCTCCTGGGCTGCGGCTCCAAAAGACTTAAAAGATACGGCTTGGCCGACCAGGCCGGTGCGCATCCTGGTGGGGTTTCCGGGCGGATCCACACCCGATATGGCCGCACGCACGCTGGCCGAGCCCTTGAGTCGCGCCCTGGGCCAGCCGGTGGTCATTGAGAACAAACCCGGCGCGTCCGGCAACATCGCGGCCGACCAGGTCGCCAAGGCCACCGACGACCACACGCTGGGCGTCGTCATCAATGGCAACCTGACCTCGGCCAAGCTGCTGTACCCCAAGCTGCCCTACGACCCGGCCAAAGACTTCGCGCTGATTTCGCTATTGACCACCGCACCACTGGTGTTGGTTGCGCCCGCCAATGAGCCGGGCGGCACTGAATTTTTCGCCGCCGCGCGCCAGGGCGCCAGCCAGTGGAACTACGGCTCGGTCGGCAACGGCTCGGTCGCCCACCTGGGCATGGAGCTGCTCAAAAGCCGCGTGCCCGGCCTCACGCCTGTGCACGTGCCCTTTGCCGGCAACCCGCAGGTGGTAACCGCCATGCTGGGCGGCCAGATCCAGATGGCGCTGATCCCGCCCGGCGTAGCCATGCCGCATGTGCGTTCGGGCAAGCTCCGGGCGATTGGCCTGGCCGGCGGGCGCTCTTCTCTTGTGCCCGAGGTGCCGCCGCTGGCCGATGCCGGCGTGACCAACGTCAATCTCGAAGTCTGGACGGCGCTGATAGGCCCGGTGGGCCTCTCCAAAGCCGCCCAGGCGCGGCTGGCGCAAGAAGTACCGCGCATCATTCGCGACGCCGACACGCGGCAAAAGTTGTTTAACCAGGGGTGGCAGGCTGTGGGCACTTCGCCCGACGGCCTGAGGAGCCGCGTCAAAGACGAAGCCGCCATTTTGGGCGGCATCATCCAGTCGCGCGGCATCAAGCTTGAATAAATGATGCCCCCACAGTCGTTCACTGCGTGTAACTCCTTGCCCCCCGAGGGGGCCGCCCGCCTGTGGCCCGGCGAAGCCGGTTCCACGGCTCATGCTGGGTTGAAGAATTCTTTGGACACTACCAGTGGGGGCCGCGGGACTGGCTTTGCCAGACCGCAGGCGCCGCCCCCTCGAGGGGGGAACAGGCTACACGCAGTGAGCCTGGACGGGGGTGCAACTTGATCACCGAACCCGCACGCACCTTGCCCGTCTACGGCGAGTTTGACGTCGTTGTCGTGGGCGGCGGACCAGCAGGGCTTGCTGCCAGCGTCAGCGCAGCTCGGCACGGTGCGCGCACCTTGCTGGTGGAGCGCTACGGTTTCCTCGGCGGCATGGGTACAGCCGGCGGCGTCACCAATTTCGCGGGCCTGTACGGCCGCAAAAACGGCCAGATGCAACAGGTAGTGCACGGCGTGGCTGACGACCTGCTGCAGCGCATTGACGCGCTGGGGGGCCTGAACGCGCCGCAAGACGGCATGCAGGGCCGCATCCGTGTGCGCTCCTACGACGTGTCGGCTTACAAGTGCGCAGCCGACCAATTGCTGGTGGCGGCCGGCGTGCAACTCCTTTTTCACGCCTGGGCTGCTGCGGTGGTGATGGAGGGCATCCGCATCAGCGCCCTGGTGGTCGAGACCAAATCCGGCCGCCAGGCAATCCGTGCCGCGCGTTTCATCGACTGCTCAGGCGACGCCGATGTGGCGAACTTCGCCGGCGTGCCGTCTGAACTGGGCGACGGGCATGGCAGCGCACTGTTTCCCTCCACCATGTTTCGCGTCGGCCACGTGGACGCATCCCGCGCGCTGGCGGCCGTGGGCGAATTCAAAGCCATCAACACCCTGATGGCCGAGAGCCAGGCGCGCGAGCCAGGCCGCTACAAGTTCCCCCGCGAAGGTGCCATCCTCCGCCCGCAGAAGAACCCCACCGAATGGCGCGCCAACGTCACGCAGATCCGCAACGCGCAAGGCACGGCCATGGACGCCACCGATGCGCGGCAGCTCAGCGAAGGCGAACTCGAAGGCCGGCGCCAGATCACCGAATACTTCCGCTTTCTGAAGCATGAAGTGCCGGGTTTTGCGGATTCGGCCATCGTCGACATCGCGCCGCAGGTCGGCATCCGCGAGACGCGCCGCATCCAAGGGCTCTATGCCTTGAGCGGCGAAGACATCCTCTCGTCGGCGCGCTTTGACGATGCCATCGGCATCAATGCCTGGCCGATGGAGCTGCATGCGGATGGCCGGATCGACTGGCAATTTCCGCACAACGTGGATGCGGCTGAAGGCCGCGCCTACAACGACCTGCCCTGGCGCATGCTGGTGCCGCAAGGTGTCGCCAACCTGCTAGTGGCCGGCCGCTGCGCCTCGATGACGCACGAAGGCCAGTCGGCCGCGCGAGCCAGCGGCGGCTGCTTTGTGATGGGCCAGGCAGCGGGTACGGCGGCGGCCATGCCGGGCGCCGGGCAGGCTTTTTCCGATACCGACGTGAAACAGCTGCAGCAGTTGCTCACGCGGGACGGCGTGTATTTCGATAACGACCTTTAAGCGGCGATCTTTAACCCCAGAGACTGGATATCCATCATGGACATGACGCCCCCACCCACCCCCGGTCAGCCCGCTGTACCCAACGGCGCTGCACGCAAGGCGTTTTACGACGCCATCTCCGCGCACAACATGACGCCGCTGTGGGAAGTGCTGCATGCGCTGGTGCCGCAGTCGCCCAGCACGCCTTGCCAGCCAGCGCTGTGGAAGTACGCCGACGTACGCCCTTTCCTGATGAAGTCGGGCGAACTGATCACCGCCGAAGAAGCGGTTCGCCGCGTACTGATCCTGGAGAACCCCGGCTTGCGCGGGCAGTCGTGCATCACGCAGTCGCTGTACGCAGGTCTGCAGGTCATCATGTCGGGTGAAGTAGCGCCGAGCCACCGCCACACGCAAAGCGCGCTGCGCTTCGTGGTGGAGGGCCATGGCGCCTTTACCGCTGTGGACGGCGAACGCACGCAGATGAAACCAGGCGACTTCATCATCACCCCAAGCTGGACCTGGCATGACCACGGCCACGAAGGCCGCGTGGAGTCCGATACACCGGTGGTCTGGCTGGACGGCCTGGATATCCCCATGCTGCGCTTTTTCGATGCCGGTTTCGCCGAAAACGGCACGGCCAAGCAGCAGGAAGTCACCAAGCCCCAAGGCATCAGCACCCACCGCTACGGCGCCAACATGCTGCCCATGCGCTATGACGCCCCGTTCGGCGAAACCTCACCGATCTTCAGCTATCCCTACGACCGCACGCGCGAGACCCTGCACCAGCTGGAAACCCATGGCGACACAGACGCCTGGGACGGCGTCAAGCTGCGCTATGTGAACCCGGCCACCGGCGGCTCGCCCATGCCCACCATGGCGACCTTCATGCAGCGCCTGCCGGCGGGCTTTGCAGGCAAGCCCTGGCGCCAGACTGACGGCGCCGTGTTCAGCGTGGTTGAGGGGTCGGGTTCCGTCATCATTGAGCGCGATGGGCACACCTCGACTTTTGAGTTTGGCCCGCGCGACCATTTTGTGATTCCGTCGTGGCACACTGCGCAATTGCGTTCCGCGCAAGGTTGTGTGCTGTTCAGTTTTTCAGACCGCCCGGTGCATCTGGCACTGGGCATACACAGAGAAGAAAGGTTGTCATGAGTTTTGTCATCACCCCACCGGCCGCGGTGTCCGTCCCTGTTGTCGGCACCAAAGACCGGTTTCCGGTCAACCGCATTTACTGCGTGGGCCGCAACTACGAAGAACACGCCAAGGAAATGGGCTTTACCGGCCGTGAGCCACCCTTCTTTTTCCTCAAGCCCGCGAATGCCGCTGTCGTGGTGGACGCCGGCGCCACAGGCACCATCCCCTACCCATCGCTCACCAAAAACCTGCACCATGAAATCGAGCTGGTAGTGGCCATTGGCACTGGCGGTAAAAACATCAAGGCGGCCGATGCGCAAAAGCACATCTACGGTTATGCCGTAGGCCTGGACATGACGCGCCGTGACCTGCAAGGCGAGATGAAAAAGCAGGGCCGCCCCTGGTGCATTGGCAAGGCCTATGACCACTCCGCGCCCATCGGCCCCATCACACCCGCCGCGCAGGCCGGCGACGTGACCAACGCCGAACTTTATATTCAGGTGAACGGCAAGGACCGCCAGCGCAGCAATGTCTCCAAGCTGATCTGGAACATTGCCGAAACCATTGAACACCTGTCGGCAGCATGGGAGCTGCAACCGGGCGACCTGATCTATACCGGCACGCCTGAAGGCGTCGCGGCCGTGGTCTCGGGCGACACCATGGTCGGCGGTGTGGCGGGGCTGGAAACACTCACCGTCAAAGTCATCTGAACACGGGGTTGGCAAGCGCATGTCACGGCGGGGCAGCTGCGCGATAACCGCGCAACTGCTTTAATCACCGCGCAAATCCCCCGTCTTACCCGGGGTAACCCGCCTGACTGCTTGCCTCCTCAATTCTGATAATCGGCTTACCCGGTTTTTGGGAGCTCCCAAATGCCAAGACCTGCTTTTTGGAGAGCCTTCTTGAAAATCCTGCAGTCCCTTGCGAAATTCTGCGCTGTGCTGGCGGGAGTTCTGCTCACGGTGATCACGCTCATGACCTGTGCCAGCCTGATCGGGCGCAACCTGCTGGGCGCGACCCTCGTCGGCGACTTCGAACTCACCGGTGTGGTCACCGGGGCCGCGATCGCGCTATTCATGCCCCTTTGCCAGATCAAACGCGGCAACATCATCGTCGACTTCTTCACCGCCAAACTGGGCGAAACCTCGAACGACAGGCTGGACCGTTTCGGTGCGTTGCTGTTGGGCCTGGTGTTTGCCCTGTTGGCCTGGCGCACGGTGCTGGGCGGCCTCAATTCCTACAACACGCACTCTGAAACCCAGATCCTGGGCTTTCCCGAATGGACGGTGTATGCCGCCATGGTTCCGCCCTTTGTGCTGACCTGCGTGATCGGTTTGTACCAATCCGCGTTCGGCTTCGGCGACACCCATGCACCGCACAATCCGCTGGACGAGCTGGAGGCACACGTATGAGCTCCATCACGCTCGCCCTGGTTATTTTCGGCATCATGCTGGCCTTCATGGCCGTGCGCGTGCCTATCGCAGTTGCCATGTTTGCCGCGGGCGCCATCGGTTACGTGATGCAGACCGGCTGGGGGCCGTTTTCCAGCTTCCTCAACACCCAGGCCTTCGCGCGCTTTGCCAGCTACGACCTGTCGGTGATTCCGCTCTTCATCCTGATGGGGCATTTCGCGACGCAGGGCGGTATCAGCCGCGCGCTATTCGGATTCGCGGCGGGTGTAATGGGTCGATTCAAAGGCGGTCTGGCCATGGCGTCCATCCTGGCTTGTGCGGCATTCGGCGCCATCTGCGGCTCCTCGGTGGCCACGGCCGCCACCATCACCGGCGTGGCACTGCCAGAGATGAAGCGCCACGGTTATTCAGGCCGGCTTGCCACGGGCACTCTGGCAGCCGGCGGCACCCTGGGCATCCTGATCCCCCCATCGGTGCCGCTGGTGATTTACGCCATCCTCACCGAGCAGAATATCGCCAAGCTGTTTGCGGCGGCCATGGTGCCGGGCATCATCGCGATGTTCGGCTACATGGTGGCCATTGCCATCTACGTGCGGCTGGTGCCCGGACAGGCGCCCGAGGTAGACAACGACAGGCCGCCGATGACGCTGGCCTCCGCGTTGGGCATACTGCCCATCGCCATCATCTTCCTGATTGTCTTCGGCGGTATTTACGGCGGCCTGTTCACGCCGACTGAAGGCGCCGCGGTGGGTGCCGCCGCCACTTTCGTAGCCGCCTTGCTCAAGCGCGAGATCACCTGGGCCAAATTCAAGCTGTGCTTTTATGCCACGGCGGAAAGCTCGGCCATGATCTTCCTGATCTTTATAGGTGCCGACCTCATGAACTCCGCCCTGGCCCTGACGCAGGTGCCTAACCAGCTCGCCGGCGTGGTTGGCGGCTGGGGACTGTCGCCGCTGATGGTTGTCACGGCCATCCTGCTGTTCTATGTCGTGCTGGGCGCGGTGATGGACGAGCTGTCCATGCTGCTGTTGACGATTCCTATCTTTTTCCCGATGGTGATGGGCCTGGATTTCGGCATGGCCAAGGAATCCACCGCGATCTGGTTCGGCATCATGGTGCTGATGACGGTCGGCTTTGGCATGCTGGCGCCGCCGGTGGGACTGAACGTCTATGTGGTCAATGGCCTGGCCAAAGACGTGCCTATCAGCGAAAGCTACAAAGGTGTCATGCCATTCCTCATCAGCGACACCATCCGCACCACCTTGCTGCTGCTGTTCCCGGGCATATCGCTGTGGCTGGTGAAATACATCAGCTAGGGTCTATGGCTAGGGCTTTCACCGCTTCTCAAACCCATCCGCTTGCCTTAAGTTAGTCAAATTGTTTATAGGAGACACGCCATGATTCAGCGACGAACCCTTCTCAAGACCAGCGCCGCCGCAGCCTTGGGCGCACCGGCGCTGTCGGGCCTGGCCCAGCAGGCCGTGACACTGAAGTTCCATACTTTCATGTCGCCCTCGTCCAATGTCTGGCTGGCCATGCACAAGCCCTGGATGGACAAGGTCGAAAAGGAATCCGGCGGCCGTATCAAGTTTGAAGGCTATCCGGCCATGCAGCTGGGCGGCACGCCGGTGCAGCTCTACGACCAGGCCAAGGACGGCGTGGTTGACGTGGTGTGGACATTGCCTGGCAACACGGCCGGCCGCTTCCCGCGCATCGAGGTGTTTGAATTGCCCTTCATGATGTCCAACGCCGAAGCAACTTCCAAGGCATTTTGGGAATACGTACAGACGGTTGCACCGGACGAATTCAAGGACACCCAGGTGCTGGCGCTGCAGGTGCACGGTCCCGGCGTGATCCACACGGTCGACAAGCCCGTCAAGTCGATTGCCGACATGCGCGGCCTCAAGCTGCGCGCGCCAACCCGCCAGGTCACCAAGCTCATGGGCGTGCTGGGCGCCACGCCTGTGGGCATGCCGCTGCCGCAGATTCCCGATGCACTGAGCAAGGGCACCATCACAGGCTGCGTGATTCCGTGGGAAGTGGTGCCTTCGGTAAAGGTCAACGAGCTCACCAAGTTCCATGCCGAGTTCGACCCCGCCGGCGGCAGCCTTTACACCACCACCTTTGTGATGGCCATGAACAAGGCGAAATACAACTCGCTCGCGCCCGACCTCAAGAAGGTCATCGACAACAACTCCGGCATGGCCACCTCGGCCTGGCTGGGCAAGGTGCAGCAGGGCAACGACGTTCCCGGCCGCAAGACCGCCAGCGACCGCGGCAACACGATCTACACCGTGAGCGCGGCCGAAGCCCAGGAATTCCGCCGCAAATCACGCACGGTGGAGGTCGAGTGGGTGGAAGACATGAACAAGAAGGGCTTTGACGGCAAGAAACTGCTGGACACGGCACGTAGCCTGATCGAAAAGCACACCAAGACAACGAAAGCCTGATCAACAGGCCGCGCCAGATGCGCATCCATGAAACCGGGCTTATGTCCGGTTTTTTTATGCTTCACCTATGTTCTTGTGCCTTTTCGGCCTTCAGCCCAATGAATACGGGCGCAACCAGCTCCTGATTTGATAGCGCGCCGCACCCAGGCAAAACCTGCACGACAGCCGGGTTACTGCAACTGCGGCGTCACTCATGGCGCGCCTGCATAAGAATCCACCCGGCACCCGTATGACGGGTGAGTCCGGTCCATCATTCCGTTTACCCCAAGGAAGTTCTTTCATGTCACGCATTTTGAAAACCCTGGCTGCCACCGTCCTGGCATCAAGCCTGAGCGCTTCTTTCACCCTGCCCGCTTTTGCGGCCGGCCCCATGGCCAAGACCCAGGCGCCCGGCTACTACCGCGTCATGCTGGGCGATTTTGAAGTCACCGCCCTGTCGGACGGTACCGTCAAGCTGCCCGTGAAAGACCTGCTCACCAACACAACGCCGGCGAAAGTCGGCGCGGCACTGAAGCGTTCATTTTTACCTGACGCAGTCGAGACATCAGTCAATGCCTACCTCATCAACACCGGCAGCAAGCTGGTGCTGATCGACACGGGTGCGTCCGGCCTCTTCGGCCCGACACTGGGCAGCCTGCACGCCAACCTCAAAGCCGCCGGCTACCAGCCCGAGCAGGTCGACGAGATTTACATCACCCACATGCACCCCGACCACGTGGGTGGCCTGGTGGTGAACGGCGCCATGGCGTTTCCGAATGCCGTGGTGCGTGTGGACAAGGCGGACGCCGACTTCTGGCTGGATGAAGCCAAAATGAACGCAGCGCCCAAGGAATCCCAGGGCTTTTTCCAGGGCGCCATGGCGTCCATCAAGCCCTATGCCTCGGCCGGCAAGCTCAAGACCTTTGAAGGCGCGACCGAGCTCGTGCCTGGCGTGAAGGCGCAACCCACGCACGGCCACACCGCCGGCCACAACGTCTACGTGGTGGAAAGCAAGGGCGAAAAGCTGATGCTATGGGGCGACCTGATGCATGTGGCGGCAGTCCAGTTCGACAACCCGGAGGTCACCATCAAGTTTGACTCTGAGTCGCCCCCAGCCGCCAAAGAGCGCGCCAAAGCCTACGCCGATGCCGCGAAAAACGGCTATCTGGTCGGCGCGGCGCATATCGCCTTCCCCGGCCTGGGCCACGTGCGCAAGGGCGCGGGCAAGGCTTACACCTGGGTACCAGTGAATTACTCGTCGCTGAAATAAGAAAATAAACAAAATACGCGTTAAGCCCAATAAAAACGGGCGCGAGCAGCTACTTTTTTGATAGCACGGCAGCAAGCCTGCCGTGCGCCCCGGCAGGCCTGGGCGGGCGCAAAGCCGCTACACTCATCCGATGCAACGTCCGCCCCTGAATCACTGCCGCGTCTGCGGAACCGCCGTGGCTTACCGCTTGCCGGATGACGGTGATACGAAAGAGCGGGCCGTCTGCCCGGCCTGCCACACGGTTCACTACGAAAACCCGCTCAATGTTGTCGGCACCGTGCCCAGCTGGGGCGAGGACGGCGCGCAAGTGCTGCTCTGCAAACGCAATATCGAGCCGCGCCGGGGCAAGTGGACCTTGCCCGCCGGCTTCATGGAACTGGGCGAAACCACTTCGCAGGGCGCAGCCCGTGAAACCGATGAGGAAGCCGGCGCCCAATACGAGATGCTGGGCCTTTTTACGGTCATGAACGTGGTGCGCGTCGGGCAGGTGCACATGTATTACCGGGCTCGGCTTTTGAGCACCGAATTCAATCCAGGCCATGAGACCATGGAGGCCAAACTGTTCACCGAGGCCGAAATTCCCTGGGACGAAATTGCATTCAAGACGGTCAAGCAGACACTGGAGCAGTACTTCGAAGACCGCCGCAAGGGTGCTTACGGCATCCATTCGTTTGATATCGAATGAAGGCCTTCAAGCCCTTGCCGGCCGTTACATTCTGCAGGCAGGGCGCCCGGTAGAATTTCTCTGTATCCGGCTGGTTCTCACCGCGGATTTCCCGCCCCTTCATCGGCCTTCCGGCAGTCTCTTTTTCTAACCTCTTCCCCGGATTTCATGTTCAATACCGCAATTTTTTTCCGCATTGCCGACGATTTTGTGCTTCCTCCGCTGGACGTGCTTGAGGAAATTTTCCAGTCACACCGTTTCGTTCCCTGCGGCGCAACAGAGCCTGAATCCAGTGGCTGGGTGCCGCCGCGCGGTAACAAAAGCACCGTACTGCTCGAAAGCGTGGGCCGCCAGTTAATCGCTCGCCTCTGCACCGAGCGCCGCCCCGTGCCTTCGTCCGCCATCAAGGCCGCGGTGGAAGAACGCATCGAGAAATACAAGGAAGAAACCGGCCGTGAGCGTGTGGGCGCCAAGATCAAGAAGGAGTTCAAGCAGGAAGTCATGCTGGACCTGCTGCCGCGCGCCTTCACCAAACGCTCGACCACCACCCTCTGGATCGACGTGGTCAACAAATTCCTGGTGGTTGACTCCGGCAACCTCACGGGCGCTGACAAGATCGTGAGTTACCTCGTGGAAGCGTTGAGCGAAGTGCCGGGTGCCCTGCCCGGCCTGAAAGCCAGCCCCATCCAGACGCAGATGTCGGCCGCTGCTGCCATGTCGCATTGGCTGTCGACGCGCGAAGCGCCCTACAACTTCACGGTAGACCGCGACTGCGAGCTCAAGACGCCGGACGACCAGAAATCCACGGTGCGCTACTCGCGCCACACGCTGGAGATCGACGAAGTGGCCCAGCACATTGCCGCCGGCAAACTGCCCACACAGCTGGCGATGACGTGGAACGAGCGCGTGTCTTTTGTGCTGACGGAAACCGCGCAGCTGAAAAAACTCAAGCTGCTCGATGTGGTGCTGGACGGCGTTCAGGAAAGCGGCAAGGACGACGACGGCTTTGACAGCGATGCGGCCATCATTACCGGCGAGCTGTCTTCGCTGATTCCGGACATGCTGGAGGCATTGGGTGGGGAACTCGCTGAGGGAGAAGTCACACCGCACCCGGCCACCTCGCCTGCTGCCGACCCGGTGCCAGAACCCGCGTAGCAAATACGGAGACAGGTCATGCCCCAACACATCGGTATCGTCGGCTGCTCCGCCGAAGGCGCTGCGCTCTGTTATCAAACCATTTGTGTGGAAGGCGCCAAGGCCCTGGGGCCACATGCCCATCCTGAAGTGTCGATGCATACGCCGTCGCTTTCCGACTACATGGCACGCATTTACCACAATGACTGGAATGGCGTGGGCGACATCATGCTCGCCTCCGCGCACAAGCTCGCAAAGGCCGGAGCTGACTTTCTTATCTGCCCGGACAACACCATTCACCAGGCTTTTGCTTATGTGCAGGAACGATCCCCCCTGCCCTGGCTTCATATTGCGGAAGTCGTTGCCGAAGAAGCGGCCAGGCGCGGGTTCCGGCGCATCGGCATCACCGGCACACGATGGCTCATCGATAGCGAGGTCTATCCCAACAAGCTCGCGGCGCGCGGACTGGAATACCTGCGGCCCGAGGATACGGAGCGCGACGAAATCAATCGCATCATCATGGACGAGCTGGTGTGCGGTGTCTTCAAGCCGGAAGCGATCGGGTATTTTCAGAAAGTCATTGACCGGATGAAAAGCAACGGCTGTGATGCCGTCGTCCTGGGCTGCACGGAAATTCCCCTGATCATGAGCGATTCCAATTCGCCCCTGCCGGCTCTGGACTCCACACGCCTGTTGGCGCGTGCGGCGCTTGTCAGGGCGACACAGGGCCGCGCGGCTTTCGCCTGATTGAAAAGATTCAGTGCTGGCCCGGCGTAGCCCGGAGCCGTGAAACGGTTGCCGGCAAGTCCTGCCAGGCCGGTTCCGAGGGCGCATAGCGGCCGCGCATATACGCAGCCAGCGCTGCAACCTGGGCATCATCCAGGCTGTGGCGAAAAGCCGGCATGAAACCGATGTCTTTGCTCACCGGTGACTGAATTCCCTCAAGGATCACCCGCACCAGGTTGTCGGGCCGCTCGCTGTGCAGCTTGCTGTTAAGGGCCAGCGGCACGTTCACCCCCAGCAGTCGCGGGCCGTCGCCATCGTGATGACACGATGCGCAAGCGCCACTGAACAGGCGCTGGCCAGGGCCCGGCAAGCTGAAAGCCGATTGCCGGGCGGACAAGACGACCAGTTCTTTGCGCTGGATGCTTTCGGTGTCAGCGATTGGCTCATTAAAGGCCGCCAGGTAAGTCGCCATTGCCTGAATATCTTCCTCTGGCAACGCGGCCAGTTGCTTGATCACAGGGGCCATCGGGCCCGCTGCGATGCCGTGTTGTGCTGAGTAGCCACTGCGCAAGTAGCGGTACAGCTCCGCAGAGGTCCATGGCACAGGCGCCCGAGACAGCGCTGTCAGTGCCGGGGCATCCCATCCGTCCACTACAGACCCGCTTAAAAAGGCTTTTCCGCTACGTTCAGCGCCTGCGGCATTGCGTGGCGTGTGGCAGGCGCCGCAATGGCCGAGGCCGTTAACCAGGTAGGCACCACGATTCCATTCGGCAGTCTGCGCCGGGTCGGCACGGTAAGGTGCCGGGTCATGAAACAGCGCGTTCCACCCGGCCATCAACGGCCGCACACTGAAGGGAAAGGCCAGCCGCGTGGCCGGTGGTTCTGATCGCACGGGAGGCTGGGCCATCAGGTAGGCATACAGCGCGGTCAGGTCTTCATCGCTGATCTTGGCGAACGCGGTATAGGGAAACGCGGGATACAAATAGTGGCCATCGCGGGAAATTCCTTCGCGCATGGCCCGCTGGAAAGCGCTGAAGGACCACAAGCCTATGCCGGTGTCCGCATCCGGCGTGAGGTTGGTGGTGACGATCTTTCCGAAAGGCGTATCCATGGCCCTGCCACCGGCGTTGGGGATGCCACCGGGTGCTGTATGGCACACCACACAATCGCCCGCGGCCGCGAGCTGCCGGCCGCGTTCCAGCGTTGCGGCGGTATACACGGATGCGCCGCTTTGCATAACCGGCGCGATGACCGACCGGCCGCCTGCCAGCGCCCACGCGATGCCCACAACGCCCGCTAGCAAGGCACCTGCGCGGGACCACCAGGCCATGCCTTTCGGCCATGCCGCGCCCTCAGGTACGGGATTGGGCAACCGGGCCGGAGCTGCCGGGGCGGCCGGCTCGGCCGCGAGCCCTGAATTGAGCGCGGCACGCACCACTTCCGGCGTGAAAGGCGGCTGGCGAAAACGCACGCCGGTGGCATCAAAAATGGCGTTGGCGATGGCTGCCGTACCCGGCACCGAAGACGACTCTCCGGCGCCAAGCGGTGGCTCACCGGGGCGCGCCATGGTCACGACCTCAATCACCGGCACGTCCCTGAAGTTCAGGATGGGATAGCTTCCCCACTCCAGGCTGGTCACCTGATTTGTTTTAGGCGACACCGTGACCTGCTCCGTGAGTGCACGGCTGGTCGTCTGCACCACGTTGCCATGGATCTGGTGCTGAACCCCGGCGGGGTTGATCAGCGTGCCGGCGTCATGCCCCACCACCACGCGCCGGACATGCACTTCGCCCGTCTTGCGATTCACTTCGACGTCAGCCACCCAGGCCGCCCACGCCGCGCCAAACCCCGGCCATTTGCTGTGCATGTAACGGGCATACGCAAAGCCCTGGCCACGCACGACGTCTTGTGGATCACCAGGCGCTGTTGGCTGCTGCTGCGGTGTCGTATGCGCCATCCAGCCGGCGCGCTCGGCCGTGGCGCGCACCAGCTCGGCAGCGCGCGGCTCTTTCAGGTACTGCAGGCGAAACTCCACCGGATCGACACCTGCTGCTGTTGCCAGCTCGTCGATGTAGGACTCATGCGCAAATGAATTGGGCAGTGCCGAAACACCGCGCAACCATGACGCCCGCAACAGCGGCGCCATGTCATTGACGGCGATGCGCATATTGGCGTAGTCGTAGGGCGGCCGGGCGGTACGGTCGCCCATTTCATAGGCTTGCGCGACCGGTTCGATGGTGCGCGTGAGCAAAAGCGCCAAAGTAGGAGCGCCGTTTGAAGGGTATGAGGTCTGGAAGTCATACGCAGCAACCGACCCGTCGGCATTCAGACCACCGTTCACCTGCATGAGCTGGGCTGCGCCTTTGGGTTCCCAAGCGTTTTCCTGCTCACGCGTCAGTTGTACACGCACGGGGCAGCCCGTGGCACGTGACAGCAGCGCGGCGTCTGCCGCCACGTCGTCGGCGCAGTTTCGCCCGTAGCAGCCCGCCGCCTCCATGCGGATCACGTCGATGGCGACATCGGCCAGACCGGTCAGGCGGGACAGGTCAGCCCGCAGCACGTGGGGGTTTTGGGTTCCTGCCCATACCGTCAGGCGCTCCTGCTTCCAGTCTGCCACGGCGCACGAGGGCCCAAGGGAGCCGTGCATCTGATAGGGCCAGACGTAGTTGCGCGCCAGGGCTTGCGCCGCGCCCGCCATCGCGACATCGACGTTGCCATCATCGACAAGCCTGCGCTGCGTGGCCGGGTTGTTGCAGATCGCCTGCTCGAGGTCATCCAGATTGGCGAGGCCAGGCCAGGGCTTCCAGCTGACACGCAATTCACGCAGCGCCTGTTCGGCGTGCTCTTCCCGCTCTGCGACGATGCCGACAAAGTCGCGGATCACCACCACCGCGCGAATGCCCGGAATGTGGGCAATCGATGATTCGTCCACCGATTCCAGCGTATTGCCGATGAAGTCGCCGTGGTCAGCCCCGGCATAAGGCGGGCGCACGACGCGGCCGTGCAGCATGCCGGGCACCCGCATGTCGTGCACAAATGTCAGCGCGCCGGTGGCTTTGGCCGGGATGTCCAGGCGCGCCGCGCTGGTGCCCACCAGGCGGTAGTCGGCAGCATCCTTGACGGGAGTGCCCGGCTCCAGCGAGAGATGTGCATGCTCATTGGCCAGCAAAGCGCCATACGTTACCGATTTATCTTCCTGCCCCACCACCGAAACCACGCCGTCGCGCACGACGAGCAAGGAAGGGTCTACCTGCAGTATGCCGGCTGCACGCGTCACCAGCCACGCGCGTGCTTGCGCCGCCGCGGCCCGCAAAGGGACCGCATGAATCTGGATGGATGCGCTGGCAATCGTCGCACCCTGGTTGGGCGCGCGTGTGGTGTCTCCCAGAACCATATTGACCTGCCCGAGCGCAACGTCCAGCTCTTCCGCCACGATCTGCGCCAGGGCCGTCCGTATACCGGTGCCAAGGTCTACATGGCCGTTCAGGGCCGTCACGCTGCCGTCATCCCACACGGCAACCAGTATTTCAACGCCCTCTTGCGGATTGGCGCTGACCAGTGCAGGTTGTCCACGGGCGGGTGGAGGCGCGGGCGGCGGCTCGCGGGTCACCAGCAAGACGCCGCTGGCCGCATGAAAATCGGCGCGTGTCAGGGGCGCATCGGCGCGACGCGTCATGGCGAGTTACCCCGGACAAGGCTTTGGCGCGTCAGCTCCGCCGCACGCAGCACAGCCCTCACGATCTCCAGGTGCGTGCCGCATCGGCAGAGATTGCCGGACAGCTCACGGCGTATGTCATCCTCGCCCGGATCGGGATTTCGCGCCAGCAATGCGACGGTCATCATGATCATGCCGTTCAGGCAGTAGCCGCACTGGGCGGCCTGCTCTTCTATAAACGCTTGCTGGACCGGATGAAGGGCCCCCAGCGTACCCAGCCCTTCAAGGGTGGTGATTTCTCGCCCTGCCATCCCGGACGCAGGAATAACGCAGGAACGTGCCGCCATACCATCGACCAGCACGGTACATGCGCCGCACTCACCCAGGCCGCAGCCATATTTCGGGCCATTCAGCGCGAAATCGTTACGCAGCACCGTCAGCAGGCTGGCCTGCTCCGCAACAGGCAGCGTACGCTCCAGCTGGTTAACGGACAGTGTGACGGTGCAACCCATATCTACCGAACCAAAATGCTGATGCAGCAAGACCTACACACTGAGATAGGCACGGCGCACTTCTTCATTGGCAGCAAGATCCGCCATGGATCCTTCAAAACGGATTTGTCCTTTCTCCAATACATACGCCCTGTCGGACACCAGTTCGGCGAAATGCATGTTTTGCTCAGACAGAAGAATGCTGACGCCGTGGGCCTTCAGCTCGAGGATCATGTTGGCCATTTGCTCCACAATGACGGGCGCCACGCCTTCAGAGGGCTCGTCAAGCAGAACCAGATAGGGATTGCCCATCAAGGTCCTGGCCACTGTCAGCATTTGCTGCTCGCCACCACTCATGCGGCCGCCGGGACGCGTAGGCATCTCACCCAGGTTGGGAAACAGCTTGAAGAGGCGTTCCGGCGTCCACAAGGGGGCCTCACTGCCGTCGGGCCAGCGGCGCGGCGCCTGCCGCCCTACTTCCAGGTTTTCGGTCACTGTCAGGTCGGTAAATATCCGCCGGTCTTCCGGCACAAAGCCCAGGCCCATCCGGGCCGCATGGTGTGGTTCACTGCTGGAGATGTCTTTACCGAGAAAAGCCACACTGCCGCGACGCTTGTCGAGCATCCCGATCAGCGACTTCAACGTGGTTGATTTGCCGGCGCCGTTGCGCCCCATCAGGGCGACGACTTCGCCGCGCCCGACAGCAAGGTTGACGCCAAACAGTATTTGTGCCGCGCCGTACCAGGCCGACAGGTCTTTCGCCTCCAGCAGAATATTGTTGCCGTTGCCCATCACGCTGTTTCCTTTTCAATGGCCTTTTTCTCGAAGGTCTTGCCACTGCCGAAATAGACTTCCTGGACTTTGGGGTGGTCGCGAATATCCTGCGGCTTGCCTTCCGCAATCAACCGGCCGCGCGCCAGTACGATCATGCGGTCAGCATAGGCAAACACCACGTCCATGCTGTGCTCGGTAAAAAGCACCGCCATGCCCCGGTCAATGACCAGTTGTTTGGTCAGCGCCATCAGGTCGTTTCGCTCCCTGGGTGCCATGCCGGCTGTCGGCTCATCCATGAGCAGCAACTTGGGGTTGCTGGCCATGGCCATGGCCAATTCCACACGTTTGACATCTCCATATGCCAGCACGCTGCAAGGGCGGTCAGCCTGCCCCTTCATGTTGACCTGCTCAAGCAGCGCCATGGCCTCGTCGCGCTTGTAATCTGCGGCACGGCGCCACATGGAAAACAACTTCCTGTCCGCAGACAGCAGGGTCATCTGGACGTTCTCCACGACCGTCAGGGAAGAAAAGGTTTCGGCGATCTGGAATGTCCGGCTGACACCGCGGCGCCAGATCTCCCGGGGCGCCAGGCCGATCAGCTCCCGGGAGTCCAGCTGGATAGAGCCTGCATCTGCGCGCAGCTGACCATTGACCATGTTGAATGTGGTTGACTTCCCGGCACCATTAGGCCCGATCAAAGCCAGCAATTCACCTGCCGCCAGCTCGAAGTTCACGCCATCGACAGCCCTGACACCGCCAAAGGCTTTTCCCAATCCTGAGACCTTCAGCAAGCTCATGACTTTTCTCCCGCAGTACGGTACCTGGCAATCAGCTGTTTGGCGAAGCCAGCAATTCCCTGGGGGAACAGCAGGACAAGAACCAGGATGATGGCGCCGAGCATGGCTCGCCAATAGTCGGTGTTTCGCGCCACGGTATCGTGCAGCCATGTGAACGTGACGGCCCCCACGACGGGCCCCAAAAGCGTCTGGATACCGCCCAGCAAAACCATCACCAGACCGTCGATCGACTTGCTGACGTGCAAGCTTTCAGGAGAGATGCTGCCCTTGGAAAAGGCATAAAGCGCTCCGGCCAATCCGGCAAATGAGCCTGCAATCACAAACGCAACCCATTGCAGGCGTTTGACATTCATGCCGATGGCATCGGAGCGCAACACCGAGTCACGTGCCGCACGCATGCCATAGCCAAACGGTGAATACAGCATCCGGTGCATCAGCAAAACGCCCCCGGCCGCCAGGACAAGGGTGAGGTAATAATAAATACGTTTGTCCGCCAGCCACTCAGAGGGCCATACGCCGGTCAATCCGTTGCTGCCGCCGGTGAACACGTCCCATTGATAACAAATCGCCCAGGTAATTTGCGCAAAGGCCAGCGTCAGCATGGCGAGGTAAACACCGGACAACCTGACGCAGAACCAGCCATAGACAAAAGCGCCCAGTGCCGCCACGAGGGGTGCGACGACCAGCGCCAGCTCCATGGGCATGTTCAGGCTGCGCACCAGCAGCGCGGCACCATAGGCCCCAAGACCGAAGTAAGCGGCATGCCCGAACGAATGCATCCCGGCGGGCCCCATGATGAAATGCAGGCTGCAGGCAAACAGCACGGCAACCAGCAAGTCAATCAGTAACACGGTGACGTAAGGGGACTGCGCCGCCAGCACAGGCATCAAAGCCAGAAGTGCCAGCAGGCCCGCACAACCCCAGGCATAAAAGCGGTGCGGCCGGCGCAGCGGTTCTTCAGCCATGCCGGCATGCCGGCTGGGTGCCTGGGGCCTGCCGAACAACCCCCAGGGACGGGCCACCAGGACAACAGCCATCACCACGAACTCCACCACCAGCGTCAGCTTGGAAAAAGAGATGCTGATACCCGCAATCTCGACCAGCCCCAGCCAGATGCAAATGGCCTTGAGTTCGGCAATCAGCAGTGCCGCCACATAGGCACCCGGGATGGAGCCCATGCCCCCGACCACCACCACCACAAACGCAGCACCGATGATGTTGAGATCCATGTCCAGGTTGGCAGGCTCGCGCGGTAGCTGAAGCGCGCCGCCAAGGCCCGCCAGAAGTGCGCCCAATGCAAAAACGGCTGTGAACAACCACGCCTGGTTCACACCCAGCGCGCTGACCATTTCGCGGTCCTGGGTGGCAGCCCGGACCAGGGTGCCCCAGCGGGTTTTGGTGAGCAGAAGCCAAAGCAGGCCCAGGACAACAGGTCCCGCGACGATCAGGAAAAGATCATAGGAAGGAAACTGACGTCCCAGGATCGACACAGAGCCTGTCAGGCCGGGCGCTCGGGGGCCCAGCAACTCCTCGGCGCCCCAAAACCACAACACGCCGTCCTTGATCACCAGGCCCAGTGCAAAGGTAGCAAGCAACTGAAAGAGTTCCGGTGCACGGTAAATACGGCGCAGCAACAAGACCTCGACCAGACCGCCGAGAACACCAACAGCCAAAGCGGCAATCAGCAAGGCAGGCCAGAAACCCAGGGTATTGCCGAGAGCACTGACCAATGAATAGGCAACGTAGATGCCCACCATGAAAAAAGATCCATGGGCAAAGTTGACAATCCGCGTAACACCAAAGATCAACGACAAACCAGCTGCCACGAGAAACAGCGACGATGCGCCGGCCAGGCCATTAAGCAACTGCACGATAAAGCCTGAGAAGCTCATGAAAAAACCTTTTTTCTGCGGGATAGCATGGCCAGCAAGTGCACCGCGGACACCATTGGCATGACGGCGTCACCGGAACTGCCGGCAAACCGCCATGGACGCATACGCGAAGCGCGGTGTCTGCCGCCGTCAATACTTGCCCGGTCTAGTCGGCAGCGCGCATTTTTTTCACTTCGGCGTTGCTCGGCTGGACTTTTGAACCATCGATATATCGATAGTCGACCATCACGCCCTTGCCTCCTTCATTTTTTGTGCGGCCCACATAGGCACCCATGGTGGACTGGTGGTCTTCCGGGCGAAAAACCACGGGGCCAAAGGGTGTTGTCACGTTCAGGCCGCGGAAAGCGGTAATCAGCTTTTCCGTATCGGTTGATTTGGCTTTTTTCATGCCTTCAGCCAGGGATTTGATGGCGCTATAGCCGACTACGGAACCCAGGCGCGGATAGTCTTTGTACTTGCCGTGATAAGCAAGAAAGAAAGCCTTGTGTTCGGGTGTCTGGATGCCGTACCACGGATAGCCGGTAACCACCCAGCCGTTGGGCGTTTCTTCCTTGAGTGGATCGAGATATTCAGGCTCGCCCGTCAACAGGCTGACGGCTTCACGCCCCTGAAACAGGCCGCGGGTATTGCCTTCACGAACAAACTTCGAGAGGTCGGCACCAAAAAGAACATTGAAGATGGCATCCGGCTTGGCGTCCGCCATGGCCTGTACAACACTTCCTGAGTCGACCTTGCCCAATGGAGGCGCCTGCTCGGCCACGAACTCCACATCGGGTTGCGCGGCCTTCAACAAGGTCTTGAACGTTGCTGCGGCTGACTGCCCATATTCGTAGTTGGGGTACACCACCGCCCATCGTTTTTTCTTCATCGCGGCGGCTTCCGGGACCAGCATGGCAACCTGCATATAGGTGGAGGTCCGCAAGCGGAATGTGTAGCGATTGCCGTTTTGCCAGACGATTTTGTCTGTCAGAGGCTCAGCCGCCAGAAAGAAGAACTTCTTCTGCTTGGCAAAATCGGTCAGCGCCAGACCGATATTGGAAAGGAAGGAACCCGTCAGCACGTCGACTTTTTCGCGCGAAACAAGCTCTTCGGCCGCACGAACCGCATCACCCGGGTTTGCGTTGTCGTCCCGAATAATGAGCTGGACCTTTTTGCCGTTAATGCCTCCGCCGGCATTGATCTCTTCAACAGCCAGTTCCATACCTTTCTTGTACGGTTCCAGGAAAGCCGGTTGGGCCTTGTAGCTGTTGATTTCCCCTATTTTTATGACGCCTTGGGCATGCGCGTTCACGAATGAGCTCATCAGCCCGAGGAAAGCGATGGTGCTCAGCATTTTGTGGTGCAGCTTCATAAGTACTCCTGGTTGTCTTGAATCAGATGAATGGCCATGGTGAGTTATTGACGATGAACGATAGATGGGCAACCGGAGCTACCTTAACCCATCCTCCCCCTTGATTTCACTGGTTTGAAGCCCACCCACACGCGGCAGGGGCCGGCCGCTGTCTGTGACAACAACAGCAACCACAATTTCATTGGCCCGCGGGGCATCGGAAATCCGTGCCTCCATGGCATCAAAGTGACTGCGCACAAATGCTGCGTCCTTATGTCCGAGCGGCACGTCAATGGCGGTGCCAAGGCCACCGCGTTTTTTGCTTGAAGGCACCAGTGCCGCGCCTTTTTCCACCGCCAGGCGCAGCGGTGCGCCCAGTTTGGGATGCAGGATCGCGGCAGCATGCTCGAGCTCGCCTGCCTCACCCACGATGGCGGCCTTGCCGTAGCTATGGGCCTGAGCCGGCGAAATCCCGAGGGCCTGCACGCATTTTTGCCCCAGCAACCCACCAAGCTCCTCACCAATGTCCATCAGTGCGTCGAGTTTTTCCGCGTACACCCCGGAAAAAGGATTCTCGATCACGGCCATCGCCAACGCCCTCCGTGTCGGCGGAGTGACGGTTTTCCCCATCTCGATATGCGTTTCGTCGATCTGCACAACAATTTTTCGAATCATGGCTACCATAGTGTTTCCTTGTCTCAGTGCGTGCTAAGTATCTGGTGCATTGGCTTTAACGCAAACCATCCCATTTGGCGATGGCGCTGGCGGCCAGGCCGCCTACCCGGGCATGAATGCGCGGCCCTGTGCTCATGACCAGGATAAAAACAATTTCGTCCGGCAAGGGGGCGCCCGGCACACGCACCTCCATCGCATCAAAATGGCTACGGACATAACTGGCATTGATGTGCGTCAAGGGAACATCAAGCGCCGTACCCGGCGCACCCACCTTTTTTGTGGAAGGAACAATGGACAAGGCGTTACCGGGCTGCCCGGTTTTTTCCTCGGCCTGTCCACGGGCATAAGCGTTGCGATCACCTTTCCAGCCGAGCAGCTCACGCATCGCATAACCGCCAGGCACATGCCAGAGCGCACCATGCTCCAGTTCCCCGGCCGCGCCCACAATCGCTCCTTTTCCGTAACCCTCAATATGTTCGGCTGGCACATCCATCGCGGCGCGCAAACGCTTAGCCATCTGGATACCCACGGGCTGAAGCTGGTCCATCATCGGCAGGATGTTGGGCTCATACCGCCCTGCAAACGGGTTGGTCAGCACCGCGCCAACTGCACCGCGGAGCAGGGGCACCGGCGCTACCGGACCGAATTCATGCCGTATCTGTTCCACGTGCGTAAAAATACGCCGGATTTCAATCATGGTGTGGGGTCCATTCATCTCATTAAGCAAATACCGAACCAGCCGGCACCGCAGCACTGTGATTTTGCAATCGTTGCGGTGTTTTATCAGAGGTGGTCATCAGCTGGTTTTGACAAACCAGCGCGGCCGACCAGATCAATCCCGCCGCTTGCAGAGCCTGGGCGCGTTCAAGCCCGGCGCACAGTGCACGCCGAACCGTCTCCGCCTCCAGCAACGGCACGTCAACTGTCACCAGCATTTCGCCAAGGTCGGTGTCGTCCTTCAGGTCACAAGCTCTGCCCCGTTTGATCCGCACGTCGGCAACATCGACCGCATTCGCAATCATGGTGGCTGCGGCATCCGCTTGCGCGGCGGTACGCGCGAGGACCGTGACGCTGTCGGCAATACCCAGCGAAAAGCTTCGCCCCCTCCAACCACTGGTAGCGACGCCGCGAACTGGAAGCGCGCCGGAAACCTCGAATTGCCCGTCGATATGGACGCCCGCCAATACCTCGTTCACATCGAGGCGCGCCAGATCTGCATACAGGCCAATGCGCACCGATTGCGCAGGCATCAAATGCAGGGCAATGTCGCCGCCATTGTTGACCCAGGCGCGGTCTATCCCGCTAGTGGCATAACAGGCGACCAGCTCTTGCGCGACCGCACCTGCAACGGCCGCCATCGGGGTGATGAAATCACGCCGATAAGGGTGGCATGCATTCCACATGCGCCGGGCAATGCCCCCTTCCAGATGGCACTCATCCAGTACCGGCTGCCGCAGAAAATGAAGTTCCCCGACCAGCTCGCCGAGGATACTGCGGAAACGCTCCCATGCTTTGGCATGAGCGGCCTCAACCGCAGCCGGCCTTCCATGGGCCCCAATGACGATATCCATCGGCCCGTGCTGGAAATGCCAGCGCCCATCGGGAAGTTGCATGCGTTGAGGGTTCATGTGCAAGCGCCTCAGCCCAATAAGGGAGGACGCGCCAGAGGCCAGGGGTTGGCGGAAGGCAGCTTGGCCCATTCCAGGGCTACAGGTGCACCCTCGTTGTGCCAGGCACCGCGACGCAACACATCCTCCAGCGTGCGCACATAGTCCATGTGCCCGCCCAGCGCGCGATAGTCGTCAAGCTTCATGCTGAACTCAATGGGGGCCACGATGGCCGGCGTAGGAACGGTTCCGAAACTGTTGTCCGGCATACGCATGACATCGGCCATAACGGTGATTCCTCCACCGGGCCAGATGTAGGCAGGAGCCCCACCGCAGGTCACATTGACCAGGGAATTTTTGATGGCGCGCGTCAGCAAAACCGGATTTTCAGTGACGCCAGCCCGCAGGCTGCCGCCGGCTCCGGCAAGGAAAAGCACCGTCGCCAGCGAGGGCTCGCAGTTTTCACCGATACGCTCAACGACATGGCGTACTTCCGCCGGCATCTCTTGCTCCACGGGAACGAGTTCCTCATTGAGCACATACCAGCTTGCATGCTCACCGGTAGTGGATGTCATCAACAAGCGCAGGCCCGGCCAGGCGACGTTCCCGTCCCATGCCTCAATGATGGACAGGGGATCGGCGATATCCGTCCCACCCCAGCCCGTTCCGGGATTGGCCACCTGAAAATATCGACCCGGCGTGGACTTTCGTCCGCGCATGCGGATACCTGACGCACGCATATCGAGACAACGCCCCGCCTGATGCTCGGTCAGGACACCCGTAATGTGGTCATCGACCACCACCACCTCATCGAGCTTACCGAATAGCTGTTTCGCAAAAATCCCGATGGTGGCGGAACCACAACCTACACGCATACGTTGTTCCTCAATGCCGTTCACGACAGGTGCATGTCCTGCCTGAATCAGTATCTGGGAACCACCATCAATCGTGAACTCCACGGCCTGCTTGTTGCCGAGCGCCTGCATCATCTCGACCGTGACACGGCCCTCTTTCTTGCTGCCTCCCGTCAGGTGGTGCACCCCCCCCAGGGACAACATCTGCGAACCATACTCGGCCGTTGTCACATGCCCTATTACCTCTCCCTTGCAGCGCACATTGGCCTGCTCGGCACCCACGAAGCGGTCGGTATCTATCTTCACCTTGAAGCTGCAGTAGCTGAAGATGCCTTCCGTGACCACGGTGACCAGATCAACACCGGCCGCTTTCGACGAAACAATGAATGGCGCCGGCTTATAGTCGGGATAGGTCGTTGATGAACCCACACCCGTGACAAAGACTTCGTCAGCCAGCAGAAGATCGCCGCTCCACGAAACCGCTGGCGCACCATCCATGCAACCAGACAAATTCTCCGGCGCGGAAAGTCCGGCATCTGCGCGCGCCGCAAACGGCACAATATGCGCGCCCTCGCCCGACAGCGTGCGGCGCAACAGCAACACCGGGTCGACCCGGACAAGCATTCCGCCTTGGTTGGCATACCGATCGCAGGCTCCACTGCGACCCTCGGATATCTGACACAAGACTGGGCAGGCGTTGCACTCGATTTTCTCGCTGTTCATTCGCTCGTTTCGCGGCCGGGCTTTTTCCAAAACTTGCGGAAACGTCAGAGCGTCCATACCTGGCAGGCCGTCCGTCTTTGTATGTTCAGTCATCGTGCTCGTCCTTCCGCCGCCCTCACCATCCTGGGGCAAATTCACCAATGTAGTGCTCACTTAATTTACATGTTGCATTCACTACATGTAAGATTCAATGTAGCGCATACGGATTTCCCACGCAATAGTATTTACACGGCCGCCGTAAACTTATTCAAAAATTTCGTTCGCACTGAATTTAAATGTTGTGTTCACTACATTAGTGTGGCACATTCCCTCTGTAGCAGCGTCGTTTGGCCAGCACGTGCATACCATCGGCCGCGCAATGGAAAAATCGACTCATAAACCGGAAAATCCTGGCCGGGAAGCTACAAGACACCACCGCAACCGCTCCAATTCATAACCGTCACTCCCAGATAACACCATGAGCGCTTTCAATGAAGAAACCGTGTTGTCCGTCCATCACTGGACTGATCGCCTGTTTACCTTTACCACCACACGCGACGCCTCACTGCGCTTTAGCAACGGTCACTTCACCATGATCGGGTTAAGGGTCAACGACAAGCCTTTGCTGCGCGCCTACAGCATCGTGAGCCCCAATCATGAAGAGCATCTCGAATTTCTCAGCATCAAGGTTGCGGAAGGTCCCCTGACGTCGCGGCTGCAGCACATCAAGGTCGGCGACAAAATCATCGTTGGACGCAAGCCAACCGGCACACTGGTAATTGATTACCTGCTGCCGGGTAAACGGCTTTACCTGCTCTCGACCGGCACGGGCCTGGCGCCATTCATGAGCATCATCCGGGACCCGGAGACTTACGAACGGTTTGAACAGATCGTGCTGGTCCATGGCGTGCGCCAGGCAGACGAGCTGGCCTATCACGACCTGGTTGTGGACCACTTGCCCCAACATGAGTTTCTCGGTGAGCTGATCTCCAGGCAGTTGCTGTACTACCCTACCGTTACGCGGGAGGCGTACCGCAACATGGGCCGCGTCACTGACCTGATCGAAAGCGGGAAGATGTTGACCGACCTGCAGTTACCGGCACTGGATCCGGCGCATGACCGTGTGATGATCTGCGGCAGCCCCGCGATGCTCAAGGACCTCAAGCACATGCTCGAAGGCAAGGGCTTCATCGAGGGCAATACATCCAAGCCGGGAGATTTTGTGATCGAACGCGCCTTTGCCGAACAGTAAGGATGGCCTGGCGTTTGCTTTCAGCTCATTGCATTGCCGTGGGAAATTGCTCCTCACACCTTCTCGCCTGATCACGCACAAACCGCGACTGGATACTTCTACATGACAGCGAAGACGGCCAAAACCATCAAGCCGCGCACTGCCACAACCAAACGCACGGTCGCCAAGCGACCCGGCGTACGGGAGCAAGCCGCGCAGACCACGCGCGACAACATTCTGCGTGCAGCCACCCGCGTCTTCGCGCGCTATGGGTATGACGGCGGCAGCATAGAGAAAATATCCAGGTCGGCGAAGTCATTCGATCGCATGATTTACTACTACTTCGGCAGCAAGGAAGGCTTGTTTATCGAAGTGCTGGAAGACATGTACCGCCGCATGAATGATGCCGAGCTCGAGTTGTCACTGGACATCGACCACCCGGTGGAGTCCCTGACGGACGTGATTTGCTTTGTGGTGTCCTACTACAGCAAAAATCCGGAATTCATTACGCTGCTCAATACGGAAAACCTGCACCGCGGCAAGCACATTGCCAAATCCCAGCGCGCCCGGGATTACTCGTCTCCCGCCATCGCTATCATCCGGCAATTGCTGGAAAGCGGTGTGCGCAAGAAAATTTTCCGGGCAGATATCTCCGCCCGCAATGTCTACCTGCTGATTGCCGCCACAGGCTACTTCTACATTTCGAACCGCCACACGCTGTCAGCCTTCCTCGGCGAAGATCTGCAGACGCCCGAGGCACTGGCGCATTGGCAGTCCTTCATCATCAGCACCGTGCTGCGCACTGTCATGTTGAATCCTTGATCTCAACCCCACGCATTTGAAAGGCCACCCATGGCAGAAGCTGCATCAAGCGGAAAATCAGGAAAGGTTGTCATCAGGAACATCGGCCTGCTGCTCTCCGGAGACATCGACCAGCCTATCCTGGAGGCGGACACCATCGTTGTGAACGACGGCCTCATCGTAGCTATCGGAAAGGCCAAGGACTGTGACATGGCGCATGCGCAGACCGTGATTGACGCGCACCAGACTTGCGTGGCACCTGGTTTGATCGACAGCCATGTACATCCGGTTTTTGGCGACTGGACACCACGCCAGAACCAGATCGGCTGGATTGACTCCACCATGCACGGCGGCGTCACCACCATGATTTCCGCCGGCGAGGTTCACTTGCCAGGGCGTCCCAAGGATATCGTGGGCCTCAAGGCGCTGGCCATAACCGCGCAACGGGCGTTCGACAACTTCCGCCCGGGCGGCGTCAAGGTACTGGCCGGTGCACCCATCATCGAAAAAGGCATGATTGAACAGGATTTCAAGGACCTTGCCGATGCCGGCGTAACCTTGCTCGGCGAAGTGGGCCTGGGTTCAGTCAAGGCGGGCTACGAAGCCAAGGAGATGGTGGGTTGGGCAAGGAAATACGGCATCCAGAGCACCATTCACACCGGCGGCCCTTCCATTCCCGGTTCAGGCCTGATTGACAAAGACGTGGTGCTGGAAGCCGACGCCGATGTCATCGGCCATATCAACGGCGGTCACACGGCACTGTCGGAACAACATGTTTGCGAGCTCTGTGAGAAATCATCGCGCGCGATTGAAATTGTCCATAACGGCAATGAAAAAGTCGCAATTGCAGCCGCGCAGGCGGCACTACAGCTCAAGTGCCCGCACCGCGTCATCCTTGGCACCGACGGACCGGCCGGGTCCGGCGTCCAGCCGCTGGGTGTGCTGCGCCTTATCGCTCTCCTTTCCAGCTTGGGCAATATCCCGGCGGAACTGGTTTTTTGCTTTGCCACGGGTAACACCGCGCGCATCCGTAAACTCAATTGCGGTTTGATAGAAACAGGCCGTGATGCTGATCTGGTCTTCATGGACAAAGCCCAGCACTCCGCGGGACTCAACCTGCTGGACAGCGTGCAACGCGGGGATATTCCCGGCGTTGGCATGGTGATGATTGATGGGTTGATCCGCTGCGGCCGCAGCCGCAACACCCCGCCAGCTACGCAGATTCCCAGCATTGTTCCGGCTTGATCCACAGGCGCTTGCTTCCCATTAGCCTCATCCCGACACACGACGGCATCGAGCTAAAAATTAGCTGGCCTGATCCCAGGCGGGTCGACCGGATTTCAACAAATATTCGACTCGAAACAAAAAAGCCGGTTAGCGTTAGCTAACCGGCTATCTGTTGGTTTTATTGGTCGGTGTGAAAGGATTCGAACCTTCGACCCCTTGCACCCCATGCAAGTGCGCTACCAGGCTGCGCCACACACCGACAAGCCTTTTATTATAGCGTGCCGAAAATGCTTCTCAGTGCCCGGCGCTGAGGAGATCACGAATTTCAAACAACTCGCGCCGTACCAATTGCAGTCGTTGCTGGGCCGCGCTGCCGCTGGGCAAATCCGCACCCTCCGGCTCGCTGTCTTCAAAGTCCGAGTGATCACTGGAATCCTCGAAATCCTCCAGCAGGGACTCACCGCCTTCCAGCACTTCTACGCCGTCAAGCATGACTTCACCATTACGGCGCTTGTCGCGTTCGGTTTGGACAATTTCCTGAAGCTTGTTGCGTGCGCCGCTGATGGTGAAGCCCTGGTCATAGAGCAAATCACGGATCCGGCGGATCATCAGCACCTCATGGTGCTGGTAGTAGCGGCGGTTGCCACGCCTTTTCATCGGGCGTAGCTGCGTGAACTCTTGCTCCCAATAACGGAGCACGTGAGGTTTGACGCCGCACAAATCACTGACTTCACCGATGGTGAAATAGCGTTTCGCGGGAATGGGTGGGAGCGTTTTCTCCAATTAAATCAATGCGCTAAGGAGGAAACCTCTAAATCTACTCTAAGTCGAAACTTAGCGCAAAGAGTTGCGCCGGTTTTTTGGCATGTGTTGTTCCGTCACACAGGTGACATTTAATTACAAACACCTACCCGGATACGTAAACCCGGCGGACGAAGCCACCAGGTTTAGTACTTATTCGGCAACAGTTTCGCCCTGGATCTGGTCTTTGAGCTTGTGGCTGGCATGAAATGTCACCACCCTGCGAGCCTCGATGGGAATGGCTTCTCCGGTGCGGGGGTTGCGGCCGGGGCGAGGTGCTTTGGTGCGAATCTGGAAATTGCCAAATCCGGAAATTTTCACGTCATTTCCGTCAACGAGGCTGTCCGAGATCAAGTCGAAAAACGCGTCAATCATGTCCTTTGATTCGCGCTTGTTGAGCCCGATCTGTTCAAACAGCAACTCGGCCAGATGCGCCTTTGTCAGCGCCGGGGTTTCCAGGCTTTCTACAGAAAAATCCATGCAACGGTACTCCTGGCGACTTTTATTGTGAGCGGTATTCGTGAAAGGTCAGGCCCGCAAGCGGGCACCCAGCTGACCTTGCAGATTGTCGAGCACCGACTGAACGGCCGCCTCAATCTCCTCGTCTGTCAGTGTAGCGGCGCCGCTCGAAAGCACCAAGCGCACCGCCAGGCTTTTTTCGCCGAGCTGCATGTTCGCGCTTGCCTGCTGCGGCCTATAGACGTCAAACAGCGTCGCCCCCTTGAGCAAGCCTCTCGTATTGGCGCCATGGATGGCCGACATCAGCGCGGCATGGCTGACGCCCTCCGCCACGATGACGGCGATATCGCGCTCTACCGGCTGTAGCTTGCTGACCGGCTTGAACTCGGGCACCGACCGTTGCAGCACGGCATCCAGTTCCAGCTCAAACAGGAGCGGCGCCTGGGCCAGGTCGTAGCCCTGGCGCCACTGCGGGTGCAGTTCGCCCACAAAGCCGATCAACTTGCCGCCTACAGACACGCTCGCGCAGCGGCCGGGGTGCATGGCGGGGTGCGCCGCAGGCGCAAAGACAGCCTGAAGCGGCGCGAGCAAAGCTTCCACGTCGCCCTTGATGTCGAAAAAATCCACACCCTTGTCAGGCTGGCTCCAGTTCAGTGCCGCCCGCGGGCCATAGGCCAAGCCAGCCACACGCATGGGCTGGTTAAAGCCGGCCACAGTGGTATCGGTGTTCTGGACATCTGCGTCACGCAGGAAAATGCGGCCCAGTTCAAACACGTTCACGCGGGGCGCCTTGCGGTCCAGGTTGAACTTGAGCACCTGCAGGAGCGACCCCACCAGCGAAGAGCGCATCACGCTCATCTGGCTGGCGATCGGGTTGAGCAGCTTGATGGGACTGGCGTTGCCAGCAAGCTCGTGCTCCCAACGCTCCTCCACAAAGCTGAAGTTGATGGTTTCCTGGTAGCCCAGCGAGGCCAGCGCGCGGCGCACGGCGAAGGGGCTGCGCTCTGCCTCGGCGCGCAACCTGGCCGTGATGGGAGCCAGCGGCGGCGTTTCGGGCAGCTGGTTGTAGCCCACCATGCGCACCACTTCCTCAATCAGGTCTTCTTCGATTTGCAGGTCAAAGCGGTAGCTGGGCGGCGTCACCGTCAGCGTGCCCTCACCTTGCGTCACAGCCAGGCCGAGGCGCTGGAGCGCATCGAGGCATTGAACCTGTGTGAGCGGCATGCCGATCACCTTGGCCGCGCGCGCAACGCGCAAGGTGACTGGCGACGCCTTGGGCACATTGACCTGCTGGTCGTCCATCGGGCCGCACGCCGTATCGGCGGTGCCGCAGATATCAATGATCAGCTGAGTGATGCGCTCAATGTGCTCCACCGTCTGGCCAGGATCTACACCGCGTTCAAAGCGATGGCCCGCGTCGGTCGAGAAGTTATAGCGGCGCGAGCGGCCGGCAATGGCTTTCGGCCACCAGAAGGCGGCTTCGACGTAGACGTGTTTCGTGTCGTCAGACACCGAGGTCGCATCGCCGCCCATGATGCCGGCGAGCGACTCGACCTGCGCGTTGTCGGCAATCACGCCGACCTTTTCGTCAACCGTCACGGTATTGCCGTTAAGCAGCTTGAGCGTCTCGCCGGGCTTGCCCCAGCGGACATCGAGCCCGCCATGGATTTTTTCGAGGTCAAAGATGTGCGAGGGACGGCCCAGCTCGAACATCACGTAGTTGGAGATGTCCACCAGCGCCGTCACACTACGCTGGCCGCAGCGCGCCAGGCGATCGACCATCCATTGGGGTGTGATGGCTTTTGTATTGACGTTGCGCACCACGCGGCCGGAAAAGCGTCCGCACAAATCGGGCGCACTGATCTTGATCGGCAGCTTCGTGGCGTCAGTAGCGGTCACTGCGGGAATGACTGGCGTCTTCAGCGGTGCGCCCGTGAGCGCAGCAACTTCGCGCGCAACACCGTAGACGCTCAGGCAATGCGCCAGGTTGGGCGTGAGCTTGAGCGTGAACAAGGTGTCGTCAAGCTTCAGATGCTCACGAATGTCCTGGCCCAGCGGCGCATCGGCCGCCAGTTCGAGCAGGCCGCCGTGATCTTCAGAGAGCTTGAGTTCACGCGCGGAGCAGAGCATGCCCTGGCTTTCGACACCGCGCAGCTTGCCGACCTTGATCAGGAAGGGCTTGCCGTCTTCACCAGGCGGTAGCTCGGCGCCGACAAGGGCACACGGCACTTTGATGCCAACGCGGGCGTTGGGCGCACCGCAAACGATATTGAGCAGGCTGCCCTGCCCCACGTCGACCTGACAGATGCGCAGGCGATCCGCATCCGGATGCTGGACGGCTTCCTTGATTTCGCCAACGACGATCTTGGTGAAGGGCGGCGCCACCGGTTTGAGTTCTTCGACCTCCAGGCCGGCCATGGTGAGCGTGTCGGCGAGCTGCTGGGTCGTCAAAGGCGGGTTGCAGAATTCGCGCAACCAGGATTCTGGGAATTGCATGGTCTAACCTTGTTTTTTTGTTCTTGTTATTTCAGGACTGAAACTGGGAGAGGAAGCGAATGTCGCCGTCGAAGAAGAGACGCAGGTCGTTGACGCCGTAGCGCAGCATGGTCAGGCGGTCAGGTCCCATGCCGAAGGCAAAGCCGATGTATTTCTCGGGGTCCAGCCCCATGTTGCGCACCACGTTCGGGTGCACCTGGCCAGAGCCGGCCACTTCCAGCCAGCGGCCGGCGAGTGGGCCAGTCTGGAACTGGATGTCGATTTCAGCACTGGGTTCGGTGAAAGGGAAAAAGCTGGGGCGGAAGCGCAGCACCAGGTCGTCGCTTTCAAAGAAGGTGCGGCAAAAATCGGTAAAAACAAACTTGAGATCCTTGAAGCTCACGTTCTCGCCTATCCACAGGCCTTCGCACTGATGGAACATGGGCGAGTGGGTCGCGTCGCTATCCACGCGGTAGGTGCGGCCCGGCGCGATGACGCGGATCTCGGGCATGCGGCCACCGGCATCGATCAGGGCGCGGTGCTTTTTGACGTGCTGCACCGCGTAGCGGATCTGCATGGGGCTGGTGTGGGTGCGCAGCAAATTGGGCGCAGCCTCGGTGCCGCCCTCGACATAAAACGTGTCATGCATCGAACGCGCCGGATGGTCCTCCGGCGTGTTGAGCGCGGTGAAATTGAACCAGTCCGTCTCGATTTCAGGGCCTTGGGCCACATCGAAACCCATCGAGCCAAAAATACCTTCAATGCGCTCCAGCGTCAGCGACACCGGATGCAATCCGCCCTGCGTGTGCTGACGGCCGGGCAGGCTCACGTCGAGCGCTTCCGCCTTGAGCTGCTTTTGCAGTTCGGCGTCGGCCAGCGCCTGCCGGCGCTCGGTCAACGCGGTTTCAATCGCCTGCTTGGCGAGGTTGATAGCGGCGCCACGGGACTTCTTCTCTTCGACGCTGAGCGCTGCCATGCCTTTCATCAACTCCGTGACGCGGCCGGTTTTTCCCAGGAACTGCGCCTTGGCGTTTTCCAGGTCGGCGGGCGTGTTCGCCTGCGTAAAACTGGCCTGGGCGCTGCTAACCAATTCTTGGAGGGCATCGGGTTGAGTCATACGTTCTCTTGTTCGAAATACAAAACAGCGAAGGCGCTTTCAGCAGCACTTTTGTTCCGTGAGTACTGCAGTAAGGGCCATGAAAAAGGGCCAGAGCCTTTTCAAGCCCCAGCCCTTTATTTTCGTGCGCAAGCAGCTATTGATTTAATAGCACCAACACTGCCCGGCTTGAAAATCAGGCAGCCAGCTTGGCTTTCACCTGTTCAACGATGGCGCCGAAAGCAGCGCTGTCATGAATGGCCATATCGGACAGAACCTTGCGGTCGATCTCGATGCCGGCTTTCTTCAGGCCGTTAGCAAACTGGCTGTAGGTCAAGCCGAAGGAACGGCTTGCCGCATTGATACGGGCGATCCACAACTGGCGGAACACGCGCTTCTTGGTACGGCGGTCACGGTAGGCATATTGCCCAGCCTTCATTACCGCTTCTTTGGCGATACGGAAGACATTGCCGCGGCGGCCGCGGAAACCTTTTGCAAGGGCTAAAACTTTTTTGTGGCGGGCGCGAGCCGTTACACCACGTTTGACGCGAGGCATGTGTGTACTCCTTGTTCGTCGTTAATTAAATGCCCTGGCCTGGGAGCATCTGTGCCATGTGACCCATATTGGTCTCATGGACAGTCACTGCACCGCGCAGATGGCGTTTGTTTTTGGTGGTCTTCTTGGTCAGGATGTGACGTTTGAAGGCTTGGCCGCGCTTGACGGTACCACCCGGACGAACGCGGAAACGCTTTTTAGCGCCGCTCTTGGTCTTCATTTTGGGCATGTGAATGCTCCTTTTCATTTGTGCTCGTGAGGCGCTGCGAACCTTCCGCAGACTTGATGGCCCCGAGACACTTGTTAAGCGGGAAATCTTTCGACTTCCCGCTGATCGCAAAAGGTTTGACCCTTCTGCTTTTGGAAAGCTGGCTTGCACCTGCTTTCACAGGAACGCCGCAAAGCGCCCCTTATCTTTATCCACTGTCCGCCAGCCTCAGGCTGCGGACTGTGCCGGAGTGGTCTCGGCTGCCGGCTTGGCAGCACCCGGTTTTTTACGGCCCGGCGCGATCATCATGACCATCTGCCTGCCTTCAAGCTTGGGGAACTGCTCCACCACAATCAAATCGGCCAACTCATCACGAATACGCGCCAGCAGGGCCAAGCCCAGTTCCTGGTGCGTGATTTCGCGACCACGAAAACGCAAAGTAATCTTGCATTTGTCGCCTTCTTCCAAGAAGCGCTTGATGTTGCGCAACTTGATGTTGTAGTCCCCATCGTCAGTGCCGGGCCGGAATTTGATTTCCTTGATCTCGATCACTTTTTGCTTGGACTTCGCTTCCGCCGCCTTCTTCTGCTCGGCGTACTTGAACTTGCCGTAATCCATCAACCGGCACACCGGTGGAACCGCTGTGGGGGAGATTTCGACGAGGTCCACATCGGCCTCACCCGCAAGGCGCAAAGCCTCGGTGATGCTGACAATGCCCAGCGGCTCATTGTCTGGCCCACTCAGACGTACTTCAGGGGCCATGATTTCACGGTTCAAGCGGTGCTTGCGTTCTTCACGGTGACGGCGGTCACGAAATTCAGTAGCGATGGTTCTATCCTTTAACTCTTGCTATAAAAGCTATAGCTGCTTGCGCCCGTCCTGTAAGGACGACAGGCCAAATTCATCAACAATTTTGTTAAAAATCAGGCTTTTTTCGCGATGTCGGAAGCGATCGTTTCAGCGAAGGCTTCGAGAGGCATCACTCCAAGGTCTTTGTTACCCCGGGCGCGCACTGCAACGGCACCTGCCGCTTTCTCCTTGTCGCCTACGACAAGGATATACGGCAGCTTTTTCATCGAGTGCTCCCGTATTTTATACGTAATTTTCTCGTTGCGCAGGTCCAGATTGACCCTAAGCCCTTGATTTTGCAGTGTTTTGGCAACTTCCCGGGCATATTCAGCCTGGGAATCGGTGATATTGAGCACCGAAACCTGCTCGGGAGCCAGCCAGGTCGGCAGCGCGCCGGCATGCTCTTCGATCAAAATCCCGATAAAACGCTCCAGGCTGCCCACAATCGCGCGATGCAGCATCACAGGCCGGTGACGGGCGCCGTCCTCACCCACATATTCGGCGTCCAGACGCTCCGGCATCGAAAAATCAACCTGCATGGTGCCGCACTGCCATTGGCGGCCAATTGCGTCTTTCAGCGTGTATTCGATCTTCGGGCCGTAAAAAGCGCCGTCGCCGGGGGCAATCTCAAACTCGCAACCGGACGCGCGCAGGCTTTCCATCAACGCGTTCTCTGCCTTGTCCCAGCTTTCGTCCGAGCCGATGCGGGCCTCCGGTCGCGTGGCGACCTTGTAGATGATGTTCTTGAAGCCGAAATCTGTGTACACCTTCTGCAGCAAGGTCGTGTAGTCCACACATTCCTTCAGGATCTGATCTTCGGTGCAGAAAATGTGGCCGTCGTCCTGCGTGAAGCCGCGCACGCGCATGATGCCGTGCAGCCCGCCCGAAGGCTCATTGCGGTGGCACTGGCCGAACTCGCCGTAGCGCAGCGGGAGGTCGCGGTAGCTTTTGATGCCCTGCTTGAAGATCAGGATGTGGCCGGGGCAGTTCATGGGCTTGAGCGCATATTCGCGCTTTTCGCTCTCGGTCGTGAACATGTTGTCGCGGTATTTGTCCCAATGGCCGGTTTTTTCCCACAGCGTCTTGTCGATGATCTGGGGACCCTTGACCTCCTGGTAGCCGTTGTCCTGGTAGACCTTGCGCATGTATTGCTCAACGCCCTGCCAGACTGTCCAGCCCTTGGGGTGCCAGAACACCAGGCCAGGGGCATGGTCATCAATGTGGAACAGGTCCAGTTCCTTGCCGAGCTTGCGGTGGTCGCGCTTTTCAGCTTCCTCGAGCATCGTCAAATACTGCTGCAGTTCATCCTTGGTGGCCCAGGCCGTGCCGTAAACGCGCTGGAGCATTTCATTGCGGTGATCGCCGCGCCAGTAGGCGCCGGCCACCTTCATGAGCTTGAAAAACTTCAGCTTGCCCGTGCTGGGCACGTGGGGGCCCCGGCAAAGATCTTCAAAAGCGCCTTCACGGTAGAGCGACACATCCTCATTGGCGGGAATGCTCGCAATGATTTCAGCCTTGTAATGCTCGCCTATGCTCTTGAAATGCGCCACGGCTTCATCGCGCGGCAGCACCCGGCGCGTCACTGGCTCATCCTTGGCCGCAAGTTCCGTCATGCGCTTTTCGATCGCCACCAGGTCTTCCGGCGTGAACGGGCGCTTGTAGGAAAAATCGTAGAAAAAACCGTTTTCAATCACCGGGCCTATGGTGACCTGCGCATCCGGGAACAGTTCCTTGACGGCGTAGGCCAGCAAGTGGGCTGTGGAATGGCGGATCATGTCCAGGCCGTCGGCATCCTTGGCTGTGATGATGGAAACCGAGCTGTCCTTGTCGATGAGGTAGCTGGTGTCGACCACCTTGCCGTCAACTTTGCCGCCCAGGGCCGCTTTGGCCAGGCCGGTACCGATTGATGCAGCGACTTCAGCCACCGTGATGGCCTGGGGGTATTCGCGCTTGGAAGCATCGGGGAGCGTGATTTGAATCATGGGAATAACTTTTATAAGCAGGCTGGAACCAGAAAAACAAAAAAGCGCGGAACCTGCCGCGCTTTGATGGGGGATATGGATTTAAGCTATGAAATCAGTAGCTAACAATCACCAAGGGGTGCGGACTAGCGCCCTGGATGACTCCAGAAAACGGACGAGGGCGTAGTTCGCGGTGTCATAACCCGAACGATCCTTCCTGTTTCCAGCTTGATTGATTGCATGCGGCTATTTTACGGCAGCTTGCAGATGGCTCGCCGGCCACCTATTTGCCTCTCGCCGCAAAGCCCTATTGCGGTGAGGCCGGCGGCAAAAATCCCAGGCCAAGGCAACGCGGACATTCGGTGATCACCGTTTGTTTTTCGACTTCAAAATGCTCATTGATGTTTTCGCTTTCAATGCGCAGTTCGCCGGTGCCATTGCAATCGGGACAGGGAACACGCTTGAAACCCACGGTTAATTCCGACACGGCAACCTCCTCCGGTTAATGAAGCACATCTTGTGTTTTGTGTAACAAACTGCACTCTACGCTAAAAACCGCCCGTAAAAAAGCCCGGACAGGCCCTAGGACCTGTCCGGGCTGAAAAGCTGCGCCATAAGGGCGCGAGCGTCTGGGTAATCGTCGGTCAGGTGAGATCAGTGGAACTGCTCTTCTTCGGTAGAGCCGGTCAGCGCGGTCACGCTGGATTTGCCGCCCTGGATCGCGGTGGTCACTTCATCAAAGTAACCAGTGCCGACTTCCTGCTGGTGCGACACAAAGGTGTAGCCGCGGTCGCGTGCTGCGAATTCAGGCTCCTGCACCTTCTCGATGTAAGCCGTCATGCCGCGCTTGACGTAGTCTTGCGACAGGTCGTACATGTTGTACCACATGGAGTGAATACCGGCGAGCGTGATGAACTGGTACTTGTATCCCATGGCGCCGAGTTCGCGCTGGAACTTGGCGATGGTGGCATCGTCGAGGTTCTTCTTCCAGTTGAAAGACGGTGAGCAGTTGTAGGCCAGCATCTTGCCCGGGTGAACCTTGTGCACGGCATCAGCGAATTTCTTCGCGAAGTCGAGGTCAGGCGTGCCGGTTTCACACCACACCAGGTCCGCGTAGTGGGCATAGGCGTTGGCACGGGCTACAGCCTGCTCAAGACCCTTGCGCGTCTTGTAGAAACCTTCGGCAGTGCGTTCGCCGGTCAGGAAAGGCTTGTCGATCTCGTCGTAGTCGGAAGTCAGCAAATCAGCGGCTTCGGCATCGGTGCGGGCAATCACCAGCGTGGGCACGCCGCAGACGTCGGCCGCCATACGCGCAGCGATCAGCTTCTGGCAGGACTCACGGGTGGGCAGCAATACCTTGCCGCCCATGTGGCCGCACTTCTTGACGGAAGCCAATTGGTCTTCCCAGTGCACGCCACCTGCGCCAGACTTGATCATGGCCTTCATCAGTTCGAAGGCATTCAGGACACCGCCGAAACCGGCTTCAGCATCCGCCACGATGGGTGCGAAGTAATCGATGTAGTCTTTGTCGCCGGCATCAATGCCTTTGGAGTGCTGAATTTCGTCGGCACGGCGGAAAGTGTTGTTGATGGTTTCAACGACCTTGGGCACCGAGTCCACCGGGTACAGGGACTGGTCCGGGTACATCGCGGAGTAGCTGTTGTTGTCGGCCGCAACCTGCCACCCCGACAGGTAGATGGCTTTGACGCCAGCCTTGACCTGCTGCATGGCTTGGCCGCCGGTCAGGGCGCCCAGGCAGTTCACATAAGGCTCGTTGTGCAGGAGGTCCCACAATTTTTCAGCACCGCGGCRGGCCAGCGTGTGTTCGATCGGGAAGGATCCGCGCAGGCGCACGACGTCGGCGGCGCTATAGCCGCGCTTGATGCCTTTCCAGCGCGGGTTGGTGGCCCAGTCTTTTTCCAGAGCGGAAATTTGCTGGTCGCGGCTCAATTGTTCGGTCAGGGTTTGCGGCATGGTGGGCTCCGTAGGTTGAAATAAGGAAGTGGCGAATTCGATGGATCAACTTTAAGTCTTCTACAAGACCTTGTGAAGATCTTATGTCTTATATAAGACAAAAATAAAAACCAATAAAATCAACAGTATTTGCTAAATTTATCGTCATGCAAAATTCAATCTCTCATATTGAGAAATAATTTTGCACTGCAGCATTTATAAATTCCACATTGCGGAATCAATTTATTGAATGATGAAATACTAAAGGCAACTGGCATCGGGCCAGGAGCGCACCTCGGCCCTGACATTTCTCTCGAGGCCCTCGACGCTCTGCGAGACTCAGCTAGCGCCGCCAGTTCGATGCAACACCCAATCGCCCAGCGTAATCACCGGTTTGCCGTGAATCCGTTCGGGAGCGATCTCATAGAGGAAACACACCAGTTCCCGCGCGCGCTCCGGTTGGCCAGGCCCGGATACCGGCTCAAGCTGCACCGCCACCTCGCGCTTGGTGTATTCACCGGTCTGCTGCGGCCACACCTCCTCGATTTCGTCCAGCACACGCTCCAGCTCGGGCGCCACGGCATACACCTCTCCCTGAACGGTGCCCGGGCCGGTCAGCGTCAGGCCCGGATAGCTACCCAGGTGGTGCATCACGCCTGCCACGCTGGCTCGCCCTATCCAGCGGGGTTGCGGCTTCAAATGGTTGATGTCACGCTGCTCACCCTTGCGCAGGGTGCCGTAAACAAAAACATAACGTACAGGAGATTGAGGCATTGTTTGAGTGTCGTCGCCAGAGTCGTCATCGGATTGTGGGCTGTCCAGGCTGCGTGGAACCGGCAATGCCCCTCTTAAATTAAGGCATGATTTCAACCTCTGCCAGGCCGTTCCCGGCCGGCACAACCGCAGGCCCCCGCACTGGCCCGCACCACAGGAGCCTCCAGTTTAATGAACCGAATCGTGGCCTACGCCTGCCTGGCGCTCAGCATGTCGCTCGTTGGCAGCTATGTGGCACTTTCCAAACCCCTCGTCATCGCCTTCCCCGTCTTTCTGCTGGCCTGGCTGCGCTTTGGCATCGGTGGCACCGCCATGCTGCACTGGCTGAAAAAACCGGCAGGCGAAGTCCCCATGAGCCGGCAAACCGGCCGACTGCTGTTCCTTGAATCCTTTCTGGGCAATTTCCTGTTTTCCATCTGCATGCTGTTCGGCGTGAGCATGACCAGCGCGGTTGCGGCCGGTGTGATCATGGCTTCCATTCCGGCAGCCGTTGCGCTGATGAGCTGGTTCTTCCTGCGGGAACGCATCGGTGCGCGCGTGTGGGGCGCTGTAGCCTGCGCGGTGGTCGGCATTGGCCTTGTTTCGCTATCAAAAAATGAGCTGGTTGCGCCCGTCAGCATTGGTCCGGAGGCCGATTTGGCACACAGAAATGCCTGGCTGGGCAATTTGCTGCTGGTGGGCGCGGTTTTATGCGAGGCGGCCTACGCCGTGATCGGCAAGAAGCTGACCGGCGTACTCAGCCCCAAACGCATCACCGCACTGATCAACCTCTGGGGCTTTGCCCTCGTCACCCCTTTCGGCCTCTGGATGGCCTGGGGATTTGACTTTGGCAAGGTGACGCCCTCCGCCTGGCTGTTGTTGCTGTTTTATTCGCTGGCAGCCAGCGTTTGGACGGTCTGGCTCTGGATGACCGGGCTCAGGAAGATTCCGGCGAATCAGGCCGGCGTTTTCACCGTATTGCTGCCCGTCAGCGCCGCAGCGGTCGGCGTCATTGTTTTGGGAGAAAAGCTCAATGGCACCCAGATCGGCGCTTTTGCCATCGCGCTGACCGGCGTCTTGCTGGCTACTTTGCCCGGGCGGGGTCCGGGAAAGCCTGTTCCGGTCGAGCCGCCGCACTGATTTCGCGGTCCAGCCGCTTTTGCCGGCGCATCACGGCGATGCTGTAGGCAATGATGCCCAACGACACCACCGTGATCAAAATCGTGGCTGCTGCGTAAATCGACGGGTTCACACCGCGGCGGGCGTAGCTGAAGATCACCTGCGGCAAGGTCGTCACGCCGGGCCCTGACAAGAATTCGGAGATCACCACGTCGTCAAACGACAGTGTGAAGGTGAGCAGCCAGGCCGACACCAGCGCCGGCGCAATGCTGGGCAAAGTCACCAAAAAGAACACCTGCATGGGCCGGCAGCCCAGGTCCATGGCGGCCTCTTCAAGGGTGCGGTCCATTTCACTGAGGCGTGACTGGATGACCACTGTGGCGTAGGCCATGCCCAACAGCGTGTGCCCCGTCACGATGGTGATGAAGCCCCGGTCCGGCCAGCCGATGGTGCGTTGCACCGCCACCATCAGCAGCAGCAAGGCCAGGCCAATGATGACCTCGGGCATGACCAGGGGTGCGTTGACCAACCCATAGAACAGCGTACGCCCGGTAAAGCGCAAATAGCGCACCAGTACAAAGGCAGCAAAGCTGCCGAGCACCACCGACAGCGTGCCGGTGATCAGCGCCACCTTGAGCGACAGAAAAAAGCCTTCCACCAACCGTGAGTCCGAAAGCAGCGCCTCATACCAGCGCGTTGAAAAGCCGGTGAAAACACCGTCTTGCCGGGTGCTGTTGAATGAAAAGACGATGAGAAAAATCAACGGGATATAGAGGAAAAGGTACACCAGCCCCATCCAGATCCGGCCTACGTTGCCTTCTACCAGGCGCAGGAAGGTTCTCATGGCTTCTTTCATCTCAGTGGCGTCCTTGCGCGCCACGGTCGCTGCTGGAGCGGTAATAAAAAGCCAGCGGTACCAGGATCAGAAGGATCATCACCACGGCCAGCGCGGATGCGCGCGGCCAGTTGTTGCTGCTGAACATCTCGTCCCACACGACGCGGCCGATCATGATATTTTCAGCGCCCCCCAGCAGCGACGGAATCACGAACTCGCCGACGCTGGGGATAAAAACCAGCATCGAGCCGGCGATGATCCCGGACTTGCTGAGCGGAACAGTGATCAGCCAGAAAGCCTTCCAGGCGCTGGCGCCCAGATCGTGGGCAGCCTCCAGCAGACGAAAGTCCATCTTCACCAGGTTGGCGTAAAGCGGCAGGATCATGAAGGGGCAGTACACATAGGTCATACCCACCAGCATGGAAACGTCGGTGTAAAGCATCACCATCGGCTCCTGGATGATGCCCAGGGATAGCAGCAAGTTGTTAAGTACGCCCTGGTCGGCCAGGATGCCCTTCCACGCGTACACGCGCAGCAGGAAGGACGTCCAGAACGGCAGCATGACCAGCATCAGCAAGGCCGGCCGGATCGCCGGCCGCGACCGGGCAATGAAGTACGCAAACGGATAGCCAATCAGCAGGCACGACAGCGTCGTCAGCACCGCGTACTTCAGCGAAGTCTTGTACGCCTCCATGTAGATGGTGTTGCCAAAACCGCCTGCGGTATCGGCCGCTTTGTCGATGAAGATGGACGCATAGTTGTTGTAGCGCAGCATGACGTGCCAGGAGCCCTGTACCGTCTCGATCAGCGGCGCAAACGGGTCCACACCATTGCCCATGTCCGTGACGCTGATCCGCAGCAGGATCATGAAAGGCAACACAAAGAACAGCAGCAGCCAGACATAAGGCACGCCGATCACGAAGCGCCGCCCCACGTTGAGTTGAAGCCAGGAAGGGATTCTCATCGCACAGGTGTTGTTATGGACCGGCTACTGCGTCAATACCACGGGCGCCGAATCGTCCCACCAGAAGAAAACCCGGTCATCCCAGGTGATCAGGGAGCTCTCATGGCGTGTCGTGTTGGTCTCGGTGATTTTCACCGTACGGCCGTTGGCGGTTTCCACAATAAAGGTGTTGTAGCTGCCGAAATAGGCGATTTCACGGACCTTCCCGCTGAACAGGTTGGCATCCACATCAGGCCGGGTTTTCGCGATGTGGATCTTCTCCGGACGCACGGCGATGGCCGCGGACATCCCGAGCGTTCCGCTGATACCGTGGCCCACGTTCACTACACCCTGGTCGGTCGTGACTTCACAGCGGTCCGCCTCGTCTAGCGTGAGTTCACCTTCAAACATGTTCACGTTGCCGATAAAGTCGGCCACAAACCTGCAATTGGGATGCTCGTAGATCTCCTTGGGCGTGCCCACCTGCAGCACGCGGCCATGGCTCATGACGGCGATACGGGAGGCCATGGCCATGGCTTCTTCCTGGTCGTGCGTCACCATGACGCAGGTCACGCCCACGGATTCAAGAATGTTGACCAGCTCGAACTGCGTGCGTTCGCGCAGCTTTTTGTCGAGCGCGCCCAGCGGTTCATCCAGCAACAGCAGCTGCGGCCGCTTGGCCAGGCTGCGCGCCAGAGCCACGCGTTGCTGCTGTCCGCCCGAGAGCTGGTGTGGTTTGCGTTTGGCAAAGGTCTCCAGCTGGACCAGCTTGAGCATTTCCTGCACGCGAGCTTCGATTTCGCCCTTGGGCATGCCTTCGCGCTTGAGCCCGAAGGCAATGTTGTCCCACACCGTCAGATGGGGGAAAAGCGCGTACGACTGGAACATCATGTTGATGGGCCGTTCGTAGGGCGGAAATGACGCGATGTCCACACCGTCCAGGATGACCGAACCTTCAGTGGGTTTTTCAAAACCCGCCAGCATGCGCAGCAAGGTCGACTTGCCGCAACCCGAGCTGCCGAGCAGCGCGAAGATTTCGCCCTTGTGAATCGACAGGGACACATCGTCCACCGCCGCCACGCCATCAAAGCGTTTGACCAACTGCTCAGTCCGCAAAAATCCGTCACCGGCCGGGAGGGGTAGATTCATGAACAGGGGTTCTCACCAAGAAAAAAGCTGCGCACACAACACATTGCATGCACAGCCGGGGTCACACTGAAATCAGCGCTTGCCAGAGATCAGTAAAACGTCACTTGCCTTTTTTGAAGGCAGTGAACACGTTGCTCATGGATTCACGCGCTTCGTTGCTGAAGCTGGCCGGAGACACCATTTTTTTCAGGTTGTCCGCATCGGGAAATACCGCCTTGTCCTTGGCGATCTCGGGCTTGACGTTGGCCAGGCTGGCCTTGTTGGCGGTGGCGTAACCCAGCTCGTTGGTCAGAGATGCAGATACCTCGGGACGCAGCGAGTAGTTAATGAAAGCCAGCGCGTTGTTCGGGTGCTTGGCATCCTTCGGAATGGCCAGCGTGTCAAAGAAGATCAGGCCGCCGGTGCTGGGCAACAGGGCCTCGACGTCGTTGCCGCTCTTGTTTTCAAGGGCGCGGGCGCGGGCGATGTTGATGTCGCCGGCCCAGGCCAGGGCCACGCAGGCCTTGCCGCCGGCCAGGTCATCAATCATGGTGCTGGAGAACATGCGGATGTGTGGACGCACCTTGGCCAGCATTTCAGCGGCTGCCTTGTGGTCGGCCGGGTCGTTCGAATAGGCGTTTTTGCCCAGGTAGTGCATGGCGGGCGGCAGCACTTCGGTCGGCGAATCCAGGTAGGCAATACCGCAGGACTTGAGCTTGGCGGTGTAGACCGGGTTGAACACCAGGTCCCATGCGTTTTCAGGCATGGGGGTGGAGCCCAGAGCCTTGGTCACTTTGGCCTTGTTGATGCCAACAGTGGTGAAGCTCCAGGCCCAGGGGACGAGGTAGGCATTGCCCGGGTCGATGGTGCCCAGCTTTTCCATGATGGCCGGGTCGAGGTTGCCGTAGTTGGCGACCTTGGATTTATCGAGCTTTGCCAGCAGGCCGCCGTCGATTTGCGGCTTGGCGAATACGGCGCCCGGCACCACGATGTCGTAGCCGGTATTGCCTGCCACCAGCTTGGCGTGCAGGGCTTCGTTGTTTTCAAAGGTCTGGTAGTTGACCTTGATGCCGGTTTCTTTTTCGAAGTTGGCAATCATGTCCTTGGCGACATAGTCGGGCCAGTTGTAGACATTGAGCACCTTTTCTTCGGCGGGGGCAGCGGCCGGGGCGCTGGCGGCAGGGGCCGGAGTGGCGGCGACAGGCGCCTCCTCTTTTTTGCCGCAACCGGCAAGCACTGCCAGCAGGATGGTTGAAAACGCCAGATACCCAAGATGCTTTTTCATAATGTCCGCAACTCCTCTTAAAACTTGGAAGTGAAACCAGGAAACTCAAGCAAAAATCAGACCGGAGCAATTGTATAAGAGGGCTAGGGCCGCGGGAACTTTTTCTCCCCCGGGCTTGCCTCCACGGCAGCCCGGCATCTGGGCCAATTCGCCTACAGCCAGATACGCCCAGGGACGGCTGCCCAAATGGCCTGCGCTGCATACGCTAAGGGCAACTCCCTTACTTTCAGCTCAGGAGAAACCCATGGGACTTACCCAGTGGTTAGGCCAAGCCGCCATGAAGCCCTTTGCCCGCGCGTTGCCCGCCATGGGCGACACCGAGCGGGCCGCACTCGAAGCGGGCACAGTCGGTTTCGAAGGCCGGTTGTTCGCGGGAACGCCCGATTTTGATGCGCTGCTCGCGGCCGGCCCCAATGTACTGACCGCCAGGGAGCAAGCTTTCCTGGATAACGAAGTCCGTGCACTATGCGCCCTGCTGGACGATTTCGCCATCGACCAGGCGGGCGACCTGCCAGCCGAAGTCTGGGCTTTCATGCGCGGCAGGCGCTTCTTCGGAATGATCATCCCCGAGGAATGGGGTGGCCTCGGGTTCAGCCACTTCGCCCATGCCACGGTAGTGACGCGCATCGCCACACTCAATATTTCTGCCGCAGTCACCGTCATGGTGCCCAATTCGCTGGGTCCGGCCGAACTGCTGCTGCGCTACGGCACAGCGGCGCAAAAAGAGCACTACCTGCCACGCCTCGCCGATGGCCGCGACCTGCCCTGCTTCGGGTTGACCTCGCCCTATGCAGGCTCGGATGCCGCGTCCATCCCAGACAGGGGTGTTCTCACCGAGCGGGAGATCGACGGCGTCATGGTGCGCGGCTTCAGCGTGAATTTCTCCAAGCGCTACATCACGCTGGCGCCGGTCGCCACCGTGGTGGGCCTGGCCTTCAACGCGGTGGACGAAACCCTGCCCGAAGGCCAGCGCAACCTGGGTATCACCTGCGCGCTGATTCCGGTGCCGCAGCCCGGCATGCAAATCGGCAGGCGCCATCGGCCCATGGACGCCGCCTTCATGAATGGCCCCATCGAAGGCCGGGAAGTCTTCATCCCCATGGACTGGATCATCGGCGGCGAGCAGCAGGTCGGCCAGGGGTGGCGCATGCTGATGGAATGCCTGGCGGCGGGGCGAGCCATTTCCTTGCCGGCGCTTGGCTCGGCCATGCAGCAAACTGCGCTCTTCGTGGCCAACGGTTACGGCCAGGTGCGAGAGCAATTCGGGTTGCCTATTGGCCGCTTCGACGCGATCGCCGGCGTGATTGCGGAGATGGCCTGCGAGCTGTATGCAACCGATGCGGCACGCCGCTACACCGCTGCCGTGCTCGACAAAGGAGAGCAGCCCAGCGTGGCCAGCGCCATCCTGAAAGTGCACCTGACCGAGGCCGGCCGGCGCGCCGTCAACCTCGGCATGGACATCCTGGGCGGCAAGGGGATCATCCAGGGGCCATCCAACCTGCTGTCGGTGGCTTACCGCGGCGCGCCTATTGCCATCACCGTGGAAGGCGCCAACATCCTGACCCGCTCGCTGATCATTTTTGGGCAAGGCGCGGTGCGCTGCCACCCCTACGTGATGAAGGAAATGCAAGCCGTGCAGGGCAACGATGCGCAGGCGCTGGGGAAAGCGCTGATCGGCCATGGCGGGCACGTGCTGCGTAACTTCTGGCACAGCATCGCCGGTGCACCCCTGCGAGGCTCGCCTCCCACGGGCCTGGAAAAAGAAGCCCGACTGATCGCCCGCCTGAGCAGCCAGTACGCACTGACCTGCGACCTGGCCATGGGTCTCCTGGGCGGCAAGCTCAAGCGCATGGAGCTGCTGTCGGCCCGGCTGGGCGATGTGCTGGCCCATCTCTACATGGCCAGCGCCAGCCTCTGGCGTTATGCCTTCGAAAAGGATGCGGACATGCTGCCGGTGGCGCGCGCCGCCATCCGCGTGCAACTCGACGAAGCTGGCGATGCGCTGGAAGCGCTCTACGCCAACTTTCCTTCGCCCCTCAGGCGTGTAGTGGGTGCGATGGTGCTGAATGGCAGCACGCGCCTGGCACCGCTACGCGATGTTCAGTTGCTGGAGCTGGCCAAACTCCTGCGCACCAGCCCCGCTGTCGTCAAGCGCCTGTGCCCTGACCTGGCCACACCGACCAGCGGCGGGCTGCGCGACCTGATGGATGCGCTGGATCTGGCAACGCAGCTCGGCGAAGAAACCGTGGCGCTGAACAAGGCCGTGCGCAGCAATCAGTCCATGGAGCGCGCCGCGAAAGCCTCAAGCCGCCCGGACCTGGCGTTGGCTTATTTGCGCGCCGCCGACAAGGTGATCCAGGTCGACGACTTTGCGCCTTAGAACCTGTTCTTAAGCCGCGGCCCGGGTAAACAACCCCTTGTACTGCTCACGCAGCAAATTCTTCTGTACCTTGCCCATGGTGTTGCGCGGCAATTCGCTGACCACAAAGCAGTGCTTGGGAATCTTGAAGTTGGCCAGCTTCGATTTCAGTTCGCCCACAATCCTGCTGCCCTCGAGCACGACGCCCGGCTTGGCGATCACGACGGCCACGCCGACCTCGCCGAAATCCGGGTGCGGCACACCGACCAGCGCGCTTTCAGCCACGCCAGGCATGTCGTTGATATAGCCTTCGATTTCGGCGGGATAGACGTTGTAGCCGCCGCTGATGATGAGGTCCTTGCTGCGGCCCACAATGACGATGTAGCCGCGCTCGTCGATCTTGCCCACGTCGCCGGTCTTGAAGTAGCCGTCTGCGGTGAACTCTTCTTTGGTCTTCTCCGGCATGCGCCAATAGCCCTTGAAAATATTCGGGCCCTTGACCTGGATGCCGCCGATCTCACCGGCCGGCAATGAGTCGCCGCCTTCGTCCTGCACACGCAGGCTGACACCCGGCAGCGCAAAGCCCACCGTACCACCGCGCCGCTCGGCGCCCTGGTAGGGGTTGGACGTGAGCATCACGGTTTCCGACATGCCGTAGCGTTCCAGAATTGTGTGGCCGGTGCGCTCTTTCCACTCGTTGAAGGTCTCGATCAGCAAAGGCGCCGAGCCCGCCACAAAGAGCCGCATGTTGCGGCAGGCTTCGCGGGTCAGCCCCGGCTCGGCCAACAGGCGCACATACAGCGTGGGAACGCCCATGAACACCGTGGCTTCGGGCAGCTTTTTCACCACCAGCTTGGGGTCAAATTTGGCCAGCCAGATCATCTTGCTGCCGTTGATCAGTGCCCCATGAATGGCAACGAAGAGGCCGTGCACATGAAAAATCGGCAGGGCATGGATCAGCACATCGCCTTTTTTCCAGCCCCAGGCCTCTTTGAGCACCAGCGCATTGCTCAGCATGTTTCCGTGGGAAAGCATGGCGCCCTTGCTGCGGCCCGTGGTACCGCTGGTGTAGAGGATGGCGGCCAGGTCGTCCGCCTGCCGTGCCACCACTTCATGCTGGTCGCTGCAATGCGCCGCGCGATCCAGCAGCGAGCCTGTGCGGTCATCGTCCAGCGTGAAGACGTTTTGTGTGCCGGCCTTGAAGGCGATCTTGCTGACCCAGCCAAAATTCTTGCTGCTGCAGACCATGACGGAAGGTTCGGCGTTACCGACGAAGTATTCGATCTCGGCGCTTTGGTAGGCAGTGTTGAGCGGCAAAAATACATAGCCCGCGCGCAGTGTCGCCAGGTAGAGCATCATGGCTTCCACCGACTTCTCAACCTGCACCGCCACCCTGGCCCCTTCAGGTAACCCCAGCGAAGCCAGCAGGTTGGCCATCATCGCCGTGCCGCGTTCGAGGTCGCGCCACGAATAGCAAAGGCCGTTGTCGGTTTCGACGGCGACTTCATTGAGCGAAGAAGGAAACGCGGCTCGAAGCGCTGCAAACAGGTTATGGTTTTTCATGGGTCAGGCTGGCTATGGTTGGAATTTCGGCCGCCCGGCGATCAAACCGGGGTGGGCGTTTTTCAGTGAAAGCGGCAATACCTTCGCGGTGCTCGGCAGAAGGTGCATAACGGTAGGCCGTTGCTATCAAATCAGTAGCTGGTTGCACAGATCCAGTGGGCGCCAGAGCCCTGAATGCCTGTTTATTCAGGCGGGCGGCGCCAGGCGCAAGGGCGCAGGTGCGATCCACGCAAGCCATGACCAGGGCCCCGACGTCCTGGCCAGGCGCAACCTGGTTGAGAAAGCCGCGCTGCTTCATCTCGGCGGCCCCCAGAACGGCAGCCGAAAGCAGCATCTCCCGAGCGGTCAGCTCTCCGGCGGCGCGCATCACCAGCGCAGCCTCGCGCGGCGCCATCGGGAAGCCGAGCTTCGCGATGGGCGCACCAAACCTTGCCGTGTCGCCGGCAATGCGGATATCGCAGCAACTGGCAATTTCAACGCCGGCGCCCATACAGTTGCCTTCGATCTGCGCGACGATGGGGACGTCGCAGTCCAGCATGGCCTGCAAGCCGCCCCATACATCGTCTTCATGAAACGCGCGCAGGCCCGCTTCTTCAAAGCGAAAGCCGGCGTATTCGGAAATGTCGCCGCCCGCACAAAACTGCCCGCCCTCTCCCCGCACCAGCACGCAACACAACGCTGCGCTTTGCTGGATGCGCTCAAACACCGCACGCAACTCGCGCCACATGGCGCGAGACATGGCATTGAGCTTGCCGGGATGGGACAGCGTCACAAAGGCAACGGGGCCCTTCACTTCCAGTAAAACGGCACCGGTCATTCACACATCATTCGAGTTTGGCGCCGGAGGCTTTCACCACGGCTGACCAGCGTTTGACCTCGCTACTCACGAACGCGCCGAATTGCTGCGGCGTGAGATTGCCGAAGTCCGCGCCGTTGTTGGCCCAGATGGCTTTGAGCTCGTCGGTGGTGGCGGCTTTGCGCAGATCTTCAACGATGCGCGCCTGCACGTCTGCCGGCGTGCCCTTGGGCGCCCACATGCCGTACCAGGTGGTCACGGTGTAGTTGGGCAGGCCGAGTTCGCCGGCACAAGGCACATCCGGGAAAGCCGGGTTGCGTTTCGTGCCCGACACCATGAGCGCCTTGATCCGGCCGCCCTTGATATGGTTGGCGGAAGAACCCAGGCCGTCAAACATCATGTCGACATTGCCGGAAATCAAATCCTGCAGGGCCGGGCCCGCGCCGCGGTAGGGAATGTGGGTGATGAAGGTCTTGGTCTGCTGCTTGAACAACTCCCCAGCCAGGTGGTGCGAAGTGCCCGCGCCGGCCGAGCCGTAGTTGTACTTGCCCGGCGCCTTGCGCACGGCTTCAAGGTAGGCCTTGAAGTCGGTGAACGGCAAGTTGCGGGGGTTGACCACGAGCACCTGCGGCACGTTGGCCATCAGGGCCAGTGGCGCAAAATCTTTCTCGATGTCGTAGTCCAGCTTGGGATACATCGAGGGCGCGATGGTATGGTGCACTGCGCCCATGAAGAGCGTATAACCGTCGGGCTGGGCCCTGGCAGCGATACTGGCCCCCAGCGTGCCGCCGGCGCCGCCGCGGTTGTCGATGATGAGCTGCTTGCCTGTGAGTTTGGCGAACTGCGCCGAAAGGGGCCGTGCGAATGCATCGGTACCGCCGCCGGCTGGAAACGGCACGATCATCGTCACTGGCTTGGTGGGCCAGGCTGACTGCGCATGCAACAGGGGTGATGCGGCTGCGGCACTGGCCGCAGCGATGCGCAGGACGTCGCGCCGGTTGATTGAATTCATGGTTTGTCTCCTTTGGTGGGTTTTACTACGGGATGATATTCGTTAAAAATCGCCTTCAGCGCAGCACCGCGCTGGCTTCGGCAACCTTGATTAAGCGCACCGCGTCTTCGGCCAGCAGGAAACCCTGGACCTGCGCTTTCTCGGCGGCTTTACGTACGGCGGCCACATAGCCCTCGTGCGAGCCGTAGCGCTCCTGTAGCGACAGGCGCGGGTCGCCGTTGGCACTGCGCTCCTGCGCCGTGCGTGCAAAGGGCACCATGCCGCCCACGTAATTGCAGATCTGCCCCTGGTGGAACGGCCGGGCGCCGCCCGCCGTGATGTTCCAGCCCAGGTAGGTGCCCAGCGGCGCTTCCAGCAGCACCACCGGCACGCCGCCCAGCTCATTGCCGTCGGCATCCACACGCGGCGCCAGCATGGGCAGCACCCGGCGGATGGGTGGCGGCGCATTGGATGCCACGCCCGAGCCATCGGCAGGGTTGAACGCGGGGCCCCAGTCATAGTCGAGCACCGGCATGATGAAGTCTGGCTCGGGCACCGTGGGGCGCAACTGCGGCAGCGTGGGAAAACCGATGCCTTCCTTGGCAGCCAGCGCCAGCGTGCCGCGCGGCTCGCCCGCACGCGGCGCCAGGGTAGGCCAGCGGCTGGGCGGTGGCTCGGTGCCGCGCATCACCCAGTTACGAAAGTGCACGCGCAGCGCGTTCACGGTTTCGGTATGCGGCACCGGGTTGGCAGGCAATACACCCGTGCCGAAATTGTTGCCTGGGCAACTGGCGCCCGCAATAGGCAGGCCCGCGCCCGGCAGGCTGGTGTCGAAGCCCCCTGCCCCACCGCCGTGGCTGGAGCTGGCAATGTAATAGCGCCGCACGTTGTCAGGCAGAGGCAGGTCGACCCTGGCATCGGTACCCACCCATTCGGGTGTAAGTTTCAAGGCCCAGACCTCGGCCGAGCCAAAGTGCTCGACGATTTTCGGGCAGGTCTTGCTGGCTTCGCAACGATCAAGAATGCCGGCAGGCGGCCCACCGCGCACCGGGTCGGCCGCGCGTGCCCACCACTGCGGCCCTTCACTGCCCGCCTGGTACAGCTCCAGCACGCCATCGGGCTGCGCCCAGCGAAAGTTCAGCGCGATGCGCCGGCCCGCAATGATGGGCCAGAGGCCGTCATGCACCTGGCGCCCGGCTTCGTCCTGGTTAAAGCCCAGGTGCAGCCAGCCACGCAGAAAGTTGCCGGACTGCGAGACGCCCCGGCCAATACTGTGGGTCACCACCCCAGCCACCGGGTTCGGTGTGCCGGCGTCATCGGCCCTGGCCGTCTTGAAGAACACCCCCATATCGCGCCAGGCGGCAAAGCCCACGCCCAGCAGGTAAGGATCGGCGGCCTTGAACACCACCTGGTAAAGCTTGCTGGCATCGAAGCCGTTCTTCAGGCAGATCTGCGTGGCATCAGGTACGCCGGGAAAAGGGTTTGCCGCATCGCATTTTGCCCAGGCCCAGTCGGTAGAAGGAATCACTGACTCGCCGGTCACATCGCCGCGGGTGGATTCAGCCGTGCGCGAAACCAGGCGCGACTGGCGCGTGTCCAGGCTCATGGGCCTGTACGGAACAGGATTTGTTTGCACAACCAGCGGTTGCGAACCCGGGCCGGTGCGATTGACGATGCGGCCAAACACCTCACCGGTGACGGGCGAACCATCGGCGTTTCTTGCCACCGGCACCTTGAGCCAGTGCGGAAGCTCGACCGCAGCAGTGGCCCGCACCATGGTGGCGCCGGCGTTGTCGCCCTGCCAGGCGCTTGTGAGGTCGATGTCACCCAGCGCACGCTCCTGCACCACATTAGGCCGGCGCAAACCACGGTTGGGCACCTCATGCCACATCAGGCCGCTGGCCCTGGACGAATCAACCGGCTTGGTCAACACAAAGGTGGCCACGTAACGCACCTTGCCATCGGCCTCTTTGCCCAGTTCAATGTCCTGGATGATGGCATTGCCAGGCGCCTTGGGGTCCAGCTCGCCGAACGCGCGGCCGGCAATCTGCTCAAAGGCCACGCCACCCGACAGGTCCGCCGCCAGGGGAACGGTTTCGTCAATCACGATCCGCGTGACGCGGGCCTGGACGGAATGTCCCAGCAAAAACACGGCAGCCAGCGACGCAAGCGCCAGCCTTCCCATCAGGTGAACGGGTCTCATGTCTGTCTCCTTCGTTTTTTTCTGTCTACATCTGTCTACTGCTCGTCTGCAACTGCAACAACTACAAAAGCGATTCAATAGCGCCGGAAACTGCCACCTTTCCTTGGGCTAGCAAGGCGCGATGCTTGTCCAGGCGCTTGAGGTCATAGAGATAATTGACCATCAGGCCGTAGGATTGCCTGAGCCCTTTGGGCGTCGGGTCGCCCGCCCAGTTGATGCGTTCCACGCGCGCCCCGTTGCCCAGATGAAAGCGTGCTACCGGGTCCAGCGGCTTGCCCTCTTCCAGGGCCCGGCCCAGGTAATGGGCGGCGCAGTGCAGCAGCATCTTTCGCACCGGCGACTTTTCGGTGAGGGCCAGTGGGTTTTCTGCGGCGGTCAGCAGGTGCCCTGCAGTGGGCGGCTCAAACCCCACCGCCCGTCCCAACGCGGCAAGCTCCTTGTCTCCCAGCGTTTCCAGCATGGCAGCCGCGTTCTTGCCCAGCCAGCTGCGAAACCCCGGAATAGGCGAAAGGGTGGCAAAGGTCTTTAGCTTGGGAAACTCCTCTTTCAGGGTCTCCACCACGCGCTTGATCAGTGAATCGCCAAAGCTCACGCCGCGCAGGCCGGCTTGCGTATTGCTGATGGAATAAAAAATCGCAGTGGTCGCACGGCTCAGATCCGAGGGCGCAGCCAGCTCATCGAGCAAAGGCATGATGTCGCCTGCAATCGTCTCGACCATCGCGACCTCGACAAAAATCAACGGCACCTCTGGAAGACGCGGGTGGAAGAAGCCGTAGCAGCGACGGTCACTGTCCAGCCGGTTTTTGACGTCGGCCCATCCCTTGATGTCATGGACCGCTTCATACTTGATCAGCTTTTCGATCAGTGATGCCGGTGAATCCCACGTGATGCGGCGCAGGTCAAGGAAACCGACATCGAACCATGTCGAGAACATGTATTCCATTTCGACATCCAGGGCCAGCAAGCGCTTGTCGGCCTTGAGGCTGGGCTGCATGTCGGCACGCATCTCGACCAGGAACTGGATGCCGCCCGGATAGACGCTGAAGCGTTGCAGCAGACGCCGGCGCGGCGAGACTGTGGCACGGCGGTAACGCACCTCGGCCACGGCCTCTTCGGGTGTGCCCACGGCAGCCGCAAACTGCGCCTGCGCAGCCTTGACCTTCTGCGGATTGGCGACGAACTGCTCACTCATCAGCATCCACAGGTCGCGCCGGCGAGCCGGGGTGGCGCCCTGGTACCAGGCCGCAATGGCCATGGCGCGCCGGCCGCCTTCCACCTCACTCACGCGTGGGTCGATGATGGCCTGCAGCTCCTGCAAGGTGCGGCGAAGTACGCGCGGCGACAGCGCTTCATCTTTGTGGCTCAAAGTTGCCTGAAGCCTCTCGTGCGTGCTTCGCGCAGGCAACTCGACGCTCGTTGCTATCTTTTTTGTAGCTGCTTGCGCACGGTCTGCTTGCCCTGCAGCCGTTTTTTCCGTAAGGCTTTTCTCGCCTGCCGTGAGCCGCGAAACATTGCGGCTGAGCCAGTCTGCGGCGCTCATGAGGCCACCCTGGAGCGCTGGCTGCGGGAAAGGTCACGCAGCGCTTCGCGCTGGCGCGTCAGGTGGGTGCGCATGGCGGCTTCGGCACCTTCGCTGTCACGGCTTTTGAGGGCCGCAAACACCGTCATGTGTTCGGACAGGCTTTGCGCCAGCCGCCCTGGCGCGTGCAACTGCTGGAGCCGCGCCAGCTTCAATATTTTTCGCAGGTCGGCAATCGCCTGCGCGAGCCAGCGGTTGTTGGCCAGCAGGATGATGGCCTCGTGAATAGCGAAATTGGTCGCGTAATAGTCATTGATCCGCCCGGCTTTGGCGTGGCCGTTAAGCCGCTCATGCAGGGTAGTGAGCGCAGCCAGATCGGCGTCGGTGGCATTGCGTGCCGCCTCATAGGCGCAGCGCCCCTCCAGCAAGGCGATGACCGGGAAAATGTCGTCCAGGTCTTGCTCGGTTACCTCATTGACAAAGCACCCCCGCCGGGGTTCGTGGCGCAGCAGCCCTTCCGAGGTCAGTACCTTGAGCGCCTCGCGCAGTGGCGTGCGGGAGATTTCCAGGCGCTCGCACAGCGCGACCTCATCCAGAAAACTCCCGGGCGCCAGCTGGCCCGCAAAGATCTGCTCCCGCAGGGTATTGGCGACCTCTTGATGCAATGAACTCTGGACCAGACGCATGACAGACCCCTTGACCGGCTGACGCAATGAACCCAATACACGAGAGTTCCACCCGAACCTTGCAGTTATGGTGGCTCAGCATGCCCCGAAACCCCACCTTGTTGCCATATAGCTACCCCAGGTAGCCTTTGAGCCTTCAGAGAATTTCGGTGGTAATTTCAAGTAATTACACGTAATTATGAAAGTAAAAAAGCATCCGGGCAAGCGACCTGTGCCCGAAAACGACAGGGGGAAACCCTCACTCCCGAAGCGAGAGGATCAGGGCGCCCGGCAGTCTTGTCGCCCGGAGCCATCGCCACTCAATAGCTGCCTGCGATGGATTTTCGGGGTTGACCCTGCCGGGAAGCCCACACCCAGAGCCAGACACCCGCTGCGATCATGGGCACGCAAAGCCATTGGCCCATGCTCATGCCCAGGGCGAGGATGCCCAGAAAGTCGTCGGGCTCACGGAAAAACTCGGCGATGAAACGAAATACGCCGTAGCCGACCAGGAAGGCCCCTGAGACCTGCCCCACCTTACGCGGCTTGCGCGCGTACAGCCAGAGCAGTACGAACAGCAACAAACCCTCCATCAGGAATTGATAGAGTTGTGAGGGGTGACGCGGCTGCATGGCGCCGCTGCCCGGAAATACCATGCCCCAGGGCAAAGCAGGGTCGCTGAAGCGCCCCCAGAGTTCGCCGTTAATGAAGTTGCCGACACGCCCCGCCGCCAACCCCGTTGGAACACAAGGCGCCACAAAATCCATCACCTGCAGCCACGGCCGCTGGCGCGAGCGCGCAAACCACCATTGCGAGGCCAGGACACCCAGCATCCCGCCGTGAAAGCTCATGCCGCCCTGCCACACAAAAAAGATCTCAAGCGGATGCGACAGGTAGTAACCGGGTTTGTAAAAAAGGCAGTAGCCGAGCCGCCCCCCGATCACCACCCCCATGACGCCCAGGAACAGGATGTCTTCAATGTCCCTGCGCGACCAGGCGCCGGGGCCAGTGATGGACGCATAGGGCTCGTGGCGAAGGCGCCGCGTGGCCAGGAAGAAGAAGAGGCCAAAAGCCGCCAGATATGTCAGGCCATACCAATGGATGGCCAGGGGACCCAACTGCAGGGCAACCGGGTTGATTTGCGGATGAATAAGCATGGGCCGTATTTTTGCATGCGGGGCTCGTAGGAGGGGGCTTACAGCGAGTCCGCCCGATTAAACTGGGAGCACCGCCGTACGTGGATCACACCATGCGTCATTTATTCTGTTTTACCGTTGTTTCAGGCTTGGGTTTGTTGTGCATGCAACCCGCTGTGGCGCAGGTCTACCAGTGCCTTGATTCAGCCGGCAAAAAGGTGTTTTCGCAAACACCCTGCGCTACCGGCAGTGGTAATAGTGAAAAACTCATCGTCCGCGCACCAGCCCCTGCGGCGGCACCCAAGGATTGGGCAGCCGAAAACGCAGCGGCAAATGCACGCGCCACTTCGGGCAGCACCAATTCGGGCACGACCTCCCAGCCCTGGCCGTTAGCAGGGCTGCGCAAGGGCACGCCCACGACTGCACCGACCTCCGACAAAAAGATCATTGCGGATTGCGAAGCCAACCACGGCGCCCGCTGCAGCAGTGCCGGCGAAATAGCCCAACGAAGAATGGAGCAGCGCGAACTCACCCCAGTAGAAAAGCAGCAGCAGCAAAACGCGGTGGCGGCGCGCCGGCAACGCGAACGGGAAGAAGCCCTTGAGCGGTCTATGCGCCGATGAAGGCGATAAAGCGAGCAAGCGCCGGGTTGGCGCTGGCCCGCGGCCAGACCAGACTGGTCTCACAACCAGGCACCACGGCCGAAGCGCCCCGCACACCGCTACGCCTGGACGGCCTGCCAGCAGGCAGGCTGCGATACACCACGCCAGGGCGCTGAAACTGCCGCACGCTCTCGGGAACCCAGGCCACGCCGAGCCCGGCGGATACCAGGTTCACGATGGTCTGCATCTGGATGGCTTCCTGGGCAACCTGCGGCAATTGCCCTGCGGCGTGATACATCGCAAAAATCGCGTCATAGAGTGACGGAACGATTCGCCGCGGAAAGATCACTAAAGGCTCGCCCAGCAGATCAGCGAGCGCAAGCGTAGCCTTGCTTGCCAGCAAGTGCTGCCCCGGTAGCGCCACCACCAGCGGGTCCTGGCTGATGCGCCGGCAGGCCAGGCCTGGCGGCGCGAAACCAGGGGAATGCAACATGAAGCCCGCGTCGATCTCTCCGCGCTCAAAAGCCAGCAGCTGCACGTCGCCGGTCGCCTCTATCAATTCCAGCTGTACCTTGGGGTATTTTTCGCGAAAGGCCAGCACCCAACGCGGCAACAACTCAAAACCGACCGTAGACACAAAAGCCAGCCGCAAGCGCCCGGCCTCGCCGTCCGCGCTGGCGCGCGCATATGCTGGAAGAGCCAGCGCACGTGTCAGCAGGTCACGCGCTTCGGGCACCAGGGCAGCACCTGCCGTCGTGAGCTGCACGCTGCGCTTGGTGCGGTCGAACAATCTGAGGCCCAAATGTGCCTCCAGCTGCGCAATGGCCTGCGTGAGCGGCGGCTGGGTCATGTTGAGGCTTTTGGCAGCGCGGCCGAAGTGAAGCTCCCCGGCCACGGCCAGAAACTGACGCCACAGGCGAAGCTCGATCAAGGGCGATTTACGGGAAGCCATGCCCGTGGTGCCGAGAATATCTTTCATATGCCATACATATTAATAGATGATGAATAATGGATTGGAAAGAATCAATCAAAGCACGCATACTCTATTTCTCCCGATGCATGCCCAAGGTCAAGCACGGGCAAGCCAAAGTAGCCAACACCAACGAGACACCCCATGGAAACCAAAACCGTCAACATCGTTGCCAACCCACGCAGCAGGAACATCACCGAGGGCAAATCGCGCGCGCCCAACCGCTCCATGTACTACGCCATGGGCTACGAGGCCGACGATTTCAAGAAACCCATGATCGGCGTGGCCAATGGGCACAGCACGATCACGCCCTGCAACAGCGGCCTGCAAAAACTGGCCGACGCGGCAATTGCCGGCATCGAGGAAGCTGGCGGCAACGCGCAGGTATTCGGCACCCCCACGATTTCCGACGGCATGGCCATGGGCACCGAGGGCATGAAGTACTCCCTCGTGAGCCGCGAAGTGATCTCCGACTGCATCGAGACCTGCGTGCAGGGTCAGTGGATGGACGGCGTGCTGGTAGTTGGTGGCTGCGACAAGAACATGCCCGGTGGCCTGATGGGCATGCTGCGCGCCAACGTGCCGGCGATCTACGTCTATGGCGGCACCATCCTGCCGGGCACCTACAAAGGCAAAGACCTCAACATCGTCAGCGTGTTTGAAGCTGTGGGCGAAAACGCCGCCGGCCGCATGAGCGACGAAGACCTGCTGCAGATCGAGCGCCGCGCCATTCCGGGCACCGGCAGCTGCGGCGGCATGTACACGGCCAACACCATGTCCAGCGCTTTTGAAGCACTCGGAATTTCGCTGCCCTACTCCAGCACCATGGCCAATCCGCATGACGAGAAAATGAACTCGGCCAAAGAGTCGGCCAAGGTTCTGGTTGAAGCGATCAAGAAGGACATCAAGCCGCGTGACATCGTCACCAAGAAGTCGATTGAAAACGCGGTCGCCGTGATCATGGCAACCGGCGGCTCCACCAACGCTGTGCTGCACTTCCTGGCCATCGCCCACACGGCCGGTGTCGAGTGGTCGATTGATGATTTCGAGCGCGTGCGCCAGCGTACGCCAGTACTGTGCGATTTGAAGCCCTCCGGCAAATACCTCGCCGTGGATCTGCACCGCGCCGGCGGTATTCCACAGGTCATGAAAACACTGCTGGCCGCCGGCCTGCTGCATGGCGATTGCCTGACGATCTCCGGTCAGACCATCGCCGAGACGCTCAAGGATGTGCCTGAAGTTCCGCGCGCAGACCAGGACGTGATCCGCCCCATCGACAAACCCATGTACGCCCAGGGCCACCTGGCCATCCTGAAGGGCAATCTCTCACCCGAAGGCTGCGTGGCCAAGATCACCGGCCTGAAAAACCCGGTCATGACCGGCCCGGCCCGCGTGTTTGATGACGAGCAGTCAGCGCTGGCAGCCATCCTGGCCGGCAAGATCAAGGCCGGCGATGTGATGGTGCTGCGTTATCTCGGCCCCAAGGGCGGCCCCGGCATGCCTGAGATGCTGGCCCCCACCGGCGCGCTGATCGGTGCCGGCCTGGGCGAGAGCGTGGGCCTGATCACCGACGGCCGCTTCTCGGGCGGCACATGGGGCATGGTGGTTGGCCACGTTGCACCCGAGGCCGCCGCCGGCGGCAATATCGCCTTCATCAATGAAGGCGATTCGATCACCATCGATTCGAAGCAACTCCTGTTACAGCTGAATATCAGTGACGCCGAATTGGCCAAACGCAAGGTCGGCTGGAAAGCCCCAGCGCCACGCTATACCCGCGGTGTGCAGGCCAAGTTTGCTTTTAATGCATCAAGCGCCAGCAAGGGTGCGGTGCTAGACGACTATTGAGTTGATCCACTGAAAAGCAAAGAGCCCGTGAAGTTACAGATTTCACGGGCTCTTTGCTTTGAGACCAGCTGCCAGTTGCAAAAACCGGGTAAATTGACTGGCGTATCAGCTGGTTGTGCGGTATCGGGCTATTTCTTTTTCTTCGCCGAAAGCATACCCATGGCGTCGCGCTGTTTGTCAATGCGGTCTTGCCTGCGTTTGTCCATCTTGTCCACTTCCCTGCGCTTGGTATAGCCCGATGCATCCGCCCACCACCACCAGAGGGCTGCAAGCACGAATGGAGAAAGCACAATCCACCAGCTTAATGTGGCAACGGGCCCGATTTCGAGATACTTCAGTGCCAACGCAACAATTCCAACCAATAGAAAAAACATCTGTAACTCCTCTGAATGTGTGGTGGTCTGGCCGGGTCAACCCTTGAAACCCGGTCAACCGGCACCACTACAATGACGTTAATTGACTGTAACCGAATCCATAACTCCCCACGAGGACAATCCATGAAACGCATTCTTTCGGTCATCGCTTCCATGGCTGCAGTTTTTGCAGTATCAACCCCTGCACTGGCGGATTTGCAACTGGCAACCGCGAAAAACTGCATGGCTTGCCACGCCGTTGACAAGAAACTGGTTGGGCCCTCCTACAAGGATGTCGCAGCCAAATATGCAGGGCAAAAAGACGCAGCCGACAAGCTGGCCGCCAAAGTCATCAAGGGTGGTTCAGGCGTCTGGGGCCCGGTGCCCATGCCAGCCAACGCCCAGGTTAGCCCAGACGAAGCCAAAAAGCTGGTCGCCTGGATCCTGACCCAGAAATAACCGAGGGCTTTAGGCCCATAAAAAAAGCCCGTCAATGACGGGCTTTTTTTATGCCGGCTTCAGAACTACTGCTTTTCAGACAGCTGATCGAGAATGGCAGGGTTTTGTGGCCACGTCACATCGCTTCGCGATATGAGTGTCCCCCAACCCTGCCCCAGCTTCGCTGACGCGGCTACGCCACGTTCTCAATCACTGCTTTTCAGACAGCTGATCGAGAATGGCAGGGTTTTCAAGCGTCGAGGTGTCCTGGGTGATGGTCTCGCCCTTGGCGATGCCGCGCAGCAGGCGGCGCATGATCTTGCCGCTTCGGGTCTTGGGCAGGTTGTCGCCAAAGCGAATGTCCTTGGGCTTGGCGATCGGGCCGATTTCTTTACCCACCCAGTCGCGCAGCTCCTTGGCAATCGCTTTGGCTTCCTCACCCGTCGGGCGTGAACGCTTGAGCACTACAAAGGCCACAATGGCCTCACCCGTCAAGTCATCAGGACGCCCCACCACGGCGGCCTCGGCCACCAGCGTAGAGTGCGCTACCAGCGCCGATTCGATTTCCATGGTGCCCATGCGATGGCCCGACACATTCAGCACGTCATCGATGCGGCCGGTGATGCGGAAATAGCCGTTGTCGACATTGCGCACTGCCCCGTCGCCGGCCAGGTAAATCGTGCCGCCCATTTCTTCGGGGAAATAGCTTTTCTTGAAGCGGTCCGGGTCGTTCCAGATGGTGCGGATCATGGAGGGCCAGGGCCGCTTGACGACCAGCATGCCGCCCGCGCCATTGGGGAGATCCTTGCCGGTTTCGTCGACGATGGCAGTCATGATGCCGGGCAATGGCAGCGTGCAGCTGCCGGGCACCAGCGGCGTGGCGCCGGGCAGCGGCGTGATCATGTGGCCACCGGTTTCGGTTTGCCAGAAGGTGTCCACGATGGGGCAGCGCTCGCCGCCCACGTTCTTGTAGTACCACATCCAGGCTTCGGGGTTGATCGGTTCGCCAACAGAGCCCAGGATGCGCAGGCTGCTCAAGTCGGAGCGGGCCGGATGCACCTTCTCGTCAGCCTCGGCAGCCTTGATCAATGAACGGATAGCCGTAGGCGCCGTGTAGAAAATCGTGACCTTGTGTTTTTCGATCATCTGCCAGAAGCGGCCCGCATTCGGGAAGGTCGGTATTCCTTCAAAGATGATCTGCGTTGCGCCGGCAGCCAGCGGACCGTAGGCCACGTAGGTGTGGCCGGTGATCCAGCCAATGTCGGCGGTGCACCAGAACACGTCGGCGGGCTGGATGTCGAAGGTCCAGTCCATGGTGAGTTTGGCCCAGAGCAGGTAACCACCGGTGCTGTGCTGCACGCCCTTGGGCTTGCCGGTCGAGCCCGAGGTGTAAAGGATAAAAAGCGGGTGCTCCGCGCCGACGAACTCGGGCTCGCACACCGGAGCTGCCCTGGCGGTGATCTCGTGCATCAGGCTGTCGCGGCCAGCCACCATGTTGCAGGCGGTGGCCGTACGTTGGTAGACGATCACGTTTTTAATCGACTCGCAGCCGCCCATGGCGATGCCTTCATCGACGATGGCCTTGAGTGGCAACTCCTTGCCGCCGCGCAACTGGTAGTTGGCGGTGATGACGGCGACCGCACCAGCATCCTGAATACGCTCCTGAAGGCTCTTGGCCGAAAAGCCGCCGAAAACCACCGAATGCGTGGCGCCTATGCGCGCGCAAGCCTGCATGGCCACCACACCTTCGACCGTCATTGGCATGTAGATGATGACGCGGTCGCCCTTTTTGATGCCGGCGCCTTTCAGCGCGCTCGCAAACTGGCTGACCCTGGCATGCAATTCTTTGTAAGTGACGTTGGTGACCTTGCCGTCGTCGCTTTCAAAGATGATGGCTTTTTTGTTTTCGACCGGCGTGCCCAGATGGCGGTCCAGACAGTTGTAGGAAGCGTTGAGTTCACCATCGGCAAACCACTTGTAGAACGGAGCATTGGACTCATCCAGTGTCTGGGTGAAGGGCTTCTTCCAGCTCAGGTTTTCGCGCGCCAGGCGAGCCCAAAACCCTTCAAAGTCCTTCTCGGCTTCGGTGCACAGCGCCTGGTAAGCCGGCATACCCGAAATACGCGCGGCCTTTACAGTGGCCGGTGTCGGCGGAAAGATGCGATTTTCAACCAGGGTGGATTCGATCGCGGATGAAGGGGCGCTCATTGGTTTTGTCTCCTGTTTGTCACTGAATGCGTGGTACTGTCTTCTGCCGCACTTACAAGCCACTGACTGGCTTGAACCTTACAACTTCTGCAATTGAAGGGGTATCTGCGCTCCCCCTACAATGCCGCAAACCCCAGCTTACGCCATCATGACTGAACCCACTCAATCCCCTGCCCCTGCCAAAATCTCACCCCTGCGCCCGCTGCCCAACCTGATTTTCGCCAGCCGCTGGCTGCAACTGCCGCTTTACCTCGGCCTCATCGCCGCGCAGGCCGTCTACGTGGTGCACTTTCTGGTGGAACTGTGGCACCTGATTGAAGCCGCATTCGGGAGCCAGACCGCGTTGCAGGCACTAATCACCAGCATAGGCTACAAGACCGCCATACCCGTCGTGTCGCTCAACGAAACGGTCATCATGCTGGTGGTGCTGGCGCTGATCGACGTGGTGATGATCTCCAACCTCTTGATCATGGTAATCGTGGGTGGCTACGAAACCTTTGTGAGCCGCATGAACCTCGAAGGCCACCGCGACCAGCCCGAATGGCTGAGCCACGTGAACGCCTCGGTATTGAAGGTCAAGCTGGCCACGGCCATCATCGGTATCAGCTCCATCCACCTGCTGAAGACGTTCATCAACGCCGACAACTACACCGACAAGGTCCTGATCGCGCAAACGGTGATCCATATCACCTTCCTGTTGTCGGCGATTGCGATCGCCTACACCGACAAGATCATGTCCGCGATCGCCGCACAAAAGCACTGACCGCGTCACGCCGGGCGGTCCTAGCCCGGCGCCTTTTCGGCAGCGCTTGTGCGCAGCAGCATCAGTGCACCCAGCACCCCTGACAACAACGAACCGCACAGCACACCCAGCTTCAGTTGCGTCTCGTATGCCGCATCCTGGCCGGCGAAAGCGAGCGCACCGATGAAAAGGCTCATGGTGAAGCCCACGCCACACAGCAGGCAGACACCGAAAAACTGGCTCCAGCCCGCCCCTGCAGGCAAGCGGGCACCGGCAAAGCGGATCAACAGCCAGGAAGCGCCAAACACGCCGACAGCCTTGCCTACCAGCAGGCCTGCGGCGATGCCCAGGGGCACGCTTTGAAGGAGCGTTCCTGGCGTCACACCCTGAAGGGACACCCCTGCATTGGCGAAGGCAAACATGGGCAACACAGCAAAAGCCACCCAGGGGTGCAGCGTATGTTCAGCTGTTTTAAGCGGCGAGCCGCCTTTGCCGTCTGAAAGGGGAATCGCCAGCGCGGTAATGACGCCCGCCAGCGTTGCATGAATGCCGGACTTGTAAACAAAGAGCCAGATCACCAGGCCCACTGCCACGTAGGGCCCTATGGCCATCACCTTAGCCCGGTTAAAGGCCAGCAAGAGCAACCCACCGATCCCGGCGGCCAACAACGCCATGACCGACAAACCCTCAGTGTAGAAAAACGCAATGATCAGGATGGCACCCAGGTCATCAATGATGGCGACAGCGGTCAAAAACACCTTGAGTGATGCCGGCACGCGGCTACCCAGCAACACCAGAATGCCCAGCGCAAAGGCGATGTCGGTGGCAGCCGGAATCGCCCAGCCTCGCATCGCGACCGGGTCGCCGGCATTGATCACCATGTAGATGAGCGCCGGCGCCACCATACCGCCCAACGCGGCACCTGCCGGCAACAGCGCCTGCGCAGGTGAGGCCAGTTCGCCCTCAATCAATTCGCGCTTGATCTCCAGGCCCACCAGAAAGAAGAACACCGCCATCCACAAGTCATTGACCCAATGCAATAACGACTTGGAGAGCACCAGCAGATCACCGCCTACCCGCAGCTCCCCTGGCAGTTGCACAAACCGGTTGTAAGCCTCACCCCATGGCGAGTTGCTCAACACCAGCGCAGCCACAGCGGCCAGCGCCAGCACCACGCCCGAAAGCGATTGCGAATTGATGAACTGGTTGAGGATGCGGTGGACAAACTTGAGCATGCCCTATTGTCCCAGACCCGCAAAATGGCGGCCCATCCCGCTGCAGGCTCCAGGCCGCAATCCTGCTCTTTATTGCGCGGACTGCGGAAGAGGACCGAAGCTGGCAGCCTTGTCGGAAGCAGCTGCAGGCAGCACGGCCTTTTCCATCTCGGCTCGCCGCATCGGGCGCAGCACATACCAGGCCATCAGCGCCGCAATCGCATTCATGACGCTGCCAACAATAAAGACGGCGTGCCAGTTGCCGGTCATCGCGGTGAGCACACTGGACAGTGGAACCAGCAGCGACGCCGTACCCTTGGCGGTGTAAAGCAGACCGGCATTGGACGCAGCGTATTTGGAGCCAAAGGTATCGGCGCAGGTCGATGGAAAGAGGCTGTAGATCTCGCCCCAGGCGAAGAACACCATGCCCGTCAGTACCACGAAGGCAACCGGGTTATGGCCAAACTGGTAGAGAGCCAGGATGCCCACCGACTCGATGCCAAAGGCGATCAGCATCGTCTTTTCACGGCCGATCTGGTCCGACACCCAACCAAAGAACGGACGGGTAAGCCCGTTGAGCACGCGGTCAATGGCCAGGGCAAATGTGAGAGCCGGCAGCGCCAGGCCCATGATGCTGACGGGCACGTCGCCGACGTTGAAATCCTTGGCGATAGGTCCGAGCTGGGCCGTAGCCATCAGCCCGCCGGCCGCCACCATCACGAACATGACGTACATCACCCAGAACACCGGTGAACGCAGGACTTCGGACGGTGTGTAGTCGCGCCGGCTCTGCTGCACATTGATCGTGGAGATCGAGCCGCTCTTGGCCAGGTTCGCCGGTGCCCGCGTCAGCAGGAACGACACGACAAATACGATCACGCCCTGAATGATCCCGAAGTACAGGAAGGCAGACTGGTAGCCGCTGCCCTTGATCATGGCCGAGATCGGAAGAATGGTGAGCGCGGACCCCGCACCGAAGCCCGCGGCTGTCAGGCCCGCAGCCAGGCCGCGGCGATCCGGAAACCACTTCAAGGCGTTGCCGACGCAAGTGCCGTACACCGCGCCCGCGCCAATGCCGCTGATCGCAGCTGCGATATAAAGCAGCATCAGCGAATCGGCGAAAGAGTTGATCACCCAACCGATGCCGCAAAGAATGCCGCCGACCATGACCACCGGACGTGGCCCGAAACGGTCAACCAGGTAGCCTTCAATCGGGACGAGCCAGGTTTCGGTCAACACAAAAATCGTGAAGGCCACCTGAATGGCGGCCTTGCTCCAGCCGTACTTGTCGGCAATGGGATTCACAAAAAGGGTCCAGCCATATTGCAGGTTGGCAATCATCGCCATGCAGACGATGCCCAAGAGAAGTTGTATCCAGCGATGGGCGCGGGATGGCGCGGGGGTGGCCGTGTTGGCGTATGTCATTGATGTCTCCTGTCGCTTTTATGCCGTGGAAATTGCAATTGCAATCGTTGATGCTGTTGTTGTGAGCGGATTGTGAGAGCGGACATTTATGAGCCCATTGACCGCGATCAAGTTTGAAAAAAACTTTACACATCGCTCAAAAAAACGAAAGCGAATTGAAAGAATCGCTATGCCAAACCCCGGCCACTGCGATGGATTTGATTTACAGGATGGGGAGTGTGCGTGTTAGCGGCGCTGAGCATGAGCGCGCAATGCGGGATTAGCAGGTGCCCGGCATTGCACCGGGCCCAGAGGGCACTGAAAAGAAAGCGGAAGAAAAAAAGCAACCGCGTGGTGCGGTCTACTGCCGACGGCGCAAACAGCCCCGCAGCAATCAGATTAGCGGGCTCGCAGCGCGCTGATAAAAATAGACAGCGGCGTAGCAGCAATCAACTCACGCAGCACAAGGCGTACGCGCGCTTTGGCTGCGGGCTGGGCAATCGTCAAGTACAGGGCGAAGGCAGTCATGAATTTCCTTTGTGGCGTGAACATCTACGGACACGATCATAGGGTAAACCCTTAATCCACTCAACCCATCCGCTAACCACCCCCGAAACGGGTGTGGCCAGCGTCAGCCCACCATGTTTTCAGGCCGCACCCAGGCATCAAACTGCTCGCCCGTGACATGACCGGAGGCCAGCGCCGCATCGCGCAGGCTGCTGCCTTCCTTGTGGGCCTTTTTTGCGATGAAGGCTGCCTTGTCATAGCCGATGTGCGTGTTGAGCGCCGTCACCAGCATCAGCGAGCGGTCAACCAGCTCGGCGATGCGTTCGCGATTCGGCTCAATGCCGACGGCGCAGTGGTCGTTAAAGCTCACCATGCCATCGGCCAGCAGGCGCACGCTTTGCAAAAAGTTGTGCGCCACCATAGGCCGGAACACATTGAGCTCGAAGTTACCCGAGGCACCGCCGAAGTTGATGGCCACATCGTTGCCGAACACCTGCGCCGCCAGCATGGTGACGGCTTCGCTCTGCGTCGGGTTGACCTTGCCCGGCATGATGGACGAGCCGGGCTCATTTTCGGGAATGCTGAGTTCACCGATGCCGCTGCGCGGGCCGCTGGCGAGCCAGCGCACGTCATTGGCAATCTTCATCATGCTGGCAGCGAGTGTCTTGAGGGCGCCGTGCGCATGCACCAGTCCGTCCACCGAGGCCAGCGCCTCGAACTTGTTGGGTGCGGTCACAAAAGGCAGGCCTGTGAGCGTGGCCAGTTCGGCCGCCACTTGCTCCGCATACCCCTTCGGTGCATTCAGCCCCGTACCAACGGCAGTACCGCCGAGTGCCAGTTCATACAGGTGCGGCAACGCGGCACGCACATGCTTTTCGCCATGGTCCAGTTGCGCGACATAACCCGAGAACTCCTGGCCCAGAGTGAGTGGCGTCGCATCCTGCAGATGGGTACGTCCAATCTTCACGATGCTGTCGAAGTCTTTGGCTTTTTGCGCCAGCGTCGCGCGCAACTTCGCAATCGCTGGCAGGAGCTTGTGGGTCATGGCCTCCACAGCGGCCACATGCATGGCGGTGGGAAAAACATCATTGGACGACTGGCTGCGGTTGACATCGTCGTTAGGGTGCACCAGCCGGCCTTCGCCGCGCTCGCCGCCCAGGATTTCACTGGCGCGGTTGGCCAGCACCTCGTTGACGTTCATATTGGTCTGCGTGCCCGAGCCGGTTTGCCAGACCACCAGGGGGAATTCGTCCGCATGCCCGCCCGCGATCACCTCGTCGGCTGCGGCCACAATGGCCTTTGTTTTTTTCTCGTCCTGAAGGCCCAACGCATGGTTGACCCTGGCCGATGAGCGCTTGACCTGCGCCAGCGCCTTGATGATTTCGCGAGGCTGCTGCTCCCCCGAGATGTCGAAATTCTGCAGCGAGCGCTGCGTCTGCGCTCCCCAGAGTTTGTTGGCCGGCACCTCGATAGGGCCAAAGGTGTCGCGCTCCGTGCGCGTGCTGCTTGTCGTCATGGAAATATCCTGCACGTCAAAAAAAGATGGTGAAGAGTCCTAGTATGACCGCAGACGAGAAAGATTCTCATCTGAAGGGTTTTGGATCCTCTCGCCCGACATGCCCGAGTCGCCCGCCCAAGGGCGGATAATTGTGGGGTTTGCCCGAAATGTTCCCGAAACGCCCTCATAACGACGACCCACCATGACCACGATCAAGCAAGCCGACCTCATCGAATCCGTAGCCGCTGCCCTGCAGTACATCAGCTACTACCACCCCACCGACTACATCGCCCACTTGGCGCGCGCCTATGAGCGCGAGCAAAGCCCGGCCGCCAGGGATGCGATTGCACAGATCCTCACCAACAGCAAGATGAGCGCGACGGGCCAGCGCCCGATCTGCCAGGACACCGGCATCGTCAACGTGTTCCTCAAAGTCGGCATGGACGTGCGCTGGGAAGGCTTCACCGGCAGCATTGACGACGCCATCAACGAAGGCGTGCGCCGCGGCTACAACCACCCCGACAACACCTTGCGCGCCTCTGTGGTGGCCGATCCGCAGTTCGACCGCAAAAACACCAAAGACAACACGCCGGCCGTGATCTTCACCGAGCTGGTGCCCGGCAACAAGATCGACGTGACCGTAGCGGCCAAAGGCGGCGGCAGCGAAAACAAAAGCAAGATGGTCATGCTCAACCCTGGTGACTCGGTGGTCGACTGGGTGCTGAAAACCGTGCCCACCATGGGCGCCGGCTGGTGCCCGCCCGGCATGCTTGGCATAGGCATTGGCGGCACCGCCGAAAAAGCCGTGCTGATGGCCAAGGAAAGCCTGATGGACGACCTCGACATGTACGAGTTGCAGGCCAAGTCGTCCTCAGGCGCCAAACTGACCAAGACCGAAGAGCTTCGGCTCGAACTGTTCGAGAAGGTCAACGCGCTGGGCATAGGCGCGCAAGGCCTGGGAGGCCTCACCACCGTGCTCGACGTCAAGATCAAGATGTACCCGACGCATGCAGCCAGCAAGCCCGTCGCGATGATCCCAAACTGTGCCGCCACGCGCCACGCGCACTTCGTGATGGACGGCAGCGGCCCGGTCTACCTCGACCCGCCTTCGCTGGATCTCTGGCCCAACGTGAACTGGACGCCCGACTACAAGAAGAGCAAAAAAGTCGATCTCAATACGCTCACGAAGGAAGAAGTTGCCAGCTGGAAGCCAGGCCAGACCCTGCTGCTCAACGGCAAGATGCTGACCGGCCGCGACGCCGCGCACAAGCGCATTCAAGACATGCTGGGCAAGGGCGAAAAGCTGCCGGTGGATTTCACCAACCGCGTCATCTACTACGTCGGCCCGGTCGACCCGGTTCGTGATGAAGCCGTAGGACCTGCCGGCCCCACCACCGCCACCCGCATGGACGGCTTCACTGAAATGATGCTGGCCGAGACCGGCCTGATCTCGATGATCGGCAAATCCGAACGCGGCCCGGTCGCCATCGAAGCCATCAAGAAGCACAAGAGCGCCTACCTGATGGCCGTCGGCGGCGCTGCCTACCTGGTCAGCAAGGCCATCAAGACCGCCAAGGTCGTGGGCTTTGCCGATCTGGGCATGGAAGCGATCTACGAATTCGACGTGGTCGACATGCCGGTGACCGTGGCGGTGGATGCGGGCGGCACCAGCGCGCACATCACCGGCCCAGCCGAGTGGCAAAAGAAAATCGCCACCGGCGAGTTCAAAAACATTCCCGTCGCAGCCGCGTGAGCGAAGGCCATGCCGGCGTCGACCGGCCGGTCGGCGTGTTCGACAGCGGCGTGGGCGGCCTTAGCGTCTTCAAGGCATTGCGGGCCCAATTGCCCGCGGAGTCCTTCGTCTACCTGGCCGACGCGGGCTTCGCGCCTTATGGCGAGCGCGGCGACGCTTTTGTCATTGAGCGCACGCGCGCCGTCGTGCGCAAATTGCGCGAAGAGCATGCGATCAAGGCACTGGTGATCGCGTGCAATACCGCGACGGCGGCCGCCGTTCACCTCATACGAACCGAGCACCCGGACTTGCCGCTGGTCGGCGTCGAGCCGGCACTCAAGCCAGCCGTTGCCCTGAGCAAGACGGGCCGCATCGGTGTGATGGGGACGCGCGTCACGATGACCAGCGCCAAGCTACGCGCCTTGCACGACTCGCTGAAAGACCAAGCGGAATTCATCCTGCAGCCCTGCGACGGCCTGGCCGATGCGATCCAGAACCACGATGTGGCGCGGATCGGCGCGCTATGCGAGCAATACACGCAGGCGATCGGGTCTTTCGGCGGCCAGGCCGGGCAGGTCGACACCCTGGTACTGGGCTGCACGCATTACGCCTTCGCATGGGACACGCTGCAGGCGCTGGTCGGCCCCGATGTCCGCCTGATCGAAACCGGCGAGCCGGTCGCGCGGCAGACCCGCCGTTTGCTCGAAGCCGCCGGGCAGTTGCGGCGAGGCGACGCACCCGGCCACATCACTTTGCTGACAACGGGTCAGCAGGAGGCGCTGAACGCAGCCGCGCGACGCTGGCTGGACCTGCAGCTATAGCACCGCAGTGCCGGCAGGACTCGCCGGCGCTGGTACTCATCGACTCAGTGATGAGCCGAATCCTTTGAAGCAACTGAAGTTATTGCGGCTTCAGTCCCACGTTACGCGCCAGAGTGCGCCAGCGCTCCGACTCCGCCCGAAGGAATCCACGCAACTGGTCGCGTGAAGTACCTTTCATTTCCACACCCAAAGCAGACATACGTTCCACCACCTTGAAATCCGACATCGCACTCAGGAGTTCGAGGCGAAGCCGCTCGGTAACTTCTAGCGGAGTGGTCGCCGGTGCAACAAGCGCCCACCATTGCGCCACATCCATGTTCTTCAAGCCGAGCTCTGTCATCGTCGGCAAGGAGCGCAGGATAGGGACGTCCGAGCGCTTGCGGCCCGTCACCGCCAGCGCCTTGACCTTTCCGGAGGCCATCAGGCTGGAGCCGGTCGCCAGCGTGGCGAAGTAAGAGGACACCTGGCCGGCAGCCAGGTCAACCATCGCCGGCGCACCGCCGCGGTAAGGCACCATGTTGAACTTGATTTTGGTTTCCTGGGAAAACAGCTCGCCCACCAGGTGGCTGATAGACCCTGTGCCGCTGTTCGCCATGGCAGGTGGCCCACCCTTGGCGGTTGAAGAAGTTTTCAGGAAAGTCTTGAAGTCGCTGTTTTCGGGGCCCATGCCGGTAAACAGCACCATGGGCGATGTACCCACAAGCGTGATCGGCGTGAAGTCACGCAGCATGTCGTAAGGCAGGTTGGCAACAACTGCGGGCGCGTACACGTGCGACAACTCCACGATCGCCAGCGTATAGCCATCGGGTGCCGACTTGGCGGCCTGGTCAATGCCCACGTGGCCAGCGCCACCCGGCTTGTTGTCGACGATCACGGGTTGCTTCAGCCCCTCGCTCAGCCGCTGTGCGAGCACGCGGGTAATGGCATCGGTGCTGCCGCCCGTTGCCCAGGGAACGATGATCTTGATGGGCTTGTCGGGGTAGGCAGCCCATGCGGGCGCAGCGCCAAGCGCCAGGGTGGCTGCAGAACCAGCAAGCAGCGTGCGCCGCCTGATGGGGAATGTTGAAACTGACATGAACTCTCCTTGCATTGATCGGATACGCGAGACAACCCCACCTCCTCGTGGGCATCGTCAGCGCCCGGCGAGCGTACACCGCAGATGACGCATGCACCGTGTTACCACGCAGATACAACCGCTACATGTGGCTCGCGTCCAACGTTTTTCGCGCGTTTATTTTTTGTGGTCTCGCGACACCGCAAATTCACATGCGCATACTTTCAGCAAAGTAATTAAAAAGTCTGCAACACATTCGCGGATGCGTTTCCCCCCGGAATTCCGGCCGTTCGCTTTTTCAGACGGCGCTTAAATTTCCCGATCGGCACGCGCGGCGGGGATGGCCGGGTCCGCCGCGCTGCGAATCAAACCGAGGTTGGATTTCAGCATCTCGAACACCTTGCGTGTCACCGGGTTTATGACATTCTTTCGAATGAACAGGTAGTAATCAAGCTCAGGCAAACGCGGCAGTCCATCGTTTTCGCCCAGCACGCGAAGGTCGCTGCCCGCCATCTCGATGCCGCGCGCAGTCACGCCCAAACCCGCACGCAGCGCAGCCTTGATGCCGATCAGGCTGGAAGCGGTATAGCTCGGCGACCAGGGAATTCCGGCAGCGTCCAGTGCCTCTCGCGCCAGCCTGTGAAATACGCTGGGGCCCTCCACCAGAATCAGCGGCACCGGCTTGGCGCGATCATGTACGTAGCTGGCTGAGCACAACCACACCGTGGGTGACGTACGCAGCACCACGCCGTCGAGCGCCGGGTCGTTGCGGTTGGAGATAGTCATGTCGATCTCCCCGCGCTTGAGGGATTCCATCAGGAAAGGGCTGCGCCCCACATGGATGTCGAGCTGCAACAGCGGCGAAGCACGCGCCACCTGTGCCAGCAGCGTCGGCAGCATGGTGTCGGCCACGTCGTGCGGCGCGCCTATGCGCAGTGCACCCTCCAGGTTGCCTTGCTGCAGGCTGCGCAAGGCATCATCATTGATGGCCAGCAGGTGGCGCGCGTAACCGAGCAGCTTTAACCCATGCGGCGTCAGGCGCTTCTGGCGCCCATGCTTTTCAAACAGCGGGTGGCCGATCTGGTCTTCCAGCCGCTGCATTTGCTGCGTCACCGCAGATTGCGTTTTGCCCAGCTGCACGGCGGCGCTGGCAAAGCTGTCCTGCTCGTCGATGGCCACCAGCGCTCGCAGTAATTCCAGATCAAGGGTTTTCATTTCCAAGCGTTTTGCCAATATCTACTTATTACAAATGTTAATGTATTTATCTCTATTTCTGAGTTGTTTCAGAAATGCGAGTTGACTATATTAGGCCAAGTAAACCCAAAACTTCACTCAGGAAGATGCCCATGACCGCAGCAGTCGAGCGCAACCAGGTAGTTGGCGCCGCCATTCAAAACATTAAAATTATTGTTGGGAGCGGCGAGGCCAATCGCCAGTCCCTGGCCAAAGTGCTGGCCGTGTTGAACCAGCTGGCCGGCCAGAAGGAGCTGTGGAGCGCCACGGATTTCGCTGCGCCCGAAAGCCCCGAACTGCAGGCGCGCTACCTGATCGCTGAAGACGCCGACCAGAGCTTTGCGCTTTACCTCAACGTGATGCGTCCCGGCAAACGCATCGTGCCGCACAACCATACGACCTGGGCCTGCATCAGTGCCGTGGAAGGCTCCGAGATCAACCGCGTGTACGAACGCCAGGATGACGGCTCAGTGCCGGGCAAAGCGCAGCTCAAGGAGGTCAACGCCGTCGTGGTCGAGCCCGGCACGGGCATCGCCCTGATGCCCGAAGACATCCACTCCGTGGAGATTCCGGCCGGCCAGGTGATACGCCACTTGCACATGTATGGCCGCGCGCTTGAAACGCTGAACACGCGCACCGGCTACGACCTGGAAAAAGGCACGTACGAAACCATGGGCATCGGCGTGCAGACACGCCGCTGAACCCCCGCGCACCCTTACCCCCTTCCCTGAATTTCCGAACCTACACGCCCCCTATCCCATGACACGTTTTGTAGACGCGGCCACGCTGAAAGCCTGGCTGCACGACGGCGCGGAAATCGCACTGTTTGATGTGCGCGAGCACGGCCAGTACGGCCAGTCGCATTTGTTTTACGGCATCCCCCTGCCCTACAGCCGTCTTGAGCTGGACGCACCGCGCCTAGCGCCGCGCCGCAGTGTGCGGCTAGTGGTTTATGACACCGACGGCAGTGGCGCAGCACCTTTGGCCGCGCGCCGCTTCAGCGCACTCGGCTACAGCGACGTGCAGGTGTTGCAGGGCGGCACAACCGGCTGGCAAGCCGCCGGTTTCCCTCTGTTTGCCGGCGTCAACGTGCCATCCAAGACTTTCGGCGAACTGGCCGAGCAGGTCTATCACACGCCCCGCGTCAGCGCGACCGAACTGGCAGCCATGCTGGCGCGGAAGGACGACGTCGTGGTGCTGGACGGGCGGCCGTTTTCGGAGTTCCGCAAGATGAACATCCCGACGGCGATCAGTTGCCCCAACGGCGAACTGGCCCTGCGCATCCGCGACCTGGTCCCCAGCGAGAACACCCACATCGTGATCAACTGCGCAGGCCGCACGCGCAGCATCATAGGCGCGCAAACGCTGATCAACCTTGGTCTGCGCAACCCTGTATCGGCGCTGGAAAACGGCACCCAGGGCTGGTACCTCGCCGACTTCAAACTCGAGCACGGCGGCACGCGCCGCTACAAGGACTCGGCCCAGCCCACAGAGCCCGCCGGCATGCGCGCGGCAGCCCAGGCGCTGGCCAAGCGTTTCGATGTACCTGTCGTTGACGCGCAGACTGTGCGCGGCTGGGCCGGCGACACGCAGCGCACGCTCTTTTTGTGCGATGTCCGCAGCCCCGAAGAATTTGCACGCGGCAGCCTGCCCGGCGCGCAGCACACGCCGGGCGGCCAGCTAATCCAGGCCACCGACCAGTATGTGGGCGTGCGCCAGGCCCGGCTGGTGCTGTTTGATACGGACGGCATACGCGCGCTGACGGTCGCCAGCTGGCTGCGCCAGCTGGGTCACGACGCCAGCGTGCTGGACCAGGGCCTGGCCAGTGGCCTGGCGCTGCCCGCCACGGCGCCCGTGGCCCTGCCCGCGCTGCCCGCCACCACCGCACCCGCCCTGTCGGCCGGGCTGGCCGATGGCACCGTGGTCGCCATCGACCTGCGTCCCAGCATGCAGTTTCGCCAAAACCACATCGCGGGTACACGCTGGTCCATACGGCCGCGCCTGCCGCAGGCGCTGGCCGGTGAACACCGCCCGGTGGTGCTGATTGCCGACGAGCCCGCTGCGGCCGCCTGCGCGGCCGTTGACCTCCAGACATTGGGACTGAAGGCCAGCCTGCTCGAAGGCGGCCTCGATGGCTGGCGCGCCGCCGGCTTTGCGCTGCAGGCCACTGACAACATTCCCGCCGACAGCGACTGCATCGACTACCTGTTCTTTGTGCATGACCGGCATGACGGCAACAAGGAAGCTGCCCGCCAGTACCTGGCCTGGGAAGTGAACCTGATCGGGCAGCTCGACGCGCTGGAACTGAAGGCATTCCAGCTGCCTGATGCCCCGGCCGCCCACCCCGCGTAATACCGACTTGGCCCGCGCCGCCTCTTTTTCTTTATTCATCTTTTGCCCCAATTCATTCAGGAGCCCTCATGCTTGCCAAACTGAAATTCACCGCAGCCTCACTGTGCTGCGCCCTGCTCGCCGTGCACGGTGCCGCCTCTGCCCAGCCCATGCCCCAGGTTGGCGGTTTCCCGAACCAGGCCATCAAGTTCGTGTCACCCTTCCCGGCAGGCGGCGGCAATGACGCCACGACGCGCTTCGTGACCAGCCGCCTGTCCGACATCACCGGCCAGAGCGCCATCGTCGACAACCGCGGTGGTGCCGGCGGCAACATAGGCGCCAAAGCCGTTGCGGACGCCAAGCCTGACGGCTACACCGTGCTCACGGGCCAGGTCTCGTTGATGGCCGTCAATCCCTCGCTGTATGCCTCGCCGGGGTTCGATCCGCTGAAGAACTTCCTGCCCATCACCCAGATCAATGCCGCACCGCTGGTGCTGGTAGTGGCCAGCAACTCGCCCCTGAAAAGTTTTGCCGACCTCGCCGCGCAGACCAAAGTCCCAGGCGGTCGAGTTACCTATGCCACGCCCGGCAATGGCACACTCTCGCACCTCGTCGGCGTGGTTCTGGAAAAAGACAGCGCCATCAGCATGACCCACGTGCCCTACAAGGGCGCGGCACCGGCCATCACCGACCTGCTGGGCGGCCAGGTGGACGTGCTCATCACTTCCACCGCCTCGGTTTCCAGCTTCATCCAGAACGGCAAGATGCGCGCCCTGGCCGTCACCAGCCCGCGCCGCATCGGCGTGTTCACCAAGGTGCCGACGCTGGAAGAGCTGGGCTACAAGAACACGACCTTTGAAGACTGGTACGGTTTCTTCGCACCGGCGGGCACGCCACCCGAACGCGTGGCTTACCTGCACGACAGCATCGTGCGCTCGCTCAAGTCGCCGGAAGTCAGCAAGCTGATCACCGACGGCGGCAGCGAAGTGGTGGGCAACACGTCGGCGGCTTTTGCCGCGCAGCTCAAGGCGGACATTGCCCGCTGGTCGCGCGTCGTCAAGCTCTCGGGCGCCAAGCTAGACTGACCCCGGATTCATCAAACCGCCCCGACATGAGCAAAAAAACACCACCGGCCACCGCACCCAGTGCGTCACCCCTGACCCGCCTGGTCCACGCCGGCAAGCAGCCGGCCTATGACGGAGGCCGGCCGGTCAACCCGGCCGTGGTGCGCGCCAGCACCGTGCTGTTCGACAACACGGCGCACCAGCACGAGATGCGCCTGCGCCGCGGCGAGGAGCGCGTGTTCACCTACGGGGCGCGCGGCAACCCGACCAACTACGCGCTGGAAGACATGGTCAGCGAGCTTGAAGGCGCGTACCGTACGCGTCTCTTCCCTACAGGCCTGGCCGCCATCGCGATGACGCTGCTGTCCTACCTCAAGCCCGGCGACCACCTGCTGATGTCGGACAGCGTCTACGAACCGGCGCGCAAGCTGGTGGAGTCCTTCCTCACGCCCTACAACATCCGCTGCACTTTCTTCGCGGCCGACGGCAGCGACGTGGAAGAAAAAATCGAGCCCGGCACGCGCATGATTTATGCCGAATGCCCGGGTTCGCTGGTTTATGAAATGTGCGACCTGCCGCACCTGGCCGGCATTGCCCGTGCGCGGGGTCTACTGCTGGTGGCCGACAACACCTGGGGCTCAGGCTACCAATACCGGCCGCTGGCGCTGGGCGCCGACGTGTCCATCATGGCGGCCACCAAATACCTGTCGGGACACTCCGACGTGATGATGGGCACCGTAGCCACAACGCAAGCCGCCTGGCAGGCGCTGAACGAACGCAGCGATGCCTTCGGCATGACGGTGAGCCCCGACGATGCCTACCTGGTGCTGCGCGGCACACGCAGCATGGCCGCGCGCCTGGCCCTCCATGAAAGCGGTGCCCTGAAGGTGGCGGCCTGGCTGCAAACGCGCGGCGAAGTGGCAACCGTGTTCTGCCCGGCCCTGCCCGGCCATCCGGGCCACGCCATCTGGCAACGCGACTGCAAGGGCACCAATGGCCTGCTGTCCTTCGAGCTTCAGCCCACCTTCGACCAGGCTGCCGCCGAGCGGCTGATCGACGGCCTGCGGCTGTTTGGCCTGGGCGCTTCATGGGGCGGCTATGAAAGCCTGGTTACGCTGACCAACATGCGCGGTGCCCGCAGCGTGACCGACTGGTCGGGCCACGGCCAGATCGTGCGCCTGCACATCGGACTGGAAGACCCAGCCGACCTGGTGAGCGACTTGCAGCAGGGGCTTGAAGCATTGACTGCCTGAGGGTTTTACCTCCGTGCCCTGGCTTCTATCCTAGTCCCCAGCCTCTTTCTCCCCCACTCCTTTTCATCCGCCTTTTCGCGGCGGATTTCGCCTGCCCTTTTTCTTCAGGTTTGCATCACCATGCCCAGCCACGCACACCTTTGGCTTCAATACACCCGTAATCTCTGGCCCGGCATTGCCTCGCCGCTTCTCATCATGCTGGGTGCCAGTTTCCTGTCCGAGCATTACGGCGGCCCGCAGCTGCTGTACGCGCTGCTGTTCGGGCTGGCGTTTCATTTCCTGTACCAGGATGCGCGTTGCCGCCCCGGCATCGAGTTCTGCGCCAAAACCCTGCTGCGCATCGGTGTGGCCTTGCTGGGCGCCCGCATCACGCTGGCGCAAATCGGCCAGCTCGGCATCGGCCCGCTGGCCACTGCCCTGCTGGGCGTTGCCAGCACCATTGCACTGGGCGCCTGGCTGGCCCGGCGCCTGGGCCTTGCCACCGACTTCGGCCTGCTCTGCGGTGCAGCCGTGTCCATCTGCGGCGCGTCGGCGGCACTGGCGGTTGCGGCCGTCATGCCGAAAACCGAGGAGAACGAGCGCCACACGCTGCTCACCGTGGTCGGCGTAACAGGCTTGTCGACGCTGGCAATGGTGGTCTACCCCTTGCTGGTCAAGGTGCTGGGCCTGGACGAAACCAGCGCCGGCATCTTTCTGGGCGGCACGATCCACGACGTGGCACAAGTGGTAGGTGCAGGCCTGATGATTTCCCATGATGCCGGCGATGTGGCGGTGATCGTCAAGCTGTTCCGTGTCACGCTGCTGGTGCCGGTGGTAGCGGTGCTTGCCTATTACTGGCGGCGGCAGATCAGCACACCAGGCAATGCTGGCCAGCGCGCGCCTTTGCTGCCTTTTTTCCTGGTGGGGTTCATGGCGCTGGTACTGCTAAATAGCGCGGGCGTGGTCACACAGCAGCTCACAAACGCGCTGGGCCATGTCTCCCGGGTTTGCCTGGTGATCGCCATTTCGGCGCTGGGCATTAAAACCTCGTTCGAGGAACTGGTGCGGCTGGGCTGGCGGCCCATGGCGTTGATGCTGGTAGAAAGCGTGTGGCTCGCCGCGGTGTTCGCCGCGTACCTCTGCGTTCTTCGGGCCTGAACCAGATTGCTATTGTTTTAATAGCTGCTAGCGCCCGCCCTTATTAGGCTGCAGACATAAAACCCCTCAAGCCAGCAGGCAAGCTGCTTCCGTCTGGTCGTCCAGGCGGCGAAGCTCAGGCACCTCTTCAGCGCAGCGCGCAATGGCCTGCGGGCAGCGCGTTCGGAACACGCACCCCGACGGCGGCGACATCGGCGACGGCAAATCGCCCTGCAGCAGCTGGATCACCTTCTTGCGCTCCAGCGCCGGGTCGGGAATCGGGATGGCCGACAGCAATGCCTGCGTGTAGGGGTGGCGCGGCGCGGCATACAGCGCTTTCTTTTTTGCCACTTCCATTTCATGCCCGAGGTACATCACCAGGATACGGTCGCTGATGTGTTTGACGACGGCCAGGTCATGCGCGATGAAGATCAGCGCCAGGCCCATGGACTTTTGCAGTGCCTTGAGCAGGTTGATGATCTGCGCCTGGATAGACACATCCAGCGCCGACACCGGCTCGTCGCAGATGATGAGCTTGGGCTCCAGGATCAGCGCCCGCGCGATGCCGATGCGCTGGCACTGGCCGCCTGAAAATTCATGCGGGTAGCGATTGATCTGCTGCGCCATCAGGCCGACGCGGCCCATCATGGCCTTGACGCGCTGCATCACTTCGGCCTCGGGCATGCGCGGGCGATGCGTACGCAGAGGCTCGGCAATGATTTGCGCAATGGTCATGCGCGGGTCCAGCGAAGCCAGCGGGTCCTGGAAGATCATCTGGATGTCTGCCCTGACACCCAGCCAGGCCTGGGGAGAGGCGCCCGTCATCTCCTGCCCCATCCAGACAATGCTGCCGGCGGTGGCGGGAATCAGGTTCAGCACCGCACGCGCCAAGGTGGATTTTCCGCAGCCCGACTCACCCACCACACCCAGCGTTTCGCCCGCATGGATGTCGAAGGAAATGCCGTCCACGGCTTTCAGGATTCGCGCCGGCGACCAGGGCCAGGCGCCGCTTTTGATCCTGAAGTGCACCTTCAGGTCGCGCACCGACAAAATAGGTTGAGAGGCATCACGCATGGACGGCTCCCCTGGCAGCAAGTTCAGACACAGCCTCGCTTGATTTGTGACAGGCCCTCAGCACCGCCGGGTTGTGCGAGGCCGGCAGTAACGCAGGCATCACATCACGGCACTGCGCGACGGCCAGCGCGCAGCGCTCGCTGAACGGGCAGCCCTTGGGAAGCCGCGCCATGTTGGGCGGTGCACCGGGGATGGCCACAAGCGCTTCGTCGTCCGCGTCCAGGCGCGGTATGGCGCCCAGCAGGCCCACGGTATACGGGTGAGAGGCACCATAAAAAATGCTGTCGGCGCTGCCCTGCTCCATCACACGCCCGCCGTATAGCACCATGACTTCATCGCACAGACCGGCTACCACGCCCAGGTCGTGCGTGATCATGACAATCGCGGTGCCGAAGTCACGCTGCAAGTCACGCAGCAAGGCGATGATCTGCGCCTGCACAGTCACGTCCAGCGCCGTGGTGGGCTCGTCGGCGATCAACACTTCGGGCTCGCAGAGCAAGGCCATGGCGATCATCACGCGCTGGCGCATACCGCCCGAAAATTCGTGCGGGTACATGGTGATGCGGCGTGCGGCTTCCGGGATCTTGACCGCATCGAGCAGTTGCACCGACCTGGCGCGGGCGGACTTGCGGTCAAAGCCCTTGTGGAACTGCAGCACCTCGGTCATCTGCCGCTCTACCGTCAGGTAGGGGTTCAGCGAAGTCATCGGGTCCTGGAAGATCATGGCCACGCGGTTGCCGCGTATCTTGTTGAGCTCGGCCGGCTTCATGGCCAGCAGATCCTGGCCCTTGTACAAGGCCTGACCGGTGGCTTTGCCGTTACCGGCAAGCAGCCCCATCATGGCCAGCACGCTCTGGCTTTTGCCGGAGCCACTCTCGCCGACGATGCCCAGGGTCTGGCCGCGCTCCAGCGCAAAGTTGATGCCGTTGACGGCATAGACCAGCCCGTCCTGGGTCTGGAACTGGACGCCGAGGTTGTTGACTTCAATCAGGCTCATGGTGCGGCTCAGCGGTCTTTGGGGTCGAGCGCATCACGCAGGCCGTCCCCGATGTAGTTGAAGCAATAAAGGGTCAACGAGAGCATGCCCGCCGGAAACAACAGCATCCAGGGCGAGACTTCCATGACGGACGCACCGTCGTGGATCAGCACACCCCAGCTCGTCATGGGCTCCTGGATGCCCAGCCCCAGGAACGACAGCACGGACTCGACCAGGATCACGGCCGGCACGGTGACCGTGGTGTAGATCGCAACGATGCCCAGAAGATTGGGAACAATGTGCTGGAAGATGATGCGCCGCGTGGGCACACCCAGTGCGCGGGCTGCTTCGATGAACTCCTTGGAACGCAGCGACAGCGTCTGGCCGCGCACCACGCGTGCCATGTTCATCCAGGAAAATACCGTGATGGTGATCACCACCAGGTAAAAAGCCCGCCCCAATATGGTCACCATCAGGATGGCGATCAGCAGGTAAGGCACGGCATACATCATGTCGACGACACGCATCATGAAGGCGTCTACCCTGCCGCCGATGAAGCCCGCCGTCGCGCCCCAGACAATGCCCAGCGTGACGGCCGACATCGTCGCGAGGAACCCTACCAGCAGCGACACGCGGCCGCCCACCAGGCTGCGCACCAACAGGTCGCGGCCGGACTCGTCGGTGCCAAAAAAATGGGCATTCTTGAGCGTGGGTGGCAGGCTCATCGCGTCCCAGTCGGCCGCATCGAAGGCATGCGGCAGCAGCCAGGGCCCGACGATGCAACACAGCGTGATGAATGCCAGCAGGTACAGGCTGAACACCGCGGCCTTGTTGCGCATGAAGCGTACGCGCGCATCCGCCCAGGGGCTGCGGCCGTGGATCTCGGCGTCGGCCAGCGTCTGGCCAACAGCCGCGGCGAGCTGGTCTTGTCTGGTTTTTTGTTCAAACAACATGCAGATCCCTGCTCAGTACCGGATTTTCGGGTCGAGCAAGGCGTAGGCCAGGTCCACCAGCAGGTTCAGCGTGACGGCAATCACGGTCACCAGTACAACGAGGCCCAGTACCAGCGTGTAGTCGCGGTTGGCGGCGCCGTTGACGATCAGCTTGCCGATGCCCGGCAGGGAGAACACCGACTCGGTCACGATAGCCGACGTGATCGATGAGATCGCCAGCGGACCCATGACGGACACCACTGGCAGAAGCGCGGGCTTGAGGGCGTGGCGCAGGATGACGGTGCGCATGGGCAGGCCCTTGGCGCGCGCGGTGCGGATGAAGTTGCTGTGCAGCACCTCAATCAGGCTGCCGCGCATGACGCGCGCGATGGTGGCCACGTTGATGAAGATCAGCAGCAGCATGGGCAGGATCATGAAACGCGGGGCGAAATCGCTCCAGCCCCCGGCCGGCGCCCACTTGAGCCAGACGGCGAACACCAGAATCAGGACCGGGCCGATCACAAACGACGGAAACACATGCCCGGCGTTGCCGAGCAGCATCACCCCATAGTCGACCGCACTGTTCTGGCGCACGGCGGCCACCGTGCCAAGGAACACACCCAGAAAGAAGGAGATCACGATGGCGCCCCCACCTATTGCCGCGGAAACCGGCAGCGCATTGGCGACCAGTTCATTGACAGACCAGTCGGCATAACGAAACGAAGCGCCCAGATCGCCATGCAGGAGGCTGTTGAGGTAGTACAGGTATTGCTGCCACAGTGGCAGGTCGAGGTGGTACTTGGCCTGCAGATTGGCCAGCACTGCCGCGGACACCTTGCGCTCGTCGTCAAACGGCCCGCCCGGCGTGCCGTGCAGCAGGAGGTAGCAGACGGTGACGACGGCCAGCAAGGTGGGGACCGTCGCGAGGATGCGCCTGAAGGTGTAGGACCACATGGGGAATATCTCCGGGCTAGGTCAATGTCAGTGTGAGCGCCTGAACGCGTGGGCCAGACACAGCTTAGCCCTGAAAAGCCTGCGAGGCATCAGAAAAAAACATTGAAAGGCGGTGGAAGGCAGATCAAGGACAGACAGGCGCACGGCGGCGCCCGCCATTCGGACATCAATGCTTGATGATGTACAGGTCCTTGCCGCGGTAGCGGTCCAGCGCGTTGGTGGTCGAGTACCCCCCCACATAAGGCTTGACCAGCCGCGGCACGGTGTATTGCAGCAAAGGGATGATGGGATAGTCTTCCATGATCATCTTTGCGGCTTGCGTCAGCAGCACCTTGCGCTTGGCCGGGTCCATCGACTGGTTGCCTTCATCGATCAGCGCCGAGGCCTTGCGGTTGCAGCTGTTGTGGTAGTTCTGGTCGGAATCGCACTGCACCAGCGTGAGCCAGGTGGTGGCGTCGTTGTAGTCGGCGATCCAGCCGTTGCGGGCGATCTGGTAGTCCTTGTCGGTGCGCTTCTTGATGAGCACCTTGAACTCCATCGCTTCGAGTTCAACGTCCAGGCCCAGCTTGGTCTTCCACTCAGAGGCTGCGAAGATGGCCATTTTCTTGTGGTAATCGCTGGTGTTGTAGGAGAACTTGAGCTTGGTGCCGGGTGGAAGATTCGCTTCCTTCAGGAGCTTTTTGGCTTCGGCGATCCGCTTGTCGGCGGGCCATTTGGCCCAGTCGTAAGAGGTCACGTCAGCGCCCGAGGTGCCTTTGACGATCACACCGTAAGCAGGTGTCTGGCCGTCGGCCGTCACGCGCTGCGCGAGGATGTCGCGGTCCAGCGCCATCGACAGCGCCTTGCGTACACGGACGTCCTTGAGTGCCGGGTCCGCATTGTTGAGCGAGTAATAGCGCAGGCCCAGCATGTCGGTGTTGCGGATTTCCTTGGGGTACTGTGCCTTGTACTTGTCGAAGGTGCCGGGCGGCAACTGGTACACCCAGTCGTTCTCGCCCGATTCATAAAGCTTCACATCGGCATTGCCGTCTTCGACCGAGAGGTAGGTGAGCTTGGTGAGCTGGACGTTCTTCGCATCCCAGTACGCCGGGTTTTTGACCAGGATGATCTTGCTGTTGACCTGCCAGTCTTTCAGCGAGAAGGCGCCGTTGTTCACCATGTTGGCGGGCCGGGTCCAGTCTTTGCCGAATTTCTCGATGGTGGCTTTATGCAGGGGTGCGAGCTGCGGATTGGAAACGACCTCGGGCAGGAAGCCGACCGGGAAAGGTGTCCTGATTTCCAGGGTATAGGGGTCGATGGCTTTCACGCCTAGTTCGGTAACGGGTTTCTTGCCTTCAATGATCTCTTTGGCATTGAGCAGGAAGACGCCGTAGGTGGAAGCGTATTTGGAGGCGGTCGCCGGATCGACGAAGCGGCGCATGCTGTAGATGAAGTCTTCGGCCGTCACCGGGTCGCCGTTGGACCATTTGGCGTTCTTGCGCAGCTTGAAGACCCAGGTCAGGGGGTCGACCTGCTTCCAGCTCTCTGCCACGGCAGGGACGATCTTGCCGTTCTGGTCGGCAGCCGCCAGCCCTTCGAACATGTCACGGATCACGTTGTTGGCCGGAACACCGGTCGCCAGTGCCGCATCCAGGGTTTCAGGCTCGGAACCGTTGTTGCGGACAAGCTCCTGCGTTTCATGCAGCTTCACGCCCGCGGGCACCGTGGCCGCAGCCGCCAGGCCAGCCAGGCCGGCCGAGGCCAGCAGCACGGCGCTTGTCAGCGCCTTCATCGTCCAGTTTGAGTTCATGCCTGTTGCACTCCCGAATAGAAAATTGGCGGGCTTGTGGCCCGCCATGGTTGATGGAACGGGGACCCTTTCGTGAGAGGAGCCCCCGTTTGCCTGTCAGTCGGCGCGAATATACCGCCGCGCCAGGCGCGGCCCCGTAGGGAGTAACCCTTCAGCAATTAACGTGCCTTCGCGAAGCCATGGGTGGCGCGGAAGTCAAGGGGATACATAGGGAACACTTGCTCACAATTGAACGAGCGAGGCGGCAGCCACCGGGCACGGACAGGTACCGCGATTCAAGCCGTGCATCGCGGCACGGGCGGAGCCAGTGCCTGGCTCAAGCCTTCACGCAATTCCGGCGGCGAAGCGGCGGCGCCTTCTGACGCCATGGCGAGTGTCCGCAGGGTTGCTATTGTTTTGATAGCAGCTTGCGCCCAAGATGATTGGCTTGCAGGCACAAATCACCTGAATTTTGGGTGCCGGAAGAAAGCCGACCGCCCCGCTCTTGTGAGAATTTAAATAAAAATAGCTGCCAGCCCAATAACCGTGGGCGCAAGCAGCTATCAATCTTGTAGCACGGGTGTCTGGCCCCTGCGGACGCCCTCAGGCGCCGCGCACCCGCTCAGCGGCTGAGCTGGGTGGACGCCTTCAGGCTCAAGGCTTCCTCAGGCGGCTCTTTCCAGCCGCCACCCAGGGTCTTGTACAGCGTGACCTGGCTTTGCAGCTGGGCCAGCCGGGTTTGCACCACCGCCTGGCGTGCGGCGAACAGCGAGCGCTGCGCATCGAGTTGGTCCAGGTAGCTGGACACACCGTTCTGGTAGCGCAGATCAGCCAGCTTGAAACGTGTTGCCTCAGCATTGGCCTGCGCCTGCTGGGCACGCAGCTGCTCGCCCAAGGTGTCGCGGCCCGCCAGCGCATCGGCCACTTCACGGAAAGCTGTCTGGATGGACTTTTCGTACTGGGCGATGGCAATATCACGCCCGGCGTTGGCCGAATCCAGCCCGGCACGGTTACGGCCCGCATCAAAAAGCGGAAGGATCAGTTGCGGCGCCAGCGTCCAGCCGTAGGATCCGCTCTTGAACAGGCCCGACAGGTGCGAGCTGGCGCTGCCGGCAGAAGCCGTAAGTGAGATGCGCGGGAAAAAAGCCGCGCGGGCAGCGCCGATGTCGGCGTTGGCGGACAGCAGCTGTTGCTCGGCCTGGCGGATGTCTGGGCGGCGTTCCAGCAAATCAGACGGCAACCCCGCTGGCACGTCCACCATCATGGGTGCGTCGGCCAGGCCTTTGCCGGCAGGCAAGGCCACCGCCAGGTCACCGCTCAACGGCTGGCCGATCAGCAGGGTCAGGGCGTTCTGGTCCAGCGCACGCTGGCGCACAAGTTGGGCCAGCGATGCGCGGGCCGCTTCGGTCAATGACTCGGCCTGGCGGAAATCCAGCTCGGAAGCTACGCCGTTGTCAAAGCGCAGCTTGCTGAGCTTGAAGGATTCTTCCCGCGTGGTCAGTGTTTGCTGCGTGATGGCCAGCAGTTCTTCGTCGGCCAGCAGGCTGAGGTAGGTGTTGGCCACCGACGCAATCAGGCTGATCTGCGCCGTCTTGCGACCTTCTTCCGTTGCCAGGTACTGCGCCAATGCCGCTTCTTTCAGGCTGGAGACCCGGCCGAAAAAGTCGAGCTCGTAGGATGGCATCAACAAACCGCCGGTGTAGGAGCTCGTGATGCTGCCGTTACCGTTGGCATTGGGCTGGCGCGAACCGGTGATGCCGGCATTGATCGTGGGGAATTGGTCGGCACGCCGGATCCCGTACTGGGCCCTGGCCTGCTCGATGTTGAGCACGGCAATGCGCAGGTCGCGGTTGTTGCGCAGCGCGGCCTCAATCAGCTGCCGCAGTTTGGGGTCGCTGAAAAAAGCCTGCCACTCGATGTCGGCTGCCGCGACGGCCGGGGCGGCAGCAACGGGCTGCGCCTGCGCGGAACCAGTGGTGAAACCGGAAACAGCCGGCCACTGGTCTGCGACGGGCGCAGCCGGACGCTCGTACTTCGGGATCATCGAGCAGCCGGCCAGCAGTGCCGCAGCACCAACCGCCAAAAGCTGCGGGAACCTGGGTTTCATGCTGGATTTACTCATGAGCTTTACCTTCACTTCCTTCTTCTCCGGTGATGCCTGCTGCTTTGGCATGCTCCGAATACATCCTGTTTTGCCGCTCGCTGCCCTTGAAGAGGCCGCGCACGACCACAAAGAACACCGGAACGAAAATCACAGCCAGGATCGTGCCGGTGATCATGCCGCCGATCACGCCGGTGCCGATGGCGCGCTGGCTCGCGGAGCCGGCGCCGGAAGCCAGTACCAGCGGCAGCACGCCCAGACCGAAGGCCAGCGACGTCATGACGATGGGTCGGAACCGCAGATGCGCGGCAGCCAGTGCCGACTCGATCACGCCCTTGCCCTGCGCCTGCAAGTCCTTGGCAAACTCGATGATCAGAATCGCGTTCTTCGCCGACAGGCCGATGATGGTGATCAGCCCCACCTGGAAGTACACGTCATTCGAATAACTGCGCAGCAGCGTTGCCAGCAAAACACCGATCACGCCTAGCGGCACCACCAGGATCACCGCGAGCGGAATGCTCCAGCTTTCGTACAGGGCTGCAAGGCACAGGAACACCGCGAGGATGGCGAAACCATAGAGCAACATGGCTTGCGAGCCGGCGAGTTTTTCCTCACGCGACTGGCCCGTCCATTCGAAACCGAAGCCCTGCGGCAGTTGCGCTGCGAGTTTTTCCATCTCGGCCATCGCTGCGCCCGAGCTGTAGCCTGGGGCTGCGCTGCCGCTGATACGCACGGCGGGGTAGCCGTTGTAACGCACTGTTTGCATGGCACCCTTGATCCACCGCGTGCTGGCAAACGACGACAACGGAACCGGCAGGCCGCGGCTGTTGATGGCGTTGAGCCGGAGCAGGTCGTCGGGCTGCATGCGCGAAGGCGCGTCGGCCTGGACCACCACGCGCTGCAGGCGTCCCTGGTTGGGGAAGTCGTTCACATAGCTGGATCCCAGCGAGGTGGACAGGACCGCGTTGATCGCGTCAAACGGCACGCCCAGCGCATTGGCTTTGTCGCGGTCAATGTCGAGCTGCAGCTGCGGCGCGTCTTCCAGGCCGTCGGGCCGCACCTGTGTGAGCACCGGACTCTTGGCAACCATGCCCAAAAGCTGGTTGCGTGCGTTGATAAGCGCATCATGGCCCGCACCGCCGCGGTCCTGCAGGCGGAAGCTGAAGCCCGAGGCCGTGCCCAGTTCGGGAATGGGTGGGGGGCTGAGGGGAAAGATGAAGGCATCACGCACACCCATGAGGGCGCCGAAAGCCCGTCCTGCTATCGCTGAGGCCGAATGCGCTTCGCCGTCGCGCTCGTTCCAGTCCTTGAGCGTCACGAACGCCAGCGCGGCATTCTGGCCCTGGCCGGAAAAGCTGAAGCCAAGCACGCCGACCATGCTTTCGACTTCCGGCTGCTTGAGCATGAAACCTTCGACTTTCTCCATCACCGAAAGCGTGCGCTCGTAAGTTGCGCCCGGCGGCAATTGCACGTTCACCAGCAGGTTGCCCTGGTCTTCATTGGGCAGGAAGGATGTGGGCAAACGCAGGTATACCACCGCCACAGCAGCAATGATGGCCACATAGATCACGAGGTAACGCGCGGCGCGCTTGAGAATGCGCGCGACCATGCTTTCATAGCTTTTTGCGGTGCGCGAGAACCCCCGGTTGAACCAGCCGAAAAAGCCCTTCTTTTCGTGATGGTGCCCAGCCTCAACCGGCTTGAGCAGCGTGGCGCAAAGGGCCGGCGTGAGCGACAGGGCCAGGAAGGCGGAAAAGCCGATGGACGAAACCATCACGGCGGAGAACTGGCGGTAGATGTTGCCGGTCGAGCCCGCGAAAAATGCCAAAGGCACAAACACGGAAATCAGCACCACGGTCACACCGATGATGGCGCCCGAAATCTGGCCCATCGCCTTGCGGGTGGCCTCCAGCGGCGGCAGCCCCTCTTCGGTCATGATGCGTTCGACGTTTTCGACGACCACGATCGCATCATCGACGACGATACCGATCACCAGCACCATGCCGAACATGGTGAGCACGTTGATCGAGAAACCGAGCGCCAGCAAGGTGGCAAAAGTACCCAGCAATGCAATCGGGACCACGATGGTCGGGATGATGGTGTAGCGCCAGTTCTGCAGGAACAGGAACATGACCAGGAACACCAGGGCTACGGCCTCGAACAATGTTTCAGCGACCTGGGAGATCGAAATCTTGACGAAACGCGAGCTGTCGTAGGGGATGCTCCACTTCATGCCTTGCGGAAAATAGCGCTCGAGTTCGGTCATCTTGGTTCGAACGGCCTTGGCAGCGGCAAGCGCGTTGCCGCTGGGTGCCAGCTGAACACCGATACCGATCGCCGTCTTGCCGTTCAGGCGAGCCGACGTGGCATACGTCTGGCCACCCAGTTCAATGCGGGCCACGTCTTTGAGGCGCACCGATGAACCGTCGGTGTTGGCGCGAAGGACAATGTTGCCGAACTGCTCGACATTGGCAAGCTGGCCGGTAACTACCACGGTGGCAGCAATGCCTTGCCCCGCTACATTGGGGCGGTCGCCGATGCTGCCGGCCGACACTTGGGCATTTTGCGCGCGGATGGCGTTGTTAACGTCATTTGCCGACAGGCTGAAACCCGTGAGCTTGGCCGGATCCAGCCAGATGCGCATGGCGCGCTCACTGCCGAAGAGCTGGGCCTGGCCGATTCCTTTGACACGCTGGATCTCGGGCACGATGTTGCGCGAAGCGTAATCACCGAGCGCGACGGGGTCGTGCGCGGGATTGTCGGACGACAGCATGATGAACAGCAGGAAGTTGGAGCGTGATTTGTCGACGCGAACGCCTTGCTGCGTGACGGCGGCGGGCAGCCGCGGTGAGGCGCGCGACAGGCGGTTCTGCACATCCACCTGCGCGAGATCGGGGTTGGTGCCGGGCTCGAAGCTCAGCGTGATGCTGCCGGAGCCGTCAGCCTGCGCCACCGACTCCATGTAGATCAGCCCGGGTGAACCGTTCATTTCGCGCTCGATCACCGACAACACGCTGTCTTCGAGCGTCTGGGCAGAGGCGCCCGGATAGGCGGTGTTGACGACAATCGAGGGCGGCGCGACGGGCGGGTACTGTGCAATCGGCAACTGCGTGATCGCCACGCCGCCGACCACCAGGATGAACAGTGCGATCACCCAGGCAAAGATCGGCCGATCAATGAAAAACTTGGCCATGTATTTGGCTCCTTACTTCGCTGCTGCAGAAGCAGCGGAGGCAGCAGGCGCAGCGGCTTGCGCGCCGGAGGCAGCTGATACCGGGGCAGAAGCCGCATCCGCCGGCTTCGTGCCGGCCGGTTGCCATGGCACGGGCTTCACGGGTGCACCTGGCTGCAGTTTCTGGAACCCATCCACCATGACTTTTTCACCGGTCTTCAGGCCGTCGAGCACCACCCACTGGTTGCCCTTGGCGGAGCCGATCTTGATGGGACGCGGGCTGACTTTTCCGTCGTCACCCACCACCATGACAGTGTCGCCCTGCGCAGTGCGCGTGACAGCTTGCTGGGGCAAGGTGATGGCGTTGCTGGCCTGCGCCTGCTCCAGGCGTACGCGCACATAGAGGCCGGGCAGCAACTGACCACCGGGATTGGGCACTTCAGCCCTCAGGGTCACCTGCCCCGTCGTGGAGTCGACCGTCAGGTCGGAAAACAGCAAGCGGCCGGGGCGGGCGTATTCAGTGCCATCTTCGAGCACGATGCGCACGCTGGCCGCTTCGGCACCGGTGGCACGTTTGAACTGGCCACTGTCCATGGCGGCACGCAGCTTCATGATTTCAGGAGCGGATTGCGTGAAGTTCACATACATGGGGTTGATTTGCTGGACCACAGCCAGCTGGGTGGCCTCACCCTGGCCAACCAGCGCGCCTTCGGTGACCAATGCGCGGCCAATGCGGCCCGAGATCGGGGCCGTCACTGCGGCGTAGCCCAGGTTGATGCTGGCTGTCTGCACATTCGCCTTGCCCACGGCAACGTCGGCCTCCGCCTGCTTTTGTGCCGCGACAGCGTTGGCATACTCCTGTTTGCTGATGGCGTTGGCTTCTACCAGCGGCTTGTAACGCTCGGCCAATGCGGCGGCCTGGGCCAGATTGGCCTCGGCACGCGCCTGGCCCGCTTTCGCGCTGGCAGCGGCGGCCGCATACGGTGCGGAATCAATCGTGAACAGCGCCTGCCCTTCTTTTACGTCGCTGCCTTCACGAAACAGCCGTTTTTGCAAGATACCGGCCGCGCGAGCCCTGACCTGTGCCACGCGTGAAGCCTCAAGGCGGCCCGGCAGCTCGGTCACCAAACCGACGTCACCCTGGGTGACTGTCACCACACCCACTTCCGCAGGAGGCGGTGCTCCGCCGGGAGCGCCGGCCCCCTTGCCGCATCCGGCCAGGAACAATGTGAGTGCAGCAACCAGGACGAGAGGCTGGTATGGCGCAAACTGAAACAAAGGCGAATGGACAATACGGGACTTGGGCATGCTGATCCTCAAATTTGGGAAAAAAGCGAAGAGCGGAATATGTGAGCGGCGTTTGATGCAAGTCATCGTTTTGCCGAAAACAAAAAGAATAAGGGTTTTTACGAGTGATATAGTTTACATACATTTGTGAATGTATAACGACAACCCTCTAAATTGGCTTGCAGGAGACATTGATTGGCCCGTCGGACAAAAGAAGAAGCCATGGCAACCCGGCACAAGCTGCTGGATGCCGCTGAACATCTGTTTCAGGCGCAAGGTGTCTCACGCACAAGCCTGCAGGACATTGCACGCCGCGCGGGGGCCACACGCGGTGCTGTCTACTGGCATTTCAAGGACAAGGCAGACCTGTTCAATGCCATGATGGAACGGGTCACCCTGCCCATGGAGAACGCGTTCAACCAGGAAATTGACCCACAGCAACATCCCGGCGAGGACCTTCTCAATCCGATGGACAGGATACGACGTTCCACTGCCAACGCGCTGCGACAAATTGTGACCGACGCGCAAACGCGGCGCGTCTTTGAAGTAGCGACCCAGAAGGTCGAGTATGTGGAGGAACTCCAGGCGGTTCGTCTGCGTCACCTGGCAGTGCGCGGTGGTTTTTTATCCGGCATCCAGCAAAGCATGGAGGCGGCAGCTGCACAGATGCGCCTCCAGTTGCCTGCGCCGGCTTCAGCGGCGGCGCAGGGGCTGCATGCGCTGATTGATGGCCTGATACAGAACTGGCTGCTGGATCCGGGGGCTTTTGACCTGCTGGAGGTCGGCCAGCATGCGATTGATGTTTACCTGCGGGGACTCGGCTTTCCTGGCTCGCCTGCAGCCTCAGGCTCGCCCAAGCCGGCTTAGTGCAAATGCCGGGGCTTGCGGCCACCGCCGCCGTGGCCCGAACCGCCCTGCGGTCCGCCCAGGCCGCGCGGCGGTTTACCGAGTTGCATGGAGTTCACCAGTGCATCAAAGCGCTGCTCGAACAGCTTGTCGACGGCCGCAACGACCTCACCGAGCTCTGATCCGTCAAAGTGGCGCTCCATCAGGCCGATCATGTCCTGGACAAGAAGATCGCGCTGCACCTGCATGATGGCTGCCGGCGTGGGGCCCACAAAATACATCGCGAAGTCATCACGGGCCTCCTCTTCGTCGGCGCCTTCATCTTCGTCAAAGTCGGAGTCGTAGAAGGTCACTTCGATGGGAGCACCCGCTTCAGCGAGGTCGTTCAGGCCCATGCACATTTCGTCGAGCGCCTGGCGAAAGTCTTCATCGCCAGGGACTGTCCAGCACATTTGCAGCAAATGTTTTTGTGCGTCAAACCGGATGCCCGGCTCTTCCTCATAAGCGCTGGCTGCACCTGCCGCCAGAGACTTGGAGCCGGTGTACTTCCACAGCGGCTTGAGGGCCTCCTGCAGCTGCTCAAAATTGACGTCCGCGCGCAATGGCACTTCGCCGTGGACGTGGATCTCAAAAGGTGTGTTGTAGCGGGACATGATGGAATTTATCTTACCCAGTTTTCAAAAGCGCGCCCGGCGCGTGGGTGAGCCGCCCAATCGTGGTGCCTGAGACCGGAATCGAACCGGTACGCCCGTTATTCACGAAGCGGCGGATTTTAAGTCCGCTGTGTCTACCTATTTCACCACTCAGGCTCAAACGCCGTATTCAAACGTCCGGCAGCGTATTGTCAAACAAAAAAGCCCCATAACTGGGGCTGGTTGCAGGGAGCTGTGATGGAGGCGCGGGCCGGAGTCGAACCGACCTACTCGGATTTGCAATCCGGTACATAACCGCTTTGTTACCGCGCCGTATTCTGTCTGCCTGATAAAGCCCAACGGCTTTACCCAATAATCCAACGAAACCCCCAATGAAAAAGGACAGCATTTTTAAAGTGCTGCCCTTTGAATTGGAGCGGGAGAAGAGTCTCGAACTCTCGACCTCAACCTTGGCAAGGTTGCGCTCTACCAACTGAGCTACTCCCGCGATTACAGCCTCAAATTATAGCGCAGTTTTTTGGGCTTTTCCAAAAGCCGCAAAAAACTTTGCGAAAGGCCTCATTAATGCTTCACCGTCCCCGCTGCTTCCGCAGGCGGAACCACGGCGGCCGGCGCAACAACCGCAGCCTCCTCGTCGGTCAGTGGAACAGGCTGGCGCTCGAGCGCGACCTGCAACACCTGGTCTATCCATTTCACCGGCACGATCTCCAGGCCGCTCTTGACGTTGTCTGGAATCTCCTGCAGGTCCTTGGCATTTTCCTCGGGGATCAGCACGGTCTTGATGCCACCCCTCAAGGCGGCGAGCAGCTTTTCCTTCAGCCCACCGATGGCCGTGACCTCGCCGCGCAAAGTAATCTCGCCCGTCATGGCCACATCACCGCGCACAGGGATACCCGTCATCGCAGAAACAAAAGCGGTGGTCATCGCGGCGCCCGCGCTGGGACCGTCCTTGGGCGTTGCACCGTCCGGTACGTGGATATGGATGTCACGCTTTTCGAACATCTCGTCCTTGATGCCGAGAACCTTGGAGCGGCTACGCACCACCGTGCGTGCGGCCTCGACCGATTCCTTCATGACATCGCCCAGCGATCCCGTACGCGTAATCACGCCCTTGCCGGGCATCATGGCAGCCTCGATCGTCAGCAAGTCGCCACCGACTTCCGTCCATGCCAGCCCCACCACCTGGCCGACCTGGTTTTGCTGTTCGGCACGGCCATAGTTAAACTTGCGCACGCCCAGAAAATCGTTGAGATTATCGGGCGTCACGACGACCTTGGGCGTCATCTTTTTGAGCTGGATACCCTTGACCACCTTGCGGCAGATCTTGGAGAGTTCACGCTCAAGCGAGCGCACGCCGGCTTCACGTGTGTAGTAACGCACGATGTCACGCACAGCCTGTTCCTGCACTTCAAGCTCTTCTTCCTTCACGCCATTGTTCTTGACCTGCTTGGGCAGCAGGTAGCGCATCGCGATGCTGGTCTTTTCGTCTTCGGTGTAACCGGACAGGCGAATAACCTCCATGCGGTCCAGCAAGGCCGGCGGAATGTTCATCGAGTTCGAGGTTGCCACAAACATCACATCGCTCAGGTCGAAATCGACCTCGACATAGTGGTCACCGAAGGTGTGATTCTGCTCAGGGTCGAGCACCTCCAGCAGCGCGCTGGACGGGTCACCACGGAAGTCGGTGCCCAGCTTGTCGATCTCATCCAGCAGGAACAGCGGATTGCGCGTGCCGGCCTTGGTCAGGCTCTGCAGGACCTTGCCCGGCAAGGCCCCAATATAGGTACGACGATGGCCACGGATTTCGGCTTCATCGCGCATGCCGCCCAAAGCCATGCGCACATACTTGCGGCCCGTGGCCTTGGCGATCGACTGGCCCAGGGAGGTTTTTCCAACCCCTGGAGGCCCAACCAGGCACAGGATGGGAGCCTTGAGCTTGTCCACACGCTGCTGCACCGCAAGATACTCAACAATGCGGTCTTTGACTTTTTCAAGACCATAGTGGTCTTCGTTGAGAACGTTCTCGGCGTTGCCCAGGTCGTGTTTGATCTTGGTCTTTTTGCTCCACGGCAGGCCGGTCAGCACATCGATATAGGTGCGCACCACGGTCGCCTCGGCGGACATGGGTGACATGAGCTTGAGCTTCTTGAGCTCGCTCTCGGCCTTTTTTCGGGCTTCCTGCGGCATCTTGGCGGTCTTGATCTTTTTCTCGATCTCTTCGATGTCCGCCCCCTCTTCGCCTTCGCCTAGTTCCTTCTGGATGGCTTTGACCTGCTCGTTGAGGTAAAAATCGCGCTGGTTCTTTTCCATCTGGCGCTTGACGCGCCCACGGATTTTTTTGTCGACATTAAGGATGTCGACTTCGCGTTCGAGTTGCTCATACAGGTTCTCAAGACGGGCCTTGACATTGTCAAGATCCAGGATTACCTGCTTCGCGTCCAGCTTGAGCGGAAGGTGCGCGGCGATCGTGTCGGCCAGGCGCCCCGCGTCGTCGATGCTGGAGATTGAGGTGAGGATCTCAGGTGGGATTTTCTTGTTCAGTTTGACGTAGTGGTCAAACTGCTGCATCACGGCACGACGCAATGCTTCGATCTCACTGGTCTTGTCACCGGCGATCACAACCACGGACTCTACAGGTGTGACATTGGCCGTGAAATGCTGCTCGCCTTCTTCGATCTTGTTCACGCTGGCGCGCTGCTGCCCTTCCACCAAAACCTTGACAGTACCGTCAGGCAATTTGAGCAGTTGCAGGATCGTGGCAACGCAGCCCACCTGGAACATATCTTCCACCGAAGGCTCATCCTTGGCCGCGGCCTTCTGCGCCACCAGCATGATGCGGCGCTCGGCCTCCATCGCCGACTCCAGCGCCTTGATGCTCTTGGGGCGGCCCACGAACAGCGGGATCACCATGTGCGGAAAGACCACCACATCCCGCAAAGGCAGGAGAGGAAGGTCAATGGGGGTGGAAGGCAATGAAGTTTGTCCGGACATATAAACCTTAAACGTTAGCCGTGACGGCCAGTTGCATGGCCCGGCGAAACACAATCAACCCAGACATGGGGCGCAGGAGGCGCTTTTCAAGCATTCCGGCCAGCCTTTTGGGGTGTTCAGGCTTTTTTGGCCGCCTCACGGTACACAAGCAAGGGAGCTTTGTTTTCTTCGATTGTGGACTCGTCCACCACCACTTTATCCACATTGCTGGCATTCGGCAGGTCGAACATGGTGTCGATCAGCGATTGCTCCAGGATGGAACGCAAGCCGCGCGCACCGGTTTTACGGGCCAGCGCCCTGCGGGCAATGGCTTTGAGTGCGGAGGGCCGGATTTCCAGATCAACCCCTTCCATGGCCAGCAACTTGCTGAATTGCTTGACCACGGCATTTTTGGGTTCTGTCAGGATCTGCACGAGTGCGTCTTCCGTGAGTTCGGCCAGCGTCGCCACGACCGGCATCCGGCCGACCAGTTCAGGAATCAGACCGAACTTGATCAGGTCCTCAGGCTCGACATCCTTGAAGGCTTCGGTCAGGCTGCGGGCCTTCTTGCTTTTGACGGCCGCGCCAAAACCGATCCCGGAAGCTTCGGTGCGGTTCTCGATGACCTTTTCCAGACCCGAGAATGCACCACCGCAGATAAACAGGATATTCGTGGTGTCCACCTGCAGAAAGTCCTGGTTAGGGTGCTTGCGGCCGCCCTGTGGCGGCACTGACGCCATCGTTCCTTCAATCAACTTGAGCAGCGCCTGCTGCACACCCTCGCCTGACACGTCACGCGTGATGGAAGGATTGTCGGACTTGCGCGAAATCTTGTCGATTTCGTCGATGTAGACGATTCCCTGCTGGGCACGTTCAACTTCGTAGTTGCAGCTCTGCAGCAGCTTCTGGATGATGTTTTCGACATCCTCGCCGACATAACCTGCTTCGGTCAGCGTAGTAGCGTCGGCCATCACAAAGGGAACGTTCAGCGTACGCGCCAGTGTTTGGGCCAGCAAGGTCTTGCCGGAACCGGTGGGGCCGATCAGCAAAATATTGCTTTTGGTCAGCTCCACATCGTCTTTTTTTGCCTTTTCCTTGTGGCGCAGGCGCTTGTAGTGGTTGTACACCGCCACTGCCAGCGTGCGCTTGGCCGGTTCCTGGCCAATCACATAGCCGTCCAGTGTTCCCTTGATCTCTGAGGGCGTGGGCAGGTCGGTGCGCGTCTCACGAACGTCGTCACCCGCGGGGAGTTCGTCGCGAATGATCTCGTTGCAAAGATCGATGCACTCGTCACAGATAAAAACCGAAGGGCCAGCGATCAGTTTTTTGACTTCGTGCTGACTTTTACCGCAGAAGGAGCAGTGCAAAGTCTTTTCGCTGGAGGAGCCTTTTTTCTCGGCCATTGGGGGGATGCCTTTAAGGAGCCTGGAGGGGAACTGTTACCTAATGATAACCAATAAAAAAACGGCGTTTCTGTTACAGAAAACGCCGTTGTTGCAGTGCAACTGAAGAGCTTTCGACGCTCAGGGCCGCTTGGAAATGACCTGGTCGACCAGCCCGTACTCTTTGGCATCTTCCGCAAACATGAAATAGTCACGTTCGGTGTCGCGCTCGATCTTTTCGATAGGCTGGCCGGTATTGGCCGCCAGGATGCGATTGAGCTGGTCCCGCGTCTTGAGAATGTCGCGGGCGTGGATTTCAATGTCCGACGCCTGGCCTTGCGCGCCACCGGATGGCTGGTGAATCATGACGCGCGAGTTGGGCAGCGAAAAGCGCTTGCCTTTGGTGCCGGCCGACAGCAGGAAAGCACCCATGCTCGCCGCCATGCCCACGCAGAGCGTGGAGACATCCGGTTTGATGAACTGCATGGTGTCGTAAATCGCCATGCCGGCCGTCACGGAACCACCGGGGGAGTTGATGTAGAAGGAAATGTCCTTGTCCGGGTTTTCGCTTTCCAGGAAGAGGAGCTGGGCCACCACCAGGTTGGCCGTCTGGTCATTGACCGGGCCCACCAGGAAAATCACGCGTTCCTTGAGCAGGCGCGAGTAAATGTCGTAGGAGCGCTCGCCGCGGCCGGACTGCTCGATGACCATGGGCACCATGCCCAGGCCTTGCGCATCCTGGGCGCCTGCTTGCGGGCCGGTATAGCTGCCGCCGTAAATACTGTTTCGGACCATCATGTTTTCTCCAGAGATGTTTGTACTGTACCCAAAAACTCCCCCAGGGAGTTTCGGCGATGGCTGACAACAGATTCGCGAGCTGTTGTGCCGTAGCTCAAAGAAATTGGGGCCTGTGCCGCAAAGCACAAGCCCCAATGTCAGCAATAGCGCTGAAGAATCAGTTCTGGCCCATCAGCTCGTCGAAGGAGATGGTTTTCTCGCTGACTTTGGCCTTGCCCAGCACGAAGTCGGTGACGTTGTTTTCAATCACGACAGCCTCGACTTCGGCCATGCGGCGGTTGTCGCTCAGGTACCAGCGCACCACGTCTTGCGGCTTCTCGTAACTGGCGGCCAGCTCTTCGATGTGGGCCTTGAGCTGCTCGGGCTTGGCCTGCAGGTCATTGCTGCGCACCAACTCGGCCACCACCAGGCCCAGGCGAACGCGCTTTTCGGCTTGCGGGCGGAAGATTTCTTCGGGAATCGGCGCCTTCTCGGCGTCCTTGATGCCGCGCTGCTTCAAGTCGGCGCGGGCGCCTTCGATCATTCGGTCCAGCTCGGCCTGGACGCTGGACTTGGGCAGGTCGAGCTCGGCGTTGGCGACCAACGCGTCCATCACTGCGTTCTTGTTACGGGCCAGCAGGCGGAACTTGACTTCGCGCTCGAGGTTTTTCTTGATGTCGGTGCGCAGGCCCTCGACCGTGGAGTCAGCGATGCCCAGGGACTTGGCCAGTGCTTCATTGACTTCAGGCAGGTGAGCTGCTTCGATCTTTTTGACCGTCACGAGGAAGTCGGCCTGTTTTCCGGCCACATCTTTACCGTGGTAGTCGGCGGGGAAGTTCAGGGGGAAGGTCTTGCTTTCGCCGCTTTTCATGCCGCGCACGGCGTCTTCGAATTCCTTGAGCATCTGCCCGTCGCCGATCAGGAACTGGTAGTCCTCGGCCTTGCCGCCGGCGAAAGGCTCACCGTCGATCTTGCCTTCGAAGTCGATGGTGGCGCGGTCGCCGTCTTGCGCCGGCGCATCTGCTGCGCGCTGGGCGAAGGTACGGCGCTGCTTGCGCAGGATGTCCAGGGTCTTGTCGATGGCGGCGTCGCTGACTTCAGCGCTGACCTTTTCGACTTCGGCACCGGACAGATCGGCGATCTTGACTTCAGGGTAGACCTCAAACACCGCGTCAAACACCAGCTCGCCCTCAGGCGCGCCTTCTTTTTCGCTGATGCGGGGCTGGCCGGCGACGCGCAGCTTGGCTTCATTGGCGGCCACGGCGAAGGCTTCACCGACCTTGTCGTTCATGACTTCGTAGTGCACCGAATAGCCGTAGCGCTGGGCCACCACGTTCATGGGGACTTTGCCCGGACGGAAGCCGTCCATCTTGACCGTACGGGCCAGCTTCTTCAGGCGGGTATCAACTTCCGACTGAATGGTGTTGACGGGCAGCGAGAGCGTCATTTTGCGCTCGAGCTTTTCAAGGGTTTCAACAGTCACGGCCATGATGGTTCCTAAGATCAAAAATAGTCAAAACAGGTTTTCACCTGGCATGTTGCGGGATCTCCGCAACGGCTGAGCGCACGGGGCAACAGATGCCCACAGGTCTCAGGGTGGTGCGCGGGGGGGGACTCGAACCCCCACACCATTGCTGGCGTCAGGACCTAAACCTGGTGCGTCTACCAATTTCGCCACCCGCGCGCCGGAAATAAAAACGGGAATCCGAAAAACCTCCGAATCCCCGCTTGAAATCGGTCAACTCTCTATTTTAGCCGTTATCGGGCCCGGTTTTTCGTCCGGAACCGGTGGCCAGAGAGAATCAGGCCGGTAGTGGCTTTTCGCCCGTATGTGGCTTAACTTCCAGCTTGTCTTCCCGTTTGACACGGAACCACGCTGCATACATGGCAGGCAGGGCCAGCAAGGTCAGCACCGTCGCCACCACCAGGCCGCCCATAATGGCGACCGCCATAGGCCCCCAGAACACGCTGCGCGACAGCGGGATCATGGCCAGCACCGCGGCGGCGGCGGTCAACACGATGGGCCGAAGCCTGCGCACGGCAGATTCGACGATCGCGTCCCAGGCCGGTACGCCTCGCGCGCGGTCCTGTTCGATCTGGTCAATCAGGATCACGGAATTGCGCTGGATCATGCCCATCAGCGCAATCACGCCCAGCAGGGCAACGAAACCAAACGGCCGTCCCAGCAGCAGCAACGCCGCAGCCACACCGGCAATGCCCAACGGACCCGTCACGAAGACCAGCATGGTCCGGCTGAAGCTTTGCAGTTGAAGCATCAACAGGGTCAGTATCAGGAAGCCCGCGATGGGCAAGCCGGCAATAATCGACGACGAACCCTTGCTGCTTTCCTCCACCGCGCCGGCCACCTGGATGCGGTAGCCCGCCATGCCTTTGTCCAGCCATTTGGCTTCCAGCGCCTTGAGCTTGGGCATCAACTCCTGCGTCACCGTGGCGCCCTGCAAGCCTTCGACGATGTCGCTTTGCACCGTGATGGCGTAATCGCGGTTCTCGCGCCACATCACACCCGGCTCCCAGGTGAACACCGGTTTTGCAATCTGCGTCAGTGGAATCGACTTGCCTGAAGCCGTGGGCAGGTAGGCGTTGCCGATGTCGGTGATTGCGTTGCGCTCGTCCAGCGGCTGGCGCAGCACGATGTCGATCAGCTTGTCACCCTCACGGAACTGGCCGACTGAGGTACCCGCCAGGATGGTGCGTGAAGCCTGTGCAATCGACTGGCTGGTCACGCCCAGCGCACGCGCCTTGGCCTGGTCCACCTCCAGCCGCAACACTTTCACCGACTCGTTCCAGTTGTCGTTCACACCGCGGGTGTTGCCGCTCTCGCGCATCACCGCCTTGACTTCGTCGGCGCGGTCACGCAGCACCAGCGGGTCAATGCCAACCACACGGAACTGCACCGGGTAAGGCACGGGCGGCCCGTTGGGCAGCAGCTTGACCCGGCCGCGTACTTCGGGGAATTCGGTGGCTAGCAGGGCCGGCAGCTTGATGCGCAGCGATTCGCGCACCTTCAGGTCCTTGGGCAGCACAATCATCTGCGAGACGTTGGTTTGCGGAAAGACCTGGTCCAGCGGCAAATAAAAACGCGGCACGCCCGAGCCCAGCCAGGTGCTGACCGAGCTGACGCCCTCTTCCTTCATCAGGCGCTGCTCCACCCGCCTGGCGGTGGCCTCATTGGCCGCAAAGGAGGTGCCTTCGGGGAACCAGATATCGACCATGATCTCGGGCCGGCTCGAATCAGGGAAAAACTGCTGCTGCACCTTGCCCATGCCGACGATGCCCAGCGCAAAAATCAGTACCGTCGAGCCGATGGTGATCCAGCGGTGCTCCACGCACCAGTTCACCGTTTTGCGAAAGGTGTTGTAGAACGCGCTGTCGAACATCTCGTGCGGGCTGTCCTGGCCGGCGGCCACTTCCTGCACATGCGGCGGCACCTTGAGCAGCAACGTGCCCAGGTAAGGCACGAAATACACCGAGACAATCCAGCTGAGCACCAGCGCGATCACGGTCACCGCAAAAATCGCGAAGGTGTACTCACCGGTAGTGGACTTGGCCAGGCCGATGGGTAAAAAACCCGCGGCGGTAATCAAGGTACCCGTCAGCATGGGCATGGCGGTGATCTCATAGGCGAAGGTGGCGGCGCGCACTTTGTCGTAGCCCTCCTCCATCTTGCGCACCATCATCTCGACGGCAATGATGGCGTCGTCCACCAGCAGGCCCAGCGCGATGATGAGGGAGCCCAGCGAAATCTTGTGCAGCCCGATACCGTAGTACCACATGGCCAGAAAGGTCAGGCTCAGCACCAGGGGAATGGTGATGCCCACCACCAGGCCGGGCCGCATGTCGATGTAATAGCGCTTCCACAACGGCAACTGGCCGGGGCCGTTATGCGGACGCTTGTGGAAACCGAGGCTGATGAAGCTCACCGCCAGCACAATCACCACGGCTTCAATCAGCACGCGGACAAACTCGTTCACCGAGGTAGCTACCGCCTTGGGCTGGTTCTGCACATTTACCAGCTTGATGCCGGCCGGCAAGGTTTTCTCGATACGGTCCGAGAGGGTCGTGAGCGACTTGCCCAGTGCGATGATGTCGCCGCCCTTGGCCATCGAAACGCCAAGCGCAATCACCTCTTTGCCCTGGTAATGCACCTTGACGGATGGCGGATCCACATAACCGCGCTTGATCTCGGCGATGTCGCCCAGCTGCAGCTGGTTGCCGGAGCTGCCACGGATCGGCATGATGCGCAATTGTTCAATCGCCTCGAACTGGCCCGCCACCCGCACCTGCACCACATCCAGCGGCGTCTGCACCGCACCGGCAGATTCCACCGCGTTTTGCTGGCCCAGTTGCGCCAGCACCTGGTTCAGGTCCAGCCCCAGTTGTGCCAGGCGTTTTTGCGAAATCTCAATGTAGACTTTTTCGTCCTGTACGCCAAACAGCTCCACCTTGCTCACGTCGGGTACACGCAGCAGCTGCTGGCGCACATCGTCGGCAAAGGTCTTGAGTTCGGCGTAATTAAAACCGTCGGCTTCCAGCGCGTAGATCACGCCATACACATCGCCGAATTCGTCGTTGAAGAACGGGCCCTGGATGCCGCCCGGCAGTGTGCCGCGCATGTCGCCGATTTTCTTGCGCACCGAATACCAGACGTTGGCAACATCACCGGGTTTGGACGAGTCCTTGATCTGGAAAATGATCTGCGACTCGCCGGGCTTGGAGTAGCTGCGAATCCTGTCGGCATAAGGCGCTTCCTGCAGCGTGCGCTCCAGCTTGTCGGTCACCTGCTCGGCCACCTGCTGCGCCGTGGCGCCCGGCCAGTAGGTGCGCACGACCATGGCGCGGAAGGTAAAAGGCGGGTCTTCGTCCTGCCCGAGCTGGAAGTAGGCGGCAAAGCCCAAGATCATCAGCACCAGCAGGAGGTAACGCGTGAGCGCCGGATGGTCCAGCGCCCATTTGGAAAGGTTAAAACGGGTCGAGGGCGAAGCCAGTTCGCCGGCAGCACCGCTGCTGTCTGGGTGGGGTTGCGTCATGCCGTTCTCACTTCGCGGCAGAAGCAGCGGAAGCGGCAGCCGGCGCCGCCACGGGTGTTGCTACAGAATTGATAGCCGTTTGCGCCGGACTGGCACCGGCTACAGCCACACTTGGCTGGTAAATACTGACTTTCTGGCCCGGCGAGAGCACATGCACGCCGGCGCTCACCACCAGCATCCCGGGCTGCAACCCGGAAGCCACCACCACATCATTGCCGTCTGCCGTGGCAACCTGAATGAGTTGCGGCTTGACGGTCATGGTGGCCTTGTCAACCACCCATACCGCCGTGGCCTTGCCCTCCTGGCGCAGCGCTGTTGTCGGCAGCTTGATGACCGGCGCACCCACCACGCTGCCGGCCTGCGGCACCACATACACCGTGGCGCCCAGCGGCGGCGGCTCTTTCGCGTCAACGGAAACCTTGACGGTGTAGGTCCGCGTGACGGGGTCGTTGCTGGCCGCCACTTCGCGTACTTTTCCGGTCAATTCGGCGGTCTGGGACCACACGCGAATACTGACCGGCGAGCCAACCTTGATCGCCGCCACCTTGTCCTCGGGCACAGAGAACACCACATCACGCACACCATCCGCTGCAATCCGCACCACCGGTGCGCCGGCCGTCACGACCTGGCCAGGCTCGGCCTCGATGGCGGTGACAACCCCTGACACATCCGCAACCAGCGCCGCGTAGTTGGCCTGGTTGCCCTGCACGGCCAGCTGGGATTGGGCCTGCTCCAGTTGCGCCTGGGCCGCCTTCAGCGTGGTTTCGCGGCGCTCAAGCTCGGCACCACTGATGAAGTTCTGCTCTTTCAGCTCCCTGTAGCGCTTGAAATCGGCGGCAGCAAGATCGCGGTTGGTGGCGGCGGCGGCGACCTGCGCTCGGGCCGCATCGGCCGCGAGCTTGTAATCCTGGGGATCGAGGTTGGCAAGCACTTGCCCGGCCTTGACGCGCTGGCCCAGTTCAGCCTGCCGCTTGATGATCTTGCCCGCAACCCGGAAGCCGAGCCTTGACTCCACCTGGGCGCGAACCTCGCCGGCATACTCATGGCTGGAGGAAAAGGCGTTGGTCCCGACAGTGATCACCTTGACGGCGCGGACCGGCTCTTCTGGCGGGGCGGGTTTGGAACAGGCTGCCAGCAGGACGGCGGCGCCCACCAGGGAGAAAACGGTTTTGTTCATGATCTGATCGGGATGAAACCCGCTTGGAGAGCAGGGTAAAAAATGAGCCTGGAAAAGGGTCGGGAAGCTGCTACTGACTGACCGGTTAGTAATCTAGGGTAATTACCCAGGCTTGTCAAGCGACAATCGCCCGCATGACCCCAGGCTCACCATCGCCGGCCACCCTGACGCCTTCTCTCCAAGGCGTGGCCCATTATGAAAACTTCCCGGTAGCGTCGCTGCTGTGCCCACCGCGCCTGCGCCCGCCCATCGCAGCAATTTACTGGTTCGCGCGTACGGCGGACGACATCGCCGATGAGGGCGATGCCTCGCCTGCGGCACGCCTGGCTGACCTGGCGGCCTACCGCGCGGACCTGGTGGCCGCCTCTGCAGGCCTTGCACCTTCACCTCGCTGGGCCCCGGTGTTTGCGCAGCTGACGCCCATGATGGCGGAGTTCGAGTTGCCGGTAAACCTGCTGGCTGATTTACTTAGCGCCTTTGAGCAGGACGTCGTCAAACAGCGTTATGCCGATGAAGCCGAGCTGCTCCACTATTGCAACCGCTCGGCCAACCCGGTGGGCAGGCTGCTGCTGCACCTGTACGGCATCCATGACGCCTCCTCGCTGCACATGAGCGACTGCATCTGCACGGCCCTGCAGCTCATCAATTTCTGGCAAGACCTCTGCGTGGACATTCCGCGCGGGCGCATTTACCTGCCGGCCGATGCCTGGGCCCGCCATGGCGTTGACGAAGCGCAACTGCTGGCACTGGATGCCAACCCATCCACTATCAATTTGATAGCTGCTTGCGCACGCTCTGCAAGGGCCACCATGCTGAAAGGTTTGCCACTCACGGAAAGAATACCAGGCCGCGGCGGCTGGGAGTTGCGCCTGGTGGTGCAAGGCGGCCTGCGCATCCTCGAGAAAATCGAGGCCCAGGGATTCAATACCCTGCACCGGCGCCCCAAGCTCGGCCCCCGGGATGTGCTGGTGATGGGCTGGCGTGCGCTGTTCATGTAGGAAAACAACCGGATCTCACCAGGACGGACAGATCTATCAACAAACCCACAGAAAGCCACATGGCAACGCCACCGGCAAAACTGCCGCCTTCGGGCCTCTATCGCGCGCTGGTGTGGGGCCTCTTCCTCTTTTGCATCAGCTTCGCGCTGATAGGCGGCGTCATGGCAGAGCAGGCGCTTGCCGCCCTCAATTGCCAATTCCATGCAGACCCGCGAGCCGGAACGAGTTCCTTCTTCCAGAACGCGTTGGCGTCAAGGCTCGCACCTTTTCTGTCTGCGCAGACTCCGCTGGATTACCCTTTCATCCTGTTGCGCAACTTCTGGTGGCTCATCCTGGCCTGGCTGGTCGCCATCGGCTGGAGCCGCCATGCATACCAAAACCCCAAGGCCATTACTGCCCCGCGTATGCCTGCCGCCACGGCAGTGCCAATGCAACGAAGGTTGCACCAGTTCCTGCAAGCCAGCTTCTGGATCCTGCTGCTGGGACTGATCGCGTTTTGCATCGCCTTCGGCACGCCCTTCCTGAGCACGTATGTCTCGCGCGAAATATTGCAGGCTCTCGGGTGCAACCCCGGCACCTTTGACCCTCTGGTATCAGCCTGCATGTCCAGACCTGGTTTCTGGACACCCCGGCTGCAGCCATTCCTGCTGCCCTTGCTGGGTCAACTAGGCTCCCCGCTCTGGCTCTTCTGGCAATTCGGTGATGTATTGATCATCTGGGTCGTCCTGATTGCCGTGGTGTTTGCGCTGAAGCTTTACTTCGCCGAACGCACTGCCCCCAAAGCATCCTGATACCCATCGGCCAACAAGTCCCATGTGACAATTACCGTATGACGCCTGAGCAATATGTCCAGCAAAAAGCCGCCGCATCCGGCAGCAGTTTCTATTACGCCTTCCTGTTCTTGCCCAAGGAACGGCGCGCCGCCATCACCGCGTTCTACGCCTTTTGCCGCGAGATCGACGACGTCGTCGACGAAATTACCGATCCCGGCGTAGCGCGTACCAAGCTCGCCTGGTGGCAAGGCGAGGTGCTCAACGCCTATGCCGGCAACCCGACGCATCCGGTGATGAAGGCGCTGATGCCGCACGCCCCCACCTACCGCATTGAGGCGCGCCACCTGCAGGCTGTCATCGACGGCTGCCAGATGGACCTGGAACAGAACCGTTACCTGGATTTTCCCGGCCTGCGGCAGTATTGCCACCTGGTCGCGGGCATCGTGGGCGAAGTGGCAGCGCGCATCTTTGGCCAGACCGACGAAGCCACCACCGCCTACGCGCACAAGCTCGGCCTGGCATTCCAGCTCACCAACATCATCCGCGACATCGGCGAAGACGCGATGCGCGGCCGCATCTACCTGCCCGTCAACGAGCTGCAGCAATTTGACGTGAAGGCGCACGAAGTCCTCAAGCGCCAGTACTCCGACCGCTTCAGCGCGCTGATGAAATTCCAGACCGACCGCGCGCTGGCGCTCTATGACGAGGCACTGGCCATGCTGCCCGAAGCCGACCGCCGCGCCCAGAAGCCCGGCCTCATGATGGCCAGCATCTACCGCACCCTGTTGCGCGAAATCGCCGCCGACGGCTACCAGGTACTTCACCAGCGCGTCAGCCTCACACCGCTGCGCAAATTTTGGCTGGCGTGGAAGACCCAGGCCTTCGGCAAAATCCAATGAGCCCCCACGCTCCCCACTTCGTGTGGTTCGCGAGGCCTTGCAGGCCGCGGCTCGCGAGACGCTTCGCCTCTGTCGCCCGTCCAAGCCTGCGCAGGCAGGCTTGGAGCCGCGGTCTCCAGCCCCGCGGGGGCGCTGCGCCTGCGGCCCGGCAAAGCCGGTTCCGCGGCCCCTGCTGGCATGTCCCTGTGGCGATTGCGCAGCACGTGTGCGGATCATGAGGGTTGCCGTGATCGGCGCCGGCTGGGCCGGCTGCGCTGCGGCTGTCGAGGCCACGCGGCTGGGTTACCAGGTCACGCTGTTTGAGGCCACCCGCATCGCCGGCGGACGTGCGCGCCGCGTTGGCGGCACGGTGGCTGGTGAGCCGGTGGTGCTCGACAACGGCCAGCACATCCTGATCGGCGCCTATGCCGAAACGCTGCGCCTGATGAAGGACCTGGGTGTCGACGCAGAAACTTCCTTGCTGCGGCTGCCGCTGACGCTGCGGTTTCCGGACGGCAGCGGCCTGAAGCTTCCGCAACTGCCGGCCCCACTTGATGCGCTGGCAGGCATCCTCCTGGCACGCGGCTGGTCCTGGGCCGACAAGCGCTCGATGCTCAAGGTCGCCGTTGGCTGGCAGCTCGCGAAATTCAAGTGCGATCCCGGCGTGTCGGTGGCCGACCTGTGCCGCGGCCTGTCACCCGGTGCCATGGCCTCATTGATCGAGCCTCTCTGCGTCTCGGCGCTGAACACGCCTGCAGAGCGGGCCAGCGGCCAGGTTTTCCTGCGCGTTATGCACGACTCGCTGTTTTCGGAAAGCGGCGGTTCCAATCTTTTGCTGCCGCGCACTGACCTCAGCACCCTGCTGCCCGACGCTGCGTTGCGCTGGCTGGCGGCTCAGGGCAGCACCGTGCGGCTCGGGGCCCGCGTGCAATCCATCGCGCCTCTTGGTTCGAGCTGGGCGGTCAGCACCGACATCAGCGCGGCCTTCGACTGCGTGGTGCTGGCCTGCCCACCCCATGAAGCGGCACGGCTTGTGGAAAGCAGCGGCCTGCAACCCGGCGACTGGCTGGCGCAGGTGAAAGGCCTTCAACACGAAGCGCTGACCACGGTCTACGCCTGGGCAGCAGGCGTGCGCCTTCAGCAGCCCATGCTGGCCTTACCCGCCAATGAGACGGCTCCTGCGCAATTTGTGTTCGACCGCGGGCAACTGGGCGGGCCCACCGGCCTGCTGGCTTTTGTGATCAGCGCCAGCACGGGCGATGGCGCGACGCTGGCTGCACAGGTACTGGCGCAGGCGGCACAGCAACTGGGCCTGGACACCTTGCAGGTGGTGCAAACCATCGTGGAAAAGCGCGCGACTTTTGCCTGCACGCCGGGCCTGATGCGCCCGGCAATCGACGCAGCACCACGTCTTTATGCCTGTGGCGACTACATCGCCGGGCCTTATCCGGCCACGCTGGAAGGCGCCGTGCGCTCGGGGCTGGAAGCGGCGCAGCGCCTGCATTGATCTGCCCCGGCACATCCGCGGTTCGCGGTCATCGCGGCCACGTCACGCGTATTGCTATCAATTAAATAGCTGCCTGCGCTCATTCACAGTGGGTTTCAGGCACTTTTCGCCATCAATCTCACCGCACGGTAGGCTGGCCGCGCAAGACAGCGCTTGAGCCACTCGTCCACTGCCGGGCATTGCGCCATCAGGCCCGCAGCGCCCTGAATCCACGCCAGCACGGAAGCCACGCAGATATCGGCCGCCGTAAAGCGTTCACCCGCCAGGTAGCTGCGCGACTGCAAATGCTGTTCGAGCACCCGCAGCGGGCCCAGCAGATGCCGTTCGGCATCCTCGGCCAACTGGGGCTTGCGACGCTCGGCCGGCATCATGATGCGGTGCATCAGGAACGCCAGGGCGTCCTTTTCACATTCCGTCACCACCCAGAAGCTCCAGCGCAGGATGTCTGCCTGCTCCGCGGAACTCTGCGCGGCAAGGCCGGATGCATCAGCGCTTTTGAATCGCTCGGCCAGGTAAAGCACACAGGCCATCGACTCCCAGACCAGCACCCCATCGTCATCCACTACCGGGATGCGGCCGTTCGGGTTGATGGCGAGAAACTCCGGTGTGCGCGTGGCGCCGCCCACATACGGCAGCGCAATGTGTTCATAGGCCAGGCCCATTTCCTGTACCGTCCACAGGGGACGCGCTGCGCGCGAAGCGGCTGTGCCGTAGATTTTGAGTGTCATCGCAAGCGCCCTCTTGAAAGTCAACCGTTCACTGCGGGAACAAATCGCACAGCTCGGTCAGCGTGGTCACCGTTTCGTGCGGCACCGCGGGGTGCGCCCACATCTGGTCGGAGCGATTCACCCACACCGTCTGCATGCCGCAATTAAGCGCGCCCAGCACGTCCAGCGTGGCGTCGTCACCTACATGCAATACTTCCTGGGGCTGCACCTCCACGGCCCCAGCTGCCGCATGAAAAATGCGCGGGTCGGGCTTGCCCACACCGAACTGCTGGGCGCTGATGGCCGCCCTGAAATACCGGCCTATACCGATACGTTCGACGTCCGCGTTGCCGTTGGAAACCGCCACCAGCGGGTAACGCCCGGACAGGAATTCCAGCGCCAGCACCGCGTCTTCAAACAAGGTGACCCGGTTGCGCTCTTCAAAGAAGACGTTGAACGCAGCTTCCGCCAGCAACGGGTCTTCGCCGGAGCGGTACAGCGCCACCCGTATCGCCTCCCGGCGTATCGCGCTCAGGTTGTATTTGAGCTCCGGGCGCGAGCGTGTGACGTGCTCCCGGATCTCATGGCGCGCCGCCGGATTGGAAAACAGCGCCGCGGTCATCGGTGCATGCTGGCTGAGCCAGTCGTCCAGTGCTTTCTCGGCCCTTTCAATGGCAGGCCAGATGGGCCACAGGGTGTCATCGAGGTCAAGTGTGATGGCTTTTATGGTGGACAGGTCAAGCATAGGCAGCGTCAATGGGATAGGCGAGAATAACCCATGTCTTTTCGCTCGCGCCTCCTCACACCCTTCAACCCCGAGCCCCCCTTCACGCACGGTGCAGCGCCGGCCACGCCCACGGCCTGCGGCACGGCCGTCCTGCTCTGCAACCTGGGTACGCCCGATGAGGCGACGGCACCGGCATTGCGCCGCTACCTCGCGGAGTTTTTAAGCGACCCACGCGTGGTTGAAATCCCCAGAGCGCTCTGGTGGCTGATCCTGCACGGCGTCATCCTGCGCGTGCGGCCCAAAAAGTCCGCAGCGAAATACGCCAGCATCTGGATGAAGGAAGGCTCGCCGCTGCGGGTGTGGACGCAAAAACAGGCCGTCATGCTGCGCGGTTACCTGGCAGTGCGCGGACTGCCCGTCGAGGTGCGTTACGCCATGCGTTACGGCCATCCATCCATCGCCTCGCAGCTTGATCAGCTCAAGGCCGACGGCGTCGCCCGCGTTCTCATCCTGCCAGCCTATCCGCAATACAGCGGCACCACCACGGCCAGCGTTTTTGATGCGGTCTACGCCTGGGCGGCGCGCATACGCCGCATCCCCGAGTTCCGCTTTGTCAACCACTACCACGATCATCCCGGCTATATCAGCGCGCTGGCGGCCCGCGTGCGCGAACACTGGCGCACTGCCGGGCGCGGCGAGCAGCTGGTCATGAGCTTTCACGGGGTGCCCGAACGCACGTTGAAGCTGGGCGACCCGTATCACTGTGAATGCCATAAAACCGCACGGCTGCTGGCCACCCAACTGAGCCTGCAGCCTACGCAGTACAAGGTGACCTTCCAGTCGCGCTTTGGCAAGGCCAAATGGCTTGAGCCGTATACCGAGCCCACACTGGTGGCCCTGGCAAAGGCAGGTGTCGGGCGGGTCGATGTGATTTGCCCCGGCTTTACCGGCGACTGCCTCGAAACGCTGGAAGAAATCAACATGGAAGCCCGCGAAGCTTTCCTGCATGCGGGCGGCAAGGAGTTCAGCTATATCCCTTGCCTGAACGACAGCCATGAATGGATTGCGGGGCTTGCCGAGCTGGCGCAGTTGCATCTTTCAGGCTGGCCGGTAGCCGGTGCAGAAGCTGCGGAATTGGCCAGCACACGCCAGCGCGCACGGGCCCTGGGCGCCAACCAATAAGCCATATCCCTTGCGGTGGCTATCAAGCCTTGAGCTTGAGCAGCTGCATCACTAGCTGTGTGGTCTTGGTATCAAAGTCGATAAAGTTGGTGAGGTCGGCCCCGGACAGCCAGGACTGCTCCCAATAACTTTCCTTGAGCGTTTTTTTCCACAGCTCGTAGGCCAGCGACGCCTTGATGCCTTCAACCATCTCCGACTGGCGCGCGGGCGTGACGCCCTGGCCGGTGAAGACGGCCCGCCAGTTCGCCATGTCCAGGTCCAGCCCCTGCTCCCGCACGGACCGCACACCGTAGCTTGTCTTCTTGGATGACACACCCACCGCGCGCAGCTTGCCGCTCGCCAGTTCTGCGCTGAAGGTGCCGTATCCGGAAACACCGGCCACCGCCTTGCCGGCCAATACCGCATCCACCAGCTCAAAATTGCGGGCAAAGGGCAGGTACACCGGGTCTTCAGGGCGGCTACCGGCCGACTTGGCCAGCAGGCCGGCAAACACGTGGTCCACACCCCCAACAGAACCAATCGCCATGGGCGTCAGCTTGGGGCTGGTACGCAGGCGCTCGGCCAGTTCGTTGACGGTCTTGATGGGCGAGTTGCCGGCGACCACCACCACCAGGTAGTCGCTGGTCAGGCGGGCCACCGGGCGGAGCCGGGTCAGGTCCACGGCTGGTTTTTGCAAAGCCACTGCGCCGACCAGGTTGCTGTCGCCCATGAAAAGCGCATTGGGATCGGAGCCGTACTTGCCGGCATACCAGGCCAGCCCTGTGGTGCCGCCGTGCCCCTCCTTGTTTTCGTATTCAATCTCGTCGCTCAGGCCCAGACCGACCAAGGCATCGCCGAGGGCACGGCCCGCTTCATCCAGCGTGCTGCGCGAGGCGGCTGGTATGACGATGCGCAACCTGGGCGCAAGCTTGCCCTTCACGGCAGCCTGTGCCCACAAGGGTGCAGGGACAACGCCGGCGGCAGCTGCGCCCAGGCAGGAGAGCCCACCGAGAAAAATACGTCGTCGAACAGTCGGCATGAGATTCTCCAGCGGTGGTGGCATGTATCAGGCAACAGGCCGGCATTTTGCCGGCTTCCCCAACAGGTACAGCACTTTCCATGCCATCCATCAGATGGACGCCGGAGAAAGAAAAGGGGTGACCTACGCGGTCGCTCCTTCCGAAAACCCTGCCGCAGAGCGTCAGGCTTTGAGCTTGAGCAGGTGCACCATGACTCGCGAGGTCGTCAGGTCAAAGTCAATGAAGCTGGCAAAACCGGGCCCCGAGAGCAGTGAAGAGTCCCAGTGGTTCTGCTTCAGTGTTTTTTGCCAGGACTCATACCCTGCGGCGGCTTTCACCGCTTCGACCATTTCGGCCTGGCGGGCGGGTGCCACGTTTTGGCCGGTAAACACGCCACGCCAGTTGGCCATGTCCACATCGAGCCCCTGCTCGCGAATCGAGGGAATGCCAAAAACCGTGCGCTTGGACGACACGCCAACGGCACGCAATTTTCCGCTGGCGAGTTCATCGCTGAACTCGCTGTAGCCCGATATGCCGGCCACTGCCTTGCCACCCAGCACAGCCTGCACCACCTCGGCACCGCCGGCGAAAGGCAAATACACCAGTTCTTCCGGTTTGCTTTGCGAGGCTCGGGTCAATACCCCTGCAAACACGTGGTCCACACCACCGGCCGATCCGCCGGCGATCGGCACGTCTTTGGGGTTGGTGCGCAGCCGGCTGGCAAGATCGGCAACGGTACGGATCGGCGAGCTGGCAGCCACCACCACCACGAGGTAGTCACTGGTCAGGCGGGCTATCGGCTGGATGCGAGTCATGTCGACCGCAGGTTTTTGCAAGGCAACCGCGCCCACCATGACCATACCGCCCATCAACAGGGTATTGGGATCGTTGCCGTATTTTTCGGCGTAATAAGCCAGGCCGATGGTGCCGCCCTTGCCGCCCTTGTTTTCGTATTCGATCTCGTCAGCGGCGCCGACACCCAGCAAGGCCGTACCCAGCGCACGGCCGGTCTGGTCCCAGCCCCCGCCGGCATTGGCCGGTATCACAATGCGCAGTTTCGAAGTTAGTTTGGCGGCCTTACCTTTTGGAGAAGCGACAGCTGCCGGCGCCTTGGCGGATTGCGCCAAGGCGGGGAATGTACTGCCCAATGTGGTCAGGCCCAACCCGGCGAGCCCACCCAATGCGGTGCGTCGTTTGATGTTCAGCATGTCATCTCCTTTTAGTAATAAAACTCAACTTGCAGGTTTTTTCGCCTTCCAGTATTTAGCCATACGCGGAAGCACCAGCACCGCCACCACAATCACGACCAGCGTGATCGACATGGGGCGCTGAAAAAACACGGCGGGGCTGCCTTCGCCGATTGACATGGCATTGCGCAATTGAGCCTCAGCCAGCGGGCCAAGGATCATGCCCACCACCACAGGGGCAGTCGGAAAGTCAAAGCGGCGCATCAGCACACCGAGCAGGCCGATGGCGTACAGCAAAAAGAGGTCGAATGCACTTTGCCGCATGCCGTATGCGCCCACCGTCGCAAAAATCAGGATGCCCGCGTACAGCTGCGGTTTGGGAATTTTCAGCAGCTTGACCCACAGGCCCACCATGGGCAGGTTCAGCACCAGCAGCATCACGTTGCCGATGTACAGCGAAGCGATTAGTGCCCACACCAGGGCAGCCGAGGTGGTAAACAGCTGCGGGCCGGGCTGGATACCGTAGTTCTGGAACGCGCCCAGCAAGATCGCCGTGGTGTTGGAGGTCGGGATGCCCAATGTGAGCAGCGGGATCAGCGCAGCCGTCACCGTCGCATTGTTGGCAGCCTCGGGACCGGCAACTCCCTCGATAGCGCCTTTGGTGCCGAACTCCGCACTGTGCGGTTGGTTTTGCGCCAGCTTCTTTTCCGTTGCATAGCTCAGGAAAGTAGGGATCTCGGTGCCGCCCGCCGGGATACACCCGAAGGGCGTGCCGATGGCCGTGCCACGCAACCAGGCGGGGATCGACCGTTTCCAGTCCGCCTTGGTCATGTGCACGCGGCTGAGCTTGTTCTGCTCTTCCACCATGCGGCCTTCATACAGCACTGCATAAAGCACTTCGGCAACCGCAAAGAGGCCCACGGCCACCAGCACGATTTCAATGCCGTCAAGCAGCTCCGGAATGCCGCCGGTATAGCGGCCCTGGCCGGAGATCTGGTCCAGCCCCACACAGCCGGCGGCCAGACCGACCAGCAGCGCAGTCATGCCGCGCAGCGTGCTTTTGCCGAGCACCGCACTCACCGTGGTGAAGGCCAGAAGCATCAAGAGGAAGTATTCCGGCGGACCCAGCTTGACTGCGAACTCGGCCACAAAAGGGGCGAACAGAGTGACGATAACAGTGGCAATCGTGCCTGCAACAAACGAGCCGATAGCAGCCGTGGCCAGCGCGGCGCCCGCGCGCCCGCTCTTGGCCATCTTGTTGCCCTCCATGGCGGTGACCATGCTGGCGGTTTCGCCCGGCGTGTTCAGCAGGATGGAGGTGGTCGAGCCGCCGTACATCGCACCGTAGTAAATCCCCGAGAAAAAAATCATTGAAGCGGTGATGTCGACCTTGGCGGTGATGGGCAGCAGCATGGCCACTGCTACCGCAGGGCCGATGCCGGGGAGCACACCTACCGCTGTGCCGAGGGCGCAACCCACCAGGCACCAGAGCAAATTCACCGGTGTGATCGCTGTCGCGAAACCCGCCATCAGGGCATTAAAAATGTCCATATCAGATCCACCCCGTTGATGTCAGGCCTGGCAGATTGATCGCCAGGAATTTCGTGAACATCCAGAACACCGGTGCGGAAATCGCGAAACCCACCCCAAAATCGGTGACCCAGGTCAGCGGCGCATTGACGCTTGTCTGGCCACCCGCACGGCGCAGGCCTTGCACAGCCAGCAAGTAACACAGCGTGCAGCTCAGGATAAAACCGATGGTGGTAATGAGGGCGGCATTGAGCAACAAGCCCGCCGAGACCCATATAAAACCCGGCCAGTAGGCTTGCGCCGCACCGGAAGGCAGGTCCAGGTCCCGGAAGCCGCCGCTCTGCGCTTCCCAGATGATGAAGGCGCCACAAATGGCGAGGCCCACCGACACCACCCAGGGCAGGAAGTTGGGGCCTACACCGCCATAACCGGCCTCGGACGAAATGCTGATCGCGCCAAAGGCCAGCGCCAGGCCGGTCAGCAGCACACCGGCCCCGACCAGAGTTTGCGGCCAGACGGCCGAGGGATCTGAAGTTGTCATCGTTATAGTTCCCGAAAGGCGGGGAAGGTTGGGCCAGACATGAGCAGTCTGGGGGCACGCGGGCCTTTCGTCAAATTTTCATCAAATTTGACGGAACCGCGTGCCGCTGATACGCGAAAGCGCGGGAGGCGTAAAAACGCGGAAGATCAGACCATGCCGGACTTGACCATCGTGGCGCGCAGCGCCGCAAAGTCGTCGTCCACGAACTTGGCAAATGCCTCGCCCGTCAGGACTGCGGGAGTCCAGTCGTTCTTCTTGACGGCTTCGGCCCAGGCCGGCGACTTGAGCGCGGCCAGCACCATGTCGGTCAGGGCCTTGCGCTGTGCGTCCGTGATGCCGGGGGCACCGTAGACCCCGCGCCAGTTGCCGATTTCGACGTCAATGCCCTGCTCCTTGAGTGTCGGCACATCCACACCGGGCAGGCGCTTGCCCGAGGTCACGGCAATGGCCTTCATCTTGCCGGCCTTGATGTACTCGGCAAATTCGCTGTAGCCGCTGCCGCCCACTGTGACGTTGCCGCCCAGGATGGCCGCCGTGGCTTCACCGCCGCCACGGAAAGCCACATAGTTGATCTTCGAGGGGTCGGCGCCGACCTTCTGCGCGATCATCGCAGCCGCGATGTGCTCGGTGGAGCCGCGCGAACCGCCGCCCCACTTCACGCTGCCGGGGTCCTTCTTGAGCTGTTCGACCACGTCCTTCATGGACTTGAATGGCGAGTTGGCAGGCAGCACAAACACGTTGTATTCGCTGGACAGACGTGCAATCGGGGTGGCTTGCGACAGGCTGACCGGCGGCTTGCCGGTGATCAATCCGCCGAGCATGACGGCGCCCATCACCATCAGTGCGTTGGGGTCGCCCTTGGATCCGTTGACGAACTGGGCCAGGCCCAATGCGCCGGCGGCGCCGCCCTTGTTGTCATAGGTCACGGTATCGGCGGCCTTGGAGTCCGTCAGGGCTTTGCCCAGGGCACGGCCCGTGGTGTCCCATCCGCCGCCGGGATTGGCGGGAATCATCATCTTGACGTTGGCGGCGGCAAAAGCCGGCAGGGGCAAGGCGCCTGCAGCCGCCATGGCTGCCAGGGATTTAAGAAAGGTATCGCGACGCATGAATGTCTCCTTGAAAATAGGATTGTGAAATTGTTGAGCTTGCCGGGCTGGCGAAGGCATCCAGCCGATCACGGGCTTATCATGCGCTTCGTTTCTGTCAAACGGCTGTCCGCAAGTATTGGGGAAAGTGCTAATGTCCAGCTCATGCTGCCCCCCATGAAATTGTTACTGATCGAAGATGATGCGTCGATGCAGGCCGCGCTGCAGCGGGCCCTGGGCCGGCGCGGCATGGAGGTTTTCAGTTGCACCGACGGGCGCCTGGCGCTGGCGCAATGGACGGACACACAGCCCGATGTGGTGGTGCTGGACCTCAGCCTTCCCGGCATGGACGGCTTGCAGGTGCTCGAGCAGGCGCGTCTCAAGGGTCTTGCCGCGCCGGTGCTGATCCTGACCGCTCGCGGCACGGTAGGCGACCGCATCATGGGCCTCAATACCGGGGCCGACGACTACCTGCCCAAACCCTTTGACCTGGACGAACTGGAAGCACGTCTGCGCGCCCTGAGCCGGCGGCGTGCGGCAACCGCCCTTCCCCCGGAAAATGATGCCGGCGCACAAATCGTGGGCGAGTTGCGCTATGAAAAAGACAGCGGGGCCATCTACCACCGCGACCAGGTGCTGGAACTGACTCCCCGTGAACTGGCGCTGCTGCAGGCCCTGATCGCCAAACCCGGCCATGCCGTGTCAAAAGAGCGCTTGTTCGAGCTGGTGTTTCCCGGCGAGGCGGACGTGCAATACGAGGCGGTGGAAGTGGTGGTGTACCGCCTGCGCAAGAAACTGGCGCAAACCGGTGTCACCCTGGTCACGCTGCGCGGCCTGGGATATTTGTTGAAAGTGGATGCATGAGCTCCCCGCAGCCGCGACAGGACATCCAGGCAGTTCCCCCCGCAGCACCCGAAACAACACCAGGCGCAGGCGCCATCTCCCTGCGCAGATACCTGCTCATCGGCATTCTTTTGCCGGTGGGCCTGCTGGTCGTGGCCAACACCTTCAGCCTGTACCAGCAGGCATTGGGCGCGGTGAACACGGCTTATGACCGTACGCTGCTGGCTTCTGCCAAATCCATCGGCGAGCAGCTCGATGTGACGGGCTACGACGAGCAATCCGAGCTGCGCGTCACGGTGCCCTACGCAGCGCTGGAAGCTTTTGAGGCTGACAACCAGAGCCGGCTTTTTTACCGGGTGTCCAGTCTGGGCGGCAGCCTGGTGTCTGGTTTTTCGGAGTTGCCGTTCTGGCACGGGCGCATCCCGGCACGGCCGCCGTATTCGGCACTGGTGGACTTTTACGACGACGTTTTCATGGGCGACGATGTGCGGGTCGCGGTTCTGCTCCAGCCCGTGGCCAGTGCAAAAGGCCGCGCCATGGCGGTGATTCAGGTAGCCGAAACCCTGGAACTGCGCAAAACACTGGCCCGCAAAATCCTGTTCGACACACTATGGCGCCAGGCCCTGCTGCTGGCGGTGATCGCCCTGGTGGCGGTCGTCGTGGTGCAGCGCGCCACCCGGCCCGTACGGCGCCTCAGCGCCGAGCTGCAGGCCCGTCCCGAAGGCGACCTGACGGCAATTACCGCGCCCGATGCACCCCGTGAACTGCTGCCGCTGGTGGAGGCCACCAACGAGGTCATGGGCCGGTTGCAGCATCTGCTGGACAACCAGAAGCGCTTCGTACGCGACGCAGCGCACCAGCTGCGTACACCGCTGGCCGTACTCAAAGTGCAGGTGCAATCCGCGCTGCGCGGCGACATGGATGCGCGTGACGCGCTGGCAGAAATCAACCAGACGGTGGACCGCGCTACCGTCCTGGCCAACCAGATGCTGGCGCTGGCCAAGGTGGAGCAATTGCGCCAGCAGGCCGACCTGCAGGCCATCGACCTGGCGCAGGTGGTGCGCTCGGTGGCGCTGGACCTTTCGCCCCTGATCGCCGAGAAAGACATTGATTTCGAGATTGAAACCGTGCCTGCGCGCGTCACATCGCACGAATGGATGCTGGGCGAACTCACGCGCAACCTGCTGCACAACGCCATCAAGCACACGCCGGCCGGCGGCACGCTGGCGGTGCGCATTGTGCGCGACGCCCGGGTGGTCGCCATGACCATCAGCGACAGCGGGCCGGGCGTATCGGCGGAGTTGTCGGCGCGGCTCTACCAGCCTTTTTCCGCAGGCAACGTGCGCCACGGCTCCGGCCTGGGCCTGGCCATTTGCCGCGAGATCACCGAAACCATGCATGGCAGCATTTCGCTGGAAAACCGCGTCGTGCACGGCCGCGTGACGGGCCTGGACGCCACGGTTCGCCTGCCCACGACGTGAGAACCTGTTCACGATCCAAACGCGGCGCCATCCTACACATCGCCCCATGCCTTGGTACAGAATAGGCCCCAATGGACAAATTGCGAATCGACAAGTGGCTGTGGGCCGCCCGCTTCTACAAGACCCGCGCGCTGGCCGTGGAAGAAATTGACAAGGGCCGCGTACGCATCAACGGCATCGAAGCCAAGCCCGCGCGTGAAGTCAAATCCGGCGACACCGTGACACTGCGACAGGGCCCCTACACCCGTACCCTGATGGTGCGCGGCATCAGCAAGCAGCGCGGCGCAGCGCCGGTGGCCCAGCAGCTCTACGAAGAAACCGAAGAAAGCCTGCGCCTCAAAGCCGAGGCCGCCGAGCAGCGCCGGGTAGCCGCCGATCCGGCTGGCAGCCTGGAGCATGGGCGCCCCACCAAACGCGACCGCCGCACGCTCGACAAGGCATGGGACAACCGCTGGAGCGCGTCAGCCGATTGAGGGCTGGGAAGCTGCCCGTTTTTGCTATCATTTTGGTAGCCGCTCGCGCAAGTTTCAATTGGGCTAGAGGCCGATTTCATTCAAAAATGGGCTGTTTGAGCCATGCAGGTGGGTAATGAACGCTCAGGCATACGCCCGCTGCGCCAGCGCCCGCGCCAGCAGGGCCGCCGGGTCCACCAGCTCAAGTGAATCCCTTCCAGGCACCGCGCTGAGTGCCAGCGGAATCTCGGTGCAGCCCAGAACCAGCACTGAAAGGCCGTGCCGCCCGGCAAGCGCGCTGGCCACGCCCGCAAAACACTCACGCGCCAAAGCCATGTTGCCGGCTTTCACGCCTTCATAAATGCCTCGCATCAGGCGCTCACGCTCTTCCACGGAAGGAATGTGGCATTGCAGCCCCGCCTGGCGCAAGGCCTGGTCGTAGAGGCCCGCCCGGTACGTACCCTCGGTCGCCAGCAAACCTACTTGCCCTACCCCACGGCCGGCCAGGTTTTGCGCGACCTCACGCGCCACGTGCAGCACTTCAAGCTGTGGAAAGCGCTCCTGCAGCTCGGCGTGCCACGCATGGGCCGTGTTGCACGCCACCGCGACGGTGGTGGCACCTAACGCTGCGAGTTTCCCCATCGCTTGCAACATGGGATCCAGGGGCTGATGGCCACCGGGCCCCGGTGAACCCAGCGCGTTGCTGCGGTCCGGCACCGGCACCTGTGCCAGCCAGTGCTCGGGAAATGCCTGGTCAGACACGGGAATCTGCAGCGACCGCATGTGATCCGCGCACGCCTGGACAAACAGCCGCGCAAAGTCCGCGCCGGCCGCCGGGCCCATGCCGCCCAGGATGCCGACCACACGAGCTCGGTGCAGGGCCTGTCTTTCAGTGCTGCTCATGGCTCAAGCTCCAAAACAAAATTCAAGGCGCGCACCCACCCACTGGCGCCAAAGGCTCCGGGTTGGGGATTTCAGGGGGAGAGAAGCTGCGGACCCGATCGGGCGCGGCAGCTGTGAAAGCAGGGCGGGGAGCGGCGCGCAGGCGCTCCCCGTCTGGTGCTTACATGGCCGGCTTGTCGCTCAGCGCCTTGAGGTTGGCCTTCAGCTCTTCGCTCATCGGCAGGTTCAGGTTCACGCCCTTTGGTGGGATGGGTGAAGTGAACCACTTGGCGTACATCTTGGCAAAGTCGCCGGACTTGATCAGGCGGATGATCGTGCCGTCCACCAGCTTCTTGAACTCAGGGTCGTCCTTGCGAAGCATGCAGGCATAGGGCTCCACCTGCAGGGAATCGCCTACGACTTCCAGGGACGCAGGATTCTTGGAGTTGGCCATCAGACCGAACAGCAGGATGTCGTCCATGGCGAAGGCCAGGGCGCGATCATTTTCAACCAGCAGCAGCGAATCGTCATGGTCTTTGCCCAGGATGAGCTGCATGTCGAGCTTTTTGTCGGCGCTGTACTTGCGGATCACCTGCGCGTTGGTGGTGCCGGTCGTGCTGGCCACCGTCTTTTTGGCCAGGTCGGCGTAGTTCTTGATGCCGGATGACTTTTTGACCAGCAGGCGGGTGCCGGTATAGAAGTGATTGATGGCAAATGCCACATCCTTGCCGCGTGCAGTGTTGTTGGTGGTAGAGCCGCACTCGAGGTCGTAGGTGCCGTTGACCAGCAAGGGGATGCGGTTTTGCGAAGTCACGGGCATGTAGGCGACTTCGAGATTCGGCTTTTTCACCTTCTTGCGAATGTCGTCAATGATGGCTTCTGTCAGTTCTGCCGAAAAACCCACCGAGGTTTTGGACCCGATCAGGTAGCTGAAAGGCACCGAAGCCTCGCGATAGGACACGGTGATCTTGTTGCTGTCGGCGATCTTTTTCAGCGTCGGCACCGTTTGCGCGCCGGCGGTGGTGGCCAGGCCGGCTGTCAGCAGCACGGCGGTCATGAGGAGAGTGAATTTCATGCTTGTCCTTTCGGGGGGCGGTGGGTTGGCGTTTCGGGAAACTGGCATCGCTAGTGTAGGAACAGCAGCGTGTGGCGTGTCATTCATTTTCGCGGCAAACCCATGACCAAAACTCATGGTTTACCCAGAATCCCTTCTGCCACCCTTCGCAGGAGGGCATAACCACACGTCATGACCCTCGCGCATTCAGCATTGTTCAAACCTGTACCCACTGCGTAAAGTGGCGCTCTTTCAGGGAACAAAGAGGCTTCTATGCATGTGTGTGTGCTCGGCGCAGGAATCGTGGGACTGGCAACCGCCTACAGCTTGCGGCGGGCCGGCCACGAGGTGACAGTGGTGGACCGCGCCAGCCCCGGCAGCGGCGCCAGCGGCGGCAACGGCGCACAACTGAGCTACTCTTACGTGCAGCCGCTGGCAGATCCCGCCATCTGGCGGCAGCTTCCCAAACTGCTGCTGTCGCCCTCCTCCCCGTTGAAGCTGCGACCTCGCCTGGATGTGCGCCAGTGGTTGTGGGGCGCGCAGTTTCTGGCGGCCTGCAACGGCAAGACCTCACGCAACACCACCAGCCATTTGCTGTCGCTGGCGGCGCTCAGCCGCCAGTCTTTCGACGCGATGATGACCGAAGAAAAACTGGATTGCGACTTCTCGGCCACGGGCAAGCTGGTGCTGTACGCTGGCGACGCTGCGTTCGCCGCAGCGCGCCGGCAGATGTTGCTGCAACGTGAACTGGGCAGTACCCAGGAGGCGGTCAGCGCCGACCGCTGCGTGGAGATCGAGCCCGCGCTGAAAAACCGCCACGGGCACATCGCCGGCGCCATTTACACACCGGGCGAGTGTGCTGCCGACTGCCAGAAAACCTGCGATGGTCTGTTCACCGTGCTGCGCCGCGAGGGCGTGCGCTTCCTGCTGGACACGCCCGTGGAACAGCTCGTGGTGCGCGGCAACCTGGTTGCAGCTGTTGCCACACCCCAAGGCCATCTCGAAGCCGACCGTTATGTGATGGCGATGGGCGCCGGGTCTGCGCGCATGGCGCGCACCTTGGGTGTGCACCTTCCGGTGTACCCGCTGAAGGGTTACAGCATCACGGTGGATGTCACGCCTGGTGATCGCGCAGCACCGCAGGTGAGCGTGACCGACAGCGCCCGCAAGGTGGTGTTCGCCCGCATCGGCTCGCGCCTGCGGGTGGCGGGCATGGCCGAGCTCTCGGGTTACAACACCACCGTCGACCCGGCGCAGATTGCTTCGCTGAAAGCGTCGACCCAAACAGTGTTTCCGGATTGCAGCAACTTTGAAACCCTCAGCCCCTGGGCCGGCATGCGCCCCGCGACCCCCACAGGCCTGCCGGTCATTGGCGCACACGCGAAAGGTCCGGCCAACCTGTTGTTCAACACCGGCCATGGCGCCCTGGGCTTCACCCTGGCGTTCGGCTCTGCGCAGCGCATCAGCCGCATGCTGGAGCGCTGACCTTCAGTTTTGCGCAGCGCAAGCGGTTAGGCGCGCTGCGTCAGGGCTTGCTGGAAGCATTTCACAAAAGACCGCACGATTACCGAGCCGGGCTTGCCTGCGGGCAACAGCGCATTGATGGGCACCGGGATCAAGGGTTCCAGCTCCAGCAGGTCCACACGCGTCAGGTCGGCGGACGCCGCTGTGCACGTGTCAATCACCGCAATGCCCAGCCCGTGGTGAGCCAGCGCCAGCGCCGAATGGTAGGTCTGCACGGTGATATGGAATTCGAGGCCCACCCCTGCCTCGCGGCAGGCCTGGTTGAGGCTGCGGCCCACCGGGTCCATCACATCAAGCCCGACGACCGGTACCTTGGTGAGGTCTTCAAGCGTGACACTGCCACGCTTGACCAGGCGCGCAGGCAGCATGCCCTTGGGCGCAACGCACACCATGCGGCCGTCGGCCAGGTGTTCCTGTGCCAGCGCCGAATGCGCTGCCGGGCTGAAAAGGAAACCGACATCCCCCTCCTGCAGCGCCAGTGCCGAGATAATTTGCGGCGAATGCAACGCCCGCACGGTAATGGCCACATCGGCATGCTTGACCCGAAAGAGCTTGATCGCGTGGGGCAGGATTTCGTAGCTGAGCGCCAGCACCGTCAGGATGCGGAGTTCCCTGGCGCTTTCGCCGGTTTTCAAGTTGGCCGCCAGGCGCTGCACTTCATCGAGCTGGGCAAACAGCCGCTCGATGTGCGGGTACAGCGTCAACGCCTCGGAGGTCGGCGTCAGCCGGCCCTTGCTGCGCTGGAAGAGGGCAAAACCCAGCTGCAGTTCGGCATGCTGCAGGATGCGGCTGACGGCGGGCTGGGTGACATTGATCAGGCGGGCCGCCCCGCTGACGCTGCCGGTGAGCATGACCGCGTTGAAGACTTCGATGTGGCGCAGGCGCATGGGTGGTTCCGTGGTGCGTGTTCAGGCGGGATGGTGCAGGCTCAGCACAGCAATTATCGTGCGCAGCATGTGCGGGTGATCCAGTCACGGAAAACGCCCATGGCCCCCGTCACGCGCCGGGATTTGAGCCGGGTCAACCAGTAACTGCCGTTTTCAATTTCCAGTGGAAACGGCCTTGCCAGGCGCCCTTCCTGCAACTCCCGCACAAACAGGTTCACCGGGAGCAAGGCAACGCCGGCGCCCTGCGCGGCAGCTTCCGCCATGGTCAGGGACGAATCAAACACCACCCCCCTGACCACCGGGCAGTCCACACCGGCCAGGGCAAACCAGCTCACCCATTCATCGGACCGGTAAGAACGCAGCAGCACCTCACCGGCCAGGTCCGCAGGTTCGCGCAGACGGGAAGCCGTTGCAGGTGAGCAGACGGGCGACAGCGGCGAGGGAAAAAGCAGGTCGGCTTCGGTGCCGTGCCATGCGCCGTCGCCAAAGCGTATGGCGTAGTCCAGGCCCTCGCCGGCCAGGTCCACGCGGTTGTTGTTGGTGAACAACCTGAAGTCAACAAAAGGGTGTGCTTGCTGGAACGCCGCCAGGCGGGGAATCAGCCAGCCCACGGCAAAAGTGCCGACAGCCCCGACGCTCAGCACTTCCCGAAAACGGCCATCGCGGAATTGCTCCAGCAACGCGCCGATGCGGCCGAACGATTCCGATAGCGCGGGCAACAGCGCCTGGCCCTCATCGGTCAGGGCTAGGCCGCGCGGAAGCCGCCGGAACAGTGGGACACCCATGCGCTCTTCCAGGTTCTTGACGTGCTGGCTGATCGCGGTTTGCGTGACGTTCAGCTCGTCGGCGGCCCGTGTAAAGCTCAGGTGGCGTGCGGATACCTCAAAGGCGCGCAAGGCATTCAGGGGAAGGTGCATGGTTCAAGCCCAAGATTTACTTATGAGTTCCCTTGATTATTGCCGTTTGCCGAAATTGCAGCCCTTCAATATCGTTACCGTTTTCATACCAACTCGAGAGTAAAAATGATGCAGAGACGACAATTTACCGGCGCACTGGGAAGCTTCATGGCGGCGGGCATGGTTTCAGCTCATGCCCAGAATTTATGGGGTATGAGCGGCGCACCGCAAGCCGCCGATTCAAGTTCGGTCATCGGACGGCTCAAAGCCCTTGAACGGGAAAGCGGCGGCCGGCTCGGTGTTGCCATCCTCAACACCGGTACCGGCGTGCAGCATGGACACCGCGCGGCGGAACGCTTCCCCATGTGCAGCACCTTCAAGCTGCTGGCCGCTGCGCTGGTGCTGCACCGGGTAGACACCGGAAAGGAACGGCTGGACCGCCTGCTGCCTGTTGACGGCGCGGCACTGGTTTCCCATTCACCGGTCACCGGGCCAAGAGCCGGTGGCAGCATGTCGCTCGCGGAGTTGTGCGAAGCCACTATCACCGTCAGCGACAACACGGCCGCCAACCTGATGCTGGCCAGCTTCGGCGGGCCCAAGGGCCTGACCGACTACGCGCGCTCGCTCGGTGACCGCATGACACGACTGGATCGCATTGAAACCGCGCTGAATGAAGCCACGCCCGGCGATCCACGCGACACCACTACGCCTGCCGCCATGCTGGGCACCGTGCAAAAAATCGTGCTGGGCAATGCGCTGTCAGACACCTCGCGCCAGCAGATGCGCCAGTGGCTGATCGCCAGCAAGACATCCGACCGGCGATTGCGCGCCCTGCTGCCGCGGGACTGCCTGGTTGGAGACAAGACGGGTACAGGCGCCAATGGCACCACCAACGACATCGGCGTTTTGTGGCCTGCGGGATGCGCGCCTGTGGTGATCACGGTGTATTTGACCAAGAGCCCAAAGCCCCTGGAGGAACGCGAGGCCATCGTGGCAAAGGCCGGTCAATTGGCGGCTTCTTTGGCCACGCCGGCTTGAGAACACGAGACAACAAAGTTGGCCGCCTCCGGGCGGCTTTTTGCGTTGCGGGGAAACACATTCTCAAACGGCAAAGCTGTCACCAAGGTAAAGAGGTCGGGCACGAGAGCCTGCAATCTATTGCCGGGGTTTGGCGCTTAACAAAAACGTTGGTTTTCGACGAATTTTCTATTGCAATTGATGAAATTATTGAAAACGAAATGCCGTATTAACTAGAGATTGGTTACAACAGAGATAGAAAAATGTAATACTAAAGATCGATAATCAGGAGATTCCTAGAAGAGTTCACATACAACATGAAAATAAACCCGCAGGTAGTGATCGATGAACTTATCGACCACCTCACTGCCCTCGTTCTTCACACGCCTGAGATTGAGAAATTACGGCAGCGAGGAAAAGAGGACAGGTTCAGCCGGGCTGGTTATCAACTCCTTGGGGCACTTCCCGACGGTCAGGACAAGCTCGACTTTATCTGTGAAATCACACTTCAGGCGGAGAAGCAGCGCAGCTCATTCCTTGTAAAAGTACTCGGCCAGGCAAGCCGTGACGGTTCTCACTGGAAAATCACCGAAATCTATGACGTGGAAGTCGAGCTGGCGGGTGGTGGTCCTCCTGTGCCGTAGCAAAGAAATTGACGGCCATATTTGCGAGGTCGCTGATTGATTTTCATGCCCTGCCGGCATGGGACGCAACATGCGTACCGCAAACCTCTCGAGAGCGGGTTCTCGGCACCAGGAATACATAGCGAATAGACGAACGCAGATAGTTTCCTGCGAGACAACCACGGGGCTTTCCGCGCCGAATCAGGGGACCGCCTGGATCCTTGAGAAAAACACGAGCATGAGGTCCGTGAACGCGTCTTTCGGTATGGCGTCTTTTCGATGGGCATCCAGCTCGGCGATATGCTCAAGCTCCAGGGGAAGTGCTTCGAGCGCTGCCATGGAAATGTCTTTGAAGATGCGTTCCTTTGTCGTCGTGATGTAGACGATCCGGCAATTGTGGTGCCGTCTGTCGGTCGCGATGCTCACATATTTCTGAAGCACCGTCTGCTCGGGGCCTTCGAGTATTTGGGCAAACACCCCGCCGCCATAAACCAGCAGGCCCGTGATGCCCAGGGGCGGGTTGTTTTTCCCCGCGCTCTTCAAAACGCCATTGACCGCATCCTCGTTGATGCCGTCCGCAGCGTCGCTGATGTAGAACAGTCTGATCATGAGGCAATGTCCTTGAGTTGAACTTCATCATGCTGAACCGCGCTCCACCGTACGAAGAAGCTGGAGCGTTTCAGCATACGACGAAGCCCCGCCCAAAGTAAAGAAAAAGACGCCGTTGAGCAGGTTCGGTCATCATCCGGCAGGTGCAGCCTCAGCCAGACGCAAAAAAGCCGCCCGAAGGCGGCTTTTTATACTGGCGGAAACGGAGGGATTCGAACCCTCGATGAGGCTCTACACCCCATACTCCCTTAGCAGGGGAGCACCTTCGGCCACTCGGTCACGTTTCCAATAAATCGATTATCTCACGACTTCCCGGCCATTTTCAGGCGGTGGGCTGGTCCAGGTCAAAAGCCTTGTGCAGGGCCCGCACGGCGAGTTCCATGTATTTCTCGTCGATGACGACCGAGGTTTTGATTTCGCTGGTGGAAATCATCTGGATGTTGATGCCCTCTTCGCTCAGCACGCGGAACATCTTGCTGGCGATGCCCACGTGGCTGCGCATGCCGATGCCGACGATGCTGACCTTGCAGATCTTGGCGTCGCCGGTGACTTCCTGCGCGCCCAGCTTGGGCACCACCTGGGTTTTCAGCAGGTCGATGGCTTTGGAGTAATCGTTGCGGTGAACCGTAAAGCTGAAGTCGGTCTTGCCGTCCTTGCTCACGTTCTGGATGATCACGTCGACTTCGATATTGGCGTCGGCCACGGCGCCCAGGATCTGGTACGCGATACCAGGGGTGTCGGGTACGCCGAGCACGGAAATTTTGGCTTCATCGCGGTTGAAAGCGATGCCCGATACGATGGCTTGTTCCATGTTTTCGTCTTCCTCAAAGCTGATCAAAGTGCCTGACTTGGCTTCTTCGTTGATGTCGATGTCCCATTCGGTGAAGCTGGACAGCACGCGCAGCGGCACCTTGTATTTGCCGGCAAATTCCACCGAGCGAATCTGCAGCACCTTGGAGCCCATGGAGGCCATTTCCAGCATCTCTTCAAAGCTCACGGTATGCAGGCGGCGCGCCTCGGGCACCACGCGCGGGTCGGTGGTGTAGACGCCGTCGACGTCGGTGTAAATCAGGCATTCGTGCGCCTTGAGCGCCGCGGCAATGGCCACGGCCGAAGTGTCGGAGCCGCCGCGGCCCAGCGTGGTGACGTTGCCGGCCTCGTCCACCCCTTGAAAGCCGGTGATGATGACAACTTTTCCGGCGTCCAGGTCTGCACGCACACGCACGTCGTCGATCGACTCGATGCGGGCCTTGGTGTAGGCGTTGTTGGTCTTGATGGTGACTTGCCAGCCGGCGTAGCTCACGGCCGGCATGCCTTCGGCCTGCAAGGCAATGGCCAGCAGCGCGCTGGAGGCCTGCTCGCCGGTAGCGGCCAGCGCATCGAGCTCGCGGCCATAAGCATCGCTTGTCCTGGCGGGCGCCAGTTCTTTGGCCAGGCCGAGCAAACGGTTGGTTTCGCCGCTCATGGCACTGGGAACGACCACCATCTGGTGGCCGGCCCGCGCCCATTTGGCCACGCGTTTGGCGACATTGCGGATGCGCTCGGTAGAGCCCATCGACGTGCCGCCGTATTTATGAACGATCAATGCCATTGCAGGATGTCAATCAGGAGTTGTTGCGGATTTCTTGCCGGGAACCTGTGTAAAAGCGCCCGTTTGAGGGCTTTTAACGGCGATTTCGCGCCAGCAAAGCCTTCAATTATACCTAGGGACTACTACCTGGTTAGCTCGCCTTGTCCCCTGCAGCCGCATAGTTCAGCACCGCGCCAACGCGCGTGACATGCCCGGTCGCCACCTTGAGGTGGATCTGGTGCCCGCGTGTGGTGCAAGCGGCGACTTGCAGGAGCAGTTGGTCGAGCTGTGCTGCGCTGGGGGTGGCTTGCTGCAGCATCAGCCAATAGCGCAGCACATTGGCCTGCCGCGGCTGTGACAGGGATTGCAGGGATTTGATCACCGGGGGGGTTCCCACGGCAGCCAGGTCTTGCTGTGCCACCTCGACCAGCAACCCGTGCGCCTGGGCCGCGTGGCGCGCGCTGCGTGCAAAGGTCTCTCGAAACTGCGGAAAGGTTTGTGCCAACGCAGGCAGCAGGCGGGCCCGGATGCGGTTGCGCGTGAACTGCTCGTCGGTGTTGGTCGGGTCTTCCACCCAGGTGATGCCGCGCGTCACCAGCCAATCGCGCAGCAATGCCCCGGGCACCGTCAGCAGCGGACGGTAATAGGTCATGCCGTCACGCTCCCATCGCGCCGGCATGGCGGCCAGCCCAGGCAGCCCCGCGCCGCGCGACAGCGCCAACAGCATGGTCTCCACCTGGTCATCGGCATGCTGGGCAATTGCTATGTTTTTAATAGCTGCTTGCGCAGACCCTTCCTGGGCTGCAGCCTTAAACGCCGCATAACGCGCCTTGCGTGCCGCATCTTCCGGGCTCTCGCCGGAGGCGTGGCGGGCATCCACACGCCGGACAATGAGCGGGACTTTGAACTGCGCACACAGGGCAACGCAGTGCCGCTCAAACTCATCAGCCGCCGCCTGCAGGCCGTGATGGATATGGATGGCATGCACCTGCCCCGGCCAATTCTCGGCGCAGGCTACCAGCAACGCGACAGAATCGGCACCGCCGCTGAGCGCAACGGCCAGCGGGAAAGCAGGTTGAAATTGGGAAATCGCCGCGGCGACAGCGATCGCGGCGCTGCCACTCTCGGCCTCAACACCATGGGGTTGCGCATGGTGGCGGACCATCGTCTTGTCGCTCCAGCTTGTGCCGGGGCGCCTTACTTGCCGGCGTCGGCCTTGGTGTCGGTGAAGCGGCCGTAGCTTTGCAGGCGTTCGTAGCGGCGGTCCAGCAGCTCCTTGACCTTCAGGTCGCTGACCTGGCGGAAGGCGTCGTTGAGGGCGCGCTTCAGAAATGCGGCCATCTGCTTGTGGTCGCGGTGGGCGCCGCCCACGGGCTCATTCACGATCTTGTCGATCACGCCCAGGGCCTTGAGCCTGTGCGCGGTGATGCCCAAAGCTTCTGCGGCTTCCTGGGCCTTGTCGGAGGTTTTCCAGAGGATGGACGCGCAGCCTTCGGGGCTGATGACGGAGTAGATCGAATACTGCAGCATGACCACCTGGTCGGCCACTGAAATGGCCAGTGCGCCGCCGGAGCCGCCTTCGCCGATGATGGTGGTGATGATGGGCACCTCGAGCTGCGCCATCTCGAAAATGTTGCGACCGATGGCCTCGGACTGGCCGCGCTCTTCGGCGTCGATGCCGGGGTAGGCGCCGGGGGTATCGACAAAGGTGAACACCGGCAGCTTGAACTTCTCGGCGGTTTTCATCAGGCGCAGGGCCTTGCGGTAGCCCTCGGGCTTGCTCATGCCGAAGTTGCGCAGGCCACGCTCCTTGGTGTCGCGGCCCTTCTGGTGGCCCAGCACCATACAGGCAGTGCCGTTGAAGCGGGCCAGGCCGCCCACGATGGACAGGTCGTCGGCAAAATGCCGGTCGCCGTGCAGCTCCACAAAATCCGTGAAGATTTCGTTGACGTAGTCCAGGGTGTAGGGACGTTCCGCGTGGCGGGCGATCTTGGTGATCTGCCAGGGCGTCAGGTCACTGTAGATGTCTTTGGTGAGTTGCTGGCTCTTTTTAGCCAGCTGGTCGATTTCTTCAGAGATATCGACAGCCGACTCGGTCTGTACGTAGCGCAGTTCTTCAATTTTTCCTTCAAGCTCCGCAATCGGTTGCTCGAAATCGAGGAAGGTCTTCTTCGCCATGTGCTGCTCCTCAGGGCTTCATGAAACTTAAATTTGCTCGGTACCCGTGGGGGTACCCAGAACCGGTAATGGGTCCAGAGAGCGCCAAATATACCAAGTTGCCACGCTGCAGTAAGGCGACCAGGCGGCAGCCACCTCTCGCGCGTCGCTTCGGCTGACGGATTCACCCGAAAAGTAATTCTGGCTGATGCCGGTGATCAGCCCCACATCGTCCAGCGGCAGGACATTGGGGCGCATCAGGTAAAAAATCAAAAACATCTCGGCCGTCCAGCGGCCGATGCCGCGGATGGCCACCAATTCTTCAATGATGGCTTCATCGTCCATCGCCGCCCAGTCCTTGACGTGGACGGTGCCGGCATCAAAGTGGATCGCCAGGTCCACCAGGTATTCGACCTTGCGGGCGCTCAACCCGGCAGCGCGCATGTCGTCAACTTTGAGGCGCAGCACGTTGGCAGGCGTCACTTTTTTCGGCAATGCCGAAAATTTGGCCCAAACACTTTGTGCCGCCTTGACCGAAATTTGCTGGCCCACGATGCTGCGCGCCAGCGTGCCAAAGGCATCGCCGCGGGTTTGCAGGCAGGCGTCGCCGAACAGGGGAATCAGCCGCTTCATCACACGGTCTTTTTTGACCAGGTGCCTGCAGGCATCGGCCCAATACTCGGGCACCGTGGTGGCCGGCTCGGCAACGTCGGCCAGCTCGGCGCTGGCCGGGCCGCTTTTCACTATCTTTTTCATAGCTGCTTGCGCCGGTCCTTATTGGCCTGGAGGCCGAAAAGGCTTGAAAAACAGGGTGAAAAAACGACGCTAAACCTCACGATTGCACCTCCCAGGTGGTGCCGGCGGGCGAATCCTTCAAAACAATACCTTTGGCCAGCAGGTCCTTGCGGATACGGTCGGCTTCGGCGAAATCTTTTGCCAGCTTCGCGGCTGCGCGCTGCGCGATCAGCAGCTGAATGCTGGCGTCGTCAACGCCGGCGCCTGCCTGGAGGTAGGCCCCAGGTGCGCCCTGCAGCAGGCCCAGGCAGCCGCCCAGGTTTTTCAACAGCCCTGCGAGTTCGGCAGAGCCTGTCCGGTTGACTTCACCGGCCAGCTCGAACAGCACAGCCACGGCCTCAGGCGTGCCGAAGTCTTCGTCCATGGCCGCCTTGAAGCGCTGCGCAAACGGGTGTGCCCAGTCGGTCGGCAGCGCTGCCGGCTTGACCAGATCGAGCGATGTGTAAAGCCGCTTGAGCGAGTTGCGCGCATCGTCCAGGTGGGCATCGCTGTAGTTCAGGGCGCTGCGGTAGTGGGCGCGAACAATGAAAAACCGCACGGTTTCGGCATCGTATTTGGCCAGTACTTCGCGGATGGTGAAGAAGTTGCCCAGCGATTTGGACATCTTCTCGTTGTCGACGCGCACAAAACCGTTGTGTACCCAGAAGCGGGCCAGCGGCTTGCCATTGGCCGCCTCGCTCTGGGCGATCTCGTTTTCGTGGTGCGGGAACTGCAGGTCCGCGCCGCCGCCGTGAATGTCGAAGGTCTCGCCGAGGGTGCCGCGGCACATGGCCGAGCACTCGATATGCCAGCCGGGACGGCCGGGGCCATAGGCGCTGTCCCACCTGGCGTCGTCGGGTTCGGTGGGTTTGGCGCTTTTCCAGAGCACAAAGTCCAGCGGGTCTTCCTTGCCGTCCAGCACTGCGACGCGCTCGCCAGCGCGCAGCTCGTCGAGCGACTTGCCTGAGAGCTTGCCGTAGCCGGGAAACTTGCGCACTGCGTAATTCATGTCACCGGTGGAGCCCTTGTAGGCCAGGCCTTTTTCCTCCAGCGTGGCGATCATGCCCAGCATCTGCGGCACGTACTCAGTCGCACGAGGCTCCAGCGATGGAGGCTCTATGCCCAGCGCGCCGATATCCTGGTGCATGGCCGCGATCATCTCGTCGGTCAGCTGGCGGATGGTGATGCCGCGCTCGACCGCCCGCTTGATGATCTTGTCGTCGATGTCGGTGATGTTGCGCACATACGTGACCTTCAGGCCGCTTGCCTTGAGCCAGCGTTGCACCACGTCGAACGCCATCATCATGCGCGCATGACCGATGTGGCAGAGGTCGTAAATCGTCATTCCGCACACATACATGCGCACATGGCCGGGATCAAGCGGGGAAAATTCTTCCACGGCACGCGACAGCGTGTTGTAAATGCGAAGGCTCATGAAAATTATGCTGCGGGGGCCTGGTATCGGCCGGAAGCAGCCGATGGTCAGGCAAAGGAAAGAAGCTTTATCTCACGGACGCCGCAGGCGGGCAAGGGCCATTCGGCGTACACGCAAAAACGTGCGATAAAACGGAAAGTACGCAATTCTGGGGGCCATGAACTATACCCCCCTCAGTTACAATCGCCCAGTATATCCAGCCCGTCGGACAACGTTCAGCGGCTCCCGGAGCGCCCTGAAAAGCCTGGCTGTTTATGTTGACTTCCGCCCAACGGCTGCCAAAACAGCACCGGGGGCTTTAAAACAAATCGCGAGAGTGCCATGCCCACGCCAAACTTCCTTACACGCAATCCGCTGTCCGCCGCCCTGCGCATGCTGGCCGTGGCGGTCACCCTGTCGGTGTCCGTTGCCCATGCCGACGACTACGCCGACGTCAGCCGCCTGATGCGTGCCGGCCAGTATGCCGAGGCGCAGGCCAAGGTTGACCAGTACCTCGCCAGCAAGCCGCGCGACCCGCAAATGCGTTTCTTCAAGGGCGTGATCCAGACCGAGACCGGCAAGACCAACGACGCGATCGCGACCTTCACCAAAATCACCGAAGACTACCCCGAGCTGCCTGAGCCCTACAACAACATGGCCGTGCTGTATGCCGGCCAGAGCCAGTTCGACAAGGCCCGGGCAGCGCTTGAAATGGCGATCCGGACCAACCCCAGCTACGCCACGGCGCACGAAAACCTGGGCGACGTCTACGCCAGGCTCGCCAGCCAGGCCTACAGCAAGGCCCTGCAGCTCGACGGCGGCAACGCTGCCGTTCCACCCAAGCTGGCACTGATCCGCACACTGTTCTCCGCCGAATCCAAAAGCCCGACCAAGCCGGCTGCCGGCGCGCCAACATCCGGCCCGGCTACAACGCTCCCTGCGGCTCCCCCGGCGGCTGTCAAGCCAGCGCCCTCAGCCCCGGTGGCCGCAGCGCCTGCCCCTGCCGCGCCGGCAACACCCGTAGCACCGGCTGCCGCCGCAGGCGCCGAAAAAGAAGTCGAAGCAGCCGTGCGCAGCTGGGCCCAGGCCTGGTCCGACAAGGACATGAACGGCTACCTGAGCAGCTACGGCCAGAACTTTGCGCCTCCCGGCAAACAGGCACGCAAGGCCTGGGAAGAAGACCGCCGCGCGCGCATCGTCGGCAAGTCGCGCATCAGCGTCAAGCTCTCCGACCTGGCCATCGCCATACAGGGAGCCAAGGCCACGGCCAGGTTCAAGCAGGACTACAGCGCCGACTCCATCAATATTTCCAGCCGCAAGACGCTGGAGATGGCCAAGGCCGGTGATCGCTGGGTCATCGTCAAGGAATCCACAGGCGGCTGATCGCTGGCGGCCGGCCTGACCCAAGTGCATTGTTCAGCCTGTTCCTGTCCGTCTGTGTTGGCCGGCAAACTTTCGTGGAAGCCCGCATGAAAAAAGCGGCCGCAACGCTTCTCTTCATCGCACCGTGCCTGGTGCTGGCCTTTTCGCCTGCGCGGGCCGAAACCCGCGCGCACACAACCAAGCGGCCCGCGCCGGCAAAAGCTTCCGCCCCGCATGAGGCGCGCGGCGGCGAAGCGGAAGCCCGGCTGATTGAAATCTACAAACTGATCGGCCAGGCGAATTCGCGCGAAGCCCTGCGCAAGGCCGAAGGCCTCGTGAAGGACCACCCCAACTTCCAGCTGGCCCAACTCGTTTACGGCGATCTGCTGGCCGGCTTTACACGCCCTGTGCGCACGCCCGGCGACGTTCCGGATGCCGCTGCCAAGACTGCGGCGGCCCTGCTGACCGAGTTGCGGCAGGAGTCTCTGCTGCGCCTGCGCGCACTGCGAGAACGGCCCGCCCCCGGCCTGGTGCCGTCGCAATTCCTGGTGCTGTCATCGCGTAACAAACACGCCATTGCCGTCGATGCGTCCAGGTCACGCCTTTACCTGTTTGAAAACACCAGCGCGGGCCTCAAGCTCGTGGCGGACTATTACATCTCGGTTGGAAAATCCGGCATTGAAAAATCCGTCGAAGGTGACCTGCGCACTCCGGTCGGCGTCTACTACATCACCAGCAACCTGAACCCCAAATCGCTGCGCGACTTTTACGGCTCGGGCGCACTGCCCATCAATTATCCCAACCAGCTCGACGTCAAGCGCGGCAAGACCGGCGGCGGCATCTGGCTGCACGGCACACCACCGGCGCAGTTTTCCCGGGCGCCGCTGTCCACCGACGGATGCGTCGTGCTGGCCAACCCCGACCTGGAGCGCATCATCCGCACCGTCGAGGTGCGCAGCACGCCCGTCGTGATTGCCCACAGCCTCAAATGGGTGGCGCCGCAATCACTGGCGGCCGACACCCGGTCGTTCGAAACCGCGCTGCAAAGCTGGCACCACGCCAAGTCCAGCGGCGACATGGCCAGACTTACAAGCTGGTACACACCCGATTTCACAAGTTACGGCAAGACGCTGGCCGAATGGACGCCGCTGCTGCAAAGTGAGCTCAAGCAACTCGGCGGGCGCGACATCCTGCTCAAGGACGTTTCTTACCTGCGCTGGACCGACAGCACCGATACGATGGTGGTAACCTTTGGCGAACTGGTCAAGGGCGCCAAAACCGGCCGCACCAAACGCCAGTACTGGGTCCGCCAGGGGACCCAGTGGAAGATTTTTTTCGAAGGAACCATTTGATGGCAGTTCACAGGACGTTTGCCGCGCTCGCGGTGTTTTCTCCCTTGCGCCGCGCCGCATGTGCGGTGGCGGCCGCCGCAAGCCTGGCCCTTCTGGCCGGCCCGGCGCTCGCGCAAAGCGCACCCAAGGTCAAGTTCATCACCAGCGAAGGCGACTTCGTGGTCGAGGTCTATCCCGACAAGGCGCCCAAGACCGTTGAAAATTTCCTGCAGTACGTCAAGGACAAACACTATGACGGCACGATTTTCCACCGCGTGATCCCCAACTTCATGGTGCAGGGCGGCGGCTACGACGCCACCTACGCCGAGAAGAAAACCCGCCCGCCGGTGCCGCATGAAGGCCGCGAGGCGCTCGCCAAGGGTGGGCCCAAAAACGTGGTCGGTACGCTCGCCATGGCGCGCACCAACGACCCCAATTCTGCGTCGTCGCAGTTCTTCATCAACGTGAAGGACAACGACTTCCTGAACCCCACGGTGATTCCCCCCGGAGACCCGGTTCCGAAGTTTGAGTACCAGGGACGCGTCTATGAAAACACCCCGCGCGCCCAGCTCGTCAACGCACCCCAGCTCTTTGGCTACACCGTGTTCGGCAAGGTGGTCAGCGGCATGGACGTCGTGAACAAGATCAAGGCCGTGCCCACCGGCGCCGGCGGCCCCTTCCCGACGGACGTTCCCAAGACGCCCGTCCTCATCAAATCAGCAACCCTCGTCAATTAATTGACACACCCCCACAGGACACCACCATGAGCAACCCCAAAGTCGAACTGCATATTGCCGAATACGGCGTCATCACGCTGGAACTGGACGCCGCCAAGGCACCCAAGACCGTTGCCAACTTCCTGAACTATGTGAACAAGGGCCATTACGCCAACACGGTGTTTCACCGCGTGATCCCGGGCTTCATGGTGCAGGGCGGCGGCTTTGAGCCGGGCATGAAACAAAAGCCAACCGATGGCGAAATCGAGAACGAAGCCAACAACGGCCTGAAGAACGACAACTACACCGTGGCCATGGCGCGTACCAACGCACCGCACTCGGCCAGCTCGCAATTCTTCATCAACGTGGCCGACAACGGCTTCCTGAACCACACCGCGCCGAACGCATCGGGCTGGGGTTACGCCGTGTTCGGCAAGGTGGTTGCCGGCGCCGATGTCGTCGACAAGATCAAGGCCGTCAAGACCGGCCGCAAGGGCTTCCACGACGACGTTCCGATGGAAGACGTGATCATCCAAAAAGCCGTTGCAGTGGCCTGAGTGCCCTTTCGGGCCGCGCTTGCCGAAATCCAACCGGTGAACAAACCCCAGGCCGTGCCCCCCATGGCAGAGCTACCGGCTCCGCCCGTGTGGCGCACGGTCGATTTCATTTCCGACCTGCACTTGCAGGTCTCGGAGCCCGCTACCTTCGCGGCCTGGCAGCACTACCTTGAAACAACGCCGGCCGACGCGGTCTTCATACTGGGCGACCTGTTTGAAGTCTGGGTCGGCGATGACGCCGTGGACGGCGACCTGCTGGACCCTGCCGCCGGCTTTGACGCGCGTTGCGTGCAGGCCATGGGCAATGCCGCCAGCCGGCTGGCCCTGTTTTTCATGCACGGCAACCGTGACTTCCTGGTGGGCCAGGCCCTGATGGACCTGTGCAACGCCACTCTACTGGCAGACCCGACCGTGCTGGTTTTTCCCGCCGGCACCGGGCGGCGCTGGCTGCTGTCGCATGGTGACGCCTTGTGCCTGGACGATGTCGACTACATGAACTTTCGCAGCCAGGTCCGCAGCCCCGAATGGCAACGCACCTTCCTGGCCAGGCCGCTGGCCGAACGCCAGGCGATTGCGCGCGGGCTGCGCGAGCAAAGCGAAGCGCGCAAGAAGTCCGGCGCACAATATGCCGACGTCGACACCCAGGCCGCGCGCCAGTGGCTGCAGGCGGCCAGTTCCCGCACGCTGATTCATGGCCATACGCACAAGCCTGCCGTGCATGACCTGGGCGGCGGCCTGTCGCGCGTGGTACTCAGCGACTGGGACCTGGGCGCCCCGGCGCCGCGCGCGGAAGTGCTGCGCCTGACCGCGGGCGGGCTGCAACGGATTACGCTGTGCTGACCCTTGTTTCATTTCGCTTAACCACAACCTTCATCTCATGCTGAACTGGTTACGAACACTTGGCGGCTCCAAAGCCCCAGCCAAAACCATCCCGGAAACCCTGTGGATGGACACCCTGCTGCAGTTCCCCTTTCTGGCCCGGCGGCCGGTCGCCGAGCTGCAGGAGCTGAACGCACTGACCGACAAATTCCTGAAGCAAAAGGAATTCACCGGCGCACACGGCCTGAAGGTCACCGATGAAATGGCGGTCGCGATTGCCGCACAGGCCTGCCTGCCGGTGTTGCACCTGGGCCTGCGCTGGTACGACGATTTCAAGGGCATCGTGGTTCACCCTGGCGCCATGCTGGCGCGCCGCCAGGTCACCGACCAGGCCGGCGTGGTGCACCACTACAGCGAAGAACTGCTGGGCGAAGCCATGCAGGGTGGCCCCGTCACCCTGAGCTGGCAGGACGTGGCCGGCGCGGGCGAATCGGCCGAGCACGGCCACAACGTGGTAATTCACGAATTCATCCACAAGATCGACATGCGTGACGGCGTCGCAGACGGCTGCCCGCCCTTGCCCACGCGCAGTGCCCATATGTCCTGGCATGCGGTCATGCAGCCGGCTTACGACGGGTTCTGCGAAAAAGTCGCCATGGCTACACGCTTCGGCGCCGAGCCGCCATGGCTGGACAGCTACGGCGCCAGGTCACCGGCCGAATTTTTTGCCGTGGCGTGCGAAGCCTATTTTGTGAACCGCACACGCTTCACACAGGACTTCGCGCCCCTGACCGTGCTGTTCGACAAGTTTTTCATGCCGAAATGAGTCCAAGGCGGCTGTCCGGTCGCCTGGTGCGCCGCGCTGACTTTTTTCGAGACAAATCGCCCCTGAACCCAATATTTACGGGCGCAAGCTGCTATCAAATACATAGCAAACGGCTGACCCGATTTGGCTCTTTTCGGCCGGCTTAACCCCATTTCCCTCGCCCCTTCGTTTCAATGGGCTCCACCACTTTCCGGAGCTCAACTTGAAAACCCCACTTCTTGCCTCTTCCATCCTGCTGGCCATCCTCACCATGGCCGCCCTGCCCGCGCAGGCCGTCGGCCGGCTGGCCGATGTGACCGTGATTGACCGCAACACCGGCGCCACACTGCCGCTGTACCACCACCGCGGCGAGTACTGGGTGGCCGGCCAGTACGGCGCCAAATACGCCATCGCCGTGCGCAACAAGCTCGGTGAACGGGTACTGGCCGTGACCGCCGTCGACGGCGTGAACGTGCTGAGCGGCGAAACCGCAGCCTGGGACCAGACCGGTTATGTGTTTTCACCCTGGCAGCAGTACCAGGTCACCGGCTGGCGCAAAAGCAGCAGCGAAGTCGCCGCATTCGAATTTTCGGCACTTGGCGATTCTTACGCCGGCCGCACCGGCAGGCCCGGCAACGTCGGTGTGATCGGTGTGGCGCTCTTCAGGGAGCAGGCTCCCGAGCCGGTTGCCCAGGCACCCGCCTATTCCAGCCGCAAGGAACGCGAAGCCGATGCGTCGCTGGGCTTTCGAAACGCCCCTTCGCCTTCGTCAGCCTCACCGGCACCTTTGGCGGAATCATCCACCGCCGGAAAATCCGCGCTGGCCGACCGGGCCAGCGGCAGCGCGGAAGCTTCTGCCTCGGCCGAAGACCGGGTTAGAAGGCTGCCATCTACATCCCTGCCTGCCGCCAAGCTCGGCACAGGCCACGGCGCGCGGGAAAACTCTCTCGTATCGCAGACCACCTTCGCGCGCCTGCAAACACAGCCCAACGAGGTCATCCGCATCCGCTACGACAGCCGCGAGAACCTGATCGCCAGCGGCGTGATCCGCGAACCCGTGGCGCGCAACCCCATCCCTGATCCGTTCCCACAGTCAGGAAACCCGTCTTATGTGCCTGACCCTCCACGGTATTGAGCCCCCACGGTCGCTCACTTCGTGTAGCTTCCTGCCCCCCGGGGGGGCCGCCCGCCTGTGGCCCGGCAAAGCCGGTTCCACGGCTCATGCTTGGTTGAAGAGTCTCCTGCGGTCGCTCACTGCCTGTCATGTTCTGCGCAGTGATAATCTGGCGCATGCCCAGCGCCATGACAACAGCCGACGACGAAGACAGCGACGAATCGCTGATGCTGCGTTATGCGGCCGGCGACATGGCGGCTTTTGACGTGCTGTATGCGCGGCATGAACTGGGCGTGTGGCGCTATGTGTTTCGCAGTGTGCGGGTGCAGGCGGTGGCCGACGACCTGCTGCAGGATGTCTGGTTTGCCGTGGCCCGCAGTGCCGCCACCTATACGGTGACGGCGAAGTTCAAAACGTGGCTGTTCACCATGGCGCATAACCGGATGGTCGATTACTTCCGCACGGCAAAGCAGCATGTCAGCATCGATGGACGCGGCGACGATGAAGAAGGCCTGGGCCTTGGCGACACGCTGGCGGCCGACTCGGGCTTTGGCCCGGTGCGGCAGCTGCAGTCGCGCGAGCAGGCAGCCGCGCTGATTGCCGCGGTCGAACGCTTGCCCCGCGAACAGCGCGAAGCCTTCCTGCTGCAAGCCGAAGCCGGCATGAGCGTGGAAGACATCGCCACCGCGACCGGCGTCAGTTTTGAAACCGCCAAGAGCCGCCTGCGCTATGCCCGCAACAGCCTGCGCCAGCAGCTACAGGAGTTTGCATGACAGAGCCTGAACACAGCACGCACAGCGACGAGCTGCTGCAGCGCTACCGGGAGGCCAGCGCAGACGATACACGCCGCCCCGGCGCGCATGTGCGCGACGCCGTGCGCGCCCACGCGCAGATGGTGATCGAAGCCGGCAAGCAGGCCGGTGCGCCGCAAGCTGTCGCCAACACCGATGCAGCGCAGCGCCCGGCAGCCAACCAGTCGCGCTGGAAAATCTCCGCGCTGGCGGGCTTTGCGCTGGCCGGCCTGACCGGGTTACTGGTGCTGCAATTTGACCGCGGCACCGACGAGGAAAAAGAACTGGCGTTTGGCCAGCCCAGCGCCACAACACCTTCATCGTCATCATCGCGAGCTTCACCTCCGGCACCGGCGCCTTCGCCATCGATGGCTGCGGCTCCCGCTCCGGTGGCACGGCAAGTACCCGCCCCCGAGGCCGACGCCAAAAAGCGATCTGCCGACATTGCGAAGCCGGCCTCGAAATCACCGGCTCCTGCGGCGCAGGACAAAGCAGTGGCCTCGCCCCCGGTGGCTGAACCCGTTGCGCGGCAAAGAGAAGCTGAAGCTGAAGCCGCGCCAGCACCGGCTGCCGCAGCCCCTCCAGCCGCGCCGCCTCCCGCACCAGCGCCCGTTGCCGCGCCCGCGCCTGCCGCCGCCATCCAGGAAAATGCGCAGTCCTCTCAAGCGCCACGCATGGCAGGCGCCGCGGCCGGATCGCTCTCGGCGCCACCAGCGCAGGCTGATATGGCCGCAGCGGCGCCGGCTGTACGCCCCGCACCTGCGGCGCCTGCCGCAGCAGCGCCCGCCGCGCCTGCAGCACGCGCCGTAGCGCCTCCACAAAAGCAGGAAAGTGCCCTGCAATACCGCGCACCGCGTGCAGAAGCAGGCGCCGGGCCCAACCGTCTGGCCGGGGCTCTGCAGGACGCTGCCCGTGCAGGACGCCTGGAGCTGCTGGAACGCCTGCTCCGGCAAGGCGCACCCGTCAATGCAGCCGATACGGCAGGCCGCACACCGCTGATCCTGGCCGTCATGCAGGGCCATACCGCCGTGGTTCAACGCCTGCTGGCAGCCGGGGCCAACCCGGCGCTGGTGGATCAGGAAGGACTCAACGCACTGCAGCACGCACGGCGGCTTGGCTTTGACGGGATTGCCCGCCTGATTGAAGCGGCTTCCTGAGCGCCGGAACAGCACTGCGCCGCGGACTTACAAAGCAAATCGGCTTGCAGCCCAATACTATCGGGCGCAAGCAGCTATCAATTCAATAGCAATAACAAATCAAACTGCTGAAGAACGCTGCAGGTTCAACGCCAGCAGCCTTTTGAGGATTTCCTCGTCGGGCATGTCGGCGGAGTAGTCAGACCAGCCGTAAGCGGCAGCCACCGCCAGGTCCAACTCTTTGTGCACCGCATCCAGCCAGGCTGGACGCTGGTTATAGAGCTTGGTCAGCGTGCGTTCAGCCAACTCTTTTTCGAATCCGTCTTTGGGCAAGATGCGGTCGGGATACGGACTGACGCTCATGCCCAGTGGAATCACCTCGGGCACACGCTGCGTCCACTCGGGCGGATTCAGCCAGGCTTCGCGCAGGTCATTCAGACGCTTGGCGGCGCGGGCGATGGCTTCGGCCACTGTACGCGTCGCTATCTTATCCATAGCTGCTGGCGCACGCGCCGTCAGGGCTGGAGGCCTGTTTCCCGCTGGAAGGCCGGAAGGAATCAGCGCGCCGCCTTCGATGGCTTCGGTTTGCTGATGCGCAGTGTCGGCGGGGGTCAGGCCTTCGGGGAAAGGGAAGGTCTCGAAGCAAGTGGTAGGGGTGTAGCGCGGTCGGTCTTCCAGCGAGGTGCCCATGCGCAGCGACCAGAGTTCGTGGAAGCGGCTGTGCAGGATGCCGAATGTGGTGTCGTCGGCGCGGGCGACGACAACTACTTGGATATCCGGCAAGACAGCGACTGGAAGATAAGTCCATACGCGATATTTAGACACGCGAGGTGTGGCGAGGAACTTAGATAGCGGTTTAAGAGCGCGTCGAAGCGCAGGGGATGGCTCACCAAGGCGCCACCAATACTTTTTTCTGCTCTCGCGCCTGCCCGCGAGCCTCATCGCCTTGACGTTTTCAGTCAGGTATTTAAACGGCAGCTCTACTAAAGCAGCTTCAGCTTCGGACATCACTAGACCAAAGTCAATGATCCAAGTATCTGATGATCGATCCGCGATGTCTTTACCGTTACTCCACGGTGTTAATACTGAAGAAATTTTTGATCCAAGCGAAGGTTGCGAAAGCCACTTGCGAGCAGTAAGACCATCCACCGTAAAAGGTCCATTCTGCTGAACACCGAGAAGACAACCCGTCAGATTACTGATCAGTTTTTTGGCCGAAGTATGACTATCCCAATGATCGGTCGCCGTCAAATCAGCACCGATAGATTTGACGTCTACGCCATCGAGCCAAGGTATCTGATCAGCACGTCCAAACGCCACCAGCGATACTCGCACCGCAGCTCCTTCATTAACCCACCCTTCGTCACTCCACGCCTCATAAATACGCGTGGTCTTGACGATCGCACTCAGCACCGCGCGATTCTTGCCCCCGCGAATGCTGTTCGTCGCCACCAGCCCCGCTGCGCCCAAACCATTCGTCTCAATCGCTTTTCGCGCCTTTTCAAACCAGTAACAGACAAGATCCGCACCGCCCGGCACACTGCCTTTGTAAATGGCGCGCAGCGTTTCGGTATAGTCGCTGCCCAATTCGGCGCGCATCTTCTTGTCGCCTAGAAATGGTGGATTGCCAATCACCACACTCGCAGTCGGCCACACGGCTTCAACAGCCCCACTCCGATCGGCTTGATAAGTCAAAATCGCATCACGGCACTCGATGTGATCCAGCGGCTCCAGCACCGGGTTGGTCTTGAACTCATAGCCGTGCAGCAGGCGCCACTGCAGCTCGCCTATCCACACCGTCACCCGCGCCAGCTCAGCGGCGTATTCGTTGAGCTCGATGCCCAGCATGTTGTGCGGGCCGGTCACCAGGTCGGTCTCGCGCTCCAAACCCAGCTCGTGGGCTTCAAGGTGGCTCTTGAGTTCAATATCTTTGAGCGTCTTCAGGCCAAGGAACAAAAAATTGCCACTACCGCAAGCCGGGTCCAGCACACGGTAGTTTTTGAGCTGGTCCAGCCAGCCGACAAATTGCACCAGGGCCGCCTTGTAGTTGGCGTCTCCTTTTCTTTTGCTTTTGCCCAACAACACTCGCATCTTCTGCGCCGTTTGATCCCAAATTTGTAGCAGCGGCCGCTGGAGCACAGGCACCACGATGCGCATGATGGTGGCCGGATCGGTGTAGTGGGCGCCAAGCTGGCTTCGTTTACTGGGGTCCAGACCGCGTTCAAACAACGTGCCGAAGATGGACACGTCGATCGCGCTCCAGTTCAGCGCAGCGGCATTTCGCAGCTCGGTCGTGTCGAGCACTGTAAGCGTCGGCACCTTGATCTTTTTGAACAGACCGCCGTTGAACCACGGAATATCGTCATTGCCGTAGAGGCCGCCGTCGCGCATGACAGTGAACAGGTTGCGCAGGCCGGTGGTGAGCTTGTCACTGGTGAGCTGGCGGTTGTTCACCAGACCTTCAAACATGCGGCCGGGCAGCAGGCCCACGTCTTCGGCAAAAAAGCAGAACAGGCACTGCGTGAGGAAGTGCGCCACTTCATCCGCATGGGCCTGCATCTCCAATGGCTGGTCTTCTTTAGCGGGGCCACGCTTGCGCAGGCCGTCTGCCAGCGTGGCAAAACTTTTGGCGGCGGCTTCGGTGATGTCGCGGCTGGTTTTCTTGGGCCTGAAACTCTCAGGATCCGTCCAGATGCGGCGTAGCAGGGCGCGCTTGTCGGGCTGGTCCAGTTCAGACAGCGGAACATTAAAGGTTTCGGTCGGGTGACCGGTGAATTGGGTGTGAATCCGAATCGTCAAGCGGTCGCACACGACCAGAATCGGCGGGTTGCTCAGCGCCAGGCTGTAGCTGAGCAACTGTTTAAGTGCAGCATCAAGATTTTTACCGGGCGCCTTGTTCTCCCAGGCGAAGGCGCCACTCTTGAAGACATCGGCATAGCCTCGTGCCTCGCCCAGCACCAAGGTCTGCTTCTCGAATACGTAGCCGGCCTCGCTGCCGGGCTTTGGCACGCCGAGCAGTTCACACAGATCAATGAAGTGGCTTTGCGCGCCCTGCTCTTCGTTGAGGTAGAAGGCCGGACCGCCGGGGCCCCATTTTTGGATGAAATTCTGGGGCGTCATATTTGCCAAGCTTAACGTCCAAGACGCTCAGTTAGCAAAATACAGCACCGCCACAAAATGGCAAGTGGTACCGGCCGCGACAAACAGGTGCCACACAAAGTGGCCGTAGCGCAGCCGTGAATCGGTGGCGAAGAAGCCGACACCGAGCGTGTAAAAAAGCCCACCGGCCACCAGCCAGAAAAGCCCCCAGCCTGGAATCAGCTCCAGCATCGGCTTGATGGCGATCACGGCGATCCATCCCATGGCGAGGTAGAGGATGGTGGACAGCCGTGGCCAGCGCACGCCCGCAAAGGCCTTGACCGCCACACCGGCCAGCGCCATGGCCCAGACCAGGCCGAACAGCGTCCAGCCCCAGGGCCCACGCAACACGCCGAGCGTGAACGGCGTGTAGGTGCCGGCAATCAGCAGGTAGATGGCGCCGTGGTCCAGGACCTGGAACACCCGCTTGGCACGCATGGCCCGGATGGCGGGCAAGGCGTGGTACAGCATCGAGGTGAAATACAGCACCACCATGGTGGCGGCAAAAACACAGACCGCCGCCACATCAAGCGCATCGCCGTCGCGCGCACTGGCGATGACGAGGAAAGGCGCCGACACCAGCGCGGCGAGCAGCGCAACACCGTGGCTCACGCTGTTGGCGATTTCCTCGCCCAGCGTCTGCTGCCGGTCTTCCTGGCCCCCACGCTTTTCACTTCGTGTGCCTTCGGCCGTGCGCTGCCCCTCGACCCACGTGAGGGGGCTGGACTTGCTTGGGGCGGCCTTGCGCTGCGTCCGCAATACTGCGTCAGCTACGTCAGGGCCTGCCGAATCGGTCATCGCTTGAGCAATGCCTTCAGCACGTTCTGCACACGCCTGGCGTTGCCGGCATCAAAGTCGGCGGCCAGCACCTGGGCGGTGTCTTCACCCCAGGTTTCAGCCGGCGCGGGGGCATTGCGTTTGGTCAGCAGTTGCAGTTGCAGCATGCGGCGTGCACTGATGTGCTCGGCAGGCGTCGGCAGCTCGGCGGCAATTTCCAGGCGCAGCAACGCTTCGGAGGCATCCTTGCCCGAGGGCGTGCTGACGGCTTGCACCCAGCGGTTGCGCACGGCAGCCGGCACAGCCTTGCCGAGGTCTTGCGCGCTTGGCAGTTGCTCCGGGTCGCGCTTTTCCCAGGCGGTGAGCAGGTTGGTGAGCACCTCACCGTGGGCCTGCATCGCGAGTTTCTTGAGCGCCTGGTTGGCGGCTTCAAAGGCTTCGCGCTGGGCACGGAAGGCAGCGTCGCCCAGGCGTGGGCCGCGCTCTTCGAAGGCGGGGCGTGCACTGCGGTCGCCACGGTCTCCCCGATCATTACCGCGCGGGCCGCGGTCGTCACGGCTTTCCCGGTAAGGCTCGAACTTGTTGTCGGTGCTTTGGCGCGGGCCGCCGGGCTTGCTGCCCGGGCGCGAATCCTTGCGGTCGCCAAACTTTCCGCCGCGCCCGGCCGCTGCAGGCTCGGGTTTCTTCATGCCCGGGCGGTCGTCGCCGCGCCGTGCGATCACGGGCTTGGGTGCGGGTTTCGGTGCGGGTGCGGGCTCAGCGGGTGCACTGGCCGGCTCGCCTGCTTCGGCAAATTCGGTGGCCGCCGCTTCGCTGGCAGCTTCCGTCACAGCGGGTGCATCTGCTACGTTTTCGGTAGCTGCTTGCGCAGGTTCTGCCTGGGCTGCAGCCTCGTTTTCCTTTGCAACAGGGGTGGCGTTGGCCTCAGCCAGTGCAGCTTCAACCGATGGCGTTGCCGGGGCCGCAACAGGTGCTGGCGCCGGTGCGGGCACAGGCACTTGCCCACGCACGATGGCTTCCAGCGCCTTGGCAGCCGCGTGGATTTTCTGCACATCACCGCTGGCGGTGGCGGCTTCAACGGCCTTGGAGGCGTCCAGCACCATGCGGTCGTATTCGCCCAGCGCCGCGGCGGCTTTTTCGCGTTCGGCGGTCTTGCGCTGGAAGGCGTCGTCGATGGGTTTGCGGAAAGCGTCCCACATCTTTTGCTCTTGCTTGCGCTCGATGGGCACGCCTTGCGCTTCATGCTGCCAACGCTGTTGCAGCGACTTGACGGCGTCGATACGCAGCATCGGCTCGGCGCCCAGCACATTGGCTTCTTCAATCATGGCCTTGCGGCGCGCAATGCTGTCATGGCGCGCAGCGGTCAGCGGAGCGTCTGCGGCATCCATCGCGGCTTTCCACTGCGGCTGGATTTCGGCAAACGCCTTTTCACCCAGATGGCCGGCTTCACGCCATTTTTCGACAAAGCCATTGAGGCTGCGAATGTGGTGCTTCCAGTCGGTATTGCCCTTGTTGGCTTCGGCCCAGGCCAGCACTTCATCAATCAGCAGCTTGCGTTCGGCCTTGACGGTTTCGCTTTGTTCTTTCACTTTCTCGAGCCAGGCTTCAACGACCTTGTGCGCTTCATTGCAGGCATCGTCAAAACGTTTCCACAGCGCGTGGTTGGGCGTGCCACCCTGGTCGCTGGTCTTCCATTGTTCGCGCATGGCGCGCAGGGCTTCCTGCTGCTTGCGCCCGCCCAGCGGCTTGGCCACCAGGGCTTCTGCTTTCACGACGAGTTCTTCGCGGATCTGGTCGGCGCGCCAGCGCTGCCAGCCTTCGAGTTCACCGGCGGCTGTCAATGCGGCGTGCGCTGCGGTTTCAAGCTTGCTGTCGATGTTGCGGATGTTCTCTTTCAAAGCCTGGCGCAAATCAGCGGCGACCTTGGGCGTGGCCTTGCCATGGCCTTCACCCACTTCATGCTCAAGCCGCGCCAGTGCTTCCTGCACGATGGCGGACGATTTTTCGCGCATGTCTTTGAGCACGGCCGGATCGATTTTGGCCTTGGGTGCGCGGGCAGCTTGCTCGCTCACTGCAGGCGGCAGGCCGCGCGCGGCGCGCAGCTCGTCGGCCCACACGGGCACGGCGGGCAGAGGCGCGGCCGCATCTTCAGCGGCTTTCTGGGCCTGCGCAAGGGCGCCCTGGAAGGCTTCCCACACGGCGAGCAACTGCGCGCGAGATGCGTCGAGCAGTGGAGGGAACTTGGCGTCCACACTGGCCCAGTTGGCGTCGTGCGTGATGTCATCGGCTTGCGACTGCCAATGCGTGACGTCGCCGCGCAGGGATTCGAGGGCGGTTTCGGCATCACGCCAGGGCTTGAGCGACAGCACTTCGGTGCGCTGGGCCAGCAGCACGGCGGCTTCGCGCTGCACCTGGGTGCGGTGCTGCAGGTCTTCAATCGTCTTGACGCGGTCGGCCAGCTGGACCTTGAGGCCCGCCAAAGGTTCTTTGGACAGCGGTGCACCGGCCTTGGCGGCGTCACGCTGCCAGGCCAGGGCGTCGGCCAGGTTGAGCTTGGGCACAGCCAGCAGCGCCTGGGCTTTTTCAGCCCATTCGGCGGCCACGGCTTCCTGGCCCTTGCTGCGCTTGAGTTCGTCGAGCTTTTCTTTCAGCGGCTTGGCGGCGCCCTTGTCGCGGTTGGCCAGGTCCTTGTAGACCTCGGCCATCTGCTCGGCGCTGGGCTCGGTGGCCAGCCAGGTGCGGATGCGCGCCGTGCGTTCACCGGATGTGGGCGCAGAGAAAGCGCCGCCGGTCAGGCCGTCCAGCGGATGGGCTTCAGCCTGCTTGGTGGTGGGCGTTTTCACGGCGGGGGTTTCAGGTTTGGAAGATTTAAACATGGGAACGCAAGGTCAAAAAATAAGTGCCCCCAGCCGCAAGGCTCCCCGGGGAATGGGGGACTTTGCGGGCGGCAGCGGGTGTTGGATTGGATGGGGGGCGGGCGCCGCAACCCGTGTTGCGCGCCCAGGCCCAAAGGCCCCATAAAAGCTTTATCAATAAAGCACTGACGCTATTTTCGCTGTTTTAAGAGCCTGTTCATGATCTATTTGGGGCCACGCAGGTATTTTTTCGGGATGGGATGCAAGGCGCGGTGCGCTGCCAATAGCCCGCTATTGGCAAGCGCCGCAACGCAGCAGACCGCCCGAAAAAATGCCTGCCCTTCGGGTTGGGGTGAAATCGGGCGATTCGGCGCCCCAGCCCCTTGCATGGGCATGAGCCCATGCGGCGGGTACTGGGCCACCAACTCATCCCGATTGCACCCCAACGTGGCCTCAAATAGATCATGAGCAGGCTCTAAGGCATCGCCAAATTCAGCTCCGCGCGCGGTGTCCATTTGGCCTCCGGCGGCACGGCTTTGGCGGCCCCCAGAAAGAGCCTTTCAGGCGGTAAATCGCGTGAAGCCAGGTAGTCTTTCACCGCCACGCCACGCTGCACGGCGAGTTCGCGCATGGCGTCGTCGTTCACTTTAATGTCGGCCAGCAGCAGCTTTTCCATCTCGGGCACGGGCAGGTCTTTGGCCAGGCCGACCAGGTTGCGCGGCTTGGGCATGTCGGCGCGTTTATAAACTTCCTTGAGCAAGGCCGGGTATTCGGCTGGGCTGATGCTGACTGCCGCTGTGGCGATGCCGCCCTCTTTGGCCGTGGCGCGGCGCTTTTCAGCGCGCACCAGGGCGTCGAGCCGCTCGCGCTTGAAACCGTCGCGCTCGGCATCGACACTGCTGGTGCCCACCACGGTGAGCCGCAGCGATGGCCGGTCGGCCAGCGCCTTGGCCACTTTGTCGAGGCCGGCTTTGGCTTCCGGGCCCAGTTCGGCGCTGCCGGCGGCAAAGCCCACGGTGCTGAGTTCTTCCCCGCCGCCGCCCAGCGCATTGGCCAGCAGGCTGAAAGGCGAGGTGATCGCTTTCACAATCACGTTGAGGATGACCTTGACGATGATGGGCCCAAGGCTGAACTGCGGGTCATTGAGCGAACCGCTGATGGGCAGGTCGATGTCGATCACGCCGTTGCGGTCGGCCAGCAGTGCCACGGCCAGCTTGACCGGCAGGCTGGCCGTGGAGCCCTCCACCTTGTCGCCAAAGCTGAGCTGGTTCAGGATGACCTTGTTGGTGGCGGTAAGCCGCCCGTCGGGTTGCACCACATAACCGACGTCGACACTGAGCTTGCCGCGGTTGATGCCGTAGCCCGAGTACTTGACCGAATACGGCGACAGTGGCGGCAGCTCGAGGTCGCGCACCTTGCCTTTGATGTCGAGCGCCAGCGGCTTGGCCAGCGGGTTGAGCTTGCCCAGGATTTCCAGCGAAGCCGTGCCTTCGGCGCGCCCGCGCAGCTCCAGGTCGGCCATGTTGGGCACGGTGGCCGTGGTACCCGGCACGGTAGGCGCGACCGATGAAAAGGCGCTAAGCTTGCCGGTCAGGTCGCTCAGGTCGGCCGAATAGTTGGGTTTGACGAAGCGGTCGGAGAACAACACCTTGCCGTTGATGAGGCTGATCGGGCCGAAGTTGACGATAGGCGGCGGCGACCCGGCCGCGGCTGCGGGCGCCACGGGGCTGACCGGTGCTGCCGACACGAATTTTGAGCCTTTTGAGCTGCTGGAGCTCAATGGCTGTGTGCCAGCAGCTATCGTTTCAGTAGCAGATGAAGCTTGCGGTGAAGATGGCGCCGGTGATGGCGAAAGGGCCAGGGTGGCCGTTCCGCCTTCCGCACTGGCGGCCACAGCGTCTTTGCCGGGCTTCACCAGGTTCTGCAAATTGATGCGGCCATCGGGCAGGATGATCACGCGCGCAAAGAAGTCGGTGAGCACGGTTTCCCGCACATCCACCCGCGTCGCCTTGGCCGGGTCCAGCGCAACATTCAGGCCGCGCAGGTTCAGGACCTTCCAGGCCAGCAGGTCTTCGCTGGGCGCCAGCGTGTTGGCGCGGAACTCTTCCAGCGACACATCACCGGCCACCTGCGCCTGCGGGCCGGCCGGTGTCTGCCGGTAAGACACGCGCCCCTTGAAGCTGGCATCTGCGCGCAGCAGTTCGATGTTGAGCACATCGGCAAGGTAGGGCTCAAATGCCTGCACCGGCAGCCTGTCGACCACCAGCCGGCCCTGCGCCTGAACCGGACTCAAGCCGAGATTGCCGTTGAAATCGACCTTGCCGGGTTCAAACCGGCCGGTGGCCAGGCGCAGCGAGGCAGTCAGCGGCATGGGTTTGGCGGCTTGCGCCTTGGCGTCCGGCCTGTCGTCCAGCACCAGCCCGCCCAGCTGGGCTTTGGCGGCTGTCACTTCAAACACCACCGGCTTGCTGCCCGACTGGTCGGAAAACGACATGGCGCCGCCGTCCAGCTGCACATCGGCAATGGCCACGGCCCATGAAGGCGCCGCCGCGCGTGTTGCGGCGTCGGTAGGGGGCGGCGCCGGCGTTGCGCTGCCCGGGCTCGCCATCCAGCGCTGGTACATCCAGCGCTTGTCGGTGTCGCGGTCGACCTTGGCCTTGGGCTGGTCCAGCTGCATTTTGGCGGCCTTGAAGGACTGGCCTGTCACGTCGATGTCGACCTGCGCGAGTTCGACACGCTTGACGGACACCAGCGAGACCTTGCCCTGCGCCAGCAGGATGTCACTGACAGTCAATTGCGGGGCGGTGACCTGCAACTGCTGCGGCTTGTCACCGCTGGGCGCCTGCCAGTTCACACCGAGCTGGGCGTCGAGCTGCCCGTTCAATGCCGGCAGCAGGAACTGGCCGACGTATTTGGCGGCCATGCCCAGCGGCCAAGCCGCCACGGTGGCCGTGGCCTGGGCGGCCTGGTCGGTGGCTGTGCCGCTGAAAGTCAATAACGCCGGCGTTGCCAGCGCTTGGGCCACGGGCTGGGCCGGTGCTTTGGCGGACGGCTTCGCACCGGGTTTGGCCGGTACAGGCACTGAAGCTGCGGGAGGCGGCTCCAGCCCCAGCGAACCGTTGAACTGCAAGGGCGCGCTGGCCACAAAGGGCATGGCGATGCCGGAGGCATTGAGCGTGAGCCCGGCGAGGTGAATGTCGGCGGGTGAAGCCAGCGTTTCATCCAGCCAGTTCACACGCCCGGCGCGCACCGCCACGCGGGCGATCTGCACTTTCCAGGGGGCGGATGAAGGCGTGTTTTTAGCTGAAGGTGCAGACGCCGGGGCGCCAGCCGAGGCCGCACCGGCAGGTGCCTGGGCTTGAATATCGGAAGAGTTTTGGCCTGCAGCCCTTTCTGGCTGTGCGCCGGCAGCTCCTTTTTTGGTAGCATCCGCCGCGCCAGGCGGCAGCAGATTCAGCCGCCCTGCCCGGTCCCTGGCGATGGACAGCGTGGGCGCTGTGAGCTCCACCGCAGACAGTTTGACGAACTGCTCCAGCGGGCGCACGTCGTCCATCGTGATCTGCAGGCGCTCAAACGCGAGCAAGTCCGCGCGCGCCGCCGGCAGGGCTTCGCTGTCGGCAGCGCGTTTGCCGGATGCACCGGGTTTTGCAGCCCGCGCCGGCGCAGCAGGTGCTTGCCCGGCCGTTTGTGCTGTCAGCACACGCACCTTTTCCGCCGTCACCGTCCCGGAAATCCGTACCACCGTGGCGGGCGTCTGCTCAAACGCGACTTTGGCGTCGGCATGCAGCACCGCGCTTTGCAGCCTGACGGGCAGGCTCGCCGGCCAGTACGCCAGGTAAGGGTTCAGGTCGAAACCGCGCAGCGTGAGGGTGGCGTCGGTTTTGTGGGTCTGGGCAAAGGGTGTGCCTTCGGCAGCGGTGTCAAAGCTGCTGCCGTTGAGCCTGAAGGCCAGGTGCGGCGAGGTTTTGACCTCTCGCTGCGATTTGAGGTTGCTCAGGAACGGAACCGACAGGCCCAGCTCCCGCAGTTCATGGGTCTTGCCGACCGACTGGTCGGTGAAGTCCATGCGCCCGCCGCTGACGACGATGTTGTAGACCGCGAACCGCGGCGGGTCGCCGGCAGGGGCGTCTGCGGGTGTTTTGAAGCGCTCCAGGATGTCGTCGATGTCGTAACGGCCCTCACCTTGATGGGTAAGAAACGCGACGGGTTCGTCCACCTGAACAGCGTCGGCCACCGGGGCGAGGCGCAGCAGGGACTCCAGTTCTGCATCTATATATAGGCGCTTGATGGAAAACTGGGGTGTTGCCTGGGAAGAGGCTGCCGAAACGCCACCCACAGGGCCGGCACGGGCGATGGCCAGATCGTGAAGAGTCAGTTCGAGCGACCAGGGCTTGAAGTTAACCTCGCCCACAGTGACCTGCCGGCCCAGCTTTTCAGAGGCGATCTTCTCCAGTTGGGATTTGAGGATGGGCGGTACGGCCGCATAGGCCAGCACCCACAACACCAGCAAGCTGCCCACCGCCCAGGCCGCGCGGCGCTGCCAGAGCGGCGACCGGCCCACGGCAGCCGCCCTGGCCGGCAGGGTTTTGCCGATTTCCTGCCAATTGGTCTCGCGCCAGTTGAATTTTCGCCATTTGTTCTTCAAATCTTTGATTGCCATAGGCGTCGAGTTTTTAGCGCCGGGGCCGTCAGGTCAATGATTTATTTGAAAAAGACGGTCAACCGAAGGGCATTGAAGCCCGTGAAAAGTGGCGCCCCCAAATGAAAAACCCCGGGCAGTTAGACCGACCGGGGTTGACGGCGGGCGTTTATGCTCATGCCGTCGGGGTTCCGCAAAGAAGAGAGTTATCGTCTCCAGTGCGATGAAAGCAAGTGATTGCTTCCAGATTTTCCGGGGTTGGTTACCCGGTTGATGCGTGAGTAAACACGCAATTGCAGGTTAAACCTCTGCCCGAATGGAGGCAAGACCATCTTTTCAATCACAGCGCGGGATGTGATTGCCGCTGCCTTTTTTGTGTGCTCCCAGGCAACCCAGGCCGGCCACAGGCGCCGATCCGGCGACTACATGCAACATGGAAAACGGCCTACAAGCGCAGCCGCGAAAGGCTGATCGCGCTTTTTAGAGGCAAAACTTAACTTAGAGCTCCATCTCAAATAAAGCCCGTAAACACCTTGATTCAGGCCGGTTTTGCCGGAAATCAAGGTTTTTATTTGACTTTTTGATATAAAGAATTGATTTGTTATTATTGACAGGTTATTAACCAACCCCATAGAATCCCGCCAGTCCCACGAATCCTAGGGACAACCCGAACCCGCTGCCCTATTCCTCAAAGAAGCCGGCAACGTCAAACAAGGGTCAACACCCAAAAGGCTTGCCTTGGTTTGATGGCGACCCAATCAAAGCCTGTCTGGCCCCCAAAGGCCTGCAAGCGTAGAAAGGAGTGCTATGACAGCGCTAGGACAATTCGGCCTTAACCTGAATGTCAACGCACACATCAAGAATGTGCGAAGCAGTGTTTCAAACATTGTTGACGACATCTCCCAAGGCTTTTTCGAGATTACCCACAACAGCTTCGCCCTTCTGGGCCTGGCGGTCGTATTTGCGGTGATCACCCTGACAGCCCGGCCCGACTTGCGTCAGGCCGGTGAATTCAAGCTCATGACCTGGCTGCAGCAGCGCCAGGAGGCCGCCATCGGTTTTACCGAGCCGGCCGCCATTGAGCGCGCCACGGCGTCCAACCCGAAAGACCTGCCCGCCCAACAGGCGGCAGTGGCCTACTGGCTGAGCAAGAAGTACGGCGTCGCGCCCGAGCCGCTGAGCGTGCTGGTGGCCGAGGCCTTCGAGATCGGCCAGAAAGCCAAGCTCGACCCCACCCTGATCCTGGCCATCATGGCGATCGAGTCCGGCTTCAACCCGTTCGCGCAAAGCCCGGTGGGCGCGCAGGGCCTGATGCAGGTCATGACCAAGGTGCACCACGACAAGTACGACAACTTCGGCGGCAAGCTGGCGGCGTTTGACCCGGTGACCAACCTGCGCGTCGGCGTCAAGGTGCTGCAGGAATGCATCGCCCGCGCCGGCTCCATCGAAGGCGGCCTCAAATACTATGTGGGCGCAGCCAACATGGACGACGACGGCGGCTACGCCGGCAAGGTGATGGGCGAACATGCTCGCCTGCTGGCTGTGGTGGCGTCTGCCTCCAAGCGCGGTGCGCCCTCGCCTTTCTTCACCACACCCGGTGGCTCGTCGCGCCCGGTGCCGGCCTCCCTGCCGGCCACACCCGACGCTGATGGCAAGACGCCTGACAAGGTGGCGCTGCTGAACCAGTCCTGATTCGGCCGCTTTGTGGGGCCTTTTCACCCCATCCACTGCCAAAAAGCCGGGCCGCTGCCAGCGCCCCGGCTTTTTGCTTTTCGGGCTGCAGGTGAAGAACCCCGGAGGCGGCAGGTTTTGGGCGCGCTCAGTTACACTAGCGAGGTGCGCAACTGGCGATAGGCTCAAGGTTTTCGCAACCATTGGAGCTGACGTGGGACACCACTGGGAAGCGCACCGCTGAAAGCCGTTGGGCCGAAGCGTTCAGCCGTTCGCCTGGGCAGCCCTTGTTTCATTCATTGAAGAGCAGGGACCACGTCTTTAAGGACTGCCATGTACCACCGCAACATCCTGGTTGAACAAACCGACCCCGAAATCTTCGCTGCCATCCAGGCTGAAAACGCCCGGCAAGAACACCACATCGAGCTGATCGCCAGCGAAAACTACGCCTCGCCCGCCGTCATGGCCGCGCAGGGCTCGCAGCTCACCAACAAATACGCCGAAGGCTACCCCGGCCGCCGCTACTACGGCGGCTGCGAGCACGTGGACGTGGCCGAGCAGCTGGCCATTGATCGCATCAAGGCCATCTTCGGCGCCGAGGCCGCCAACGTGCAGCCGCATTGCGGCGCATCGGCCAATGAGGCCGTGTTCCTGGCTTTCCTCAAGCCCGGCGACACCATCATGGGCATGAGCCTGGCCGAAGGCGGCCACCTGACGCACGGCATGGCCCTTAATATGAGCGGCAAGTGGTTCAACGTCGTCTCTTACGGCCTCAACGACAAGGAAGAGATCGACTACGACGCGATGGAGCGCAAGGCCCACGAGACCAAGCCCAAGCTGATCATCGCGGGCGCCTCCGCCTACAGCCTGCGCATCGATTTCGAGCGCTTCGCCAAGGTGGCCAAGGCCGTCGGCGCGATCTTCATGGTCGACATTGCCCACTACGCCGGCCTGGTGGCCGCAGGCGTGTACCCCAACCCGGTGCCGCACGCCGACATCGTCACCTCGACCACACACAAGAGCCTGCGCGGCCCGCGCGGCGGCATCATCCTGATGAAGGCCGAGCACGAAAAAGCCATCAACAGCGCCATCTTCCCCGGCCTGCAAGGCGGCCCGCTGATGCACGTGATTGCCGCCAAGGCCGTGGCCTTCAAGGAAGCCATGGCGCCCGAGTTCAAGGCTTACCAGCAGCAGGTCGTGAAGAACGCCCAGATCGTGGCCGACACCCTGACCCAGCGCGGCCTGCGCATCGTCAGCGGCCGCACTGAAAGCCACGTCATGCTGGTCGACCTGCGCGCCAAGGGCATCACCGGCAAGGAAGCCGAAGCCGTGCTGGGCAGCGCCCACATGACGATCAACAAGAACGCCATCCCGAACGACCCGGAAAAGCCGATGGTCACCAGCGGCGTGCGCATTGGCACCCCGGCCATGACGACGCGCGGCTTCAAGGACGAAGAAGCCCGCGCCACGGCCAACCTGATCGCCGACGTGCTCGACAACCCGCGCGACGGGGCCAACATCGAAGCGGTCCGCGCCAAGGTTCACGCCCTGACCAGCCGCTTCCCGGTCTACCGCTGATCATGACGGACAGCGCAGGCACTATGATTTTAATAGCTGCTTGCGCTCGTCCTGATTGGGCTGGAGGCCGATTTACACCTTTAAATTCAGGCCCAACCCCATGAAATGCCCGTTCTGCGGCCACCTTGAAACCCAGGTCGTGGAAACGCGGGTGGGCGAAGACGCCGAATTCATACGCCGCCGCCGCCAGTGCGGTGCATGCGAAAAGCGCTTCACAACCTATGAGCGGCCCGATGTCACCTTCCCGTCCATCGTCAAGAAGGACGGCAGGCGCATCGAATACAAGCGCAGCAAAGTCCTGGCGTCCCTGAACCTGGCGCTGCGCAAGCGGCCCGTCAGCACCGAGCAGGTCGACTCGGCGGTTGAACGCATCGAGGAAAAGCTCCTGAGCCTGGGGCTGCGGGAAGTGCCTTCCAACCGCATCGGCGAGCTCGTCATGCGTGAGCTCCGCAAGCTCGACAAGGTCGCCTACGTCCGCTTTGCGAGCGTCTACCGCAGTTTTGAGGATATTGACGAGTTCAAGACGCTGGTGGACGAGGTTCGACGGTAAGGGAAAACCCTGGCGCCGACAGGTGGCGTATTGGTCGCGATGGGCGGCAGCGATCTTTATGTAGGGCTTGCTTACACTGCGTAAATGAATCTTCACACATTGCGCATTGGTCGCCTTCAAAAAGGTTTCACGCTGATTGAAGTGCTGATCACCATGACGGTTCTGGGCGCTTTAATGGCCGTGGCGCTGCCCAACCTGAGATCCTTCATTGTCAGCAATCAGCTGTCCTCCAACGTGAACGGGTTTATAGGGCTGATTAACTACGCTCGCAGTGAAGCCCTCGTGCGGAATCAATCGGTGATCATTTGCCCTAAAGATAACGCCGCGAACACCTGCGTCTCCTCCCAGTTCTGGAACCAATATGAGATCCAGGTATTTGTGGACGTTGATGGCAGCGATACCCGAAACACCGGTGACATCCTGCTCAAAACCATACCTGCGATGGACGTAAATGGGACCGAAACCGCTTTCGTCAGGCCCGCAGGTGTTGGAAACATCAAGTTTGGGGCAGTCGGCATGTCGCAAACTGCTCACCGATTCGACATCCACGCAGTGGCAGCCTCAGATACTGCATACGAATTCAAGTATGGAAGATCTGTTTGCATAAGCAAGCCAGGACGCGTACGGGTTATCCCATATTCCGCCAGCCAATGTGACGCATTTTGACCATGACCTCACCATGAAACAGAAACAAAAAATCCAGTCGTTCCACCATCACGAGCGCGGCGCCACGCTGATTGAGGCGCTCGTCTCGATTCTGATCCTGTCGCTGGGCTTGTTAGGTCTTGCCAGTCTGCAGATGAACGCACTGGCGTATCAAAAATCGTCGTGGGCGACTCACCGGATTGCCGAACTGACGGGCGACATCAGTGAGCGCATCAGAGCGAACCCTCTTGGCGGGACCAATGGCTATTACGTCTATACCGCCAATTACACAACCGCCAAGACTGCCAGCCTCACCAGCAATAACTGCCGCACCTCGGGCGCGGCCTGCACGACAAAGCAGATTGCCGATGACGACTTATCGGCGTGGCTGGCAAAAGCTCAAGCGGCGCTTCCAGGCGGCGCAGTCAACCTTGAAGGTGCCAGCAGCACGGGATATGTCGTCACGGCCATGTATGTGGACAAGGAATTCATCAATTCCACCACGGGCGTCCTTCAGACCTCCACCGTCTGCACCAGCGCAACCAGTGGCATCGCCTGGCGAAACTGTTGCCCGGCCGCGGCGGCAGTCCCCGACGGAGTTCGGTGCTCCAGAACTGACATCATTCCATGAGTACAAGCATGCGCCCTATTCAAGCTTTACAAGGCTCCCGGCCGAGCCAAAACTCGGGATTGACACTGATCGAGTTAATGGTCGGTCTGGTGATCGGCCTTATTCTGTCAGTTGTTGCCTCATCAACTTATCTGTATTCCAAGCAAGCCTTTAATGCAGTCACTGAAAACTCGCAAATGGAGGAAAGTGGCCGGTTTGCGCTGAACCTGCTTGCAAGAAATATTCAAAGCGCCGGTTACGTTTCAATTGACCCCAAGGCCAATGGGCCGCAAGGTCCGAGCGATTTAAAAATCCGTGGTTGCGATTTTGGAATGACCAACCCCAAAACAGCAACCTCGACCACAGACCTGGCCTGTTTGGGCTCGACCCCGGCAGGCACCACACGGTCCGCCTCCATTGGCATCTTCTACGATACCGACGCGAACAACACATCCGGTGCAAAATTTCAGGGTTTCGATTGCCTGGGCAACGCGCCGGTCACTGTTGCAAGTATTCCTGCGGGTGGCAGCCCCACTTATGAAGTGCGGTCGTATTTCTTTATCTCCACCGCCACGGCCCAGACGCCCTACGGAACCACCACCATGGGACAGTTGAGCTGCGTCACCGACCCAACGACAGTGGCGGGGGCCACGGCGACATTCCAGGCACAACCGCTCATCCCCGGTGTCCACCAGATGGCCATAACGTACTTGACGCCATCCACCATAGACAAAAATGCGGCTCAAGCCGGAAACACGGCCGCAACCATCGAAGCCGCGGGAACCTGGGCGCAGGTAGTTGCTGTGGAGGTATGCGTGCTGACCAAATCCATTCAGGCGTCGGGCAATGACACGGCGACGCAGGTCACGGACTGTTACGGAAACAGTTTTACGCCGCCGCCCTCACAGAGTTTTAGACGGTTTACAAGCATTGTGAACTTAAGAAACAGGACGCCAGCATGAAGAGTTCTCATCATTTTCGTTGGGACATGCCGCCACGCACCCCCAATCAACGGGGAATATCGCTGGTCATTGTCATGATCTTTCTGGTGATTCTGAGTGCCCTCGGAGTTACCGCAATGCAAAGCTCAACCTTCTCGTCAAGGATTGCTCGAAATGAATCCGACCGCAATCTGGCCTTTCAGGCCGCCGAAGCGGCTTTGCGCGATGCGGAACTGGATATAAAAAACACGCGCGTCGATGGCACGCTATGCACCACAGCCATTGTCGGCTGCCGGGCCGAACTGATTAACCGCGGCGACGGTTTCGACACAACTTGCCCGTTAGGCAGATGTGATTCCAGCGCAATGGTGACCCCGGTTTGGGAAGACACAACCAAGTGGGCCACCAGCGGCGCAAGCGTTGCTTACGGCACCTACACGGGTGCTGCGGCACTTCCTGTGGTGGCGCAGCAGCCGCGCTATTTGCTTGAATACTTTCCTCTTGGCGACTCCACCGTGTATCGCATTACAGCCGTCGGCTTTGGCGTAAATACCTCCACCCAGATCATGCTTCAGTCCGCAGTTAAGGCACTTCCCATATGACTACCACTCACGGAATATCTTGGTTTAAAAAACAAACCGTTTATACCTGGCTCAGGGAGCGCTTCAAACTCGTACTGTTGCTGGGAAGCGCTTTGCTGGCGTTGCAAACGCACGCGGTGAACTTCACGCCTTTGCCCCCTTTTCTTTCCGAGATAAAAGGCGCGCCTATGGTCATGCTCAACCTGTCGCGCGACCATCAGCTCTTCTACAAAGCCTACAACGAATATTCCGACCTTGACGGAGACGGTCTTCCAGAGACCCAATACGTACACTCTTATAAGTACTACGGTTATTTTGACAACCAGCGCTGCTACCAGTACAGCACCACCAACAACCGCTTTGCCCCCACCAGGCAGGTAGCCAGCGACGGCTATTGCAACTACACCGGTGGAAACTCGGAGTGGAGCGGCAATTTCATGAACTGGGCAACCATGACCCGCATGGACGTGGTTCGCCGGATTCTCTATGGCGGCTTTAGAAGCACGGACGATTCGATCGTTTCGGGCACGTCATTGACGGTGCTGGAGCGCGCCCATTTGCCGACAGATGCCCATGCGTTCGCGAAATACTATGTAGGTGCAGACATCAACAAACTGACGCCTTTTACGAAGGCGGAAATCACGCTGTGCAACGCCTCCTTCAGCAGTACTGCTGCACCGTCCATTCTTGTTGCGGACGGAAACTATGCATTGTGGAACGCCAACGAACGCTGGCAATGCTACTGGAGTGAAGACAAGGCCGCCTCCAACGGAAATAACTCTGCGCTGACCGGCTTGAACGCGGCGAATTCCAACCCATCCCGCGCAACCAAAGGCCTCGGTACCGGGTATGCGGCAGGCAGTTATACCGCCAGGGTTGAGGTTTGCAAAACCGGCCTGACCGGCGGATTTACCGCAGACGAAGAAGCGCGCTGCAAACTTTATCCATTGGGAAATTACAAACCTGTTGGCTTGCTCCAGAAGTACGGAGAAAGAAATGAGGCTGCTTTTGGGTTGATGACAGGGAGTTACGACAAAAACATCTCGGGCGGCGTGTTGCGTAAAAATGTGGCCTCGTTTACCGATGAGGTCGATATTGACGACGGTCAGTTCAAAAACTTCAACGGCATTGTTACCGCGCTCAACAAGCTCAAAATTTACGGGTACAGCTACGCTGACGGTACCTATGAGAGTCTCACAGGCAAATGTAATTTCCAGCAAATTGGCCTGGTAGATGGCGAGTGCTCAAGCTGGGGCAACCCTTTGGGTGAGATGTACCTGGAGTCGCTCAGGTACCTTGCAGGCGCATCGGCCACCGCTGCCTATGTGGCCTCCCCGGCGACCAGGGACAACAGCCTGGGCTTGACCATCACCGCCTGGTCGGATCCTTTTGCGACTTCAACGGTCGCGACTTTTGGCGACAGGCTGTGCCGCAGAAGCAGCATTGTGAATTTCAACGCGAGCGTGACTTCGTTTGACAACGACCAATGGACCGGAGCGCCAAGTGTTTCGGGCATGTCCACCACCACGGTAGACACCTATACCAATCAGATTGGCGCAGCGGAAGGTTTGTTTGCTGCCGGAAAAATGTGGCCGATTGGACGCAGCGGCGCCAGCAACAACGGCTATTGCAGCGACAAGACGCTGACTTTCTCTGGTGCCACCTCCCTCGCCAACGCTACGGGTATCTGCCCTGAGGCACCGACCCAGTTCGGCGGCTACAAAATGGCCGGTGCTGCGCTTTACGCACACGTAAATCCTATCCGAAGCGACTTCACCATCCCGGCCAATAACAGGCGGGCTTTCAGGGTGGACACCTACGGCGTGGCCCTGGCGACAGGCAATCCCCGCATCAAGATTCCTGTGCCAGGCCAGCCGGGCAAGTTTGTTTTTATTTCACCCGCCTACCGTCTTGATGTGGGCACCGGCGGCGGCGGAACACTGGTCGATTTCAAGGTCGTCACGCAGACTCCAACGGCCGGAAAATACCTCATCAACTGGGAAGACTCCGAACAAGGCGGCGACTACGACCAGGACGTTTTGGGCATTCTTGAATACTCCGTGGTTGGCACAACCATCAGCGTGAAGACCTATGCTGCCGCCGAGGCCACGGTCAGTCCTCAGGGCTTTGGCTATGCCATTACCGGCACCAACGGCAAAGACGGCGTCCACTTTCATACCGGCATTGAAGGTTTCGATTACAACGATCCGCGCAATATCACCGTAACACCCAACACAAATGTAAATGGTACCGGCGGTTGCAATAATTGCCAGGTCGCACAGACCGCAACCACGGCGTCGTATTCCATGATTGGCGTCAGCGGGGAAGAGCTTCAAGATCCGCTGTGGTATGCCGCCAAATACGGTGGTTTTGATCGTGACAAGACCACGACATACACCCTTGGTGCTGTTCTTCCGATTGATTCCTGGGACCTGAAGAAGGCCGACGGGTCCACGGGCACCGATGGCATCCCCGATAACTTCTTCTATGCTGTTGATCCGGCCCAGCTGGAAAAATCGCTGGAGCAGGTCTTTGCCACCATCCTGAAGGCCGGTGGCTCTGCCCCGACCGCCACACCAGCGCGAACCGATGCAGGGGGTTATGCTTTCCAGGCTACTCACAGCATCAAGGCCGCCAGTACAAGCGCCGACGCTGACGCCAGCGGCCAGTTTTTCCGGTATAGCTTCCAGAGCGATGGGCAGCTTTCCACTTCGCCGGATTGGGATGCCGGGGCAAGATTGACCATTCAAAACTGGGACACGGGGCGAAAAATACTCTCCTTGACCGGTACCGGAACGATTCCTTTCAGATGGGCCAATCTGGACGCTGCACAAAAGACTTCGTTGCAAACCAATCCCCAAACTGGTGTCGTCGAAACGGTTGCAAAGGGTCAAAACCGCCTGAACTGGCTTCGGGGCGACAACACGAATGAAACCGTAACCGGTGGTTTACGTGCAAGACCTACCACCAAACTCGGGGCAATCATCAACTCCACGCCGTGGTACGTGGGGCCGCCCTCTGCCGGCTATACCAATACGGCTTATGGGGGCGGCTACAGCACATTCAGGACAACGAATACGGCTACCAATGCAGTTTTTGTAGCGGCCAATGACGGGATGTTGCATGCCATCAATGCCGCAACGGGAGATGAGCTGTTTGCGTATGTTCCGCGCGCACTCTATCCGACGTCGGGAACCGCACCGTATTCCAAACTGTCGGCCATCACCGCCAAGGACTTCGCCCTCACTTCGGGAACCAACAGTATCAATGTAGATGGAAGCCTGATGTCCGCCGACATGAAAGTCGGAGGAACCTGGTCCACCTATCTCTTTGGAACGTTCGGTCGCGGCGGCAAAGGGGTCTACGCCCTTGACGTCACCAAACCTCAAAATGTGACGGAAGCCTCTACTTCAGTGGCCAAATGGGAATTCAGTGAGGCGACCGGCGACCCCGATATGGGCTACATCGTTGGCCGTCCTTCCTCAAGGTCTAATGGGCAACCATTTCAGACAGGCTATATGGCCAACGGGAAATGGGCCGCCATTTATGGCAACGGCTACAACAGCACCAGTGGCAAAGCTGCACTGTTTATTCTCTTTGCTGATGGCCCAGCCAGCGCGGGCACGACCACCTGGACTGCGGGCACCCATTACATCAAAATTCCTACAGGAACTGCAGGCGACGGACCCAACAACGGGCTCGGAATGGCGACCGCCATCGACACCGATAACGACGGTGCGATCAACGTGGTCTATGCAGGCGACCTGAAAGGAAACGTCTGGAAATTCGATGTGAGCAATGTCAACCCGGCACTCTGGAAAGTTGCCACTACGAGCGATGTTCCGCTTTACCAGGCAAGCACCACGATCACCGGCAGCACTACGGTCGTGGTTCAACCGATCACCACAGTGGTTCAGCCCTTCCCTCACCCGAACGGCGGTTACCAGATTGTGTTTGGAACAGGTAAATCCCTTGAAAGCACCGACTATCCGATGTCAGTGTCCTTTGCCAACACCGTCTATGGCATTTATGACCGCCCTGGCAACACCACCACTCTCACGGTAGGACGCACTGATCTTGTGCAGAAGTCGACCACTTTTGTGGCCGGCAGACCGTATATATCAACGGATCCGGTAAGTTACATCACCAAAAAAGGCTGGTACTTCAATCTGCCCTTGCCGTCTGACGGCCTCGTGTTCAACATGCTGGCGCTTAACTCCGATCGGGTTTCACTGAAATCGCTGGCTCCAGATGGAACCTCAGACGGATGCCGCGTTGACAGTATCAGCAACGATTACGACCTGGACCCCATTTCGGGAACGCCCCCTCCCGGGGTAGTGGACGGGGCGCCTGCCATTCCCGGTTTTGCCGTTGCAGGCGGATCTTCGAATAACAGCTTTGAAATCGCCAGAGGCGGCATTTACCGCTCACCCACGCCGCCCATCAGCAATACCGCGTGCACCGCAGGAAGTGCCAACTGCGTCTGCAACCCGGCTGCCCCCACCGAATGCGTGTTGTGCCCGGACCCAGCAACATGCAACCCGCCATGGAAACCAAAAGATCCGAACCAATGCGTATTCCGTAAACTGTCTGCACTTGGCACAGGCGGCGTGGAAACGACGTTACGCTATGGAAGTTGTAGCGACGGGCGGTTGACCTGGCGCGAAATCCTGCGCAATCGCTGACCAAGCAACGAGGAAGCTATATGTTGTATATGCAAAAGCAAAAACTGCGTGGATTCACGCTGATAGAAGTCATGGTGACGGTTGCCATCATCGGCACTCTCGCGGCCGTCGCCATTCCTTCGTATTCGGAGTACGTCAAACGCGGCAAGCGCGCAGAGGCACGAGCCGAGGTATTAAAGGCGGAGGGTTGGCTGGAGCGGTTTTATACCGAAAATAACAACTACGCCAGCAATCCGCCAACCAGTAATACGAATGCGGGTTTCAGCTCGCGATTTTCATTGGTACCCAGCACAGGCGGGGCCAATTACTCAGTGACCCTCGCCGTAACGGCTGCAGCCTATACAGTGACCGCCGCCCCCATAAATTCGATGGCCGGCGACAAATGCGGCTCGTACGTGAAAACGAATTTTGGCTCGATCACCGTTCCAAGTGCCAGTTCCAGTGACGTTTCAAAATGCCTAAAGTGATGTAAATGTCCTGGCGGTGGAAGTGTGCGCTGCTGGTGCTGGTGTGTGCCGCTCACGCTTTAATAATTTTTACCTTCGACCCAAAGCCCCGCCCGTCGCCAGCGCATGCGTCCCGGGCCGCTTCTGTGCGTTCGATGACCTTGTACACAATGCCCGCCCTAAGGGCTGGGGACGTCCGGCAAAGCAAATTCGAGCCGGCAAAACCCCGCCGCGTCGCGCCGGTAGAGTCGCTCGAGTCGTTGCGACAATCCCCTCCATCCGATGAGCCGCCCGACACGATGGATCGGGGCATCACCCTGGATGCCGAGAACTTTTTGACAGCGGAGGCCGTTGACGAAACCGCCTTGCCCGAAGAACATTTCGAGGAAACCCTGAAGCAGTCCTTACCCTATGGCCTCGAAGCCATAGAACTGGAAATCTGGATTGACCAGACAGGGACTGCGGTGCTCGTGCAATGTCTCGACCAGGACAATTGCAAGGACTCTTCCGAGGGCCTTCAACAATTGCTGGGACTTCGTTTCAAGCCGGCCATCAAAGATGGGCTACCGGTTCCCAGCCGCAAACATATTTCAGTTCACATAGACCCAACGCCAACATATGGTCTTTAAATTCGGATTACCAGAGTGTTCCAACGGAACTACCATCTACTCAAATGACCGACAAAATTCGAACCAGTCTATTGGCGACGCTTCACAAGCTGGCAGTACAGGCATCAGGACTGAGTTCACCCAATCCTGCTGTGGGTTGCATCATTGCCGACGAAGCATTCAAGGTGCTGGGTCAGGGTCATACCCAGCAGGCAGGCGGGCCCCACGCCGAAGTCATGGCCCTGCGCGATGCGGCGAATAGGGGCCATTCGGTTAAAGGGGCCACCGCCTACGTCACCCTTGAGCCCTGCTCCCACCACGGGCGAACCGGCCCCTGCTGCGATGCGCTGGTCGCGGCCGGCATCAAAAAAGTGGTTGCCTCGATAGCGGACCCCAATCCGCTGGTGGCCGGCCAGGGATTTGAGCGCCTGCGGGCCGCCGGCGTCGAGGTGGAGGTCGGGCCGGGCGCCGGGGAGTCCAGGGAACTGAATATCGGCTTTTTCAGCCGGATGGTCCGCAAAACCCCTTGGGTCCGCCTGAAGGTTGCCGCTTCGCTGGACGGCACCACGGCGCTGGCCAATGGCCAAAGCCAGTGGATCACCTCGACTGAGGCGCGGACCGATGGCCACGCGTGGCGGGCCCGGGCCTCCGCCGTGCTGACGGGCATCGGGACCCTGCTGGAGGACGACCCTCAGCTGGACGTGCGGCTGGTGGAAACGCCGGTGCAGCCCTGCCGCGTGATTGTCGACAGCCTGCTGCAAACGCCGCCTGGCGCCAGGATATTCCAATCGGGTGGCCCGGTGTGGATCTACACCGCCACCCGAGGCTCGCCACACGAAGCCGCGCTGGTCGCCAAGGGTGCGACGGTCACCTGCCTGCCCGACGCCCGGGGAAAAGTGGATCTGGCGGCCATGATGAAAGACCTGGCTCAGCGCGAGATCAACGAACTGCACATCGAAGCCGGCAGCAAGCTCAACGCATCGCTGATCCGCAGCGGGCTGGTGGATGAATTCCTGGTTTACCTCGCGCCAAAGCTGCTTGGGCCGGGCCAGGGCATGGCGGCCCTGGAACCCTTGCAAGCACTTTCCAACGGGCTGGAACTGCAGTTTGTGTCTACCGAAAGGATTGGGCCCGACCTGCGTATCGTCGCCCGTGTAGCGGGCCGGGACACTTTTTAGCGCGATGGCAGATACCGCCCTGCCCGGCGAACAAACACGAAACGCCGCACGGCCGCTATTAAAATAATAGCTGCTTGCGCCCGTCAATATTGGGATACAGCCATTTTTCTTTGAATAGAGACGGCTAAATCGGCCCGCGAATCCCGCGCAAGCCCTGTGAATCACGGCTGAACACCCTCTTTTCCGGGCCTTTGGCCCTGTCTGCGCCGCCGCGCCCGGATTCCCTGCGAAAATGGCACCATGTTTACCGGAATCATTACCGGCTTGGGGCGCATCGTCGCCATCCAAAGCCTGGGCAGCTCTTCAGACCACGGCAAGCGCCTCACCATCGAGGCGCCTGCGGGTTACCTTGATGACGTGGGCCTGGGCGACAGCATCGCGCTCAACGGCGCCTGCATGACTGCCACGACGCTGGACCTTCCCCTCAATCGCTTCACCATCGACATTTCCGCCGAATCCCTGGCCAAAACCACCGGCCTGGCGGAAACCGGCCCCATCAACCTCGAAAAAGCCCTTCGTGCGCACGATCGCCTCGGCGGCCACATTGTTTCCGGCCATGTAGACGGCATTGGCAGCGTGACGCATTTCGCCCAGGTGGGAGAAAGCTGGGAGCTGCGCATTCGCGCCCCGCGCGAGCTGGGCAAGTACCTGGCCTACAAAGGCTCCATCACCGTCAACGGCGTGAGCCTCACCGTCAACCGGGTCACCGACCTGGCCAGCGACGCTGGCGGCACGGAAATCAGCATCAACCTCATTCCCCACACCGTGCAGAACACCGCGCTGGGCCGGTTGGCAGCAGGCTCCGACGTCAATCTCGAGATCGACCTGATCGCACGCTACGTCGAGCGCATGCTGGGCGACACCCATAACAACATCCTGAAAAAGCCCTGAACCATGACCACAGCCATTTCCCCTGTTGAAGACATCGTTGCCGACATGCGTGCCGGCCGCATGGTCATCCTGATCGATGAAGAAGACCGCGAAAACGAAGGCGACCTGGTGCTGGCGGCAGACCACGTTACAGCGGAAGCCATCAACTTCATGGCGCGTTTTGGCCGAGGACTGATCTGCCTGACCCTGACCCGCGAGCGCTGCGAGCTGCTGCAGCTGCCGCCCATGGCCACACGCAACGGCACCAAGCACTCCACCGCATTCACCGTGTCCATTGAAGCCGCCGAAGGTGTGACCACCGGCATTTCAGCGGCCGACCGCGCCCGCACCGTGCAAGCCGCCGTGGCCAAGGATGCCAGGGTCACCGACCTGGTCCAGCCCGGCCACATCTTTCCGTTGCAGGCTGTCGATGGCGGTGTGCTGATGCGCGCCGGCCACACCGAAGCCGGGTGCGACCTGGCCGGCATGGCCGGCTGCTCACCGGCTGCCGTCATCTGCGAGATCATGAAAGACGACGGCACCATGGCCCGGCTGCCGGACCTGCTGCTGTTTGCGGCGGAGCACGGCCTGAAAATTGGCACCATCGCCGACCTGATCGAACACCGCAGCCGCAACGATTCGCTGGTAGAAAAAATCGGCAGCCGCACACTGCAAACCGCCTTTGGTAAATTTACCGCCCATGCCTTCCGGGACAAACCCAGCCAAAGCCTGCACCTGGCCCTGGTCAAGGGTGCTTGGTCCGCCGACGATGTCGTGTCCGCGCGGGTGCATGAGCCTCTGTCGGTGCTGGATGTTCTTGAAACAGGCCGCTCCATGCATTCGTGGAGTCTCGACCAGAGCCTGAAACACATCGCAGAACAAGGCAGGGGCGTTGCCGTTCTGCTCAATTGCGGTGAAAGCGCGGCGCAGTTGCTGGCCCAGTTTGAAGGCACCGCGCGCGCCAGCCAGGCACCTGAGCGTGGCCGCATGGACTTGCGCACCTACGGTGTTGGTGCGCAGATTTTGCGTGAATGCGGCGTGCACCGGATGAACCTCATGGGCAACCCGCGCCGCATGCCGAGCATGACGGGCTACGGCCTTGAGATCGTGGGCTACACCACCAAAGACTAGCCCATTCATTTAGCTTAAAAAATCAATCAAAGGGATTCATCGTGTTTGGAGCAGAAAAAGGTTCAGGCGACAAGCTTGACGGCAAAAAACTTTCCATCGGCATCGTGCAGGCGCGCTTCAATGAAAGCATTACCAATGCACTCGCGGAAGCCTGCAAGCACGAGCTGGCCTCCCTGGGCGTGCAAGAGGACAACATCAAACACATCAAGGTGCCGGGCGCACTGGAAGTCCCCGTTGCACTTCAGGCCCTGGCCGAAAGCGACAAATACGACGCGTTGATTGCCCTCGGTTGCATCATCCGCGGTGAGACCTACCATTTCGAACTGGTGGCCAATGAAAGCGGCGCCGCCGTCACGCGCCTGGCGCTGGACTACCAGCTGCCTATTGCCAATGCCATACTCACGACGGAAAACGTCGCTCAGGCCGAAGCCCGGCAGGTCGACAAAGGGCGCGACGCCGCACGCGTTGCCGTCGAAATGGCGAACCTGATCAATGAAATTGCCTGAGCGCCTGCTCCTGCACCCCTTAACCTGACTGGCACTTCATGGCAGACCCCACCACCAAACCCAAACGCCCGCCCCAAACCCGCACCGGCCTGACCGACACCGGCGTCAAAAAGGCGGCGGACAAATCCGCCCGTACCCGCGCGCGCGAGTTCGCACTGCAAGCGCTCTACCAACACCTGGTAGGCCGAAACGAAGCGGATTCGATCGACGCATTTACCCGCGACCTCGTGGGTTTTCACAAAGCCGACTCCGCCCACTACGATGCACTTTTGCACGGTTGCATCGAAGGCGCGGCAACGCTCGATGCGGGCATCACGCCCCTGCTGGATCGGCCCATGGCCGAAATATCGCCGGTGGAGCATGCCGTGCTGTGGATTGGCGCCTATGAGTTCACCCACTGCCTCGATGTGCCCTGGCGTGTCGTGATCAACGAGTGCATCGAACTTGCCAAAGCCTTCGGCGGCACTGACGGCCACAAGTACGTTAACGGGGTCCTGAACAAAATGGCGCCCTCGCTGCGCGCCGCTGAAGTCGCTGCCGACAAATCCCGATAGGGGCTCGCCCCGTGAAAGGCCAGCCTTGAAAATCGCCCAGCGGGCTCAGCGCATTGAGCCCTTCTATGTCATGGAGGTTGCCAAAGCGGCCTCTGCGCTGGCGCAGGAATTTGCGCACAGCGCATCGCCGATGATCTTCCTGAACATCGGCGAGCCCGACTTCACGGCGCCGCCTCTGGTACAACAGGCCGCAACCCGCGCCATTGAACACGGCACCACGCAGTACACCCAGGCCACCGGCTTGCCGGCACTGCGTGAGCGCATCAGCGGCTGGTATGCCTCCCGCTTCGGCGCGCAGGTGGCTCCCGGCCGCATCATCATCACCGCGGGTGCATCCGCTGCCTTGCAGCTGGCCTGCCTGGCCCTGATTGAGGCAGGGGACGAAATCCTGATGCCCGACCCGAGCTACCCCTGCAACCGGCATTTCGTCAGTGCGGCCGAAGGCAATGCGGTACTGGTCCCCACCACCGCCGAAGAACGCTTTCAGCTGACCCGGGAAAAGGTGGAAGCAGCATGGAACCCCAAAACACGCGGCGTGCTGCTGGCTTCCCCGTCCAATCCCACGGGCACCTCGATTGCACCGGAAGAGCTGCAGCGCATCCACGAATTTGTGCACAGCCGCGGCGGCATTACGCTGATCGATGAGATCTACCTGGGCCTGAGCTACGAAGAACACTTCGGCCATTCGGCGCTGGCCATGCCCGGCGAGCTGGGCCAAAGCGTGATCAGCATCAACAGCTTCAGCAAATACTTCAACATGACCGGCTGGCGCCTGGGCTGGCTGGTGGTGCCCGAAGCGCTGGCGCCGGTGATCGAGCGCATTGCGCAAAACCTCTTTATCTGCGCCAGCACGGTTGCCCAGCATGCCGCCCTCGCCTGCTTCGAGCCTGAGAGCCTGCAAGAGTACGAACGCCGCCGCGCCGAATTCAAGGCGCGCCGCGACTACTTCATTCCCGAGCTCAACCGCCTGGGGCTCACGGTTCCGGTGATGCCGGACGGCGCGTTTTACGCCTACGCCGATTGCACCGCTGCGGCTGCCCGCCTGGGTGTCAGCGGCAGCTGGGACTTCGCCTTCGAGCTCATGAAGCGCGCCCACCTGGCCGTCACCCCGGGGCGCGACTTCGGGCATGCGGCGCCTGAGCAGTTCGTACGGTTTTCCACAGCCAACTCCATGGACCAATTGAAGGAAGCTGTGGCCCGGCTCAAGGCGGTGCTGGCATGAAGCCGGGCGCGCGCGTTTTCAGTTGGCCCGTACGGGTCTACTGGGAAGACACCGACGCCGGCGGCATCGTTTTCTACGCAAACTACCTGAAATTTTTTGAACGTTCGCGCACCGAGTGGCTCAGATCACTCGGTGTTGAACAACAGCGCCTGAGGGAAAGTACCGGTGGCATATTTGTGGTGGCAGAAACCAGCATCCGCTACCATCGCTCTGCCCGCCTCGACGATGAACTCATTGTTACGGCAAGCCTGGTCGAAGCAGGCCGCGCGTCCATGATAATCGGGCAGCAGGCGCTATTAAAAACAGAGCAAAAAACGGAGCAAGAAGAGGGACACCCACCCATCCTGCTCTGTGAAGGAACCATACGGATCGGCTGGGTCGACGCCGCCAGCCTGCAGCCCAGGCGGATTCCTGCTGCCATTCTTGACAGCCTAAAAACTTGAGCAAAGCTTCAACATGAATCAAGACCTCTCCATCGTCAGCCTCATCCTCAATGCCAGCTGGGTCGTTCAGGCCGTGGTGGCGCTGCTGGTGGGCGTGTCCATTGCCAGCTGGGCCGCCATCTTCAGGAAAATCATTGCCCTGAAAAAAGTGCAGAAGCTCAATGACGAATTCGACCGGGAGTTCTGGTCGGGTACAAGCCTCAACGACCTTTTCGCCGGTGCTGCGCAAAACGCCAAGCACTCCGGACCCATGGAACGCATTTTTGCCAGCGGCATGCGTGAATACCAGAAGCTGCGCGAGCGCCGCATCACCGACGCCGGCACCCTGCTGGACGGCGCGCGCCGCGCCATGCGCGCAAGCTACCAGCGTGAGGTGGACGCCATCGAAGCCAATCTCTCCTTCCTGGCCACCGTTGGCTCCGTCTCGCCTTACGTCGGCCTCTTCGGCACGGTCTGGGGCATCATGCACGCCTTCACGGGCTTGGCGGCCCTGGAGCAGGTCACGCTGGCCACGGTGGCGCCCGGCATTGCCGAGGCGCTGGTAGCCACCGCCATCGGCCTGTTCGCCGCCATTCCGGCCGTGGTGGCCTACAACCGCTTCTCGCACGACATCGACCGTGTGGCCAACCGGCTCGAAACCTTCATAGAAGAGTTTTCCAACATCCTGCAGCGCAACCTCGGCGCCCAATCTCCTTCGGGACACTAGAGCTGTAAGGAGACCGCCATGCCAGCAGTCAATTCCCGCCGCGGCCGCAACCGGCGCACCATCAGCGAAATCAACATGGTGCCGTTCATCGACGTCATGCTGGTGCTGCTCATCATCTTCATGGTGACGGCGCCGCTCATCACGCCCAGCATGATCGCGCTGCCCAAGGTCGGCAAGGCGCCCAGCCAGCCGCAAAATCCGGTGCAGATTCTGATCAGCAAGGATGAAACCGTGCAGATCAAGATCAAGGCCGACAGCGTGCCCAGCAACGTGCGCAACGTCGCAGGCGACATCGCCCGGCTGGAGCCGGCCGTGAAAGCCGCCGGCGCCGAAGCTGTGCCCGTGGTCATCAGCGCCGACAAATCGATCAAGTACGAAACCGTGGTCCAGGTCATGGACAACCTGCAAAAAGCCGGGGTGTCGCGCGTGGGCCTATCGGTGCAAACCGGCAACAAGTAGCCGCCCGCAACCCGCCATGCCCAGCGCCGCAGACCGCCTCGAATTCGGACCGCCCCGCGACAGCGGGTCGTTGCGGGCGTTCGGGCTGGCCCTGCTCGCCCACATCCTGCTGATGGCCGCGCTGACCTGGGGCATCAACTGGAAACACAGCGACAAGGCCGTGTCGTTTGATGCCGAAATCTGGTCCAGCGTGCCGCAGGCGGCAGCGCCCAAACTGGTGGAAGCTCCCACTCCACCGCCGCCTCCACCCGCGTCCCCCACACCGGAGGTGAGAACACCGCCACCAGCGCCCAATGTCGACATTGCGCTGGAGCAGGAGAAAAAGCGCAAGCTGCTGCAGCAGCAAAAAGAGGCCGAAATCCAGAATCAGAAACTGAAACAGGAAAAGCTCAAGGCTGAGCAGTTGGCAAAGAAAGAAAAAGAACTGAAGGCCAAGGAAGAGCAGGCCAAGCGCAAGGCGGCTGAAGATGCGAAAAAAGCCGAGGCAAAGAAGCAGGACGCGAAAGACGACGAGAAGCAAAAACTGGCCGACGCTGCAGCGAAAAAGCTGCGCGACGAAAACCTCAAGCGAATGATGGGCCAGGCCGGTGCCACCGGCGGCGCCGACGCCAAAGGTACGGCGCAAAAAGCCGGTGGCCCCTCAGCGAGTTATGGCGGCAAGGTCAGGGCCAAGGTTGTGCCTAACATTGTGTTTACCGAAGACATTGCGGGCAACCCGACCGCCGAAGTAGAAGTGCGCACCACGCTGGACGGCACCGTCATCAGCCAGCGCCTGGTCAAATCCAGCGGCAACAAGGCGTGGGACGACGCGGTGATCAAGGCCATCATCCGCACGGGCACCATGCCGCGCGACGTGGATGGACGTGTCCCGACACCCATGATCCTGGAATTCAGACCCAAGGACTAGGCTTGACCGCAAACACTCCGCTATCAATTCAATAGCTTCTTGCGCCCGGCCTTATTAGGCTAAAGGCCTGTTTCACTCATAAACAATCTGCACCAACCCTTTGTCGGCCTGCGCCATCCAGCTGGCCAGTGCGGCATCGGTGGGGAAGAATTTGGCCGCCTCTCCCAGATGAAGCTCCGCTGTCACGCCGCCGGCTTCGCCTTGGCGCCGAAGGCTCAAGCGCACCGGCAGACCACGGCTCAACTCTCCCTGGTCTGACATCTCGCGGCGTGGCGGAAAGTCCCTGACCAGCCGGGAGATATCCGGCGCAGTGCCGTTGACCGCAACGCGCAGGTACTTGCCGAATTTGCAGCGGGCAGTTTCCAGGTCCCAGACCTGCGTGACCTTGAAGCGGCGGCCGAAGCGCTCCGACGCACCTTGCAGCGTGCCCTGCACGATGACCAGTTCGTCGTCCTTGAGCAGGTTACGGTTGGCGTTGAAGGTCGTTTCGTCCACCGAGGCTTCAAGCACGTCGGTCTTGTCGTCGAGCTTGAAAATGATCAGCTTGCCGCGGTTGCCGTTGATGACGCGCAGGTCGCTCAAAATGGCAGCCAGAAGCTGAGGTTCGCGCGAATCGATCAGGTCCTCAATCTTGCGCTTGGCAAACTGGCGCACTTCGGTCTCCACCTCGTCAAAGAGGTGGCCCGAGAGGTAAAACCCGATCGCCGTTTTTTCCAGTACCAGCCGCGCCTTCACACCGAAAGGCATGGCCTCGACCAGCGCCGGCTCCTGGGTGCTGGCCGCGTGCGAGTCGGACATGTCGAACAGCCCGCCCTGATTGGCATTGGCTTCGGTCGCTGCGGCGAATTCAAAGGCACGGTCCACCGACGCCAGCAGTGACGCACGGTTGAGCTGAAGGTTGTCAAAAGCTCCGCCCTTGATGAGGGCCTCCACCGTTCGCTTGTTGAGCCGGCTGCGGTCCACGCGCACGCAAAAGTCATACAGCGAGGTGAACGGGCCGCCTTCCTTGCGCGCCGCCACGATGGCGGCAATCGCCTGCTGGCCCGTGCCCTTGACTGCGCCCAGGCCGTAGCGCACCGATGTGGCACTGATCGGCTCGAAGCGGTAGTCGCCGCGGTTGATGTCGGGCGACTCAAACTGGATGCCCATCTTCTGCGCGTCACCGAACAGGATCTTGAGCTTGTCGGTGTCGTCCATTTCCACCGTCATGTTGGCGGCGAAGAATTCGGCGGTGTAGTGCACCTTCAGCCAGGCTGTGTGATAGGCCAGCAGCGCGTAGGCGGCAGAGTGCGACTTGTTGAAGCCGTAGCCCGCGAATTTCTCCATCAGGTCGAAAACCTCGTCGGCCTTCTCCTCGCTCAGGCCGCCCTCGCCCGCACCCTTGCGGAAGATCTCGCGCTGGGCATCCATCTCTTCTTTTTTCTTCTTGCCCATGGCGCGGCGCAGCAAGTCGGCACCGCCCAGCGAGTAGCCGCCCAGGATCTGCGCGGTCTGCATCACCTGCTCCTGGTAGACCATGATGCCGTAGGTCTCTTCGAGGATGGCCTTGACGCGCGGGTCCGGGTATTCGGGCACTTCCTTGCCCTGCTTGCGCGCGATGTAGGTCGGGATCAGCTCCATCGGCCCTGGCCGGTAGAGCGCATTCATCGCAATCAGGTCTTCGAGGCGGTCTGGCTTCGCGTCTTTCAGCATGCGCTGCATGCCGATACTTTCAAACTGGAATACGGCTTCGGTCTGGCCCCGGCCGAACAACTCGTAGACCTTTCGGTCGTTCAGCGGCAGGTCTTCAAACTTGAAGTCTTTTTGCGCCGGGTGGCGCGCGATGATGAACTCCCGGGCGATTTCCAGGATGGTCAGCGTGGCCAGGCCCAAAAAGTCGAACTTGACCAGGCCGATCGCTTCCACGTCGTCCTTGTCGAACTGGCTCACGGCGGAATCGCTGCCAGGCTGGGCATAAAGCGGGCAAAAATCGGTCAGCTTGCTCGGAGCGATCAGCACGCCACCGGCATGCATGCCGACGTTGCGGGTCAGGCCTTCGAGCTTTTGTGCGAGCGCCAGCAGGGTTTGCACGTCCTCTTCCTTGCGCTCGCGCTCGGCCAGGATGGGCTCCTGCTCCTTGGCCTGTTCAATCGTGATGTGCTGACCCGGCTTGTTCGGAATCAGCTTGGAAATGCCGTCGCAAAAGCCATACGGGAAGTCGAGCACACGGCCCACGTCGCGGATGGCGGCGCGCGCGGCCATGGTGCCGAAGGTCACGATCTGGCTCACGGCTTCCTTGCCGTATTTGTCTTTCACGTAATCGATCACGCGGTCGCGGTTGCTCTGGCAAAAATCGATGTCGAAGTCGGGCATGGATACCCGTTCCGGATTCAGGAAGCGCTCGAACAGCAGGTTGTACTGCAGCGGGTCCAGGTCGGTGATCTTGAGTGAATACGCCACCAGCGAACCGGCGCCGGAGCCCCGGCCCGGGCCCACCGGGCAGCCGTTGTTCTTGGCCCAGTTGATGAAGTCGCCCACGATCAGGAAGTAGCCTGGGAAACCCATCTTGAGGATGGTGTTGATCTCGAACTCCAGGCGCTCCACATACGCAGGCCGCTTCTGGTCGCGCACGGCTACGTCGCGGTACAGGTGCGCCAGGCGTTCCTCCAGCCCTTCAAACGACGCGTGGCGAAAGTATTCGTTGATCGGCATGCGCACGCCATTGACTTCCGGCGTGGGGTAGTCGGGCAGCATGGGCTTGCCCAGCTCCAGAGTGAGGTTGCAGCGCCGGGCAATTTCCACGGTGTTGGCCAGCGCGGTGGGCACATCGGCAAAAAGCACCGCCATTTGTGCGGCCGACTTGAAGTACTGCTCCCGCGTGAACTTGCGCACGCGGCGCGTGTTGCCCAGGATTTCGCCTTCCGAAATGCACACACGGGCCTCATGTGCCTCGTAATCGTCGTAAGTCAGGAACTGCACCGGGTGGGTCGCCACCACCGGCAGCTTGAGCCGTGCCGCCAGCTGGACGGCGGCCGCCACATGGCGTTCGTCATCGGGACGCTGGGCGCGTTGCAGTTCGAGGTAAAAACGGTGCGGGAAGAGGCCCGCAAAGTACAGCGCACATTCCACGGCGCGGGCGCTGTCGCCCTGCAGCAGCGCCTGGCCCACAGCCCCACCCTGCGCACCCGACAGCGCAATCAGGCCTTCATTGAGTTCCTGCAGCCATTCGAGCTTGACCACCGCCTGGTCGCGCACCACATTTTTGGTCCAGGCGCGCGTGAGGATCTCAGACAGATTCAGGTAGCCCTGGCGGTTTTGCACCAGCAGCAGAAGGCGCGCGGCGGGCGCCCCAGCTTCCTTGCCCGGCACCTGCACCCATACATCGGCCCCAATGAGGGGTTTGACGCCTGCGCCCCGGGTTTCCTTGTAAAACTTGACGGTTCCGAACAGATTGCTGAGGTCTGTGATGGCCAGGGCCGGCTGGTGGTCGGCAGCCGCAGCGGCCACAACTTCATCGATGCGGTTGGTGCCGTCGACGACTGAAAATTCGGTGTGAAGGCGCAAATGAACAAACATACAGGTCATTTTAGGGCCGAGGCTGTCCGCTGAGGCGCCGTGACGCAGTGCAAGGCCCTGCATGCCTGCCTACAATCGACCGGATCATGCAAATCCTGAACATTGCAGCCTACAAATTCGTCACGCTGGCGCAGCCCGCGATGCTGCGGGGCAGCATCGAACAGGCGCTCCAGCAACGCGCGATCAAAGGCACCGTACTGCTGGCAGAAGAAGGAATCAACCTCTTCCTGGCGGGCCCGGCGGCAGATATTCATGATTTTTTGGCATGGCTGAAACAGGATGCCCGCTTCAGCGACCTGCAAGCCAAGGAAAGCTGGTCAAGTGCCCAGCCGTTTCGCAAGCTGCTGGTCAAGGTCAAGCCGGAAATCATCCGCATGAACCACCCCGCCATCCAGCCAGCCTCAGGCCGCGCACCGGCGGTGGACGCCGCCACACTCAAGCGCTGGCTGGACGCAGGCCATGACGACGCGGGCCGGCCGGTGGTCACGCTGGACACGCGCAATGACTTTGAAGTGGATGTCGGCACCTTTCAAAATGCCATCGACTGGCGCATCAGTAAATTCACAGAGTTTCCCCAAGCCCTGCTGGACCACCGGCAAGAGCTTGACGGCAAGACTGTCGTAAGTTTTTGTACCGGCGGCATCCGCTGCGAGAAAGCAGCGATCCTGATGCGAGAAGCCGGTGTTGACAACGTTTTCCAGCTCGAAGGCGGCATCCTCAAGTACTTCGAAGAAAGCGGGCATGCGCATTTTGACGGTGAATGTTTTGTCTTTGACGAGCGCCGCGCCTTGGACCCAGCCCTCAAACCCCAGGTCAACCCAACGCCCAAATCGCCGGGCCCCAACCCGACCGGGCGCCGGCACGCGGCAGTCGGGGTCTTGTCTGACAGTTGAGTCCGAAGCGCTGTGCGAAGCTTTTTGAATTGCTCGCCAAGCGATTCATCGTTCAGCCAGCCGCAACCACCTTTCAAACGGTATTCACACGGTAGCCGCCATGCCTAAAGAATCACTCCATTCGCGCTCCCCCTCCGCCCAATCTCTGCCATCCGCTCTGGCCGCGCGGTTCAGCGCAGTGCGCCAGCAGACCGAGGCCTTGATCAAACCACTCAGCCCCGAGGACTGCCAACTGCAGTCCATGCCGGACGCGAGCCCCGCCAAATGGCACTTGGCGCACCTGACCTGGTTCCTCGAGACCTTTATCCTGGAGCGCTTTGAGCCCGGATTCAAGCCCTTCGACGCCAGCTTTCGCGTACTGTTCAACAGCTACTACAACGGCGTGGGCGACAAATACCCGCGTCCCAAACGCGGGCTGATCAGCCGCCCCTCCCTCGACGAAGTGCTGGCCTACCGTGCACAGGTCGACCAGCGAATGCTGGAAGTGATCGCACAGGTGGAAGCCGGCACCGACGCCGCGCAGCAAAAAGAGCTGGCCAGCCTGGTCACGCTTGGCCTGCACCACGAGCAACAGCACCAGGAACTGCTGCTGACAGACATCAAACACGCGCTGTCTTTCAATCCGGCACGTCCCGCCTATGCCAGCCGCTGGCCGCTGGCGGGCATACACCCGCAGCCGGTGAACTGGATGCGCCACGACGCGGGCCTGGTGGAACACGGCTTTGACGCGGGACGCGACGGTGGGTTTGCCTTCGACAACGAAACGCCGCGCCACAAGGTGTATGTGGCGGCCTTCGAGCTGGCCAGCCGGCCCGCCACCAACGGCGAGTTCATGGCCTTCATCGCCGACAGGGGCTATCAGCGACCGGAGTTATGGCTTTCCATGGGCTGGGATTGGGTGACCGAGAACGGCGTCAGCCTGCCCTTTTACTGGCAGGGCAGCGAAGGGAGTTACCAGCACTTCACGCTGCAAGGGCTGATTGATGTAGACCCGAATACGCCGGCCTGCCACCTCAGCTACTTCGAAGCCGATGCCTTTGCACGCTGGGCCGGCGCACGCCTGCCGACCGAGTTTGAATGGGAGCTGGCAGCGCGCAGCGTGCCGGCCAACCCCATGCCGCAAGGCAATTTTGTGGAAAAGGCGGCATACCACCCCCTGCCGCAGCAGGAGGAAAGCTACGGGCTGCCGGCCCAGATGTACGGCGACGTCTGGGAATGGACACAGTCCAATTACAACCCCTACCCCGGCTACAAGCCCTGGGAAGGCCTCGTAGGTGAATACAACGGCAAGTTCATGTGCAACCAGTTTGTGCTGCGCGGCGGCTCGTGTGCCACGCCGCAAAGCCACATGCGCGCCAGCTACCGCAATTTTTTCCCGCCTGATGCCCGCTGGCAATTCAGCGGCCTGCGCCTGGCGCGTGACCTGCCCGATGGCCGGCCCTGAGAAGCACTGTCAGGCTATTCGCGCAACACGTCCAGCACATCCGAGTTGAATTCGCGGTTGTACAAAATCAGCACCACCACGGCTGTGGCCAGCGCAAACGCAAACGTGGAAAAAAACCAGGCCATGATGGCAAAGCTGAAGTAGTAACCGCGCAGGCCGTCGTTGAAGGTTTCAGCAGCAAGAGCCACCATGCGACTGGCTCGCGTGGCAAAGACCTCGCGGTCAAATTTACCGACCTCAAACTCTTGTGGCGACGGCATCGAGCCAATGAGCAGGGCCACAAAGGTGTACTGGCGCATCGACCAGCTGAAACGGAAAAAGGCGTAGACAAAGACACCCACCATCATCAGCACCTTGAGGTCAAAAATCAGCACCGAGGTGCGCACGGCAAACGGTATTTCGCGCACCAGTTCAGCCGCCTTGTCAGTGGTGCCCAGCAGCGCGAACAATCCGCCAATGATGATGATGGTGGTGGACGAAAAGAACGCCGGCGTGCTGGAAAGATTCTGCGTGATGATGCCGTCGATCACGCGTGGGTCGCGCGAGGTGGCCTGTATCAGCCAATGGTGCCGGTAACGGTTGGTGGTGCGCAGCAGCGAAGACCGCTTGACCCCATAGTGCCGGGCAAACCATGCATAGCCCATCCAGCCGCCAAAGAACCAGACAATGGCCATCCAGTCGGACCAGGGAAGCAGGGTGAAAATTTGCATCGCGTGATCTTAAACGCTGCGCTTTCCCTGGAAAAGCTTTGACCGCGCCTCAGCCCGCAGTGAACTTCCGCTCAGGCAACGGGATGAATTCAGTCTCCCCGGGCACCTGCCCCATGGCCTGGGCGGCCCAGTCCTCACCGGCCTGCACGATGCGTTCCTTGCGGCTGGAAACAAAGTTCCACCACATGAAGCGGTGCGCATCCAGCGCATCGCCGCCGATCACCACCAGGCGCGTCGGGGTGTTTGCGCTGAGTTGTACTGCTGCGCCGGGTAAGAGGGTCGCCAGCGTGTGCATCGCCAACGGATCGCCGTCCAGCAGCAGGTCGCCGTCCACCGCATACAGCGCCATCTGCGCTGCCAGCGGCGGCAACGTGAAAGGCGTGCCCGCCGCCAACGCCACATCCAGGTAAAGGGTCTTGGAGAAGGTCTTGACGGGCGAGACTTTTCCGAATGCCTCACCGACCAGGACGCGTACCACCGCGCCGTCCACGGATACTTCAGGAATGCTGTCCGCAGGCGTGTGTGAAAAACCGGGCGCTGTTTCTTCAAACTCTGCGGGCAAGGCAGCCCACAGCTGCAGGCCGTGGTTCACATATGCGGTGTCACGCAGGTCGTCAGGCGCGCGCTCCGAATGCACAATGCCCCGCCCTGCCGTCATCCAGTTGATGGCACCGGGTTCTATGCGCTGGGCAGAGCCGATGCTGTCGCGGTGCATCATGGCGCCCTCGAACAGGTAAGTGACCGTGGCCAGGCCGATATGCGGATGCGGCCGCACGTCATGGTTGGTACCGGGTTGTTCGGTCACCGGGCCGAAGTGGTCAAAGAAAATGAAAGGGCCGACAGACTGCTGCTGCGCAGAAGGCAGCAGGCGGCGCACCATGAAGCCGCCGCCAAGGTCTTTGTGATGCCCGGTCAGTTTCAGTGCAGCGCTCATGTCAGCCGTTCCACGTCCGTCGTGATTTCCGTCGTGACGGTGCTCATGAGCTTGTGCACCGGGCATTTCTGGGCAACGGTGTGCAATTCCTGCAATTGGGCGTCCGTCAAGGCACCCTTGATCTGGAGTTTGGTGGCAAGCCTGTAGACGCCGGCGCGTTCCTGGGAGTCGTCCCGCTCAACCTGCGTTTTTATTTCGTCGACAGGGATCCCCTTCTTCCGGGCGTACCACATCACCGTCACGGCCTTGCACGCGCCGAGCGCCGCGTCATACAGGTCATGGGGCGAGGGGCCGGCATCGTCACCGCCTTCTGCCAGCGTAGCATCGGTAATCAGCTCGTGGCTGCGGATTTGCAGATGCTGGGCCAGCTCCGCCGGAGGGTTGCGCCTGAGTTCAACGGTCATGACAATTCCTGTAAAAAGAAAGCTGGTTTAGAAAGCGGATTCAGAGAGCGAATCTCGCGGCGATACCGGCCACGCGCTGCCCGAAGTTGCGGGCGTTGTCCAGGTCCCCTGCATTCATTTCGCCGGCACCTGCATCCGATGGCGATTGTGCGACAGCGCCGCTGTAAGAGCCGAGGTAGTTGGTATCGCTGCGTACCGCCGCCTTGCTGTTGCTGGGCAACACGCCCTGGCTGACCCAGATGCCGCCATGCTGCATGGCCAAAGTAAAGAGGTAATTCAGCGTCGACATCTTGTCCCCGCTCATGGCTGCGCTGTTGGTGAAGCCGGCAAAAAGCTTGTCTTTCCAGGCCTGGGTGTACCAGGGTTTGGAAGAAGCATCGGCAAACTTCTTGAACTGCCAGCTGACGCTGCCCATGTAGGTGGGTGATCCCATGATGATGGCCGTGGCGGCATTGAGCGTTTCCCAGCCGCCTTCGGGCAGGTTGCCCTCGGCATCAATAGCCACCAGTTCAGCGCCCGCGCCCTCGGCGACTGATTGCGCCATGCGCTGGGTATGGCCGTAGCCGGAGTGGTAAATCACGACAACTTTGGACATTCGGTATCTTTCGCGGCAGAGGGTTGAAATCTAAAGCAGGCAAACAAAAAGGCTGCAGCAGGGCTTCATGCCCAAAGCTGCAGCCCTGTTGATGTGTCAGCCCTTGGTCTTGCCGTCTACGCTCCAGGCGCCGCCACCGAAAGCCGCGACGGTGAACAGGCCGCCGACGATGGCCATGTTCTTGAAGAACATCATTTGTTGCGTGGGGTCGGTCCAGAAGGCGTGGAAGATGCAGGTGATGACGACCGTGAAGACGCCAATGGCCAGCGCGGCCCAACGCGTCTGGAAGCCCACGGCCAAAAGGATGCCCAGGCCGAGCTCTACCACGATGGCAATGGCGGCTGCGACTTCAGGCAGCGGCACGCCCTTGGACGAGATGTAGCCCACTGTGCCCGCAAAGCCGGCAATCTTGGAAAAACCGGCAGGCACAAACAGCAGGGCCAGCAGCAGGCGGCCGATCAGGGACAGAGGGTTTTGCAGGGAATTGAGCATGATGAGTCCTTATGAAAAAAGTAAACGGGGAAATGATGGAGGAAAAAAACACTCTGGGCAAGCACCATGCGACTGTACGCATTCGGTACCTGACCTGGGTGATGGGTTACAGCATGTGACCGGGCGTTACGGTGCCAGGTCAAACACCAGCACCTCGGCATCCTGGCCGTGGCCCAGTTGCAGTGTGCCTTCTGCCTGCAGCGCAGCGGCATCGCCGGCCTTCAGCACCTGGCCGTTGACTTCAAGCTGTCCGCGAATCAGGAACACATAGGTCTTGCGCTTCGCGTCGAGCGGCAGCGTGGCGGTTTCCGCGCCGTCGAAGAGGCCTGCATAGAGCCTGGCATCGGCATGGATCAGCACCGAGCCCTGGCTGCCGTCGGGCGAAGCCACCAGCCGCAACGTGCCGCGCTTTTCGGCATCGGCAAATGTTTTTTGCTCGTAGCTGGGCGGAATGCCGGTCACATTGGGCTCGATCCAGATCTGCAGGAAATGCGTGGTCTGGCCGTCTGCGTGGTTGAACTCGCTGTGCTGTACACCGGTGCCCGCGCTCATGCGCTGCACATCACCGGGCGGGATGCCCTTGATGTTGCCGATGCTGTCCTTGTGCGCCAGCTCACCGCTCAGCACATAACTGATGATTTCCATGTCCTTGTGGCCATGGGTGCCGAAGCCGCGGCCGGCGGCAATGCGGTCTTCGTTGATGACACGCAGGTTGCCAAAACCCATGTGGGCCGGGTCGTAATAGCCGGCGAACGAAAAGGAATGAAAAGATTTGAGCCAGCCGTGGTCGGCATAACCGCGTTCGCCGGATGTTCTTAAAGTCATCATGAGGTGCTCCTTTCAAGGTGCGTTGAACTGCGTTGCAATGGCTCCAATGTAGGCGCCGGCACCCCGCTTTTCATTGCTGCGTTTTGATGGCATCATTCAAATTATTTGAATGATATTTCCCTCAATGAGCAATAACCGGATTCGCGACGCCCTGACCCCGGAGAGCATCAGTCTGATTGGCGCGGTGCACCGGGCCGGCAGCATGGCAGCGGCGGCACGCGAGCTGGGCCTGGTTCCCAGCGCCCTCACCTACCGCATCCGCCAGGTGGAAGACGCCCTTGACGTGCTGCTGTTTGACCGGTCATCACGCCAGGCCAAACTGACCGAGGCCGGCAGGGAACTGCTGCGTGAAGGCAATCGCCTGCTGGCCGAACTCGACACCGTAGCCAATCGTGTCAAGCGCGTCGCCACCGGCTGGGAGCCGCAACTCACGCTGGCTGTGGACAGCGTGATCTCACGCACCACCGTGATGGAGCTGTGCGAAGCTTTTTTTGCCCTGAACCCGCCCACGCGCCTGCGGATTCGCGAAGAAGCGCTGTCAGGCACGCTGGAAGCGCTTACCTCAGGCCAGGCAGACCTGGCCATCGGGGTGGCCATGGAACCGTCCGTCAACACGTCGGTGCAGCACAAGACACTGGGCAGCATTCATTTCATTTATGCCGTGGCGCCCCATCACCCGCTGGCAAAGGCCGCCGAACCGGTGACGGACGCGATGCTGATGCCCCACCGCGCTGTGGCCGTGGCGGATTCCGTGCAGCGTGGCAGCGGCATCACTGTGGGCCTGCTCGGTGGCCAGGACATTTTTACGGTGCCGGGCATGCAGGAAAAACTGCAAGCCCAGCTGCGGGGCCTGGGTGGCGGCTTTTTGCCCGAATACCTTGCGCGTCCGCATGTCGCCACCGGCAGGCTGGTCGAGAAAAAAATGCAGCGAGCCCCACGCCTCGTACCCATGAGTTACGCGTGGTTGCGCGCCGTGGACGGCCAGGGCGGGCGGGCACTGCAGTGGTGGCTCAAGCAACTGGAGAACCCCGCCACGCGAAAAGCGCTGCTGGAGCGTGACCAGTCTGCATGAAAACCCGTAGTTACGCGCAATATCCGCGCATGCGCTGCGGCTGCGTGTAGAGTGTGTGCGTAGAACAGCTTCCTGAAGTTTTCGTTTATGGTTGAGATGTGATGACATACGCCGGGACGCCGCAAACCGTTTGAATGACCCGCAGCACGCCCATTCGTCAAACCGCACAAAGTACAAAGACATGACAAAAAAATCCATCCGCCCCCCTGAATCCGCGGCCCCGCGCCGCATTGCCGTCATAGGCGCGGGCATTGCGGGCATTGCCTGTGCCCGCACTCTGGCGCAGGCCGGGCACCGCGTCACCGTGTTTGAAAAAAGCCGGGGCGCCGGCGGCCGGATGGCCACACGCGAAAGCGAATTCGGTGGTTTTGACCACGGCACGCAATATTTCACCGTGCGGGACGCGCGTTTTGAGAAGGCCCTGGCCACCGCCACCGGGCTGGTCCGGCCCTGGAGCGCCAACACCGTGCGCATCCTCGACGAACTCGGCCGTGTCGTGGCCTCGGCGCTGCCGCCCAAGGAAGCCCACTGGGTCGCCTCACCCGGCATGAACGCACTGGTGCGGCTGTGGGCCCAGCCCCTGGATGCCGCCGGCCAACTCGCGCTGGAAACCGAAGTCATGCGGATCGAACCCGACAAGCTGCACGCCAGCCAGTGGCAATTGCAAACCGAAGGGCCCGGCGCAGACAGCCGCGTGCATTCAGGTTTTGACACCGTCATTCTGGCGGTGCCGTCTTCGCAGGCGCAGGCCCTGTTGCTCAGTTCACAGCAGGCCAAGCCCCTGGTGGCCGAGCTGTCGGAAGTCAGCGTTGCGCCCTGCTGGACGCTGATGCTGGCTTTTCCGCAGGCGATGCAGCCCACCATGGCGCACCTGGGCCCCCACTGGAATGCAGCGCGCAGCACGCACCACCGCATTGCCTGGCTGGCGCGGGAATCGTCCAAGCCCGGGCGCAGCCCGATTGAACGCTGGACCGTGCAGGCCAGCCCGGAATGGTCGGAACGCCACCTGGAAGACGATGCCGAGCGCGTCAAGGCCAAGCTGCTGAAGGCTTTCACTGAAGTGACGGGCATCCGCGCCCAGCCGCCACACGCGGCGGTGCACCGCTGGCGCCACGCCCAGACGCAACAACCGCTGGGCAAAACACACGCCTGGGACGCCAAATCGCGCATTGGCGCGTGCGGCGACTGGTGCCTGGGCCACCGGGTAGAAGACGGCTTTGTCTCGGGCCTTGAAATGGCCCTGGAAATTTGTTAGCCCCCACGCTTGTCGCTTCGCGTACTGCGCTGCCCCCCGAGGGGGCTGGCCTTGCTTGGGGCGGCCCGGCGCGGCGGCCGCCAGGTTAGCTTTCTCATAGTTTCTTCTGCTTATGGCCTCGGGCTACAACGGTAGATTTGCCCCTTCTCCCACAGGCCCGCTTCACGCGGGCTCGCTGGTGGCGGCCCTGGCCAGCTGGCTGGATGCCCGGGCCCACCACGGCCGCTGGCTGGTACGCATCGAGGATGTCGATACCCCGCGCTGCGTGCCGGGCGCAGACCGCGTCATTCTTGAACAGCTCGCCTGTTGCGGCCTGGTGCCGGATGAACCACCGGTTTATCAATCACAACGCGGCGCGCTGTACCAGAACGCGCTCGACTCGTTGATCACCCACGGCCTGGCTTACCCCTGCGCTTGCACACGGCAGGACATTGCGCAGGCGCTGGCGGCTTCCGGGCAGCCACGCGAACGCCATGGCGAACTGGTGTACCCCGGCACCTGCCGCAATGGGCTGCATGGCCGTGCTGCACGTGCGTGGCGGTTTTTGACACAGAATTATGTGCCGAATAGTGGCCTGAACCAATCAGGACGGGCGCAAGCAGCTATAGATTTAATAGCAAACGACGCCACGCCACCAGCTGCCGCACAAGCCGAAGTCCGATGGGACGACCGCCGCCTGGGCACACAGATGCAAAACGTCGGCCGTGAGGTCGGCGACTTTGTCCTCAAGCGCGCGGACGGCCTGTGGGCCTACCAGCTGGCCGTGGTGGTGGACGACGCGGCCCAGGGCATCACCGACATCGTTCGCGGCGAAGACCTTGCCGACAACACCGCGCGGCAAATCCTGCTGCAGCGCGCACTCGGCTTGCCGCTACCGCGCTACCTGCACACGCCGCTGGTGCTGGGCGCCAACGGTGAAAAGCTGTCCAAACAGAACGGTGCCCAGCCGCTGGACACGGCCCACCCGCTAACGTTGCTGGCCCAGGCGGGCAAAACGCTCGGGCTGGAAGTCGAGCGTATAGCCAACACAGAGACACCCGCCGCCTGGCTTCAACAGGCCATCCCGCTCTGGGCGACTAAAATCCCCCAGTGACTGAAACCCTCCCCCCTGTGCCGCCCTCCTCGCCCGAAGGCGCGCCCGCCGACACCCACCCGCCCCACAACATCCGCAGCTTCGTGCGCCGCACCGGCCGCACCACGGCGGGCCAGGCCAAGGCCTTTGCCGATGTGGGCCCGAAGTTTTTGCTGCCCTATGCCGATGCGCCGCTGGACTTTGAAAAAGCCTTTGGGCGCAGCGCCCCCACCATCCTCGAAATAGGGTTTGGCATGGGCGAGGCCACGGCGCACATTGCCGCGCTGATGCCCGAGAAGAACTTCCTCTGCTGCGAAGTGCACACGCCCGGCGTGGGCGCCCTGCTCAAACGCATTGACGAACAGAACCTGTCCAACATCCGCATCCTGCAGCACGATGCCGTTGAGGTGATTGACGACATGCTCCCCCGCGCCAGCCTTGACGGCGCGCACATCTTTTTTCCCGACCCCTGGCACAAGAAAAAACACAACAAGCGCCGGCTGATCCAGCCGCCGCTGATCACCAAACTCGCGGCCCGCCTCAAACCCGGCGGCTACCTGCATTGCGCCACCGACTGGCAGCTTTATGCCGAGCAAATCCTGGAAGTGCTGGGCGCCGAGCCGTTGCTGAAAAACACCGCAGACAGCAGCGCCGGCGGCTATGCGCCCAAGCCAGCCTACCGGCCACTGACCAAATTTGAAAACCGCGGTATCAAGCTGGGGCACGGCGTCTGGGACGTCGTGTTTGTGCGTGCCTGATCTTGCGGCTGCGCGGGTGTGAGCAAAACACCGAAGCTCGGGCTGCATGGTTTGGCCACGCGGGCCGGCATCAGCCCCAGTTGCGTCGGCCTGCCGGCCGGCAGCTGGCCCAGCATCACTGACTTTCTGGTGGAACGCTTTCCGGCCATCTCGCGCGAGGTATGGTTGCAACGCATGCACAACGGCCTGGTGGTCGATGAATTCGGTGAAGCCGTCACCGCCGAACGCCCCTACCGCGGCCACATGCGCGTGTACTACTACCGCGCCCTGGACGAAGAACCCCGCATTCCGTTTGAAGAGACCGTGCTGTTTCAGGACGAACACCTGGTGGTGGCCGACAAGCCACATTTTTTGCCTGTGACGCCCTCGGGTCACTACCTGCAGGAGACCCTGCTGGTGCGCCTGAAGAACCGGCTCGGCATCGACGGCCTGGTACCCATCCACCGCATTGACCGTGAGACCGCAGGCCTGGTGCTGTTCTCGGTCAACCCGGCTGAACGCGACGCCTACCAGTCACTGTTTCGCCGGCATGAGGTCACCAAGCATTACGAAGCCGTGGCCCCATGGCGTGGCGACATCGGCTTTCCCCTCACGCGCAAAAGCCGCATCGTCGAAGACGAGCCTTTTTTCCGGCAACGCGAAATAGAGGGCCAGCCCAATAGCGAAACGCTGATCGATGTGCTCGACGTAAAGGACGACATAGCGCGGTATGCCCTAAGCCCCGTGACTGGCAAGAAACACCAGCTGCGGGTGCACATGAATGCGCTTGGCCTGCCACTGCTGAATGACCGTATGTACCCACCGGTCGAAGTGACACCGGAAGACGATTACCGCTACCCGCTACAGTTGCTGGCCAAGTCCATTGCGTTCATGGACCCTGTAACAGGCGAGCAGCGACGCTTTGAAAGCCGGCTGTCGCTGCGGGATTTGCAGACTTGATCAGGGCCTTATATGTCGCCCATAGCGCCAAGCCGCGTCCGGTTATGACCCGCCGCATCTGCTCAAACCCAGTCGCAGATAGAAGCCTTCTGTGGGATTGACGTTGGAGATAACCGGCTGGCCATAGATGGACGAAGTCCGCCACGAGAACGTAGTGTCGATCGACTTGTTAGGCATCGCTGCCCGCCTTTCGCAAAGTGCTGCAGTGCTCACACGTACACCCTGGGCTGTGGAACGCCATTATGAGAATGAGCCGATCCCACAACAAAATTCCCCAGTAGTTGAAGTCATCCAGGTTCGGGTACTGCACAAACTTGTAGTCGAATACACCGGGGTAGCTGCCGCGTGATGCAACGTCGTGCAGCGCGTGCAAGAATCGCTCGGGCGGCGGCCGGTCAGGAGGCGCAATTTCGAGAGAATTAGGCGTGTCTTCTGGAACGAACTCACCGAATTCGCAGAAGTACAGGCCGCGCACGATCTTCCAGGCAACTCGATGAATCCTCGCACCTTCGATCCGTTGCGCCACTAGGCCAGGGGGAAGAAGAATGCCGCCTGGGGCGTGCTGAAACTCGTTCAGTACTTTATGAACCAGCGGAACCTTCTCACCCGCCCCGTACTTCTCAAATATCTCCCGCAGGAACGCGCCTCCGGAATATGAACCGGTACCGTACGGTGCCAGAGCATTTACGAAGTAGTCCTCGTCATGCTGGTACGCCCTGTTGCACGCCGCATGAACAGGAATCGTCAGCATGTTCGGAGAGTACGCCTTCCGAACCTCCTTCGCGTACAGCTGCTTTGGTGGAACGTGGTCCCCGCTTGTCGGCGGCAGCAGCGGCTTGCCACAGAGATAGCAGATGGTGGGTTGAAACAGCACCGAGCGAGGCCTAGCGTCGGAGGCAACCGGGCCGCAACACATACGGCGAAACCGCCTCCTGCAGTTGCCGGTCCGTGTTGACTGACTTATTAAAGAGCATTCTCACTCAGTTGCTCTCTTCGGTTAGATAGGCCTCGAATTTGCGCCCCTCTTTTGTGACGAGCGTGCACACGCAATCATAGGTGGGAAGTCCCTGCGGAAAGACGATGCGACCTACAGAGAAGTTATAGGTGAGCGTTGCGCTCTGTAAGATTTCGAGCGCGAAGCCTTCCTTGGCAAGGATGTCAACGAGAGACGGCTTCAAGGCGCACACGATCTCCAAAACCACTCCTTCCTGGACTTGACTCGGCACCACTTCTTGCCTGATCACGTCAATTACTACCACCGGTGCATTCTCGCGCTTGGCCGCCTTCGCGAGGTGGTGGATGGCGTAGTCGTCGGTCCAGTAGTTCAGCGTGCTCGCGAACTGGTGCGCAAGGCTATGCGCGACAGATCTGAGTGGCTTTAGCGACGACACGTAACTTGCCTTTAAGGTCGAAGCTGCCCGCCACGCAGCAAGCGCCTCAAAGAGGCATTCTGCTGCTGCGTGTCCACGCCGGGCGAAATGTTAAAACCCGTCTGATCGGCAGAGCTCAAGAACATGCTACGCCTTAATCTCACTCGCCCGCTCGCTACCACATGCGGCACAAAAGTGAGCCTGCCGGGTGCGCAACGGCTTCCCGCACGAATGGCAAGGCGGACCATACAAACTAAGTCGATGATGAAACAGCGCATTTGCGTTCGTTTCTTTGAAGCCCGTGAGGTTTTCGTATGCATCAAGGGCGACCCGTCCAAAGCCCTTCGATGTTGCCTCAGCCAATGAACACCCATGCAGCTCCCTATATGCCTTGATCTGCGCCACCCCGTTGCTGAGAAATGGCGAAACGGTCTGCCACTCTTCGTCAGTGAGCATCGGAAGCTCCATCTTGCAACGCCAACAGTAGAGGGTGTGAGGCATAGCTCGAGGTTTAACGCAAAAATGACCGGACCACCACCATTCGCGGCGAAGCCGCCTCCTGTAGGTGTGGGTCCGTGTCGATTGACAAGTTAAGTCTCACTCCTCATGCGCCTCCATCGCAGTCCCGCAGCCAAAGAGAAACTGAATGCTAGTAGGAGGTGCTGCCCCACAACATACGACGTCGTAAACCCGAGGTGACGGAAGGCGGGACGGTCCCCCGCCGACAGGAGAACAGCGACGAGCACAGAGACTACGACGGATGCGGCTAACACGATAGGGATAGTAGCCCAGCCCCTACGACCGAGCGCAAAGATGACAGGTAAACCGACAAGGGCAACACCCACAAGAGCGACACAGGTCATGAGTATGAACTCGACGACGTAGGCGCGAACCTGCACCTCCCAATAGTTCTCAGGGGAAACATGCCACTTTGAGACGGCTTCATCCAGGGGCACGTAGCTTGAAATGGCAGTAATGACTGAACAGGCCAATATCACCGCCAAGTATCCGGCGACCAGTCTCCGCGCACTCAACACTGGCCTAGGAGCGCTGCCCCTGTAGTGCATTGCAGAAGCGCCGGCAACGATAAGAAGCGCGGCGAACAATACGAACGGTGATGCGAAAACCTCGGCGCCCATAAGACCTAACGCAGAGGTAGCCGGCGCACAACGAGTGCCGAGCGCCGCAAGCGCGGACGACCTTGGACGTCCGCGTTGACCGCCTTGTTAGGTTGCGTGCTCATTTCGGTGGCGTTTTGGGGGGATTGCCGAACTCGGCATCCGTTGCGCTGAACATTGGACCAGCCGGCGCTCGATGAGTATGAGGCGGCGGCAAATTCACTACAAGAGATCTGGCCACCCGGTCTGCCAACGATTGGCGCGTGGGCGAGCGTTCCAGCACGCTTGATTCCACAGCTACCAGCGCAACCACTGCAAGCATGCCCACCACCGGAGCGAAAGATGGCCCCTCGAGAAGCACAAGTGGAAGCGCGCGGACTAGCGCTCGCGCAAATGACCGCGCAGCAGTGAGCGGACCGCCCGAATCGCTGCAAACCATGATGTTGGCGACATAGCGACCGAAGGTTTGGCCATGGTTTGTGACAACCAACGTACCTTGGTACAGCACGAAGACAGCAGCAAAGACGTCCCACCGCGCGAGGTCATGGTGCAATTGGTCCGCGACAGTTCCAACAATCAGGAAGAGAACGAACGTCGTTACCGTGTCGACCACAAACGCTGCGTAGCGACGAGACGGCTCGGCGGTGAATGAAGACTGGAATGCCACTGAGCAACCTAACGTTGGCGATGAACGGTCGACAACGGCGTGCCGCGTTCCGAAGAATGAGGCATGCAGCCACCGCCGTTGACGATCCGATCGATCAACAAGTTAAGCCTTACTTCTTTCACACCATCTACCTGCTGCTGAGTGCTGCGCCAAGCACCGCAAAAACAACAAATGCCAAAACCACGATAACGGCGCAAAACGCATATGCGAAGAACAATGGCACTTTGCCTTTCGCCATGTACAGCCAACACGCAAGCGGCAGGCCAACAAGTAAAAGTAACCCGCCACGCCAAACGCTCAATAGGCCAAGAATAATCGCAATAATCTTATTTATGGTGATGGATTGCGGCTCAGGAAGTCCTTTCGCGGTTAGCTCCGGTGACGACGGCAGAGGTGCACCACATACAGTGCAAACAATCGCATCGTTATCGCCTGTCGTGGCGCACTTTGGGCAGAACGACATAAGGTTTAACGTAATGTATGCCGCAAAACCTGCGGTATAACCTGGCGCTTGCAATCTAATCTGGACATCTAAAACCCCTGTAAGCCGCTTGCATGCTGGGCTTCAAGCCCATACACGGTGAATTTATACAGTTATAAAAATTCCGTGAAACCCCGCAAATTTTCAGTCCAGTTTTACACAGCTTTTGGCGTTGGGCACGCTGACAATGCTGATCCAAACAATGAAGCGCTTTACAGCAAGAACGTCCTGACAATACCGGTTCCAATCGCTGTCTCATTGTTTCCTGCATCACCAGCCCTTGTCAGGCTGCACGCCGCGTAATGCTTAAGCCTTGACCTCTTTTGCCGTGATTTGATACTTGAAATCGTCCGGCGCGTAAGAGTCAAAACGTCCGGCCGCGTTTTCAGCCACGGGGTACATGAAGAAGCCGAGCTTCTCGCCGCTGGCTTTGGGCAGCGCGACGTCATGGGCGGTGTTGTAGGCCATCCAGTTGCCTTCCCAGCCGCCAAACAGCGCCTTGTTGACAGGCGCCACCACCGGGTTGGCCGTGGTCTTGATCCACTCGGCCGTTTCCAGGCGCATGACCTTGGCCACGTCGGCCGGGTCCATCGCCACCCAGCCGTAGCCCTTGAGATAAACCTCCGCGCGGCAATGCTGCGCACCCTTGAGGCTGGCGGGGTTACCCGAGAGCTCCTTGTAGCCAAAGGCTGAAGGCACCAGGCGAATGCCGTACACGTCGCGCGCCGGCAGGCCGACCGAGCGGCACAGGCCCACAAACAGCGCATTCAGGTCGGCGCACTTGCCGCCCAGGTTGCCGGTTTCCAGCATGGTCTTGATGTCGCCTTCGCCACAGCCGCGCACCTTGGGTTCGCGGTAGGTGTTGGCCACAATCCAGTCGTAGAGTTTTTGCGCCTTTTCCACATCTGTCTTGGCACCCTGGGTGGCGGCCACTGCGGTCTTGCGCACAATGCCGTCGGTCGGGATGAGGACGGTAGGACGCGTGAAGTAACGCAGTGTGTCAGCGCTTTCGGCCGGGGCGGTCTTCTGCGACCAGTCCATCGCGCGGCCTTGTGTCTGCACGCGGCTGGTCAGCTCCACATAGGGCTTTGTTTCAGTGGCCGCAAACTCCACATAAAGCATCTTCGCGCCGTCCTGGCCGTCCTGCATGAGCTTGGCGGTGCCGTTGCTGGAGAAACCATTTTCCAGCGAGTGCTGGTAGTCGCTGTTGACCGAGGGGATCGGCAGCCACACTTTGGTCACGCCTTGCGGTTTGAGGATGTCAACGCGCGTGGTCACGTCGAAAGTTCGCCAAGCGCCGCTTTGGGGTGCGAAGTTGCTGCGGCTGGGCGCGGCGGCGGGCGTCTGGGCAAAGTTGATGGCGGGCAATGCAGCGGCTACGGCGGCAGCGGCGGTGTTCTTCAGGAAAGTGCGGCGTACGGTCGACATGAAAGGTATCTCCGGGTGGGAAAGAACCTGTTCACGGTCTAAACGGGGTCGCGTTGGGGTGCAATCGGGATGATTGGGCCGACCGGGTCCGCTGCATGGGCTAATGCCCATGCAAGGGCTCGGGTGGCTCAATCGCCCGATTTCACCCCAACCCGAAGGGCAAGTGCCTTCTCGGGCGGTCTGCGGCGTTGCGGCGCTAACCCATAGCTATGCTATGGGCGTCGCACCGCGCCTTGCATCCCATCCCGGGAAGGAACTTGCGCGGCCCCGTTTAGGCCGTGAACAGGTTCTAAGGGCAACGTGCACCGGAGCAGGTAAAGATGCTCCGGGATGTCTGGCAGCCCACACCGCCCGCAAAGGCAGCGCAAGGGCTGACCTTCAATTATCGCTGCTGCCGTGCCGGGCGGGATTCAGGGCTTGAGCAAGCCGGCAATCAGCTTTTCGGCGGCCGGGCTGGTCCAGTCGACCTCACCAGTCACGCGCTGGCGCGGCCGGCCGGTGCGGTCAATCATCAAGGTGGTCGGGAAAACCTTCACGCCCCAGCCCCGCGCAGCTTTGCCGTCCAGGTCCAGCAGCACCGGCAGTGTTACGCCGGTGGTCTTGGCGAACTGCAGCGCACGCGCCGCCGGCTCCTTGAAGTTGATGGCCAGGACCAGCAGTTTGTCGTCGCCGTAGAGGTCGGCAATCTGCTGCAGCGTCGGCATTTCAGCGCGGCAGGGTTCGCACCAGCTGGCCCAGAAATTCAACAGCACGGCACGGCCGCGCAAATCGGCCGGGCGCCAGGTCTTGCCGGTTGTGTCCACCAGCGAGAACGCTGCCAATGGACCGGCCCAGGGAGACACTTCATAAGCCGGGCCGGTCAGCCCCTGCGACATTGCGGGAAGCACGGCCGCCCCTGAGCCGGCGGCGATTGTCTGCTGCAGGAAATGGCGGCGGGAAATAAACGGGGTGGGAAACGGGGTCGGCATGGGCCCTGGTGTTGGTACGCAGGTTGAGGGGTAAATGGGGTGGACGACTTCTATCGCTGCAAGAACAGGCACTGCCTGCATTTTAGGGACCGTATAGCATCCGCTGCATGCGCCAGCGGCGCCTTCACACAAATCACAGGAACTTCATGAACATCCATATCCGGGACGCGCAAGCCGGCGACGCCGCAGCGATTCACGCCTTCATCGTTGAACTGGCCATCTATGAAAAAGCTGAGCACGAGGTCATCGCGAGCATCGCAGACATCGAGCGCAGCCTGTTTGAGGCCGGGACGCCTGCCCGGGCCCTCATCTGCGAGATAGACGGCCAGCCTGTGGGCTTTGCGGTGTATTTCCTCAGCTACTCCACCTGGCTGGGACGCAAAGGCATGTACCTGGAGGATTTGTACGTATCGCCCCAACACCGGGGTAGCGGCGCCGGCAAGGGGCTGTTGCGCCACCTGGCCCGGCTGGCTTTTGACAGCGGCTGCGGGCGGCTCGAATGGAGCGTGCTGGACTGGAACGAGCCGGCAATCCAGTTTTACCAGTCGCTGGGCGCCAGGCCGCAAGCTGAATGGGTGCGCTACCGCATGGCCGGTGAAACCCTGCAGCACTTCGCGCAGGGGGACACAAGCCAGGTTCAGCCAACGCCCTGAGCCGCTCGCGCGATTATCGGTAAGGGCCCGGCTTTTGTAAGAAATAGCAGCATTCAGCGACCAAGTGACACAGGAAGTACAGATGGCGGTGAAAACCGCGCTCAGCCCAGCGGGCGGTCCACAAGAACCCTATATAGGACAGCATTTGGTCGACACCGCTTGCGCCCAAAGCGGTTCAGTCCTACAAAGGCGTTTCGCTATCTGCTTTTAAATCTGTCGATATCACTTAACTGGCTGATCCAACGTGAACCTGCCCCTCAAATTTCCCGGCCTGGCTGAGGCCCTGCCAACGGCATCGCCGCAGTTCATCAACCTCTACAACGAGTCGCAATCGGGCCAGACCCAAAATGTGGCGCAGGAGCTGGAAGAGGGTTTGCTTGAGCCCACGGCCACCATCAGCCCCAAATTCTTTTACAACGAACTGGGCTCGAAACTTTTCGAGGCCATTACAGGCCTGGAGGAGTACTACCCAACCCGCACCGAGGCCGCCATTTTTGCGGCCTCCTACCCGAAAATCGCCGCCACGCTGAGCGCGAACGGCATCCACAACGCCTGCCTGATCGACCTGGGCGCCGGCAACTGCGCCAAAGCTGCAGCGCTCATTCCGCATCTTCAGCCGCGGCAATATGTGCCGGTCGACATTTCGGTGGAATTTTTAAGGGATGCCGCCGCGCAGGTGCAAAACAGCTTCCCCGCACTCGACATCGTCGGCCTGGGCATGGATTTTTCGTCCGGTCTGGTATTGCCGCGCGAGGTGCAAAGCCAGGAACGGGTGTTTTTCTACCCCGGCTCCAGCCTGGGCAACTTTCATCCGGCGCAGGCCCTGCGGTTCTTGCGGCACATCGCTGACCCGGCGCAGGGCAAGGCGCGCGGCCTGTTGCTGGGCATTGACCTGGTGAAGGACACTGCACGGCTGGAAGCGGCTTACGACGACGCGCTGGGCGTGACGGCCGCTTTCAACAAAAACGTGCTGCTCAACGTCAACGAGCTCCTGCAGGCGGATTTTGATGTTCGCCAGTGGCGCCACGTAGCGCTCTTCAACGCCGCAGAGTCGCGCATCGAAATGCACCTGGAAGCCCTGTCGGACTTTACGGTGCGCTGGCCCGGGCATGCGCGGCGCTTTGGCGCCGGCGAGCGCATCCACACCGAATGCTCTTACAAGTACACCGTGGAAAGCATGACGGCGCTGTTGCGGCAGGCCGGATTCGGGCAGGTTCGCTACTGGACCGACCCGCAAAGCTGGTTTGCGGTGTTCTGGGCCGCCGTTGAGTGAAAAAGCAATGAAAAAGGCCAATTTCTTGAACGAAATTGGCCTCCAGCCCTTTACTACCGTGCGCGAGCAGCTATCAAATTAATAGCGATTTGACGGACCGCCTCAGGCGCGCTCGGTCACCCAGGCCTGCACAGACTTCAGTGCATCACCCAGTTTGGAGGCATCGGTGCCGCCAGCCATGGCCATGTCGGCCTTGCCGCCGCCCTTGCCGCCCACCTGCTGGGCCACAAAGTTCACCAGCTCACCGGCCTTGACCTTGCCGACGCTGTCGGCGGTCACGCCCGCGGCGATCTGCACCTTGTCGCCATCGACGGCGGCCAGCACGATGACGGCGGTTTTGAGTTTGTCTTTCAGCTTGTCCATGGTGTCGCGCAGCGTCTTGGCATCAGCGCCTTCGAGCTTCGCGGCCAGCACCTTGAGGCCCTTGACGTCAACAGCCTGCGTGACCAGCTCATCGCCTTGTGAAGAAGCCAGCTTGCCCTTGAGCGCGGCGATTTCTTTCTCCAGCGATTTGACCTGGTCCAGCACCTGGCTGATGCGGCCCTGCAACTCGGACGGGCTGGCCTTGAGCGAGCCGGCCGCGGCTTCCACCGTGGATTCAAGCGACTGCAGGTAAGCCAGCGCGTTTTCGCCGGTCACGGCTTCCACGCGCCGCACGCCCGCCGCCACACCGCTTTCAGCCACGATCTTGAAGAGGCCGATATCACCGGTGCGTTTGACGTGAACGCCACCGCAGAGCTCCTTGCTGGAGCCGATCGTCAGCACGCGCACGGTCTCACCGTACTTTTCACCGAAAAGCATCATCGCGCCGGATTTTTGCGCGTCTTCCATGGCCATCACACTGGCATCGGTCGCCACGTTGGACAAAATTTCGGCATTGACGCGCGCCTCGATCTCACGGATCTGCGCGTCAGTGACCGGTGCGTTATGCGCAAAGTCAAAGCGCGTGCGCTCGGCATTCACCAGGCTGCCCTTTTGCTGCACGTGGTCGCCCAGCACTTCACGCAGGGCCTTGTGCATCAGGTGGGTGGCGCTGTGGTTGCGCACGGTCGCGGCGCGCAGCGCGGTGTTGACCTGCGCGGTCACGGTGTCGCCGACTTTCAGCGTGCCCTCTTCCTGCGTGCCGTGATGGCCGAACACGTCGGCCTTGATCTTGAGCGTATCGTCCACCGTGAAGGTGGAGCCGGTGGCCGTGAGCCGGCCCTGGTCACCGACCTGGCCGCCGCTTTCGGCGTAGAACGGTGTCGTGCTCAGCACCACCACGCCGCTTTGGCCTGCATTGAGTGCCTGCACGGCCACACCGTCGGCATACAGCGCGACAACTTTGGCGGGCTCTTCGAGCAATTCGTAGCCAGTGAAAGCGTGGCCTTCACCGGAATATTCGAGTGCACGGTCCATCTTGAACTTGCCGGCGGCGCGTGCCTGGTTCTTTTGCTTGTCCATGGCGGCCTTGAAACCGGCTTCGTCAACCTCGACGCCGCGCTCGCGGCACACGTCGGCCGACAAGTCCAGCGGGAAGCCGTAGGTGTCGTGCAGCTTGAAGGCGACGTCGCCCGGCAGCACCTTGGCACCACCGGCCAGGGCGGTGTCCAGGATGGTCATGCCGATTTCGAGTGTTTCGAAGAAGCGCTCTTCTTCGGCTTTCAGCACGGACGTGATGCGGGCTTCGTCGGCCTTCAGCTTGGGATAGGCGTCGCCCATCAGGCGCGCAAGGTCTGCCACCAGCTTGTGGAAGAACGGTGTCTTTTTGCCCAGCTTGTAGCCGTGGCGGATCGCGCGGCGGATGATGCGGCGCTGCACGTAACCGCGGCCCTCGTTCGAAGGGTTGACGCCATCGCTCACCAGAAATGCGGTGGCACGGATGTGGTCGGCAATGACAAACAGGCTCTTGTTGCCCAGGTCTTTTTCGCCGGTCTCGCGTGAGGCTGCCTTGATCAGTTCGGCAAAGATGTCGATTTCATAGTTGCTGTGCACGTGCTGCAGGATGGCAGCCAGGCGCTCCAGGCCCATGCCGGTATCCACGCAGGGCGCGGGCAGTTTGGTGACGCTGCCGTCGGCGGCCATGTCGAACTGCATGAACACGTTGTTCCAGATTTCGATGAAGCGGTCGCCGTCTTCATCGGGGCTACCGGGTGGGCCGCCGGGGATGTGGTCGCCGTGGTCGTAAAAGATTTCCGAGCAGGGGCCGCAGGGGCCGGTGTCGGCCATCATCCAGAAATTGTCGGACTTGTAGCGGCCGCCCTTGTTGTCGCCGATGCGAATGACGCGCTCGGGCGGCAGGCCGATCTCTTTGGTCCAGATGTCGTAGGCCTCGTCGTCCTCTTCATAGACGGTGGCCAGCAGGCGCTCGGGCGGCAGCTTGTAGACCTCGGTCAACAATTCCCAGGCCCATTTGAGCGATTCGCGCTTGAAGTAATCGCCAAAACTCCAGTTGCCCAGCATTTCAAAGAAGGTGTGGTGGCGCGCGGTGTAGCCCACGTTTTCCAGGTCGTTGTGCTTGCCGCCGGCGCGCAGGCAGGCCTGTACCGAGGCTGCGCGCACGTAGGGGCGCTTGTCGGTGCCCAGGAACACATCCTTGAACTGCACCATGCCCGAGTTGGTGAACATCAGCGTCGGGTCGTTACCCGGCACCAGCGAGCTGGACGGCACCACGGTGTGGCCTTTGGACGCGAAGAAATCGAGAAATGTCTTGCGAATGTCCGAGACGGTGAATACAGGCGTTGACGCTGACGTGGAGGCTGTCGTGGAGTTGGGATGGCTCATGGTCTGCAATAGTGGTTTTGGCAAGGCGGCGCCCCTCGGGCTCACCCGCTTTGGCTAAGCCTTTGATTATAGGTTTGAGGGGGATGCCCCCGCTTTATTGGGCTGTCTGCCGGCCGAGATCAATGCGGTGGGACAAAAAGCGCCATATGCGCTCATCGTCGCTGAAAGCAACGTTAAAGCGGAGCCAACCCGTCGGATGGGGCTCCAGCAGAAACAATTGCCCCGGGCCCAGCATGATGCCCTCGGGCGTAGCCTCTTTGGACAGGACGGCCCCATCGGGAAGGTCCGGGTGCCGGGCCCACAGGTACATGCCGGCCCCTGGCTCATGGAAAAGCTCAAAACCCAGGCCGGTCAGGTTCTTTTCGGTCTTGCGGTGCGCCGCCGCCAGCTTCTCGCGAAGTGACTTGAGATGCTTGCGCCAGCGGCCGTCAGTGACCACCCCGAAAGTCAGCCGTTCGGCGATATCGGACGAGGTAAGGCCCGAAATCATCTTGAGCTGTGCCAGGTCCTCGATCAGCTCGCCTCGTGCCAGCAGGTAGCCCACGCGCAAATTGGGGGAAATTGTTTTGGAATAGCTGCCGATGTAGACCACGCGCTGCAGCTGGTCCAGGCTTGCCAGCGTGGACCGCGAGACCGGGTCCATGTCGGCGTAAATATCGTTTTCCACCAGCGTGAAGCCGTGCGTCTCGGCCAGTTGCAGCAAGCGGTGCAGATGGGCCGCGGACGCAATCGAACACGTCGGGCTTTGCAAACGGGGTTGGGTGAAGAAGGCCTTGGGCTTGTGCTCTGCCAGCAGCGCCTCCAGCGCAGCCAGGTCGTAACCCGTGGGGGTGCGCGGCACACCCACAAGGTTGGCGCCCAAAAACCGCAACATGAACATCAGGTTGGGATAGCCGGGGCTATCGACCAGCACGGTGTCTCCCGGTTTGACCAGTTGCCGGGCCACCAGGTCCAGCGCCTGGCTGGAGCCTTGCGTCAGCAACACCTGGTCCACCTCGACCGATATCTGGTTTTCGGCGAGCGCCTCCGCAATGACCATGCGCAGGGCCATATGCCCGTAAGGCAGGCCATAGCCTTCAAGCGAAGAGCCGTCTGCCGACAGGTGCCGCATGCTGCGGCGAATCGCGTCTCCGAACAGGAAATCGTGCGGCAGCCAGCCGCAACCGGGTTTCATCGGCAGGTTGCGGTTTTCAAAAATCTGCTTGAGGTACCAGCGTGCGTCAAATTTCGGCTGCGGGGGCTGTGCGTATGGCACGCCCGACGCACCATCATCGCCCCTGCGCTTGACGAAAAACCCGGCATTGGCCCGGGAAACGAGCCATCCCTGGGCTACAAGCCGGTCGTAAGCCTCTACCACCGTAAAAACGCTGACGCCGTGCTGGGCGGCAAAACCGCGGATCGAAGGCAGCTTGACGCCCGGTTTCAGCGCTTGCCCGGCAATCATGCCCCGCAGGCCGTCGACGATCTGGCTCACCAGGGGGGTCTGCAGTTCCGGGCGAAGTGTGAGCATCAAAAAACCAAAAAGGGCAGATTGTGCATCGCAATGCCCATGCACCGGGTTGGGGAATCCATGTACAGGATTCTAGACCCGCACAGTGTGTTGAAAACAGCGCGGCGGTGTACATGGACGGCCCTTGCCCCGGCTTCTAAAGTCCATCCATCTTTTTCCTCAACCCAGTCAACCCAGAAATTCCGGAAATCACCTTCACCATGCAGCCAAACCAGACTTCCAGCAACGCCGCCCTGATGGCGCGCCGCCAAGCCGCCGTGACACGCGGCGTAGGCCAGGCCCACGAGATTTTTGTCAGCCGGGCGAAAAATGCCGAACTGTGGGACGTTGAAGGCCGCCGCTACATCGACTTCGCCGGCGGCATCGCCGTGCTCAACACCGGCCACCTCCATACCGAGGTCATTGCCGCCGTCAAGGCCCAGCTCGATCTCTACACACACACCTGCTTCCAGGTCGTCGCCTATGAGCCCTACGTTGAACTGGCCGAGAAGCTCAATGCCCTGGCACCCGGAAATTTCGCCAAAAAGACCCTGCTGCTGACCACCGGCGCCGAAGCAGTCGAAAACGCGGTCAAGGTGGCGCGGTCTTACACCAAGCGCCCCGGCATCATTGCCTTTACCGGCGGCTACCACGGCCGGACGAACATGACACTGGGCATGACCGGAAAGGTGGCGCCCTACAAGCTGGGGTTCGGTCCCTTTCCCGGCGAAGTGTTCCACGCCGAATACCCCAACGTGCTGCACGGCGTGAGCATCGACCAGGCACTGCACTCGGTTGAGCAAATTCTCAAAAACGACGTCGAACCCGAGCGCGTGGCGGCGTTCATCATTGAACCGGTGCAAGGTGAAGGCGGCTTCTACATTGCCCCGCCCGAATTCATCAGCCGCCTGAAAGCGCTGGCCGACCGGCACGGCATTTTGCTGATCGCCGACGAAGTCCAGACCGGCGCGGGGCGCACGGGCACCTGGTATGCCAGCGAACAGTGGCCCGTGGCGCCCGATCTGATCGCCATCGCCAAATCCATGGCGGGCGGCTTCCCGATCTCGGGCCTGGTCGGCCGCGCCGAGGTCATGGATGCGCCCGGCCCCGGCGGGCTGGGCGGCACCTACGCCGGCAGCCCCATTGGTTGCGCGGCAGCGCTGGCGGTGCTCAAGGCCTTTGACAAAGAAAAACTCCTGGCGCGCAGCAAAACGCTGGGCGCCCACTTGATCAAGGGCTTGCAGGCCATTGCAAAAAAGGAGCCCTCTATCGGCGACGTGCGGGGCCTTGGCGCCATGGTGGCCATAGAGCTCTTTGAAAACGGGGACCCTGCCCGCCCCGATGCGGCGCTGACCAAGCGCGTGGTGGCCGAAGCCGCCCGGCGCGGATTGATATTGCTCTCATGCGGTACCTACGGTAATGTGATCAGGATTCTGGTTCCCCTCACGGCGTCTGACGCTCTGCTGGACGAAGGCCTGCAAATCCTGGCCGACAGCCTCGCCGCATCGCGCTGATCTTCGTGGACAGCTCAGGAAAACCGATGACTGATAACGATGTCCTTGTGCGCTTTTCAGGCGTGCAGAAAACCTATGACGGCAAACAGCTTGTCGTGCAGCAACTCGACCTCGACATTCATCGCGGGGAATTCCTGAGCCTGCTGGGTCCCTCCGGCTCGGGGAAAACCACCACGCTGATGATGCTGGCGGGGTTCGAATCCCCCACAGCGGGAGAGATTTTTCTCAATGGCGCGCAGATCACCGGCACGCCGCCACACAAACGCAACTTCGGCATGGTGTTCCAGAACTACGCCCTCTTCCCGCACCTCACGGTGGGCCAAAACGTGGCCTATCCGCTCACGGTGCGCAAGGTTTCAAAGGCCGACCAGGCCAGCCGCGTCAAGCGTGCACTCGACATGGTCCGACTGACAGGCATGTCGGACCGCCTGCCGGGACAACTCTCGGGCGGGCAGCAGCAGCGCGTTGCGCTGGCCCGGGCACTGGTGTTCGAACCCCAGCTGGTGTTGATGGACGAGCCGCTGGGCGCGCTGGACAAGCAGCTGCGCGAACACATGCAGATCGAGCTGAAGGAGTTGCACAAGCAGCTGGGCGTCACGTTTGTCTATGTCACCCACGACCAGGGGGAAGCCTTGACGATGAGCGACCGGGTAGCAGTCTTCAACGATGGCGCGATCCAGCAGCTGGCGCCGGTAGAGGCACTGTATGAGACGCCCTCCAACCGTTTTGTTGCCGGTTTCGTCGGAGACAGCACGGTACTCAAAGGCAAGGGAAATGCCACAGGCATCGAATTGCCGGATGGCCGCGTTCTGGGCGGCACCAACGTGAATCAGGCGGCTGCTGGCGCGCAGGTCGAAGCCTACATCCGGCCCGAGCGCATTGTGTTGCATCGCCAGGTGCCGGCATCGCCTGCCAGTGCTTTGCCCGCGCACGTGGCCCGCATCATCTATTTCGGCGACCACCTGCGGCTGCTGTGTGAGGTCGGTGCCGGCCAGGCGGAAGCGACAGTCAAGCTGCCGCTCACCCTGTTGAACGGCCAGCCGCCGCCGCAACCGGGCGAAGCGGTACACCTCGAATTTCCGCCCGCATTTACGCGGATTTATGCGGTGTAACCGCTTTCTCCTTTCACCATTTTCAATGTTCCCTTCTGCCTTTATTAACCACCGAGGAAATAGCACCATGAAGAAAAACATCATCGCCCTTGCCATGGCTTCGTGCCTGGCCGTACCCGCGTTCGCGCAGCAGCAGATCACTGTCGTGAACTTCGGCGGCGCCAATGCCAATGCGCAGAAAAAGGCCTACTACGAGCCCTTCGAAAAAGCAGGCACCAAAGTCGTTGCCGTGGAATACAACGGCGAGCAGGCCAAGATCAAAGCCATGGTCGAGACGAAAAAAGTCACCTGGGATGTGGTCGAGGTCGAAGCACCCGACGTGCAACGCGGTTGCGATGAGGGCTTGTTTGAAAAAATCGACTTCAGCAAAATTGGCCCCAAGGCAGACTTTCTGCCTGCAGCCGTGAAGGAATGCGGTGTGGGCGTTTTTGTGTGGTCCACCGTGATGGCCTGGAACGCCGACAAGGTCAAGACCGCCCCCACAAGCTGGGCCGATTTCTGGGACGTCAAGAAGATCCCCGGCAAGCGCGGCATGCGCAAGGGCGCCCGCTACAACCTCGAGTTCGCACTGATGGCCGACGGCGTCAAACCCGCCGACGTCTACAAAGTCCTGGCCACCAAGGACGGGGCCGACCGCGCGTTTCGCAAGCTGACAGAACTCAAGCCCAGCATCCAGTGGTGGGAAGCCGGCGCCCAGCCTGCGCAGTTCCTCGTGGCCGGTGACGTCGCCCTCAGCACCGTCTACAACGGCCGCATCGACGCCGCCAACCGTGAAGGCCGCAACCTGAAGATCTACTGGCCCGGCGGCATTTATGACCTGGACTATTGGGTCATCCCCAAAGGCGCTCCCAACAAGGATGCGTCGATGAAATTCATCGCCTTTGCCAGCCAGCCAGCCACCCAGGCCGTCTATGCGCAGAACATTGCCTACGGCCCCGTCAACAACCAGGCTTTGGCCAAGCTCGACAAGAAGGTGCTGGACGATCTGCCAACGTCGCCGGCCAATGCCAAAGAGGCGATCCAGATGAATGTTGGCTTCTGGGCCGACCAGGGCGAGGCGCTTGAAAAACGCTTTGCTGCCTGGGCGACGCAATAAGCCGGCGGAGCAAGCACCCCATGAGCAGCATCACCAGCCAGGGCCCCCTTCAGGGCAATGACGCCGTCACATTGCGTCAGGCGCTGTCGCGCGCGGACGCTCGTCGAAAATGGCGCGCCTTTGCACTCACAGTGCCCTTGCTGGTGTTTTTGCTGCTGACCTTGCTGGTGCCGATTGCGGCCCTGTTGCAACGCGCGGTTGAAAATCCGGAGGTGGCGCGGGCGCTGCCCCGGACGGCCAAAAGCCTCAAGGACTGGAACGCCCAGACACCCCCCGGCCCTGCAAGTTACGCAGCACTGGTGGAAGACCTGGGCCATCTTTCTGACAGTTCAGATGCCGGTGCACTGGCACGTCGCCTCAACTCCGAAGTGCCGGGTGCGCGCTCCCTTGTCATGGGGACCTATCGCGCGCTGCCTGTCACGGGCTCGCCTGAAGAAATACAGGCCAGGCTGCTCCAGCTCGACCCACGCTGGGCGGAACCCCTCTTCTGGCAAGCGATTGCCAAAAACAGTTCCCGCTGGACGCCCGACTATCTGCTGGCGTCGGTAGACCTGCGACGCGACAGCAAGGGCGAGGTGGAACGCATGCCGCCGGACCAGCGCGCTTTCGGCGCCATTTTGCTGCGAACCTTTCAGATCAGTTTTCTGGTCACCGTTTTTTGCCTTGCGCTGGGTTACCCCCTGGCCTGGTGGTTGGCCTCACTGCCGGCGCGCAAGGCGAACCTTTTGATGATTCTGGTGCTCGTGCCTTTCTGGACATCGATTCTGGTGCGCGTGGCGGCCTGGATCGTGCTGCTGCAGTCCGAAGGGCTGGTCAATCGCGGGCTGATGGGTATCGGCCTCATAGACAGCCCCCTGGCGCTGCTGTTCAACCGCGCAGGCGTGGTAATTGCCATGGTGCACATCCTGCTGCCCTTCATGATCCTGCCGCTTTACAGCGTGATGAAAAACGTGCCGGCAACCTACGTGCGGGCCGCCGTGTCGCTGGGCAGCGCACCCCTGTCTGCCTTCTTTCGGGTGTATGTGCCGCAGACCTATCCCGGCATCAGCGCAGGCGCGTTGCTGGTGTTCATCCTGTCGATCGGCTATTACGTCACCCCCGCCCTGCTCGGCGGTGCGGATGACCAGATGCTGAGCTACTACATCGCGCGCTACACCAACGTCGAGGTCAATTGGGGCATGGCCTGTGCGCTGGGTGCGGTGTTGCTGACGGCCACCATGGTTCTTTACAGCGTTTACCGGCGCATCGGCAAGGCCGAACTCAGCATCGGTTGACACCTTCTTTTTCAGACCCAGACGCCAATTCATCATGCTCAAAATCAAAGGGCCCGCCTTTCCCCGCTATGCCACCCTGACAGACAAGGCCGGCTGGTGGCTGGTGCGCACCGCCTGCGTTGCCATTCTGGTTTTTTTGCTGGCGCCCATCCTGGTCATGGTGCCGCTGTCTTTTTCCGACAGCTCTTTTTTGAGCTACCCCATCCCGGGCTGGTCGCTGAAGTGGTATCGCAACCTGCTGGACTCGCCTGAATGGGCCAGGGCTGCGAAAAACAGTTTCATTGTGGCGCCCGCTGCGACCCTGATTGCCACCGCGTTGGGCACTTTGGCGGCTGTCGGCTTGTCCCGAACGAACTTCCGGTTCAAGAGCCTGCTGATGGGCATCCTCATCGCGCCCATGGTGGTCCCCATCGTCGTTGTCGGCGTGGCCACCTACCTATATTTCGCCCCGCTGGGCCTTGCCGACAGCTACTTCGGGCTGATCGTGGTGCATGCCGCGCTGGGTGCGCCTTTTGTGCTGACCACCGTACTCGCAACGCTTGCCGGCTTTAACCACAACCTGGTGCGCGCATCGCTCAGCCTTGGCGAGACCCCGTTGCGGACGTTTTTCAGGATCACCCTGCCGGTCATCGCGCCGGGTGTCATTTCGGGCGCACTGTTTGCATTTGCCACCTCGTTTGACGAAGTGGTGGTCACGCTGTTCCTGGCGGGCGCGGACCAGGCCACGCTGCCGAGGCAGATGTTCACCGGCATCCGGGAAAACATCTCACCCACCATCGCGGCCGTTGCCACACTGCTGATCCTGTTCACCACGGCGCTTTTGCTGCTCCTCGAGTGGTTACGCGGGCGCCGGGGCTGACAAGGCATTTGTGATGCCATGCCCTTGCAGGATCGCCAACAGCGGGCGACGGCGTCGCCCCTCATTGGCATCGGGGAAACGAGCGGCCTCAAAGCACCCCGATCCGAAAGCAGTCAAAATCAGCCCCATTGCCCGGATACCCGCAACCACATCCCATTTTTTCAGGACATCTCCATGGACATGAAAACTTCCCCCATCTCCCTTCTCAAAGACCCCAGCATTTTCAAGACCGACGCCCTGATCAATGGCCAGTGGGTAGCCGGTCCATCCCGCTTTGATGTCAATGACCCGGCCACCGGCCTGAAGCTGGCCGATGTGGCCAACCTGGGCGCCCAGGATGCCGAAGCCGCCATTGCCGCGGCCAACGCGGCCTGGCCCGCATGGCGCAGCAAGACCGGCAAGGAGCGCCACGCCATCCTGCTCAAGTGGTACCAGCTGCTGATGGCCAACCAGGAAGACCTGGGCCGCATCATGACCGCCGAGCAGGGCAAGCCCTTTGCCGAGGCCAAGGGCGAAATCGCCTACGGTGCGAGTTTTGTCGAATGGTTTGCCGAGGAAGCCAAGCGCGTCAACGGCGAGACCCTGCCCCAGTTCGACAACAACCGCCGCCTGATGGTCATCAAGCAGCCGATCGGCGTGTGCGCAGCCATCACGCCCTGGAACTTCCCGCTCGCCATGATCACCCGCAAAGTCGCCCCGGCTCTCGCCGCCGGCTGCCCCGTGGTCATCAAGCCGGCCGAGCTCACACCACTGACGGCCCTGGCCGCCGCCGAACTGGCCATCCGCGCCGGCATTCCGGCGGGCGTGCTCAATGTGCTGACAGCCGACAGCGCCAACAGCATTGCCGTGGGCAAGGTGTTTTGCGCCAGCGACGTGGTGCGCCACATCAGCTTTACCGGCTCCACCGAAGTCGGCCGCATCCTGATGGCCCAGAGCGCGCCTTCAATCAAGAAGCTGGCACTGGAGCTGGGCGGCAATGCCCCCTTTATCGTGTTTGACGACGCCGACGTGGATTCGGCCGTAGAAGGCGCCATGGCCAGCAAATACCGCAACGCCGGCCAGACCTGCGTCTGCGCTAACCGCATTTATGTGCAGGACGGCGTGTACGACCAGTTTGTCGAAAAATTCGCCGCCAAGGTCAAGCAGCTGAAAGTCGGCAACGGCTTTGAGGACGGCGTCGTGCAGGGCCCGCTGATTGAGGACGCCGCTGTCGACAAGGTGCAGCGCCATGTGGATGACGCGATGGCCAAGGGCGGTAAGCTGCTCGCGGGCGGCCACAAGATCAAGGGCCAGTTTTTTGAGCCAACCGTGATCTCCGAAGCCACCGCCGACATGCTCTGCGCCCGCGAAGAAACCTTTGGCCCCTTCGCACCGGTGTTCCGCTTCCGGAAAGAGCAGGAGGCAATTGACGCTGCCAACAACACCGAGTTCGGCCTGGCCAGCTATTTTTACAGCCGCGACATCGGCCGCATTTACCGCGTGGCCGAGGCGCTCGAATACGGCATGGTCGGCATCAATGCCGGCGTGATCGCCACTGAACATGTGCCTTTTGGTGGCGTCAAGCAGTCCGGCCTGGGCCGCGAGGGCTCCCGCCATGGCATGGAGGAATACCTGGAGATGAAGTACCTGTGCCTTGGGGACATCCAGCGCTGAACCGATTCACTCATAGCAAACAGCGAATCGAATCAACATGCGCCTGCTGCTTGTGGAAGACGAAGCCGAGATGGCGGCTTGGCTGGTGCGCGCATTCAAGCAAAGCGGCTTTGTGCCCGACCATGCGCCGGACGCCGGCACCGCCGAGTCGCTGCTGGCCGGCAATGACTACGACGCGATCGTGCTCGACCTGCGGCTGCCCGACAAACACGGGCTGAACCTGCTTGCCGACATTCGCAAGGCAGGCAACCGCACGCCGGTACTGGTGCTGACAGCCCAGGGCTCACTGCAAGACCGGGTCAAAGGCCTGAACGTCGGAGCCGACGACTTCCTGACCAAACCCTTTGCGATTGAAGAACTCGAGGCCCGCATCGCCGCGCTGGTTCGGCGTAGCCGGGGGCGCTCGCACGCGCCGCTGCAGTGCGGTTCGCTCTCGTGCGCCCACGACAGCCGCGCCTTCACGTTGGCCGGCACGCTGCTGCAGCTCACGCCGCGCGAAAGCGCCGCGTTGTCGGTGCTGCTGGCGCGCAGCGGCTCGCCAGTGGAGAAGTCACAGCTCTCGGCCAAGGTCTTTCCGGCCGACAGCAATGCCGGCCCTGACGCCATCGAACTGGTGCTGCACCGGCTGCGCCGCAAGCTCGACGGCGGCGACGTGCGCATCGTCACCGTGCGCGGCCTGGGCTACATGCTGGAGGCCACCGCACGTGAAGCGCATGAAGATACTGCGGGCTGACCCAGACCGCTTCGGCATACGCGCACGCCTGTTGACGCTGCTGCTCCCGGCCATCCTGGGCTTGCTGGCCCTGGACAGCTGGAACGACTACCGCGCACTACGCGGCCAGGTGCAGGACGCCTACGACCAGGCCATGCTCGAATCCGTCCATGTACTGCGCGGCAGTCTGTCGGTGGGTCCGGACGGCTTGCTGCACCTGAACGCGCCACTTGCGGTACAGGCGGTGGTCGATGCCGCCGGCCCGCTGCAAAAGTACCTGCATATCGGACTGACGCCGCAAGGGGTGGGCTCAGCAAGTGAGGTGACCTTGCTAGGCGCAACCGACCTGCCTGCACCGCCGCAGCAGGCCCCCTCGCCGTCTTCCATCGCCTCCCCCGTGGTCTGGTACGACAGCGACTACCGGGACCATGCAGTGCGTGTGGTGGCGCTTCAAAGCAAAGTGCTTGACGAGCGTGGCCAGGCCTTTGACCTGCTGATCCAGGTGGCCGAAAGCACCGAACCACGCGACCGGGCGCAGGCGGCCACGCTGCGGCAGGAATTGATACGCGACACCCGCATGGTGCTGGTGATGATCCTGCTGGTCTGGCTGGGTGTGACCTGGTCCCTGCGGCCGCTGGAGCGCCTGCGCAAAACCGTGTTGGAAAACAAAGGCCGCGACCTCAAGCCGCTGGACACCACCAACGTGCCGCATGAAGTGGCACCGCTGGTCGACGCCGTCAACCAGCACCTGGCCAGCTACCGCGATTTGCTTGAGCAGCAATCGCAGTTCCTGGCCGACGCATCGCACCAGCTGCGCACACCGCTGGCCATCATGCTGACGCAGGCCGGCGTCGCGCTGCGCGAAAAAGACCCTGACCTGCTTCACACGACCTTGCGCGCCATGGTCGTGCAGATCTCGCGCAGCCGGCGTCTGTGCGAGCAACTGCTGTCGCTGGCCCATGCGAGCGACGGTGCGCCATCCGAAGACGCGCCCGCCGTCGTGGACCTCAACAGCATCGCGCGGGACGTGGTGCTGCAGCACCTGGCGCTGGCCCATGAGAAAAACCAGGACCTGGGCCTGGACGCGGCTGAAGATGCACCGGTGTCCGACCCACTGCAAAAAAACCCTGCAGTCCCGGTACTGGCTCGCGGCGCCGAACTGCACGAGGCGCTGTCCAACCTGGTGCACAACGCGATTGTCTACACCCCGCCGGGTGGGCACATCACCGTGAAGGTGAGCGCCGGCGATGGCGCGGCGCTCGCCGAGGTGCGCGACGACGGCCCGGGCATAGCCAAAGCGCGGCACGCAGAAGTGTTTGAACGCTTTCATTCGGCCGGCCCGACGGAAAAAGGCGCGCGCGGCGCAGGGCTCGGTATGGCCATCGCACGCGCCTATGCCAGGCGCAACGGTGGCGACATCGAGCTGGCCGATGCTGGCTCCGGCTCAGGCTTGCGCGCCATCCTGCGGCTGCCGCTGGCATCCGATCCACTGGGTTGAACGCACACGGCTGAGCCGTGGCCGGCAGTGCCGCAGGCGCCACCGGCCCTGTTAGTGATAACACGTATTTTGAGTTCGGCTGCGTAAAACGAAAGCCGATTGGAAGCCTCGCTTCCTAACATCCGCTCCATCCCAAACGCCCCAGCCGGTTGCAACTTGTGCACCAGCCAAAGGCAGGGCCACCATCAAGGAGACACGGATGAATCACCCCCCGTTTGTGACAACGCCCGCAGCGGCGCAGCCATGGAGCAAACCCCTATGAACATGAAGAACCGCAACTTCGTGCGGGGCCTCTGCCTCATGGCGATCGCCCTGCTCTTTGGCGGGGTGTCGCTGAATTACACAGTAGGCGAATTAAGCCGGTCCGGACCCGGCATGTTCCCCCTGATCGTGAGCTCCCTGCTGTTTGTGATTGGCGTCCTCACGGTGGTGCGCTCGCACTTCTATGACCCCGTCCCCCTGGATTACGGCGTCAAAAATATCGCCCTCATTCTGCTGAGCCTCGTCGGGTTTGCAGTGATCTCCCACTACATCAACATGATTCTGGCCATCGTGTTTCTGGTGTTTTGTTCCACGCTTGCAGGTACGTCGTATTCCGTGGTGCGCAACATCAAGATCTCGGTGGGTCTGATCCTGGTTGCCTTTGCCTTCAAAAACTTTCTCGGCCTTAGCCTGCCCCTCTACTGATGGACATCCTGCATAACCTCTCGCTGGGTTTCGAGCACGCGCTGACCTGGCAAAACCTTCTTTATTGCGCTCTTGGCTGCACGGTGGGCACACTCATCGGGCTGCTGCCGGGACTGGGCCCTTTGTCGACCATCAGCCTGCTGCTGCCCCTGACTTATTCCATTCCCACCGGCGGCGCACTCATCATGCTGGCTGGCATTTACTACGGGGCCCAATATGGCGACAGCGTGAGCGCCATCACGATGAAGATCCCGCATGCCAGCAGCATCGTCGCCTGTATAGACGGCTACCAGATGACGCTCAAGGGAAAGACCGGCCTGGCCCTGTTCACCGCGGGCATTTCCAGCTTCATTGGCGGCACCGTGGCCATTGTGGTGCTTTCGACCCTGGCTCAACCATTGGGTGAAGTGGGCTTCCTGTTTGGGCCGGCTGACTACTGCGCCCTCATGCTGCTGGGGTTTTTCTGCGTGAGCTTTGTCAGCAGCGGCAGCCTGCTCAACGGCCTGGCCATGGCCATGGTCGGCGTCCTGCTCGGGATGGTGGGTACCGATGTGAACAGCGGCACTGCGCGCTACACCATGGACCTGCCGTTCCTGATGGACGGGATTGGCCTGATCAGCATCGCCCTGGGCTGCTTCGGCATTGCCGAGGTGGTGAAAAATCTCGACAACAAAAATGTTCTCACGCCGTTCAACGGCGAAATCAAGCTCATGCCGACCTGGCCCGAGTTCAAGCGCATCATCCCCAGCGCCCTGCGCGGCAGCATCATCGGCTCGGTCCTGGGCATACTGCCCGGCGGCGGCCCCACGATTGCCCAGTTCGCCGCCTACGCCGCCGACAAGAAGTTCAGCAAATACAAGCACGAGATCGGCACCGGATGCATCGAAGGCGTGGCCGGGCAGGCCGCCGCCGACGAGGCCGCCGCACGCACCAGCTTTATCCCGCTCATGGCCATCGGCATTCCCGAAAATGCCGTCATGGCCCTGATGATGGCCGCCTTCGTCATCAAGGGGATCCAGCCCGGCCCCAACATGATCGCCAGCCACCCCGATTTATTCTGGGGTCTGGTAGCCAGTATGTGGGTGGGTAATTGCTTTCTGGTCATCCTCAACGTGCCCCTGGTGCGCTACTGGCTGTCGGTCTTCAAGATTCCCTACACGGTGCTGTTTCCGGCGATTCTCTTTTTCTGCTGCATCGGCACCTTCAGCATCAACAACAGCCTGGACGACATCTACATCACAGCCGTGTTCGGCCTGGTGGGCTATTTGTTTTTGCGCCTGGAGATGGAGGCCGCGCCACTCCTGCTGGGTTTCATTCTGGGCCCCATGCTGGAGGAAAATTTCCGCCGCGCCATGCTTCTCAGCCGCGGCAGCTTCAGCGTGTTCGTCAACCGCCCCATCAGCGGAACCCTGCTGGCCGTGATTGGCACCCTGGTTGTGTGGCAGGTAGTGGTGTTTGCCCGCAAGCTGATCAAGGCGCCCGACCATCACATCCACTCGGACGGCAATGCGCCCGCCGTGCCGCTACCCGCAACCGGTGGTAAATGAGGTCGACGTGAGGCAAAAGCGGTAGAGCCCGCCGGTTCTCCCCCGAGCCTGAAAGCCCCCAAGCCTCTCACGAGCTTGGGGGCTTGTTTCATGCGGCCGTTGTGTTGAAATGAGCCCTCCCCCTCAGGAGACACACCAACATGAACCGCAGACTCTTCATCCAGGCCGGGGCCGTCGGCTCGCTGGCCCTTTTTGCTCCTTTTTTGATAGCTGCTCGCGCACAACCAGCGGGCGCCACGGGCGCAAAACGTCAGGGAATCGTGATCCAGGTCAGTGACAACGACCCGGCCAAGTGGAACCTGGCGCTGAACAACGCCAAAAACCTGCAGGACGACGTGGGCGCCGCCAACGTCGACATTGAAATCGTCGCCTACGGCCCGGGCATCGGCATGCTCAAGCTGGAGTCTCCCACCGGCGCGCGCGTCGCCGACGCCGCCAAAGCCGGCATCAAGGTCACGGCCTGCGACAACACCATGCGCGGCCAGAAGCTGACCAAAGACGACATGCTCGCCGGCATCAGCTATGTGCCCGCCGGCGTCACCGAAATCATGAAAAAGCAGCACGAAGGCTGGGCTTACCTGCGGCCGTGATCGACAACTCAAGCTTGGCTGGCTCCGCCGGTCGACCGCTTCTATAATGGTTAGTACTGCGGGTGTAGTTCAATGGCAGAACTTTTGCTTCCCAAGCAAATAGCGTGGGTTCGATTCCCATCACCCGCTCCATCGTCCGGCTTTTGCACCACATGGCTTGCCGCGCCTGGCCGGCTCACGAATTGCTGCGTCGCTTCATCCATCTCATCAGGCTGCCGACCACGGGCAGCTTTTCATAGAGTTCTTCAGCCGCGTCCCAGTAGTCGCGGTGCAGCGTGATGCGGCCTTCGCCGTCCAGCACCAGGTGCGAGCCGCCCAGGATGCACTGCGCCCTTCCCCGCTGAAAACGTTTGAAGGCAAAGTGGAACTCCCAGGTCAGAAAGCATTGCGTGCCTTGCACGATGCGCCCGGTGATGACGAAGCGCGGGTTTTCCAGGCTCGCATACATGTGACGAAAAATTCGCTTGATTTCGGCCAGGCCTTGCACGTCGTTGAACGGGTCCTTGAAGCGCGCATCGGGGGCGTAGATGGTGCCCAGCATTTCCACGCCCGCGGGGGTGAGGGTCTGGAAGGTGTCTGCAATGCGGTCGACAGCGTAGTTGGCGAAGTTCATGGATTTCTAGGCCTGCCTGAGGCGGCGGGTCGCCGCGAAAAATAGGAAATAGGGCAAAAGCCGCAGGGCTTTCATCCAGAGGGTAAAGCGTTTGGGGAAGTGGATTTCAAATTCTCCGCGTGCCCAGCCCTTGAGTATTTCCTGGGCCGCCTGTTCGGGGCTGATCAAGGCGGGCATTTTGAACTGGTTCTGTTGCGTGAGCGGTGTGTTGACAAAGCCGGGGTTGATCAGCGCAACACCCACACCCCGGGGTTGCAGGTCCAGGTACAGGGTCTCGGCGAGGTTGATGAGCGCGGCCTTGGTGGGGCCGTAGGCCAGGCTGTTGGGCAGGCCGCGGTAGCCGGCGACGCTGCCCATGAGGCTGATGTGGCCGCGCTGGCCGGTGCGCGTGTGGGGCGACCGCGCCAGCAGCTGCGGCACCACGGCGTCCAGCATGTAGAGCGCGCCGACGTAATTGACTTCGTTGTGGCGCAACAGGTCGGCCAGGTCCATGTGGGTGGCGTCCATGGCGTGGTAGTGGCCCGCGCAGTACACGACGCAATCCAGCGCATCCTGCGCGGCCAGGGCTGATGCCGCGGCCTTCACTGCGCTCGCGTCGGTGACGTCCAGCGGCAGGGCCAGGGCGCCGGGGTGCGCGTCGACGAAGGCGTTGAGCGCATCCGCGCCGCGGGCCGACACCACCACCCTGGCGCCCTGGGCGTGCAGCGCCGATGCGGTGGCCCGGCCTATGCCGGTGGATGCGCCTACCAGCCAGACCGTGCGGCCGCGCCAGTCCGCGATGCGAGAGTTCAGTGCCATGGCTGTCTATCGCTTGGTGAAGGACAGCGTCACTTCGCCCAGGCCCACACCCCACTTGCGCATGGCGGCCTTGTTGAGCATGACTTTGTCGTTCATGAGGTACATCCAGTCGTCAAACTGCACCTCGATCACCCGGCCGTCCACCGGCAAGGCCAGGGTGTAGGCCCAGTTGAACGCATTGCCGCTTTGCCGGCCCTCGGCGGTGCCGACCACGTCGTCGGCCTGACCGGTGTAGCGGCCATCGGCATGGCGCGTCAGGCGCCAGATGCGGCGCTGGGTCGTGCCGTCGGAATAGCTGAAGGCTTCGTCGAGCACGCCGGCGTCGCCCTTCCAGGTGCAGGTCATCACCACGGTAAAGCGCTTGACCACCTTGCCCGAGCTGTCCGTGAAGATGCCGTAGGCGTCGAGCGTCCCGTTGAAGTAGTCGCGCAGTTCCAGCACCGGGGTTTCCCTGGCGTAGTCCTGCACTTGCGGCGTGCCGCAGGCGCCCAGCAAGGCGGCGCACACCACGGCGGCGAGAAGGCGTGAGCGGTGGAAAAAATTGCGTTGTGTCATGGGGTGTGTGGCTGGGCCGTGGTTGGGAGGATGAAAAAATGGAGCGCGCCGGCCGCCAGGGCTTTGAGCGCGCAGGGAAGGAGGCAGTAGGCGGCGGTGAGCAAGGCGGAGGCGTTGGCATCCCGCGCGCCGGGCACATAGCCGAGCCAGCCCAGCAAAGGCAGGGCCAGGCCGGCGGCCAGCGCCAGGTTCAGCTTGGTGGCGAAGTTCCACCAGCCGAAGTAAGCCCCTTCGGCGCGGCCGCGGTCACCGGCCCTGGCGATGACGCCGGCCAGCAGCGCGCCGGGAAGGACCAGGTCGCTGCCCAAGGCAGCGCCCGACAAGGCGCACACCAGCAAAAACCAGGGCGCGTCGCCTGCGCCCAGCCGGCTTGCACCCAGAAAAACCGCGATGGACAGCAGCATGCCAAAGCGCCAGCTGTGCGCCAGCCCCCAGCGCTTGACCCCGCGCAGCCACAGCGGCATGGACAGCGCGCCGCACACAAAGTACACGGCCAGCGCGGCGGACTGCATGGCCTCGCTGGCCAACAAACGGTCTTGCAGGAAAAACAGCACCAGCGTGGCAGGGATGGCGCTGGCGATGCCGTTGAGCAGGTAGACGCCCAGGAGGCGGCGAAAGTCGGGATTGCGCCACGGATGCCGGAGCGCGCCGGCGGTGCTGTCCGCGGCGCTTGCCGCCGCATGGCCGCGCTCGGGCCGGGGCGCCGCGCGCCAGGTCCACCAGCCGCCTGCCAGGCCGGCGACCAGCAGGGCCAGCATGACGGGCACGCCCAACAGCGCGGGCGTGACCGACGCGAGCAGCACGCCCACCAAGCCCAGCCCCTCGCGCCAGGCCACGACGCGGCTGCGATACAGCGCGTCGCCGCCCATCATGGCGCCCCAGGACTGGTGCGCAATAGACAAAGCGCTATAGGCCGCATAGGTCACGACCAGCCAGAACCCCGCCCACCAGAGCAGTGCGGTGGGATCACTCACCAACGGCACAAACAAAAAAGAAAATCCCACGGCGAGAACGGCTCCCGCCAATGCGCCCATCACCAGCACGGCGCGAAGCGATACGACATAGAGTCGATCGCACAAGCGGCCCAACAACGGATCGATGACCGCATCAAGCAGGCGCGCCCCCAGGAGCACGGCGCCCAAAGCCGCCAGCGACACACCCCAATGGCGCGTGTACAGATTGGGCATCAATACATAAAGGGGCAGAGCGCAAAACGCCAGGGGCAAACCCAGCAGGCCGTAGCGCGCCCCGCCGCTCAGACCCAGAACCCGGGGCTCCGCTTCGATGCGCGCGGCCATAGAGGGATTCATGGTGCGACACCCACCGAGACCGGGGATTTCTCCTGCGCCAGCAGCGCACGGCGCATTTGCGGCTCGGAGGTTTGCGGTGACAGCCAGATGCCGAAGAAGAGTTTGGCAAACAGCGGGTCGCGCACTTCACCGAGCAGGCGGCCGTTGCTCCAGAATACCGCGCCCGTGGCGGGCTGGTGCACCCCGGTGATGCGATCGCCGGCGCCGACATCCGGGAACAGCGCGCGCATCTGGTTTTCCCAGGCGGCTTCCTGCGCCGGGGTGATGGCCGCCTGGCGGCGCATCTCCGCAATGGATCGCCGGGCAATGTCGGCCCCTTTGAAGTCACGCAGGTAAGCCAGCTCCAGCGCAAACGGGCTTTTTTCATAGGCTGGCCCGTCGAATCCTGGTGCAACCCAGAGGGTCGCCCGGTAAACCTCAAGGCCCCAGAATTTCAAATTAGCCTGACCCGACAGGCTGGCCACAGGCAAGGCGGAGCGCAGCTCTTGCGGCAGGGGCTGAGCCTGAACTTGCAAGCAAGAAAGGCACCCAATGACCGCCAATATCGCGCAAGCAGATGCGTTTTTCATATCGAAAGCGCTTCAGGTTTGCGCAAGGTGTACTGCATCAGGTTGATATCACCCGTGTCAAAGGCAGCCTCGCAGTAGCCCAGGTAAAACTCCCAGATGCGCATAAACCGTTCGTCAAAGCCGAGCGCCGCCACCTCGGCCTTGCGGGCGATGAAGGCGTCGCGCCAGCGGCGCAGCGTCTCGGCGTAGTCCGCGCCGAAGGCGAATTCGTCCACCACCTCCAGCCCCACGGCCTGGGCCTGGCGGCGGAACTCCCGCGGACACGGCAGGCAGCCGCCGGGAAAGATGTACTGCTGGATGAAGTCGGTCGACTCGACATAGCGGTCGAACAGCGCGTCGTTGATCACGATGCTTTGCACGCAGGCCCGCGCGCCGGGTTTGAGCAGGCGGCTCACGGCCGCAAAGTACGTGGGCCAATAGGCTTGGCCCACGGCCTCCACCATCTCGATGGAGCAGATCGCGTCAAAGGGCGCGTCCGGGATGTCGCGGTAGTCCTGCAGGCGCAGGTCGGCGCGCCCGCCCGGGCCGGTGCTCACGCCCAGGCGCTGCATGCGCGCATTGGCATAGGCCAGCTGCTCGGTGCTCAGCGTCACGCCCACCACGGCCGCGCCGCGTTCGACGGCGGCCTGCTCGGCAAGCGCGCCCCAGCCGCAGCCGATTTCCAGCACGCGGTCGCCGGACTTCACGCCGGCCATGTCCAGCGCGCGGCGCACCTTGGCGTTCTGCGCCTCGGGCAAGGAGCGCGACAGGTCGCCGTCGAACCAGGCGCCGGAGTAGTTCATGGTCTCATCCAGCCACAGGCGGTAAAACGCGTTGCCCAGATCGTAGTGGGCATGGATGTTCTTGCGGCTGTTGGCGCGGCTGTTGTGGTGCAGCAGGTGCTTGACGCGGTACAGCAGCCGCCCGAGCCATGTGCCGAAGATCATGGCTTCGACCTCCCGGCGGTTGGCGGAGAACAGCTTGAGCAGTTGGGTCAGGTCGGGCGTGCTCCAGTCCCCGGCGATGTAGCTCTCGGCAAAGCCGATGTCGCCGGACTTGAGTGCGGCGCCGAACACCTTCCAGTTGTGCAACGTGATGCTGGCGCTGGGGTGTCCGGGCATATGCATGTCGTGCTGCTGCGGGTGCTCGCCAAAGCGGCGCTGCGAGCCGTCGGGCAGGTGCAGGGTCAGCGCGCCGTGGCGCAGGTTTTGCAGCAGGCGCAGCGCGCTTCGGGCGGCGGCCGGCGCATCATTTGGAAACGCAAGGCCTTGGGCGGTGCGGGTAACGGCGTTCATGTCGGACTCCTGGAATGGGGCTTATGCATTGCGCGTGCGCCTCTAGCGCGAGACAAAGCTTTGCGGCGGCTCGGGTTTGCGAAAGAAAGGCACTTTTTTCAGCCACAGGCGCAGCGCCTGGACGTGGATGTGCAGCACCACGCCCAGCGTCATCGCGGGATAGCGCCACAGGGCGCCGCGCAGGACGGCGGGCGTGATGGCCTGCAGCGTGCCGCTCACACTGGTCTGCAGCACGGCGTCGTCTGCAACGACTTCGTCGTAGAAATCCACGCGGGCCACCGTACGCGCCTGTCCGTCCTGTTCGCCGTGTTCGCTGCGCATGAAGCGAAAGCGGTAGTGGCCCTGCACCGGGTTGAAGGGGGAGACGTGAAACACCTTGTCCGCGCGCTGCTCCACGCCATAGCGCGGGGCATCCAGCACATAACAGTGCCGCTCGCCGAAGGTGTTGTTGACTTCCACCACGATGGCGCGCAGCCCACCCTCCTGGTCGCTTGCCGCGCGGTGGCAATACCAGAAGCTGACTGGCTTGAAGGTGTAGCCCAGCACGCGCGGATAGGTGTGCAGCCAGGCCTCGCCGGTCGCATCATGAATGCCTTCGCGCCGCAGCACTTCGTCCAGCCAGGCGATAGCGCCGCCCTGCTCCGGCGCCCGCCCATCGCCGTGGTCGGTTTCGAAGAAGCTCAGCGCGCCCCCGCGGTTGATGCGCCACCGGCCCGCTTGCGGCGCCTGCTTTTGCAGGCTGCGCAGCGGCAACATCAGGAAATAGGTGGGGTAGGCAAACGCGTGGCGCCGCGGGCGCAGGCGGGTGTGGCGCACCTGGCCGAAACCGATGAGCGGCACGGGCTGGCTCATGCGTCCGCCAACAGCTGCGCGGCGGCAGCCAGCCCGGCCTTGAGGCCGTCTTCATGAAAGCCGTAGCCCATCCACGCGCCCGCAAAGTAGCGATGGTTTTTGCCCTGCAGCGCCGGCATGCGGGTTTGCGCCGCCACGGCGGCCAGGTCGAACACCGGGTGGGCGTAGTCGTACTCGCCGATGATTTTTTCCTGTGCGATGGGGCGTACCGGGTTCAGGGATACGACCACCGGCTGCTCCCAGGGCAGAGGCTGCAGGCGGTTGATCAGGTAGTGCAGGCACACCCGCGCGCCCTCCTGTTCGGCTCCGCCTGCACGCTCATAGTTCCAGGCCGCCCATGCCGCCCTGCGCGTCGGCAGAACCGAGGCATCCGTGTGCAGCACGGCCTTGTTGGACTGGTAGTGAATGGCGCCCAGGGTTTCACACTCCTGCTCCGTCGGCGCGGCCAGCATGCGCAGGGCCTGGTCGGAATGGGTGGCGATGATGACCTTGTCAAACAGCTCGGCGCCCGCGTCGGTGTGAATGCGCACGCTGGCTTTGCCGTCCGGCGTGTTGCCCGTGCGTTCGATGCGGCGCACCGGGGTGTTCAGCCGCTTGTCCGCAATGCCCTCAATGATTTTTTCGACATAGTGCCTGGCACCGCCCTGCACGGTCCACCACTGGGGGCGGTTGGTGATTTGCAGCAAGCCGTGGTTGTGGCAAAAGCGCACCATGGTCGACACCGGGAACTGCAGCATCTGCGCGGTGGGGCAGCTCCAGATGCAGGCCATCATGGGCAGGAAGTACCAGTCGCGAAACGCGGCGCCGAAGCCGTGCTCGTCCAGGAACTTTCCGAGGGGTTGGCCCAGTTGCGCATCGGTCCCGTTTTGGGCCATGCGACTGGTCAAGGCGTTAAAGCGCAGCAAATCGCGCAGCATGCCCCAAAAGCGCGGGTTGGCCAGATTGCCGCGTTGCGCAAACACGGTGTTCAGGCTGGAGCCGCTCCACTCCACAGCGCGGCCGTTGGCGAAGTCATCGGCGCGTACCGAAAACGACATCTCGGACTTGGCGCTTGCCACGTCCAGCTCCGCCAGGAGCTTGATCAGTTGCGGGTAAGTGCGCTCGTTGAGGACCAGAAATCCTGTATCCACCCCGTGGGTGACCTCACCACGCGGTGTGGGAAGAATCACGTCGACGGTGTGGGTATGCCCGCCAAACCAGGCACCCGCCTCCAGCAGCGTGATGTCTGCCTTGCCCCTGAGGGCGTGGGCGGCCGCCAAGCCTGAAATACCCGAACCCACGATGGCCACTCTGATTGACACACGCACTCCTTGAATTGCTTGGGTCAATTATATACCGTTTAGTATTTATTAATACTGTCTAGTATTAATAAATCCTTAGAATTCTTTTTTAAGACTAAATTAGCTAAAATCAGACCATGATCCCTAGCACTCTCCCCCCCAAGGTTTCTTTCAAGGCACAAATGCTGCTGGCACGTGAAGACGCCATCATCCAGTCGGTGAACCGTCTGCTGGCGGAAAAAGGCTTTGAAGCCATGACAGTGGACGAGGTGGCTGCCGCGGTGGGTATTGCCAAAGCCAGCCTTTACAAGCACTTTCCCAGCAAAGAAGACCTGGCAGCGGCGGCCATGGTCTCGGTCATGCGCCGGGCCCAGGCTTTTTTGGACACATTGCCCGCAGAGCTGTCCGCCGTGGACAAGCTGCGCAAAGTGGTGGCGTGGACCATGGGCCTGAAGCTGGCGGGTGAAATGCCCTCGCTGCCCAGCCAAAACTCCAGTCTGCGCACCGCGCTGATGGCCAACAAGGACTACATGGACGGGCTCATGGACGTGAGTGACCGGCTGGGCGCCTGGATTGAGGCGGCACAGGCACAAGGCGCCCTCAACCCCAAGCTCCCGCCCATTGCAGTGCTGTATACCCTGTACGCCCGCGCCTGCGATCCTGTGCTGGAGTTTCTGAAAATGGGGGAGCTGCACACCGACGATGAAATCGTCACCCTGGTGCTGAGCACGTGCTTTGAAGGCCTCGAAGCCCGCTGATCGCTGGCGCACACGGGGCCTGCCTCAGGGACCGGCATAACTGCTTCGGAGCCTTCCAGGACATCTGTGCCTTGAGTTCCTTCGTAACCGCGTACCCCAATCATCGGGGCTGTGCCGGCTGGGTACCTTTTTGGCACTGCGGTATTGAGTTTCCAAGTCAGGGTCGGTGCGTCAACGCATCACGATGATCACGATACCCAGCAAAGTCAAGCCACTGCCCGCCAGCGTGGTGGCCTTGATGGCGTCCTGGTCCTTGAACAGCAGATGGCTCAGCGGGAAAACCAGGACCGGCGTACACAGCGTCACCAGCGTGGCAACGGACAGCGGTATGTAGCGCATGGCGCCGATCACGCACATCTGGGCTGAAATGGTGGTCACGCCGATCAGGGCGTAGAGCGCCATGCCACTGCGGCTGGCTGAGCGCAGGCGGGCGGCCATGGCGCGCTTGCCAGCGCTGAAAAACAGGAGCAGGGCCAGGCCGCTGGCGGCGCCTATCAGCGCGCCCACGACGGGCTCATTCCAGCTGCGCACCGCAGAACCCCTGAGGACGTTGCCTATCGCATACGCCAGCGAGCTGCCCATGCCCAGCAAAAAGGCCGATTGCAGCGCCCGCTGAAGCGCGGTGGATTGCACAGGCGCAGGTGCGGGGCCTCCGTCGGGCGCCAGCGCTGCCGTGGAAGCGCGGCGCGAAAAAAAACCGGGCTTGTAGCTGACCAGCATCAGGCCGCCTATCGTCATGACCATGCCCAGCGCTACCAGCAAACTCAGACGCTCTCCCAGCAGCAGCCATGCCATCAATGCAGTGAACAGCGGACTGCTGATCTGGAAAACGCTGGCTTTGGCCGGTCCGAAACGCACCACGGACTCGTAAAAAAACCAGCGCCCCAGGTAGGTGGCAAACGCACCGGCAGCGGCAAAAAGCCAGAACGCCTGCGCATTCCAATGCAAGCCATCCGTGCGCAGGCCCATCTGCACCAGCGTGGCCAACGCAGAAAACGCCACATTGGAGGAAGCTGCGACGAGAAAGCCCAGGCCAAGCTCCAGGCGGCTGGATGCCACCTTGGTGACCAGAATGGAGACCGTGAAAAGCAGCAGCGCAACGCTGGCCAGCAAATAACCCAGAAAGGTATCAGACATCCAGATCAAGCATCAAATCGGCATTCAGCCCTTATAAGACGGGCATAATCAGCTATCAAAACAGGAGCATTCATCACGATGTCAGATCTTGAAAGCTTCCAGTGATTCGGGGGCAAACAGCTCCTGGGGCGTAAGCAGCCGCTTGGAGAGGCCCTGCTCAAACGAGTAGCGCAAGAAGGTCTGCAGCGTGGCTTCGTTCTTCTCAAACCCGTAAGGCCAAAAGTCTTCACCCATCTCACGCCTGACCTGCTCGACGTGCGAAGTCAGCCAGGGCAGCATGACTTTAAGCGCCGCTGTTTCGTACAGGTCTTCGTAAGTGCGCCGCTGCGACTCCTCCAGCGCCTTCATCAGCGAGCGAGCCACCCAGCGGTTGGCTTCGTACACGTCGCGGCGTATTGCCACCGTGTGCATGATGGGGAAGATTTTGGTTTCCTGGAAGTAGTTGCGCTCGACCTGTTCGTAGTCTTCAAAGAGGCGTTTGACTTTGCCACCACCCTTCAAAAAGCTCGAAGGCATGCGCGCGGTGTAGAGCGCGTCGATCTCGCCGTCGAGCAGCATCTGCGCCAGTGTCTGTTCGGGGCCTATGCGCTCGACCTTGATGTTGGGCGGCAAATCCAGCTTGATCTTTTCAGAGCGGCCAGGTTCTTCCTCGCCGCCGGTGAAGTAGGTCACGCTGTCAACGGGCACGCCGTAGTGGTCGGACAAGATGCCGCGTATCCACACCGGTGCCGTCATCTGGTATTCGGGGTTGCCGACGCGCTTGCCTATCAAATCCTTCGCCTCGCGGATGCCGGAGTTGGCATTCACATAGATGCAGGAGTGCCGGAAAAAGCGCGAGGGAAACACCGGGATCGCCACAAACGGCCGCGACTCGTTGAACATCGAGACCGTGTACGAAGAGAGCGACATTTCTGCGGCATCAAATTCCTTGTGCCTGAGCATGCGAAAGAAAGTTTCTTCCACCGGCATGTTGAGATAGTTCAGGTCGATGCCGTCGGGCTGCACGCTCCCGTCCATCAGGGCGCGGGTACGGTCGTAGTTCCAGCAGCCGAAGGTCAGTTTCAGTTTTGACATGTCGCGGTATGTTCCTGAGGGGGTTATTCCGGCTTGATGCCCGACGCCACAATGGCTTTTGCCAGGCGCTCGTTTTCACCAAGGATGGCCTTGTTGTAGTCGGCAGGGCTGCTGCCGATGGGCTCGATGCCGGCGTTGTTGAGCGTGGTGATGACTTCCGGCATCCTGGCGATCTGGGCCATCTCGGCACTGATGCGCTCTATCGCACTCGCAGGCGTACCCGTAGCGGCCAGCACGCCCACGATGGGCGCGAAGTCAAACCCAGGAATGGTTTCCGCAATCGCCGGCACATTGGGCTCCTGGCTGGAGCGCTGGGCCGCATTGTTGGCCAGCAGCTTGACCTGCCCGCCTTTCACAAAACCGGCCAGGGACGGCAGTGCCGAGAACAGCACGTCGACCTGTCCACCGATCAGCGCCGGAACCGACTGACCCGTGCCCTTGAACGGCACATGGGTGATTTGCAGGCCGAGCGATGCCTTCAGCGCCTCCATGGTCAGGTGGTGTGTGCTGCCGATACCTGAAGAGCCGTAGTTCAAGGTTCCCGGTTTGGCCTTGGCGAGCGCGATGAACTCCTGAAATGTATTGACCTGTACTTTGGGGTGAACCGCCAGGTACAGCGGCGCGCGAGCCGCGAGCGACACGGGCATGAAATCGCGTTTGAAGTCGTAACCCAGGCTTTTGTAGATGGCTGGGTTGATGGAGAACATCGAGCCGTCCGTCACCAGGAAGGTGTAGCCGTCTTTCGGGGCGGTGGCCAGCGCCTGCGCGGCCACCACACCGTTGGCGCCCGGCCGGTTGTCGACCACCACCGACTGGCCGAGCTTGTCGCCCAGCCGCTGCGCAAAAATGCGGGCCACGGTGTCGGGCAGGCCGCCGGCCGCGTAAGGCACCACGAACTTGATCGGCCGATTCGGGTAGGCACCCTGGGCGGCTGCAAACATCGGCAGCAAGGTGCCGGCGGCCAGTATGGCGCTGGCCCATAGAAGATGACGGCGCTGTTTCATGAAATGTCTCCTGATGATTTTTTAAAGTGTCATGCCGAAAAAGAAGCACAGAGGCAGAAAAAATGCCCTATGTGGCGCCTTATGTGGAATAGGACGGCTCCAGCGCTGGCTCGCGGGAATCCCACACATAGGACGCCTGGTAGGCACGCCAGTCCGTCGTTTTCGGAACAATAGCCTGAAAAGCGACCACGCTGGGCGGAATACGGAGCTCGCCTGTGCCGATGGCGGCTTCCCCCGCCTGGAACGCGCTCACCGCCTCCAGCATCTGCTTGCGGAACTCCACCACCGCCATGTCGCTGGCGCCCAGACGTTCGTGCGTTCTGTCAGCAATGGGGCCCATGGTCACCCACATGGCGATGTCCTGGTTGGGGAAACCGGTGATACCGGTGAAGTTGCCGGCCTTCATGGCTTCGCGGTCCTGCCAGAAGTGGTTGGCACGGTTGCGCAGCGGCTGGTAGTTTTCGTCCAGATCGGGGCCCAGCTGCTGGCCAAGGAATTTGCGCCAGGCGCCGGTGTCAGGCGTCTGCGACGGATGGCCCCAGGCGATGAAATAGAACGCGGTGTTGGTATCGTCCATCGGCACATTGATGTTGGCGACGTTGTACAGATTGTTGGGCGGGATAAGTGCTGTGGCGGGCGCCACAAACACGGTCGAGCGAATGTAGTCATTGGCCGCCGCGTTCTTGATGGGTCGGCGTATGGCCGCATAACGAAAACCGTAGCCGCCGCGCTCCACCTGCATGCGCGGCGCCTTGTCGGTTGAGGGCCGCAGCCAGTTGGTATTCGTGGCCTCCGCGCCTTCCACGCGCGCCGGCACCATGTCCGACGAATGCAGGCTGGAGCTGTGGGCCGAGTCGATCGCGCCTTCCAGGATTTGTGCCCAGTTGCAGGGAATCAGGGCCTTGGCAATCGTCACCTTCGTGTCGGCGGTGGGCGCCCAGGCCGGTGGCACGAACTCGGGCTGCGTCTCTTTCGGACCCATGTAGGCCCAGACAAAACCACCCCACTCCTTGACCGGATAAGCCAGGTGCTTGACCTTTTGCGCCATGCCGCTGGCGGCGGGTTCTGAAACCATCTCCAGCACATTACCCTCCACGTCCATCTTCCAGCCGTGATAGAGGCAACGCAGGCCGCAGTCTTCATTCCGGCCAAACACCAGCGACACGCGCCGGTGCGGGCAGTATTCGTCCATCACACCCACGCGGCCTTTGGTGTCGCGAAACACCACCAGGTCCTCCCCAAACACCCGTGCCTTGACGGGCGTGCCGTCGGGCTCGCTGACTTCTTCGATCAGGCATACCGGCGTCCAGTGGCGGCGCATCAACTGGCCCATGGGGGCCAGGCCCTCCACACGGCACAACAGGTCATTTTCTTCGGCGGTCAACATCGCAAATATCCTTCACATCGGTTGCAGATTCATGACTCCCATGAAATCAAAAGCAGCTTGCAAATCCGGGGCAAGCAGATTATTCTTAGCACACTAAGAATATCGGGCTTTTGACATTTGTCAATCACCATACGGAGACAACGATGAGCGTTAACCCTAGCGTCGCAGCAGGCAGCCCCGCCGCGGCCGCCATTGAGCCGGATTTTTTTAAACTGCGGGTGGCCAGGAAGGAAGCGGTTGCACAAGGCATTTACCTGTTCGAGCTGCGTCACCCGGACGGCACGCCCCTGCCCGCCTTCACGCCCGGCTCGCACCTGACGGTTGAAGTGCCGAGCGGCGTGCGGCGCAACTATTCCCTGTGCAGCGACCCGGCCGACAACGGCGCATGGCAGATCGCCGTCAAGCGTGATGAGCGCGGCCGTGGCGGCTCCGTCAGCATGGCGGATGACGTACAGGTGGGGCAGATGCTGTCGGTCAGCGCGCCGCGCAACAACTTCGAATTGGCAAGCCACGCCGCCGAGTCGATCTTCGTGGCGGGCGGTATCGGCATCACGCCGGTGCTGTCGATGATGCGCCACCTCAAGCGCACGAACGCCGGCTTCAAGCTCTACTACTGCACGCGCGATGCAGGCAGCACGGCGTTCATCCACGAGCTGAAATCCGAGTTTGCGGGCCAGGTGCAGATTCACCACGACAACGGCGACATCGACCAGGCGCTGGACCTGTGGCCGGTGTTTGAAAAACCCACCGCCGCGCACATTTACTGCTGCGGCCCCAAAGGCCTGATGGACAGCGTGGCCGACATGTCGGGCCACTGGCCTTCGGGTTCGGTGCATTTTGAAAGCTTCGGCGTCGACGCCACGGTGTATGCCGACAACACGCCCTTTACCGTGCGGCTTCAAAAGAGCGGGAAGACCGTCGAGGTTAGTGCAGAACAAACCATTCTGGAGGCCTTGCGCGCCACGGGCCTGCGCGTGGCCAGCTCTTGCGAGAGCGGCACCTGCGGCACCTGCAAGACCCGCCTGCTGGCAGGCGAGGCCGAGCACCGCGACATGGTGCTGACCGACCAGGAAAAGGCTGACCACATCATGGTGTGCGTCTCGCGGGCAAAATCGCCTGAACTGGTACTGGACTTATGACAAACCGCACACTGAAGATGGGCGTGGTGGGCCTGGGACGGGCCTTCACGCTGATGCTGCCCACCTTTGTGCATGACGGCCGCGTCACACTCGTCGGTGCGGCCGACCCGATTGCCCAGGCCCGGGCGCAGTTTGAAAAAGACTTTGCCGCACCCAGCTACGAATCTGTTGAAGCGCTGTGCGCCAACCCGGCCGTGGAAGTGCTTTACATCGCATCGCCCCACCAGTTCCATGCGGAGCACGTGCGCCTGGCCGCCTCCTTCGGTAAACATGTGCTGGTGGAAAAGCCGATGGCCCTGACGGTGGACGAATGCACCAGCATGATTGAAGCGGCCCGCAGCGCAGGCATTCACCTGATCGTGGGCCACAGCCACAGTTTCAACATGCCGATACGGCGCACGCGCGAACTCATCGACAGTGGCCGCTACGGCGCGGTGAAGATGATTCACGCCATGAACTACACCGACTTTCTCTATCGGCCGCGCAGGCCGGAGGAACTCGACACGGCGGCCGGTGGCGGCGTGATCCATAGCCAGGCTACGCACCAGATGGACATCGTGCGGCTGCTGGGCGGCGGCCTGGTGCGCAGCGTGCGCGCCCACACCGGCGCCTGGGATGCCGCTCGTCCCACCGAAGGTGCCTACAGCGCACTGGTCGAATTTGAGGGCGGTGCGTTTGCCTCTGCCACCTACAGTGGCTACGGTCACTATGACTCGGATGAGCTGCTGGGCAACGTCGGCGAAATGGGCCAGACGAAAAACTCCAGCGACTACGGTGCCGCACGAAAACGCCTGCAGGGCGCCCCCAGCGCCGCAGAAGAAACTGCACTGAAAGCGGCGCGCAACTATGGCGGCACCCTGTACACAGCTGATACCGGATTGCAGCAAGGCCTGCAGCACCAGCACTTTGGCCAGTTCATCGTGAGTTGCGAAGAAGCTGATCTTCGCCCCGGTCCGACAGGCATCGCCATCTACGCTGACGGCGGAAAAACCTTCGAACCCCTTCCTGCCCCGCCGGTTCCGCGCCAGGAGGTGATCGACGAGCTCTTTGCCGCATTGGTGAACGGCGACTCACCGGTTCACAGTGGCGAATGGGCCCGGGCCACCACGGCGGTGTGCCTGGCGCTGCTGGAATCCGCGCGCAGCGGGCGGGATTGCCGGCCGGGGTACCAAGTGCGTCACAATGCCGGTTCATGACCAACGATACGCAAAACATCATCCGTCACTGGCGTGAAGCCGTCCCCAATGACCGCCTCGCACACCTGATCCGCGATGCCTCACGCGCCTTTCACCGCGCGCTGCAGGTGCGTCTGGCAGAGCATGGAGTTCCCTTTGGTCACTGGACCTTCCTGCGCATTCTCTGGGAGTCGGACGGGTTGACGCAAAAGGAGCTCAGCGAGCGTGCCGGCGTGATGGAGCCGACCACCTTCATCGCGATGAAGGCCATGGAGTCGCTGGGCTACATCGTGCGCAAGCAACTGCCCACCAACAAGAAAAACATGTATGTGCACCTGAGCGACAAGGGCCGGGCGCTCAAGAAGCTGCTGGTGCCTTTGGCCGAAGAAACCAACAACGTCAGCATTGAAGGCATTGCCCCCGAAGACATCAAAACCACGCGCGCGGTGCTGCTGGCCATGATTGAAAACCTCGCAAAAGACGAGCTGCTGCAAACACCACCCACAACGAAGCGCAAGGCTGCCGCAAAACCGGCCGCGCAGGCCACCCAGTCACCCTCGGCCACGCGCAGCAAGCGTGGCAAAAAAGCCGCGTCCTGAACCCCGCACGGCGTCCCTTCATGAGCCCATCGCTCCCGCACCCGTTTCGCCGGGTATAGTCTGCCCATGTACACGCCTTTTTCAAGCCATGCGACTGCGCCAGCCCTGCTGGCAGATGACATGCGCCTGACAGGCGGCTTTACCGCGCCCCCACCTGCCGCACCTCCGCGCAACGTGGTCGCTTCCGGCGCTTACCCGCCGGCCGCACACGTTCCCGGCTGAGTCCCAGCCGGTCCAGCTCTCCAGCCTCGTTTGATTCAGCCACTGGCGCAGCCGCGCCACGTGCGCTCGCTGGAGCTTGTCCTCTTTTCGGCAGGTAATTTCATGATTTCAAAAAACACGGCCTGGGCCACCTTCGGCCCGACTTCCCTTTTCGTCCTGATCTGGAGCAGCGGCGCGCTTTTCTCCAAACTCGGACTGCAGCACGCCAGCCCTTTCGCCTTTCTGGGTTTACGGTTTGCCCTTGCGCTCAGTGTTCTGCTCGTGCTTGGGCTGGCCGGGCGCCGCTGGCTGCCGGCGCCCGGCACCCGCCTGCGCGTCGCGCTGACAGGCCTTTTGATGATCGGCAGCTATTCCATCTGCCATTTGCTGGCACTGGACCACGGCCTCACACCCGGTGTACTGGCCACCGTTCTGGGCGTGCAACCCATCCTGACACTGGCACTGACGGAGCGGCAGGCTTTTTCCAGGCGGCGCCTCGCGGGCCTCGGCCTGGCCCTGGGCGGACTGGTGCTGGTGGTGTATGAAAGCATCGCGCGTGCGCACTTCACCGCCACCGGAATGCTGTTTGCTTTTGGAGCCCTGGCATGCATGACAGTGGGCGCCATCCTGCAAAAGTCAGTCAGGCAAGCGCCGCGCGAAGTGCTGCCGCTGCAGCTGGCCTGCAGCCTGTTGCTATGCCTGCTCTTTGCGCCGTTTCAGCCGATGTCTGTTGACCTGGGCACCGGCTTCTGGGTGGCGCTGGTGTGGATGGGGGTTGTCATGTCGGTGGTGGCCACGCTGCTGCTGTACCGCCTGATTCATGCGGGCAACCTGGTCAACGTCACCAGCCTGTTCTACCTGGTGCCTGCAGGCACGGCTGCCCTCGACTACCTGGTGCTGGGCAACCGCCTGGCGCCCTGGAGCCTGGTGGGCATGCTGGCGATCCTGCTGGGCCTGGTGCAGGTTTTCCGCAACCCTGTGCAGCCCTTAGCCGCACGCTGAAACGCTGAAAGTTGCCGGGCGGCAGTGCAAAACCGCCGCCCGGCTACAGATCAAATCAGCTGGACACCCGTCTTGGCCTGCAAGACCTCGCGGGTTACGCCGGGCGCAAGTTCCACGACTTTGAGGCCTTCGGGCACGACGTCCATCACGGCCAGGTCGGTGATGATGCGGTCCACCACGCCCACGCCCGTCAGCGGCAGCGTGCATTTCGGCAGTATCTTCATGTCTTCGCTGCCGTCTTTCTTTTTGGCAACGTGCTCCATCAGGACAATCACGCGCTTGACGCCGGCGACCAGGTCCATGGCCCCGCCCATGCCCTTGACCATCTTGCCCGGGATCATCCAGTTGGCGAGGTCGCCTTTTTCGCTGACCTGCATGGCGCCCAGGATGGACAAATTGATCTTGCCGCCGCGGATCATCGCGAAGCTTTCATGGCTGCCAAAGATGGATGAGCCCTTGATCGTCGTCACGGTCTGTTTGCCGGCGTTGATCAGGTCGGCGTCCACCTGGTCTTCGGTCGGAAACGGGCCAATGCCCAGCATGCCGTTTTCCGACTGCAGCCACACTTCCTTGTCACCCGTGAAGTTGGCCACCAGCGTCGGGATGCCGATGCCGAGGTTCACATAGAAACCGTCTTCGAGTTCCTGGGCGGCGCGTGCCGCCATTTGGTCTTGGGTCCAGGGCATATCAAACTCCCGCTTTCTCGGTGATGGTTCGCTTTTCGATGCGCTTTTCGGGGTTCGCATTGAGCACAATGCGATGCACATAAATACCGGGCAGATGGATGTCGTCCGGCGCCAGCTCGCCGACCTCAACGATCTTCTCCACCTCGACAATGCAAATCTTGCCGGCCATTGCGGCGGCCGGGTTGAAATTGCGGGCCGTGAGGTTAAAGCGCAGGTTGCCGGACTTGTCGGCCGTGTGCGCCTTAACCAGCGACACATCAGGCACCAGTGAACGTTCCATCACATAGGTCTCGCCGTCAAACTCGCGCAGCTCCTTGCCGTCTGCCACTTGCGTGCCCACGCCAGTCTTGGTGAAGAAGGCCGGAATGCCGGCACCGCCTGCGCGCAGCTTTTCGGCCAGCGTGCCTTGCGGCGTGAAGTCCAGCTCCAGCTCGCCCGCCAGGTACTGGCGCTCAAACTCCTTGTTCTCGCCGACGTAGCTCGAAATCATTTTTTTGATCTGCCGCGTTTCCAGCAGCTTGCCCAGGCCGAAGCCGTCAACACCGGCGTTGTTGGAAATTACGGTGAGGTTCTTAACCTGGCTGTCGCGCAAGGCTTCGATCAGCGCCTCGGGAATGCCGCACAGGCCGAAACCGCCAACGGCCATCAGCTGGCCGTCCTTGACGACGCCCTTGAGGGCTTCTGCGGCGGAAGGGAAAAGTTTTTTCACAAATAGTCTCCTTGTGTCGTGACGCTGGCAGGTGCCATCAGCAATCCATTACGATACTACTTATCAAGTTAGGTAGTTTTCCGTAAAGGTAAGTACTGTGGAAGTCGATTACCAGCTCGCATTCGATCTGGCACCGGTGGGACTGGTGCTGTCCCGCAACCGCTCCATTGTGGACTGCAACCAGCATTTGTGCGAGATGTTCGGCGCCACGCGCGAACAGCTTGCCGGCCAGTCATTCATGATTCTTTATCCCAGTGCGGACGAGTACGAGCGCATAGGCGCACGCATGATTCCCATCCTGAACGCCAAGGGCCTGTATTCCGACGACCGCATCATGAAGCGCGTGGATGGCCGCAACAAAGGTGAGACCTTCTGGTGCCACGTCACGGGGCGGGCGCTCAACCGCAGCGCACCGCACGAAGCCGGCATCTGGACTTTCGAGGACCTGAGCTCGCGCCGCCCCGTCACGGCCGAACTCACCGCGCGTGAACGTGAAGTGGCCGCGCACCTGATGGACGGCATGACCTCCAAGGAAATCGGCCGCGCGCTGGTGATCAGCCACCGCACCGTCGAAATTTACCGGGCCCGCCTGATGCGAAAGTACAAGGCGTCCACCACGGCCGACCTGGTGCACAGGCTCATGGCCGGGTCCTGATTAATCGACCATTTTTGCTACATTTTAGATAGCGCCTTGCGCCCGTTCTTAAAGGGCTTCATGGGGTTTTCTTAAACCATTGACGCGGGGGTGCGCGCCGGCTCCCGTGGCTTAACCTCTTCACTCGCCAGCCGGTCAAACGGCAATTCCTGCTTCACCAGAATCACCGTGCAAGGCGCTGCCATGGCGACCTTGATCGGCACCGTCGCCAGCAGGCGCTGCATCTGCAGGCCGTGCGTCGCAGCGCCCATCACGATCATGCTGACATGATTGCCCTGGGCATAGTGCAGCAGTGCCTGCGCCACATCGCCCGACTCGATGACATGAAAAGACACGGCCTGGCTGCTCATGTTCAAAGGCTGCGCCCACTGGCGAAGCATGCCCAGGTAACGCCGGTGCACGGTGGTCTCGCTGGTTTGCGCGTCGTGGCCCGGGGTTGCCGACGGATCAATCACCGTCACGCAGGCCAGCCGCGCGCGCGGTGTCGTGCCCAACACCCGCATCACGGCGCGCCGCAGCGAATACAGCGTGGCGTCGCTCACATCCAGGTAAGGGACGGCCACCAGGATGATGGGCGCCGCATCAATTTGCCGGGAGGGGAGCGGGCTGGGCTGGTAGTCTTTGCCCGCCGCGCGCAGCCACCGCTTGAAGTGCACCCAAAATCCCGTGGGTTGCAGGCGCTGGCCCAGCCCCGTCACGGCGATCTGCGTCGGGTCGGAAAGATCCAGCGCCAGGTGTGCAGCCGACGCATAGCGCCGGTCGGCCTCGTTCTGCAGGCAGTGCAGGATCACTTCCTGCAGCCATTCGGGCAAGTCTGGCCGCAGCGCGCGCGGCGGCACCGGGTCCATCCACAGGCGTTGCCGCAGGCCGCCGCGGGTCTGCGGGTTGCCAAAAGGCAGCGCGCGCGTGGCCAGCTCGTACAGCATCACGCCGATGGCAAAGATGTCGCTGCGCGGGTCGCCCCGCACGCCCACCACCTGTTCGGGCGCCATCCAGGTCGGGGAGCCGACGGCGGGACGCAGCTCTTCAGCCAGCAGGTCCGGGTAATGCGCATGGCAAGACAACCCGAAATCGAGCAGCACGGCATTGCCATCGGGGCGTATCAGCACGTTCGCCGGTTTAAGGTCCAGGTGGCAGGCATCCTGCAGATGCAGGCTGTGCACCGCTTGGGCCACTGCCACACCCAGCCGGGCAATTTCTTCGGCAGGCAACGGCGCTGCGGCCTCGTCCAGCAGTTGTTGCAGGGTGCGGCCGGGGATGTATTCCATCACCAGGTAAGGTAGTTTTTCGAGGTCTCCCACCGCCACCAGGCGCGGCACATGCGGCCCGGTCAGCACGGAAAGCAGCTGCAGCTCGACCTCAAAGCCCACGATGTTTTCCGCACCGTCGCCGGGCGTCATGCGCGGCACCTTCATCACCAGCGGAAAAGGCACGGCGTGCGCTGTGTCTGCATACCCCACCTGGTAGATGTGCGCCATGCCGCCGGCATGCAGGCATTCGCCAACCACAAATCCATCCACCTCGGTCCCGGGTGCCATCAACCTCACAAGCCCGCCTCCAGCCGTTGCGCAAAGTATGCGGGCAGGCCGGCTGCGCGCACGTCGGCTGCGGCAGCCAGGTGGTCATAAGCCACGCGGTGGAAAGTCAGCTCGGCCAGTTCCGGGTCAAACAGCGCATACATGGCTTTGGTATTGCCGTCGCGCGGCTGGCCGACCGAACCCACGGTAGCGAGCCAGTAACGGTGCGCCGGCACCGGAATGAGCACACCCGGGGTTGGATGAAAGCGCATCAGCCCCTGCCCCGCGCCGTGGAAATACAGCGTCTGCTGGTGTACGTGTCCGCAAAACACATAGCGCACGTCCGGATCGAGCGATGCGGCATCAAGGCTGGCCTCGGCGCGGCGCTCGTTGTCCACATAGTGCCAGCGCCCCGGCGAGTCGGCACTGGCGTGTACCAGCAGCGCGGTGCCGAGGGTGGCCGTCAGTGGCAGTCCCTCCAGGAAATCCAGCTCATCCTTGTCCAGCCGCTCGTGCGTCCAGGCGGCGCCGCTCTGGTCGACCGAGCGGGCCTGTGCGGGCGGTGTTACCGTGTGCTGATCATGGTTTCCTCTGAGCACGACAGCACCCGCATCGGCCAGGCCGCGAATCCGTTGCACCACCTCGGCCGGCTGCGCGCCATAGCCCACCAGGTCTCCCAGTATGGCCAGACGGCCGGCGCCCTGCTCTGCAGCGTGGGCAAGGCAGGCCTCCAGCGCACGCAGGTTGGCGTGCACATCCGACAGCAGGGCTATTTTCATAAGGTGGGCCCAGTTTTATTTCACAGCAGGCAGTTCCATGCAGCTGATGTCCCGCCATTCGAGAGCAGGACAGTACAGTTTGCCGTAAAAGGAAGAGGCCGTGGCTGATTTTATGCCGCGTCAGCGCAGCTGCCATGCGCCAACAGGTAAGATGGCGGCCATCAGCATGCTACTGAATTAATAGCTGCTTGCGCTCGCCCTGACTGGGCTGCAGGCCAAAGTCATCTTTATCATCGCCTGCTTTATCGCTGTTGATCCCATCATGCATATCCGCCCTTACCAGGATTCGGACCTCACCGCAGTCGCTCTGCTGTTCACCGATGCGGTTCATGGCCTGGCGGGAAGCCACTACGACGCCGTGCAGCGCGAGGCCTGGGCGCCCCGCCCACCCGATCCGGGCCTATGGAAAACGCGGCTCGGGCCATTACAAATCTTGCTGGCGCAAGACGCGGAAGGCGGCGGTCTGCTGGGCTTTATTGGCTACGAAAAAAATGGCCATATCGACCTCCTGTTTACGTCGCCCGCTGCCGCACGCCGCGGTGTGGCCTCGCAGCTTTACGGCCATGCCGAAACTGCGCTGCGCGGTCTCTGCATCGTGGAGTTTTTTACCGAGGCCAGCCTGGTGAGCCGGCCATTTTTTGAGTGCCAGGGATTCGCGGTGAGGGAAGAACAACGCATTGAACGGCGCGGGGCCACACTGCGCCGCTTTGCGATGACGAAGACGGTTACCCTGGGCGACAAGGGTTAGTCAACGATTCAGATGGCGTCCGGCTCGTGCCGGATGCTTTCACGCGTGCGGTGGTGGTCGCGCAATTTTCCCAACGTATGGTCAAGCACCCGCTTGAGCTTGTCGCTTGCGCCGCGAAAGGCTTCGTCCTGGCTGGGCGCGTGGTGGTTGACCGCCAGTGGTTCATGGTGCGCCAGCCGCGCCTCCATCACGCAGCGCTTCTGGTCGGGGCTGATCTTGTCGCTGTTTTCATCACTCATATGGACTTCAATACGCGTGATGTCGCCCTTGAAGCGGCTCAGTGAGGTGTTGAGTTCGGTGCTGGCCCAGCGCTCGAACGATTCGCCGGTGTGCATGGTGTGATTGGAATTGACTTGGACTTGCATGGGTATTGTTTTCCTTTCAGGACGGTTACAGCGAAGAGGCCTGCCGGCCGGGCTGTCTTGTGGTTGCCAGGGAGGCAACTGGAAAATTCATTGTGCGCCCTGCACGACCGCGAGCGTGTAGTCCTGATCCCCACCCTGAAGTAAGGGGGGTTTTCCACACCGCACACGGCCGTACGGTTTCCTCAAGTGGCGAGTGCTTCACCGGGCTTCGGAAAGCGCCAGGCAGCGTGCGCCGATAAATTCCCTCAGCAGGCGCAGGCCGGGCGTCAGTTGTCGCCGCCCCGGTAACACCATGTACAGCGGTACAGCCTCGGTTTGCCATTCTGTGCACAGGGCGACCAGCCGCCCCGCAGCCAGGTCGCCCGCCACATCCAGCCGCGACTTGTAAGTGATGCCGCGGCCGGCCAGGGCCCATCGGCGAACCGCGTCTCCATCGTTGGCGACATTGCCGCCAGTGGCACGCACCGTGAGCTCTTCGCCATTTCTCCAGAACTTCCAACGGTCATACACGTCTTCGCCCAGCATGAAGCACAGGCAGATATGTTTTGCCAGTCCCTGCGGCGTGTCAGGCGTACCGTGCAACGCGAGGTAGGCAGGTGACGCACACAGCACGCGCCGATTCGTCAAATCCACCGGCAACGCCAGCATGCTGGAATCGGGCGGCTCGCCTTGCCGAAAAGCCGCGTCCACCAGGTCGCTGTAGACATTGGTCACGCGATCCGACAGGTGCAGCCGGTATTGAATGCCGGGATGCAACAGCTGAAACGCTTCCAGCCAGGGCAGCAGCACATTGCGGCCGAAGTCTGATGGCGCGGCCAGCTGCAGCACCCCGCGCACCTGCTGCCGGCCACTCGCAAGCTCCAGCTGGGCATCGCGCAATGCCGCCAGCGCGGGCCGGCAATGCGCCAGAAACACCTCTCCCTCGCGCGTGAGGCGCAGGCTGCGGGTGGAACGCACAAAAAGCGGCGCCTGCAGTTCCTCCTCCAGCCGCTTGAGCGCGGCACTGGCCGCGGCGGGTGTCAGGTCCAGGCCGCGGGCGGTGGCAGACAGGCTGCCGGTGTCGACAGTGCGAACAAAGATTTCCAAGTCTTGCAGGGCTTTCATTTACAAATTTTATTTGCAAATAGCTTCAATTTAAAGCCTATTTATCTTCATTTTCAAACCCAATAAAGTTCAGGCATCAGTTTTGAGCACGACTGACCACAACGCCACACCACACCACACGCAAAGGAAATCACCATGAAAGCCATCGGCTACACACAAGCCCACGCACTCAACCAGACCGGCCAAACCGGTTTGACCGACATCACCCTGCCCGACCCGACGCCCACCGGCCACGACGTGCTGGTCGAGGTGAAAGCCGTGTCAGTGAACCCGGTGGACACCAAAGTACGCGCCAGCGCGGCGCGCAGCGCTGGCTCGGATTACAAGGTGTTGGGCTATGACGCCAGCGGCATCGTGCGCGCCGTCGGCCCCGAGGTCACACTGTTCAAGGCCGGTGACAAGGTCTGGTATGCGGGGTCCATCGCCCGGCCCGGCACCAACAGCGAACTCCACCTGGTCGATGAACGCATCGTCGGCCGCATGCCGCAAACGCTGGGGTTTGCCGAAGCGGCCGCCCTGCCGCTGACCAGCATCACCGCCTGGGAAATGCTGTTCGACCGTCTCGGTATCGTGCCGGGCAAAACACCCAACAACAAAACACTGCTCATCATCGGCGCCTCGGGCGGCGTGGGCTCGATCATGACGCAGCTAGCCACGCGCCTGACCTCGCTCACCGTGATAGGCACCGCGTCACGGCCGGAAACCCAGGCCTGGGTGAAGGAACTCGGCGCCCATCATGTCATCGACCACAGCCGGCCGATTGCCGAAGAGCTCAAGCGTATCGGCATCCCCGTGGCGGACTACATCGTGGGCCTCACGCAAACCGACAGCCACCTGGCACAAATCGCCGAAGCCATCGCACCACAAGGCAAGTTCGGCCTGATTGACGACCCGGTGAAGTTCGACATCACGCTGTTCAAACGCAAGAGCGCATCCATCCACTGGGAACTGATGTTCACCCGCCCCCTCTTCGGCACACCCGACATGGTGGCGCAGCACCGCCTGCTCAATGAGGTCGCCCAACTTGTCGATTCCGGCTTGATCCGCACGACGCTGACGGAAACGTTTGGTGCGATCAATGCCGCCAACTTGCGGCGGGCGCATGAGTTGGTGGAGTCCGGGAAGGCGCGGGGAAAGGTTGTGCTTGAAGGATGGGTTTGAGTTTTCCTGTTGAGGCCGGGGCTTGTTCCGGCCTTAACGCCGCAAAGTCTTGAACATCACAAACGCATCCACCAACCCCAACCTCACATGCCGGAAAGCCCCCGGCAAGGTCCCCACAATCTCAAACCCCAATCTTTGCCATAACCGAACAGCACGCTCATTCGTCGACACCACCAGGTTGAACTGCATCGCCAGAAAACCCATGGCCAGCGCTTCCTGCTGGGAGTGCTCGCACATCGCCGACGCCAGGCCTTTGCCCTGCGCTTCGGGCGCGACCACATAGCCGCAGTTGCAGACATGCGCACCCAGCCCCGGCTGGTTGGGTTTGATGAAGTAGGTGCCTAGCACTCGGCCGTCGTCGCTGTTCCCCTCACGCACTACATACGTCGCCCGGGGCGCGTCCATCCACACCGCGTGTATTTCAGCTTCTGTGCTGTGGGGCGAAAAGGCATAGGTGTCGCCTGCTTCAAAGGTGGCGCGCAGCAGCGGCCAAACAGCGGGCCAGTCGGCCTCGGTGCAGCGGCGGATCAAGGGCTTGGGTTCATTCATGGCGGATAGGGTTAAAAGTTATTTGCTATATTTTTAGTAGCCATACATCCATGTATTGGAATGGCTACAACCTCAAATCGCTTACAAACCTCAAGCCTTTGGAGGCGCATCAACAACCTCGGCCGCCGTGCGAAATGCCTCGACCGCGGCGGGCAGGCCGCAATAAATGCTCGCGTGCAGCAGCACTTCCTGAAGCTGCTCCGGCGTCACGCCGTTGTTGAGCGCGCCGCGCACATGGCCTTTGAGTTCATGCTGCTTGCCAAGGGCCGTCAGCATGGCCACGGTGATCAGGCTGCGTGTTTTGAGGTCCAGCCCCGGCCGCTGCCACACATCACCCCAGGCATTACGGGTCACAAAGTGCTGGATCGGCAGGGAAAAAGCGGTGGCCTTGTCGAAAGCATTGGCCACAAAATCCTCGCCCATCACCTGCTTGCGGGTGGCGAGGCCTTTGTCAAAATCCTTGTCTGCGGGCTGCGTCATGAAGGCTCCTCAAAAGACGAAGGGTAATGGAAAGGAAAAAAGCCCGCTCCGGTCTTCACCGGGGCGGGCTTGGCCTCAATCAGCGCCTATGTGGGTCTGCTCAATCAGGCAAGGTCGTAGCGGTCAAGGTTCATCACCTTGTTCCAGGCTGCCACAAAGTCACGCACGAAGACCTGCTGCGAATCGCTGCACGCATAGACTTCCGCAATGGCCCGCAGCTGCGAGTTCGAACCGAAGACGAGGTCTATCACCGTACCCGTCCATTTGAGTTCGCCCGTCGTGCGGTCGCGTCCCTCCAGCACATCTTCTGCGCCGGCAGATTTCTGCCACTTCGTGCGCATGTCGAGCAGGTTCACAAAGAAGTCGTTGCTCAAGGTTCCGGGCCGCTTGGTGAAAACACCGTGCTGGGCCTGCCCGACGTTGGCATTCAGGGCACGCATGCCGCCGACCAGAACCGCCATCTCGGGAGCGCTCAGCGTCATCAGGTTCGCGCGGTCCACCAGCTGCTCGGCTGCCCGCTGCGCCTGCCCCTTGCGGATGTAGTTTCGGAAACCGTCTGCGGCGGGTTCCAGCACGGCAAACGACGCCACATCGGTTTGCGCTTGCGAAGCGTCCGTGCGGCCCGGTGAAAAAGGCACCTTCACGTCGTGACCGGCTTTCCGTGCAGCCGCCTCGACGGCCGCGCAGCCACCCAGAACTATCAGGTCAGCCAGCGAGATTTTCTTGCGGCCGGACTGCGCGCCGTTGAACTCGCCCTGGATGGCCTCCAGCACTTTCAGGACTTTCGCCAGCTCGGCCGGTTGATTGACCTCCCAATCCTTTTGCGGTGCCAGGCGGATGCGCGCACCGTTCGCGCCGCCGCGCTTGTCGCTGCCACGGAAGGTGGAAGCAGACGCCCAGGCCGTTGTGACGAGCTGGGAGATGGAGAGCCCGGAGGCCAGAATCTTGGCCTTGAGGCCTTCAATATCCTGCTCATTGACCAGCGGATGATCGACGGCGGGAACAGGGTCCTGCCAGATCAGGGCCTCCTTCGGCACCAGCGGGCCGAGGTAGCGCGCGGCTGGGCCCATGTCGCGGTGCGTCAGCTTGTACCAGGCCCGGGCGAAGGCATCCGCAAACTCCTGAGGGTTCGCCATGAAACGCCGCGAGATCTTCTCGTAAGCCGGGTCCATGCGCATGGCCATATCAGCCGTGGTCATCATCGGGGCGTGGCGCAGCGCGGGGTCATGGGCATCCGGTACGGTGGTCGCTGCGGCGGGGTCTTTTGGCTTCCACTGGTGGGCGCCGGCGGGGCTCTTGGTCAGCTCCCACTCGTAGCCGAACAGGTTTTCAAAGTAACCGTTGTCCCACTTGGTGGGGTTCTTGGTCCAGGCACCTTCGATGCCGCTGGTGACGGTGTGCACGCCGTGCCCGCCGCCGAACTTGTTGATCCAGCCAAACCCCTGGTCTTCAATGGTGCCGCCCTCAGGCTCGGGCCCCACGTACTGGCCCGGATCGGCTGCGCCGTGAGCCTTGCCGAAGGTGTGCCCGCCGGCGGTGAGCGCAACAGTTTCTTCGTCGTTCATCGCCATGCGGGCGAAGGTCTCGCGGATGTCCCGCGCCGAACCCAGCGGGTCCGGTTTGCCGTTCGGGCCCTCGGGGTTCACATAGATCAGGCCCATCTGGACGGCGCCTAGCGGGTTTTCGAGTTCGCGGTCGCCGGTGTAGCGTTTGTCGCCCATCCACTCGGCTTCAGGGCCCCAGTAAATCTCTTCCGGCTCCCAGACGTCCGGGCGCCCGCCGGCAAAGCCGAAGGTCTTGAATCCCATGGAGTCCATGGCCACGGTACCGGCCAGAACCATCAGGTCGGCCCAGGAGATTTTGCGGCCGTATTTCTGCTTGATCGGCCACAGCAAGCGGCGCGCCTTGTCGAGGTTTCCGTTGTCCGGCCAGCTGTTGAGCGGCGCAAATCGCTGTGTACCGGAACCGGCGCCGCCGCGCCCGTCCGCGATCCGGTAGGTGCCTGCGCTGTGCCACGCCATGCGAACGAAGAATGGGCCGTAGTGGCCGTAGTCCGCAGGCCACCAGTCCTGCGAATCCGTCATCAGCTCATGGAGGTCTTTCACCACGGCATGCAGGTCCAGGGTCTTGAATTCCTCGGCATAGTTGAACGCCTCGCCCATGGGATCGGACAGCGATGAGTTCTGGTGAAGGATCTTGAGGTTCAGCTGGTTGGGCCACCAATCGGCGTTCGTTGCGGCACCAGCCAGGGCGTGTTTGCGGGCGCCGCCGGAGAACGGGCAGGTGCCTTCGCTTTGCGTGTTGTGATCAGCCATGATGAGTTACCTTTGATGATTAAGTGGTGCCGAATGACGGCATGGATTTGCACTGCGGGACAGCCAGGACGCTTTGGTCAAGGCCGTGTTTTGGGGCTGCTGATGGAGTCTCCTTTGACGGGCTTGCCAGGCGAATGGCCTGTGAAACACAGTCTAGGTTTCGCTGAGAAATAATCAAAGTCAATTAAAGGTATTTATCTAATAGTTTTTATCAATTACATCTGTTTTGGCTTCAATTCCCCAGCGCGACCTGGCGGCTAATCTGCAGTTACGCTTGGACCGAGTAACTTATCGAGTCACTTATAAAGCCCGTGAAGGAAACCCTCATGACAAGCCCCAAAACCGCCGGCACGGCACCCCGGTATCCTGTTCCTGAACTGAAGGACCTGCCGGAGGACATCAAAGCCAAAGTCCTGGAGGTGCAGGAAAAAGCCGGCTTCGTGCCCAACGTATTCCTGGCCCTCGCGCGCCGCCCTGCCGAATGGCGTGCCTTCTTCGCGTACCACGATGCGCTGATGCTCAAGGAAGAGGGCTCCAACCCCAACGGCAGCCTGACCAAGGGCGAGCGCGAGATGATCGTCACCACGACCAGCGCAGCCAACAAATGCCTGTACTGCGTGGTGGCGCACGGCGCCATCCTGCGCATTTATGAAAAGAAGCCCCTGGTGGCCGACCAGGTGGCGGTGAACTACCGCAAGGCCGACATCACACCGCGCCAGCGCGCCATGCTCGACTTTGCGATGAAGGTGTGCCTGCAAGCGGACCAGATTGAAGACAGCGACTTTGAAGCGCTGTACGGCCACGGTTTTGACGATGAAGACGCCTGGGACATCGCGGCCATCACGGCTTTTTTTGGCCTCTCCAACCGCATGGCGAGCTTCAGCAACATGCAGCCCAACCCCGAGTTTTACCTGATGGGCCGTGTGCCCAAGCCGCCCAAGGCCACCTGAAACCGCTCAGGCGCGAATCACGCCCAACACCCCTGCGCACCCGCTATGCTCATGAATCAGCCTTTTCACAAGACTTAAAAACCATGGCACCAGACGCCGCGTCCACCGCCGCGACACCCTCCACCCCATCAGCCAGCGCTTACGGCCTGACCGTGCGCAAACTGGAGATCGACCTGAGCGATGGCTTTGACCGCCACTGGTTTGGCGGCGATGCGTTCCTGAGCCAGTATCACAACGCCTTGTCGATGAGCTTCCCGGTCGGTGAGCAGTCGTTCATCGACGCCGTGCGCGACTGCGCCAAATTGCTGCCTCGCACGCCCGAGCACGCGCCGCTGCATGAAGCGACTGCGCAGTTCATCGGCCAGGAGGCTACCCACCGCCACATCCACGGCCTGTACAACGCACAACTGGAGAGGCAGGGCCTGGTCAACCGCTGGCAACACTGGGCCACAGCCCGCATTGACTTTGCCAAAAAACGCGGTGTGGCGCCACACCACTTCCTTGCGGTCACGGCGGCCTACGAACACCTTACGGCGGTGCTGGCCGACTACATGCTTCGCCACGGTGACGCTCTGGACCAGGCAGACCCGAAGATGCAGACCCTCTGGCGCTGGCACGCAGCCGAAGAGACCGAGCATCGCGCGGTAGCCTACGACCTGTACCAAGCGCTTGGCGGAAACCACGCATGGCGCGTACGCTGGTATGTCTACGCGCTGCTGCTGTTTTCCTGGGACTCTGGCCGGCAAACGGTGCTGAACCTCTGGCACGACGGCACGCTGTTCAAACCAGGCACATGGTGGAGCGCGATGAAATTTTTCTGGGGGAAAAATGGCGTTGTGTGGCGCTGTACCGCCCCGTTGCTGGCCTACTTCAGGCGGGACTTCCACCCCGACCAGGAAACTGTTGCTGAACCCGGCCAGCAAACCCGCGCCATTGCCCAGCGCTGGTTAAAAGAGCACGCGGACAGCTTTCGCGCAGTTCGCTGAAGCTTTGCTGCGATGCTGCAGCACCCATATGCCGCCAGGATTGCTATCTTATTGATAGCTGCTTGCGCACGGCCTGATTAGGTCAACGGGCTTTTTCTTTCAGAATTACGCTTCAACCAGCTTGCGCATCCACTCGGGCAAGGCTTTGGCCTTTTGCGCCGGAAAGTCCACCCAGATGGTGGTGGCGCCGCCCGCGGCGCAGATCACGCCCGGCGTATCCGCGCGCTCCATGGTGGCCCAGCTTTCAAAGGTGGTGCGGCCAGGGTCGCTCACGTACATCTTCATCAGCACGTCGCCCGGGTATTCCAGTTGCTTGTAGAAATTACAAAAGGCATTGACGATGACCGGGCCTTCGCCTTTCGGGTCGGGCTTGCAGCCAATGCCGTACATCCAGTCGATGCGGATGATTTCCAGGTAGCGAAAGTAGGTGCCGTTGTTGAGGTGGCCCATCGCGTCCATGTCGCCCCAGCGGATGGGGATGTGCATCTCATGCACCAGCTTTTTCTTTTCGGGAATTTCAATTTTCATGACGCCAATTTCCCCTATCGATGAGCCCTGATGGAAGCCAGGATTCCCAGTGTGAACAACACGCAGGCAGACAGTTGTACCAGTGTGGGCCAGTGGCCATCCCAGGCAAACGAATACAGCAGTGCAAAAATGGTTTCACTCACGATGAGCTGCCCGCACAGGCTGGCGCTGAGCCGCTGGCTGGCCATGTTCCACAAAATTGTCGCCAGCCAGGTGGAACCCAGACCGGCCAGGACACAGAGCAGCAGGAATACACCACGGTCTTCACGGCCGGCCAGCACGCTTGCGTTCGAACCCGCAAGCAGCCACATCAACAATGCCCCGAGGCCGGTTGCCACACCCAGCCAGTTGGCCCAGTCGGTGGCGTTGACTTCAGGGTGCCGCTTGAGCCAGGCTGAATTCAGGATGGCAAAAGCCGTCCAGCACACCAGCGAGGCCGACACAAACAGCATGCCGCGCCAGAAATGTGTAGCCGTTCCCTGACCGGCCTCATGAGTGGAACCCATCATGAGTGCCAGCCCTGCCAGAGTGAGCGCCAGGCCGGGCAGCAGGGAAGCCCAGCGCAGGCCTTGCGGCTTGCCGAGCAACATGACCCAAATGGGAATGGTACCGATCACCAGCGAAGGCACTTCGGTGCCGGCGTCGCGTATGGCCAGCACCAACAGCAGGTAGTAGCCGCTGAACCCGAGAATGCTCATGACCAGAGCGGCCCACGCCTGCCGCACCGTGGGCAGGCGGCGGGTGCGCCACCCCGCCAGCATCACCAGCACAGCCACCAAGCCGTACACCGCAAAGCGCCCGGCCGTCAGGTCAATGGACGAATAGCCGCCCACGCCCATGTCGAGCATGCGCGGCGCCACAAACACCAGGCCCCACAGCGCGCCCGCCGCGAGCCCGGCCAGAATGCCCGTCAACATCCGTCAGGCAGCGTGCGCAGTGGCTACCAGGCGCAAACCCAGCAGCCCCATCGCACCGGCGGCGGTGCGGTCTACCGCAGCCTTGCTGCGCAGGTAAGCCGCGCGCGATACGGCTGAAGACAAAACCACCGCCACCACGGCATACCAGCCGGTTTCCATCACGAGCACACCCACGAGCACCAGCAGGGCTGCGGGCAAGGGAAACTGCGCGGGCAGCAGGGCCGCGAACACGCTGCTGTAAACCACCACGATCTTCGGGTTGCTCAGCTGCGTCACCAGCCCCTGGCGAAAGGATTGCAGCACCGTGCGGCGCGAAGCGCCCTTGTCATCGCCGCTCATTTCCAGCGGCTGGCGCGCGCCGCGCCAGATGTTGAAGGCGATCCACATCAGGTACAGGCCGCCCACAACCTTGAGCGCCATGTAGACACCAGGCAAGGCGGCCAGCAACGCCTGCAGCCCGGCCAGCGCCAACGCAGCAAACACCAATGCCCCCAGGCCCATACCCACCGCGGCGGCCAGGCCGTCAGCGCGTGAACGCGAAACCGCGATGCGCGCAACCTGCACAAAACTGGGGCCCGGGCTGACCACGCCCGCCAGCAAGGCCAGGAAAATAAGGCCTATCGGGCCGAGGTAAGGCACTACCGAATCCATCATGTTGCTCTCCAGAAATTCATACGCCAAAACCGTCATCCGCCGCTATCACCGCGCCGTTGACAAAGTGGCTCTCACCACTGGCCAGCATCACCAGCAGCGCATCCAGGTCCTGCGGTTTGCCGATGCGCTTGCGCGGCAACATCTGCACCAGCTTCTTGCCTTGCTCGGTCTCCCAATGGTGATGGTTGATCTCGGTGTCAATATAGCCGGGGCAGATCGCATTGACGTTGATGCCGAACTTGCCCCACTCCAGCGCCATGGCTTTGGTCATCTGCACCACAGCCGCCTTGCTCATGCAGTACACGCCGATCTGCGGCAGTACGCGCAAGCCGGCCATGGAGGCGATGTTGATGATGCGGCCGCCGGCATAGTTGCCGGGCCCGGCACCGCGCGAACGGGCCAGCATGCGTTTGCCGACTTCCTGCGCCACGAAGAAGGCGCCCTTCACATTGGTGTTGAAGATGAAGTCGTAGTCTTCCTCGCCCACGTCCTGGATGCGCTGCGTGGTGCTCACACCGGAGTTGTTGACCAGAATGTCGATGGGCCCGACTTCCGTTTCAGCATGGGCCACGCCGGCCTTGATGCTGGCGTGGTCGGTCACGTCGAGCTCAACCACATGCGCATCGCCACCCGCAGCCTCAATCTGCGCGCGCAGGTCCTTGAGTTTGTCGAGCCTGCGGCTGGCCAGCACCACGGCCGCGCCGGCTCGGCTCAGCGTTTTGGCGAACTGCGCACCCAGCCCGCCGGATGCACCGGTCACGAGAGCGACACGCCCCGACAGATCAATGCTGTAAGCCATTAGAGGCTCCTCTCTCAATTTAAACCGTACAAAAGAGAACGACCGTTCGCATCGCCGCTTTCGCGACATAAAATCCAACGCGAGACCGACAATCCTTCCTGAAAATCATTATCAGCGAGTCCCCGATGAATACCCAAGAAATTCTGGCCCAGTTCGGCCCGCGCGAAGCAATGGAATATGACGTGGTCGTGGTGGGCGGAGGCCCGGGCGGCCTGGCCACTGCCATCCGGCTCAAACAACTCGCCGCTGAAAAGGGCACAGATGTTTCCGTGGTGGTGCTTGAAAAAGGTTCCGAGCCCGGCGCGCACATTCTCTCGGGCGCAGTGATGGACCCGAAGGCGCTGACCGAACTGCTGCCAGACTGGAAAGCCCGGGGCGCCCCGTTGAACCAGCCCGTTACCGCTGACGAGGTGCTTTTCCTGAGCGAAAAGAGCGCAATCAAGACACCGGCCTTTTTTGTGCCGGACTGCTTTCACAACGAAGGCAATTACGTCATCAGCCTGGGCAATGTGGTGCGCTGGCTGGCTCAGCAGGCTGAGGGCCTGGGCGTTGAAATCTTCCCCGGCTTCGCGGCGGCCGAAGTGCTCTACAACGACGACGGCTCCGTCAAGGGCGTGGCCACCGGCAACCTTGGCATCGGCAAGGACGGCCAACCTACCGACAACTTCCAGCTCGGCATGGAGCTGCATGGCAAGTACACCGTGTTTGCCGAAGGCGCGCGCGGCCACCTGGGCCGCCAGCTGATCAATCGCTTCAAACTGGATGAGGGCAAGGACCCGCAAGCCTATGCGCTGGGCGTGAAGGAGCTCTGGGAAATTGACCCCGCCAAACACAAACCCGGCCTGGTGATCCACACCGCCGGCTGGCCCATGGACAGCGAGACTTACGGTGGTGGCTTCATGTACCACCTGGAGGACAACAAGGTCACTCTGGGCATGGTCACAGGCCTCGACTACACCAACCCTTACCTCAGCCCTTTTGAAGAGATGCAGCGCTGGAAGACCCATCCCAGCATCAGGCAGTATCTCGACGGCGGCAAGCGCATCAGCTACGGCGCGCGTGCCATCACTGCAGGCGGCGCACTCAGCCTGCCAAAGACCGTGTTCCCCGGCGGCGCGCTGATCGGCTGCGAAGCCGGCTACCTGAACGCGGCCCGCATCAAGGGCAGCCATGCGGCCATCAAGACCGGCATGCTGGCTGCGGAGGCGGCCTATGACGCCGTAACCTCGGGCCGCCAGCACGACGAACTGGCAGCCTATCCCAAGGCTTATGCCGACAGCTGGCTGGCGCGGGAGTTGAACCAGTCGCGCAACTTCAAGGCCTGGTTCAAGAAGGGCCTCTACGTGGGATCCTTCATGACCGGCATCGAGCAATGGCTGCTGCCACGGCTGGGCATCAAAAGCCCGCCATGGACCATCCACCGCAGCCAGCCCGACTACGCGATGCTCAAGCCTGCGGCCCAATGCTCGCCCATCAGCTATCCCAAGCCCGACAACAAGATCACGTTCGACCGGCTGAGTTCGGTCTTCGTCTCCAACACCAACCATGAGGAACATCAGCCTGCGCACCTGACACTCAAGGATGCGAGTGTGCCGGTCAATATCAACCTGGCCCGGTACGCCGGTCCTGAAAGCCGCTACTGCCCGGCCGGTGTATATGAATTTGTGAAGAACCCCGATAACTCCGATCGCCTGCAGATCAACGCGCAAAACTGTGTTCACTGCAAAACCTGCGACATCAAGGATCCGACCCAAAACATCGTGTGGGTCACACCTGAAGGCGGCGGCGGACCCAACTACAGCGGCATGTAAGCAAGGCCTCTCCATCAACGAAAGCCCGGGCTCCCGGGCTTTTTTCATGCGCCGAGTTAATTCCCGGGCAATCGGCGCAACGTGAGAGCGGACGCAGCGGCCCCTGATCTTTGTGACTTTTTGTCGTCTGCTGTAGAGACGCCAACCGCTCACAAACAGTTCGGCAGCCCACCAGCTGACGATTTTCGGCCGCCATTCACAAGTGCTTACCGAACGATTCGAAACGCTTTGAGGCCTGCGTGACAGCTTCCCACGCAGTTATGCGGCTTACGCTGACATCCTTTCTTCACGCGTCAAAGACACTCGTGACTAGCCCCTGAAAAGGGACGGTCTGGCGATGTCTGGATGCCGCCTTTCCATGCAGCCCCCTGACGTGAACATGTTTCCGCAGTGTTACGCTGGCGCCGTGACCCGTATCAAATCCAACCCGCTGCAATGCAGCCTTTTGCAATGACCCTGAACAAACCGAGCGTGCTGCTAACCGGCGGAGCCGGATACATCGGAAGCCATACATTTGTGGCGCTGGTGAATGCCGGCTACCAGCCAGTCATCCTCGATGATTTTTCCAACAGCCATCCTGCGGTGCTGCACCGGCTGCAGCAACTGACGGACCAGCCCGTACTCTGCGAACGCGGCAATGTACTGGACACCGATTTTGTGGCCGGAGTCCTGCAACGCCATCGCTGCGTTGCGGCCGTTCACTTTGCAGGGTTCAAGGCTGTGGGGGAAAGCGTGCAACGCCCTCTTATTTACTACCAAAACAATGTTGGCGGCCTCCTGAGTTTATTGCGTGCGATGGAAATGACGGACTGCCGGGCCGTGGTCTTTTCTTCAAGCGCCACGGTCTATGGGGACCCCGCCACCGTACCCATCAACGAGCAGTTTCCGTGCATGCCGGAAAGCCCCTATGCCCACACCAAACTGATGTGTGAAAACATCCTGGCATCGCTGCGCATTTCAAACGCGGCGTGGCGGGTCGGGGTGCTGCGCTACTTCAATCCGGTGGGCGCACACCCCAGTGGACTGATCGGTGAGGACCCCAATGGAATCCCCAACAACCTGATGCCGTATGTCACACAGGTAGCCGTGGGCAAACGAGCCATGCTCAATGTGTTCGGCAATGACTACCCCACACCCGACGGCACCGGGGTGCGCGACTACCTGCACGTCATCGACCTTGCAGCAGGCCATGTCGCCGCAGTCGATGCTTTGCTGGCAAGCGGCAAAAGCTTTACGGTCAACCTGGGCACCGGCCAGGGCACCAGTGTTCTCGGCGTGGTCAAGGCGTTTGAGCGGGCAAGCGGACGGCCAATCCCTTATGAATTTGCACCTCGGCGAGCGGGGGACGTCGCACAGTACTTTGCAGATGTTTCCCTGGCCGGCAGCCTGCTGGGCTGGCGCGCCACATGCACGATCGACGACATGTGCCGCGACTCCTGGCACTGGCAGCAGCGCAATCCCGAGGGCTATAGGAACACGTCCGAAACCGGCTTGGAACTGCCTGCATCTGACCCCGCGCGCAATAGTCCGAACGGGCTCATCCTGCCGGCAGTCAGCATGTGAGCGGCTCGGGCCTTGCCTCAAGAATGAGCCACGCATTTTTGAACTCCATAGATAGCATAAAGCGCGCCATAAGCCATTCGGACTATTGTCAATTGCTGCACTGCACAACAAACTCTTTTCCTGCTTTGACAGAAGGAAAACCCTATGTTTCGAACCCTGTTTACCGCCATTTTGGCCACCTGGATTGCTTCAGCATCGGCGTCTGCCAACCAGCCTGCAGCGCCCGTGGCCGTGACGCCGACGGGAACTGCCGCCAAAGCCACACGCATGAAATTGCAGCCCGGGACTGAGCCCGTCAAGGTCAACACGGTTCACAGTGTGGACACGGTGCGCACCGGTCAGTCCGGCCAGTCCGGCTTGGGTGGCACGGCGGCGGGCGAGGCAGATACGGACGAATCCGGATGGCACCCTTACGGCACGCTGCTGGCCACACTGGCGTTGATGGGAGTGATTGCCGTTCGCCGCCATAAAGCAGGAAGGTCCTGAGCATGAGTGGCCTCGGCCGTCCGGGTGTTGCAGCGGTCAAATGGAGCGCCGTTTCCACAGCGGCACGCTTTGGGCTGCAGCTGGTGGCCCAGGTGATTCTGGCCCGCACCCTGGGGCCGGAGATTTTTGGCGTTTTTGCCATCGGCATGGTGGTGCTGACCTTCGCCACATTTGTCTCCGGTTTCGGCTTCAGCTGGAGCCTGTTGCAACGCACCACACTGAGTGACGAGGACATCCGGTTTGCATGGACATGGCAACTGATCGTGGGTATCGCCACCATGCTCGCCCTGTATTTTCTGGCGCCGCTGCTGTCGGTTTATTTCAGGGAGCCGCGTGCGCAATTCGTTATTGAATGGTTGTCGGTGGCTTGCCTGCTGGGTGCTGCGGCAGCACCAGCTACCTACCTGCTGCAGCGTGACCTGAACTTCCGCGCAGTGGGACTGATCCAGGTCGGCAGCTATGCTGCAGGGTATGTAGCTGTTGGGGTGCCGATGGCACTGCTTGGCCAAGGCGAGGCTTCACTGGTGGCGGCCTGGCTGGTTCAGGCGGCGGTTGTGTTTGTGGCAAGTTATGCCCTCAAGCCGCATGCGCTTCGTCCCCTGTTCTGGTATGCCGATGCAAAGTCCGCCGTCGGTACGGGACGCACGGTCTTTTTGACCAATATCGTCAACTGGGTGCTCAACAACCTTGACCGGGTATTGATAGGCCGGTTGCTCAACGCGCAATCGCTGGGTCTCTATAACGTGGCTTACAACCTCGCCACCATGCCCAACACCTTGCTGCTGGGGGCACTTCAGCCCGCGTTCCTGGCGGCCGGTGCCCGCCTGCAAAACGACCGGCCACGACTGGGCCGCGCTTACCTGCAGATGCTGGCCACCATTGTGGTGCTGGGACTTCCCGCCTTTGCGACGATTGCCTTCCTGTCGCCTGACATCGTGCGTGTACTTTATGGGCCCGCATGGAGTGGTGCGGCCTGGGTACTGGGAATTTTGTTCCTCTGCATGCCGGCATACGTCATCTGGGGACTGTCGACACCCGTGCTGTGGAACACCGGACGCAAGCACTACGAATTTGCGCTGCAGATCCCGTTGATCGTTTTGGGCATCCTCGGTTTTTACCTTTTTGCAGGTCAGGGAATCCACATGGCTGCAGTCGTGGCGGGTGTGTTGCTGGTACTGCGCGCAGCCGTCACGGCTACGGCAGCATTCCGTGCGCTGGGGCTTGGCTGGATGGCCCTGCTGCCGGATGCCCTGCGCGGGCTGCTTCTTTGCGCCGCTTGCGTTTTAGGTGTGATGGCAGGTCAGCTCGCAGTTGCAAGGTTTGATATCCCCCTGCTCTCGCTGCTTGCCGGAAGCCTGTCCGCAGCAGTTTTTCCCGCATTGCTGCTGGCCCTGAGGCCGCAAATGCTGGGGCGGGAAACATCCGAAATGGTCATACGGTTTGTCCCTGGACTGGCGAATTTTTTGCGCCGCGGTATTTCGGCACCACGTACCGATCTTCCCAATTCCCTTGAGCAGCCACTCTAAGGAGCTATCCTGGACCAACCCATCGTTATTTCGGTTCTGGTTGCCGGTGCCATTTTGGCGGCGCTTCTGGCAACGCTGGGCATGGCGGGTGCAGTTCATGTCACGTCACGCCGTGCGCACGGATACATGCATGTCATTTTCTACGCCATCCTGGCAATGGTGGCCCTGAACAATTTCCTCTCGGGGCGCGACCTCTCCAGCAGTGCGTTTAAATTGGACGAAGTTGCGGTAGTGGTGCGCCACCCGCTGGTGGCTTTGGCGCAGCCGCTGGTATCCCTCTTGCTACTCACGCTGGCCGGGGAACGCATCATCACGCACTGGCTTCAACGCGACAGGACGGCGCAGGCCCCCCCGGTGATGCTGATCACCTTTGTTGTTTTCTGGGCTGGCACGGTGGCCTCACCGGCTCTTCTGGGCCTGCATCCGCATGTGTCACACGATTATGTGTACCCGCTGCTCATCGGTATCGCGGCAGTGCTTGCCACCAGCATCGAAAGAGACCTCGCATTCAAGGCGGCTCGCAACGCCCTGCTTCTCTTTATGGCAGCGGGATTGCTGCTGATCCCTTTCAAGCCAACGCTGGTGCTGGACCTCTCCTATACGCAGGGCCTGCTGCCGGGCGTACCGCGGCTGGCAGGGCTGGCCGCACATGCTGTGTCACTCGGCATGCTGGCTCAACTGGGCCTGCTGTGCCTCCTCGCGCGTCCTCTGGAGAGTATCTGGCTGAACCGCCTGGCGTGGGGAATGGGGCTTCTTGTACTTTTTCTCGCTCAATCCAAAACAGCCTGGATTTCTTTTACCCTGTGCTCCGCCTGCATTCTTGCTGTACGCCAGGGGCCTGCGTTTCTGCGCCGCGCCAGTGACCCGGTGCGGCCGGAATTCGGCATCGTCTCGTTGGTGGGGTTCATGGTCGCGGTGGCCGGCGTCACGCTGGTACTGATGTTTGGCGATGTCGATGCGCGCTTGTCCAGCTTCTTTGACAGCGCCCAGGGCGCACAACTCGCGTCCATGACCGGCCGTGATCAGATCTGGGCAATTGCCTATGATGAATGGCAGCGCAATCCCGTGTTCGGCTACGGACCCACCCTGTGGGATGTCAGTTTCCGTGAAAGCATCGGCATGCCCAATGCGACCCACGCGCATAACCAGTTCATGGATACCCTGTCGCGCTCCGGCACGGTGGGTGCCGCTGCACTGGTGTTGTACGCGTTGGTGCTGCTGGTCCTGTCCATCCGCTATGCACGTGCCAGCGGCGGCCTTTCACTGGCGTTGTTCGTGGCGCTGGCATTGCGCGCCATCAGTGAAGTGCCGCTGCTGCTCTTCGGTTACGGCCCCGAGCTCACCACCCACGTGCTTTTGCTGATGACGCTGGCGGCCGCAGCGCGCGAAGCCCATGCCCGCAGAAAGCAGCCGGCAAGCTTGCCGGAAGGCGCCGTACCCCGCTTTGCCGGGAACTTCCATCCGTCCCCGGCCACCTCTCGAGCCCGACCATGAAATTTTCGATTGTCATTCCGCTTTACAACAAGGCGCCGTACATCAACGACACCATCGCGTCGGTGCTGGCGCAGACCTTCTCGGACTTCGAGGTCATTGTGGTGGATGACGGTTCCACCGACGGCGGTGCGGAACTGGTAACGTTCATACTTGACCCACGGTTGCGTCTGGTGCGCCAGGCCAATGCCGGTGTTTCCGCCGCCCGGAACCTGGGAATTTCGCTGGCAAAAGGCGAATGGGTTTCCTTTCTCGACGCCGATGACTGGCACCATCCCCAGTACCTGGAAACCCTTCTGCGGACGCAGGCGCGTTACCCGCAGGTCGACACGGTGGCCACCGACTTCCTGCCGGTTCCCGATACCCACACCATGTGGCCGCCGAACTGGCCAGCGCTGGCAGATCAACCGGAAGTGGAACTCATCACCGATCTGCCGCGGCGCTGGATGAGCGCGCCATCGCTGTGCACCAGCGCAGTGTCCGTGCGAAACGCGCGCTTGCGACAAATGCAGCCATGCTTTCCCTCGGGAGAGTCGCACGGCGAAGACCTGGATCTATGGTTCCGTCTGGCTGAGAAAACCCCCGTTGCGCTGGTCCGGTCGCCCTTGATGGCGTATCGGCTGGCTGTGGAAGGCGGCCTGACGACATACCACCCCGACCTGGCCATGCCACCGTTTCTGGAACGCATGCGGGCACGTGCTCTATCAGGGGCCATGACCACAGCTCAACGCCGGTCTGCGCTGTGGCTTGTGGCGCAACACGAGTTGACCCTGGCGCGGCAGGCACTGGCATCCGGAAGCCGCCGTGAGGGCTTTGATTGGCTGGTGCGCGCACACCGCGCGGCGGCCGGAAGACGTTGGTGGCTGACCGCGGCCATGCTTTTCATGCCGGGCAAGGTGGTGAAAAACTGGCAGCTTTGGCGCACGCGGCGGACGATTCACACCGGCAGTCCGGCCGAAGCAGGATAGAAAAAATGAACCCCAAATCACCCCGCAAAATCACCCCTCTCTGGCATTCCTGCCGGGTCTCCGTGGTCATCAAGGCATTGAATGAGGAAAAACGCATCCGGGCGACCATCGAGAGTGCGCTGCGCGCTGTTTCCGCCGTGGGCGGAGAGGTCATTCTTGCCGACTCCTGCTCGACCGACAGCACGGTGGAGCTGGCATGCACTTACCCCATACGTATCGTCCAGCTGGCCAATCCCAACGAGCGCTGCTGCGGCGTAGGCCCCCAGCTGGGCTATCAGCATTCGCATGGCGACTTCATTTATATCCTCGATGGCGACATGCAGATGCAAGAAGGCTTTCTTGAGAAAGCACTCGATTTTCTGGATACCCATGAGGACGTCGCAGGCGTTGGTGGACGCGTGGTGGAGCAAAACACCGAGAGCCTGGAATACCTGGCGCGTGGAGAACGCGCCTCGCCGCACCTGCTGCCTGGCGAGGTCGACCGGCTCGACGGCGGTGGGCTTTACCGTCGCACCGCCATTGAGGCCGCAGGCTATCTTTCCGACCGTAACCTGCACAGCTATGAAGAATTTGACCTGGCCATCAGGCTGCGCGCTCTCGGCTGGCACCTGTGGCGCCTGCCGGTGGATGCCGTCAACCACTTTGGCCACGATGCACCACCCTATCGCTTGTTGATGCGGCGCTGGAGCACCCGCTATATCTGCGGGCTTGGCGAACTGGTCCGCGCTGCCGCCGGCCAGCCCCGACTGCATCTGGCACTGCAGGGGCTGCGGGAACTGCGCCTGTACCTGGCCGTTCTGGGCTGGTGGGCGGTCATGGCCAGCCTGGTATTCTGGCCGGTGTCGGCTCCCCTGCGCATGGCGTTCTTTTGCATCATTGTCACGGCGCCGGTGTTGCTGATGACCTGGCGAAAACGGTCTGTCACCAAGGCGCTCTATTCGGTGATCTCATGGTGCTTCAATGCCGCGGGCCTCATACGCGGCCTGCTTCGCCGGCAACGCCCGGCTGGCGAGGCTATCGCGAGCCGGATACTCAAGGACTTCTCGATGGCGCCTCGCCAGGCAATTCAGGGGAGCGCCCATTGACCGGCCCCGATGGAAGCCCGCAGAAGCCGCAGGCGACGCAGCAATTCACGGGCGTACAGATTCTGAGGTTTGCTGCAGCCATGCTTGTCGTGGTCATGCACATTACCCAGGCCATCTCCATCCACATCGGCGGAACCGGCCCCACCCGTTATTGGGCAGACGGCTCTGCAGGCGTGGACATCTTCTTTGTCATCAGCGGGTTTGTCATGGCCATGTCAACGTCGGCACTGCCTTCCGACGCTGCGTCGCGGATCAATGCCGCCTGGGTGTTCATGCGAAGGCGCTTGCTGAGGATCGCACCGCTCTACTGGTTCTATACCTTGTTGAAGGTCGCCCTCTTGCTGGCTTTGCCGACCCTCGCATCCCGCGCGTCCGTTGAGCCCGGACATCTGACCGCCTCCCTTTTGTTCATCCCTGCCGTGAGCCCCTGGGGCCTTGTATTGCCCACGCTGCCCGTCGGCTGGACGTTGAATTTTGAAATGCTTTTTTATGCCGTTTTTGCGGCAGCCATTGCCCTGGGCGCACCACGCATCCGGTTTTGTTTGCTGGTTTTTCTGCTGATTTTCACAGCTGGGCGTTATGTACCGGATTCGGTGGTGCTGGGTTTCTACGCCCAGACCATTGTTTTCGAGTTCATTCTTGGGGTCTGCATTGCCTATGCCTTTTTGCATTTTCGGCATGCATCGCCAGGAGTCGGCCTGATCGTCATGGCCGCTGGCGTGATGTTCATGTTTATTCCTGACTGGGGGCACTCGGCCGACCGTTTCGCCACATGGGGCTGCGGTGCTGCGCTGGTCGTCCTCGGGTCAATCTGGCTCGAGCCATGGACCTTGCGCGCGCCACTGGCTTCCCGCCTGTCTTTTCTGGGTGACGCTTCCTATTCCATCTATCTCTCACACACCTTCGTGGTACCGGCCGGTGTGCTGGCTCTTAAAAAACTGGGCGTGCAGGACAGCCTGGCCATCGTGCTTGCCGTGGGCACGGCTGTGGTGGTTGCCGGTTGCATCTCGTACGTGTGGCTGGAGCGCCCCATGACGACCTTCTTCAAGCGCGCACTCTTTAGAAAGCCTGGTCTTTCTTATCAAGGTACAGGAAAGTAATTATGAGAAGTGAATCGCTGCCGCATTCGGCCGCAAGAGAACGCGAGGGGCGCTACATCTACCTTGCGTGTCCCTGGACGCCCAAGGGCGGCGGCATGTTCAAGGTCGCGGACTACCTGATCCAGGCTCAGGCGTTTTCAGCCCCTGCCGATGCGGCAGAACTTCGTCCGCTTGACACTCGTGGCGGCGCCAACGCGCTGTATTCACTTTGGGTGCTGGCTACTGCCATGGCCAGAATAGTGCGCGGAAAAATCAACGGCAGGCTGGCGGGTGTCCATGTGAACATGGCCGAGCGGTTGAGCCTCTTTCGCAAGAGCGTGATCATCATTGTCTGCCGCACCCTCGGTATTCCGGTGGTGCTTCATTTGCACGCTGCGCAGCTGCACCATTTCTACCGGTCGTTACCCCGTCCGCTGCAGATGCTGACGCGCTGGGTATTTTCATTGCCGGCCAGTTGCGTGGTGCTGGGATCATCCGCACGGCGCTTTGTGGTCGAAGAGCTCGGCGTGCCGGCCAATCGTGTGGAGATCGTGATCAACGGTGTTCCCGAACCCACCCATGCACGGCGCATAGCCTCGGAACAAACCGTGCAGCGCGTGCTCTTTTTGGGAAACCTGTCGGAACGCAAAGGCGTATCGGATCTTTTGCAAGCGCTGGCGCTCCCGGGATTTGATGCCTCACGAACCGAAGTGATTCTGGTCGGCGGCGGGGATATCGAAGCCTACCGGATAAAGGCAAAGCAGCTGGGCATTGAAGCACTGCTTGATTTTGCCGGCTGGTCAGACCAGCAACAGGTCGCACGCCTGATCGCTCGCGCCGATGTCCTGGTATTGCCTTCTTACGACGAGGGACTGCCACTGGTCATCCTGGAGGCCATGGCCAACGGCGTTGCGGTGGTCTGCAGCCCGGTAGGCGAAATACCTTCCGTGTTGACCGATGGCGTCAATGCCTGCTTCGTGCAGGCCGGTGACGCGGCCGGTATTGCCAGGGGTCTGCAGCGGGTGCTGGACGAGCCTGCACTGAGGACTTCACTGGAACGCAACGGCCGGGCACTTTATGAACAGAACTTTTCCCTTGCCCGTTTCTTTGCCAGCGTTGCACGTATCCACCAACGCAATTTCGGCGTGGCGGCCCAACCGTTGCGCACTGCCAAATCTGCCCCGGATGCCCCCCAATGATCACGCAGGCCAATGACATTCAGGCCGGCAGCCGCCTTCAGGCGGACGTCTGCGTAGTGGGTGGCGGCCCTGCGGGCATTGCATTGGCGCTTACGCTGTCGGAGCAAGGACATTCCGTGCTTCTGCTGGAGTCGGGGCAGTTGCAGGCACACGCTCCCACCCAGGCGCTCTGCGAAGGAGAAGTCGCGGATGAACGGCTGCACAGCCCCCCCGGAAAATATCGCCAGCGGCGCCTTGGGGGATCCACGGCGATCTGGGGCGGACGCTGCATGCCCTTCGATCCGATTGATTTCGAGACCCGCAGTCATATTCCGCACAGCGGGTGGCCGCTGTCTTACGAAGACCTGCTGCCCTACTACCCGCGTGCCAATGCCCTCGCGGAAGCCGGTCGGTTCATTTATGACGCCGGTAACGCCCTGGACCCGAACACCGGTCCGTTGATTGCGGGGTTCGACAGTTCCCGCGTGCTAAGCAATGGGCTGGAGCGGTTTTCCTGCCCCACGCATTTTGGCAATCGCTATGGACGGCGGCTTGAGCTGGCTCCCAACATCCAGGTACTGCTGGGAGCCAACTGCACCGCGGTGCGGCTGCACGCCGATGGAAGAGCCGTACGGGAACTCGAGGTGCGTACACTGGCAGGAACACATTTTTGGGTGACTCCGAATACCACGGTACTGGCCATGGGCGGGCTCGAAACTGCGCGTTTGTTACTGGCGTCGCGAGACGTCGTTCCGCAAGGCGTTGGCAACCAGCATGATGTGGTGGGTCGCTACTACATGTGCCACATCGCCGGGAATGTCGGTACCCTGACGGTTCATGGGCCCGTCACCAATGTGCGGCACGGCTATGAAATTTCACCGGAAGGCACCTATTGCAGGCGCAGGCTGGCTGTGGCTGCCCACGAGCAAAGGCGGCTGGGCCTTGCCAACGCAGTCGCCCGTCTGCACTTCCCGCGCATCACCGATCCGGTGCATCGCAACGGGGTGTTGTCGGGGCTGTTCCTGGCCCGCAAGCTGATCAGCTACGAATACGGCAAGCGGCTCAACGATGGCCATGCCCCCACGGCAGGGACTTACGCCCGCCACCTCCTCAATGTGGTGGCCGACCCTCTGGACACCACGGCTTTCCTGGCCCATTGGCTGGCCAGGCGCTCCTTCGCTGAACGCAAATTCCCGTCAGTGATTCTGCGCAACCGCACCAACCGCTTCAGCCTTGAAGTTCATGGTGAGCAGATACCCCAAGCCCACAGCCGGGTCACACTTGCCGGCACTGTCGATGCGCTGGGCATGCCGCGCCTGAAGGTGGATTGGCGCTATAGCCAGGCGGACATCGACTCAGTCCGCAAAACCCTGGACGTGATGGCCGAAGAATTCGCGCGCAGCGGGAAGGCCCACTTCGACTACAACCGCCACACCCTTGAGGACGACCTTGTGCGCTTCGGCGCCTATGGGGGACACCACATAGGTACCGCACGCATGGGCGATGACGTGCGCACCAGTGTGGTCAATGCCGACTGCCAGGTTCACTCGGTGCACAACCTGTTTGTAGCCGGAAGCGCGGTTTTTCCTACGTCAAGCCAGGCCAATCCGACTTTGACCCTGATTGCCATGTCGCTCCGGCTGGGCGACACACTGTCGCATCGCTTGCGTGCAGAGCGGACACCGATCCAGCTGAAGGAGGCCGCATGAAGGTGCTGGTATTGGGAGGGTCGGGCCACATCGGCAGGCGACTGCTGGAAATGCTGCACAACACTTCGTGGGCAACCCCCACGGGCGCGTCCAGACAGAAGAATTCTGCGAACGGCACGGAAAATTTGCGGGCCTCATGGCTGGAACTGGACACCCGAGACGCCGGGCAACTTGCGGTGGCATTAAAAAACTTCGATGCGATTGTTAACTGCGTGGCGGGCGATGCGGCTTCCATTTCCGAAGGCATGCGCACGCTGGTTGACGCCGCGCTCAAGGCAGGCAGCCCGCGCATTGTTCATTTGAGCACCATGTCGGTCTACGGCCCTGCAGAAGGCCTGACCCGTGAGGACGCACCCCGTGATCCCGGCCTGGGCTGGTATGGCCGTGCCAAGTGCGAAGCGGAAACCAGCCTGGAGGAATTTGCTCGCCGCGGTGGTACAACCGTGATGCTGCGGCCTGGCTGTGTTTTTGGCCCCGGCAGTGAACTCTGGGTCGGACGTATCGGCCGCTGGCTTCAGTCCGGGCGTCTCGGCGACCTTGGCACCGCAGGCGATGGTTGGTCCAATCTTGTCCACGTGGACGACGTTTGCCAGGCTCTGCTGGTTGCACTGCAGCTGCCGGTGGCTCCAGGCGAGTTGCCGACTTTCAATCTGGCTGCGCCAGACAGTCCTCGCTGGAACGACTACTTTGTCGACCTGGCTCTCGAAATCAAGGCAACGCCGGTGAAGCGCATCGGCCAGCGCCGCCTGAAGGTGGACTCCTGGGTAGGTGGCCCGCCACTCAAGGCAGCTGAGCGGGCCTTGAAACTTCTTGGCAGCAACGGCTGGCAGCTACCCGATGCGTTGCCACCGGGATTGCTCCGTTTGTGGTCACAGCACATTCAGCTCGACTCGCAGGCAGCAACGGAACGATTGGGATTGGCGTGGACACCTTATCGCACCGGCGTGCATGATTCGGCCCGGTGGTTCTGTACCGGGGCATCGGCCAGCGGCCAAACCATGGAAAAAATAGCATGCCTTCCCTGAAAGCCGATATTCACCGGAAATTTGGCCGATCCGATGGGCATCTGGCGTTGAAAGGCGCCCTTCTGGATCCGGCATTTCGCGTGGTTGTCACTTTGCGTCTTTGCCAGATAGCCCAGCAACTACCGCCTGCATGGCGCTGGCTCGCGATGATCCCCGCAAAACTGCTGTACCGTCTGACGAGCCAGCTGGCAGGGATCGAAATACCCTGGCGAACCGCCATTGCGCCCGGACTTGCACTCACCCATGGCCGCGGCATCGTCGTCAACGCGAACGCACGTATCGGCAGCAACGTCACGCTGTTTCATGGCGTAACGATCGGGCAGCGGGACTACATCGACAGTGAAGGTCGGCGGAACACCGTTTATCCCGTGATTGAAGACGATGTGTGGATCGGCCCGCACGCGATTGTGGTGGGCGGCGTGACTGTGGGGAAAGGCAGCAGGATTGCCGGCGGAGCGTATGTCTTTGAGAGCGTCCCCCCCTACAGCGTGGTGATGGGCAACCCCGGCCAGATTGTTAAGGCCAACTGCACACCGGATGTAGACAACCGCTACGCGCCGGTAGCCGTAGACGAAGAAAGCCAGCACTTGCGGCCGCAACGTCAATCGCTCGCAGTGAATGCCGGATCAGCGCCGGTTCACCGAGGCCAGGCGCAAGGCCCGCGTTAAGAATAGCGGATTGCCTATAACGTAGCGCTGAAACAACCGGCGCGGCTCCAGCGCCAGGCGAAACAACCACTCCAGGCCGGCTCTCTGCATCCATATCGGTGCACGCGGTGTTTTTCCGCCCAGAAAATCAATGATGGCTCCGCCGCAAACGATCAGGCAGGGGAAATCCAGCAAAGCGCGCAGCCTGGCCGCCACTTCCTCCTGCCGGGGCATCCCCATGCCGAGCACGATCAGCGACGGTCGATGCTGAACTGCCAGTAGGGCGTATGCCTCAACATCCAGGAAGCCATCGGCTGCAATGAGCTGGCTGTGGGGAGCCAGTTCCTGCTGGATACGCAGCCGGCCCTTGGCCAGATAGGGATCACGTGTACCAAACAACGCAATGCGGCGGCCGTCAAACGCCCGGATCAGTTGCGGAATGAAGTCCGTCCCATTGAGATTGAGGCCGGGCTGCATCCGCAGCAATTTAAACAGCGTTGCCATGCCGGAGCCGTCCCTGAGCACCAGGTCGGCCGAGCGCATTGCCTCAAAAAAAGGAACCGACGCCACCATGGAATTCATCGCATGAGCATTGGCGAAAGCCAGTACCAGCGGCCTTGCAGGGTGGCTAAGGGACGCCAGCAGTGCCTGACTGTCGACAGGGGTTTGCACCCGCTCAATCTTTTCCACCAGTAGCGCCCAGCGCTGGCGCCAGTCAGCAGGGCTGTCAAAGGAAGAACTCAGCATGGCCTCACCCATCCATCCCGCGGCATGACAAAATCGTGGTCATGTTGAACACCGTAACCTTGGGCAACCCCTTGCGCACCCTTCGCATCCTGGCGGGCATCACCGTCGTCCTGACGGCCGCAGCGCTTTACATCCTTGGCGCGCAGCCCGTTGCCGTTGGGCTGTTCCCTGCGCCCTGGGACAAACTGGCGCATCTGCTCGTCTTTGGCATGGTGGGCGCGGCTGCCGGTATTGCAAGCGGAACGCGCGGCTGGCGCATGGTGCTTTGCTGCGTAGCCAGCGCCGTCATGGTAGGTGCCATGGATGAGTTGCATCAGGCTTTCCTGCCGGGCCGGGCAGCCAGCTGGTCTGACCTGGCTGCGGACGCCGCAGGCGGATTTCTGGGATCCGCCGCGCTTGAGGCCACCTATCGGCTGGGGGCTGGCCGCTTCTTCAAGCATCGTTAAGCACGGAGCCCACCAAAGCCACCCCGAACTCCCGCAGACTGTGGGTAAAACGGGTCATTTGCGGCATGGAACTCATGTTCTGCCTCGCCACAACCAGAGCAGCCCCTGCTCGGACTGCCACCGTGTGCGCATCGGCACATTCGCTGGCAGGCGGAGTGTCGATGATGATGACGTCAAAGTCCTCGCCCAATGACTGCAGCAGTTTGGAAAATTCCTGCCGCCCAAGCAGCTCCTGCGGATTAGGCGGAATGACCCCCGCAGGCAGTACCGACAGATCCTGCAGGGCCGGTATGCTGATGACCGCTTCCGGCCCGGCGCGGCCAGCAAGCATGTCAGACAGGCCCGCAGTGGCCCCAAGGTTAAAAAGCTGGTGCTGCCGTGGCGTCCGCATATCCGCATCGACCAGCAAAGTCCGCTCCCCGAGCTGTGAAAACACGATGGCCAGGTTAGCCGCAATATAGCTGCGCCCTTCTTTCGCTCCGGCGCTGACAATCGCCAACCCCCGGCGCTCGGCCCCGGTGTCAAACCAGCGCAACATCAACTGGCTGCGCAGCGCACGCAACTGTTCAACCGGCTGGCTGCCCGGCTGGTACGCCGCCACCAGCTCCCGGCTGAGCTTGGTTTCATTGGCAAGGTAGGGATAGTCAAACTGGACCGAGAGGGCAAAACGCACATCGTCGTCACTCAGCAGGCCCAGGGCCTTGCCGGAATCGCCAAAGCGCAAGCCGCGGTCCCGTTGGAAATGGAGGATACGTTCGGCATCAGGCGGCGACAGCCGACCTGCGTCCACCAGGATTGTCCCCATGGAGCGGCCGGCACCCGTGGCCGGTTTGCTGGGAACTGTCAGGGGAACCGATCGTATCGTCGGAGCGTTGTTTCTATTCATGCTGTCCCTCCATTGCCTAGCATCAGGCGGCGCGAACCGGGAAGCCTGCCGCTTCCTCCATCCGAAGAAATGCTTGCCAGCACAGGCAGGCCCAATATCTGCACCAGGTCTTCAGCAGAGCGCACGCGGCGGTTGGCCAGTTCAAGCAGCAATCCGCATGCAATGCCGAGCAAAGTCCCGCCAAAAGCAGCGACCAGCAGATTCACCAGCAGTTTCGGGCTCGAAGGGTTGACGGGAGGCGTTGCCATGTTCAGCCGCACAACATTGGTCTGGTTGCTCAGGCTCTGAAGGCGTGTCTGCGACGCACTCTGGCTGACAGCCTCAAAAGCGCGCTGGGCCGACTCCACATCGCGGCGATATACATTGAGTTCGTCCCGCTGCTTGTTCAGTTCGAGGACACGCGCTTTCTGTGCGCCCACTGCGGCCTGCAGTTCACGCTCCCGGTCTTTGCCCACGCGGTAGGTTGTTTCGATGGAAGCTGTGATACGCGCAGTCTCGGTTGCCAGCCGGCTTTTTACGGCAGCCAGTTCGGATTCAGCGCGTTGCCGTTCCGGGTGATTGGCGCCTAGACGCACGCTGATCTCTTGTACCTTGGCCTCCAGCCGCGAAAGATCGGCCTTCAGGCCATTAATCAGCGGACTCTGCATGACTTCAGCGACGGTATCTCCGCGAGAGCTGCGTTTGCTCTGGCTGTCGGTAGTCTCGCCCTGCACAGTCGTGAGCTGGGAGGAAATTTCCCCAAGCTTCGCGGTCTCGTAGTCCACACGCTCGTCGCTGCTGACAATACCGGCCTTCTGCTGGTATTCCGACAGGCGCGCCTGGGCTTCTTCAAGCTTCGCGCGGGATGCCTTGGTCTGGTCATCAAACCATTCGGCATAGATCTTGGCAGGCTCCGTCTTTAGCGACAGGTTGGTATCGAGATAGGCCTGGGCAAAGGTATTGGCCGTAGTGGCGGCGACATCCGGATCGCTGCCCTTGTAGGTGATGTTGATCACGTTGCTTTCGCGCGCGGGCCGCACATCCAGGCCCTTCTGCAGGGACTCGGCCAGCCAGCTCTCAAGCGACCCGCGTCCGTCGGTGGCCTCAAGCCAACGGGCTTTGGTGCGCGGGTCTTCATCCAGCTTGAGCATTTTCACCACGCGTTGCGCCACACGGTCACCGCCGATGATGTCCACCTGGGTCGCCATATAGCTGGGTGCAACCAGGCCGGGCAAGGCCGCACCGCCGGCAACCGGATCAGGTGAACGCACGTCAACCAGTACGGCGGCCTGGGCGGTGTACTTCCGGGGAAGCGCCAGGCTGACGGCCAGCGCGGCCAGTATGGCCGCCAGAATGACAAGCACAACGACCCGATAGCGGGCTCGCAGGATCAGCAGGAATTGATGGAGTGTCATGATGTTTTAAAAGAGGCTTTCACGAACATAGATCACATCCTCGGCGCGAACAGGGTCGGTGAGCCGAGGAGTAGTCTCGACAACCTTCCCCGCCGCGTCGCGGCGATGCAGGCGCAGCCGGTTTTCACTGCCGCGCACCGTGGGGCCGCCACCCTGGGCAAGCGCTTGCATCACGGTCATGCCCCGCTCGATGCGGTATGGTCCGGGACGTTGTGCTTCGCCGTAGATATAAAACACCGGTGCCTTGTTGACATACAGCGTGTCTCCGCCAGCAAGCACAATGTCTTCATCTGATTTCTCGTTCAGAAAGAGTGCCGGGATATCAATCACTTTCCGAAACGGCTTGCCCTCACGCTGGCCGGTCAGGATCAGTACATCGTCACCCGTAGGGGTCACGCCGCCGGCCGCAGCCAGCATATCGCTGACGCGGGTGTTAAATGTTTCCAGGGGGAAACGGCCCGGACGGCTTACCTGCCCCAGCACGGCGACCTGATTGCCCCGTACCTGGCGCAAGACGATGTTGACCTGCGGCACCTTGACGAAACCGCCGGTTCGCAAAGCATCTGCAATCTTCTTCTCGGCTTCACCAATCGTCAGGCCACCCAGCTGAACGCTGCCAATCAGGGGATAGCTGATCACGCCGCTTTCAGATACCCGTGCGTCGACCGAGAGGTCCGGACTCTGGTACACCTGCACGCCAATTGAATCGCCGGCACCCAGGCGATAGTCCTGGTTGGTTGGCACAGCCGCAGCACCGGCAGCAACCGGTGCGACAGGCGCAACCGGGGCCGTCACTGCAGCAGACTGATTTGGTGCGGCCGGCTGGGCGAACGCGGGGACCATCATCGCCAGACACAAGGCCAATAAGACCGGGGGAAAGTTACGAATCATGAATTTCATCTTGTTGTCGCCTTTTCGGAAAGCAAAATGTCTGTAAAGGACGCCGCAGGCAGGGGCCACGCCGGCGCCTGAAAGCGGGGTTGGTTGAAGGATTCCATCAAAAGCTCGCTTGCGCTGAAAGACCAAAGGCATTGCTGGTGTAGTCAAAACCCGGCTCGGTGGATTTGCGCCTGTCACGCTGCACTGAAGCTATCAACTTGAGGGCACGCAGCGCCTGCCACTCAAGCGCCAGGGAAACCAGATTGCTGGTGTCGTGGCGGTCCGTTGCGGCAAAGCCCGGCAAAGGCCCCCGGAAGTCGCGTGCGCCGTGGTCGTAGCGCAGGCGAACGGCCGTCTTCTCGCTGGGTTTCCAGGTCGGCGCTATGAAGAAGCGATAGCCTTCGTAATAGCTGGCGTTAGACGTCTGATAGCTACCCAGCTCCCGCACCAGGCCTCCGGCAAGACTTGTCTTTGCCGTGATGTTCCAGGTCGCATCAAGCTGGCCAGTGAAGCCCGAAAAATCCCGCGCAGCCAATCCATCGTGTTCGCGGTCGAGATGAGACAAGCGTGCCCGCAGGGTGGTTTTTCCGGTCGGCGCCCAGTCCAGCCGGAACTCGTGTTCAGTATCCGTGAAGCTGCCCGCGAACGTTGACGACGGCACCCGGCCCGGATAGTCGCCGTTGCCCCGCTTGTAGCGATAAGCCATGGAAGTGTTCGACGGGAAGACATAACGCACGCCGCCCTCGGCGCCCCGAATTCGTGAGTCACCTTCAAAGGTGAAAGGCTGGCTGCTGGTGCTTGTGCGTTCGAAAAGCCCGCCAACCAGCCGCCACGCACCATCGAGTTCGTATTCCGCATCAAACACGGTTGAGCGGTTGGTTCGACGATTGAGTTGCCCTGAATTCTGGACGTCCGCGGTGTTGTCGACATACTCCCGCCGGTCGGAGGTCAAATTGCCGTGCAAGGCCGGCGTAAAACTCCAGCGCCAGGCGGCCGCATAGTTCACCGCGGTGAAATCAAGATTGGAAAAGCGGCTGTAATGATGGTCTTCGACCGCGGCGTCGAGTTCAAATCTCTGAAGCCCGAAAGGCTTGTTGACCTTGAAGCCTGCTGTCGTCACCGAGACTGTGTCCGCGCGATCCGTGGTTCCTATCAGTGCCTGGGCATTCGCCGTATCGGACAACCTGAAGATATTGCTGTCATGCGTGACGGATTGCCCGGCCTTGAATTGAAGGGTGTCAAGCTCATCGGCATGCGCCACCAAGGGAAACAGGCTCAGCAACAGGAGAGGAATGGGAAGGAGGTCGCGGTGAGGCATCAGCTGTCCTTTTTTTTGCTTTTAATAAGCCGCACTGTCCTTGAAGACCAGGCGGATCGTTTTCAGAATGATGAAAAAATCGAGCTGCAGCGACCAGTTGCGCAGGTAATCCAGGTCGCAATCGATACGCGACTGCATCTTGTCGAGCGTGTCGGTTTCGCCGCGCTGCCCATTAACCTGAGCCCATCCGGTAATGCCAGGCCTGACCTTGTGACGAACCATGTAACCCTTGATGAGTGAGCGGTACATCTCGTTGTGTGCCACGGCGTGCGGGCGCGGCCCGACGATGCTCATGCGCCCCTGCAATACGTTGATGAATTGCGGCAACTCGTCGAGTGAAGTTTTGCGCAGGAAAGCACCCAGGCGGGTGATCCGCATGTCATTCTTGCGGGCCTGTTGAATCGTGCCGCCGTCTTCGGTAACAGCCATGGACCGGAACTTGTAGACCAGAATCTGCTCGCCATCCAGGCCATAGCGCCGCTGCTTGAAAATGACAGGCCCGGGAGAGTCAAGCTTGACCATCACCCCGATCACCAGCATGATCGGAAAAATCAGCAACAGGATCAGCAGCGACAGCACGATGTCACTGGCCCGTTTCAGTACGCCGCTGACACCCCGGAATGGCGTATCACAGACAGATATCACCGTGACCCCGCAAACCGAATCGCTGCGGCCCTGTATCAGGTCTGTAATGAACATGTCGGGGACAAAATAAATCGACGCTGTGGTGTCCTTCAGGCCATCCAGCACCTGCAAGATGCGCGGCCGAGATGCCATGGGCAGGGACAAATAGATAAACTGGATCCGATGCTGCTTGACGTAAGCCGGAAGGTCGTCAATTTTTCCCACCAGCTGGTAGTCATCCTGTGACTCCCTGCGGTCTTCCCCGCGGTCATCGAAAAAGCCCTTCAAATCAATGCCCGAATACGCCGAACCTGTGATGTGCCGGGCCAGAGAAACACCCTGCTCGTTCATGCCGACGATGACAGCACCGCGAACCGCCCCCTGCAACTTCAGCAACTGCGGAGCGGCAGCGCGCAGGGCCACATGCGCACCCGCCTGAGCAACCGGCGCGACCCATAGCCAGTTAACCAGTACCGTCATGGAGAATTTATAGAAATATTCGGTGGCAAAACCTGTCAGCAGCAACAAGCCGGCAATCCATATCCAGTGAAATGCAATTTTCGAGAACACCTTCCACACGGGCAAACGCAGTTGGGAGGTACCGGGAAACGTCAGCGAAAACACGATGACCGACAAAATTAGATAGGCGGGACGCACCGACCCCTCGAAGAACAAAGCCAGTCCCCAAAGCGAGAACACCAACACCAGAGGATCCAGCGCGGCTTCGACTGCGGTGAAAAGATGGCTTCGTCCCAACCCCATGGAGCGGGGTTCGCGCCGGTTAAGCCATGCCGAGGCCGAATTAAGCGGGTTGACATCATCCATGTAAGCTCACCCGCGTAATCCTGGAGACAGCCTGGGCCCGGTTAAATACGTTGAGCTTCTGGAATATGCGCTGCATGTGGTTCTTCACCGTGTAGCCACTGATGTTGAGGATGGTTCCGATCTCGGCATTGGTTTTTCCCATGGCGACCCAGGCCATGATTTGTGTTTCCCGCTCGCTCAGGCCGGACGCGTCGTCGGCTCCGTTGCGCGCCGTAACGACAGCTTGCGGGTGCTGCTGTGGCAACAGCGCCATCTGCCGCAGCGCGTTATCAATGGCGGGCATCAGCATTCTCATGGCCTTCAGCCCTGACTCCCTGGGTATCTCATCTGCACGAAAAAACGCATACAGACAGTCCTGGTGCGCCCTTTCGTCATGCATCGCGTGAACGAGCACCGAGCGCATGCCCGCCAGGGTACGGGTGAAGGAACCCGGCAAGCTTGCATTGCCCAGCAAATATTCGAACTGGCTGAAATTGAGGAGGCAGGGCTGTCCGCCGGCCGCCACCCAGTGGTCATGAAGCCGCCCAAGCAAAAAGGGCACGCCGTCTGTACCGTCTGCATATGAACGTACGCCTGGCAATTCAGAAAGAATGTCGTGCTGGATAGCACCGTCCTGAAAGTCTCCCCAGCCCACCATCAGGATGTCATGTGGAAGGGAGTATTGGACGCCACCGCGCAACCATTCGAGCAGGTCGGCGTGCCGGGTGATGGCCGTAGCCTGCGTTATCAGCGCCGCATAGTGCGCAGAATCTTCGCTGAAAAGCGGAGCGTAAGATTTCATGCCTTGATATCACTTCCTGTGTTTTGTTCTGCCTGTTGCCTGCGTGTGCATGCGTGGCAGAAGGGGCCCACTGAGAATCGTTTAGCTTGGTGTAAGTCGCAATACCAATGACGGCACAGTTGATGTAGGAACAAGACGACTCAGTGTAGGGTGGCAGGTATGCGATTGAGATGTCAGAACCGGGCGTATTGGTTGCAACTACGTAACAGCTGTGCGCTTCATAACGGTAGCCTCGCAAAACGAAACGGCTTGCAACAGTTTGCTTTCTTTTGGCGCACAGCCGCGGCTGCTATTGACTACCCTGCGCACATAATTTGTGCACGCAGTCGCAGTAAGCCACACCGCAAAGAAGCAAGAAGAGGAACGCAAGGCCGATGACCGGTAAGAAAATGAAGCGCAGCATGGAAGTGGATACGGTAAGAGGCATCGCCTGCATCTTGCTGGTTCTGTTTCATGTAGTAGGGGATACGCCCTCAGTGGGCCTGAAGGTTCCTGAGGGGCACTGGCTGCAGATATTCAATGAGGGGTTGGCCTATATCCGCATGCCGCTCTTTTCTTTCATATCGGGCTATGTGTATGCATTTCGCCCCTATGAAGGCAATGCTGCTGAATTCATTAAAGGCAAGGTCCGGCGGTTGCTGCTCCCCCTGATTACGGTGGGAACCATTTTTGCCGTCGTGCAGGCCTTCACGCCAGGCGCCAACTCGTCGGTCAGCCAGTGGTGGCTGCTGCACATTGAGCCCGTGGGGCACTTCTGGTTTCTTGAAGCGCTTTTTATTGTCTTCCTGGTCGTTCTGCTGCTGGAACACCTCAACGCACTTTCTACTGCGGCCGGATTTGCAGTGGCCTGGGCACTCAGCGCGGTGCTGTTTGACTACTTCAGCCCACCCAACTATTTCGCCGCCCGGGGCGCTGTTTACCTTCTGCCTTTTTTCCTGGCCGGGCTTGCCTGCAAACGATTTGACATCGGGACGCCAAAAGCCCGGCTTGTGGCAGCGGCAGTATTTATTTGCGCCGCCACCGGAGCCATGCTTTTTCCGCAATTTTCCGAGCAGGGAAGTTCTATCGCCGCACTGGCGCTCGGTGTCTCAAGCGCCTTTCTTCTTCTGCGGAGTGGCTGGAGTTTCGCGCCCCTGGCCTACATTGGATCCTTCTCATTTGCGATTTACCTGCTGCATGTTTTTTTTACGGCCGCGAGCCGTATCGCCTTCAGGAAACTGGGTATCACGGACACCTATGTCCTGATGACGCTGGGACTCGCCGCCGGGATTGCTGGTCCCGTCCTATCCGCGCTGCTCATCAGCCGGCACGCAGCCCTGAATCTGTGGCTACTGGGAACTGTGCCGGGCAAGCCGAAAACCAATCCGAAGCCCGTCGTAGCAGTCTGAAGGATCGGGGCTCGGGCCAACGGCCCAATTCACTCTGGCGCCAAGCTGCTCATCGCTGGCGGCGCCCTGGCGCCCCAATCAGTGACTCTGCTGCCGCGGCGAATCCTGAACGAATCGAACGTCGGCGCGGGAGCCGTGCCGCCGGAGTTGCACGATATTTTTCTCCGAGCATCCTCCAACCCGGCACCATCTGGCTGCGTGGAACGACTCCTCATTCGAACTAAACTGCCTGACGTACCGCAGGCAACCGGATCGGTGCGGACATGCAGGCGAGTAAGCAACAAAAAGATGGAGACAACATGCCCATGAATATCGTCATCACCGGTGGCGCCGGATTTCTCGGGGCCAGGCTGGCCCGGCGACTTCTGGACGCGGGGCAATTGGCCCTCGCGGGCAGCGCACCGCAAACCATCCGGACAGTGACGCTGGTTGACAGGGTGGCGCCGCCGGCCGCACTGGCCGAGGACAACCGCATTCGAGCCGTCACTGGCGATCTGAACCGGCTGCTGGAAGACGGCCATCCGCAAGCACTTGTGGTGACGGAAAAAGACACGCTGATATTTCATCTGGCGGCGGCAGTCAGCGGTGAATGCGAAGCGGACTTCGACCTCGGCATGCACAGCAATGTCGACGCCACGCGCGCGCTGCTGCAGGCGTGCCGCAGCCTGAAAACATCGCCCACCGTCGTATTCGCCAGTTCGCTTGCAGTGTTTGGCAATTCACCCGAGCAACCGCTCCCGGCGGTCATCGATGACAGAACGCTGCCCACACCGCAGAATAGCTACGGCATCCAGAAATTCATCGGCGAACAACTGGTGGCTGATTACGCGCGCAAGGGTTTCATACGCGGCCGCAACGTACGCCTGATGACCGTGAGCGTGCGGCCCGGAAAACCCAACGGTGCGGCATCAAGCTTTCTCAGCGGCATGATCCGGGAACCCCTTGCGGGAACGAGGGCACAGTGCCCTGTCCCTCCCGAAACGGCCGTGGCTCTTGCGTCACCCGGCCGCACAGTTGAGGGATTGATTCGCGCTGCGCAAGCCAGCGACACCGAGTGGGGTGCCCGCACAGCCGTCAACCTGCCGGCCCTCAAGACAACAGTTGGCGAAATGGCGCAAGCCTTGGCACGGGTGGCCGGCAAAGATGTGGCGGATCTGATCGACTGGGTGCATGACCCTGTCGTCACAGCCATTGTGGGCAGCTGGCCTGGCAATATCGACGCAGCACGCGCGCGGTCGCTGGGCCTGCTGCCTGACAGTGATTTTGAAAGCATCATTGCAGCGTACTTAAGCGAAAACCCGCGCACGACCGCAAACGCATCGCGGCAATAATGCGTGTGCTTATGGTCGGAGAATCCTGATACAGGACCGGCCCCAGTCGTCCACAGGATTTCCGGCCCGATCACCCAACGGAGACAAACAACATGAAGCTTTCAAAACTGATTATCGGTATGACGCTCGCAGCGGGATTCATGGCGTCTGCAAATGCACAGACCACCATGAAAATCAGCATTTCCACGGCCCAGAATTCGCATCAGGGCATTGCCATTGACACCTTTGCCAAAGAAGTCGAGAAACGCACAGCAGGCCGCTACAAAGTCCAGACCTTCTACAACGGAGCCTTGGGCGGCGAACGCGAATCCATCGAGGCCGTGCAGCTGGGCACCCAGGAGCTGGCCTTCTCCTCCACCGGCCCCGTACCCAACTTTGTCCCCGAGACCAAGATCCTCGACGTTCCTTTCCTGTTCCGGGACAAGGCGCACGCACGCGCCGTGCTGGACGGCCCCATCGGCCAGAATTTACTGACCAAATTCGATGCCAAGGGCTTTAAGGCGCTGGCCTGGGCCGAAAACGGCTTTCGCCACATGACCAACAGCAAGCGGGACGTGAAAGTTCCGGAGGACCTGAAGGGACTGAAGATGCGCACCATGGAAAATCCGGTGCACATCGCCGCCTACAAAGGCCTGGGCATCATCACCACGCCCATGGCCTTTCCCGAAGTGTTCACGGCGCTGCAGCAAGGCACAGTCGACGGCCAGGAAAATCCCCTGTCCGTGATCATGTCCGCCAAGTTCGACCAGGTGCAAAAGCACCTTTCACTGACCGGTCACGTTTATTCACCCTGTATTTTTGTCATGAACAAGGCAGCTTTCGACAAGCTCAGCGCCGGCGACAAGACGGCATTCATTGACGCCGCCAGGGAAGCGACCAAGGCGAACCGGGCCCGCGTGGACCAGGACGATGCCAACGGTGTAGCCGAGCTGCGCAGCAAAGGCATGACCGTGATCGAAAACGTGGACAAGGCGAAGTTCGTGGCAACGCTGGCGCCGGTCAACGCCGAATTTGAAAAGCAGTTCGGCAAAGCCAACATCGACGCGATCAGGAACTACAAGTAACCGTACCGCGGCTATTTTGCTACTTTTTTTGTAGCTGCTTGCGCCCGCTGCCATTGGCCTGCGGGCGTTTTCATTGCATACTTTCATGTATCGGCGCCTCCATGAAACAAGCCTTTCTTCAACTTGAACGGTGGACCACCGGTTTCTCCATGCTGGTGGCCTGCCTGATGCTGGTCATCGCATCGGGGCTCGGCGTGTTCCAGATCCTGACGCGTTTTGTCTTCGAGCAGCCTGCAGAGTGGAGTGAAATCCTGATCCGCCTCAGCCTGATCTGGATGGTCTTTATGGGAATCCCCATGGCTTTCCGCCAGGGCGCCATGGTCAGCGTGGACGTGCTCTATCGCTGGAGCCCACCTCGCATCCGGCGGGTGCTGGACTGGCTGGTCTGCCTCGCCGCCCTGCTCCTCGTCGCGGTCATCGTCTGGTGGGGCTGGGACTATTCCCTGCGCGGGCGTGCGCAGTCCATGGCTGGCCTTGAATCCATTTCGATGTTTTGGGGCTATGTGGCCATGCCGATCGGCGGCATGTTCTGCGTAATGGGCATCATCGGCAACCTGATCGACCCACAGCGCAACGAACTGGAGACTGCGCAATGACCGCGGTAATGATTTCCACCATGGTGCTGTGCTTTGCGCTCACCGTTTCCGTGGCCGTTTCCATCGGCCTGGCGTCCATCTTCGGTATCCAGGCGTCCAGCGCCAACATGCTGATTTCAGTCAAGGAGATGTTCTCCTCGATCAACAAGTTTCCGCTGGCCGCGATCCCCTTCTTCATCCTGGCCGGCAACCTGATGGAAACCGGCGGCATCTCGCGCCGGCTTGTCGAGTTCGCCAAAAGCATTGTGGGGGGCGTCCAGGGCGGCCTGCCCATGACCTGCGTGCTGACCTGCATGATCTTCGCCGCGGTGTCCGGCTCCTCCGTGGCCACCACCTTCGCCATTGGCGCCATCCTGATCCCGGCGCTCATCAAGCACGGTTACCCCACCGCCTACGCCGCAGCCCTGCAGGCCACCAGCGCCGAGTTGGGCGTGATCATTCCACCTTCCATTCCCATGATTCTTTATGGCGTGAGCGCCGAAGTGTCGATCGGCGAACTCTTCATTGCCGGCTTCGGCCCGGGGCTGCTGATCGGCTGCGCACTGATGCTGTTCGTGCACCTGTATTGCCGCTGGAAGGGTTGGGGAAAGCAGGACGGTGACGGCCGCCTAGGCTTTGGCAAGGCGACCTGGCAGGCGGGCTGGGCATTGTTGATGCCGGTGATTATTCTGGGCGGGATTTACGGCGGGATTTTCACGCCGACCGAAGCCTCTGCCGTGGCGGTGTTTTATGCGCTGGTCGTGGGCATCGTGATCTACCGCGAAATCAAGCCGGCCGACCTGTACGTCATCCTGCGCAAATCGGTGCTCTCCAGTGCCGTGATCATGTTCATCATCGCCAATGCCGGGTTGTTCGCCTTCCTGATCACCCGGGCTGGCGTGCCGGACGCCATAGGCCATTGGCTGGAAGCCGTGCTGCAATCGCCCGCACTCTTCCTGCTCGGCGTTAACGCGGCGCTGTTCATCATCGGCATGTTCATTGAAACCAGCGCAGCCATCATCGTGCTGGCGCCCATCCTGGCGCCGGTGGCGGTGCATTTCGGCATTGACCCGGTGCACTTCGGGCTGGTGATGGTGGTCAACCTCGCGCTGGGGATGATCACGCCGCCATTCGGCGTGAACCTGTTTGCAGCCTGCACCGTCGCCAGGATATCGCTGGACCGCATCGTGACCCACCTGATCCCCTTTGTGCTCGTTATCCTGGCTTGCCTGATGGTGGTCACTTACGTCCCGCAGCTGTCGCTGGCTTTGCGGGATCTGGTCTACGCCAAATAGCTTTTCGGACGGGATTCACGAGGCTGTCATTTTCAGCAGCCATGCTCGGGGTTTCATTTGAGGATGAAATCCATGCAGCTCCATAAAACCGACCGTGCCCGCGCCGAGCTCAAGCCCGGCGTGAGAACGCTAGGCCAGCGCGAGCGCACCCTGCTGCTGATGGCCGACGGCAGCAAGTCTGCCCAGGACTTCCGCCCGCTGTTTGAGGGCGACGGCGAAGCCATTGCCCTGCGCCTTTTGCGTGACGGCTTTCTGGAAGCCCATCCTGGCAGGGCGTCCGCACCGGCAAAAAATCCCTCGCCTGCACCCGCCCACACACTCACGCCGGCGCAGTTGCAGAATTTCCCCAGCCCCGAGACCACGCAAGCCATTCAGGTCTCCGCCGACCAGTTTGAAGGCAAGCGCTCGCTTGCCACAACCCGGATGTTCCTGTTCGATATTTGCGAGCGCATGTTTGCCCGGCGCGACCCGGTGATGGCCGAGCGCTTTCGCGAAGCGCTGCGCAATGCCAAGGACCGCGAGACCATGCTCGCCGCCTCGCGCCAAATGCTGGAAGAAATCGAGAAAATCGCGGGCCATGAGCGTGCCGACTCCATCAGCGAGCGGATCGCCATGCTGCTGCCCCAGCATCTGGCTGCCTGATCAGGCTCGGAGCAGCTTCCGTTACACTTGGCTGGTCAGGAGAGAGTTTTCCTTAGCGAAAACCGCCGAAGGCGCACGAGCACCCTGGGGGTACCCCCAAGTAGCACTGAACGCTCAGGCAAAAGGACTGGCAACCGCCCTGCGGCGCACCACGCGGCGAGGCGTTCCCTACTGGAGAGAGGCCGCCCTTCACGGGCAGCCCACCGAAGGAGCAAGCCCGCATCGCCGGGTGAATCTCTCAGGTAAAGTGGACAGCAGGGGCAGCCCATGGATTGAGAACAAGTTCTTGCCATGACCGTGTTTGCCCCCCGGAGAATGCCTTGTCCGATTCGTCCACTTCTTCCGCTGCCCCCGAAGCCCTGCTGAAAACGCCGCTGCACGACCTGCACGTGGAGCTAGGCGCGCGCATGGTACCTTTTGCCGGCTATTCCATGCCGGTGCAATACCCAGCGGGGCTTATGGCGGAACACCACCATACGCGCCAGGCTGCCGGCCTTTTCGATGTGTCCCACATGGGCCAGTTGCGCCTGGTGGGCGCGGATGCAGCGGCGGCGCTTGAATCCCTAATCCCTGTCGATGTGATTGACCTGCCTGCCGGCAAGCAGCGCTACGGCCTGTTGCTCAACGACGACGGCGGCATCATCGACGACCTGATGTTCTTCAACCGCGACTACGCGAACGGCGGCGACCTCTTTGTCATCGTCAACGGTGCGTGCAAGGCGGGCGACATCGCGCACATCCAGGCCAAAATCGGTTCGCGCTGCGAAGTCATCCCCATGCCCGAAATGGCGCTCATGGCGCTGCAGGGCCCGCAGGCCGTCACGGCCTTGCAGCGGCTGGCCCCAGGCGTCGAAAAGCTGGTGTTTATGACCGGTGGGCGCTTCACCGTGGCAAATTGCGACTGCTTCATCACCCGCAGCGGCTACACCGGCGAAGACGGCTTTGAAATCTCGGTGCCGGCTTCGCAAGCCGACACACTCGCACGCGCACTGCTCGCGCAGCCCGAAGTCAAGCCCATCGGCCTGGGCGCGCGCAATTCGCTGCGGCTGGAGGCCGGCCTGTGCCTCTACGGCAACGACATCGACATCACCACCACGCCGGTGGAAGCCAACCTCAACTGGGCCATGCAAAAGATTCGCCGTACCGGCGGCGCGCGTGCCGGCGGTTTCCCGGGCGCGGACAAAATCCTGGCGCAACTGGCTGACCCCGCCCTGCTCACCCGCAAGCGCGTCGGCCTGGTGGCGCTGGAGCGCGTGCCGGTGCGTGACCATACCGAGTTGCAAAGCACCGATGGCACAGTCATCGGCGAGGTCACCAGCGGCCTGTTGGGGCCCACGATCAACCAGCCGGTCGCCATGGGCTATGTCAAACCTGAATTCGCCGCGCTGGGCACGCGCGTGAACGCGATGGTGCGCGGCAAGGCCGTACCCATGGAAGTCGCCGCCATGCCTTTTGTTCCCGCCCGCTATTACCGCGGCTAGACCCTGAAGCTGTCACTTCATTTTTTTTCACCCCGCCACTCAACCCCGGAGAACCTCATGACCGTCAAATACACCGAAGACCACGAATGGGTCAAGATTGAAGGCAACGTTGCCACCGTTGGCATCACCGTGCATGCGCAGGACGCGTTGGGCGACGTGGTGTTTGTGGACCTGCCGGCTGTCGGCACCACTTTCGCCCAGAAAGAAACCGCCGGTGTTGTCGAATCCGTCAAGGCCGCGGCCGACGTGTATATGCCCTTGAGCGGCGAAGTGACCGAAATCAACGAAGCCCTGAAAAACGACCCATCGCTTGCCAACAGCGACCCGATGGGCGCCGGCTGGTTCTTCAAGGTCAAGTTATCTGACCCTTCACAGCTTGACGCGCTGATGGACGAGACCCGTTACACAGCCTTCGCCGCCTGATTTCCTGACCGACTTTTTTTGATTCCTGGCTGCCAAGCCTGACACGGGACCCGACATGTTGATGCAATCCGCCAAGCCCTTGGGCGATCTTGAAAATCCTTCCGAGTTCATTGCCCGCCATATCGGCATTGACGACGCCGACGAAGTCCACATGCTCAGCATCGTGGGCTCGGCTTCGCGGCGCGCGTTGGTGGAAGGCATCGTTCCGCGCTCGATTGCACGCAGCACGGCCATGGCCATCCCGGCTCCTGTAACGGAGGCAGCAGCACTCAAGCAGCTCAAGGCCATCGCGGCCAAGAACCAGGTGTTCAAGAATTTCATCGGCCAGGGTTACTACGGCACCTGCACGCCCGGCGTGATCCTGCGCAATATCCTGGAGAACCCCGCCTGGTACACAGCCTACACGCCCTACCAGGCCGAGATTTCTCAAGGCCGCATGGAAGCGCTGATCAACTTCCAGACCATGGTTTGCGACCTGACCGGCATGCCGATCGCCAACGCCTCCATGCTCGACGAAGCCACCGCCGCCGCCGAAGCCATGACCCTGGCGAAGCGCAGCGTGAAAAGCAAGAGTAATGTCTTCATCGTCGCGGGTGACTGCCATCCACAAACGATTGAAGTCATACACACCCGCGCCAAGCCGTTGGGCATCGAGGTGAAGGTCAGCACGGCGGCCGTCACGGTGCCGCAGTTGATGGCCGAAGGCAACTACTTCGGCGTGCTGGCGCAATACCCCGCCACCACCGGCAGCATCCATGACCTGCGCCCACTGGCCGGCCAGGCCCACGTCGACGGCGCGGCACTTTGCGTCGCGGCCGACCTGCTGGCACTGACCCTGCTCACACCACCCGGCGAATGGGACGCCGACATCGTGCTCGGCAACACGCAGCGTTTCGGCATGCCCATGGGCAACGGCGGCCCCCACGCCGCTTACCTTGCCTGCCGTGATGAATTCAAGCGCTCGCTGCCGGGCCGCCTGGTCGGCGTCACCGTCGACAGCCACGGTAACCCGACCTACCGCCTGGCGCTACAAACCCGCGAACAGCACATCCGCCGCGAAAAGGCTACGTCCAATATCTGCACCGCGCAGGTGCTGCCGGCCGTCATCGCCAGCATGTACGCGGTCTACCACGGCCCGCAAGGCCTCAAGCGCATCGCCGAGCGTGTGGCGGCCTACACCGCCATCTTCGTGCAGGGCCTCAAAGAGCTGGGCTATGAAATCACCAACACAGGCGCCTTCGATTCCGTCACGGTGAAGACGGGTGATGCTACCAATTTGATAGCTGACCGCGCACGTTCGGCGGGCGCCAACCTGCGCTTTCGCCTGAACAACCATCTGGGCGTGTCGCTGGACGAAACCACCAGCCGCAAGGACATCGAACTGCTCTGGTCCTTCTTCGCCAAACCCGGCCAGACCGTGCCCGTGGTCAGTGCGTTTGAAAAAGGCATTGAATCGCTGATTCCTTCCGAGCTGCGTCGCACCAGCGCCTTCCTGTCGCACCCGGTGTTCAACACCCACCACTCCGAAACCGGCATGCTGCGCTACATCCGCATGCTCAGCGACAAAGACCTCGCGCTGGACCGCAGCATGATCCCGCTGGGCAGCTGCACCATGAAGCTCAACGCGACCAGCGAGATGATTCCCATCACCTGGCCGGAGTTCGCCAACATCCACCCGTTTGCCCCTGCCGATCAACTGCAAGGCTACGCAGAACTCGACAAGCAGCTGCGCGACTGGCTGTGCCAGGCCACCGGCTACGCGGGCATCAGCCTGCAGCCCAATGCCGGTTCGCAAGGTGAATACGCGGGCCTGCTGGTCATCAAAGCCTTCCACGAGGCCAAAGGCCAGGGCCACCGCAACATTTGCCTGATTCCATCGTCGGCCCACGGCACCAACCCGGCCAGTGCACAGATGGTGGGCATGACCGTCGTCGTCACTGCTTGTGACGCGCAGGGCAATGTCGATATGGCCGACCTCAAGGCCAAGTGCGAACAGCACAGCGCCAACCTCGCCTGCGTGATGATTACCTATCCCAGCACACATGGCGTGTTTGAAACCCAGGTGAAAGAGCTCTGCGCCATGGTGCACAGCCATGGCGGACGCGTTTACGTGGACGGCGCCAACATGAACGCACTGGTCGGCGTGGCCGCGCCAGGCGAGTTCGGCGGCGACGTAAGTCACCTGAATTTGCACAAAACTTTCTGTATTCCGCACGGCGGCGGCGGCCCTGGCGTAGGCCCGGTCTGCGTCGTGGCCGACCTGGTGCCTTACCTCCCCGGCCATGCCACAGCCGGCATTCCCGTCAACGGCGTGGGCGCGGTTTCTGCGGCCCCGCTGGGTAACGCAGCGGTGTTGCCCATCAGCTGGATGTACTGCCGCATGATGGGCCCGGAAGGTCTGACGCAAGCGACCGAAGTGGCCATCCTCAGCGCCAACTACATCAGCTCACGCCTCAAGGACCACTACCCCACGCTGTACGCCAGCGAGAACGGCCATGTCGCGCATGAATGCATTCTCGATCTGCGCCCGCTCAAGGAAACCAGCGGCGTCACCGCCGAAGACGTGGCCAAGCGCCTGATGGACTACGGCTTTCACGCGCCCACATTGAGCTTCCCTGTGCCCGGCACCTTGATGGTGGAACCTACCGAAAGTGAAACCCTGGCCGAGCTGGACCGCTTCATCGACGCGATGATCGCCATCCGCGAAGAGATCCGCAAAGTCGAAGCCGGCCAATGGCCCCAGGACAACAACCCGCTCAAGCATGCGCCGCACACGGCAGCCAGCCTGATGGGCGCCGACTGGGACCGTCCCTACTCACGCGAGACCGGGGCCTTCCCACTGGCTTCGCTCAAGCAGGTCAAATACTGGCCACCCGTGGGCCGCGTCGACAACGTCTACGGCGACCGCAACCTTTTTTGCAGCTGCGTACCCGTGAGTGATTACGCCTGAGTTGGACGCTCACATCATCCTCATCGTCGCGGGCGCGGCGGCGGCAGGTTTTGTCCAGGGCCTCTCAGGCTTTGGCTTCAGCCTGGTTGCCATGTCTTTCTGGGCCTGGTCGATAGACCCGAAGCTGGCGGCTGTCATGGCAGTGTTCGGCGGCCTGATGGGCCAGGTCATGGCGGCCTTCACGGTCAGCCGCACGACTGACTGGAAACGCCTGCTGCCATTTCTGGCAGGCGGCCTAATTGGGCTGCCGCTGGGCCTACTGCTGTTGCCACGGCTTGACGTCCAGTTGTTCAAACTGTTTCTCGGCGTGCTGCTGGCGGTATGGTGCCCGGCCATGCTTTTTTCGGGCAAGCTTCCGCGCATTCACCACGGAGGCCGCGTCGCCGACGGCACGATAGGCGTGGCCGGCGGTTTTATGGGTGCATTGGGTGGCTTCAGCGGCGTGATCCCGACGCTGTGGTGCACGCTGCGCGGCTACGAGAAGAGTGCCCAGCGCGCCGTCATCCAGAACTTCAATCTGGCCGTGCTGACCGTCACCATGGCCAGCTACGGCGCCGCCGGCCTGGTTACCCGCGAGACACTTCCCATGCTGGCCATCGTGGCGCCTGCTGCGCTTATTCCTGCCTGGCTGGGTGGACGGGTTTACACGGGTATCAGTGACCTGGTCTTTCGCAGGCTGGTGCTGAGCCTGCTGACCTGCTCCGGCGTGGCGATGCTGGTGTCATCCGTGCCAGAGTTGTTACGACGGATGGGCTAGGGCCTGCTAACGCTATTGATGCAAATGCGAATGGGGTGAGCAAGCCGCCGATCAGTAGAAACGGGAACCAGCCCGTAGCTCGCGAATGGCCCGCATCATGGTGGGTGCCAGCGCATTCCATTGCAACGCCCGCAGCGATCGGCGGTAACGCAGCCCGCTGCCCCCCAGGGATGCCGACACCAGTTCCAGGGGATCGCTCACCACGCACAGAAGCCGCGTGAGCATGGGGTCCTGCTCGGTAGGCACACCGCCGAGGAAGGCGTCGTTCTTTCCGTCCCACAGAAGCTGGGCATTGATGTGGATACCCCAGCCGCACTCCCAGCCGTTCGCTTTCAGGCGTTCGAGCGCCGCAGCCACGTATTCGGCATCGAAGATATAGGTGTCGGTGCGCACCCAACGGCCCAGCCAGAACTCCGCCAGCGGCCGCGCCGCCGGCGTGGCCCGGGGGATCAGGCCGCGAAGCATCTCGCCGCGCATCTCCATGTAGCGCACACGGGCCGGGATGCCTGCGGAGCGCATCAGCGCGATCAGCAGCGTCACCTTGTCGTCGCCGTCGCCCCCGCGTGCCTCGAGCACGTCGCGAGCCGTCGGGTACTGCAGCTTGACTCGCTTGGTATAGGGCAGGCGCTTGACGAAGCGATAGATGGCCAGCGCCTTGTCCCGCTCGGTGCGGCACAGCTGGACAATCGAGCGAGCCTTCAGGCGCAGCTTGGTGTCGTCCAGGTCCAGCAGTGGCGTGGTGCCAAGCCAGTCTTGCGGCCGGTCACTGGCTCTTTGACGCAGCCGGCGGGGCGAATCGAATTGTGCGGCAAGTGCCACCATGGAACCACCGGCGGAGTGAATGGTTTACGCATCGTAACCCCGGAGGCGCAATTGCGGCGAATTTCCGTTCCTCGCCCAGACGCTGAGGGACTGGCCCCTTCTTCCTCTGGAGAAGGCAGGCATGAGGGTTCGCGGCGTTGGATGTTGCGCCGCAACATGCCGTCAAACGCTGTTGACCAGCCGGCGGTTCAGGCACCAGTGCCCAAGGTACTTCCGGTTTCAGCTAACGCATTGCGCAGCTGGGCCTGTGCGATGGGCAGTTGCAGCGCTACGGCGCGCTCCACCACGGGTGCCAGGCGACGCTGCTTCTTCTGTGCGTGGTCCTTGGCAATGTCGGCCAGACGGTGTTCCAGAAACGGGTTGAGCAGACGGTCGCGCAATTCCACCAGGTAGGCGCGGGCCTCGGGGCCTGTGCCCTCGGCGTCAAATACCGGCAATACCTCGTCGGCCCACACCGCCTCCAGCGGAGTGCGCAGCGCCGGAGTGTGCATGGCCTGCATCACGGTCATGTCCGCAGCACCGCCCAGCAGCTGCCAGCGTTCGGCCAATACCGTGTGGCCCAGGTTCAGCAGCCAGAGCTTGCGTTGCTCGAATGGGGCCAGTGCATCCGTCACCACCATCGCCGGGTGGCTGCAAGGTAGCACCATGCGCGGCTGGCGTTCGATGGCCCACAGCGCATAGGGCTCGGCCACCGCACCGGCGGGTTCCAGCGGAGACGAGACGATGCGGTCCACCAGTGAATTGACCCACACGCAGTGCTCCCGCACATAGCGAAGGAAGGCGAGCGTAGCGCCCCAGTTCTGGGCCAGCGTGGATACCAGGTCGCGCAGTGTGTCACCGTTGCGGCTGACCAGTTCGCAGGGATATAGCGTCAGGGGAGCCTCGGGCTGCTGCTGCCAGCGGTGGTGCAGAAGCACCACCAGCTTGGCCGGGTAGCTGCGCGGCGTCGTCGAGGGGCTACGCAGCAGCGCTGCGTTGTCGGAGTCGTCCAGTGCATAGCCCATATCTGCTGTGTTGGAGATGATGACCTGCACGGTGGTGGCCATGGCATCGCACAACTGTGTCCAGTCGCGGCGGGCATGCCAGACGGTCTGTACTGCGTTCACTTGCACGGTTTCCTCGATACGCTGGCCATGCTGCATGCCGCGCAATTCGACGCGGTAGCCGTGTGCCAGTGCCGCGGCGCGCGCACTGCTCTGCGGGCTGTCTGTGCTCTGCACGACGGTAATGCCGCCCAATGCCTGGCCTTGGGCCAGGGCTTGGGACACAAACAGGTCTGCATGCGCCTGCAGAAAACGCCCGGTGCCAAACTGGAGGATGGGCGTACTCACGTGCACGCTCCGGTCAGCATTCGATCAGCGCCTTGACCACGCCCTGCGTGGGGTCCAGCAGCGTGGCAAACCGGGCGGGTACATCGGCCAGGGCCATGCGATGGGTGTTGAGTGCCGCGGTGGGGATTTTGCCGCCCCGCATCGCCTCAAGCACTGTTTCGAAGTCTTCCATGGTGGCATTGCGGCTGCCCAGCAGTGTCGCCTCGCGTTTGTGAAACTCCGGATCGGCGAAGGTAATGTTGTCCAGCACTATCGACACCAACACATACTTGCCGCCATGGGCAATGAACTGGAAGCCGCGCTCCATGGCTTTTGCGTTGCCTGTGGCGTCAAAAACGACATCGTAAAAATCTCCATCGGTCAGTGCGCGCAGCTCGTCCAGGTCCTTGTCACCTATCACAACACCCGCATGCGCACCCAGCTGTTGTTTGCAGAACTCCACCCTTTCCTTTCGGGTGTCCAGCGCTGTGACCCGGCCACCACGCAGGCCGGCGAATAGCAAGGCGGCCATGCCGATGGGGCCCGTCCCTACCACCAGTACACGCTGACCGGGCTGCACGTCGGCGCGACGTACGGCGTGGGCACCAATGGCCAGAAATTCCAGCATGGCGGCCTGGTCCAGTGAAACACCCTCTGCCTTGCGCACAAACTGCGCGGGTACGTTGAGATACTCGGTGAAGGCGCCGTCGCGGTGCACACCCAGTACCTGGATGTTGACGCAGCAGTTGGTCTTGCCCTGGCGGCAGGCTACACACCGGCCGCATGACAGGTAAGGCATGACGAAGACGCTGTCGCCGGCCTGAAGGGGGCTGTCCGCTGGAGCTTCCTCTACGGTACCCGCGATTTCGTGGCCCATGACGCGTGGATACGCCAGGAAGGGTTGTTTGCCGGTGAAGATGTGCAGATCGGTGCCGCACACCCCCACGCGGCGGATGCGCAGCAGCACATCGCCTTCATTGCGGATGGGCATGGCCCCTTCGACCGTGCGCAGCACGCCGGGAGTTTCGCAAATGACTGTCAGCATAGATGTCCTTGGGTGGAAGTGGTTAGTCAATGTGGAATACGGATTCCATGGCGGCCCAGTGCTCGCCTGGGCTGCGGGTTTGAAGGGGGCGTTGGCAGGGGCCGCAGAGGGTCCACCAACGCTGCGTCTCGGCATCAGCGGCGATAGCGGCCATGTCCGCGTCAAAGTCCCGGCCGTGATATTCCCAGTAGCCGAACAGCAGGTTTTCCGGCTCTCGCAGAAAAATGCTGTAGTTGCGCACCTGCGATTGGTGAATGCGCTGCAGCACAGCGGGCCAGACGGCCGCGTGCAGGCGCTTGTATTCGGCGATGTGCCGGGGGTCGATACCAATGACCCATCCCATTCGTTGCATGTCAATTTCCGTCTATATGTTGGCCAAGGTGGTACAGGCGGCGCGCATTGCCGCCAAAGATGGCGGACAGTGGCCAGTGCGGTTTGCCAGATTCCGGAAATGCTGGTGCGCGTCGATCAGCATGGGGTTTTCCTCAAGCTGGTACTGGCGCATCGGGATGCAGCAGGCCGCGGCTGCGCAGGGCCTGCCACATCGTGGCGGGAATGGGCGTCTCCAGCCAGGCGACGTTCTGTTGCAGCTGGGTTGCGGTGCGGGTGCCGGTGACGCAGCTCACCACCGCAGGGTGCCCCAGTGGAAACTGCAGTGCGGCGGCCTGCAGGGGCACGCCGAATTCCTCACAAGCCAGCGCCAGCGCTTGCACGCGTGCCACTATGGCGGGCGGAGCTTCCGCATAATTGAACTTGGTGTTGCCCGCCAGGACGCCGGAGTTGAACGGCCCGGCCGCCACGATAGCGTTGCCGCGGCGCATGCACTCGTCCAGAAAGGGGGTGAGGCAGTCCTGCTCCAGCAGGGTGTAGCGCCCGGCCAGCATGGTGCAGTCCAGGTCGAACTCCTGCATGCTGTCCATCACCACCTGCCATTCGTTCACACCCAGGCCCACTGCCCTGGTGGCACCGCTTGCGCGCAATTCGTCCAGCGCGCGGAAGCCGCCCCCCGTGGTCAGTTGTTGCCAATAATGCGCATGCTGTTCGCCGTGGGTGTCGCGGCCGATGTCGTGTACGTACAGGATGTCGATATGGGCCAGGCCCAGCCGCTGCTGGCTGTCCTCGAATGAGCGCATCACGCCGCTGTAGCTGTAGTCATACTGCGGGCGAAACGGGTAGGGGTTGGCCCAACCTCCATCGCCAGGAGCCACGCTGGCATCGGGGCGCAGCAGGCGGCCCACTTTGGTGCTGACGACATACTCATGGCGTGGGCAATCGGCCAGCTGGGCTCCCAGGCGGTGCTCGGAGCGGGTGTAGCCATAGTAAGGCGCAGTGTCGAAATAGCGCACGCCGGCCGCCCAGGCGCTGGCAAAGACTTCCTCCACCTCGCGGGCGCTGGTGGCACGGTACAGGCCGCCCATTTGCGAGCAGCCCAGGCCCAGGGCTGTCAGCCGCAGGTCCACGCGTGGAAGGCGTTTCAAATCCGTGGTATGCATATGCCCATCCTCCGGCAGCCGGTGCCGGAGGGGTCCTTGGGTTGGAGCGGTTTAGTAGAGAACGTTCTTGGCAGCGGGCGTGTCGATGTTTTTCTTGGTCACCATCAACACACCGGTATCGCGGAACGCGGGCACTTTCTTGCCTGCCACGATTTCCGCCACAGTCTTTACGCCCAGGTTGCCCATCTCGAAGGCGCTTTGCACGGCAATCGCCTCAATGGTGCCGTCTTTCACAAAGCCTTGCAGGTCGGAGTTGCCGTCAAAGCCAATGGCGACCACTTTGCCGGCTTTGCCCGACTGAACCAGTGCGCGGCCCATGCCGATAGCGGTGGGTTCGTTGGCACCGAAGATGCCCTTGAGGTCGGGATTGGCAGCCAGCACGTCGGTGGTCTGGTTCAGTGCGGTACCCATCTGCGAGTTGGAGTAGAAGGGGCCTACGATCTGCAGCTTGGAGTGTTTCTTGATGTAGTCGGTGAAACCTCCCACGCGGCCGATTTCCGAGCCCGAGCCCGCCGTATAGGACATGACGGCGATCTTGCCGGTGGTACCGACTTTCTCGATCAGCGTCTTGGCGGACATTTCTCCGGCAGTCTTGTTGTCGGTGGCCAGGAAGGATTGGTAGTAAGCCTTGCCGGCATCCGATGCGGCGGAGTCAATCAACACAACCGGAATCTTGGCTTCCCAGGCTTTTTTGATGGCGGGGATCAGGGCATCCGGATCCGACGGGGCCAGCACGATGCCGGCGACCTTGCGGTTCACGGCGTTTTCCACCAGGGCTACCTGCCCGGCCAGGTCGGTGTCGGATGCTGCGCCCTGGAAGGTGGCGGTGTAGCCCTTGAGATCCCCCACGGCAGCGTTGGCGCCTTTCTTCACGTTTTGCCAGAAGTCCGAGTTGGCGGTCTTCACGATGACGGCAATTTCCTTGTCGGCGGCCATAGCCATCGACGACGCAGCCACCAGGGCGGCTGCGATCAGTGTGTGGACAAATTTTTTCATTTCTTTCCTCATGGGTAGTGGTTGTGGAGGTTGTCTCTCGAAGTCCCGGTAAGCCCTGCCGGTAGGGATCACTTGCGATGGCGCATCTGGTCGATCCATACGGCCAGCAGGATGACGACGCCGATCAAAATTTGTTGGGTGAAAGCGGACACCCCGCTCATGTTCAAACCGTTGCGCAGGATGCCAATCACAAACGCACCGATGACGGTTCCCGACACCGTGCCCACACCACCCGTGAGCGAGGTGCCGCCTATCACCGCGGCGGCAATGGCATCAAGTTCGTACATCAGGCCCTCACTGGGCTGGGCCGTCACCAGGCGTGACATCAGCACGCAGCCGGTCAGCCCGGCCAGCAGGCCGGAAAGCACATAGGCAAACAGCGTCACGCCGTTAACGTTCACGCCCGAGAGCCGGGCGGCTTCCAGGTTGGAGCCGATGGCGTACAGATGGCGCCCCAGCGTGGCACGGTTGAGCAGGATGGAGACGGCCAGCGCCAGCACGATCATGAGCACCACGGGGTAAGGGATGCCGACGAACACCACGTCGGGGAAGCCGTCCGCACCGATGTTGACGATGCGGAACAAGGCTCCGTTGCCCAGTTCCGCAAAGCTGTCGCCCAGGCCGCTGATGGCGCGGGCATCGGTCAGCTGCAAAGCCACGCCGCGTGCCACCAGCATCATCCCCAGGGTGGCAATAAAGGGCGGCAGTTTGAGCACCGTCACGCACAGGCCGTTGATCAGCCCGCACAGGGCACCAACCAGCAGGCCGGCAAACATGCCCAGCGGCACGGGTGCGCCCGCCTTGACCAGCATGGCGGCCACGACGCCGGACAGTGCCAGGATGGCGCCTACCGAGAGGTCGATACCGCCGGTGATGATCACGCAGGTCGCTGCGATGCCGAGGTAGGCAATGGAGGTCACCTGGAGCGCCACGGTCATGCCATTGCCCACGCTGAAGAAGGCGTTGCTGGTGAACGAGAAGATGGCGATGAGTCCCAGCAGGCTGGCCAGCGCGGCAAATTTCTGAAACAGGTCTTGTTGTTGTTCGGTCATGGTGTGGTTCGGGGAAAGAGTCTTGGAGGTTCAGTTGATCAGCTGGTCGGCGGGCAGAGGCGGCACGCTGCGGCCGGAGGCGTAGTGCATGACCTCCTCCTGGTGGGTCTCGCGGGTCGGGAGGATGGTGACCAGGCGGCCTTCATGGAAGACCGCGACACGGTCGGTCATTCCCATGATTTCGGGCAGCTCGGAGCTGATCATCACGACGCCGATGCCCTGCCCTGCGAGCTGGTCGAGCAACTGGTAGATCGCGTACTTGGCGCCCACGTCGATGCCGCGGGTGGGCTCGTCAAAGAACAGCACGCGTGATTGGCGGAACAGCCATTTGCTGATCACGAGTTTCTGCTGGTTGCCGCCCGAGAGCAGACGCACGATCTGACTGCTGCTGGGCGTGCGGATGTCGAGTGCGCCGATATAGTGGCGTGCGGCATCCTGCTCTTTGGCAAACTGGATCATGCCCGCACGGTTGGACACGGCTTCCATGTTGGCCAGCGTGATGTTCTGTGCCACGTTCATCTTCAATGCCAGCCCGTCGTGCTTGCGGTCCTCTGACAGGTAGGCCAGCCCCTGGCGCACGGCATCCCGCGGCGAGTGAATGGTGAGACGCTGCCCGGCCAGAAACACCTCGCCGGCGTCGATGGGATCGGCACCAAAAACGGCGCGGGCCACTTCGGTGCGGCCGGCCCCCATGAGCCCTGCGAAGCCCAGAATTTCGCCACGGCGCAGCTCAAAGTTTACGTCGTGAAACACACCCTGGCGTGTCAGGCCCTGCACGCGCAACAACACGTCGGTCGTGGGCACGGACGTTCTCTTGGGGAATACATCGTCCAGCGAGCGCCCCACCATTTTGGCCACGATCCCTTCCACACTGGTGTCGGCCAGGTGTTCGGTGGATACGTAGCGACCGTCGCGCAAGACAGTGACGCGGTCCACGATGAGCGCCAGTTCGTCTAGGCGGTGGGAGATGTAGACAATACCCACCCCCGTACGCTTGAGCTCGTGGATGATGGCAAACAGCTTCTCGGTCTCCGACTCCGTGAGGGACGAGGTGGGCTCGTCCATGATGAGCACCTGGGCGTTGAGCGACAGCGCCTTGGCAATTTCCACCATCTGCTGCTGGGCGACAGACAGGGTTTTGACCAGAGCATCCGGTGAGATGTCCTGCCCCAACCGGTCCAGGCATTGCTGTGCCTGGCGGCGCAGTGCCGCCCTGTCAATCAGCCAGCCTTTGCGCGGCTCGCGGGCCAGGTAAATGTTTTCGGCCACCGTGAGATGTGGAGCCAGGTTCAGCTCCTGGTGAATGATGGCAATGCCGACAGCCTGGGATTCGGCGGTGGATTGGAACTGGCAGGCTTCGCCGCGGTAGTACAGGCCCCCCGCATCGGGCTGGTACTGGCCGCTGATCACCTTCATCAGCGTCGATTTGCCCGCGCCGTTTTCGCCGCACACCGCGTGTACCTCCCCACTTCGCACCTCAAAGCTCACACCATCCAGTGCCAGCACTCCCGGGAAGCGTTTGGTAATCCCTTCCAGGCGCAACAGTACGCCAGCCTCAACGGGGCTGGGCGCGTCGGGACGGACGGGATCGGACACGGATGACAGCAATGCGAACTCCTCTTTGGTGGGCCAGGGAACCGGGAGGGACGAATTTGCATGTTTTGCAAATTGGTAAGGCCACCTGACACGATGTGCCGTATTTGGCCTTACCGGGAAGTGCGTGTGTATTGGTGCTTACCCGTGATCCAGGGTCAAAATCGGTGTGAAAAAACGAAACAAAATCTGCGCAATTGCACAGGCCTGACCACGAGCTGCAGAGCTTGGGCTCATGACCATTCGCGGCGGTTCTCGACCCAGCGCTGTTCGGAGGCTTGCAGATGCATGCGCATGGCGTTCTGCGCGGCCAGTACGTCCCGGTTCTCCAGGGCGCGCAAGATGGCCTCATGCTCCTGTAGCGCAATGGCCCAGCTTTGGCCGGATTCGGAGTGCGCGCTCAGGCGCGCGGCAATCGGGCTATGGCGCTCGTCAAACAGCTCGCCCACCAGCCGCTCCAGCACGGAGTTGCCTGTCACGGCTGCAATCATCTGGTGAAACTGCCGGTCAAAGGCCAGGGGCGAGCGGTTTTGCGCCATGGCGGACAGCATGTTGTCCAGAATCTGTCGCAGCGCCAACAGTGCTTCGGGCGTGGCTTTGGCGCAGGCCTGCAGCACGATGGTGCCCTCGATGGCGGCGCGTGCCTGCATCAGCTCGATCGGACTTTCGCCCATGGTGGCCAGGGACTGCGGCTTGCGCTGGGCCGCGCTGCAGACGTACACGCCAGCGCCCATGCGCACTTCCACGCTGCCCTCAATTTCCAGTGCAATCAGTGCCTCGCGCACCGAGGGGCGTGAGACGCCCAGCTGCAGGGCCAGATCGCGCTCCGGCGGCAACCGCGCACCCGCGGTGTAGTTGCCCTTGTCAATGAAGGCGCGGATCTGCTCGGCAATTTGTTGGTAGAGCCGACGGTTGTCAACCTGTTTGAGTTGGTCCAGCATGAGTCCTCCGCGTGAAGTGCAGTTTATGCGACAGCGGTTTGGCTATCGGCTTATGGCTCGAAAAGGTAAGGCCAATTTAATACTTTTGCGTCGGCTTTACCAATTTTGGAGCCAATTTTGTTTACATGGGGTACCACTCATGCCTTCGGTCCGCTCATGATCCAGCCCAGCGACACTGACAATGTGGGACAGGCGAGCCGGCGCTACAGGGCAAGGCGAGAGCCCGGACGATAATCCAGGCCACACGTTCCGATTCCCCTTAGCCATGAAAGCATGACCTCCATGAAGACATTGACCACCGCACTTGGTGCCCTGGCCTTTCTTGCCCTGTCCACCACCGCCCTTGCCGCCGCCCCGGCCGAGACCCTGCCCAGCGGCGTGAAGATCGTGCACAGCACCGACGGCACCGGCCCGCAGCCCAAGGCGACGGACACCGTCAAGGTGCACTACCGCGGCACGCTGGCCGACGGCAAGGAATTTGACAGCTCTTACAAGCGCGGTGCGCCCGCCACCTTTCCGCTGAACCGCGTGGTGCCCTGCTGGACCGAAGGCGTGCAGAAGATCAAGGTCGGCGGCAAGGCCACACTGACCTGCCCACCCGCCACGGCCTATGGCGACCGCGGCGCCGGCGGCGTGGTGCCGCCCAATGCCACGCTGACCTTCGACATCGAACTGCTCGCGATTGAAAAGTAAAAGCTAAAGAGGCACTTCGAGCGTCGTGAGGAGGGCTTTGTCAAAGGCCTGCGCGCGCTCGAACTGCAGCCAGTGGCCGGCGCCTTCGACCAGGGCCAGGCCCCTGAAATCTGCAGCTCGCTCCAGGGCCGCCCGCAGCCCATCAAGCTTGCCGCGGTACAGCGCATCTTCTTCCCCGTAAATCGCCCACACTGGGCAGCGCAGCCGCGCCAGTGACTGCGCCAGCGCGCCGGTGCGCGCCAGGCTGCGGCCCTTCATGCGGTCGCGCAGCACGTTGGCGATGTGCAGGCGCAAGGCCAGTTCGTTGATGGCGTCCGCGCGGTACAGCATCAGCGCCGCGAGGTTGTGGCGATGGATCTCGTCGAGCTGGCCCGCATCGGTGATATGCCGCCAGGCGCGCAGGCGTATGGCCTTTTCGGGCGCCACACCCAGGCCGGGCGCACCCACCAGCACCACACGCGCCGCCCGGGCGGGGAAGCGCTCTGCCACAAAGCCGGCCACCATGCCGCCAAAGGAAAATCCCACGAGGTCGCAGGCCGCCTCGCCCGCCAGCAGGGCCAGCCCTTGCTCGACCGGTTCGGGCAGCACGTCGGCATCAGTGCCCCGCAAAGGCGCGGCCGAATCGCCAAAACCGGGAAGGTCGGGCACCAGCACCCAGCGGCCCGACGCGGCCAGCGCGGGGATGTTGCGTAACCAGTGCATCCAGCTGCCGCTGCCGCCGTGCAGCAGTACAAGGGGCGCGAGCCCGGGCCGGCGCGTGGCCTGGCCCCAGGTGTGCCAGACCATGGCGCCGTCGCCGCAAGGGGTTTCAAAACGGCTGGCCGTGCGCAGCATCGCGAGCGCTTCGGGAGGCAATGAAATGTGTACCGAATCTGCCATAAGGGACTTATACCCTGCCCCTCATGCGGCCATCGCCAAGCTCCTAAACTGGCCCGGCACCCTTACAACAACATCCATGAATTCAGGCCGGCTCGCCTCCTCTTCACGCCCTATCCCCCTTCCGGGAGAGGGCGCAAAAACATGATCCCCTTTTCAGTCCTCGATCTATCCCCCATCGTGACGGGCGCCACCGCCGCCGATGCCTTTCGCAACACCCTGGCGCTGGCCCGGCATGCCGAACAGCTGGGCTTCAAGCGATTCTGGCTGGCCGAGCACCATAACAACCCCGGCATCGCCAGCGCCGCCACCGCGGTGGTCATCGGCCATGTGGCAGGCGGCACGCAAACCATCCGCGTAGGCTCCGGCGGCGTGATGCTGCCCAACCACTCGCCGCTGGTGATCGCCGAGCAGTTCGGCACCCTGGCTTCGCTGTACCCCGGCCGCATCGACCTGGGACTGGGACGCGCACCGGGCACCGACCAGCCCACCGCACGCGCGCTGCGCCGTGACCAACAGAACAATGCCGACACCTTTGCGCAGGACGTGGAGGAACTGCAGGCCTACTTTGAACCGGCAGAGCCCGGCCAGAAAATCCGCGCCGTGCCGGGCGCTGGCCTCAAGGTACCGCTGTGGCTGCTGGGCTCCAGCCTCTTCGGCGCCCAGCTCGCCGCCATGCTGGGCCTGCCCTTTGCCTTCGCATCGCACTTCGCGCCCGATATGCTGATGCAGGCGCTGCATCTGTACCGCAGCGGCTTCAGGCCTTCCGCCCAGCTCGCCAAACCCTACGCCATGGTGGTGGCCAACGTCGTGGCGGCCGAAACGAATGAGGCAGCACGCTACCAGCTCACCTCGGTGCAGCAGGCCATGACCAACCTGTTGCGCGGCACGCCGGGGCCGATGCCGCCGCCGATCGACGATATCGAAAGCTACTGGTCACCGGCCGAAAAAGCCGGCGCGCAGCGCATGCTGCGCTACGCCGTCGCAGGTTCGGCGGCAACCGTTGAAAACCAGCTTCAGCGCTTCATTGAGGACACCCGAGCCGATGAACTGATGGTGACCACTCACATTTACGACCCCGCCGTCGCCCGGCGTTCCCTGGAAATCACCGCGCAGGTGCGAGACAGGCTGCAGGAAGAACATCAGCGCCGCGCATAATGCTATTGTTTTTATAGCTGCTTGCGCTCGTCCTTATTGGGCTGGAGCCCTAAATTGCTTCTATTTCGTCACGCAGGCGCCGCAGGCCAGTCCTGTGGCTACCGAAATGCAAAACGTGCCCATTGGCACAGATCATGCAAAGCTGAAGCACCCGCCCGTGGGCAACACGCCAGCTTTCCATGCCCCCAGTTACATCACCCGAACGCCACACCCTTTTTGACGATGCGCAAGGCATCTTCACGGGCACGCTGTTTGTGTCGCTGGCGATGGTGATCTTCAACCAGGCAGGCTTGTTGACGGGCGGTACGGCCGGCGTGGCCTTTGTGCTGCACTACGCCACGGGCGTGAGCTTCGGCAAGCTGTTCTTTCTGGTCAACCTGCCCTTTTACTGGTTCTCCTGGACCCGCATGGGCCGCGAGTTCACCATCAAGACCTTCCTGTCCATTGCATTGCTGTCGCTGCTGGCGGACTGGTCGCCCCGGGTGCTCGACATCGCGGACATCCACCCGCTGTACGCCGCGCTGGTGGGCGGCCTGCTGCTGGGGACCGGTTGCCTCTTCCTGGCCCGGCACCGGGCCAGCCTGGGCGGCGCCACCATCGTGACGCTCTATCTTCAGGAAAAGCACGGCTGGCGCGCCGGCAAGATACAAATGGCCATTGATTCGGCCGTGGTGTTGATGGCGCTGGCAGTCGTGCCCCCTGAGCGCGTGGCGTATTCCGTCATGGCCGCCGTGCTGATGAGCCTTTTCCTCTGGGTCAACCACAAACCCGGGCGCTACACGGTGACCTGAACTCAGTCGCCGCCGCCCACTTTTCCACGCGACGACTTGATTTCCGAACGCTGGCTTTTGCCGGCCAGGCGGCGCTGCTTCGAACCGTAGGTAGGTTTGGTGGCGCGCCGCGCCCGGGGCGGCGTGGAGACGCTGTCAACAATCTCCTGCAGGCGTGCCATGGCATCGCCGCGGTTCATTTCCTGGGTACGGTGCTGCTGGGCCTTGAGCACCAGCACGCCCTCCTGCGTGATGCGTCCGTCGCTCGTCGCCAGCAGCCGCTCCTTGACGGCGTCGGGCAGCGACGAGGCCGCGATGTCAAACCGAAGGTGAATGGCGCTCGACACCTTGTTGACGTTTTGCCCGCCAGCGCCTTGCGCGCGGATGGCGCTGAACTCCACCTCGCGTTCGTCAACGGGGAATTTCGGTGGCGCAGCCATGGTCAGCGCCGCAGCCGGATCAGGCCACCAACTCGGCCAGGCCGGCGATGGCGAGTGCGTAGCCCTTGACGCCGAAGCCGGCCATCACGGCCTTGGCCGCCGGTGAAATATAGGAGTGATGGCGGAAGGCCTCGCGTGCATGCACATTGCTGATGTGCAGCTCGATCACCGTGACACCCGCGCCCTTGATGGCATCGTGCAGAGCCACGCTGGTGTGGGTGTAAGCGCCGGCATTCAGCACGATGCCTGCCAGAGTGCCCGCCGCCTGGGCGCGCCCGGCTTCATGGATCGCGTCAATCATCACGCCTTCATGGTTGCTCTGGCGAAAGTCGAGCTTGAAACCGTGGGTTGCGCAGGCCTTGGTGCACAGCGCCTCTACATCGGCCAGGGTTTGCGAACCGTACACAGCCGGCTCACGCGTTCCCAGCAGGTTGAGGTTGGGTCCATTCAGGACAAGGACTGTTTTCATGAAGCGGGGCTTTCCGGATATTCGGGTGGGCGAGTGGGTTTTGGCTATTGGCCTGGGCCCGATTATCGACGCTGCCGCCGCCACCCCGTCACCGAAGCACTCTGCCCCTGCTCCCGCAACTGCCTGATCAGCCCGCCGGCAGCGCCCTAGCGCAGGCTTTCGAAAAAGCGTTCCAGCAAGTCGGCAAATGCATCGGGTTGCTCCACCGCGCTTAAATGAGCCGCCGGCAAGGTGCGCAATTGCGCGCCCTTGATGCTGGCGCAGATGGCTTCCGACATGGCCACGGGCGTTGCCTCGTCGCGCGTGCCGCCAATCACCAGGGCCGGGCACTGGACCGTACCATTGCTGGCACGGAAGTCGATGCGGGAAACCGCTTCGCAGCTGGCCGCATAGGCAGTGGCATCGGTGGTTTCAAGCACGCGGCGCAGCGCCGCCACCTTGCTCGCACCGCCGCCCACCTCGTCCGCCCTGAATTCCGGCGTAAACCAGCGCTGCATCGCACCGTCCGATATCGCCGCCACGCCCTTGGTCTGTACGGTGTGAACGCGCGCCTGCCACATGGCGCGCGCCGCGTCGTCGTAAAACATGGCGGCATTGGCAATGACAATGCTTTTGAGCAGCTGCGGATACCGCGCCGCCAGCGCCTGCGCCGTCATGCCGCCCATGCTGAGCCCGACGAAATGCACCGGCCCAGCGCCCTGCTCGGTAATAAGGCCCGCCACATCATCGGCCAGCAAGTCGAGTGTGTAAGGGCCCGGCACCACTTCCGATTGGCCGTGGCCGCGATGGTCGTGGCGCAGCACCGTATAGCGATTCTTCAGGATGGCTGTCACGCCGTCCCACATCGTGAGGTCACAGCCCAATGCATGGCTGAGCACCACGACAGGCCCCTGGCCTTCACTGATGCAATGCAGATGAGGTTTTTTCATGCGTCTTTCAATGATGTATTGCTTGGGAGCCGCAGATGCGTGCCCTGTCAGTCAGCGAGCAGGCCTTTTTCGCGAAGGATGTCGCCCGCCACAGAGAACGCATGGTTGGCGGCAGGAACACCGCAGTAAATGGCGGCCTGCAAAATCACTTCCTTGATATCGTCCGGCGTGAGCCGCGACTCCGGCGGGCCGTCGAGTGCGGCGCGGACATGCATGGCAAATTCTTCGTACGCCTTGAGCGCAATCATGGTCGACAGGACCATCAGGCGGCGCGTCTTGTCGCCGAACGCCGGCCGGCCCCAGACTTCATTCCACGCATAACGCGTGATCAGGTCCTGGAACTCGCCGTTGAAGGCATTGCTTTTGGCGATGGAGCGATCCACCCAGGCATCACCGAGCACGCGCCTGCGGTTGATCATTCCCTTGTCATGGTCGTTCATGGTTTTACCTTTTTGCGGTCTTTGTGCGATGGCTGTCAGTGCGCGTTTGCCCCAGCAGTGCTTCAACAGCATCAGCCTGGGCATGCGCCAGTGCCGAGGCGTGCTGCACCAGCGCAGGGTTAAACCACTCGTCGGCGGCATCGGCGGGCAGCACGGAACGCAGCGCCTCCAGGTTGGCGCTCATGCGCTGGGTGTCCACCTGCAGGCCCGGAAGGGCCTGGGCCATGGCGCGGACAGATCCGTGCGCCGACATCAGCAGCCCCGGCCACTCAGCCAGCTCTGCCTGCCAGTTTCCCAGAGCGCGCTCATGCTCCTGCGTCATGGTAGCCAGCAGCGCGGCCACGCGCTGCGGTGCGCGCTGCGCTGCAGCCAGTCCCACCATGCAGGCGACCGGATTGCGCTTGTGCGGCATGGCGGATGAACCGCCTCGGCCCGGCTCGGTCGGCTCCGCCAGTTCGCCCACTTCGTACTGGCCCATCAGCGAGATATCTTTGGCGATCTTCCCGAGGCTGCCTACCAGCAGACCCAATTCGCAGCCCAGCGCCACCCACTCGTCACGCTGGGTATGCCATGCAAATGCGGAAGGTTTGAGTTTCAGGTCGACCGCCATATGCGCCATGATTTGCGGGCCCTTGCCGTTCATCTGCGCCAGTGTTCCCACGGCCCCGCCCAGCTGCACGGCCAGCGCATTGTGGCCGGCCACTTGCAGGCGCTGCAGGCTGCGCGCCAGCGGCGCAGCCCAACCCGAGCATTTGAAACCAAAGCTGGTGACGGATGCCGGTTGCATCAGCGTGCGGGCCAGCACGGGGTCAGCGGCATGGCGGCGGGCCAGCACCAGCAACGCCGCCACTGCCTTGCGGATGTCGGCCTCAATCAGGTCCAGCGCATTGCGGGTCACCAGCGCCAGCGCGGTGTCGATCACGTCCTGGGAGGTCGAGCCGAAATGGACAAAACCGGCAGCCTCCTTGTTGAAAAGGCCCACGGTTTCCCTCAGGGCCTTGACCAGTGGAATTGCAATGCTGCCGGCGCGCCCGCTTTCGCGAACGATCTTGGCCACATCAAACAGCTCGACCTTGCAGGTACCGGCGATAGAGCGAGCCGCCGCCTCGGGAATCAGGCCGGCCTCGGCCTGCGCCTGTGCCAGCGAAGCCTCAAAGCGCAACATGGCATCCAGGAAGTTACGCTCGCTGAAGGCCTCCAGAATTTCCGGCGTGGACAAAAAACCTTCAAAAATGCTGCTCATGCCGTGAACTCTCAGAAAACATTGACAGATGTTTTTCCGCCGGGCCGCCCCAAGGAAAAAAGCGCCCCATACACGAAGGAAGGGGGTGGAGCGCCGCAAAAGGCACTCAGTGACGAGCGTGGGGGCCTCATTTTTTCAACCGGATCTGGTTAGGCAGCGGCACGGAGCGGCGCAGCACATCTTCCCCCAGCCACAGTGCAGAGCGCCACGCGCGCTGGGCCACCGTCGGCAAAGGCATTTGCTGGTAGTCGTCATTGAACACTTCAAAGCTGTAATCGCCGCGGTAGCCCAGACCATGCAGCTTGGTGACCAGTGTGGCCAGCGCTTCGCTGTGCACACCCTCGCCTGGAAACACGCGGAAATGCCGGGCGGTGGCAATGCGCTCTTCGACCGACTTGATTTCCGTCCACATGAAGTCGGCCAGCTGCACCAGAAAAATTTTGTCCGGATCCAGTATGTCCAGCTCATCCAGCGAGGTCTTTGTCGCAAACATATGAAAGGAGTCAAAGCCCAAACCCAGGTTGGGCATGTCGGCTTCACAAATAATGTCCCAGGCCTGCGGGAATTCATTGACGGTGCGGCCCCACGACAAGGCTTCGTAGGCGATCTTGATGTTCATCGGAATCGCGAGCATGGCCAGCTTGCGCAAATCCCTGACCAGCGCCTGGGTTTCACCCGTGGCATGCACCGAGGTTGACGAACAGATCAACAGCAGGCGGCAGCCCAGCGCATGGCACATTTCCAGCATTGATTTGGCGATGTCCATCTTGTAGTCGTGCAGGTGCCCGGACAGCCCCTCAAAATCACGCAACACCTGGAACCCGGTAACGCGCAAACCGCTGGCACGCACGGCAGCGACGGCGGCTTCCATGCCGTCGGGGTGGCCTACCAGGTCCTTGGCGGCCAGCATGATCTGGGTGAAACCGGCTTCGCGCACGGCTTTGAGCTTGGCTTCCAGCGGACCTGCCAGCGAGATGGTGTCCATCCCGAAATCGTCGATGTTGCCGCTGTAGTGGCTCATGATGTCTGGCGCCTGTTTAGCGTACGTCATGGACCAGCTCAAAACTCACGCTGCCCATCCAGCTCTTGGTCAGCGCGCCGCGGTCCTCGGTATGGACTCCGGGTGACTCAAGGAATTCCACGCCGCGCTTGCGCAACTCGCCGACAGTGGCCAGCACGTCTGCGCTGCCCAGGCCAATGCGCTGCAGGCTTTCGTCCCCTTCCACGTCGAGCACGCTGGCTTCAGGCTCGATCAGCTGAAGGTAAAAGCGCGACGAAGGCGGGCACGGGCTGCGAAGGATACGTCCCTTGGGCAGGATGCCGAAGCGCTGTTCGTCGGGCAGGTCGGTAAAGCCAAACAGCTCGCGGTAAAACTCGGCCCAGTCTTCAGTGCGGTCATTGCCGATGTATTGCACGACGCCAAAGAAGTGCAAACCCGCCACCGCTGGCGGATGCTGCTCCACCGTGGGAATCGGCACAAAGTCCACGTCATAGATCGAAAACTTGTCGTAACGATCGACAAAATAAATGCGGCTTTTCCCCACGCCATGGATGGCCGGGATGTTCAGCTCCATCACCTCGACGCGCGACGGCACGGCCCAGGCGCCCCGCTCCAGCGCTCGGTGGTAAGCGTCTGCCGCGTCCCGCACGCGCAAGGCCACAGCGGCAATCACCGGCTTGTCGGTCGGCGCGGCGCCATCCGGCATGGCGGGAATGTGGGCATTGACAATCACGTTCATGCTGCCCTGCCGATACAGCAGTACCTCGCGCGAGCGGTGGCGGGCAACCGGGCGGAAACCCATCGTTTCCAGCACCTGCCCCAGTGCCTGCGGTTTGGAAGTGGTGTATTCAATGAACTCAATGCCGTCAAGCCCCAGGGGGTTGGCAACTTCGGGAATGGCTTCCCGGTCTGCGGTTGGTGCCTGTGCAAAGGTGCTCATGGTGTGTCTCCGGTGAGAGGTTGCAGCAGATTCAGGAAGTTGCCATGGCGGGCGCCACGGTTGCGCCCGGCACATGGCCACCACCGAGGAAAAGACGTTCGATGTTCGGGTCTGCCAGCAGCTCCGCAGCCGGCTTGTGCAGCACCAGTTGCCCCGACTCAAGTGCGATGGCGTCATCGGAAATTTTCAGCGCACTTTTGACGTTTTGCTCAACCATCAATACTGTCGTGCCCTGCGCCGCCAGCTTCTGCAACAGCTTGAACACGTCCTGCACCACCATGGGCGACAACCCGATCGAGGGTTCGTCAATCAGGATGACCTTGGGGCGCAGCAGCAAGGCCCGGCCGATTTCAAGTTGCTTTTGCTCACCACCCGAAAGCGCTGAGGCCTGGGAATGCAGGCGTTCCTTGACGCGCGGGAAAAACTCCAGCACCTCGGGAATACGCTCGTGTGTGGTTTTCGTACCCAGCGTGATGCCGCCCAGCTCCAGGTTCTGCCACACAGTAAGCTGGCCAAACAGGTTGCGCCCTTGGGGCACAAACACAATTCCTTTGGCCAGCAATTCTTTCTGGCTGGCGCCCGAAATCTCCTCACCATTCAACAGGATGCGGCCCTGCCGCGGCTTGAGCAAGCCAAACAGCGCTTTCAAAACCGTGGACTTGCCCGCGCCATTGGGGCCCAGCAGCAGCGTGATGGAACCCGTACGCACCTTGAACGACAGGTTGTTCAGGATCATGAAGTCCTTGTAACCCGCCACCACATCGTCAAATTCAATACAGACGTCACTTGTCATACATAGCTCCGTGAAACATCAATCTTCTTCTACCAGCAACGGCGCGGAACCGGCTCCGCCGGGCCGCAGCGGTTGTCCCCCTGAGGGGGGATTCCGGCTACACAAAGTGAGCCGAGACAGAGGGCTCTAATTACCAAGATATGCGTCCAATACCTCTTTATTGGCCCGAATTTCTGCCGGCGTTCCAATGGCCAGCACCTTGCCTTCGACCATCACCATGATGCGGTGGCACAGGCCCATCACAAAATCCATGTTGTGCTCAATCACCACAAACGAAGCCTTCCGGCCAAATTTAGGGTTCTGGTTCAGATCCCGGAGCAGCGACGAAATGCCGCCCACCAGGCTGGGATTGACGCCGGCACACGGCTCGTCAAGCAGCACCAGATCCGGTTCGGCCATGAAAGCCATGGCGATGTCCACCAGCTTTTGCTGGCCGTAGCTCAAGGTACCGGCGAGCTTGTCGGCCACATGGCGGATGCGGAACTGGTCAATGAGCGCATCGGCCTTGTCGCCCAGCCCCGAGTCACCAGGCGCAAACATGCGGCCGAGCAGGCTGCCCTTGTGCTCCTGGGCTGCCACGATCAGGTTGTCGCGCACCGTCATCTTCCCGAATACCTGCAGCGTCTGGAAGGTGCGGCCCACACCGCGCCGGCTGAGCTCCAGCGGCGACAGACCGGTAATGGTTTTGCCGTTGAGTTCGATCGTGCCGGCGTCGGGGCTGATCTGGCCCAGCACACTGTTGAACATGGTGGTTTTACCCGAGCCATTGGGTCCGATGACACCGAAAATTTCCCCCGGCATGACTTCAAAGGAGACTCCGCCCACGGCCTGAATGGCGCCATAGGCCTTCTTGAGCCCGGCAACTTTTAACAATGCGTTTGTCATGATGCCGCTCCGATCCGGCTGGCCGCAGCCGCACGTGCCTGCGACGCCTCACGCGCTGCGCGCTTGGCCCGGATACGGTCAGGAATGCTGAGCAACCCATCGGGCAGCCACACCATCAACAGAACCACCGCAGCGCCGAACATCGGCAAATACCAGTTGGACACCAGCGGCACATCGCGCAGCCATTCCGGCAGCACCACCCCCACCGCGGCGCCCACAATGGGGCCCAGGAAATAGCCCGCACCGCCGACCACCACCATCAAATACATCATGATGGACGCGGCCACGGTGAAGGGCCCCGGCTCGATGAACTGCACCAGCGATGCAAACAGCGCACCGGCGATGCCGGCGTAAGCCGCGCCAATGGCAAAACTCAGCAGCGTGTAATTGCGGATATCCACCCCCAGGCTCTCGGCACGTATCGGGTTATCGCGCAAGGCCGTGAAAGCCTTGCCCCAGGGTGAGCGCAGCAACCCCCACAACAGGCCCGAAAGGATGACCGTCACGGCAAGTACAAGGTAGTAGTAAGGCAGATTGCCTTCGAGCGAATAACCGAAGAGGGACGGCCGTGCAATGTTGTTCATGCCGAAGGTACCCCCGGTGAGCCACTCTTCATTGCGCATGACCAACCAGATGGCGGTGTTAAAGCCCAGCGTGGCGAACGCCAGGTAAATAGCCTGCACACGCAGCGCCGGAAAACCCAGGATCAAGCCGAGGGCAAAGCAGATCAGCGCCGCGGCTGGCAAACCGAGCCAGAAGCTGACACCCGCCTTCATCAGGATGGCGACGGTGTAGGCGCCTATGCCGAAGAAGGCCGCATGGCCCAGCGATTTCTGACCCGCATAGCCGATGGTCAGGTTCAGGCCCATGGTGGCGATGATAAAAACCAGCCAGTAGGTCAGCAGGTAGATGCCGTAGTTTTTCAGAAACTGCGGCACGACCAGCACCAGCAAAGCGGCCAGGACCGTCAATACCAGGGCAAATTTGTTGTTGGCGAGCTTCATACCTTGCGCTCCTCTTTTTTACCCAGCAGGCCCTGCGGCTTGAAGAGAATCACGACCATAAATATAACCAGCGCGACGGCGTCCTTGTAGGCAGGCGAGATATAGGCGGCTGCCAGGTTCTCGCACACCCCCACGATCAGCCCGCCCAGCAAGGCGCCGCGCGAGTTGTTGAAGCCACCGATGATGGCGGCAAAAAAAGCCTTGGTGCCCAGGCCCTCGCCCATGTCGAACTTGGCGAGGTAAGTGGGCGTGACCAGCAGGGCCGCCGCCACCGCCAGCACGGCATTGATGGCGAAGGTGTAGAAAATCATGCGAGGCACATTGATGCCCAGCACCGACGCACTTTCGGTGTTTTGCGCCACCGCCTGCATGGCGCGGCCCGTGACGGTTTTGGCCAGGAAGGCCTGCGTCGCCACGACGATGATCATTGCCAGCGCAAAAGTGCCAATATCTTGAAGCGTTATCGTGACACCGGCGATGTTGAACAGCTTGTCGGCAAACAGGCTCGGAAAGGGATGGGCTTCAGCGCTGTAGCCGGCGCGCACAGCGTTGCGCAGGGCAATCGAGAGGCCGATGGTCGCCACGACGATGGGCATCATGCCGTACTTGAAGAGCGGGTCCACCACTCCCCGCTTGAAGACCCAGCCCAACAGCATCACGGCCAGCAGTATGGTGAGAATAAAGCTCACCAGCATGGGCGCACCCAGGGAGATGAAGGCCAGCATCATGAAGGCCGGCAGCATGACGAACTCGCCCTGCGCGAAGTTGATCGTCCCCGAGGCCTGCCACAGCAAGGTAAAGCCCAGGGCCGCCAGCGCATAAATGCTGCCGGTGGCCAGGCCCGAGAAAAAGAGTTGGAGAAAGTCTGTCATGGGAAGGTCCGATGGAGAAAGTCGGTTGCATTCAGCGGAGTTCTCAATGGGAAGGGCTTGCGCCCTTCCCCATGAGCGGCCGGCCCCGCATGGCCGGCCGAAGTTGCTTTACTTCTTCGCGGCCGGCTTGGGCGCAGCAGGCGCCAAAGGAATGGCCTTGCTCACATCGCGGGTGGCCAGGCCGAGCGGGGGAACCATGTCAATGACTTCCTGTTTGCCATTTTTAACTTGCACCACAAAGCTCATGCGGTCCAGGTCGCCCTTGCTGTCGAACTCGGTGTACATCAGCGCACCGGGGTATTTGTCGGTGTTGACTTTCAAGCCCTTCATCGCCGCCGCGACTGCCTTGCGGTCAAGCTTGCCGGCTTTTTCAATGGCGGCCTTGAGCACGTAGACACCGGAGTAGCCCTTCATGCCGTTGTGGTCCGAAACGTATTTGTACTCTCGCTCAAACTTGGCCTTGAAAGCACGGATGGCCGGCACAGGTGCATCAACCGTCATGCCCACGTGGGCGATGGCACCATTGGCAGCGTCACCCGCCAGCTCGATAACCTTCTGGCCTGTCAGTGTGGTCTCGCCGATGATGGGTTTGGTCCAGCCCTGCTTTTTCAGCTCGCGCAACAGGCGCGCTGATTCGTCCTCGTTCGTGTAGGCAAAAATGGCGTCGGCGTTGCTTTGCTTGGCCTTGAGGACCGCTGCAGAAAAGTCAATCTGGCCGGAGTCAGTGGAAATTTCGGCGAGCACCTTGGTTTGTGAATTCGCCAGCGCCTTCTTGATGGAGTCAAGGCCACCTTTACCGAAGTCGTTGTTCACATAAATGATGGCGATGCTGCTGAGCTTGGCCTGGTCAGTCATGTAACGCGCCACTTTGGGCATGGCAGTGTCTTGCGTGAAGCTGGTGCGAAATACGTAGGGATTGCCCTGCTGCGTGATGCTTGCGGCCTCACCGCCAGTGAAGTTGGGCACTTCGGCGCGACGCGACTCGGCCATGCTGACCATGATGGAGCCGGAGAACACCGGGCCAAAAATGGCAAACACGTTGTCGTCAATGGCTTTTTGCGTCAGCCCCTTGGCAACGCCGGGATTGCTCTGGGTATCCGCCGTGGTGGTCTGGATTTTTTTACCCAGAATGCCGCCGTTCGCATTGATCTCGTTGACGGCGAGTTCAACGCCATTTTTGAAATTGGTGCCTGCAGAGGCACCCGCACCGGACAGCTCGACAATATTGGCAATCTTGATGACGTCTTGCGCAAAACCAGCGCTAGCGCTTACTGCGAGAGCGCAAGCAGCTATCAATTTGAGAGCGAATCGTTTTGTCATGGTTGTCTCCTCTGGGGGTTAAAAAATCAAGGTGATGCGAGTCGTGCTTCCCCGACTCCTGGGATGGGAACACTGTCAGATGGTGTGCTCTGGAAGGAGCGCCTGATTTCACCGGCCATCGTGGCGGGGTACAAATGCCCGCGGATAAAGGTGGCATCGCGGCGAACGGCCTGCGCCGCTGCGGCATGCCCAAAAAAATCCAGGTAGTCCGGCACCTGCTGGATCAGCATCTCAAATCCGGGCTGTGCGGTCAGACCGCGCGCTCGGGCAGCGCGAACCAGCGGCGTCGGCTGGTTCTTCATGAGGATGTCCATGACGGCCGCATGCGGCGCCATACGGGACACATCGCACGGCAGGGGATCATCGGCCCTGAGCCCCAGCGGCGAGGCATTCACCACCACGTCATGGCCCGACGGGTCACCGCTGCTCACAGCCGCGATGCTTGCGGTAGACAGCGGTGTAGCGGCGGCAATCTGGTCGGCCAGCACCTGCGCCTTGCCGGGCGCAGGATCGTAGAGCGAAATGGCGGCCGGCGACTGGCTTCCCGCCATCGCGAGTGAAGCGGTAATCGCGGCAGCCGCGCCGCCGGCACCCAGTATCAACACCCGCTTGCCGGCGTAGGCCACACCGAAATAGTCCAGCGACAGGACAAAACCTTTGCCGTCAAACAAGGCGCCTTCCAGTTCACCGGCTGCGTTACGGCGAATGCCATTCACCGCACCGGCTACCCGGCCCGCGTCATTGCAATGCGAAAGCAGGCTCATCACTTCGGCCTTGTGCGGGATGGTCAGCAGCATGCCTTTGACGTTCCTGGCCAGGAAAGCGGCCTTTACAAAAGCCTGGATGTCCCCGGCAGCCACATGCACCGGGACAAGGACAGCATCAATACCCAGCGTCTTGAAGATCAGGTTGAACACCTCAGGCGCACGCACCTGCCCGACCGGATCGCCGGGGATCAGATACACGTCGGTATTGCCCTGAATGGTGGTAAACATGCTGGATTGCCTGAAACGTTCGATAATCGATTGAAAATGCCAGATTCGGTGTGAACTTTAGTAGCTAGCCTCAGTAATCCCAACAGGTTTATTACCCAATTGATCGTTTATCGCTCATTAAAGATCGATGATCGAACGAAACAAGGGTTTGACCTACGCCTGCGTTGACACCGTGTTGTGAATACTTCAGCAAATGACCGCGGCCAAACTCCCCATTTCACCCTCTACATTGCAGGCCCCCAGCCCTTCCACGCTGGACAAGCGCGACTGGATTGCCGGGCTGGAAAAAGGCCTGTCCATCATCGAATGTTTTGACGACGCCAACCCACGTCTGACCGCCAGTCAGGCCGGCGCGCGCTGCGGCATGACACGCACGGCCGCCCGCCGCTATTTGCTGACGCTGGAGCACCTGGGGTATGTCGCCGGCGACGGCAAGCTCTTCTGGCTGACGCCGCGTGTGCTCAGGCTGGGCCAGTCCTACCTGGAGTCGGCTCGCCTGCCGCGCATCGTGCAGCCCTTTTTGCAGCGCGTGACCGCCGGAACGCAGGAGAGCGCGTACGTCAGCGTGATGGATGGCGACGACATCGTCTACATCGCCCGCAACGGCTCCAATCGCGCCATGAACACCGGCTACGTGCTGGGCTCGCGCGTGCAGGCCCAGGTCACGGCTGCGGGCCTTTTAATGCTGTCGATGCGCGACCCCGCCTGGCTCGAAACCTGGCTGGCCAACCACGAGCTCAAGGCCTACACCTCGTACACGATCGCCAGCAAGGACCGCCTGCGAATCGAACTGGCGCGCGTGCGGGCGCAAGGATGGGCGATTTCCGAGCAGCAGCTGGAACTCAATTACCGCGGTATTGCCGTACCGCTGCGGGACCGGCACGGGGAAGTGGCAGGCGCGCTCAGCGTGACCATGCCCATGGGGCATGAGTCGAGTGAGGAGGCGGGGGGACGGGTTTTGTCGGTGTTGCGGGAGACGGCGCAGGCGATGAGAAACCTGATTTGAGTGCATCTGCCAGGGCGGTTCTTGCTCTGGCGATGCGCGCTTTGCTGAGGGTGGCTGGCCGGGGGTTGCCCGGCATGCAAGTAACTTTCTTTTGCTTCGCCAAAAGAAAGTCACCAAAGAAAAGGCGACCCTGCTGTCTGCGTCCCTACGCTTCGCTACGGGCAACCTGCGGTGCTCGGTTCAGACGGGGTCTCGCTCGAACTCGCTTCGCTCAGACAATCGCGATCCCTGATCCGCCTGAACCTGCGCTCCTCGGCGCAGTCAGAAGGGCTAATCGGGAGCGGGGACTGAAGACAAATACCAACTCCAATACCAATACCGACAAGGACACGCCATGGCGTGTCCTTGTTTCTTCCGGTATTCGGGGTTTGCCTTCGGCTGTTTGGTATTCCTGTCTCCACCCCCCTTGTGGATGCGCCGAGGAGCGCAGGTCCAGACGGATCAGGGCAAAAACTTGTTTGAGCGAAGCGAGTTGTTTTTGACCCCGGCTGGACCGAGCACCGCAGGTTGCCCGTAGCGCAGCGGAGGGACGCAGGAACCAGGGTCGCCTTTTCTTTTGCTTACTTTTCTTTTGGCGAAGCAAAAGAAAAGTGAGTAGCCGCCGGGCTACCCCCGGCCAGCAGATCTCAGAAGAAGGCGCATAGCCGGAGCAACATCCGGCCTCAAAGAGGCGCTATCAATTCAATAGCTGCTCGCGCCCACTCCCATTAGTCAAAAGCCTTTTTTTACGAAAAAATCAAACCGCCCCAACACTCCCCGTCACCGGTAAAACAATCCCCGTGACATAACTCGAACAAACAGGGGAAGCCAGAAATACATAAGCAGGCGACAACTCCTCAGGTTGCGCCGGCCGCCTCATGTCGGTCTTCTTGCCGAAGTCCTTGATGACATCGGGCGGTGAATCCGCCGGATTGAGGGGCGTCCACACCGGGCCAGGCGCCACGGCATTCACACGAATGCCTTTGTCCAGGAGGTTGCTGGCCAGCGCCTTGGTGAAGGCGTGAATGGCCCCTTTGGTCGCAGAATAATCCAGCAGCCTGGCGCTGCCTTCCAGTCCCGTGACCGAGCCCGTGTTGATGATGGTGGAGCCCTGCTTCAGGTACGGCAACGCCGCCTTGGCCATATGGAAGTAGCCGTACACATTGGTGCGCAGGGTTTCGTCGAAGCGTTCTTCCGTGAGGTCTTCCAGCGACTCGGCGTGCTCCTGGAAGGCGGCATTGTTCACCAGGATGTCCAGCTTGCCCAACGATTTGACGGTTTTCTTCACCGCCTCACGGCAGAACCCGGCATCTTTCACATCACCGGCAATCAGCACGCAGCGGCGGCCTTCCGCTTCGACACAGCGCTTTGTTTCTTTGGCATCCTGGTCGGAATCAAGATACGCAACCGCCACGTCGGCGCCTTCGCGCGCAAACAGCACCGCGACGGCGCGGCCAATGCCGGAATCTGCACCGGTGATCAATGCCGTCAACCCCTCCAGCTTGCCACTGCCCTTGTAGTTGGGCGCCATGAATTGCGGCTTGAGTTCCATTTCGGCTTCCAGGCCGGGCTTGCGCAGGTGCTGCTTCGGCAACGGCGGCTCCGGGTAATCCTGCAGGCCGGCTTGCACCGCCTTTTTCTCTCTGGCCGCAGCGGCCTGACGCTCCGCCTTCTTTTCCTGGTCTTTGCTGTCCTGCGCACGCTGGATTTTCTGCTGCTTCGCGGTCACGGCTTCTCCGCGTGCGGCCGGACGCGAAGAGGAGGTAGTTGAAGAGGGCTTGGCTTTTGGCATTGGTTGCTCCTGGGAATTGAGTGGCGTGAAAAAAGTGGCGTGAAAAGACCAATCTAGGCGGGGCGCAACCGGGAAGTTGTAGGAAATATTCCCGGTTTCGCCCCGGTACAGCCCTGCGCCGCTGCAACAGGCCCCGAATCTTGCACAATCACCGCACCCTTCATCGCTGCTTTTTCATTGCCGCCCAACGCGCGCTTCATGCAAAACCGACACTTTCTTCAGCTCATCGCGATGTCTGCCCTGTGGGGCGCATCTTTCCCCCTTCTACGCATTGCCAGCCCTGCACTCGGCCCCTGGGTCGTTGCCGGTGCCCGCTGCATACTCGCCGCCCTGGTGTTGTCGATGCTGATGCGCGGGCTGCGTGAGCGCTGGCCCGCGCGCAGTGCCTGGCCCAGCCTGGCACTCCTCAGCACGCTGACGGTGGTGATTCCCTTCGTGTTGTACAACTGGGCCGCGCTGGTGATTCCCTCGGGCTATTCCGCCGTGCTGAATGCCACGGTGCCGCTTTTCGGCGTGCTCAGCGCCGCCGTGATGGGCGAGGAAAAGCTCACCCCGCGCCGCCTTCTGGGCTGCATGGTGGGCTTTGCCGGCGTCGCGCTGCTGGTGCAACTGGGCCCTGTAGCTGTCACACCGCGGGTAGTGCTGGCCGCGCTGGCTTGCATCGCGGCCTCGGCCAGTTACGGCGTGGGCGCCATTTTGATGAAGCGGGCCACCATGGCCCATTCGCCTTTGCCCGCCTCCGCCGTGGTGCATATCGCCGCAGCATTCATCCTGCTGGTGCCCACCGCCGCAGCAGCACCGGGGATGAACGCCACGCCGGCCGCCCTGCTGGCCGTGGCGGTGCTGGGCATGGTCACCTCAGGCTTCATGTACTGGATCAGCATGCGGCTGATGCGCGAAATCCCCGCGAGTGCGGCGACCTCGGCCGCTTTCATGATTCCCCTCTTCGGCGTGACCTGGGGTGGAATTTTTCTCGGCGAGCCGGTCACGGCCAGCATGCTGCCCGGCTGCCTGCTGGTGCTGGCGGCCACGGCGCTGGTCACCGGCTTTAATCCGTTTCGGGGTGCGGCGCCTGAACCACCCTGAGGCGGTTGTGATTTTTAGCTGAGACGCTGGCGCATGATGTTCGGCGTACTGACCACGACATCTGCGTTTTGAGCACGCTGGCGCAGCGCATGCTCCATCACCACCAGGGCCAGCATGGCCTCGGCAATCGGCGTGGCGCGAATGCCGACACAAGGGTCGTGCCGGCCCTTCGTCACCACCTCGGCGGGGTTGCCCGCGGTGTCGATCGACTGGCGCGGCGTGATGATCGAGCTCGTCGGCTTGATGGCGATGGACACCTCCAGGTCTTGTCCCGTGCTGATGCCGCCCAGCACACCGCCGGCGTTGTTCGACTGAAAGCCCTCAGGCGACAGACCGTCGCCATGCATGGTGCCGCGCTGCGTGACGCTGGCAAAGCCGGCGCCGATTTCAACGCCCTTGACGGCGTTGATGCCCATCATGGCGAAAGCAATGTCGGCATCCAGCTTGTCAAACAGCGGATCACCCAGGCCCACCGGCACTTTCGACGCCGTGACACGAATGCGAGCACCGCAGGAGTCGCCGGCCTTGCGCAGCGCGTCCATGTAGTCTTCCAGTTTCGAGACGTCGGCGACCGGCGCGAAGAACGGGTTGCCCGGCACGTGTTCCCACGATTCAAACGGAATCGCGATGTCGCCGATCTGCGTCATGCAGCCGCGAAACGTGGTGCCGTATTTTTCAGCCAGCCACTTCTTGGCCACCGCGCCGGCGGCCACCATTGGCGCCGTCAGGCGGGCGGAGGCACGGCCACCGCCACGCGGGTCGCGCCGGCCGTATTTGTGCAGGTAGGTGTAGTCGGCATGCCCTGGGCGGAAGGTTTCCAGGATGTTGCCGTAGTCCTTGCTGCGCTGGTCGGTGTTCCTGATCAGGAGGCAGATGGGGGTGCCCGTGGTCTTGCCCTCGTACACGCCGGAGAGGATCTCGACAGCGTCGGGCTCATTGCGCTGGGTCACATGCCGGCTGGTGCCGGGCCGGCGGCGGTCCAGGTCGCCCTGGATGTCGGCCTCACTCAAGTCCATGCCGGGCGGGCAGCCGTCAATCACGCAGCCAATGGCCGGGCCGTGGGATTCACCGAAGTTGGTGACTGCGAATAGGGTTCCGAAGGTATTTCCGCTCATGGGGGGATTATCCCAGAGGGGGCCGAGGGATCACGGACAGCCCGATTCAGCCCCGCCGTTGACAAGCCCGGACAAACCCGGAGCGTGGGTAGCGCTGGTTTCTCGTGGTCATGTCAGACCAATGCCGAAGGGGCCGGCCCTTTCGGCAAGAAGGTAACAGCGGAAAAGTCGCTGCGCCAGAACATTGCCGATGTGATTGGAGCTCCCCAGGATTCAACGTAGGCAAGCACATCACCTCGCTGCAATCGTTTCCGCTTTAATCGCAACTGATACTTTTCCAGGTTTTCGAAGGACAAAGGATCTCCCTTTTGATAGAAGTCCCAACCCGGGTTGTCACTCATAACGCGTACAAAGCGCAACAAAGCGCCTTGGGAATAAGCCGAGAACTCATTGAGCGCGTCCTTCTTGCAATCATCAGCCGTACTTCGAACGGAAATTACATCAAAGCGAAACGTCGACTGCGCATAGGCTGGCACGTAGCCATCTCCCGCAGACAGGTGAGGCATAAAAACCGTTAGCCCAGGTGTGTTAGCCGGTGACCACAGAATGAGCGGCGGTGCGTCTTTGTCTTCCGTGTACGGCTGTTCGGGCAAGACAAACGGGGTTGGGCTGCTATGAACCCGCATTGGCGGATAGCGATCAAACGCCTGTGCAACCTCGGCCACCGGTGCCTTGATCACAGACAGATTGAAGAATGGTCGATCCAGTACAGACATGATGCGAACGTTTGGTTGCTTGCCGCACTGCGACTAAGCGAACTCTCCGTGGCGCAGCGCAACTTCGCCCTGCAGAAGAACACGTAATGTGAACTTGAGCGGGAAAACCTGAGAGTCTTTCATGCGCAGCGCGGCCGCAACCGCCTTGCGTTCCTTTTTTGCCTGCGGGTACTCGGCCGAGGGAACGAAGATGTGGTCGTTTTCATGCAGCAGCACCCCATGCCCAAACTCGAGATCGCCAGCCGTGGTCACGCCAACAAAGCCGGTGAACGTTTGACCCGAGGGAGCAAGGAAATCAGCAGCAACGGACAGGGCGTAAAGGTCTGGCCCCACCATCTTCGCCGGATAAGGACGAACCCAGGTTTCGTCCTGCTCTTCATCCTCTTCCTCGTCGCTTGCGAACTCCCAGATGGGAAAAGCGATGAGGTCTTCCGGCTTGAGTTGGTCAATGGGCTTTCGGGTCTTCAACGATGGGGGCATGGACAGTGTCTTCCAAGGTGAAAGTGTCAACAAAGCCGAACAAGCCCGGCATTCGCTTAAAGCAAGGGTCAGGCTTCTGCTCCCCCTTGAGGAAACGGATGAGCTTGAGCCACATGTCAGACGCCTTTGACCCGTATGGGTGTGGTTTAGGCGTTCCTGAACTATAGCTTTGCAAAGGCTCCTCTTTGTCGCCCTGGCTGTGCAGCCAGCGGTGTAGCCCACGCCGCACACACTCTGGAACACTTCATGCTTGCTGCACCGCACCAATCCCGAATTGGATGTCTTGATTGAACAGGAGCACCCCATGCTGGACCGCACCGCGACCAAGTTTTCCCATGTCAAGCCAGGCGACACGCAGTTTGTCTCCGGTGGTTTGCGCGACTTTTTCCTGTACCGTGACCTTGGCATTGCCGACGCGACCAACGGCAAAGTCATCGCGCACCTTGTGAAGGCCAATATGGCACCAGAAACAGGCACGGGATGGCACCGTCATGAGGCAGATTTCCAGATCGTCATCATGACCAAGGGCTGGGCCCGCTTTATGTACGAAGACAAGGAAACCCTGGTCGAGGCGGGTGACGTGGTGCACCAACGCCCGGGCATCAAGCATTTCCTGTTCGACTACTCACCCGATATGGAATACCTGGAAATCGTCGGGCCGGCGGATTTCAAGTCCATAGACGTAGAGCCCGTTTGCGAAATCCCGCCACCGACACCCTGGAAATAGTGCCCCCACGGTCGCTCACTTCGTGTAGCTCCCGAGGCCTTGCAGGCCGCGGCTCGCGAGACGCTTCGCCTCTGTCGCCCGTCCAAGCCTGCGCAGGCAGGCTTGGAGCCGCGGGCTCCAGCCCCTCCGGGGCCGCCCGCCTGCGGTCTGGCAAAGCCAGTCCCGCGGCTCATGCTGGCTTGAAGATTTCCGGGCGTATGTAGCGGGGGTATTTTCACCAGTGGGGGCCGCGGGTCCGGCTTCGCCGGCCCAAGGCGCCGCCCCCTGCAAGGGGGGAACAGGCTACACGCGGTGAGCCTGGACGGGGGTGTTCAAAATTCAGCGTCGAGTTCATCGATGTCATCCGGCTCCTTCTTCGCCTCAGCCACCCACTCCTTCATCGCCGGCAACTCCATGATGCGCTTGCAATACGCGGTGCAAGCCTTGTCCAGCGGCACATCGTAAGTGAGAAACCGGGTAACCACCGGCGCATACATGGCGTCGGCCACCGACAGCTGCTTGCCAAACAGGTAGGGGCCGCCATAGGTGGCCAGGCATTCCTTCCAGATTTCCAGGACACGGTCAATGTCGGCCTGCGCGCGGGACCAGACCTTGAAGTTCGAGAAATGGGCCTTGATGTTCATCGGCAGCGCAGCGCGCATGGAGGCAAAGCCTGAATGCATTTCGCCGCACACCGCCCGGCAATGCGCCCGCACCTTGATGTCCGCGGGCAGCAACTGGGCTTTAGGCTTGATTTCATTGAGGTATTCGGCAATCGCCAGGGTGTCCCACACCTTGACGTTGCCGTGCTGCAGCGACGGCACCAGCATGCTGGACGAGAGCAGCAGCATTTCGGCCTTCATCGCCGGGTCATCCGGTGAGATCACCTTTTCAGTGAATTCCAGCCCCGCGAACTTCGCCAGCAGCCAGCCGCGCAGGGCCCACGCCCCGTAGTTCTTGCTGCTGATCGTCAGGATGGCTTTGGCCATGCGCATGCTCCTTGAACCGGAAAGGCCCTGCCGGTTAGCAGGACGGATGCATGAACTCCCGCAAGGCTTATGCCAGCCTGCGCTTTTCGGCTCTGACTGGCCCGTAACTTGCCTGCATGGACTGGCAGAGACAAAGAGACAACGAATTCCGATTCATGTCAGGACAACCATGCTTTACCAGGCCTACCAAACCCAGTCCGACCTGCTGTCGCCGTTTCGCCTGTTCGCCCAAAGCGGTAGCGCGGCATTCTGGCTGGGTAAAACCGAAGGCAGCCTGCTGCGCAAGATTTCGGCGTCCATGGAAGTGTTTTCACGCCTGCGGCTGACGCATACACGGCCGGCCTATGGCATCAGTTCAGTGAAGGTGGGCGAGCGCGAACTTGCCGTGACGGAAGAAACCGTTCTGTCCATGCCCTTTGGCACCCTGCTGCGCTTTCGCAAGGAAACACCCGCGGGCTTGCCCTTCCAGCCGCCGGTGCTGCTGGTAGCACCGCTGTCTGGCCACTTTGCCACGCTGCTGCGTGAAACCGTGCGCACCCTGCTGCAGGACCACGACGTGTACATCACCGACTGGCACAACGCGCGCGACGTGTCCCTGAGCCACGGCCCGTTTGCGCTGGACGACTACATCGACCACATGATCCGCTTCACCCAGGCCATTGGCCCGGGCACACATGTGGTGGCGGTGTGCCAGCCTTGCGTGGCGGCACTGGCGGCCACCGCCATCATGGCTGAAGACGACGACCCGGCCCAGCCACGCAGCCTGACCCTGATGGCCGGCCCGGTGGACTGCCGCGTGAACCCCACCGGCGTCAACACCCTGGCCACCAGCCAGCCGATTGAGTGGTTCGAGAAAAACCTGATCAGCCACGTGCCGCTTCCGCACGCCGGCTACATGCGCCGCGTGTATCCGGGTTTTGTGCAGCTCAGCGCTTTTCTGAGCATGAACCTGGACCGGCACAAAAAATCCTTCCAGGACATGTACCAGCACCTGGTGGACGGTGATGTGGAAAAGGCCAACATCATCCGTGTGTTTTATGACGAGTACCTGGCGGTGAACGATCTCCCCGCTGAGTTCTACCTGGAAACAGTGGAAAAGGTGTTCCAGACCTACGACCTGCCGCTCGGCAAGCTCAGCTATCGCGGCCGCCTCGTCAAACCTGCCGCCATTCGCCGTACGGCGCTCATGACAGTTGAGGGGGAACGCGACGACATCTGCGCCGTGGGGCAAACGGTTGCGGCGCAGGATCTGTGCACCGGCATCCGGCCCTACATGAAAACCCACCATGTGCAGACCGGCGTGGGGCACTATGGAGTGTTCAGCGGGCGCAAGTGGAACCAGCAGATTTACCCGCGGGTGCGGGAAATGATTCATGCGAGCATGGGCTGAAATTCACACAAAATCGGCCTCCAGGCCAATGGAATCGGGCGCAAGCAGCTCCTGAATTAATAGCAGAGGCTACGCGTGCAAGCCGCCATCTACAAGAGGAGGCTTGATCTCACTATCGTCTCCTGCTTTTGTCGTCCTGATTTTTAAAGTCAACGGGCGTCAGGAGGGCGGCCTCTGACGGTCGGACGTGAGGCGAAGTGTGAGCCCACCAGCTCTCTGGCAGCATCGAGAAACCGAGCAAAACACCGGAAACAGCCAGAAGTGAAAGTGCCATGCGCACGACTTCTCGCTTGCGAAGCAGCCATGCAAGCAGGCAGAGCAATGCGTACAAGACAATTTGAGCCAATGCGGCCAAAGAGAACCCGATCTGAAACGAAGGGGCATAGCGAGCGGGAACGTTGGGTGCAGGCGTATAGAGCAGCAGGCCTTCAGGTGCCTGGAAATACAGATAGAAACCCGCCATCAGGGCAATCGCCGGAGCGACCAGTGCGGCGTAAGGCCAGAATTTGCGTATGAACTGCAATCTATTCACCTCGTCCCATCCATGCCACCAAAATCCCAATCAAGCCCATCGCCCCAACCAGTCCCAGGATCACCCCACGCCCCTCCATCACCCCGGCAAACACCCCCACCAGCATGCCCGCCAGCGGCTGCGACAAATTGTTGAGCATCACGATCACGCCTGTAGTCTTGCCGAGGTCTCTCGGTGGAATGATCTTCTGACGCAGGCTGCGGATGTAGACGTTGAACATCTTGTCAAAGCCGATCACCAGCAGAAACCCGGCGGTGTACACCCAGAAGTTACCGGCTAGCCCTGTGAGCAACCCGCCCACAAGCATCACGCTGTATGACACCAGGCCCAGGGTGCGCAAGGGCAGCACGGTGCGGGCAATGAACAGCAGGATGATGACGGTGGCAATGGCGCCGGCCGTTTGCAGCAACGCGTAATCGCCCGCCGTGCGCTGCAGCAGCCCGGTCACCATCGCGGCCGAGGTGGCGAGCGTCACACCGATAACCAGATTGACGCCGGCCGCCAGCGCAATCACTTTCTTCAGGCCCGGCAGATGCAGCACCTGCAAAAACGCGGTGCGAATGGGTAGCAGCCAGTGATCAGGGGCGGACTCGGGCGCGGCCAGCTCAACCGGGTTTTTCCGGTGCCACAAGGTCACGGCGCCATCGGCCAGCAGAAAGAGTGCCGCGGTGGCTGCCACTACTGCGGGCCATGGCATCCAGCGCAGCAGCAGTGACGCCAGCACGGGGCCCAGCACCATGCCGAGCTGGTCGGCAATCTGCGCATGGGCCAGCACTTTTTCAAAGCGGTGCTGACGGAAAATTTGCGGCAGCATGACCTCGCGGGCCATCAGGCCCTGGGTGGTCAGCACACCGCAAACCGCCGACAGGGCAATCAGCCAGCCGATGCCGCCCAGCCACTGAAAAGCGGCAGCCCCGCCGATGCACACCAGCGCGCGGTAGAGCTGGCTGATGCGCAAAAGCTTGAGAGGTGAAACCCGGTCGCACAGCGCGCCGCACACGGGAAAAGCCAGGAAGCGGGGAAGCGTCTCCACCGTGAAGGCGATACCTGACCAGGCCACGCTGCCCGTGATTTCGAAAACCACCAGAGGAACCAGGAACAGCAGTATCTGGTCGGCAAGCCTGGAAAGGAACAAGGAGCTATAAAACAGCTGGCCGTTGGCGTTGTTGGCGTTGTCGCGCACCCCTGCTCCCATCGCCTTGCCCCGCAAAGCAGGCCAGATACCTTGCGCACCTGGCTATTATTTTGATAGCGCCTTGCGCTCTTTCTGATTGGGCTGATTGGGCTGGCGGCATCTTTTATGCAAAGAACGCCGTCAAACCCATACCCCTTGTGCTCAGCTGCGGTCGACGCCGTCTTCTTCCGGCCAGTCGCGGATGTAGGCCTTGAGCATCTTGTTTTCGAAGTTCTGGCTGTCCACCACGGCCTTGGCCACGTCGTAAAGGCTGATGACGCCCATCATGACTTTCTGGTTCATCACAGGCATGTAACGCGCGTGTCGTTCCAGCATCATGCGGCGGACTTCGTCGAGTTCGGTTTCGGAGGTGCAGGTGAGTGGGTGGTCGTCCATGGCGGTACGTACAAGGGTCGTGCCGATCTCGCCGCCGTTTTTGACGATGCAGACAATCACTTCGCGAAATGTCAGCATGCCGACCAGGTCGCCGTGCTCCATGACGACCAGCGAGCCGATGTCTTTTTCGGCCATGATCTGGGCCGCCTTGGCAAGGGGTTCGTCAGGCTGAACGGTGTAAAGCGTGTTGCCCTTCACGCGCAGTATGTCTAGAACCTTCATGGCCATCTCCTCGGTTGTGCTGCTTGCCGGCCCTCATTGTCCCACCACAGCGCGGCAACAGGGAATTCAGTTTAAATATAGCCCACAATCAAACGGCAGGTTGCAAGAATCTGTTCGGGCTCCTGCGATTGCCCGGCGCACCGCCACTTTTTTCTGACTGGAGACAAACCCATGCCCGGTTATTCAGACCCCGGCTTTGACACCCTGGCGTTGCACGCCGGCGCCGCGCCCGACCCGGCCACCGGCGCGCGTGCCGTGCCGATTCACCTGACGACTTCTTTCGTCTTCGAATCCAGCGACCATGCGGCCAGCCTGTTCAATCTCGAACGCGCAGGCCACGTCTATTCGCGCATCAGCAACCCGACCAATGCGGTGCTGGAGCAACGCGTGTCGGCCCTGGAAGGCGGCATAGGCGCGATCGCCACGTCGAGCGGACAGGCGGCACTGCACCTGGCAATTGCCACCTTGATGGGCGCCGGCTCGCACATCGTCGCCAGCACCGCGCTGTATGGCGGCAGCCAGAACCTGCTGCACTACACCTTGCGCCGTTTCGGCATTGACACCACCTTTGTCAAGCCCGGCGACCTGGACGGCTGGCGCGCCGCCGTGCGGCCCAACACCAAACTTTTCTTCGGGGAAACCGTGGGCAACCCGGGCCTCGATGTGCTGGACATCGAAGCGGTGTCGAGCATTGCCCATGATGCCGGCGTGCCTCTGCTGGTGGACTCCACCCTCACCTCACCCTGGCTCATCAAGCCCTTTGACCACGGCGCCGACCTGGTCTACCACTCGGCCACCAAGTTCCTGAGCGGCCACGGCACGGTCATTGGCGGCGTGGTGGTGGACGGCGGCAGTTTCGACTGGGAAAAATCCGGAAAATTTGCCGAGCTGACCGAGGCCTACGAAGGCTTTCACAACATGGTGTTCAGCGAGGAAAGCACCGTGGGCGCCTTCCTGCTGCGCGCGCGGCGTGAGGGCCTGCGTGACTTCGGCGCCTGCATGAGCCCGCATACGGCATGGCTGATTTTGCAGGGCATTGAAACCCTGCCACTGCGCATGGCACGGCACATGGGCAACACGGAGAAAGTGGTGCAATTTCTTGCCAGCCACCCGCTGGTTTCACGCGTGGGCCACCCCATGCTCGAGTCGCACCCCAGCCATGCACTGGCCAAAAAGCTGCTGCCGCGCGGCGCCGGCTCGGTGTTCAGCTTCGACATCAAGGGCAACCGCGAACAGGGCAAGGCCTTCATCGAGGCGCTGAAAGTCTTCAGCCACCTGGCCAACGTGGGCGACTGCCGCAGCCTGGTGATCCACCCCGCCAGCACCACGCATTTCCGCATGAGCGACGAAGCGCTGGCGGCCGGCGGCATCACACAAGGCACGATCCGCCTGTCGATTGGACTGGAAGACCCGGACGACCTGCTGGACGACCTCAAGCGCGCACTCAAGGCGGCAGAAAAAACCGGCGTGAAAGCGGGGGCCTGAAGCATGTACCTCGACGTCAACGGCCATAAAACTTATTGCTACACCGGCGGCAAACCTTTTGATGCGACCAAACCCACTGTCGTGTTTGTTCATGGCGTGCTCAACGACCACAGCATCTGGATACTGCAGACCCGCTATTTCGCGCACCACGGCTTCAACGTGCTGGCGCCCGACCTGCCCGGCCACTGCAAAAGCGAAGGCGAGCCGCCGCAGTCGGTCGAAGAGGCCGCCGGTTTCATCATCGCGCTGCTTGATGCGGCCGGCATCAAAACCGCCGCGCTGGTGGGCCACAGCTTTGGCTCCCTCACGGCGCTGCACGCGGCGTCCGTCGCGCCGCAAAGGGTGACGCACCTGGCGCTGCTGGGAACCGCCGCGCCGATGAAGGTTTCCCCGGCGCTGCTGGACAATGCGCTGAACCAGCCGATGAAGGCCATCGACATGGTCAACACCTTCTCGCATTCCATGCTGGCGCCGCCGCCTTCGTCGCTGGGCCCGGGCACCTGGCTGTATGGCGGCTCCAAAGCCCTCATGCGGCGGGTGCTCGCCAGCAACACCAAGGTCAACCTGTTCCACCGCGGCTTCAAGGCCTGCGACGACTACACCGGCGGCGAAGCGGCCATTGAAAAAGTACAGTGCCCGGTGCTGTTCATCCTGGGCAAAAACGATTCCATGACCTTGCCCAAAATGGCGGCGCCGCTACAGGCCAAAGCCAAAAATGCCAAAACGGTGATGCTGCAGGCCGGCCACCAGATGATGACCGAGGCACCCGAAGGGGTCTTGTTTGCGCTGAAGGACTTCATTCGGCCATGAGCGTGCTGACGGCCACGCCGGCGATGACGCAGCAGCGTGCGCAGGAAATCGCCGCCAGCTTCGACCTGCGGGCGCTGCCGCCGGATTTTTACGCCAACCCCTATCCGGTGTATGCGCTGCTGCGCGAAACCGAGCCGGTCAAGCGCATGCCGGATGGCTCCTGGTTTCTCACGCGTTACGCCGACCTGGTGGCGGTGTACCGCGATGCGCAAACCTTCAGCTCGGACAAGAAGGTGGAGTTCGGGCCCAAGTACGGAGCGGGCTCGGCCCTGTTTGAACACCACACCACCAGCCTCGTGTTCAACGACCCGCCGCTTCACACGCGCGTTCGCAAGCTGATCATGGGCGCCCTTACGCGGCGCGCCATCGCCGGTATGGAGCCCGGGCTCATCACGCTGGTCGATAACCTGCTGGACGCGATCGAAAGCCGGGGCGGCGGTGATTTGATTGAAGATTTCGCTTCAGCGATCCCGGTGGAGATCATCGGCAACCTGCTGGGCGTGCCGCATGCCGACCGGGCGCCGCTGCGCACCTGGTCGCTGGCCATACTCGGCGCGCTGGAGCCCAAACTGACGCCCGAACAGGAAGCCCTGGGCAACAGCAGCGTACGGGACTTCACCGGCTACCTCAAGGACCTGGTGGCGGACCGGCGCAAACACCCGGGCGACCCGGAACACGATGTGCTGACCCGGCTGATCGGCGAAGAAGTGTCGGGTGAAAGACTCAGCGAAACCGAGCTGCTGCAAAACTGCGTGTTCATCCTCAACGCCGGCCACGAAACCACGACGAATCTCATCGGCAACGCGTTGGTGCTGCTGCAGGAGTGGCCGCAGGCCAAGCAGTTTTTGCTATCAAAACTGGAGCTGCTCGCGCCCGTCAATAAAGGGCTGCAGGCCGATTTGACTGTTGAAATCGATGAATTTCTGCGTTTTGAGCCATCCAACCAGCTGGGCAACCGTCGTGCGCTCAAGGCTTGCCAGGTGGGCGGTGTGGACTTGCCCGAAGGCGCGTTGCTGACGCTGTGCATTGGCGCGGCAAACCGCGACCCGGCGCAGTTTGCCCAGCCCGAACACCTGGACCTGGCACGCCAGGACAACCGCCACCTGGCCTTCGGCTTCGGCATTCACCAGTGTGCCGGGCTCAGCCTGGCGCGGCTTGAAGGCCGCATTGCCATTGGCCGCTTTCTGCAACGCTTTCCGCAATACCGTTTGACCGCCAGCCCCACACGCGGCGGCCGTGCGCGCTTCAGGGGTTTTTTGAAGGCTCCGTTTTCAACGACGGCTACCTGACCTGGCGTTGTGCGCCCACAAGATGCGGCGCCGTTTCCAGGGCCTGCAACAGCGCCTGTGTGGATGGCAAATGGGGCACGGCCTTGCTGTCGGTCTGCTCCATCGAGTCCAGCAGGCGGGAAAGGGTTTGCGCATGCGGCGTCAAGGGGCCCAGAAAGTGCGTGCCGCCCGCATCGGCAATCAGCAGCGTGGGAAAGGTCTCTACTTCCAGGTCTCCGACCAGCGCGGCTTCGTCTTCAATGTCCAGCCAGACAAACCGGCTTTCCGGATAGCGCAAGGCCATTTCCGAGAAGACGACGCCGTAGTCGCGGCAAAGGCCACACCAGTCCGCGCAGAGGCAAATCACCCATCGTGCGGGGGGCATCGTCACAGGCGGTTCACCATGGGGAGTTTCTGGAAGCAGATCGGTTGGCATGCAGGCACGGGCGCGGAAAGGGTGTGACGAGGGCTGGCGGCCATGGATTGACTATTATGGCCAGCGTCGCAAAATGAGGAGCACCACCGGATATCCGGCGCAGGAGACAAACCCATGAATGCCATCAGCCCCGATGCGGCGGAAACCGGCGCCGCGGCACCCGTTGATCCCCGCAGCTTTGCGTCTTTCGCGGATTTTTACCCCTTCTACCTGGGCGAGCACCGCAACGCAACCTGCCGCCGCCTGCACTTTGCAGGCTCAAGCCTCACTCTGCTTTGCCTGGCGGCGCTGCTGATAACCCGCAACCCGTGGTGGTTGCTGGCCGGCCTGCTGTGCGGCTACGGCTTTGCATGGATCGGGCATTTCGGATTCGAGAAGAACCGGCCCGCCTCGTTCAAGCGGCCACTCTACAGCTTCATGGGAGACTGGGTCATGTACCGCGACATGTGGGTCCAGGCCTTGCGGCGCATCAAAGGCACCTGAGCCCGTTTCCATGCGTGGTCTTGCCCCCCATAACGGGCTCTAACGGACCTTATCGGGCTTTATCAGGAGTCCAGCGACTGCAAGGGGCTGGTTTTTAACGCCTTCAGGCATGCCGCACCGGCCTGCAACGCCGCTTCATGTGTGGGATACGGGTGGTCGGAGCCTTCAATGCGCAGGTCCGCCATATGCTCCTGCGCTGACAGCTGCGTGACCACCCAGTAAAAAAGACCTGCTGACGGCTCCTTCACCCGCACCGCGAGCGGCCCGGGCGCATCGGGAACAGCGGCACTCATAAAGACCGCCCGAGCTCAGTGCTCACGTCTTTGGCGGCTGGGCCTACTTCCGCCACGGCAACGCGCAGTTCAAGCTCACTGCAATCGAGTGCGCTGACCCAGTATTTCAGGGAGGCTTCCTCGTTGATGTTGATGGGCTCGTTTTCCAGGGCCGGGTCGGCGATCAGGTTCGATGGTGATGTCACGGTTTTCTCCAGCTTGGTTGTCAATTGAGGGGATTGCAACAGACGAAGAGAATCGTCGCGTAAGCATAAAGACGGTCTTGTAAGAATTTCTCCCGCACGCCTGAAGGCCTAACGGGTGAAAATTTGTGCGGTGCACCATAAAAATCCTTACAAGGCTTACGTCACCCGAACGGCTGTTGCAGGATCAGGCAATCTGGCTTGAAAAAAGGCTCAAACCTGCTTCCCGGCACGGCATTTGGGCTGAAGGCAGAGCTTGCCGAATCGCAAGGAGGCCACGTTGAAGGCCAGATTGACGCGGGTGTGCGCCTGAACCGCCGCGAAGCAAAGATTAAGGGTTGGACTCGCCGTCTACCCGTATGCCGAGCTGCTTGACCTTGACGCGCTGCTCCACGGCCTGACTCCACATCTCGAAGTCTTCATTGGTGGGCGCAGGGCCCTGGCCGGTCTGGTAGGCCCACATTTTTGCCGTCAGTTCTTCGTAGATCTGCCTGGCTTCCTGGTGCGCCTTCCGTTCATGGGCGATGGCGCCTTCCAGTTTTTCCCTTGCTGGTATTTTTGATGGCATTGTCAGTGCGTGGAAAAATCGAAAACCCCAATTTTGTTACAACTCGCCGTCGGTCACAAATACCCCCAAAGCGGGATCGGTTTTTAGGCCGGGTGGCCCCCCCTGCCCCTGAAAACTGATGGCGCAGCGGGGTTTGGCGGTTTACAGCGCGTCGCGCAGCCGTATGGCCGGCCAACGGGCCTTTTCCCACAGGCCCCGGACCGCTTCGGCCTTGTCCAGCAGCAGTTGCTGTATCAGTGGCTCCAGTGGCGTGTTGTCAGGGTCGGCCAGGAGCAGGTAACGGGCTTCTACCTCGCCCCCGGCCTCATTGAGCTGGCCTACCCAGTCCAGCGCCACCAGTGTTTCCAGTACCGGCTCCAGTTGCAGCCCGTCCACCTGAAGGAGCTCGGCCAGCTGCGAAGCGCTGACGCCCTTGCGCGGGCTGGCAAGCGCCCGGTGCAGCTGCTGGAGCACTTCAATGGCCAGCTGGAAATGCCAGCCATGGGCGCTGCCGCGACGGGCCACCCCGGCCAGGAGGCTGGGCAGGTAGGCGGCAATCACGGCGCCCATCAGCACGATGACCCAGGACACATAAATCCATACAAGGAGGATAGGCAGCGTCGCAAAGGCGCCATACACCAGCGAATAGGTCGGCACGGCGCCCAGATACAGGCTCAGCACGCGTTTTCCCACCTCAATGCCCGCAGCCACAAACAGGCCCCCTACCCAGGCATGCGACCACTTCACGTAGGTGTTGGGCACATAGCGGTACATCGCCGCCATGCCCCCCGCCACCAGGAAAAACTGCAAGACGCTGAGCAAAAAACGCAGGCTGACGGGCAAAGCGCCCACCAGGCCACCCGAGGCGGACAGCACATAAGAAGTGACCGCCAGGCTGGCGGCCAGCAGCAGCGGCCCCAGGGTAATGGCCGCCCAGTAAATCAGCACACGCTGCGTGAGCGGCCGCGCCTTCTTGACGCGCCAGATGCCGTTGAGCGTTCGGTCAATGGTCAGGATGAGTGCGATGGCCGTGACCAGCAGCACGGCCAGGCCCGCAATGCCCAGTTTGTTGGCCTGGCGGCTGAACTGCGTGAGATAACCCAGCACCTGGCGGGCGATGTTGTCGGGGATCAGGCTCTGGATGAGCCAGGCCTGCAGCGCGCCCTGCAGTTTCGCGAACATCGGAAAGGCCGTGAAAATGGCCAGCGCGACCGTAAAAAATGGCACCAGCGCGATGGAGGTGGTGAAGGTGAGGCTGCTGGCGGTCAGGCCCATGTGGTCTTCGCGAAAACGATCGCGCAGCGTGAGCGCGGTGTGGCGCCACGGAAAACGGGAAAGGCCCTCCAGAAGGTCCTGCAGGTATTGCTGAAATTTCATCCCCGGTATCATGCCACCGACACTCCTGGAACCTGCCCCGGGATCCCGACAGGTTTCCATCAACATGAATCACACAAAGCAAATCGACTTCACCCGCCGCCTGGCGCTGGCCAGCCTGCTGGGCCTCATCGTGCTGGGCCTGGCCTGGGAAATGTGGCTGGCACCCATTCGCCCGGGCGGCTCATTGCTGGCGCTCAAAGTATTGCCGCTATGCATTCCGCTGGCCGGCATCATGAAAAACCGGATGTACACCTACCGCTGGGTCAGCCTGCTGGTGTGGCTGTATTTCACCGAAGGCGTGGTGCGCGCCTGGAGCGACCGCGCCCCCGGCAACTACCTGGCCTTCGTCGAGGTGCTGCTGTGCCTCGCGCTTTTTGCCGCCTGCGCGCTGCATGTGCGCGTGCGCCTGAAAAACGCCCCCCTCCAGCCCATCAACCCCTAACCCGAGTCGACCATCGTGAGCACGCACACCCAACTGATTGAATCCCTGCGCCAGATCGTCGGCGCAAGCAACGTCCTGACCGACGGCGACCTGACGCCCTGGGTACAGGACTGGCGCAAGCGCGAAACCGGCAAGGCCCTGGCCGTGGTGCGACCTGGCTCCACCGCAGAAGTGGCTGCCGTCGTCAAAGCCTGCGCTGCGGCACGCGTGAGCATCGTGCCGCAGGGCGGTAATACCGGCATGGTGGTAGGGTCGACACCCGACGACACCGGCACGCAGGTCGTGCTGAGCCTGACGCGCATGAACAAGGTGCGCACGCTGGACGCCGGCAACCTGACCATCACGGTCGATGCCGGCTGCGTGCTGCAAAACCTGCAGGAAGCCTGCGAAAAAGCCGGATTTCTGTTTCCCCTGAGCCTGGCCTCGGAAGGCAGCTGCACCATAGGCGGCAACCTCGGCACCAACGCCGGCGGCACCCAGGTCGTGCGCTACGGCAATACGCGCGACCTCTGCCTGGGCCTGGAAGTCGTGAACGCGCAGGGCGAGATCTGGGATGGGCTGTCGGGCCTGCGCAAGGACAACACCGGCTACGACCTGCGCCACCTGTTCATCGGCAGCGAAGGCACGCTGGGCGTGATCACCGGCGCCATCATGAAGCTGTACCCCATGCCCAAATCCCAACTCACCGCATTTGCCGCCGTGCCCACGCTTGAGGCCGCCGTGCAGCTGCTGGGCCTGGCGCATGAGCACCTGGGCTCGGGCCTGACGGGTTTCGAGGTCATGGGCCAGTTCGCACTGGGCCTGGTGGCCAAACATTTCCCGCAACAGCGCGTGCCTTTCTGGCAAGAGCACGCCTGGTGCGTGGTTCTGGAGAACTCGGACAACGAATCCGAAGCCCATGCGCGCGAATGTTTCGAACGCCTGCTCGAGGCCGCCATGGAGGCGGGCTGTGTGGCGGATGCGGTAGTCGCCGAGAGCATGGCGCAGGCCCATGCGCTGTGGCACATCCGTGAAAGCATCCCGATGGCGCAGGCCGAAGAGGGCCTGAACATCAAGCACGACATCTCGATCAACGTGTCGCGCATCCCCGAGTTCGTGACTGAAACCAATGCCCTGCTGCTCAAGCGTTTTCCCGGCGCGCGCATGGTCGTCTATGGCCACCTGGGCGACGGCAACCTGCACTACAACGTGCAGGCGCCGGAGAATGAAGACCAGGCGCGTTTCCTCAACGAGCAGGAGACGCCCATGAATGCCCTGGTCTACGAGGCGGTGGACCGCTACCGGGGCTCGATATCGGCCGAGCACGGCGTCGGAAGCCTCAAGGTTGATACGCTGCCCAAGCACAAATCACCCGTGGCACTGGACATGATGCGCGCCATCAAACAGGGCCTGGACCCTCACAACCTGATGAACCCGGGACGGGTGCTAAAGGCATAATTAAACCTCTGGCCGCACGCCGCCGTGCCGGCCCCGGCCCCGCCCCCTCCCTCCTGACCCAAGCCGACTGGTTGTAAATGACCCGCCCCATCCGCTCCCAATACGAAGATTTCATGCGCCATGTGGACACTCACGGCGCCTTCAAGGCCGACCGCACCGGCACCGGCACCAAAAGCGTCTTTGGCTACCAGATGCGCTTTGACCTGAATGAGGGCTTTCCGCTGGTGACCACCAAAAAGGTTCACCTCAAATCCATCGTGCATGAGCTCTTGTGGTTTCTGCAGGGTTCCAGCGACAACAACTGGCTCAAGGAACGCGGCGTCACCATCTGGGACGAATGGGCGCGTGAAGACGGCGACCTGGGCCCGGTCTATGGCGTGCAATGGCGCAGCTGGCCCACGCCTGACGGCGGCCACATCGACCAGATCTCCGAAGTTATCAAGACGCTGAAGACCAACCCTGATTCGCGCCGCATCATCGTAAGCGCCTGGAACGTGGCGGACCTCTCCAAGATGGCGCTCATGCCCTGCCACGCGTTTTTCCAGTTCTATGTGGCGCCATCTGAAGTCCAGGGCCAGCCCGGCAAATTGAGCTGCCAGCTCTACCAGCGCAGCGCCGACATTTTCCTGGGCGTGCCTTTCAACATCGCCAGCTACGCCCTGCTCACCCACATGGTGGCGCAGCAATGCGGCCTGGGTGTGGGTGACTTCATCTGGACCGGCGGCGACTGCCACATCTACAGCAACCACCACGAGCAGGTAGCGCTGCAGCTAAGCCGCCAGCCCTTTGCCTACCCCACGCTGCAGATCAAACGAAAACCCGAATCGATCTTTGACTACCAGTTTGAAGATTTTGAATTTCTGGACTACCAGCACCATGAGGCGATTAAAGCGCCCGTGGCGGTGTGATGGCCCCCACGCTTTTCACTTCGTGTAATGCGCTGCCCCCCGAGGGGGCCGCTGCGCCTGCGGCCCGGCAAAGCCGGTTCCGCGGCCCCTGCTTGGTTGAAGAGCCCCCACGGTCGCTCGACTTTTGGCGGAACGGCGGGGAATTGGTATGACACACATCCACATGATCTTCGCCCGCGCCGCCAACGGCGTGATCGGCCGCGACAACACCATCCCCTGGCGCCTGCCGGAAGACATGGCGCGCCTCAAGCGCCTGACCACCGGCTGGCCGGTCATCATGGGTCGCAAGACCTGGGACTCGCTGCCGGTGAAATTCCGCCCGCTGCCCGGCCGCACCAACATCGTCATCACGCGCCAGCCCGGCTGGAAAGACACCGGCGCCGAAACGGCCGCGAGCCTGGCCGACGCGCTGGCGCTATGCGCAGCTTCAGCCGAGGTGTGGATCCTGGGCGGCGCGCAGATTTACGCGCAGGCGATGCCGCTGGCAGAGCGCATTGAAGTCACCGAGATTGCCGAAACGATTGAAGGCGACGCCTATGCGCCGACACTGGGGCCCGAATGGCTGGAGGCCGCGCGTGAAGACCACGTGTCGGCCAACGGGATGAAGTTCAGCTTCATCACCTACCGAAAATAGGCCCTGCTCCCATCGCAACACACACCACAACGCATAACAACACACAAGGAAAAGATATGTCAGGAGGCGGATTTCACGTACACGGGCCCCACGACCATGAGCTGGAGCATGCAGCGCAAGGCGGTCACGGCAGCCACGACAGCGGCGGCATGATCGCTCAGATCGCGGTCATCACGGCCATCATCGCAACCATAGGCGCCATTTTTTCCTATATGGGCGGCGCCACGCAGGCCAATGCGGGCCTCTATAAAAACAACGCGGCGATCAAGAAGACGGAAGCCTCCAACCAGTGGAACTACTTCCAGTCGAAAAGCACCAAGCAATCGCTGGCCGAACTCGCCCGCGACCTGGCGCCCGAAGAAAAAAAAGCCGGCTACCAGGGCAAGGTAGACCGCTACGAGAAAGAGAAGAATGAGATCAAGGTGGTCGCCGACAAGCTCGAAGCCGAAGCCACCACCTGGGACAAGTCGTCCGATGAGCAGATGCACCAGCACCACCGCTGGGCGCAGGCCACCACAGTGCTGCAGGTCGCCATTGCCCTGGCGGCCATTGCGCTGTTGACCCGCAAGAAGTGGCTTGAATACGGCATGTTCGCCGTGGCCGGCGTGGGGCTCGTCATCGGCATATTTGCCTTGCTACATATTTGATAGCTGCTTGCGCACGTTCTTATTGGGCCGGAGCACTAAATCATGAAAATTTCCACCTGGAACGTCAATTCCCTGACCGCGCGGCTTGCGCATGTGCTGAACTGGCTTGCGGCCAATCCCGTCGACGTGCTGTGCCTGCAAGAGCTCAAGATGACGGACGACAAGTTTCCGCTGGAGGCGCTCAAGGCTGCCGGCTATGAAGCCGCCGCTTTCGGCCAGAAGACCTACAACGGTGTGGCGATCCTTTCGCGCACGCCGCTGCGCGACGTGGTGAAAAACATTGTCGGTTTTGAGGACGAGCACTCACGCGTCATTGCCTCCACGGTGGACGGCCCTGCGGGACCCATCCGCGTGCTGAACGGCTATTTCGTCAATGGGCAGGAGCCCGGCAGCGAAAAGTTCGCCTACAAGATGCGCTGGCTGGGAGGCCTGCAGGCGTATGTGCGCGCGGAGATGGCAGACCACCCACAACTGGTGTTGCTGGGGGACTTCAACATCGCACCGGAAGACCAGGATTCGTTCGACCCGGAGGGCTTGCGCGACACCATTCACCACACGAAGGAGGAGCGTGAGCATTTCCGCCAGCTGGTGGCGATGGGCCTGACCGACAGTTTCCGCATGTTCGAGCAGCCGCCCAAAAGCTTTTCGTGGTGGGACTACCGCATGCTGGGCTACCAGAAGAATCGCGGCCTGCGCATCGACCACATCCTGGTCAGCAACGCCCTGAAGCCGCAAGTCAAAGGCTGCACCATAGACCGCGTGCCCCGCAAATGGGAAAAGCCCAGCGACCACGCGCCAGTGACCCTGGAGATCGGCTGACCCCCGTCCAGGCTCACTTCGTGTAGCCTGTTCCCCCCTTCCAGGGGGCGGCGCCTGGGGCCGGCGAAGCCGGACCCGCGGCCCCCGCTGGTGAGATACCTCCATCACGGGTCGCACCCACTGGATTCTTCAAGCCAGCATGAGCCGCGGGACTGGCTTTGCCAGACCGCAGGCGGGCGGCCCCCTCGGGGGGGCAGCGACCCACACGCAGTGGGGGAGCGTGGGGGCTCCATCTACTCCAGGTTGAGTTCCTGGATCTTGCGCGTGATGGTGTTGCGGCCTATGCCTAACTTTTGAGCGGCCTCAATGCGGCGCCCGCGTGTATTGACCAATGCGGTCTGAATCAATTTGGATTCAAATCGCCGGGTCAGCACATCCCACACATCGCTGCGACCTGTCGCCAGCAACGCCAGGGCTTCTGCTTCAAGGCCACTTTCCCAGCTTTGTTCAGGGCCGGAGACCGGGGGAACCGGTACGGCCGCTTCAGCCCCATGGCTGGCAGGAATTTTCTCCGCGGTGCCTGCCGACCACTCCATTTTGGCCGCCCCGGCCTTCTCGGCCAAAACCGTGTTTCTGCCCGATTCGGGAACAATGCCCAGCACTTCGGGCGGAAGATCCTTGGGCTCAATCACCTGCGCCGGCGCCATGACGGTGAGCCAGTGGCAAATGTTTTCAAGCTGGCGCACATTGCCGGGGAAACCAAAGTTGCTGAGCTGCTGCAGCGCCGTGTCGGAAATCCGCTTGGGCTCCACACCGAGCTGCTTGGCGCTTTGCTGCAGGAAGTGGCGTGTCAGCATAAAGACGTCTTCGCGCCGCTCGCGCAGTGCGGGCAGGCGCAGGCGGATCACATTGAGTCGGTGGAACAAATCCTCGCGGAAGCCGCCCTCCTTGACGCGTTGCTCCAGATCCTGGTGGGTGGCAGCGATCACACGCACGTTGGCCTTGACGGCGTTGTGCCCGCCGACGCGGTAGAAATGGCCGTCACTCAGCACACGCAAAAGGCGCGTCTGCAAGTCAAACGGCATGTCGCCGATTTCATCGAGAAACAGCGTGCCGCCCTCAGCTTGTTCAAAGCGGCCGCGCCGCATGGTCTGCGCGCCGGTGAAGGCGCCGCGCTCATGGCCGAACAGTTCGCTCTCCAGCAAATCCTTGGGGATGGCCGCAGTGTTGATCGCGACAAACGGACCGTTGGCGCGGGGCGAATGCTTGTGCAGCGCACGCGCCACCAGTTCCTTGCCCGAACCCGACTCCCCGGTGATCATCACGGTCACCATGCTCTGGCTCAGCCGCCCGATGGCGCGAAAAACGTCCTGCATGGCCGGCGCCTGGCCGAGCATTTCGGGCGCGGAGGCCATGCGTTCTTCGGCCACCTCTTCGCGCTGGCTTTCTTCCACTGCACGGCGAATGAGTTCTACCGCCTTGGGCAGGTCAAACGGCTTGGGCAGGTATTCGAAGGCGCCGCCCTGGAAGGCGGAAACCGCGCTGTCGAGGTCGGAGAACGCGGTCATGATGATGACTGGCAGGCCGGGGAGCTTTTCCTTGACCTTTTCGAGCAGGTCGAGGCCCGAGCCGCCCGGCATGCGGATGTCGCTCACAAGAATTTGCGGCCCTTCGTCCTCCGTCGCGTTTTCCAGTGCGGCAAGGACTTCGCGGGGATTGGTGAAACTGCGCGTAGGAAGGTCCTCGCGGAGCAGGGCCTTTTCCAGAACAAACCGGATGGACTGGTCATCATCAACGATCCAGATCGGTTTCATGTAGTGCAGTCCCTTTTTTCGTGCTTTCAATGCCTGGCTCTTTTTTGAGCCCTCTGCACGATCGCGTTATGTATCAATCATGGCTGAGAACACACTTCAAGGCAGCGGTATAAGCAGCTTGAAATCTGTACGGCCCGGCACACTGTCGCACTCAATCAAACCGTGGTGTTGCTGGACAAAGGTTTGCGCCAATGTCAGCCCCAGCCCCGAACCACCTTCCCGCCCGGATACCAGCGGATAGAAGATGCGGTCTTTGATGGAGTCCGGCACACCCGGTCCATTGTCGATAACATGCAATTCCAATGCCAAGCGATAGCGCTGCTTGCCAAAAGTTACCTGCCTGGCGATTCTTGTCCTGAAAGTGATGTGCGCATTGCCAGCCGCCACCCGTTCCGCAAGGGCCTGTGCGGCGTTGTGCGCGATGTTCAATACCGCCTGAATGAGCTGCTCGCGGTCTCCGCGGAAATCAGGAATAGAGATGTCGTAGTCGCGCGTGACCTTCAGGCCCCTGGGAAATTCCGCCAGGATCAGGGAGCGCACGCGCTCACACACTTCGTGAATATTGACATCGCCCACCAGGTGCGGGCGGCGGTGCGGGGCCAGCAGGCGGTCTACCAGCGTCTGCAGCCGGTCTGCCTCATGGATGATGACCTGGGTGTATTCGGTCAGGTCTTTGCCGATTTCCATTTGCAGCAGCTGCGCGGCGCCGCGAATACCGCCCAGCGGGTTTTTGATCTCATGGGCCAGGTTGCGAATCAGTTCTTTATTGGCCTGCGCCTGGTCGATCAGACGTTCTTCGCGCTCCTGCTTGGCCTGCTGCTCCAGCGGCAGCAGCTCCACAATCGCCTCGCCAGGCGTGTCGGTTTGCGCCACCACCACATGCACGGGCAGCGGTTCGTGGTTCAGTCGCTTGAGCCAGGCGTCGTAGCGCAGGGCGGCAAATTCATTGCTGCCAGCGCCTTCCAGCGCATTTTGCAGAATCAACGGCTCGGTAAAGCAATCGGGAAGCTGAGAGCCTTCAATGGTTCGCCGTGAAGTGCCCAGCGCATCTTCCAGTGCAGCATTGGCAAATACCACGGTGCCGTTGGTGCGCACCACAGCCACCAGCGTAGCCAGCAAGTCAAACGCCTGAAAGCGGGGGGGGAGTCCGGTGACCGGTACGGACGATAAAGCGGCGCGGATGGAGGGCTTATTCAAGCCATCCATTTTCCTCCAGAAGCCGGCTTGTCGCGGCTTATCGCCTTGGTTTAATTGACGACAGCGGCCGAAGCCGGGGCAGGCAGCCGGGAGATTTCGCGCTTCAGGCCGGCAATGTCGCTTTGATTGCGGGCGATGCTGTCCTTGAGCTCGGCCACGCGGTCCAGGTAGCGCTGGTAATTACGGCCCTCAATGCCCTGTTTTTCAGGCTCACCGTTGTTGAATTCTTTTTGCTGCTCGGCCAGCTTGGCTTCGGCCTTTTTCAACTCGGCCTCAAGGATGGCGCGCGAATCGTTGTCGCGGGCCCGCTGTTCGGGGCTGCCATCGGTGCGCGGGCCACTGGAGCCTGCGGCCGCAGCCACACGAACCGCGGCTTTGGGCACCGGCGTGCTCTGCATCACCGTCACATTGCCGCCGGACAGCAACTTGCAGCTCCGGTTTTGGGCATCTTTGGTGTTGTTGATGTATTCAGGGGCCGCACCTCCGATGCCTGCGCAGCGGTATACCTGCTGCGCCCATGCAGCATTCCCTGCGCCAGCCAGCAGCAACGACAAGGTAGAAAGCAATAAGGTGTGTTTCATAGGAACTCCCGATACCCAGGAAGGGCGAAGGACGGTCTATCAGTATGCGGCAAAGGTGCAAAAATACAAAGCCAGCAAACCCACAACCTGCCGGGGCAATAAAAAAGGACGGCATCTGCCGTCCTTTTTTGACCACAAACTGTACAAATAAACAGTTGGCGGCCGGAGCATTCTCCCCTGATTACAGGGAGTAGTACATCTCGAATTCGATGGGGTGGGTCGCCTGGCGCAGGCGGGTGACTTCACCCATCTTCAATTCAATGTAGGCGTCAATCATGCTGTCGGTGAACACTCCACCCTTGGTCAGGAAGCTGCGGCCCACGTCGAGTGCGTCCAGCGCCTGGTCCAGGCTGTGGCACACGGTTGGCACTTTTGCGTCTTCCTCGGGCGGCAGATGGTACAGATCCTTGGTGGCGGCTTCGCCCGGATGGATCTTGTTTTCCACGCCATCCAGACCCGCCATCATCAGGGCCGAGAAGCCCAGGTAAGGGTTCATCAGCGGATCGGGGAAACGTGCTTCGATACGGCGGCCCTTGGGATTGGCAACGTAAGGAATGCGGATCGATGCCGAACGGTTTTTGGCCGAGTAAGCCAGCTTGACCGGTGCCTCATAGCCAGGAACCAGACGCTTGTAGCTGTTGGTGCCTGGGTTGGTGATGGCATTCAGGGCACGTGCGTGCTTGATGATGCCGCCGATGTAGTACAGCGCGAAATCAGACAGGCCTGCATAACCGTCGCCGGCAAACAGGTTCTTGCCGTCTTTCCAGATGGACTGGTGAACGTGCATGCCGGAGCCGTTGTCGCCGACAACAGGCTTGGGCATGAAGGTGGCGGTTTTGCCGTAGGCGTTGGCCACGTTCTGTACAACGTATTTCAGGACTTGCGTCCAGTCGGCGCGCTGAACCAGCGTGCTGAAACGGGTACCGATTTCGTTCTGGCCGGCGCCGGCCACTTCGTGGTGGAACACTTCAACGGGGATGCCAAGCGATTCGAGGATCAGGGCCATCTCGGCGCGCATGTCTTGCGTGCTGTCGACAGGAGGCACGGGGAAATAGCCGCCTTTGACGGTCGGGCGATGGCCGCGGTTGCCGCCTTCGAGCTTGGCGCCCGAATTCCATGGCGCTTCGTATTCTTCGATCTTGAAGAAGGTACCCGACATGTCGGTATTCCAGCGCACGTCGTCAAAAATGAAAAATTCGGGCTCGGGACCGAAGTAAGCGGTGTCGCCCAGGCCGGAAGCCTTGAGGTAAGCCTCTGCGCGCTGCGCGATGGAGCGCGGGTCGCGGTCATAGGCCTTGCCGTCGGCGGGCTCGAGCACGTCGCAGCTCATGAACAGCGTGGTTTCTTCAAAGAACGGATCGATGTTGGCCGTCTTTGGGTCAGGCATCAGTTGCATGTCGGAGGCTTCAATGCCCTTCCAGCCGGCAATTGAGGAGCCGTCGAACGCATGGCCCGACGTGAATTTGTCTTCGTCAAAGTGGGACACGGGCACGGTCACGTGCTGTTCTTTGCCCCGGGTATCGGTAAAACGGAAGTCAACAAACTTGACTTCGTTTTCCTTGACCATTTTCATGACGTCTGCGACGGTCTTTGCCATCAAAATCTCCTGTTGCTGGATGGGTGGTTGAAAAATCTATTCGGGCTGTCGAATGCACTTTTTGTGCCACAGACATTGGCGCTTCAGTTTCCTGCCAAGCCTCGGATTGTGCCGCTGATTGTGCCGTGATCTGGCTTCACTTCCCGCCTTGGCACAGCCGAAAATACAAAAAACACCTGGCAGTAACAAATGCACCAATTAAGTGCGAATCGCTAAGTGCACATATTTGGGGCTGTTATTTAACGCACCAATTCGGGGCCGAATTTCAGGTCGAATTTGTGCAGCCCCGCCAGCATGACGGGATAGGCCCGGTTCACCGCTTCAGGGGCGCCTTTCACCCCGAGCTCAATATGCCGGCCATATTCAGGGTGATCCACGCTCGGCAGGCTGAAGACCTTGACGCCGGAATGCGCCGCTTCAATATCGAGCATCAAGGGCGTGAGCATGGCCTCCATGGACCCAAAAATGATCACTGACTTTTCGGTGTAGGCCGACTTTTGGTGCAGGTGGGTATAGCCTGAATCCAGCACGCCTTCAATCATGGGCCAGGCCATGACCGGGAAACCGGGCACAAAGTGAACGGCCCCCTGCCCCGCTCGGCAGGTAAAGCCGGGAATCTTGTTGTAAGGGTTCGAAATAATCTCCGCGCCGACCGGAAACACGCCCATGTTCAGGCGATGGATGTTGTCGTCCCGGTCAGGCTCGTAGGGCGTGCCCTGCTCTTTGGCCACATCCGCCATGCGTTCGAGGATCAGTGTTTTGGCCGTGGGATGCAGCGCAAGGTCAACGCCCAACGCTCTGGCGGCGCACTGCCGGGTGTGGTCGTCAGGGGTGGCGCCTATACCGCCGCAGGAAAAGACCACGTCGCCGTGTTCACGCGCGGCGGCAAAGGCCCGCGCCAGTGTTGCCGTGATGCGGGCAGGGTCGTCGCCCACATAGTCGGCATAGGCCAGCTGCAAGCCGCGCGCGCCCAGCAGTTCGATGGCTTTGGGCAGGTGTTTGTCGGCGCGTTTGCCGGAAAGGATTTCGTCGCCGACGATGATGAGGCCAAATTGTGGGGTCATGTTCAGGCTTGTCAGGTAACGGGTTCAGGGTTGTGATTCGGGCTTGCCGCCCAGCGAACCGAAGCTCGGCGCCGGGCCTGGAAGGGCTTCCGGGGCCAGTTCAGTTGCTATCGATTCAATAGCTGCTTGCGCAAGCGGGTCGGGCGCCAGGGCATTATTCTTCTTGCGAAGTTGTTCCAGGGCCGACAGCGTGTAGTGCGCAAACCAGAGCGAGGAAAACGCAAACACCAGGGTGTAGATCCAGATGGCCACCGGCACCAGGATGGGCGCCATGGCCACAAACATCGCGCCCGAGGCCCACAGCAGGCTGGGAGCCGCGCCGAGGTAGCCGCTGAACACACCGATCGCCAGCAACGGCAGGCGATGCTCCTTGAATATCTGGCGCCGCTCTTCACTGCTGGCGTGGTCCACCATGGCGTCATAAGACATGACACGGTAGGTCAGCCAGCCCCAGATCAGCGGAGGCAAGACCAGGATCAGCGGCGGAATCAGCCAAAGCGGAATCGAAACGACCAGCGCCACCACGGCCAGCAAGGTCGAGCCCAGCGACCAGAACAAACTGGTGAACAGTGAACCGCCCCGTTTGCGCTCCATCTGGGGAAAGCGCCGTTCAGCCACCAGGGCCACCATGGCCGGCGTCATGAGCAGCGCCACAAAGAGCAGCGAGACGATGATGATCACGGGGATGATCAAAAGCAGGAGCAGCACCTTGGGCAGTACAGACTGCAGCTGGCCCAGGCCCAATCCCTCCAGCCAGCGAACCATGGCATCAACCAGCTCGAAGCTCCCAAGTTGCACGCGGATGGCTTCCGCAGCACTGTCCCAGAAGAAGTAGCCCAGGGTCAGCGAAACCACCCCCATGATCACCAGCGGCAGGATCGACAGCACAATGACCCGCGGGTGCAGGCAATACATCGCGGCGCGCCAGAAGGCGTCTAGGAGTTTGCTCATGACCGACAGGATAACGCAGCCCCATGGCTACCGAAAACACGGCGGATGTCTTCAACCCAGCAGAGCCGCGGGACTGGCTCTGCCAGACCGCAGGCGGGCGGCCCCCTCGGGGGCAGCGCATTACACGAAGTGAAAAGCGTGGGGGCTCACGCCTCAGGCCCGGCCAAACAAGCGCTTGATGCCCATCCATTGCTGCGACCAGAAACCTTTACCGTAGTCACGGTTGGCTTCGACCTGGTCGCGAATGCCCGTCGGGTCATAGCGCTGCTCAAAATTGACCGTGCGGAACAGCATGTCCCACCAGGGCAGCAGCACGCCGAAGTTGTGGCCCCCCAGCGTTTTGGGGCCATGGCTTTCGTGGCCAATGCCGATGCTGTGGTGCAAGCGGTGAAAGCGCGGGCTGATCCACAGGCGCTCTCCCACATGTCCGAACCACATCCGCACATTGGCATGCTGAAAGCTCTCGCTGAGCTGGGTAAAGGCCACGATGGCAATGAACTGCCCCGGCGCCACGCCGATGAGTTGGGCCACCAGCACGACGATGGAGTCGACCAGGATGTCGTCGAGCAGGTGGTTGCGGTTGTCGCTCCACATGGTCATTTGCCGCTGCGCATGGTGCAGCGAATGCAGGCGCCACCACCACTCGATCTGGTGCTGGCCGCGATGCGTCCAGTACGCCACAAAGTCAAACACCACGAGGTAGATCGCAAAGCTGACGACGGCGTTGTCCGTTACACCCGGCCGGAGTTGGTCTAAATGGAAAGTGCCGTAGCCAGCGGTGCGCAGCGCGCCAAAAGCCTCGTCAAACCACGGGTCCAGCGTGAAAAAGAGCGCGATGCGGAACAGGCCCAGCCGGTGAATCAGGGTGTAGAGCACGTCGGTGCGTATGGTGGCCCGGTCCAGCACGGGTTCTACCGGCCGCCAGCGCTGCAGCGGGCCGACGATGGCCAGCAATATCAGCACCTGGATCACGCCCACCATGAACCAGGCGGTGGCGTCGTAGCCGTCTTCCAGCAGGTTGCCCATGCCCAGCGCAAACATGGCCGGCTGTACGGCCGACTCAAACAGCCACTGCTGCGCCATTGAAAAGAGATCGCTGAACCAGTCCATGCGGCTTATTTTGAAGGCCTGGCAGGTGCCGGCGCGGCCTGCGACGCAATCCAGTCTTTGTACTGGGGATGTTCCGCCAGGGTTTTGAAGCAAAAGCCCCGCGACTGCAGGCCGGTGATGAGCGGCTCCAGCACGGCAGGCGCCCAGGGGTCCTTGCGCGACCAGATGCCCAGGTGGGCCAGCAGGATGTCGCCGGAGTGGATGTCGCGCAGTGCCTTCTTCAGCAGGAAATCATTGCCGAACCTCTCGCTGGCCAGCTCATCACCCAGGAAACCAGCGGGCGACCAGCCCACATGTTCAAAGCCGCAGGACTTGGCCGCCGCCAGCAGCGCGGGCGAGGTTTTGCCGCCCGGCGCGCGGAAAAGCGGCAGTGTTTTTTTTCCGGTGATTTCTTCGAGGCGCTTGCTGGACTTGCCGATTTCTTCGCAGTACTGCTTCGCCGTCCAGGTGAAGTCCTTGCCTTCCAGCGGACCCGCAGAAGGCCGCATCCTGAACTGCACCGGCGCATCGGGTGCGCCGGGTACATCGCCCCGCCAATAAACGTGGTCCCAGGTGTGCGAGGCGAATTCGTGGCCTTCACCAGCCCGTGCCTTCCACCAGCCAGCCCACTGTGTGCCCAGGCTGCCATCGCCGGTTTGCGTGCGCTCGTTGGCGGCAAAGAAGGTGACCTTGACCTTGTGCCTGTTCAGCACCTCAGCCATCAGCGGTGCAACCGCCATGTGTCCAGTGTCCAGTGTCAGGTAGACGGGTTTGCAGGCCGCTTCGGCCTGCTGCGGTGCATTTTGTGCGGCTTTTTGTGCATTGTTTTTGCCCGCAGCCCATACAGGATGAGCGCAAGCAGCTATCAAAAAGATAGCGAGCAGCGACCGTATCGGACTAGGTGCAACGGTGGTCCGGAGGGACTCTCCAACCAAGCCGGGGCCGCGGAACCGGCTTCGCCGGGCCGCAGGCGCAGCGGCCCCCCCGGGGGGCAGGGAGCTACACGCAGTGAGCGACCGTGGGGGCCTATCTAGGTGCGTGGTCAAGTGTCCAGACGCCATGGGGGCTCTTTCCAACATTGACCTGCCGGACGATCTTGTGGCTTGCCACGTCGATCACCGTGAGCTTGCGTGCCCAGCGCGATGTGACCAGTATCTGCTTGCCGTCACGGCTCACGTCGATACAGTCAGGGCCGCCCGGCGCGGGGTAGTTGTCCACCACTTCCAGGGTCTGCAGGTCGATCTTGCTGATGCTGTTGGCCACGCGGTTGCTGACCAGCACATGGCGTTTATCGCCGAAGGCGCGGAACGCGTGCGCGCCGGCGCCGGTCTTGATGACCTTGGTGCGCTGCGGCTGCGCGCCGCTCACGTCATACACCTCGACGGCGTCGCCGCCGGTCAGGCCCACCAGCAGGTGCTTGTCGTCGGCGGTGCCGTACACGTCAGCCGGGATGGAACCGGTCTTGACGCGCCACTTGATGGACTGGCTGGTCAGGTCGATGGCGATCAGCTCGTCGCTGTCCTGCATGGTCGAATAAATCGTGGTGCTTTTGGTGTCTATCCACAGGTGGCTTGGCGTCCGGCCGGTGGCCACCCGCTTGGCCAGCGTGATGTCCTTGCCGTCCCACTTGTAGATGTCGATGTGGTTGAGGCGGTTGGCGGCCGTGACAAACCATTTCATGTCGGGAGAAAAGCGCAGCTGGTAGGGGTCGATGATGCCGCGCACCGTGCGCTGCACTTCAGCGGTTTTCGGGTCGATGAAGGTGAGCGAGTCCGACAGCGCGTTGGCAACAATCACCGATTTTTCATCGGGCGTGAGGTACAGGTGATGCGGCTGCTTGCCGGTGGCAATGCGTCTGGTTTCCGTCCAGGTGGCCGGGTTGATCACGCTGACACTGTCTTCAAGCGAGTTCAGCACAAAAACAGGTGTTGTGATTCCCGTAAGTGCGGCACCAGCGGCGGCCGTCTGGGCAAAGGCGGTGGAACATGCCAAACCGGCAAGGGCAAGCAGCCAGGCGGCGGCAAAACGGACGAAAACATTCACAAAAACGGTCTTTCTACGTGCAACCAGCTAGTGTACCGGGCGTCAGCCATGGCAAATGCCTGAAGGTACCCAAAAGTCTTCTGCGGCCCCTTTTCCCAACGCCAGATTCGCCCAATCGTTTACATCCTTTACGATGCAACGATGAATTTGATGGAGATCAACGGCGCGCGCCTGGAGGTCAGGCACATCGCCGGGCGCGCTGACCTCGCTCCGGTGGTTTTCCTGCATGAAGGCCTGGGCTCGGTCAGCCTCTGGACGCAGCGCGGCCTGGACTGGCCCCAGGCGGTATGCACGGCAACCGGACGGGCGGGTATGGTGTATTCGCGACGCGGCTATGGGCAGTCAGAGCCCGTACCAGACGTACGCGGTGAACCGGCAGAGCAGAACGGCCAACGCACCGGCCGCCTGCTGCCTGACTACATGCACCGCGAAGCCTGGGAGGTGTTGCCCGCGCTGCTGGATACGCTTCGGGTTGAAAACCCCGTGTTGCTCGGCCATTCCGATGGTGCGAGCATCGCCCTGCTCCACGCCAGCCGCCACCCGGTGGCGGCTTGTATTGCGATGGCGCCGCATGTGCTGGTGGAAGACATCGCCGTTCAGGCCATTTCCCAGGCCACTACCGCGTTTGAATCGGGCGGCCTGCGCGAGCGGCTGGCACGCCACCATTCCGATGTGGACGTCGCTTTCTGGCAATGGAACGATGTCTGGCTGTCGCCGGCCTTTCGCAGCTTTGACATCCGGCCGGACTGCACGCGCATTGCGGCGCCGCTGCTGCTCATCCAGGGGTTTGATGACGAGTACGGCACCATGCGGCAGCTGGACGAGATTGCGCTGGCAGCACCTCATGCCCGGCAACTGAGGCTGGCCACCTGCGGACACTCACCCCAGCGCGACCAGCCTGAAAAAACGGTTGAAGCGATCACTGACTTTCTCAAAGACATCGATTGAGCCGTTTGGCAGTCGCTACGTTTTTCATAGCTGCTTGCGCCCGTCGCTATTGGGTTACAGGGTTATTTCATCCATAAAACAAGGCCTGAACCGTCTTTTCAACGGGAAACAGGCGCCGCTCAAGCCTCTTTGACTTCGATGTGGTACGTCGCCCAGGGACACCAGGCAAAGCGCGCCGGCAGTGGCTTGGCAGCCATGTCGGGAAAACGGTCCGCGTCATACACAGCCCAGAGTGGTCCCAGCCCTCCGAGCGCCATGGGCTGGCCGTCCAGGTGGGTGGCCACGATGAAGCGGTACTTGCTGGCCTCGGCGGCGGTGACCTGGGCGGCGTAGCCGTCCACGGCGCGCAGGAAAAGCGTTGTCTTGTCGGTCAACTTCACGCCGGCAGCTTTCATGACATCAGCCAGCAGGGGGCCTTTCAGGGTGTGCGGCTTGCTGTCGTATTCCAGCGTCGGCTTGATGGTGACGGCCGGCAGCGCGGTGAGTGCGGCAAAGTCAAAGACATGGGCCTTGTCGAACTGGATTTTCTGCTTGCCCATCATCTGGTCGAGCACCGGATCGAAGGCGCCGCGGTTGCCCGCGCCGATCCGCCCGCTGACAGTCAACAGGATCGGGCCTCGCGACGCTTTGGGTGCGTGCTGCGCCAAGGCCAGCGACGGCGCGGCCACCGCACCGATTGCGGCGGCATTCAGGAATTGACGGCGTGGATTCATGTTTCCTCCGAGTGGTTTTTTGCGAAGCTGGCAGCGTACCGCTTGCCGCCGCGTTTGGGTCTGATTTTTTTACCGGTTTCAGGGGGTTTTGACCGAAGGCGCTGAAATGCTCGCCATGTCTTGCGGCGTCAGCCAGCGCCATCCGCCGGGTTTCAGGTCAGGCGGCAAATCCAGCGAACCAATACGTGAACGGTGCAGGCCGCCCACTTCCTCGACCCGGTTGCCCACCGCGGCAATCATGCGCTTGACCTGGTGGTATTTGCCTTCGGTAAGCGTCAGGATCAGCTGGTTCTCACCGGTTTTTTCACATGCGGCGGCTCGCACGGGCTTGGGGTCGTCGTCCAGCACCACGCCAACCAGCAGTTTCTGGATTTGCTTGTCGTCGACCGGGTGCTTGGCGCGCACTTCATATACCTTGGGCACATGGTGCTTGGGTGAACTCATGCGGTGGATGAACTTGCCGTCATCCGACAGCAGCAAGAGGCCGGTCGTGTCCTGGTCCAGCCGCCCCACGGCCTGTACGCCGGCAGCCGCCCCACCGCCGCGCTGACGTATGGGCGCCGGCAGCAGCGTGTAAATGCTGGGGTAAGTGCTGGGCTTTTGCGAGCATTCGTAGCCGGCCGGTTTGTGCAGCATCAGGTAGGCTTTCTCGTGGTACTCCCAGGCCACGCCCTGCACCGTGAAGTGCAGGCCATCTGCTATGAATTCCATAGCTGGTTCCGCACAAGGGACACCCCCTACAGCCACAAAACCCTGTTGAACCAGCCCCGCGCACACGCGCCGCGTGCCAAAGCCCTGGGAAAAAAGAATTTCTTGAAGTTGCATGCTTGCCATGGGAAGTATTGTCGCCTCAGCAGCGGAGCAATTGGACGGAAAAACGGGCTGGCGGCCTACTCCAGTGAGGCATCGCGCTCCGGACAATACGTCATGCAAATGCGCAATCGACCCTTTATGACCGCCGGCCTGGCTTTCGTTTTCGGCCTGTCCGCCGCCCTCCTCGCGCTGAACTTCACGGCCGGAGAAAAAAAGATCGCAGAGCAGCTGCCCCGCCTCTACGGCAGCGCTGATCCCCAATTCATGCGCGCGATGGGCAGCTTGCTGGGGCCGGGCATCACCGGCGGCAACCAGGTAACGGAGCTGCTCAACGGAGAGCAGATATTTCCGTCCATGCTGCAAGCCATTCGGGGCGCCACCCGCAGCATCACTTTCGAGACCTATATTTACTGGTCGGGCGAGATTGGCAGGCAATTTGCAGACGCCCTGTCGGAACGTGCGCGGGCCGGCGTCAAAGTCCTGGTTCTGCTGGACTGGGTGGGGAGTTCCAAAATGGACGACACCCTCTTGCAGGAAATGCAAACGGCGGGCGTTCAAATCCGAAAATTCCACAAACCCCACTGGTACAACCTTGCGCGCATGAACAACCGGACACACCGCAAACTCCTGGTAGCGGACGGCAAGCTGGGCTTCACTGGCGGCGTCGGGATCGCGCCCAACTGGACCGGATCGGCCCAGGATCCAGACCACTGGCGTGACACGCATTTCCGTGTGGAAGGCCCGGTGGTGGCCCAGATTCAAGCCACTTTTCTGGACAACTGGCTCAAGGAGACCGGTGAGGTCAAGCACGGGGAGGATTACTTCCCCCCACTGCAAGCGGCAGGAAGCAGCGGCGCCCAAATGTTTTCGAGCTCCCCGTCCGGCGGCAGCGAAAGCATGCAACTGATGTACCACCTGGGCATCACGGCAGCAGACCAGAGCATTGACCTGTCCATGGCCTACTTTGTCCCAGACGAACTCAGCAGCAAGCTTTTGCTGGATGCCCTCAGGCGCGGCGTGCGGTTGCGGTTGATTACGCCGGGAAAAATCACCGATACGGAAACCGTCCGGTCGGCCTCTCGCAGCACCTGGGGGCCACTTCTGGAGGCGGGAGCGCAGATTTACGAATACCAGCCAACCATGTACCACTGCAAGGTGATGATTGTGGATCAGCGAATGGTTTCCGTGGGCTCCACCAACTTTGACAACCGCTCTTTCCGGTTGAACGACGAAGCCAATCTCAATGTCTACGACACTGCTTTTGCGGCACATCAGACTGGGGTGTTTGAGCAGGACCTGACTCGCGCACGCCGCGTCAGCCTCGAGGATTGGCAAAACCGGCCGCTTCTCGAGAAACTGAAAGAACGCCTCGCGCAGGTGCTTCATTCCCAGCTCTGAGCGGCCGCGGCCGGACAACGTACGGTCTTGCGGCGGAAATGAAAAAAGAAAAAAGCCCAACCTTCACAGGCCGGGCTTTGATGGATGGTGGAGCTGGGGGGATTTGAACCCCCGTCCGCAAGCCTTGTTCGGGCAGATCTACATGTTTAGCGGTCTGATTTGAGTCTCGCCACCTGTGTCGCGCAGTCGCACGCTACACAGGACGCCAGCACCCTATTTTCTCGCCCCGGGTTAAGGTACCCAGCCCGGAGCCAGCCGATGAAATTATCTTTACAGCCGGGAGCATTTAACTTGCGCTAAACACCCCTTGCCCAGCCCATCGGCCTGCTGTTGTAAAGCTCACTGGCAATTAAGCAGCGAGTGCGAAACGTTCGTCGTTTGCAGTTAGTTTGTTTGAATCAGTTTTACGAGCACACTCAGCTCGACATGCACCACACCGCGTCCGAACCCACGTCGAAACCAATGCAGCCCCAGAAGGCCTAGTTTACGCCATTCGCAGCAAATTCAAGAGCGCGCCGGGCGCGGTGATGGTGGCGTCGGCTTTCCAGTCCCCGGTATCGGCGGTTTTGCCGAGGTAGCCGTAGGCGGCGGCGACCGTGGGCATGCCCGCGGCCCGCCCTGCGACGATGTCGCGCTCGTCATCACCGACATAAATGCAGCGCCCGGGCGCAAGCTCTAGCTGGCGCGCCGCTTCCAGCAAAGGGGCCGGATGGGGTTTGGCATGCGGCGTGGTGTCGCCACTGATGATGGTTTTTGCCGTCTTGAACAAAGGCATGGCCTTGGTCAGCGGAATGGTGAAGCGGGCGGACTTGTTGGTCACCACACCCCATTTGAGGCCCATCTGGTCGATGCGGGCGATCAGATCCGCCACGCCCTCAAACACCGAGGTGTTTTCGGTCATGCGCGACTCGTAGTTGCTGAAAAACTCCTCCCGGAGCTCGCCAAAGCCGGCGTCTTCCGGCATCAACCCAAAAGCCACGGCAATCATGCCGCGCGCACCCGCTCCGGCCATGGGACGGTAAAGCGCAAGGGGCAGCGCTTCCAGGCCACGGTCCGTGCGCATTTTGTCGGCCGCGGCGCCCAGATCAGGGGCACTGTCAATCAGGGTGCCGTCGAGGTCGAACAGCACGGCATCGGTGTCTTGGAACATGTGGCGCAAATATGGGTAAAAACGAGACTCAGCTCTTTTGCGTGGCCAGCAGGTAATTGACGCTGGTGTCCGCACTGAGCCAATAGTGGCGTGTCAGGGGGTTGTATTCCATGCCCCGGGTTTGCTCAAGCGAGAGGCCGGAGGCGCGGCAGTATCCGGCCAGTTCACTGGGTTTGATCAGTTTGGCGTACTCGTGGGTGCCGCGTGGCAACATATTCAGTACGTATTCCGCCCCGACGATGGCAAACAGAAAGGCCTTGGCATTGCGATTGATGGTCGAAAAAAACACATACCCCCCAGGCTTGACCAGCGCGGCGCAGGCTTTGACGATGGAAGACGGGTCGGGCACGTGCTCCAGCATTTCCATGCAGGTGACAACGTCAAAACGGCCAGGCTGCTCGGCTGCCAGCGCTTCGGCGCTGATTTCGCGGTATTGAACACCTTCCGTCTGGGCTTCCAACGCGTGAAGCTGGGCGACTTTCAGCGCTTTGGTCGCCAAATCGATGCCCAGGACATCAGCGCCCCGGCGCGCCATCGAATCGGCCAGGATGCCGCCGCCACAGCCGACGTCGAGTACACGCAGCCCTTTGAGTGGAACCAGGCTCTCGATCCAGCCCAAACGAAGCGGGTTGATCTGGTGCAAGGGGCGAAATTCACTCTCGGTGTCCCACCAGCGATGAGCCAGGTCTGAGAATTTCGCCAGTTCGGCAGGGTCAAAGTTATCGCTAATAGACATGACGCATTATCGTTGAGGCATAAAAAAACCGCGCCGTAGCGCGGTTTTTTAAGCGATCCGGAAGGATTACTTGTTGGCGCGAGTGCCAACCACTTCGATTTCCACGCGGCGATTCTTCGCGCGGCCTTCGGCGGTCTTGTTGTCAGCAACTGGCTGTTTCTCGCCCTTGCCTTCAGTGTAGACACGGTTTTTCTCGATGCCCTTGGACACGAGATATGCCTTGACGGCTTCCGAACGGCGAACCGACAGCTTCTGGTTGTAAGCATCGCTACCAACGGAGTCGGTGTGACCCACGGCAATGATGACTTCCAGGTTGATGTCCTTGATCTTGCCGACCAGGTCATCCAGCTTGGCTTTGCCTTCTGGCTTGATCACTGACTTGTTGAAGTCAAAGAAAGCATCAGCAGCGTAGGTAACTTTCGTTGCGGCAGGAGGAGCAGCCGGAGCAGCAGCAGGTGCTGCAGCAGCAGGAGCAGCGGCAGCCGGAGCAGCAGGAGCCATCGCAGGGGCAATTGCGCCATCGCAGCCAGGCGCTGCAGTAGCAGGCGTCCAATAAGCGTCACGCCAGCACAGTTCGTTGGTACCGTTTTTCCAGACCAGTTCGTTGGAACCGTTTTTCCAGTTGTCGATAGTTTGTGCACCAGCGGCGGTAACAAGCGCTGCGGAAGCAAACAACATTGCCACTTTGTTGAGTTTCTTCATGGTTCTCCTCTAGAGAAAAGCCGCAGACTGGCTGCGATTAGTAATTTACACGCCGTGAGTGACCATCACTCAAAGCGTTACATCGATTGTGCCACACCTGCCTGAACCTTCAAGCACGCTATCGGCTTCGTCTGACACAGACTTAAGATTCTTCAGCATTTGTTGCTGTCCCGCCACAGGCCATCGCTTTGAACTCCGGCCTTAAAATCAGCGGTTTCCTTCAAGAATCTCGAAATCCCAACCAGGCCGCTCATGACCCAGTTCGCTAAAGAAACCCTGCCCATCAGTCTTGAAGAGGAAATGCGGCGAAGCTACCTCGATTACGCGATGAGTGTGATCGTGGGGCGGGCCCTGCCTGATGCTAGGGACGGCCTCAAGCCGGTACACCGGCGCGTGCTTTTTGCCATGCACGAACTGAACAACGACTGGAACCGCCCTTACAAAAAGTCAGCGCGTATCGTCGGCGACGTGATCGGCAAGTACCATCCGCACGGCGACCAGTCAGTCTACGACACCATTGTGCGGATGGCCCAGGATTTTTCCTTGCGCCACCTGCTGGTTGACGGTCAGGGGAATTTCGGCTCTGTCGATGGCGACAACGCCGCGGCCATGCGCTACACCGAAATTCGCCTGTCGAAAATTGCCCATGAGCTGCTCGCCGACCTTGACAAGGAAACCGTCGATTTCGGCCCCAACTACGACGGCAGCGAGCAGGAACCTCTGGTCATGCCGACCCGCTTGCCGAACCTGCTGGTCAACGGGTCGGGCGGCATTGCGGTGGGGATGGCGACCAACATTCCGCCCCACAACCTCAATGAAGTGGTCGATGCGTGCCTTCACATGCTGAAGAACCCGGGGGCCTCCATTGACGAATTGATGGAGATCGTGCCTGCGCCGGACTTCCCCACGGGCGGCATTATTTACGGCATCAACGGCGTCAAGGACGGCTACCGCACCGGCCGCGGCAAGGTGGTCATGCGTGCCAAGTGCCACTTCGAGGACATCGACAAGGGCCAACGCCAGTCCATCATCGTCGACGAACTCCCCTACCAGGTCAACAAAAAGACGCTTCAGGAGCGCATGGCCGAGCTGGTGCACGAGAAGAAAATCGAAGGCATCAGCCATATCCAGGATGAGAGCGACAAGTCGGGCATGCGCCTGGTAATTGAACTCAAGCGCGGCGAAGTGCCCGAAGTGGTGCTGAACAACCTGTACAAGCAGACCCAGCTACAGGACACCTTCGGCATCAATATGGTGGCGCTGGTCAATGGCCAGCCCAAGCTTTGCAACCTGAAGGACCTGATCCAGGTTTTCCTGTCGCATCGCCGTGAAGTCGTGACGCGCCGTACCGTGTTCACGCTGCGAAAGGCACGGGAGCGCGGACACGTGCTGGAAGGCCTGGCAGTGGCCCTGGCCAATATTGACGACTTCATCGCCATCATCCGAAATGCCCCCACGCCTCCCGTCGCCAAGGCCGAGTTGATGCTGCGCCCCTGGGACAGCAGCCTGGTGCGCGAAATGCTGACCCGCACGCGCGCCGATGGCGGCGTGGTCAACGCCGATGACTACCGCCCCGACGGCCTCGAGAAGATGTTTGGCATGGGCAACGACGGGCTGTACCGCCTCTCGGAAACACAGGCACAGGAAATCCTGCAGATGCGCCTGCAACGCCTGACCGGCCTGGAGCAGGACAAGATCGTGGCTGAGTACAAGGAAGTCATGGCTGAGATCGATGACTTGCTCGACATCCTGGCAAAACCGGAACGGGTTTCCATCATCATTGGCGAAGAACTGTCGGCCATCAAGCTGGAATTCGGCCAGACAAAGCTCGGCGCCCGCCGTAGCCAGATCGAACACAGCTCGTTTGATCTCAGTACCGAAGACCTGATCACCCCCACCGACATGGTGGTGACACTTTCCCACACCGGCTACATCAAGAGCCAGCCGCTGTCTGAATACCGGGCGCAAAAGCGCGGCGGCCGCGGCAAGTTGGCCACTGCCACCAAGGAAGACGACTGGGTTGACCAGCTCTTCATCGCCAACACGCACGATTACATCCTGTGCTTTTCCAACCGCGGCCGGCTCTACTGGCTCAAGGTATGGGAAGTTCCCGCCGGTTCGCGCGGCTCGCGCGGGCGTCCCATCGTCAACATGTTCCCCTTGCAGGAGGGCGAAAAAATCACCGTCGTCCTGCCTCTGACAGGCGAAAAGCGCAGCTTCCCGGCTGATCAATACGTCTTCATGGCCACCTCCATGGGCACCGTGAAGAAAACCGCCCTCGACGAGTTCAACAATCCGCGTAAGGCCGGCATCATCGCGGTCGACCTTGACGCAGGCGACTACCTGATTGGTGCGTCGCTGACCGACGGCAAGCACGACGTGATGCTGTTCAGCGACGGTGGCAAGGCCGTGCGCTTCGATGAGAACGACGTGCGTCCCATGGGCCGCAATGCACGCGGCGTGCGCGGCATGATGCTCGAAGACGGCCAGGGCGTGATCGCCATGCTGGTTGCCGAAGACGAGCAGCAAAGTGTGCTGACAGCCACCCAGAACGGATATGGCAAACGTACGTCCATCACCGAATACACGCGTCACGGCCGCGGCACCAAGGGCATGATCGCCATCCAGCAGAGCGAGCGCAACGGCAAGGTGGTTGCGGCCACACTGGTTCACGTGGACGATGAAATCATGCTGATCACCGACAAGGGCGTGCTGGTCCGCACGCGCGTCAGCGAAATCCGCGAAATGGGAAGGGCTACACAGGGTGTTACGCTCATCGGCCTTGATGAAGGTTCACAATTAAGCGGCCTTCAGCGCATCGTTGAAAACGATGCCACGCTGGATGAACCCGATACTGAAACCGGTACCGGCACAGACACCCCCAACATCGAAAGTACCTGATGAAAAACATCCTTACCGCTATCACGATCGCTGCCATGGCCTGCGGCGCCACAGCTGTTCACGCGCAAGCGGCAGATCCGAAAACAGAGCTGGCCAAAAAAGTGGTCGCGCTGCAGCAAGGGCCGGAGCTTGACCGGCTGGTGAACCAGCTTGCGGGCACCACGGCGCAGGAACTCATTGTTAAATGGGCTCCAAAAATGGAGGCAAATGTTCCCAAAGCCAAGCAGCCAAAAGCGTCTGAGGAACTTAACGCCGAACTCAAGAAATATGCCGATGATGCGAGCCAGCTGATCAGCAAACAGGTTAGCAAAGTCAGCGCCGAATCGCTGGTACCAGCGTATGCAGAACGGTTCACACAGGAAGAACTCCAGCAGCTTGCTGCTTTTTTTGAATCTCCTGCCGTCAAGAAATACCAGTCTACGGCGCCCGAGCTGGGCAATGTCTTTGTACAGAAGCTGGTAGAAGCCTCGCGTGCCGACGTCCTCGCACGTGCCAAGCAGTTCGACGACGTGGCGCTGAAGATCATTGGCACCGGCCCCGCGCCGGGAGCAAGCAAGCCGCCCGCCAAGAAATGACCCGCCCTTTCAATTTTTCCGCTGGCCCGGCGAACTTACCCGAAGAGGTTTTGCGGCAGGCGGCGGGCGAAATGCTGGACTGGCACGGCAGCGGCATGAGCGTGATGGAGATGAGTCACCGCGGAAAGGAGTTCATTTCCATTTATGAAAACGCGGAGGCTGATTTTCGTGAGCTGATGGCCATTCCGGCCCACTTCAAGATCCTGTTCATGCAGGGCGGCGGACTTGCCGAAAATGCCATTGTTCCCCTTAATGTCTCGCAGGGTCGTTCGGCCGATTTCGTGGTAACAGGCAGCTGGAGTGAAAAATCGCAAAAAGAAGCACGCAAGTATTGCGATGTCCAGATCGCTGCGAGCAATGCAGACAACGGGCACACGCTGCTACCACCTCCGTCCGGCTGGAAGCTGCGGCCGGACGCAAGCTACGTCCACCTGTGCACCAATGAAACCATCCACGGTGTGGAGTTTCATAGCCTTCCAGACCTTAAGGCCCTGGGAAGCGATGCGCCACTGGTTATCGATTTTTCCTCTCATGTAGCATCGCGGCCGGTTGACTGGTCCCTCGTTGGCCTGGCATTTGGAGGTGCACAAAAAAACCTGGGGCCTGCAGGTGTCACGCTGGTGGTCATCCGGGAAGACCTGCTTGGCCGTGCGCTGGCGATTTGCCCCAGCGCCTTTGACTACAAGACCGTAGCGGACAACCAGTCCATGTACAACACGCCCCCCACGTATGCAATCTACATTGCCGGCCTTACCTTCGCGTGGCTCAAGCGCCAGCAAGAAGGCGCCGTTACCGGCATTGCCGCAATGGAAGCGCGCAACAAAACCAAGGCGCAGCTTCTGTATGAAGCCATTGACGGCTCGCAGTTTTATCTCAACAAGGTCGACAAAAACTGCCGGTCCCGGATGAACGTTCCATTTTTCTTGCGGGACGAATCACGGAATGACGCGTTTCTCTCAGGTGCCAAGGCACGGGGCTTGCTTCAGCTCAAGGGTCACAAGTCAGTGGGAGGGCTGCGCGCCAGCATTTACAACGCCATGCCGCTGGCCGGTGTCCAGGCACTGGTGGAGTACATGCGAGAATTCGAACAAAAACACGCCTAGGATGAAATGTTTTCTCGCCCCCGTTATGCTTCGCAGCCCAAGCGGGCTTTCTGCGCTCCCCGTACGGTCGGGCGGTCTCTGACATGACCACCCATCTTGCAGATTTGCGCGTACAGATTGATGCACTGGACCGAGAACTGCTCGCCCTGCTGAATCGCCGCGCCCAAGTCGCGGAGCAGGTAGGCGAAGTGAAGAAGCGCGAGGGTACGCCCTTCTTCCGCCCGGATCGCGTTGCCCAGGTCATTGAGCAGATCCAGCAAGCCAATCAAGGGCCGCTCAAAAACGAACATGTTGCTGCCGTATGGCGTGAAATCATGTCGGCTTGCCTGGCACTGGAATCTCCGGTGCGTGTGGCGTACCTCGGTCCGGCCGGCACTTTCAGCGAGCAGGCGGCGCTGCAGTTTTTTGGCGCCAGCATCGAGCACGTTCCCTGTGTCAGCATCGACGAGGTTTTTCGTGCAACGGCTGCCGGCAGCGCCAGCTACGGCGTTGTGCCGGTCGAAAACTCGACCGAGGGCGTCGTGTCCCGATCTCTAGACCTGTTTCTGAACTCCCCGCTGCATATCGTCGGCGAGATCAGCCTGATGGTGCGCCACAACCTCCTGCGGCTTTCCGAGTCCCTGGAAGGTATCGAAGCCGTGTATGCACACCCCCAGGCCCTGGCTCAATGCCAGGGCTGGTTGACCACGCACCTGCCCAATGTGGAGCGCCGGGCAGCCTCCAGCAATGCGGAAGGCGCACGCCTTGCCTCCACCAACCCTGCATGGGCCGGCATTGCCAGTGACCGGGCCGCCACCCAGTTTGGCCTGTATACGGCCGCCCACGCCATTCAGGACGACGCGTTTAACCGCACGCGCTTTGCTGTGGTGTGCCTGCCGCAAACTCTGCCCTCCCCGCCCGTCTCCGGCAAAGACTGTGTCAGCCTGGTGGTTTCCGTACCCAACCGCCCCGGCGCCGTCCACGACATCCTGATGCCGTTGAAAGCTCATGGCGTCTCCATGACCCGCTTTGAATCGCGCCCGGCACGCTCTGGCCAGTGGGAATATTATTTTTATATCGATTTGCAAGGCCACCCGTCGCAGAACCACGTCAAGGCGGCACTGGCTGACTTGCAACAAATGTGTGCCTTTTACAAGGTTCTCGGAACCTATCCTGTCAGCGATTAATGCACGAACTCACAAAACCCCTGGTACCACGACATGTTTGAACAATTAGGTCTCATTGGATGCGGCCTGATGGGCGGTTCTTTTGCGCTGGCCCTCAAGCGCGCCGGCCTGGTCAAACGCGTGGTGGGCTATAGCAAGTCGCCTTCTACGACTGAGCGCGCACGCCAGATGGGTGTCATTGACGTAGAGGCACCTTCCGCCCTGCTGGCGGTCTCGGGGGCTGACATTGTTTTGCTGGCGGTGCCGGTTTCTGCAACCGAAGCCACCTTCAAGGCGATCCGCCACCTTGTTGGCCCAAACACCCTGATCATGGATGTCGGCTCCACCAAGCGCGACGTGGTCGATGCCGCACGACGGGTCCTGCAGGGCAACGTCGGCTCTTTCGTCCCCTGCCATCCCATTACCGGCAAAGAGGTGTCGGGTGTCGAGCACGCCGATGTAGACCTCTACAACGGAAAGCAGGTCATCCTGACGCCCATAGAACGGACTTTCACGGTCCAGCTGCAAAAAGCCACCGATGTGTGGACCGCCATGGGCTGCCATGTCCTCAAGATGTCACCGCAGGCACATGACGCTGCGTACGCCGCAGTCAGCCATCTGCCCCACCTGATCGCCTTTGCACTGATCAACGGCATTACCGGACAGGAGCACGGGAAGGACTACATGTCCCTGGCCGGGCCCGGCTTTCGCGACTTCACACGCATCGCTGCGAGCGATCCGAAAATGTGGCGCGACATCCTGATTGCCAACCGCGAAGAGTTGCTGGCGCAGTCCAAGATCTTTCAGCAGACCCTGCAGTCCCTCGAAGTACTCATTTCGAGCAGCAACGGCGACGGCCTGGAAGCGCTCATTGAGCAAGCCAGCGAGACGCGCGCCAACTGGCGCATCTCCTCCCAAAAATCGCATAAATAAACCTGCGATTCATGTTCGACATCGAGTTCCTGGACATCCCGCCCCTCAGTGGAGCGGGAGGCACTGTCCGCCTGCCCGGATCCAAAAGCATTTCCAATCGCGTCTTGTTGCTGGCTGCCCTGAGCCGCGGGGAAACCACAGTTCACGATCTCCTGGCGTCTGACGACACCGCCGTGATGCTGACGGCGCTCAGGCAGCTTGGCTGCGAAGTAAAACAAGAGGGCAGCACCGCGATGATCACCGGCCTTGGCGGCCGCAACGTCCACACACCGGTCAAGCTGTTTCTGGGCAATGCCGGTACGGCCATGCGTCCATTGACGGCCGCTCTGGCCTTGCTGGGCGGGGAATTTGAGCTGTCGGGCGTGGCCCGTATGCACGAAAGGCCTATCGGCGACCTGGTGGATGCCCTCCGGCAGCTGGGCTGCTCAATCGACTACCTGGGAAATGAAGGTTTTCCGCCCCTGCGCCTGCGTTCCGGCCAATTGAACCTGAAAGACCCCATCCGGGTGCGCGGAGATGTTTCCAGCCAGTTCCTGACCGCCCTGCTGATGGCTCTGCCCATTGTGGCTGTTGACGACATCTGCATTGAGGTCGTGGGGGAGCTGATTTCACGGCCCTACATTGAAATCACGCTCAAGCTGCTCAAACGTTTCGGCATTGACGTGCAGCGCAAAGGGTGGGAGCAGTTCGTCATCCCCGCCGGCAGCCGCTACCAGTCGCCCGGAGAAATCCACGTTGAAGGCGACGCCTCCTCTGCTAGCTATTTCATAGCGCTTGGCGCAATAGCATCGGGCGCTGCAGGCCAAAATGGCATAGAAGTTTTGGGGGTCGGGGCAGACTCCATTCAGGGCGACATCCGTTTCGTGGAGGCCGCACGAATGATGGGCGCGCAAATCGACAGCACGCCCAATTCATTGCGCATCTCGCGCGGTGCGTGGCCGCTCAAGGCGATTGATCTGGACTGCAACCATATTCCCGATGCCGCGATGACGCTGGCCGTGATGGCGCTGTACGCCGAGGGATGCACCACCTTGCGCAACATCGCCAGCTGGCGCGTCAAGGAAACCGACCGCATCGCCGCGATGGCCTGCGAGTTGCAAAAGCTCGGCGCCACGGTGGAAGAAGGAGCGGATTACCTCAAAATCACTCCGCCCCTGCCCGGCGAATGGAAAACCGCACCCATTCACACCTACGACGACCACCGCGTGGCCATGTGTTTTTCGCTGGCCGCTTTCAACCCGGCCCGGTTGCCCATCCGGATTCTTGACCCCAAATGTGTCGGCAAAACATTTCCGGACTACTTCGAGGCCCTGTTCATGGCGGTCAAAGCAGATGTCAACCATATTCCGGTGATTTGCGTCGATGGCCCCACCGCCTCGGGCAAGGGTACCCTGGCAGCCTTGACGGCCCAACGACTCGGCTACCACTATCTTGACTCCGGCGCCTTGTACCGCTTGAGCGCATTTGCCGCCCTGCGTGCCGACGTTTCGCTCGACGACGGGGCGGCTGTCGCCCAAGTCGCCAGTACCATGCCGGTTCGTTTTCAGGGCGACCGGATTTTCCTCGGGGCGGAAGATGTGTCAGAAGCCATCCGCTCCGAAGCTGCCGGGATGGCCGCTTCCCGGGTCTCAGCTCATCCCCAGGTTCGCGCCGCACTGCTGACCCTACAACACAGTTTCCGGCGGTTGCCCGGGCTGGTAGCAGACGGGCGGGACATGGGAACCGTCATTTTTCCCGATGCGCCGCTCAAAATCTTCCTGACGGCCAGCGCCCGGCACCGCGCTGAACGACGGCATAAGCAGTTGATTTCAAAGGGAAATTCAGCTATAATCAGCGAGATTCAGCAAGATTTAGAGGCACGTGACGCCCGTGATTCATCGCGAAAAGCCGCCCCTTTGAAGCCTGCTGATGACGCCCGTCCCCTGGACAATTCCTATCTGTCGATTGAAAAATCGGTTGATCATGTGATTGACTGGTGGCAAGGCACCCGGCCCTTCTGACCCCCGACGCGCACCCTGCGCTTGGTCAGCAGGTTCATTAACGTAACCCGCAGCCTTATTCAACGTCTGGCCGCAAGCAACCGCCGCAAGCAGCTATAAAAACAATAGCAATTCCGCTATTGGAACCCTGTTGTGTGGATGAGGAAAATCATGTCTGAATCTTTTGCCGATCTATTTAACGAATCGCTCCAGCGCTCTGAAATGCGCACCGGTGAAGTCATCACCGCTGAAGTCGTTCGCATCGACCACAACCACGTCGTCGTCAACGCCGGACTGAAGTCCGAGGCCTATGTGCCGCTCGAAGAATTCAAGAACGACCAGGGTGAACTCGAAGTCCAGGTCGGCGACTTTGTCTCCGTGGCCATCGACTCCGTCGAAAACGGCTATGGCGACACCCTGCTGTCCCGCGACAAGGCCAAGCGCCTGGCTTCGTGGATGAGCCTGGAAAAAGCCCTGGAATCCGGCGAATTCGTCACCGGCCAGACCAGCGGCAAGGTCAAGGGCGGCCTCACCGTCCTCGTCAACGGCATCCGCGCCTTCCTGCCCGGCTCGCTCATCGACACCCGCCCCATCAAGGACTTGTCTCCGTACGAGAACAAGACCATGGAATTCAAGGTCATCAAGCTGGACCGCAAGCGCAACAACGTCGTGTTGTCACGCCGTGCCGTGGTCGAAGCCAGCATGGGCGAAGAACGCGCCAAGCTGATGGAAACCCTGAAAGAAGGCTCCTCCGTCAAGGGCGTCGTCAAGAACATCACCGAATACGGTGCGTTCGTTGACCTGGGCGGCATTGACGGCCTGCTGCACATCACCGACATGGCATGGCGCCGCGTGCGTCACCCAAGCGAAGTGGTGACGGCTGGCCAGGAAATCGTGGCCAAGATCCTGAAGTTCGACACCGAAAAGAACCGTGTCTCGCTGGGTCTGAAACAGATGGGTGACGACCCATGGATGGGCGTGAACCGCCGTTATCCACAAGGCACGCGCCTGTTCGGCAAGATCACCAACATCGCCGACTACGGCGCATTTGTTGAACTCGAGCCAGGTATCGAAGGCCTGGTCCACGTGTCCGAAATGGACTGGACCAACAAGAATGTGGCACCGAGCAAGCTCGTGGCACTGGGCGACGAAGTCGAAGTCATGGTCCTCGAGATCGACGAAGACAAGCGCCGTATCAGCCTGGGCATGAAGCAGTGCAAGGCCAACCCATGGCAAGAATTTGCACAGGAAACCAAGCGCGGCGACCGTGTCAAGGGCCCGATCAAGTCGATCACCGACTTCGGCGTCTTTGTGGGCCTGGCTGCCGGCATCGACGGCCTCGTGCACCTGTCCGACCTCTCGTGGAACGAACCCGGCGAAGCCGCCGTTCGCAACTACAAAAAGGGCCAGGAAGTCGAAGCGATCGTTCTTGCAGTCGACGTCGACCGCGAGCGCATCTCCCTGGGCATCAAGCAGCTGGATTCCGATCCGTTCACCACGTTCGTGTCGATCAACGACAAGGGCGCGATTGTGACCGGCAAGGTCAAGACTGTTGATGCCAAGGGCGCTGAAATCGATCTCGGCGAAGACATCATCGGCTACCTGCGCGCCAGCGAAATCAGCCGTGACCGTGTCGAAGACGCGCGCAACGTGCTGAAAGAAGGCGACGAAGTGTCCGCAGTTGTGGTGAATGTGGATCGCAAGACCCGCAACATCCAGCTGTCGGTCAAAGCCAAGGACAACGCTGACCAGCAGGAAGCCATGGCAACCCTGAGCCAGCAGTCTTCGCGTGAAAGCGCCGGCCTGACCAACCTTGGCGCCCTGTTGCGCGCCAAGCTGGACAACAACGAAAAGTAAGGCGACCGTGCAGCGGTGTGATGCGCCCCCGGCGGGTTGCATCGCTGTACAGCTACTTTATCCATGACCCGAAGCGATCTTGTCGAAGAACTGGCAGCCCGATTCAGCCAGCTGACGCACCGCGACGCCGAATATGCCGTCAAGACGATTCTTGATGCCATGAGCGACGCGTTGGTGCGCGGCCACCGGATCGAAATCAGGGGATTTGGCAGTTTTTCCATCAACCGCCGCCCGCCTCGCATGGGCCGCAATCCGCGTTCCGGTGAAAGCGTGGCCATCCCCGAAAAACGGGTGCCCCATTTCAAGCCGGGCAAGGCGTTGCGGGAAGCGGTGGATGCCCGTACCCAGGAGCTCCTGGCGGTCACGGATCCGAAGTAAGGTCTTGCTGTTTTCCCCCGGTGGTCTGGCTACAATCGCGAGACCACCACGGGGGATGACCAAGTGAAATACCTCATGTGGCTGCTCAAGGCAGCCATTTTTTTTACGCTGTTTGCTTTTGCACTGAATAACCAGCAAACGGTTTCGGTGAATTTTTTCTTTGGCACGATGTGGCGAGCACCTCTGGTGCTGGTTGTCCTGAGTGTCTTCGCCTGCGGACTGGCGCTCGGTATTCTTGTCATGATGCCGCGCTGGTGGAAAAAGCGCAGATCGGCCAAATATGCCTCCTCCACCATGGGCCCCCACACCGTGACCGAAGACCCCTCCACGCTCCACCATGGAATTTGATTTCACCTGGGTCCTGCTCGGGTTTCCGATCGCCTTTACCCTGGGCTGGCTGGCTTCGCGACTGGATTTGCGGCAACTGCGTATCGAAAACCGCCAGGCACCCAAAGCCTACTTCAAGGGCCTGAATTTTCTGCTCAATGAGCAGCAGGACCAGGCCATTGATGCCTTTATCGAAGCCGTACAGAACGACCCCGACACGTCCGAGCTTCACTTCGCCCTGGGTAACCTGTTCCGCCGCCGCGGTGAATACGAACGCGCCGTGCGGGTGCACGAACACCTGATGTCGCGCGGCGACCTGACGCAACCGGAACGCGACCGCGCCCAGCATGCACTGGCCCTGGATTTCCTCAAGGCCGGCCTGCTCGACCGTGCCGAAATCGCACTGCGCAAACTGGAGGGAACGCCGTTCGAGGAAGAGGCCCGGCTTGCATTGCTGTCCATTTATGAACGTTCGCGCGATTGGCCTAACGCGACCGAAATCGCCGCCAGACTGGGCACCTCCAGTCATGGCAGCTTCAGTGCCCGGCAGGCGCATTACCTCTGCGAGCAGGCCATTGCGTCCGCGGCGGCAGGCGACACCAGCCAGGCCCTGGAGACATTGCAGCAGGCTGTGGCCATGGCCCCGGTGTCGGCCCGCCCGCTGATTGACCTGGCCAAACTGCAGCACCAGCTCGGCAAGCCACAGGACGCTTTGCACACATTGCAAAAGCTGGAAGGCCTGGCGCCGCAAGGCCTGCCGCTTGCCGCCGGCTTGATTGCCAATATCGCCCAGGCAAGCGGCCAGGAAGCCGCCGCACTGGAATTGCTGAAGACCAGTTACGCCAACGCACCGTCCATCGACGTGGTTGAAGCCATCGTCAAACTGGAAAAAGACCCTGCGTCGGCACGCCAGTGGTATGCCAGGCACATGGAACGCCAGGCGTCCCTGGTCGCCGCCGGCAAGTGGATAGAAGGGGAAAAACTCCAGGATGAGCATCACCACGCCTTGGTGCAGCGCTCGCTGGGTCAGGCAACCAAGCCCTTGATGCGCTATCGTTGTGCCGCGTGCGGCTTTGAAGCCACGCAGCACTTCTGGCACTGCCCCGGCTGCCAGGCCTGGGACAGCTACCCGACCCGCCGGATAGAAGAACTATGAACACCCCCGTGGAGAGTTACGGCACACCCCGTGGAGGCTTCGCCTCCTCCCCCTTGCAGGGGCAACAGCTGTGGCCCGGCAAAGCCGGTTCCACGCTATTCCTAGCTTGAATACAGACATTCATGACCACTATCCCCACACTATCCGCAGAACGAATCGCCAAGGCCCGTGTCCTCGTGGTGGGCGATGCCATGCTCGACCGGTACTGGTACGGCGCGGTAGACCGCATCTCGCCTGAGGCCCCGGTGCCCGTGGTACGTGTCACGCGCACCGAAGAGCGCATAGGCGCCGCTGCCAACGTGGCCTACAACATCGTCACGCTGGGCGCGCAAGCCTCGCTGCTGACCGTAGTGGGTGACGATGAGGCCAGCCACCAATTGGAGGCGCTGGTCGAAAAAACCGGCATCGCCCCTTACTTTGGCCGCGATGCACGGCTCAAAACAACGGTCAAGCTGCGCGTCATTGGCCGCCAGCAACAGCTGATCCGGCTCGACTTCGAGAACACACCGGAAAACGAGGTGCTCGCCTCCCAGTCCGCCACATTTGAAAAACTGCACACGCAGCACGACGCAGTGCTTTTTTCCGACTACGGCAAGGGCGGCCTCGCACATATCGTGCTGATGATCGCCCAGGCGCGCGCTGCCGGCAAGGTGGTGCTGGTCGACCCCAAGGGGGCGGACTACGCGCGCTACAAAAACGCCAGCATCATTACGCCGAATCGCGCCGAGCTCGAGCACGTGATCGGTACCTGGAGCGACGAAGCCGAGCTTCGCACCAAAGCCCACAACCTGCGCACCGCACTCAATCTTGATGCCCTGCTGCTGACACGTAGCGAAGAAGGCATGACACTGTTTGACGCCCAGGGTGAGTTGAATGTACCGGCCGTGGCACGTGAGGTGTTCGACGTCACCGGCGCCGGCGATACGGTGATCGCCACACTGGCTGCCATGGCGGCCACGGGCATGAGCCTTCGTGATGCGGTGCCTATTGCCAACCGTGCCGGCGGCATCGTGGTTGGCAAATTTGGTACCGCAACGGTCAGTTACGACGAGCTTTTTGCTGCGCATTGAATTGCGGCCCAAGTTAAAGGAATCATCATGAAAATAGTTGTGACGGGCGCGGCCGGCTTTATCGGCAGCAATATCATCAAGGGCCTCAACGCCCGCGGTATCGACGACATCATCGCCGTCGACGACCTGACCGAGGGCGACAAGTTTCGCAACCTGGCCAGCCTGCAGATAGCCGACTATGTGGATGCCGACGATTTTTACGACCTGTTTGCCGAAGGCGCTTATGGCCAGGTCGAAGCGGTATTCCATGAAGGGGCCTGCAGCGACACCATGGAGCCCGACGGCAAGTACATGATGGACAACAACTACACGCTGTCGTGCGAGTTGTTTCATGCCTGCCAGGACCAGGGCACGCGACTGTTGTACGCCTCCTCGGCCGCCACCTACGGCGGGTCCGACACATTCAGGGAGTCGCCGGAGTTCGAGCGGCCGCTCAACGTCTACGGCTATTCCAAGCTGCTCTTTGACCAGCGCCTGCGGCGTGAACTCGGCAACCGGTTTGAAGGCGCAGCCACCCAGGTTGCGGGCTTTCGCTACTTCAATGTCTACGGCCCCCACGAACAGCACAAGGGCCGTATGGCCAGCGTGGCCTTTCACCAGTTCAACCAGTTCCAGGCGGAAGGCAAAGTCAAGCTGTTTGGTGAATACGGCGGCTACGGCGCCGGCGGCCAGATGCGCGACTTCGTCTTCATCGACGATGTGGTGGCCGTGAACCTCTGGTTTTTTGACCATCCAGAACAATCCGGCATTTTCAACCTCGGCACCGGAAAGGCCCAGCCCTTCAACGATGTCGCGCTCGCCGTCGTGAACACCTTGCGCAAAGGGCAGGATGCCGCGGCGCTGAGCCTGGAAGATGCCGTGCGCGGCGGACTCATCGACTACATCACCTTCCCGCCGGCACTGGTGGGTAAATACCAAAGCTACACGCAGGCCGACCTCGGCGCCCTGCGTGCCGCTGGGTGCGACCATGTTTTTGCTGATGTGAAAGCGGGTGTAACTGCTTACATGCAGTGGCTGGGCAAGAATCGCTGAAGCCTGGGGTTCCCCAACCCAATCGCGCCAGGCAGGTCAACGCGGTGTGAAACCGGGCCGTTATAAACACAGCATTCTTATTCACAGGATGCATAACGCGCTTCGTCACTCACCATTGAGGAGATTTCCATGTTCAAGAAAGTACTGGCGTTTTTCGCCGCCATGTCTCTCGTTGCAGCCTTTGCTGCGGTCGACGTCAACAAAGCCACAGAGGCCGAACTCGACGGCATCAAACACATCGGCCCCGTCACCTCCAAGCTGATCATCTCCGAGCGCAAGAAAAGCGAGTTCAAAAACTGGGATGACTTCATCACCCGCGTCAAAGGCGTTGGAGACAAACGCGCAGCCGAGTTCTCCGCCGCGGGGCTGACCGTTGGCGGTGCCGCCTATACCGGCCCGGCCGCCGCAGATGCCAAGGCAAAAACCAAGGCCGAAGCCAAAGCGGATGCCAAAGCCAGCAAGAAGGCCGACAAGCCGGTCACTGAAAAGGCCAAAGACGCAGCCATCGCCACCAAGGATGCAGTCAAGGGCGCGGCTATCGCGACCAAAGACGCCGTGGTGGAATCGGCCAAAGATGCCAAAGAGGCGGTAACGTCCAAAAAAGACGCCAAGAAAGACGCCAAAAAAGAAACCAAGACCGAAGTCAAGGTTGAGGCAGCCAAGCCTGCCGCAAGCGCTGCCAAGAAGTAATTGGCCCGCACCCATAAAAAACCCGCTCATAGCGGGTTTTTTTATGTTCATTTTGGCTTCCAACCCTTTAGGGTCGGGCGCAAGCAGCTATCTATTTCATAGCAATTTAAAGACCTCTACACCAGCGCAATCAGGTCCGTCACTCCCACCCCTGCACCAGCCTGCGTGACCAGTGTCGTCACTTGCCCTCTATGGTGTGTCTGGTGGTTGAAAAAATGCGTGAGGGCCTTCCAGACCCCGTGTTCGCGCTGCACCCCTTTCGAGTTGGCGTAGCGCATGGTCATGGCCGGGTAAGCCTCAGGCATGTCGGCAGCCCACTGCTCGATGGCACCATCGAGCTGCTGCCGTTTGGCTTTCAGCCCGGCCCAGTCTTCGTAGAGCACCATGTCCAGTGTGTAGGCCTGCGGCATGTCCAGCACTTCAGCGCCCAGCGACGTGAAACGGATTCCGTTCTCATTACCGCACTGTGCAAAGCGCCTGAGCCAGACCTGGTCGGCCAGGACAAGATGGCCCAGCGTGTGATGGATCGAGCCGAAAAAGGCACCGCGCTCACGCTTGCGCTCCTCATCCGACAGGGTTTCACAGGCGTCATACAGCCGTTCATTCATCCAGCGGTTGTATTGAGCCAGAAGTCGGTAGTTGTCGGAAAATGCACCGGTCATACATGCTCCTGAATTGATAGCTGCTCGCGCCCGTATTGATTGGCCCAGGGCCGGATTTCATTTGAAATTACGGCATTCCGCACCCCTAAAAGCCTGCCTGGCCCCGTCACAAGGTGCGCTGGCTCCACTGCAGATTTTCCACTGTCCTGGCGATGGCCGATCGTTGCCATGCAAAAAAAGATAGTGCTAAACGGGAGGGAGGTCCAGTTTACGGCGCGTCCGCGAAGCACAGCGTCGAGCCGTTTGCAGGTACTAAAGCCAGCCCCAAGTGTTACGGGCGGCTGAGCAGATGACTTCGCGAATGACGATCAGGCGCACGCGTGAACGGGCAGGCGCTTTACCCACCCGTCACAGCTGCGCGGTCGCTCCGCTTGGGAAGCAGGCCGGCATACACCGGCCCGTGATTGGCATCAAGCTTTCCCGAAGCCGCCGCCGCCCGGCGTATGGATTTCAAAAATATCACCGGGCTGCATCTCGGCCTGCCCGATATGGCCCAGTGTTTCGATCTGGCCTTGCGCCCGAACCACAACGTTTTGCCCGACCTGCCCGGCTTGACCGCCGGCCATGCCAAAGGCGCCATGTTTGCGCCCGTTCGACAGGATGCTGGCCGTCATGGCTTCCAGGAAGCGGACACGGCGCACACCGCCGTTGCCGCCCTGCCACCGGCCCGCGCCGCCGGAACCCTGGCGAATCTCGTAGCTTTCCAGCCGCACCGGGAAGCGGAATTCCAGTACCTCCGGGTCGGTCAGCCGCGAATTGGTCATATGCGCCTGCACAACAGAGGTGCCATCAAAACCCGACACCAGCTTGCCCGCATCATCCAGCTTTCCGCCGGCACCCGACCCACCCGAAATGGTTTCGTAGTACTGGTGACGGGCATTGCCGAACGTGAAGTTGTTCATCGTGCACTGGCCGGCTGCCATCACACCCAGTGCGCCGTAAAGCGCATTGGTGATGCAGGTGGACGTTTCCACATTACCCGCCACCACCGAAGCCGGCGGGTTCGGGTTGAGCATGGAGCCCGGTGGGATGATGACCTTGAGCGGCTTCAGGCAGCCGGCGTTCAGCGGGATGTCGTCGTCAACCAGCGTGCGGAACACATACAACACTGCGGCCATGCACACCGCCGTCGGCGCGTTGAAGTTATTGGTCTGCTGCGGCGATGTGCCGGTGAAGTCGATCTCGGCGCTGCGCCCTTTGACGTCAACGCGAATGGACACCTTGATCTGGGCGCCGTTGTCCAGCGGCAAGGTGAACTCGCCATTCTTGAGGCGCGTGATCACGCGGCGCACCGACTCCTCGGCGTTATCCTGCACATGGCGCATATAAGCCAGCACCACCTCCAGGCTGAAGGTGTCCACCATCTTGCGCAGCTCCTGCACGCCCTTTTCATTGGCGGCGATCTGCGCTTTCAGGTCGGCCATATTCTGCTGCGGGTTACGGCTCGGGTATTTGCCGCTTTTGAGCAGCGCAATCATTTCGGCCTCGCGCAGCACGCCGCGTTCCACCAGTTTGACGTTGTTGATCTGCACGCCCTCTTCTTCAATCAATGTCGAGAACGGCGGCATGGAGCCGGGCGTGGTGCCGCCGATGTCGGCATGGTGTCCGCGCGAACCGACATAAAACGTCGGCTGTGTGGCCGCACCAAGGTAGACCGGTGTGATAACGGTGATGTCGGGCAGGTGCGTGCCGCCATGGTAAGGGTCGTTCAGCACGTACACATCGCCAGGCTGCATCTTTCCGGCGTTCTCGCGAATCACCGTCTTGATGCTTTCGCCCATGGAACCCAGATGCACCGGCATGTGCGGCGCATTGGCGATCAGGTTGCCTTCGGTGTCAAACAGCGCGCAGCTGAAGTCCAGGCGTTCCTTGATGTTGACCGAGTAAGCGGTGTTCTGCAGCTGCAGGCCCATCTGCTCGGCAATGTTCATGAAGAGGTTGTTGAAGACCTCCAGCAGCACCGGATCTACCGTGGTGCCCGCCGCAAATTTCACGGCACGTTCAGCCCGGCGGTCGAGCACCAGGTGGTCCAGCGCCGTCAGCGCGGCTTCCCAGCCCGGTTCCACGACCGTGGTGGCGTTCTTCTCGGCAATGATGGCCGGCCCCGAGATGATGTCGCCCGGCCGCAGGTCTTCACGCACGACCAGCGCGGCGTCGTGCCACTGGCCGCCCGAGTACATGCGCACGGTTTCGCGGCGAGATACTTCGCGCGGCTCATGCGTGGTGTGGCGCGGCTCGGCAGGCGCGTCGCCCGCCACCACGGACTCTACCGACACGGCCTCAACCACCAGGCCCTTGCCCTGCATCAGGAAGGCAAATCGCTGGCGGTAAGCCGCTTCAAAGCCGGACTCGATCTCGTCCAGCGTACCAAAGGGCACGATCAACGCCGAGTCACTGCCTTCATAACGCACATGCACGCGGTGATGCGTAGTGATGCTGCCGGTGCTGACCTGCTGGCGCTGCAGCTCGGCCTCTGCCGTTGCAGCGAGCGAGTTGAGCTTGTCGGCAATTTCCGGAAGCACGGCGGCCGAGAGCTTGAGCTCCACCGCCTGCTCACGAATCACATTCTGGTCGGCCAGGCCCATGCCATAGGCGCTCAGCACACCCGCCAGCGGATGCACAAACACCTTGGTCATGCCCAGCGCATCAGCCACCAGGCAAGCGTGCTGCCCACCCGCACCGCCAAAGCATTGCAGCGTGTAGCGTGTCACGTCATAGCCGCGTGCCACTGAAATTTTCTTGATGGCGTTGGCCATCTGCTGGACCGCGATGTTGATGAAACCTTCAGCCACCACCTCGGCACTGCGCCCGGTCTGCCCGGCCAGTTCGTTGAACTGGGCCTCTACCGCTTCGTAACTCAACGGCTCATCGGCATTGGGACCAAATACTTTCGGAAAGTAGCGCGGCTGCACCTTGCCGACCATCACGTTGGCATCGGTCACCGCCAGGCGGCCACCGCGCCGGTAACTGGCGGGGCCTGGGTTGGCGCCTGCGCTCTGTGGACCAACCCGGAAGCGCTCGCCGTCAAACTTGAGGATGGAGCCGCCGCCCGCCGCCACGGTGTGGATACTCATCATGGGTGCCCGCATGCGCACACCGGCGACCTGGGTCTCGAATTCGCGCTCGAACTCCCCGGCGTAATGCGACACGTCGGTGGAGGTGCCGCCCATGTCAAAGCCTATGACCTTGGCATGCCCGGCGATTGCGGCCGTGCGGGCCATGCCCACAATGCCGCCCGCCGGGCCGCTCAGAATGGCGTCCTTGCCCTGAAATACGTGCGCATCGGTCAACCCACCGGAAGACTGCATGAAAAAGAGGCGCACGCCCGGCATCTCACTGGCGACCTGCTCCACATAACGGCGCAGGATGGGGGAGAGGTAGGCGTCCACCACCGTGGTGTCGCCACGGCTCACAAACTTCATCATCGGGCTGGTTTCATGCGAGGTGCTGATCTGGGTAAAACCCACCTCGGCCGCGATGCGTTTGGCGGCTTTTTCGTGCTCCGTGAACCGGTAACCATGCATAAAAACAATCGCAAGGCTTCGCAGCCCTTTCTGGTACTGCGCAAGCAGCTCCTTTTTTAATAGCACTTCGTCGAGCGCCTGAAGCACCTCGCCCTGCGCGCCCACACGTTCCTGGGCCTCCACCACCGCGCTGTAAAGCAATTCGGGCAGCACGATGTGGCGGTCAAACAGCCGGGGGCGGTTTTGGTAGGCAATGCGCAGCGCATCCCTAAAGCCGCGCGTGGTCACCAGCAATGTCGGCTCACCCTTGCGCTCCAGCAGTGCATTGGTCGCCACGGTGGTGCCCATCTTCACGCAGTCCACCACGTCGGCGCGTATCGGTTCGCCCGTTTTCAGGCCCAACAGGTGGCGGATGCCGGCCACCGCTGCATCGCGGTACTGCTCCGGGTTTTCCGACAGCAGCTTGTGCGTGACCAGCGAACCATTGGGCTTCTTGGCCACGATGTCCGTGAAAGTGCCGCCGCGGTCTATCCAGAATTGCCAACGGTCGCCGCCCGGTTTTGAAGTGGTGTCTTGCATGGTTTTTAATTTCAAAGTTAACGTGTTCTTTGCTGATCTTGATGGATCTTGCTGCTGTCAGACCTGGCTTGGCACGACGCTGTGAGGCGTTGCCGGCCGGGACTTCTTGTCCGGAAAATTGGCCATCTGCGCCCTGCCAATGTACCCAAGTACCGGCGCCAGGTGCTGGATGTCTGGCGCGCCCCGCAGGGACGTCGAAGCCGGGCACCAGGGATAGGGAAGACCGGCGACCCAACCCATTACCTCGTCGGTGTGCGAGGCCGGCAGGGTCTGCATGCTCGCGATGGTGATTGAAAGGCTTTCCGCCAGAGATGAGGGCGGCGAAAAACACCAATCGTAGCGGCCGCACCCGACCCGCACGGCGCGGCTGTCTTTTTCCGTCATGGCAACCAGCCAGTCACAGCAAAACACCTGCGCGCCGGCCTCCGGCGGCGAGCCCAGGCAGAAGGTGTAGACATTTTCATAGGATTGGCCAAACCGGCGCACCAGCACCTCACCGATGGCGTCCCTTCCCCGGGACACCGGGGGAAACGAGATCGCACCGGTGTGGACGGTGACCTGCAGCAGGGCATCGTCCGTAAAGGCTTGCGCCAGCAGGTGAGGCCGGTTGCCATCCTTGGCATGAAGGTAGGCGGCGATGGATGCGGAAGGAGTTTTCATGCGATTCGAAGCCTGTGCTTATTGCGGCATGTAGTACGGCACGAAAATATCATTGGCTTCATTGCCCACCGATCGTATCCACTCGCGCGAGAACTTCTCGCCCATACGCTTGATCTCAGTGTCCAGCTCGGGGGGAATGCGTTCTATCTTCACGCCGTTGGCGCGCAATTCCTCGGTCGCGCTGGTCGCCAGCGCCTGGCTGGCCTGCCAGCCGCGGACTTCCGCCTCACCCGCCGCCTTGAGCACGGCGGCGCGCGTCTCGGGCTTCAGTGCATCGAAGACCTTGCTGTTCACAAACACCGCATTTTTGGGGAACCAGGCATTGATCTCGTAGTAATACTTGATCGGACCCCACACCTTGTTCTCCACACCGGTCAGCGCCGACGTGATCATGTTGTCCATCCGGCCTTCGGCCAATGCCTTGCCCACATCGACCATGGTCACATCCACCGGCTTGGCGCCCAGCATTTCCGCGATACGCATGGTAGTCTGGTTGTAGGTGCGCATCTGGGTGCCCCGAAAGTCTGTCGGGCCCCGCACCGGCTTGTTCGAATGCAGGCCTTGCGGCGGCCACGGCACTGCGTACAGGAGCTTCATGCCATGCTCGGTGAAATGCTTTTCAAGGCCTGGCCGCTGCAGTTTCCAGAGGCGTTGTGCGTCCTTGTAGGAGGCCACGACGAAGGGAATGGAGTCCGCGCCCGCCAGCGGAATTTCCTTGACCATGCTCGCCATGATGGTCTCGCCCGCTTCGGCCTTTCCCTGCTGCACGGCCGCGCTGATGTCCGCCAGCTTGGCCAGGGTGTTGTTGGGGTACACCTGTATGACCAGCTGTCCGCGCGTGGCCAGATCCACATCGCGCCCAAACTGCAGGAGGTTCTGCGTATGGAAGGACTCTGCCCGGTAGCCCGTGGCCAGCTTCCAGGTTGTCTGGGCGTGCGCCGCCCCCGCCGCGACGAGCACGGCTATTAAAACTGCTTTCATGGGAACTCCTTGGGAGTTGAGAATTAGCCCGGCGGCGGGTGCATGGAACTCACCCTTTCAGGTCTGTCACAAACATCTTGCCCGGCGCGTGGGTGATGCACATCGACAGTCGGCTCTTCTGGGCAACCCATTGCGGCGTGACGCCGCAACCCCAGAACACCGGGATTTCATCATCCTTGATGTCGACTGCATCGCCGTAATCCGGTCGCGACAGGTCGGTGATGCCGATCGCCTCCGGATTGCCGATGTGAACGGGCGCACCATGCGCAACGTCAAACCGGCCAGAAATCTCCACCACCTTTGCCACATCGCGACTCTTGATGGGTCGCATGGTGACGACCATTTCGCCGCTGAACACACCAGCAGGCTGGCACTGGAGACTGGTACGGAACATCGAGACATTGCGGCCCTGCTCGACATGCCTCAGGGGAATGCCGGCCTGGGTGACCGCGGCCTCGAAAGAAAAACTGCAGCCGATCAGGAAGGCCACATAGTCGTCCTTCCAGATCGAACGGATCTCGTCCCGCTCCTCGACAAACTCGCCGTCGCGGTAAACGCGGTAACCCGGAATGTCGGTCGTGATGTCCGCCCCCGGTGCGCACAAAGGCTCCGTGGCGCCCGGCTTCAGAACCTCCACCAATGGGCAGGGCTTGGGGTTGCGCTGGCAGAACAACAGGAAGTCAAAGGCCTGGGCCTGGGGGACGATCATGAGGTTGGCCTGGATATGGCCGTTCGCATGTCCCGCGGTGGGCAGGGCAAACTCGCCGCAGCGGCTGGCCATCCGGAGGTCTGCGGGACGATCAAAAATCTTGTTCATGGTTGAAAAGCGTATTGGCAATAGAAATAAAAGGGGCGGTACGGCGGGTTCTGCCTTCAAAGGCCCAGGTAGGCCTTCTTGATCCGGTCATCATTGAGGAGATCATGACCCTTGCCCTGCATCACGATACGGCCGGTCTGGATGACATAGCCGTAATGCGCGATGCCCAGGGCTTTTTGCAGGTTCTGTTCCACCAGCAATATCGACACACCGGTGGCATTGACCTGCTGGATAACCTCCAGCACCTTGGTCACAAACTTGGGCGCGATGCCCCACGAAGGCTCATCCAGCATCAGCAGCTTGGGCCGTGCCATCAGCCCACGGGCGATGGCCAGCATCTGCTGCTCACCGCCGCTCATGGTGCCGGCCAGTTGCGTGGCGCGCTCCTTGAGGATGGGGAACAGCTGCAGCATCTCTTCAATGCCCTGCGCCACCTCGTGCTTGTCGGTCCGTGTGAAGGCACCGAGCTCCAGGTTGCGAAGCACTGTCAGCCGGGGAAACAGGCGCCGGCCTTCCGGCACCAGCGACAGGCCCAGCGGAACGCGTTTGTGCGCCGGCATGCGGTGAACCGGCTCACCGTTGAAGGTAATGCTGCCCGCTGCGGCGGCATTGAGGCCTGCCACAGCGCGCAAGGTGGTGGACTTGCCGTTGCCGTTGCCGCCTACCAGCGCCACGATCTTGCCGGGCTCGACCTGGAGGCTGACGTCGGAGATGGCCAGCACGTCGTCGTAGCAGACCTTGAGGTTTTTGATTTCCAGCATCTTCAGTCCCCGAGGTAGGCGGTAATCACGGCAGCGTCGTTCGACACCTGCTGCGGCGTGCCTTCGGCGATCTTCACGCCGCGGTCCAGCACGACGATCTTGTCGGCGATCGGCATGATGCCTTCCAGCACATGTTCGACGATCAGGCACGCAATGCCCTTGTCACGGATCTTGAGAACGACGTCGACCGCTTCGCGAACTTCCGACGGATTGAGGCCCGCCATCACTTCATCCATCAGCAGGATACGCGGCTGTATGGCCAGCGCACGCGCCACGGCCAGGCGCCGCTGCTCGCTGATGGTCATGCTGGCGGCAGGCCGGTCGGCAAAGCGTTCAAGCCCGGCAAAAGCCAGCCAGTCCATGGCAGCCCGGCGTGCCTTCGCAACGTTGTGCTGCAGCAGCATGGCCGCGGTCATCACATTCTCGCAGGCCGTCATGCTGGTGAAGGTACGCGCGATCTGGAAAGTACGTGCCACACCGGCACGGGCGCATGTTTCGGGCGGCAGGCCTGCGATGTCGCGGCCGCCCAGCATGATGCTGCCCGATGTGGGAGCGAAAAACCCCGCCACGCAATTGAACATGGTGGTCTTGCCGGCGCCGTTGGGGCCGATCAGGCCCACCACCTGCCCGGCGTCCACGCTGAAGGAAACATCCTGGTTGGCGACCAGCCCGCCGAAACGCTTGCTGACCTGTTTGACTTCCAGCAACTTCATACAGCCTCCTTGCCGGCGTTCTGCACGGCAGCGGTGGGCACCGCCATCTGCCGCGATGCATCGGCGCGTGCCTCACGGCGCTCCCGGAAGCTGCGCAGCCAGCCAATGAGGCCCGTGGGATAAAAGACTGCGATCACGATAATCAGGCTCGCATAAATGATGACGTCAGTGCCGCGGCCCGTCCCGCCGAAGGCGATGCGGGTGAACTCCTCGATGCTGGTCAGCACCACGGCACCCACGACCGGACCGAACAAGGTACCTACACCGCCGAGAATGGACACCAGAGCCATCTTGATGGAGAGCGCCGTCGACAGCACAGAGTTCGGGTCGATGTAAAGCTCTTTCTGTGCATACAGGCTGCCGCCGACTGCCGTGAGGAAAGCACTGACCGACAGCGCGACCTGCTTGTAGCGGGCGATATTCACGCCGATGCTGCGGGCCGCGTCGGGTTCATCCTTGATGGCTCTGAAGTAGTAGCCGAGGTAGCTGCGCTCTATCCACCAGTTCGCGCCCAAGGTGATGATCAGCAGCCCCAGTGCCAGCCAGTAGTACGGCAATTTGGTAGCGAAGTTCAGCCAGAGCCAGCCTTGTTTGTCCATCGGCACGTAAAGCCCGACCGCCGCACCGCCGTAATCCCATTCGGTGAAGAAAATCTGCACCAGCTCGGCCACGGCGATGGTGGCCATCGCAAAGTAGTGGCCCTTGAGCCGGAAGCAGGACCAGCCAAAACCCAGGCTGAGCAAGGCTGCCACCAAACCACCAGCTAGCACGCCTATCCAGGGATTGATGCCGAACTTGACCAGCAGCAGTGTCGAGACATAGGCACCGAGTCCGTAGAAAGCCGCATGGCCGAGGGACACCTGCCCCGCATAGCCGCCCACGATGTTCCAGGCTACACCCACCTGGGCTGCCATGAGAATCAGGATCGCCATGTTCAGGTGCGAGGCATCCGTGACAGCGGGAACAGCCAGGGCAAGCGCCAGCGCTGCGATGACAAAAATGAGTTGCTTCATGATCATGCCTTGCCCATCAGGCCCTGCGGGCGGAACATCAGCACGCCGAGGAACAGCACCAGCACGATGGCCGTCTTGTACTGCGGGCCGAGCAGCAGGCCGCCCATGACCTCGATCACGCCGACCAGGATGCCGGCCCAGAAGGCGCCCGAGACGCTGCCGAAACCGCCCAGGTTGACCACCACAAAAGCCAGCAGGATGAAGCTCGCGCCGACGTCCGGAAAAATCGGGAAGAAAGTGGACAGCAGCACACCGGCTGCGCCGGCGCAGGCCGCGCCTATGCCCCAGGCCAGCGAGAACATCTTGTGCGAGTCAATACCCATGAGGCGTGCGGCTTCCTTGTCGGAGGCAGTAGCCTCCAGAGCCGCGCCCAACCGGGTCTTGTTGAGGAAAAAGTAAATCAGGCCGGTGACCACGACGGCCCCTACCCCGGCGACCAGCTGCGGCTTGCCCAGCTGCACGCCCAACAGCTTGACCGTTCCGCTGACCGCCGAATTCTCGATGGAGCGGAAATCCGGTTTCCAGAGGAACTGGGCCACGCCGCGCAGCAGGATCATGATGCCGAAGGTCGTGAAGATCTGCGACAGCATGGGCGCGTTGATGATGCGAACAATCACCAGCTTGTACAGCAGTACGCCGAAGCCGAACAGCATGAGCACCGTCAGCGGCAAGGTGATCATGGGGTCCAGCGCATACAGGGAAAACAGCCAGAAGGCCGAGTACATGCCCAGCATGAGGAATTCCCCGTGCGCAAAGTTCACGATGTCCATGACGCCGAAAATCATGGTCAGGCCGATAGCCACCAGCGCGTAAATCAGCCCAATCAGCACGCCGGAGGCCAGCGTCTGAAGCAATATTTCCGTAGTCATGGTTGTCTCTTGGCTTTCAGGTCAAAACGCGCGGCTTATTTGCGCTGGTCCCACTTGGGCATGGGCCAGGTCACTTCACGCGAGGCCATGTCGAACGGCCAGACCGTGTTGTATTTGCCGCCGATGATCTGCACCAGGATGCCCTGGCCCAGGGTGTTCTGGCCGGTTGCATCGAACTTCACACCCTTCCACGGCATGATCAGTTTGCTGCCGGGCATGTCGGTGGCGGCCAGCGCCTTGCGGATGGCTTCGGGCTCGGTGGAGCCCGCGCGGTTGATGGCGTCCGCCATCACCATCAGGCCGGTGAAAGTGCGCGAGGAATTGCCGGTGAAGTTGATCTTGTAGCGGCTGTTGAACAGGTCGTTGACCTGCTTGATCAGAGGATTGCGGTTGGCCAGGTCCAGCGCCCAGACTTCACGCGTGATGATGTAGTCGGCGTCCTTGCCGAGTGTCCTGATGAAATCGGTATCGGTGAAGCCCGCGTTGTTCGCCAGGATCATGTCCGGCGAGAAGCCGAGCTCTTTGTACGTCTTGATCGACAGGATGGCATCGGCCGTATACGACGACTGCAGCACCAGGTTGGGGTTCGCCGCCTTGAGCGTCTGCACCTCCGAAGTCAGCTGCGTGGTCTTGGCCGGGTACATCACCTGCTTGACCAGGTTCTGCTTGAACTCGGGCGCGAGTTTGGTCTGCAGTTTGGTGGTTTCCGTGCCCCACAAGCCGTTCTCGTTGAGGCTGGCGACCACGCCCGCCTTGATGCCTTTTTTGGCTTCGAGTTCTTTCAGGAAATCAAAGGCGTTGTGCACAAACAGGTCGTCGTGCGGCGTGGTGCGAAAGAACCACTTGAAGTTGCGCTGCGTGAGCGATGCCGACGACGATTCAGGGTTCAGGAAAGGGATGCCGGCGCGCTCGGCGATCTGGCTGGCCGTGGCGGTGACGGCGCTGTTGTAGGCGCCCACGAGTGCCACGACTTTTTCCTGTGTGATCAGGCGCTCGGCTTCAGTAGCACCCGTCTGCGGATTGGCCTGGTGGTCAGCAAACACCAGCTTGATCTTTGCGCCCTTGAGGTTGGGCAAGCCCTTGCCGGCAGACAGCGGCAGCTCGGAAACACCGGGTGCGCCGTTATTGATGATGTCGGCGGCGAGTTCCAGCGCGCTGCGCAGCTCGGCACCCACGGATGCGGCCGGCCCGGTGAGCGGATAAAGCACACCGATTTTTATCTCTTGCTGTGCATGCACGCCGAAGGCCATGCCGGTTGATAGCAACACTGCGGCCACTTTGGCCCACCAAGATTTCTTCATGACGCACTCCTCGTAAAAACATGACGGTTGGATGACATGTGGCGAAGTGTGCGATTAGCAAATGACGAAATCAAACAAGTAATTTTTTGCTTACGTCATCGATTTTTTCGATGATTAGTATTTACCCTGATGCACCTTTTTTGCTTGTTTTGGCAACTTTTGCTGCCGGCTTTCGACCCGTTTTGGTGCTGGCGCCGGTGCTCTCCGCGGCAAATTGCACCGCCGACCTGACCACCGTCTCGACCACCGATGAAGTCGGGTCGGTGCGGTAGCTCGCGTGGATCGGCAGCGACTTCACACGGGTGTCGCAGGTGAGCAATTTCAGGCTGGCGAAACCTGTCAGGCGTTGCACTGCGATGCGCGGCAGCAGGGCCACGCCAAAGCCGCCCTGCACCAGCTGGACCATCGCGGAAATGGATGAAATGGCATGCACCTTTTTGGGCTCCATGCGGTGCTGCTTGAAGAGGTCGATCAGCGTGACGTGCGGCTGCGAGCCTTTCTGGAACGTCAGCAATTCCATTTCCGCAAGTTCATCCAGCCGATAATTTCTTTTTTTATGCAGCGCCGGATTCCCCACAAAAGCCATATCCATGGGCGGCAGGGCCTGGTTGCGCACACCGTCCGCCGATGCGGGCAATGCGGCGAAGACCAGGTCCAGCGTGCCGCGTTGCACCTGGTCCATCAGGATGGGGGTGGTTTCCACCGTCAGCTCCAGCTCCAGGCCAGGGTGGTCTACGCGGAGCTTTTCGAGCCAGGGAATCAGCCAGGAGTGCAGCACCGATTCGATGGCACCTATGCGCATCGATACCGCCATCGCCGCACCCGAACCCATCTCATGCTTGACCTCGCGCTGCAGCTCCAGCAGCTTTTGCGCATAAACCAGGAAACGCGCGCCCGCGACGGTGAGCTTGAACTGCTTGTCGCGCCTGTCCAGCAGCAGGATGCCCAGCTCTTCTTCCAGTGTGGCGATGCGGCTGGACATGGCCGACTGCGTCAGGTAGAGCTTCTCCGCGGCGCGCGAGATGCTTTTGAGCGATGCCACCCAATAGAAAGCTTCAACAAAACGCAGGTTCATGGAGGGGCCCCAGGGTCGAGGAAACAGGTAGGCGCCGGTTTTTCGGGGTATGCCCGGTGAACTGGCGCGGGATTTGCGTCTATCCTATTACTACTTATTAATTCCTTGTCCTGGAGCTTTTCATGAAATTCAAAGTCACCCTGGTGGCCGCCGCTCTCGCCTTCGGCGCCAACGCCTTCGCCCAGACCAAGTGGGACCTCCCAGCCGCCTACCCAGCCAGCAACTTCCACACGGAAACGCTGACGCAGTTCGCGGCCGACGTCGACAAGGCCAGCGGCGGCAAACTCAAGATCACGGTGCACGCCAACGCCTCGCTCTTCAAGGCCAACGAAATCAAGCGTGCGGTGCAAGGCGGCCAGGCCCAGATCGGTGAGGTGCTGCTGGTCAATTTTGAAAACGAGAACCCGATTTACGGTGTGGACGGGATTCCTTTTTTGGCCACCTCTTACGCTGACTCCAAAAAACTCTACGAAGCCCAAAAGCCCGTACTCGACAAGCTGCTCGGCACGCAGGGCATGAAGCTGCTCTACACAGTGGCATGGCCACCGCAAGGCATTTACAGCAAGAAAGAGCTCGCCTCGGTAGCAGACCTGCGTGGCATCAAATGGCGCGCCTACAGCCCGGCCACCGCCAAGATTGCCGAGTTGATCGGCGCGCAGCCGGTCACCATCCAGGCGGCCGAACTCTCGCAGGCACTGGCCACAGGCGTGGTGGAAAGCTACATGAGCTCGGGCTCCACCGGCTACGACTCCAAGACCTATGAAAGCATCAAGTACTGGTACGACACTCAGGCCTGGTTGCCCAAGAACGCCGTCATCGTCAACAAGAAAGCCTTTGATGCGCTGGACCCCGCCACGCAGGCAGCGCTGACCAAGGCCGCAGCTGACGCCGAAGTGCGCGGCTGGAAGCTCAGCGAGGAAAAGAACGAGTGGTACAAGAAGGCCCTGACCGACAAAGGCATGAAGATCGTCACGCCACCGGCCAAGCTGGTCTCCGACATGAAGCAAGTCGGCACCATCATGCAGGCCGACTGGGTGAAAAAGGCCGGCCCTGACGGCGAAGCCATCATCGCCAACTTCAACAAGCTCAAAGCCGCGAAGAAGTAAGACATACAACAAGGCAGGCCGTGCGCAAATTTCTCGACAAACTTTACCTGGCAGGCGGCGCGCTGGGCGCCGCCTTTATCGCCTTGATCGCGGTGCTGATGATCGCGCAAAGCATATTGCGCGAGTTTCGCGTTAACACCGGAGCCGTGAATGACGTGGTGGCCTGGTTTTGCGCGGCTGCTGCCTTCTTTGCCATGGCCCATGCCTTCAAGCACGGCGACTTTGTGCGGGTAACGCTGTTACTGGAAAAAGTAAACGCAAAAACCCGCCGTGTACTGGAACTGGCCTCGCTTTTTATCGGCAGTGTGTCGGTGGCCTACCTCGCATGGTCGGCGTGCCTCTTCACCTATGAGAGCTGGGAGTTCAACGACATCTCGCAGGGCCTCTTGCCCATGCCGATGTGGATACCGCAACTGAGCTTTGCACTGGGCTCCATCCTGCTGCTGATTGCCGTGGTTGACGAGTTCATCATCGTGATACGCGGCGGCGTGCCGACCTTTGTGCGCGAAGTCGAGGAGCGTCATGCGCGCGGCGATTTTTCGTCCGAAGTCTGAGTGCCACTTCCCAATCAGTCATTCCCGTTTCATTTTCCAGACTACAAAGACAACAACATGGATATCCTGATGGTGGGCGGCATTTTGCTGCTGCTCATGATGCTGCTGCTTTCGGGCGGCGTGTGGATCGCGATGACCCTGGCCATTTGCGGCTGGGTCGGGCAGGCCTTTTTCGCCAACACCCAGCCGGGCAAAAACCTTTTCAGTGCATTCTGGGAGAGCAACGCCAGCTGGGAGCTGGCAGCCCTGCCCCTCTTTATCTGGATGGGTGAGATTCTTTTTCGAACCAAGCTCAGTGAGGAAATGTTCGAAGGCCTGAGCCCCTGGCTGAACCGCATCCCGGGCCGGTTGATGCACACCACCATCCTGGGCTGCGGGATTTTCGGTTCGGTGTCGGGCTCTTCCGCGGCGACCTGCGCCACCATTTCCCAGGTGGCTTTGCCTGAGCTGGTCAAGCGCGGCTACAGCGAAAAAATCGCGCTGGGCTCACTGGCCACCGCCGGCACGCTGGGCATCCTGATCCCGCCGTCCATCACCATGGTGGTCTATGCCGTCGCAGCGGATGCCTCCATCATCCGGATCTTTCTGGCCGGATTTCTACCTGGCTTCCTGCTGATGGCGCTTTTTTCCGGCTACATCATCTGGTGGGCTCTGCGCAACCCCGAGTTGCAGCCCGCGCCCGACCAGCCCACGACCTTTATGCAGAAGCTGCACAAGTCGCGCAACCTGATTCCCTGCGGCGTGCTGATCGTCTTCATTTGCTGGGTGCTGATCGCCGGCTATGCCACTGCCACGGAGTGTGCCGCCTACGGTGTGGCCGGCTCGCTAGGCCTGGCGCTGTGGAGCCGCTCGCTCACCTGGCAGAACTTCAAGGATGGCCTGATGGGCACGACGCGCACCAGCTGCATGATCATGTTCATACTGGCTGGTGCGTCTTTTCTGACCAAGACCATGGCTTTCACCGGCATTCCGCGTGAGCTGGCCGAGTGGGTGGACCAGATGCACCTTTCGCCTTACGCGCTGATTTTTGTATTGACCATCGTCTACTTGATCCTGGGCACCGCGCTGGACGGCATCTCCATGATCGTGCTGACCAGCGCCGTGGTGCTACCCATGATCCAGAAGGCCGGTTTCGATCTCATCTGGTTCGGCATCTTCATCATCCTGCTGGTTGAGATTGCCGAAGTCACGCCGCCGGTGGGTTTCAATCTCTTTGTGCTGCAAAACATGACGGGCAAAGACAGCAACACCATTGCGCGCGCGGCCATTCCCTTTTTCGCCTGCCTGGTGGTGTGCATTGTGCTGATCACGGTGTTCCCGCAGATCGTGACGAGCTTGCCTGATCTCGTCATGGGCAAAGATAAATAGATAGCGGCTCAGCGGACGCGCCAGGGCGACAGAAGTCTCTCATCGTCAGTCAGCGCCCAGGTCTCAAAGCCGGTGGCCTCTTCAATCGCCTGGCGGTACGGCGGCAAGTTGGTGCATTCAAGCACTACCGCCTGGAGTGTAGGCTCACGCTGACGGAGAGCGATTGCCGCTGCCACCACGTCACCGCACGCCTTCTCCATGTCCATGGTTTGGCGATTCCCCAAAATGGCGGTGGCGAATTCACCGTCAGGATTGACCCCCTGCACCACCACATCCGCCAAGCGTTCATGGGCCACACCCGCTGCACGCAAATGCTCTGCGCCCAACGCCGCTGAACTGATGGTCAGCACGCCCACCCTGGCGTGGCGTGCAAGCAGCACCGGCAATTGAAGCAGGCTGGAAGTGATAACGGGAACCTCCACGGCCGCCTGCAATTCGTCCTGCAACAGCACCAGAAAACCGCAGCTGGTGGTGATGGCCTGCGCACCTTCAGCCGCCAGGGCCTGCACCGCCTGTATGAAAGCCGGCACCACGCCCGCAGCCCGCAGGCCGGCACCGCTCTGCACAACCTTGCCCGGCCAGGCGCCCTGCACCACATGCTGGAGAACCGGAACGCCGAAAGCTTCAGGATGGCCGATGTCGCCCGGCCACCGGGGGAACTGCGTATCAAGCATCACGACTCCCAGGAAGCCAGGAGGCTCGCTGAAACCGGGTGCTGAGGTTAAAGTCATGGCTCTATTCTCCCGCCAAACAACCAACTCACCGCCGCCACCACCGTCATGTTGAACGTCATCGCCATTTCTCTTGGAGCTTCAATCGGTGCGCTGGCGCGCTGGGGCCTCGGCCTGTGGCTGACGCCGGGCGGCCTCATTCCCTGGGGCACCCTTGCGGCCAACCTGATTGGCGGCTACCTGATCGGTATCTGCATCGCGGGTTTCCAGTCCATGCCCCAGCTGGACCCGGTGTGGCGGCTGGCGCTGGTGACGGGGTTCCTGGGCGGCCTCACCACGTTTTCCTCGTTTTCGGCCGAAGTGGTGATCTTCCTGATGGAAGCGCGCTACGGGCTGGCCGCGCTTACGGCCACCGTACACGTGCTGGGATCACTGTTGATGACGGTGGCCGGCCTCAAAACCGCTATGTTTTTTATAGCTGCTGGCGCACGCTGAGAGCCGGTTAAAGCTATTTTTTAGCCAGAAAAAGCGGCCAGGCACAAGCTTGCCCGCCCGCATGGCAATGGCACGGGCCATCCGCATCGCACGCTGCACGCACCGCAGGAATTGGCCACAATGCACCATGGCATCCATGATCCCTTTTCACTCAGCCCCGGCGACGGGCGGGCAAGACAGGCTGGCGCGCATCGGACACGCTCGCCAGGCGGTTCTTCACGGCGATCCGCTACCTGCGGGCACCGCGCCGCTGGTTGAGAACTGGATAGAACGGTCCTGGATACGCTGCCTGGCCCAGGGCCACAGGCCGGAGCAGGCGCCCTCCTTCGACATGGTTTCTGCCGCCGCACTGCGGCGTACCCTGGAAGCCAACCACCGGCTGGTGCAAGCTGCGGCACCTGTGCTGGAAAAGCTGGGCCAGGCCATTGCCGACACGCGCTACTTCGCCATCCTGACCAACCAGGCCGGCGTGGTCATCAATGTGAATGGCCCCATCAACCGGCGCGACCGCCGCGCCGACATGATCACCCGCATCGGCACGGACCTTTCGGAACGACAAGTGGGCACTACCGCCATCGGCGCAGCGCTGACCGAACTGCAACCGGTGTGGCTGCATCGGGGTGAGCATTTTTTTGACGCCACCTCGGTCTACAGCTGCGCCGGCGCGCCCCTGTTCGGCCCCGACGGCCGCTGCGCCGGCATGCTGGACCTGACGGGCATCGAAGTGGTCGAGAGACCCGAGCTCAAACACCTCGTCGCGCAATCCGCGCGCAGCATAGAGAACGCGCTCACTTTGGGCAAACCCCATGCATTGCTGATCCGGCTGAATTGGCCGGGCCGCACGCTGGGGGATGAGACCGATGGGCTGGTGTGCGTGGATACCGATGGTTGCGTCACAGGCGCCAACCAGGCGGCGCGGCAGATGATTTCGCAGCTGGGCTTCACCGCAGGTACGACGCCGCATTGCAACGATCTCTTTGCCATGCCCTTCGAAATGCTGTTTGACGCAGCGCAGCGCCAGGCGCCGGTGAATGGCGGCATCCTCGAGGTGCCGCTCTGGACAGGCCTGCGCCTGCATGCGCTGCCGCAGTTGCCCGGCCGGGACTCGCCGGCCCCGGCAACCAGCCTGCCGCCTTCAGGCGTCGCGTCGCGAACGCTGAAGGAACTCGAAACCGCCTTGATCCACAAGGCGGTGACCGATGCACGCGGCAATGTGCTGCAGGCCGCCAAAGCGCTCGGCGTCAGCCGGGCCACGGTTTACCGCCGCCTGGGCTCGGGCAAACGCAGCTAACCCGGCAAACACAAATCAGTGCTTGTGCTCGGCCGCAGCACCGGCTGCTCCCGGCGCGGCAGTGGCAACCGGCAACTTCAGCTCCAGCTTGCTTTCCACACCTTTGGCGTCCTTGAACAGCAGGGTCACGGGCACCGTGCTGTCTTTGGCCAGCGGTGCTTTAAGGTCCATCAGCATGACGTGGTAACCCCCTGGCTTGAGCTCGACCTTTTTGCCGGCAGGCAAATCAAGCGATGGCACGGCGCGCATTTTCATGACGTCACCGTCCATTTTCATTTCATGCACTTCGGCCACGCCCGCCACCGGTGACGAGACGCCGATCAGTTGGGCCCCATCTTTGGCGGTGAGGCTCATAAAAGCCCCCGTGCCTTTTTGCCCTTGCACCGTGGCGCGCGCCCACGCGCCATCGACCTTGACTGCGGCAGTCTGGGCCAGGGCGGCCATACTGGCCAGTGCCATCGAAAATGCCAACACGGCTTTTGAGAATTTTGCGGATGTCATGCGTAAATGCTCCTTGAAGCAGTAAATTGAATCTGAAATAAAGCCGCCGGGGCTCGCTCAGTGATTGTGTTCACCGCCGCCCGCAAGCATCAACTCAAGCGCGGCAGCAGGATTTTTGAGATCCGACATTTTTTGGCCTGGCTTGGGCACTTCGGCCCAGTCAACCTTGCCGCTCTCGCAAACCTGGCTGACCGGCCAATACAACATGCCCGCTTGTGCAGGCAGTTTGGCCTGCAGCACAAATTCGTCGTACCAGTCGTTCTGCAGGTAGTCAGCGGGGGTTTTGGCCGTCCAGCTGATTCGCGACACGTCTTCGGTAACGGTTTTGCCGTGATCCAGCAGCGGCTGCGCCAGCTTCTCACGTGTGACTTCCAGGGTCCAGCCTGCTTTGGGCATGGGCTTGGCACCCTGCACACCCGCGGGAATGGTAACCACGATCTGTTTGACCGGTGAATTCCCGCAGCCATGCCCGACCTTGAATGTGCCCTTGTAGTAGCTACCCGCATTGGCGACCTGGTATTCCAGGGTGACGTGTGCGGCGGCAGGCAGGGAAATTGCAAAAAACAAGGCTCCGGCCCAATAGGTACGGGCGCAACTTGCTACTATTTTGATAGCGTTTAAGTATTTCATGGTTGATTCTTTATGACGGTGAAAATTGAAAATAGCTAGATCGGAGGCTGAAGTTGGCTCAGCCATGTCGGTAAGCTGCAATCGAGGTGGAGGGGCGCCACCAGGAATTGGCTAGCGCCACGCCAGGTGAGCGCACACGGTGTACGGGAAAGTTTCATGACACGCACGCTTCGAAATGAACGATGACGGCGCACCGGCCGCAAGGCTCGCGCGCGGGGATGCATCAAGCCTCAGGCGAGGGGCGGTTCAGTTCAAAGTGCGGGAGGCCCGCGGCTGAATGGCAGCCCGGGTATGGCGGCGCCGGTGCTTGCCGGGACATCCGCTACGGCAACAGCGGTACCGGAAAAACAGGGAGCAGGCGCCAGCGGCAGCGGCGGCAGCACCAGTCCCGGGGAACTGCACAGGTCGCAGCGCAGCCCCGTGGAAGTCGCGTCACCGTCGGCAGAATCGCTTCCAGCGTCGGATGAAGCGGTGTTGACACTGCAGATGCCGCCCAGCTTGCCAGTGCGCACATCCTGGGCCAGCATGGACACCGGCGCCCACAACGCCGACGCCACGGCGAGAAAACTCAGCCAGGTGGCAAGGCGGGCCCACACAGTCAGTGGCGGGCGTGTTGGAGGATGGTGCGGCACAGCGGAATTATATGCAGCCCCCACGCTCCCCCACTTCGTGTGGGTCGCTGCCCCCCGAGGGGGCCGCCCGCCTGCGGCCCGGCAAAGCCGGTTCCGCGGCTCATGCTGGCATGAAGAGCCAGTGGCGTAACCAGTGGGTTATTCAACCAGGTGGTCGCGGATCTGGTACCTTGCCTCAGGGCGCGCCGAAGCCGAACCGGCGAAACACGTCCTGCGCTTCAGGCGTCAGCAGATAAGCGGCAAACTGCGCGGCCGCAGCATCCCCGCTTCGCGCAGTCAGCCCGTAGGCAGCACTCACCTGCAAGGCAGCCGGCATCTCCACCACATTCATCCGCGGCACTTCTTTGCGAACCGCCACGGCGTTGGTGCAATAGGTCAGGAACAGGTCCGCGCGGCCTTCCGTGATCAACCACTCATAGGCGCCGCGACCAGCCGGAGGCTGCGGCGCTTCGGGCGAACCGGTGAGCTTGAGGGCCTTGGCGTCCAGTGCCGCATACGCGCCGGGCCTCAGCGCCTCAGCCTTGCGGAACACTTCCCATGCGTAGTCGCCCGACGGGTCTGCCTTGGGTGTGGAGGTGCCGAGTTTGACGCCGGGGTCCAGCATCAGGTCAAGCAGCTTGCCGGGCTCGGCGTTGAGCTGCGGCACGGCCAGTGCACATAACTGGTTGCGCACAAACAGCGTGGGTTGCACCCATGCGCTGCCCGCTGCGGAATAGAGGCGCTGGGGATGCTGCGTATCGGCCGAAGCAAACACCTGCGCCGGCTCGCCCTTCTCGATGCGTTCGCGCAGCAAGCCAGAGGCGCCAAAGGTGAGCTGGGTTTTCACGCCGGTGTGCGCTTCGTACGCACGGGCCACTTCGGTGAGCGCTTCACGCAGGCTGCCCGCCGCATAAACGCGCAGCGGCGCGGCGCCTTCAGCAGATGCTGCGGGCGACTGGGCATGAGCCATATTCAGGCCTCCTGAAAAAACAACCACCGCCGCAGCAGCCCATACCAGCAGGCGCCGCGGAACCGGCTTTGCCGGGCCGCAGGCGCCGTCCCCTGGAGGGGAGAACAAGCTACACGCAGTGAGCTTCGACAGGGGGGTACTCATTTGGTTGCGTTGGGAAAGAACAGCTGCTCGCCGTTGATCTTGTAGCCAGCGATCACCGCCTGGCCCGCGGGGGAGACCACCCAGTCCACGAACTTCTGTGCCTCTGCAGCCTTGGTCTGCGGATGTTTTGCGGGGTTGACCACCATCACGCCGTACTGGTTGAACAGCTTGGTGTCGCCTTCCACCAGCACAACCAGGTCACCGCGGTTTTTGAAGGACAGCCAGGTGCCGCGGTCGGCCAGCACATAGCCGCCGCTGCTGGCCGCGATGTTGAGGGCCGGGCCCATGCCGCAGCCGCAGGCCTTGTAATTGGTGAAGGCGGGCTTGTCGGCCGGTGTCTCGACGCCTGCGGCTTTCCAGTAGCGAAGTTCGGCGGCGTGCGTGCCGCTCTTGTCGCCGCGCGAGACAAAACCTGCATTGGCGGCGCTGAGTTTTTTCAGCGCTTCGACAATGTCCCTGCCCCTGGTTTTGGCCGGATCAGCTGCAGGGCCGATCAGAACGAAGTCGTTGTACATCACGGGGAAGCGCTTGATGGCAAAGCCCTCAGCCACCACTTTTTCTTCCGCCACCTGGTCGTGCACAAAGAGCACGTCGGCATCACCCCGGCGGCCCATGTCGATGGCCTGGCCGGTGCCGACAGCGACTACTTTCACGTCAATGCCTGTGGCTTTTTTGAACTCGGGCAACAGGTAGGGAAACAGGCCTGATTGCTCGGTCGACGTGGTTGACGCCATCACGATGGTGCTGGTTTGTGCCATCGAAACAGTCGCTGCCAGCGCAAGCGGCACAAGCAACAAAGCCCTGATTGACCTCAAAGTTTCCATCATTCCGCTCAATCTGTTCATGCAAGTTCTCCTTTTAAAAATGCTTCTGCCGCTGCGGGAACCGGGCCTGTGAAAAAGGCCGTGGTCGGCAGGTCGGCTACCAGCCGGCCGTGCTCGAGGTAAATCACCCGGCTGGCCAGCCGCTTGACCTGCCCCAGGTTGTGGCTGCTGAAAATGAGTGTCATGCCGGCGTCGGCAAATTCCGCCATCAGGCGCTCGACCTCGCGCTTGGCCGTGGGGTCCAGGCTGGCCGTGGGTTCGTCGAGCAGCAGGACCTGCGGCTTGAGCGCCCAGGCGCGCGCCAGCGCCACACGCTGCTGCTGCCCGCCCGACAGCGCCTTGGCATTGCGTGCGGCCAGGTCTTCCAGCCCCACGCGCTCGAGGGCAGCCAGCGCCTGGACTTTGGCCTCTTTCCAGCGCACACCACCCAGCCACAGTCCCAGCGCCACGTTGTTCAGCACGCTGGCGCGCAGCATGTAGGGCCGCTGGAACAGCATGGCCTGCCGCAGTTGCACATCGTGCTGAAAGCTGCCGGTGGAAGGCCGGACCAGGCCGTTGAGGGTCCGAAGCAGCGTGCTCTTTCCGCTGCCGTTGGCGCCCACCAGCGCCAATCTTTCGCCGGCCTTGATACGCAGGCTGCAGCCGCTGAGCGCCTGCACCTGGCCGAACTGCACACCGATGGTGTGCAGGTTGAAAACCTGCGTCATGGCTGCGCACCCCCGGCGGCAAGGGCCACATCCGGCAGGCGGTCGTCGAACTGCTCGCGCCAGCGCCGCACCAGCGCTATCAGGATGTTGAGCAGCAGCACCACCCCCAGCAGCACGATGCCGAGCGCAAGCGCAAGCGGCAAATCGCCCTTGCTGGTCTCCAGCGCGATCGCGGTCGTCATCACGCGCGTGAAGCCGTCGATGTTGCCGCCCACCACCATCACCGCACCGACCTCCGAGATCGCCCGGCCGAACGCGGCGATCAGCACCGTCAGCAACGCATAACGCTCGTCCCACAAAAGAATGAGGCCGCGCACGAAGCGGCCTGCGCCCAGCGACTGGAATTGCTCGCCATGGGAACGGTCGGCATCTTCAATCGTCTGGCGAACCAGCGCGGTGACAACCGGCAGCACCAGCACCGCCTGCGCCAGAACCATGGCCTTGAAGGAAAACAGCCAGCCCAGGAAACCGAGGGGGCCGGTTCGGGAGAGCAACAGGTACACCACCAGCCCGACCACCACCGAAGGCAGGGCCAGCGCGGTGTTGAGCAGGGCCAGAACCGCACCGCGGCCGCGAAAGCGCGACACGCCCAGCCAGGCACCGAGCAGCAAACCGCCACTGCAGGCAATGAGGCAGGCACACGCACTCACGGCCAACGAACGGGCCACGATGCTGGCCAGCATGGGATCGAGCGAGGTGATGAGCGTGAATGCCGTGGCGGCGCTGTCTGAGAAGGTGTTCATGTCAAAGCTGTGCGGCACTCTAGCCTAGGGCCTAAGTCCTTGATTTGCATCAGGAATCATCGCTATGAATTGATTTGCATAAGTTGGTCGGGCCAGTCGCCATGCGCGCCGCGAAATCTTTCTCCCCTCGCCGATGCACTGATAATCCATGCACCCTCCGCCTTGCCATGCATAAAGTCGAACTCTCTTACCTGCTCACGCCACAGCGCGGCAAAAACGCCCTGATCCGCAATCCGCTGATGGACATGCTCCATGCGGTGCGTGAACAAGGCTCCATCTCCAAAGCCGCCAAAGCGCTCGACCTGTCGTACCGCCACGTGTGGGGTGCACTCAAAGACTGGGAGCAGACCCTGGGCCGAACGCTGATCGTCTGGGACAAAGGCCAGCGGGCACGGCTCACGGAATTCGGCGAGAAACTGCTTTGGGCCGAGCGGCAGGCACAGGCACGGCTGGCACCGCAGATCGAGGCCTTGCGAGGCGATATCGAGCGGGCGTTTTCCACCGCCTTTGACGACAACGCCCATGTGCTCACGCTTTATGCCAGCCACGATGCGGCGCTTTCCGCGCTGCGCGAGCAGGCGAGCCCGCGCGGGCTGCACCTGGATATTCGCTTCATGGGCAGCGTGGACGCCATTGCCGCCCTGAACGCGGGGCGCTGCATGATGGCCGGATTTCACACGCTGGACCAGCCTGGCAGCCAGTCCGTGACCGCCCTCACCTACCGCAGCCTGCTCAAGCCCGGACTGCACAAGCTGATCGGTTTCGCCCATCGCAAGCAGGGCCTGATCGTGGCCAAAAACAACCCGCTGCAGATCGCCGGCATCACCGACCTGGCAAGGCCGGGCGTGCGTTACGTGAACCGGGCGGAAGGCACCGGCACGCGCGTGTTGCTGGACGAACTGCTGGGCAAGGCCGGCGTGGCAACCTCAGATATCCAGGGCTACCAGAGCCAGGAGCCATCCCATACGGCCGTGGCCCAGGCGATTGCCAGCAATGTCGCCGATGCCGGCCTTGGCATTGAAACGGCCGCACGCGAGAAAGGCCTGGGCTTCATCCCCCTGGCCGAGGAGCGCTACCACCTCGTGTGCCTGAAGTCCGAACTGCCCACGCCGCAGGTGCAGGCACTGCTCAAGGAGCTCCAGAGCCGCGACTGGCAGGCCACGCTGGAAGAGTTGCCAGGCTACAGCGGCGAAACGGCCCAGAGCGGCAAGGTGCTGTCCCTGCGCGCCACCTTGCCCTGGTGGACCTACCGCAAGGAAAAATTGGAAAAAAGTTCCTGAAACCGTTTATTGACGGGCGCAAGCAGCTATTATTTTTATAGCGCGCAAGACCTGAACCCACAGAAAATATCATCCCGTCCGGGCAGGCAGAAGTTGCGGAAGCGTGGATGCTTCAGGCGCGCACGCGTTGCGAACGAGCCGCCGCGCAGAACCTTGTGGCTGCCGAACCAGGGTTCGGAATACGCGGCGAAAGGGCCGGGCACAAAACCCGGGTAAGCGCGAAAGGTGGTGCCCGTCCACTCCCACACGTCGCCCCAGCGAAAGCCCCTGCGGGCGGCCGTGCACGCAGCGGTTTCCCATTCCACTTCTGCGGGCAGGCGGCGGCCAGCCCAGCGGCACCAGGCGTCAGCTTCCCACCAGCTCATGTGCATGGCCGGCTGGTTGCCGAGCATGCGCATGGCCTTGCCAAAGCGGGTCAGCATCACGGCGCCGCTGGCCACGCCGATCTGTTCAACGTAACGCGGACCGCGCCTGCCTTCGCTTTTCACGATAGCCTGCAACCACTCCCATCCCTCGGGCTGCCAGAACTCGGGCCGGTCATAGCCGCCGTCATCGACAAATTCCACGAACTGCGACCAGCTCACCGGCTGCGCGTCGATCTCGAACTCGGGCACGCTGATGTCGTGCTGTGCCAGCTCGTTGTCGAAGGCAAAGCCTTCAGCGTCCGATGGTGCGGCAGAGCCCATTTTCCAGACAGTAGCCGGGACCAGCAGCGCGCCCCGCAAGGCCATGGGCGGGGGCGTGAAGGCTTGCAACAAGTCCTTCTCAATAGGCACACCCAGCATCTGCGCTGCGTGGGTCAAGGCTTCAGCCTGCATGTCCTCATAAAAAAGGCACAGGCGGTAGAAGTAGAGTGCATCGCTGTCTTCACCGGCTTTTCCCAGCAGCTCCAGGGTGCTTTCCAGCGTATCGAGCAGATAGGCACGGCAGGCCTGCACATCGGGCAGGTCAAGCGCCCAGCGCTGGCTGTGCGGAACACTTGCAGGGTCCCAACAGCGGTCGGCGTTGGGCTCCATCGAAGCGAGACGGGTGTGCCCCGGTGCGCAGCGTATTCCCTGTGCGCGCTGCACATTGCGGCCGATCCACCATTCCTGGAACCAGCCGACGTGGCCGAGCATCCACAGCGGAGGGCTCAACAGCGGGGAGGCCGGCACGGCGAAGCCAACGGATTCCAGCGCCTGTTGGTACTGGCCAAAAATCCGCAAGGTGTGGTTGCGGGCATCCATCAGCGCCAGCGACAGGACGTCACGGCCGGCGCTGCGCATCAGGGGCGAGTCAAGCAGGCTGTTCATTGTGGCGAATGTCTGAAGACGTGAGGGATGAGGTGCTGGACGAGACGAGTAATAAAAAGGTGTGGCGCCTCACGCCGGACAAAGTTGCGCCAAGGGCTGCCAGGGATGGACACAAACAAGGCGCCACCAAGGCAGGCGCCGGTTAAAGCCAGAATAGCAGACGGACCGACGGCGACGTCACATAAGTGATTAGGTTGCATGTTGGCCGGGAGTACAAATGAGAGCCAGGCCAAGGCTTTGCCTCACCGCCGAAAATATTGATGAAAAGATGTCGTGCTACAGCGACTTACCCCCTTTTGTAACAACAAGTACACGGATAGACTCCGGCCAGTCGCCCCGTATCTTGAGAATGCCTGCAGGTGTCTGGAGGACGCATCGACTGCCCCTGACCCCGCCCCTTGACTCACTCACCAGCACGCCACTTATGCAACCACACGATCTGAACTCATCGCCCGCCGAGCTCGACATGACGCTCCTGGACCTCGGGCCCCTGGCGTGGGTGCTGGAAGAACTGGGCAAGTCGCTGGAAGGCTCCAACAAAGCCCTGAAACGCTTTTTGAGGGAGGCCGAAGGCGTCAGCAACTCGGATCTTGCGGCACTCGATGCCGGCCAGTTACGCATTGCCCGCCAGCAGTTGCACCAGGCGGTCGGCGCGCTCGAGATGGTCGGCATGAGCGCGCCTGCACTGGTGCTGCGGGCGATGGAAACGGCGGTGCAGAAGTTCATCCAGTCGCCGGGGCAATGCACGCAGGATGCCGCAGCCAAGATCGAACTTGCCGGTTTTTCCCTGGCGCATTACCTCGAAGACGTGCTGGCCGGCAAGCCGGTGTCTGCGGTGTCACTTTTCCCCCAGTACCGCGACATCCAGGCCCTGGTTGGCGCAGATCGCGTCCATCCTGCGGATCTCTGGGTGTTCCAGTGGCGCTGGATAGAGCCGGTCCTCAATATCACCGTCGACGCCAGGGCGTACGGCGGTGAATCCCGGCAGCTGCTGGACCGGCTGATGCTGACCCTCATTCGAACCGGTGATGCAGAAGCCGCGCAAAGCCTCAGCGATGTGTGCCTGGGGTTCGCCCAGGGTCAAACCGGCATCGAACCCAGGACCTTCTGGAAAATAGCAGCGGCGTACTTCGAAGCACTGGCAAAAGGCCTGCTGAAGATCGATCTTTACGTGAAGCGCGCCACGCTGCGCATCCTGCTGCAGTATGTCTGGCTGGCCAAAGGCACGGAGGCTTCGGCCCGGCTTGCGGAAGATCTGCTTTTCCTGTGTTCGCAGGCGAAAGTCCCGCGTTCCAGCGATGCACCGGTGCTGTCGGCAGTGCGCTCGAGTTATGGCTTGACGCGGTTCAAGCCGGTTGACTATGAGTCGGTCCAGTTCGGCCGCTTCGCCCCGGCCCTGATCGCGCAGGCCCGCAAGCGCATCGGCTCGGCCAAGGAAAGCTGGTCCGCGGTCACGGCAGGAGACGTGAGCAAGTTCAAGTCCCTGAACGACCAGTTCAGCCTGGTAACGGATTCACTGGTCAAGCTGCACCCGCCGAGCGAGCCGATGGCGCGGTCGCTGACGCGCGTGATCGCCTCGACGGTCAGTTCGGGTCAGGCTCCCAGCCCCGAGTTGGCGCTGGAGGTGGCAACCGCCGTGCTGTACCTGGAAGCCGTGTTTGACGATTTCGACCCCAACGACCCGCGCCTGTGGGCCCGGACAGCCCGGCTCGCGGAGCGGCTTGAAAGCGCCAGGACGGGCGGACAGCCACAACCGCCGGAATCGTGGATGGAGGAGCTGTACCAACGCGTCAACGACAAACAGACCATGGGAAGCGTGGTGGGCGAACTGCGCGTGGCCCTGGGTGTGCTGGAAAAATCCCTCGACAGCTTTTTCCGCACGCCAGAGGACAAAAAACCCCTGGCCGTGGTGCCAGGGCAGCTCGCACAGATGCAGGGCGTGCTGTCCATGCTCGGGGTAGACCAGGCAGCGGTGGCGGTGATGCACATGCGCGAGCTAGTGGAACAAATGCTCAAACCTGGTGCCAATGAACAGCAGGCCCACATGGCAGGATCGGTCGATCGCCTCGGCAATAATCTCGGCGCCTTGAGCTTCCTGATTGACATGCTCAATTACCAGCCCGGCCTGGCAAAAAAACTGTTTGTGTATGACGCGGTGAAAGGTGAACTGAAGGCGGACAAGGACAACTGAAACGGAAGGAGCGCGGCCGGGGCTGCGTCTTGGGGCAGCAGGTGAAATGCCTGAGAAAACATCCTTGTTTTAAACTGGCTGCCACGCACACCACCCGCGCACCGACGGTACCGCGGGAACGCCATTGAAAGCACCCATGAACGCCCCTGAAACACTTCCGGGCACCCCACCCCGGCTCACCAGCCTGTCGCATGGCGGCGGTTGCGGATGCAAGATTGCGCCTGGCGTGCTGAGTGAAATTCTCAAAAACTCCAGCACTCTCCCGATTCCGCCGCAGCTTCTGGTGGGCATTGAAACCGCCGACGACGCAGCCGTTTACCTGCTCAATGACGAGCAGGCGCTGATCGCAACGACCGATTTCTTCATGCCCATCGTCGACGATCCCTACGACTTCGGCCGCATCGCCGCCACCAACGCGATCAGCGATGTGTACGCCATGGGCGGCACGCCCATCATGGCGCTGGGACTGGTGGGCATGCCCATCAATGTGCTGCCGCTGGAGACCATAGGCGCCATCCTGCGCGGCGGGCAGGACGTTTGCCGCGATGCGGGCATTCCGATCGCAGGCGGCCACACCATCGACTCGGTCGAGCCGATTTACGGCCTGGTGGTGCTGGGCCTCGTGCACCCTTCGCGTGTCAAGAAAAATTCCGGTGCCAAGGCCGGGGACGTGCTGGTGCTGGGAAAGCCGCTGGGCATCGGCATCCTGTCCGCGGCGCTGAAGAAAGATCAACTGGATGCTGAAGGCTACGCCCGCATGATCGCGCTCACCACACAGCTCAACAAGCCGGGTATCGAGCTGGCGCGTATGGAAGGCGTGCATGCACTCACCGACATCACCGGCTTTGGCTTGGCAGGCCACGGCCTGGAACTGGCCCGCGGGGCCGGCGTCCAGTTGCGCATTGACTGGCAGCGCGTGCCGCTGGTCAGTGGCGCGCGTGAACTCGCAGCACAAGGCTGTGTGACGGGCGCCTCGGGGCGCAACTGGGCCAGCTATGGGAATGAAGTGAGTTTGCCCGCAAGCTTTGCCGACCTAGACAAAGCCTTGCTCAGCGACCCGCAAACCTCGGGAGGCCTGCTGGTGTCATGCAGCGCCGACAGCGCAGCGGAGGTTCTGGCAGTTTTCCACGCCCAGGGGTTTGCCGAAGCGTCCGTGATCGGAGAGGTCGCTACGGGCCAAGGGATGGCCGTACGCTAAAAAACCGCGCGAGAGTCTGGCACAAGCCGCAAAACCCTAGGGTAAACCCGGAAATTTTTTGTCAGTCTTTATTCAGTGCGGGAGCGGGCATCCGTCGTACCATTCATGCCTCGACGTACCTTGTGGGTACTTTCTCATTCAAAAGAACTTATCGGAGACATCCCGTGTCCGCACTCCTCAAACTCGCACTGGCCTACGACTGGCTGACCACGCGACTGGGCAAGATCGCCGCCTGGACGGTGCTCCTCGCCGCAATGATTTCGGCTGGCAACGCCTTTGTGCGTTACGGCCTGGACATCAGTTCCAACGGCTGGCTTGAAATCCAGTGGTACCTGTTCGCCGCCACCGTGATGCTGGGCGCGCCTGTGGTGCTCAAGCTCAACGAGCACGTGCGGGTGGACATCATTTACGGCAAGCTCAAGGGTAACGGACCGGTGTATGTGGATATCTTCGGCCTGACCGTCTTCCTGCTGCCGGTCATGGGCCTGCTGGCCTACCTGAGCTGGCCGCTGTTCATGAGCATGCTGCGCTCGGGCGAAGTCTCGGGCAACGCCGGCGGCCTGATCCGCTGGCCCGCGATGTTGCTGCTGCCGCTGGGCTTCGGCCTGATGTTCATGCAGGGCCTCTCGGAAATCATCAAGCGCATCTGCTATCTCCAGGGCAAATTCGAGATGGATACGCACTACGAAAAACCGGTTCAGTGATCCATTTGCATCGCTCGTTCCCATAAAAATACTTTCAGGACTACCCCATGCAGATGGAAAATTTTGCCCCGATCATGTTCGCGGGCCTCGTGCTGATCATGCTGATCGGCTTTCCCGTGGCTTTCTCGCTCGCAGCCCTCGGGCTGGGCTCGGGCTTCCTGGCCATCGAAATGGGCTGGTTCCCTGCCAGCTTCATGTCCAACCTGCCGCTCAACATGTTCGGCATTTTGTCGAATGAGCTGCTGCTGGCGATTCCCTTCTTCACCTTCATGGGCGCCATCCTTGAAAAGTGCGGCCTGGCTGAAGACATGCTCGACTCCATGGGCCAATTGTTCGGCCCCGCCAAAGGCGGCCTGGGCTACTCGGTCATCATCGTCGGCTTCATCCTGGGCGCCATCACCGGTACTGTGGCCGGCCAGGTGATCGCCATGGCGTTGATTTCACTGCCCGTGATGATCCGTTACGGCTACAACATGCGCTACGCCACCGGCGTGCTGGCAGCCTCCGGTACCATTACGCAGCTGGTGCCGCCGTCACTCGTACTGATCGTCATGGCCGACCAGCTGGGCCGCTCCGTTGGCGACATGTACAAGGGCGCCTGGGGCCCCTCCATCCTGCAGGTGCTGATCTTCGCTGGCTACACCTTCATGCTCGGCGTGTTCAAGCCGCACCATGTTCCCGGTGTGCCCAAAACCGCACGCACGCTCAACGGCTGGGCGCTGTGGGCCAAATGCCTGCGCGGCATCATTCCCTCGGCCATCCTGATCTTCGCGGTGCTGGGCTCTATGGGCGGCCTTCCCGGTATCGACACCGCCATCGCTACGCCGACGGAAGCCGGCGCCATGGGTGTGGTGGGTGCACTGGTACTGGCCGCCATGCACAAGCGACTGACCCCCTCGCTGATCTGGGAAGCCATGAGCGGTACGATGCGACTGACAGCCATGGTCGTCTTCATCCTGATCGGCGCGCGTGTCTTCTCGATGGTGTTCCAGGGCGTGGACGGCGCCAAGTGGGTCGAGCACATGCTCAGCGGCCTGCCGGGTGGCCAGACAGGCTTCCTGATCGCCGTCAATCTCTTCATCTTCTTCCTGGCCTTCTTCCTCGACTTCTTCGAGATCGCCTTCATCATCCTGCCGATGCTGGGCCCCGTTGCCGACAAGCTGGGCATCGACCTGATCTGGTTCGGCGTGCTGCTGTGCGTGAACATGCAGACCAGCTTCATGCACCCGCCCTTCGGCTTCGCACTGTTCTATTTGCGCGGCATCGCCGACACGCTGTTCAAGGAAGGGCGCATCCCCAAGCCGATCAAGTCCAATGACATCTACCTGGGCGCGATTCCCTGGGTGGCGATGCAGCTGATCCTGGTGGCGATCGTGATCTTCGTGCCGCAGACGGTAACGATCTTCCTCGACAAACCCGCGGTGATCGACCTGGATAAAGTCAAGATCGAGATCCCCGTCGACGAAAGCGCGACCCCACCTGCGGGCGCGGCCAGCGGCGCGGCAGGCAGCGACCCGCTGGCACCGCCGGCAGAACCGAATTCCGACGACGAACAGAAAAAGGTCGACGAACTGTTCAAGACCAAATAATCCGGTTACGGCCTTCCAGGCCCGTGCGACGCCCCTTTCGCGAGGGGCGTTTTTTTTGCTACCCTGGGCCCACCCGCCTCACACACTCAGCCCTCCATGGATCCCATTTCCACACCCAGCCCTTATTTTGGCCCGCCACCCTTCAAGTTCACGCCGACGGGCGGAAGCATCTCGGGGCAGGCATTTTCCGTGACCTTCAAGATCCTGGCGACCGTCATCGTGCTGGCACTGGCTGCAGCATTTGTGCAGGCCTGGCTGGCCGGCAGGGCCTCGGGCGCATCGGCCGGTGGCGGCTGGTTCATCGCGGGCCTGCTGCTCGTTGGCTATACCTGGTGGCACATCCTGCGTAGCGTCACACGCCTCGATGAGCAAGGCCTCTACCAGAGCTGGGTGTGGGACAAGCACATGGAGCTGCGAGAACTCGCCTACGGCAAGCTGATCCGCGTGCGCGGACTCGAATGGCTGATCGCACCACGTCTGTATGTGCGTACCTTGATGGGGAAGTTCGCGGTGTTCTACGCCGCCTCACCCGAGATGGTCGCGGAATTTGAACGGCTCGTCAGCGAACTGAAGACCTTTCGCAGCCAACGCTGAAGGCGCCCTCACTGCCCATCGAAAAGGCAGATGAAAAAAACCGCGACTTGTCGCGGTTTTTTATCCCCCCTGGAGAACGAGAAGGCCACGGGTCCCTTCAAGCAGGGACCGCGGAACCGGCTTCGCCGGGCCGCAGGCGCAGCGGCCCCCTCGGGGGGCAGCGCATTACACGAAGTCGAAGACGCAGTGAAAAGCGTGGGGGCTTATAAAGTGACACCCTGCATGTACGTGTCGAAGCGCGACTCGGCGAAGCGGAACCAGAGGATCTGGTCCTTCTGGAAAGCACGGTAGTCGCTGTAGATCTTCTTCCAGTCAGGGTTCTTCTCGGCCAGCTCGGCATACAGCTCCATCGACGCCTTGAACGAGGCATCAAGCACGGGCTTGGGAAAGGGCAAGACCTTGGTCTTGGCGCCCACCAGCTGTTTCAGCGCGGTCGGGTTGCGTGCGTCGTACTTGGCCTGCATGTCGATATGGGCGTGCGAAGCGGCTGCTTCAATGATCGCGCGGTACTCTGCGGGCAAGGCTTCCAGCGCCTTGTTGTTGATGAAGAAATCAACTTCAGGGCCGCCTTCCCACCAGCCGGGGTAGTAGTAAAACGGCGCCACCTTGTTGAAGCCCAATTTCTGGTCGTCGTAAGGACCGACCCACTCGGCAGCATCCAGCGTGCCCTTTTCGAGAGCCTGGTAGATTTCGCCGCCGGGAAGGTTTTGCGGAACCACGCCCAGACGCTCAACCACTTTTCCGGCAAAGCCGCCGATGCGGAACTTCAGGCCTTTCAGGTCGGCCACGGTCTTGATTTCCTTGCGGAACCAGCCGCCCATCTGGGTGCCGGTGTTGCCGCCGGGGAAGCTCACCAGGTTGTATTTGGCGTAGAACTCATTCATGAGCTTGCGGCCGTTGCCTTCGTACATCCAGGCCGACATCTGGCGCGAGTTCATGCCGAAGGGAATCGCTGCACCGATGGCAAACGCTTCGTTCTTGCCGAAGTAGTAGTACGGCACGGTGTGGCACATTTCCACGGAGCCTTGGCCGACGCCGTCGACCACACCAAAAGCGGGCATCAATTCACCGGCTGCGTGGACGCTGATCTGGAACTTGCCGCCAGTCATCTCGCTGACCTTCTTGGCGAACACTTCGGCACCGCCGTAAATGGTGTCAAGCGGCTTGGGGAAACTGGAAGCCAGGCGCCAGCGGATGGCGGCCTGCGCGTGAACGGCAGGTGCCACACCGGCGGCCAGTACACCGGCAATACCGGCGTTTTTGATAAGTGAACGACGATCCATTAAATGCAATCTCCTGAAGGGTGGTCGGTTTGCGGTCCGAATGGACCTGCGGACGCCCAGCTGGCAATCGACGGCTATGCAAGCCGTGCTTTTGAGCAAGAGGGCAGGGGTCTATTTTGTCAGCATTTCACGCCTCTTGCCCAACCCGTTTTTATAGTATCGGGACAGACGTAAAAAAGCCGCCTGCAAGAGGCGGCTTTCAGGATGGCCGATGGGCGGGGTTCAGAGTTTCTGGGCTTGCATGAAGCGGTCAAACGTGGCTTCCGTGAAACGGAACCACAGATTCTGCTCGGCGCGGAACTTGGAGTAGTCGGCGTAGATCTTCTTCCAGTTTTCGTTCCTCGCGCCGATCTCTTCGTACAGCGCCATGGACTCCTTGAAGGCCGCGTTCATCACGTCGGCCGGGAAAGGGCGCAGCTTGGTGCCCGCGCCCACCAGTTGCTTGAGAGCGCCCGGGTTCTTCGCATCGTATTTGGCCTGCATGTCGCCGTGGGCCTGGGCCGCAGCCGCTTCCACAATCGCCTTGTTCTCTGGCGTGAGGGCTTCGAATGCCTTGTTGTTGATGAAGAAGTCCAGCTCGGGGCCACCCTCCCACCAACCGGGATAGTAGTAAAAGGGAGCAACCTTGTTAAAGCCCAGCTTCAGGTCGTCGTAAGGTCCCACCCATTCGGCAGCATCGATCGTGCCTTTTTCGAGCGCCTGGTAAATCTCGCCGCCGGGAATGTTCTGGGGCACGCCGCCTATGCGCTCCAGGACTTTTCCGGCGAAGCCGCCTATGCGCATCTTCAGGCCCTTGATGTCCTTGACGGACTTGATTTCCTTGCGATACCAGCCACCCATCTGGGCGCCGGTATTGCCGCCCGGGAAGTTCACGATGTTGAACTTGGAATAGAACTCGCGCATCAGCTTCATGCCGTTGCCTTCGTACATCCAGGCACTCATCTGCCGGCTGTTCAGGCCGAAGGGAATGGCGCAACCCAGCGCAAAGCATTCGTCCTTGCCGAAGAAATAGTAGGGCGCCGTGTGGCAAGCCTCGATGGAGCCTTGCTGCACGCCGTCGACCACACCGAAGGCCGGCATCAACTCACCGGCCGCATGCACCGAAATTTCAAACTTCCCGCCGGACATGGCCTTGACGGCTTTGGCAAATACTTCGGCGGCACCAAAAATCGTGTCAAGGGATTTGGGGAAACTGGAGGCCAGGCGCCAACGAACAGCAGCCTGCGCATGAACGGCAGGTGCGACACCTGCGGCCAGCACACCGGCAATACCGGCGTTTTTGATAAGTGAGCGACGATCCATAAAACTCTCTCCTGAAGTTATCGAATTTTGCGTTGATCTGCCAGATCGGTTCGGCGTACTACAACAGTTGAATTGCATTGCCTTGATTGAATCGGCGGAGCATGGATACTTTGTCACTCTTTTGCATAAAAACACCCCGTTTTTACCCGTAGATCGCACACAAAAAAGCCGCCTGGGCAGGCGGCTTCTGGCGAAAACGTTTCAGCGAGCGGCTCGCCAGTTGCAAGCCGCTCGCTCCCTATCTGATCAAGTTGATGGCTCTACAGCTTCTGGCTCTGCATAAAGCGGTCGAAGGTCGCCTCGGTAAAACGGAACCACAGGTTCTGGTCGCCGCGGAACTTCGAATAGTCCGCATAGACCTTGCGCCAGTTTTCATTTTTGGCCGACAGCTCTTCATACAGCTTCATGGACTCCTTGAAAGCGGCGTTCATGACATCGGCAGGGAAAGGCCGGAGCTTGGCGCCAGCACCCACCAGCTGCTTCAGGGCCGTCGGATTCTTGGTGTCGTATTTGGCCTGCATGTCGACGTGTGCGGCGGCGCTGGCCGCTTCCACAATCGCCTTGTATTCGGGCGACAAAGCATCGTAGGCTTTCTGGTTGATGTACAGGTCCAGCTGCAGGCCGCCTTCCCACCAGCCGGGGTAATAGTAGTTGGGCGCCACCTTGTTGAAGCCCAGTTTCTGGTCGTCGTAGGGACCGATCCATTCGGCAGCATCGATGGTGCCTTTTTCCAGGGCCTGATAAATCTCACCGCCGGGAATGTTTTGCGGGACGCCGCCCAGACGTTCAATCACTTTGCCGGCAAAACCGCCAACGCGGAATTTGAGGCCTTTCATGTCGGCAATGGACTTGATTTCCTTGCGGAACCAGCCACCCATTTGCGCGCCGGTGTTGCCGCACGGAAAGCTGATCATGTTGTACTTGGCGTAGAACTCGCGCATCAGCTTCAGGCCATTGCCCTCAAAGGTCCAGGCACTCATCTGGCGACTGTTCAAGCCAAAGGGGATCGCGCCACCGATGGCAAAGGTTTCGTCCTTGCCGAAGAAATAGTAAGGCGCCGTATGGGCTGCCTCGATGGAGCCTTGCTGCACGCCATCGACCACGCCAAACGCAGGCATCAGTTCGCCTGCGGCATGGACGGAAATTTCAAACTTGCCGCCGGAAATCGCCTTGACATGCTTGGCAAACGTTTCAGCACCTCCATAGATCGTGTCCAGCGATTTGGGAAAGCTGGATGCCAGGCGCCAGCGAACAGCGGCCTGCGCGTGAACAGCCGGCGCAACGCCTGCTGCCAAAACACCGGCAACGCCAGCGTGTTTGATGAGTGAACGACGATCCATCAGGTTGACTCCGAAAGGTAAAAATGAAAATTCCACTGGGCTCGCGCACCAGCCAGACCGCTTTGCAGGTCTTCAGGAATTCTAAAAATGAGGGGGTCTCGACCCGGCCGGGTTTACCCTTGAAGAGCTGACGGGAAGCTGTCTATGTGGCCCCCACGGTCGCGCACTTCGTGTCGCTCCCTGCCCCCCCGAGGGGGCCGCTGCGCCTGCGGTCTGGCGAAGCCAGTCCCGCGGCTCCTGCTTGATTTAAGAGCCTTTCAGGGTCTGACTGAATCCGTGATCAAGCGACGGATTTGAGTGCGGGCTTGGGGGATTTGCCAGACTGCAGCAGTGAGGCAAAACGTGCCGTGATGGACGCTTCAATGCCGGCGGCGTCCAGGCCTTGCAAGGCCAGTAGTTTGGCTGGGTCACCGTGTTCGATGAACTCGTCTTTGAGGCCCAGGTGCAGCACCTGCTTGTTGACGCCTGCGGCTTGCAGGGCTTCGCTGACGGCGCTGCCGGCGCCGCCCATGATGGCGCCTTCTTCGACCGTGACGAGGGCTTCATGGCTGGCCGCTACTTTGAGCAGCAGTTCGGTGTCCAGCGGTTTGGCCCAGCGCATGTTGACGACGGTGGCGCCGATTTTTTCGGCGGCTTGCAGGGCCGGGTATAGCAAGGTGCCGAAAGCCAGGATGGCAACACCCGAGCCTTCGCGGCGGACTTCGCCTTTGCCGAAGGGCAGTGCCTCAAGGCCGGTTCCCGGCTTGATGCCGGCGCCGGCGCCGCGCGGGTAGCGTACAGCCACCGGATGGTTTTGCTCGAAAGCCGAGCTCAGCAGCATGCGGCATTCATTTTCATCGGCGGGGCATGCCACGCTCATGTTGGGAATGCAGCGCAGGTAAGGAATGTCATAGGCGCCCGCATGCGTGGCGCCGTCGGCGCCGACCAGGCCGGCGCGGTCCAGTGCAAACACGACAGGCAGGTTTTGCAGGGCCACATCGTGGATCAGCTGGTCGTAGCCGCGCTGCAAAAAGGTGGAGTAAATCGCCACCACGGGCTTGAGCCCTTCGCAGGCCATGCCCGCGGCGAAGGTTACCGCATGCTGCTCGGCGATACCGACGTCGTGGTAACGCTCGGGAAAGCGCCTGTGGAACTCAACCATGCCCGAGCCTTCTCGCATGGCCGGTGTGATGCCGACGAGCCGGCTGTCGTGCTCGGCCATGTCGCACAGCCACTGGCCGAACACCTGGGTGAAGGTCTGCTTGGCCGGTGCGGTGGACTTTTGCAGGCCCATGGCCGGATCGAACTTGCCGGGACCGTGGTAGGCGATGGGGTCGGCTTCGGCGAGCTTGTAGCCCTGGCCTTTTTTGGTGACCACATGCAGGAACTGCGGGCCGCCTTTGGTGTCCATCAGGTGTTTGATGTTCTCGAGTGTGGGAACCAGCGACTCCAGGTCGTGGCCGTCGATGGGACCGATGTAATTGAAGCCGAAGTTTTCAAACAGCGTGGCAGGCACGACCATGCCCTTGGCATGCGACTCCAGGCGTTTGGCCAGTTCCAGCAGCGGCGGCGCCACGCGCAGCACCTGCTTGCCCATGTGCCTGGCGGATGCATAAAAACGCCCGCTCATGAGCTGGGCCAGGTAACGGTTCAGCGCACCCACCGGCGGGCTGATGCTCATGTCGTTGTCGTTAAGCACCACCAGCAGCTTGCAATGGTCGTGCACACCCGCATTGTTCAGGGCCTCGAAGGCCATGCCGGCGCTCATGGCACCGTCGCCAATGATGGCCACCGCATGGCGGTCTTCGCCTTTTTGCTGGGCGGCCAGCGCCATGCCCAGTGCAGCGGAAATCGAGGTCGATGAGTGAGCCGTGCCGAAGGTGTCGTAGGGGCTTTCGTCGCGGCGCGGAAAACCCGACAGGCCGCCAAACTGCCGCAGGCTGTCCATGCGCTCGCGCCGGCCCGTGAGGATTTTGTGCGGGTAGGTCTGGTGGCCCACGTCCCACACCAGGCGGTCTTCGGGGGTATTAAAGACGTAATGCAGAGCCACCGTCAGCTCCACGGTGCCCAGGTTCGAGCTCAGGTGGCCGCCGGTTTTTGAAACACTGTCAAGCACGTAGGCGCGCAGCTCGTCGGCCAGGGGTTTCAGGTCAACGCGGGGCAGGCTCCGCAGGTCGGCGGGGCTGTTGATGGTTTCAAGCAATGGGTACATCGTGGTGTCGCTGTTTGTGGCAAGGCCGGTTTCCCGGTCCGCGGTATTCAATCCTGATGACGGCTTCAATGATGACGGTTCACAAGCATGTCCGCCAGTGCGCGCAGGGCATCAGTGTGGCCCAGCCCGCTGGCGTCCAGGCTGCGCAGCGCCTTGCCCAGCAGTTGCTGCGCATAGGCTTTGGAGTCTTCCAGCCCCATCAGCGATACAAAGGTGGGTTTGTCCTGGGCGGCGTCCTTGCCGGCCGTCTTGCCCAGCGTGGCGGAGTCAGCGGTGACGTCCAGGATGTCATCAACGACCTGGAAAGCCAGGCCGACGGCGGCGCCGTAATCGCGCAAGGCGTCTTGAGCGGCCGGCGTCGCAGCACCACAGGCTGCGCCCATCATCACGCTGGCCTGCAGCAGCGCACCGGTTTTCAGCCGGTGCATTTCATGCAGCTGGGAAGACGTCAGCGGCAGGCCCACGCTGGCAAGGTCAATGGCCTGACCGCCGGCCATGCCCTGAAAACCGGCCGCCTGGGCCAGCATGCGGCACAAGCGCGCCTGTGTGGCCGCATCAACTGAATCATCGGGGGGCGTGAGGAATTCAAATGCCAGCGCCTGCAGGGCGTCGCCGGCCAGCAGTGCCTGAGCCTGGCCGAACTTGACATGCACCGTGGGCTTGCCGCGGCGCAGCACATCGTTGTCCATGCAAGGCATGTCGTCGTGCACCAGCGAATAGGCGTGGATCAGTTCTACCGCGCAGGCGGCTCGCAGGGCGGCTTGCGCATTGCCCTGCACGGCCTCACAGGCCGCCATAACCAGCAAGGGCCGCAGGCGTTTTCCACCGTCGAGCACGGCATAACGCATGGCGTCGCCCAAGCCCGCAGGCGCAGGCGCGTCGCTGGGGCAGGCAACCCAGCGCGACAAGGCGCTCTCGACATTGGCAAGCTGCCCGGCACTCCAGGCGCTCAAGGTAAACAAAGGCAATTTTTCAGGGGCGTTCAATCGTGGGTCTCTTTTTTAGGGGTGAAGGAATGTTCTGCCTGCAATGAGCCGGTTATTCCTGCACCCACGGCTTGAGTTCCGTGCCTTCCAGCACCTTGATCTGGGTTTCCACGGCTTCGAGCTTGTCCCTGCAGAACTTCAGCAGTTGCGCACCGCGCTGGTAGCCGGTAAGCAGTTGGTCCAGCGGCAGCTGCCCGGATTCCAGGCTGTCAACCAACCCCTCAAGTTCCTGCAATGCGGCCTCATAGCTGGCGGGCAATGCCGGCGCGGAGGCAGTGGCGGCGGACGAAGGACTTTTGGCCATGGTGTGATTTGGGTGAAGGGTGATTTTAGGCCGTTGCAGGCAGGTTGCAGCCCCGGCGCCCGGGACTACGAATCCATACATCTCTATTATCCGGCGGCGGCGTGCGAAGACTCGCAAAAAGGCCTGCGCGGGTACAATTGATAACAGTTCTCGATAACAGCAGTGCCCTGCTGCGGGATATCCGGCCTTGTTTTATCCGTGGGCTGTCGCTCAGCCTGCCTACCCGCTTGTCAACAGCCTCCACCGCCTTGGCGCAGGGGCATGTTCACCGAAATTTGCATGTCTGATCTCAGCCTCCGTCTCCTGCAGGCAACCAGCCAGCTCCCCATTTCCAGCTACTTTGATGCAGGCCTGTACCAGCGGGAGCAGCAAAAGCTGTTTGCCCGCGGGCCGCGCTACCTGGGCCATGAACTGGCCGTGCCGCACCTGGGCGACTATTACGCCCTGCCGCATGAGGGCGAAGGCCGGGCGCTGGTGCGCAACGCTTCGGGCATCGAACTGATCTCCAACGTCTGCCGGCACCGCCAATCCACCATGCTGCAGGGCCGCGGCAATACCGGCAGCAACATCGTCTGCCCATTGCACCGCTGGACCTACAACACGTCAGGCGAGCTCATAGGCGCACCGCACTTCGAGATCGACCCCTGCCTGAACCTGAACCGCTACAAGACCACGACCTGGAACGGCCTGGTGTTCGAGGACACCGGCCGCGACGTCGCCGCCGAAATGTCGCAGCTGGCCACCTACGCCGACCTCGACTTCTCCGGCTACCAGCTCGACAAGGTGCACCTGCACGAGTGCAACTACAACTGGAAAACCTTCATCGAGGTCTATCTGGAGGACTACCACGTTGGCCCTTTCCACCCCGGCCTGGGCGGCTTCGTCACCACCGACGACCTGCGCTGGCAACTTGAACCAAACTATTCAGTGCAGACCGTGGGCGTGTCGGACAAGCTGGGCAAGCCCGGCACCGACACCTACAAGAAATGGCATGACGTGGTCCTGCAGTACCGCAAGGGTGTGCCCCCCAAATACGGTGCCATCTGGCTTACCTACTACCCTCACGTCATGGTTGAGTGGTACCCGCACGTGCTGGTGGTCAGCACACTGCATCCGCAGGGACCCGATAAGACGCTCAACGTGGTCGAGTTTTTCTACCCCGAAGAAATCTGCGCCTTCGAGCGCGAATTCATCGAAGCGCAACAAGCCGCCTATATGGAAACCTGCGTGGAAGACGATGAGATCGCCCTGCGCATGGACGCCGGCCGCAAGGCGCTGATGATTCGCGGCGACAACGAGTTCGGGCCTTACCAAAGCCCCATGGAAGACGGCATGCAGCACTTTCACGAGTGGTATCGCCGCGAAATGGGCGCCAGCAAAACCACGCAAATGATTTGATAGCGCCGGCATTGCTACTTATTTGATAGCTGCTCGCGCAATACCATTGCGGATCTCAGCCCCTTTTACCCCTCATAACTCCCTACCCTGAAAACCGATGCAAGCCGTCTGGATGATTCTTTCCTCCTTCCTGTTTGCCACGATGGGGGTCTGCGTCAAGTACGCGTCGGAACACTTCAACAGCGCCGAACTGGTGTTCTACCGCGGCACCCTGGGCATCGTCTTCATGGCCGCCTACGCCCGCGCGCGCGGCATCACCCTGGTCACCCGCTACCCCGCCATGCATGCCTGGCGCAGCGTGATCGGCGTGATGTCGCTGTCGGCCTGGTTTTACGCCATTGCCCATTTGCCGCTGGCGACCGCCATGACGCTCAACTACATGAGCAGCGTGTGGATCGCGGCTTTCCTGGTGGGTGGTGCGCTGATGCTGGGCAAGGCCGGCCAGAAAGGGCCCAGCCAGGGGCCTTTGGTCATGGCCATCCTGGCAAGCTTTGCCGGCGTCGTCATGCTGCTGCGTCCCGCGATCGACCAGAACCAGACCTTTGCCGGGCTGGTGGGCTTGATGTCGGGCCTGGGGGCTGCCTTTGCCTACATGCAGGTCATGGCAATTTCGCGCATGGGCGAGCCCGAAACGCGCACCGTGTTTTATTTTGCCGTGGGCACGGCGGTTGCCGGCGCTCTCGGCATGGCAGTCATGGGCATCACGCCCTGGAACTGGGAACACGCGCTGTGGCTGCCGCCCATCGGCATCCTGGCTTCGCTGGGCCAGCTGTCCATGACCAAGGCTTATTCCATGTCTGAAAACCATGGCGGCACGCTGATGGTGGCCAACCTGCAGTACTCGGGGATTGTGTTCGCGGCTATCTACAGCCTGATCCTGTTTGGCGACAATATCCCCCTGATCGGCTGGGCCGGCATGGGCCTCATCATCGTCAGCGCGATTGCCGCAACTGTTTTGCGCGCCCGCGCCGCGCCGAACGCCCCGGCAGAGGAACACTAAGGAGCATGCAATGAGCTACACCACCCTGATTTCCGCCGTACAACTGCAAGCCCTGATGTCATCGGCCAAGCCCCTGCGCATCTTCGACTGCACGTTTGACCTGATGAAGCCGAACGTGGGGCACGAGCAGTACCTGGCCTCGCACATTCCCGGCGCCGTCTACGCCAATCTGGACACCGCCCTGAGCGCGAAGCACGGCGTGGCAGGCGCCCATGGCGTGATCACCGCCAGCGGCGCTGATGCACCCGCGTCGGGCGGACGCCACCCGCTGCCTAACCGCGAGAAATTCGCCACCTGGCTTTCCAGCGTCGGCTTTGCCAACAACATGCAAGCGGTGGTGTATGACCGCAACGGCGCCAACTACTGCGGGCGCCTCTGGTGGATGCTCAAGTGGGCCGGCCATGAAAACGTGGCGGTGCTCGACGGTGGGCTGCAAGCCTGGCAGGCCGCAGGCGGCGCCGTCAACAGCGGCGAAGAACCAGCCCATTTCCAGGCCAACTTTCTTCTTGCGCCCGAAAAAGCCACGCTGGTATCGGCCCAGACCGTGGCGAGCCAGCTGGGTCGCCCGACACAAACACTGGTTGACGCGCGCGCTACGCCGCGTTTCAAGGGCGAAGTGGAGCCCCTGGACCCGGTGGCGGGCCACATCCCCGGCGCATTGAACCGCCCCTTCGGCCAGAACCTGGGGCCGGACGGGAAGTTCAAGCCGCCAGCCCAACTCAAGACCGAGTTTGAAGCACTGCTGGCTGGCCGCAACCCTGCCACCGTGGTACACCATTGCGGCAGCGGCGTCAGCGCCGTTCCCAACCTGATTGCCATGGAGTTGGCCGGCCTCGGAAGAAGCGGGCTCTACGCTGGCAGCTGGAGCGACTGGTGCAGCGACCCGGCGCATCCGGTAGCACAGGGCTGAGATCACCCGGCCCCGCAACGCCGGCAGAAACACAAAAACCTGCATGCTTTCAGGCATGCAGGTTTTTTTATGTTGAAACGGCCGCGCAGGACCCGTTCAAAAAAAGCCGGTCAATGCCGGATTTTCATACCCGATTATTTGGCCGGAGCGCTGGATGGCGCACTGGGCGCCGCCGCGTCACCTGTCATCGGGGACGTGCTGGTTCCCGATGGGGTGCTACCGGTTGTGGACGTACCCATCGAAGAGCTGCTGCTTGTTGGGGATGGCGTGGTCGACGGCGAAGGTGTGGTCGAAGGTGAAGCGGCAGGTGTCGAAGGCGACGCGCCGGTGTCTTCCACCTTTTTGCCACAGGCTCCCAGTGCCAGCAAAGCGGCCAGGGCAACGGCGGTAAGGGCAGCAGGTTTGAATTTGGATGCGTGCATGTCGGTTTCCTTTTTTGAAGATGAAATGGCTGAACGGTGAGTGGCTGAACGTCAGCCGGAATTCAATTTAGCCCGGTACATCGGGCTTACCCCATGAGACGGTGTCCCACAGGGCTGTAAGCGTTTTTCGCCTGATGCCCACGCGGACGCGTGATGAAAAAGCGCCCGTATCAACACGCGCGCGCGTGGCCGGACAAACGGATGCGCTTGTGCGGGTTGTCAAGGCGTGAACCCGACGAAGGGCCGGCACCACGACTGCTCCGCGAGCCGTTGTCCGGCCGGTCACCCAGGCGCCCTTTAGAAGGGCTGGGTTCGGGCCTGTGGGAGTGAAGTGTCTCTGCGGTGGTTTTCATGACGGTCTCCTGAAAGTCACCTCTGCTTGCGGCAGAAAAGCCGTGGCGAGGTGCAGACTGTTGAGTGGGATTGGGGTTGGGGTGGTTTGCGGCGCTTGCACACCTGCTACGCACCTGTGCCTGCCTTATTCACTTTAGGCACCGTTGCTGCCGGGGAATGTAGGCAATGCCTCTGGATTGCGTAGGAAAAAACCTACAAACCGTCTTCTTTCGTCTTTTTCGTTCGGACGCCACGTTCACATACCCACTGGAAAATGGAAGGTAGAAAAAGAAAGCCGATAGAGGTAACGGAAAGGCCGGGCGTCCCGAAAATCCTTACAAATTCAAGTAAAAACGGCCATTCGTCCTTATGGAACGGGCGCAAGCAGCTATTAAATCAATAGCATTCAAGACCATTCAGCCGGTATCGGAAGTCACCGGCTGCGCTGGTGAGCGCACGTGCTCCGGCCGCACGCCCACGCCGACCGCATAGGCCGGCAGCGCCTGCAGCACGGGCCAGCGGCGCATCAGCTTCAGTGGCCAGGGCAGTGCCATGGGCGGGCGGTCACGCCCCCGCGCCGCCAGTACCGGGCTGAGCAGTCGGTTCTGGATGGCGACCTGCACCGCCTGCGTGACGCGTGTGGGAAACAACCGGCGCCTTTGCACCTGCGCCAGAAAGGGGGTCAGCGCGGCGCGGTCCAGCTGGGGGGTTGCCAGGGGTGCAGCCAGAATGTTGGCCGCCGCCACGGCATCCTGCACCGCCAGGTTGATGCCCACGCCGCCCACAGGCGACATCGCATGTGCAGCGTCGCCGATGCACAGCAGGCCGGGCTTGTACCAATGCTCCAGCCGGTCCACCGTCACACTCAGCAGCTTGATGTCGTCCCAACTGGCCAGGGTGGCGATACGGTCGGCAAAGAGCGGTGCTACCTTCACCACATCAGCCCTGAAAGCCTCGAGCCCCTGCAAGCGAACGGCCTCGATGCCGCCCTTGGGGATCACATAGGCGCACTGCCAGTAAGTGCGGCGGTCAATCATGGCCAGGAAAATGCCGTTGGTAATGCGCCCACCCGTCGTGGAAGGATCGCCCGGCATCTTGGGCAGGCGCATCCACAGCACATCAATAGGCGCACCCAGATCGCGCACGACCAGCCCCGCCGAACTGCGCACCGTAGACCGCCTGCCATCGGCACCGACCACGAGGTCCGCCATCACCTGCAAGGCGCCCCCGGGCGTCGCGACCTCCACGCCCGTCACCACGCCATCTTGCTGGATCACGCCGGTCACTTCGGCGTTCTGGATCAGGCGAAAACCGGGATACAGCTCCGCTTCATCGCGCACAAAATCCAGGAACTCCCACTGGGGCATCATCGCGATGAATTTGCAGCGCAGGCGCAAATGCCTGAAGCTGGCCAGCACGAGCTCGGTGTTGCCGACCACGGCGCGCAACTCGCTTACTTCGTCGTGCGGGCGCGCCAGGAATTTCTCCAGCAGGCCCAGTTCGTGAATCACTTCAAGGGTGGAGGGATGCACGGTGTCGCCGCGAAAGTCACGCAGGAAATCGGCGTGCTTTTCCAGCACAAGCACCTGCACTCCTGCGCGCGCCAGCAAAAGGCCCAGCATCATGCCGGCCGGGCCACCGCCTGCGATGCAGCAGCGCACATTCATTACGTCGGCCATGGTGTCTCCCGGAGATGAAAATCCCACGACCATATCCAGGCTTGATGGCCCTTGCAAGCTCCAGGCTGGGCAGCCACCGCCCAGACCCGTCAACATTTCTAGCGGAGCTGATTTCGCCTATTTCAGCGTCATTGGCATGGGGGTGGTCTGCACTTCACCGGGGTCCGGCGGGGTGTCCAGGGGCGGCAGGGGCTCGGGTGGTGGAACGTTCGGATTGGTGGCCATGGCTACTTCCTGCTTCCCTTTTCCGGCGTTGTTCGGCCCCTGCCAGGCGACTGCAGAGACTGCGGCGGCTCCGCCCGCTTGGGCAGGTCACGAATCATCGCTTCACCTTTTTCGTCCCGGCCGTCGGACGGCAAGTCCGCCTCCGACGTCGGTTCGGGCTCTTCATTGCCCGGCCGCTTGCGCGTGCCGCTCATCACAGGCCCACCACCATCAAAGGCATGTCATGGATTGCCAGTGCAGCAGCGGCTGCCATGCTGGCGAAAACGGTAATGAAAAAAGCGATGTACGCGGCTGCGCGCGGGCGGTGAAAACTACGCGGCTTGCGCTGCGGCGCTTCTTGAGCCCACTCGCCGCTGACATCGTAGGCCGAAGGGCGGAAAGCGCTGGAAACCGTGGTGGAGTCTGAATGGAAGTTCATGGCGGGCCTGCCTTTTGCACAGTGTTTTGCACAACGCAACGGAGCATCAAAAGGATGCTTGGCCTTATCTTCCCGCTCCGCCCGAAACCCGCCTATAGGTCGCCAGGCCTTGTACCTGTCGGGCGCCGTCTGACAGCAGCCGCAACCGCAATTGCGCCTTGCCGCTCAATGGTGGTGCGCCATCCCGCTGATCAGCGTTACCAGGCCGATGCCGATACCCAGCCAGGCGATTTGCGCCATGGTTTCCCGGGCGGTGACGCGTTTTTGCAACTGGGGAATCAGGTCGGCCAGCGCGACGTAAATGAAGCTGCTGGACGCCATGATCAGGAAAAACGGCAGGTAGTCGTACAGCTGGTCAACCAGCGCATAGCCGACCACGCCGCCCAGCGCGGTGACGGCACCGGCCAGCGACACCTTGATGAAAGCGGCGCGGCGGTTGTTGGAGGTCTGGCGCAGCACCACCAGGTCGCCCATGTGGTGAGGCACTTCATGCACCAGCACCGCCAGTGCGGCGACCACGCCCAGCCGCAAATCGGCCATGAAGGCCGACGCGATCAGGATGCCATCGCCGAAAGCGTGCACGCTGTCGCCGGCCAGCACGGCCCAGCTGCCGCTTTTGGTTTCGCCATGCGTATGGTCATGGTGGTGGCCGTGGTGGCTATGCGCGGCATGGACGTGTTCCGTATGGTCATGGTGTGCATGCGCCGCCGCCTCGGGGCCATGGTGCTCGCCGCCATGGTGCTCATGGCCGTGGTGCCACAGTTCGGCCTTGTCGAGCAGGAAAAAGAACACCAGCCCGACCAGCAAGGTGGCAAACAGCTCCTTGGCCCCGGCCTGGCTTTCAAAAGCCTCGGGCAGCAAATGCATGAAGGCCGTGGCCAATAGCGCGCCGGCCGCCAGGCTGAGCATGTGCTGGGTGTACCGGGCCAGCACGCCAAAGCTGAGCAGCGCCGCCAGCCACACGCTGCCAATCCCTGCAGCCAGGGTCCCCACCAAAATTGCTATCAAAGTCATAGCTGCTCGCGCCCGTTCCGACTGGGCCGGAGCCCAAAATGATGATTCAACACCCCGTGGAGGTTACACCACACACGACAAAAACCCGGGCGCGGCATCCAATGCCTGCGACCGGGGTTGCTTTTATCTTATCGTGGCTGTCAAGCGGTTGGCCCCCACGGTCGCTCACTGCGTGTAGCTCCCTGCCCCCCCCGAGGGGGCCGCCCGCCTGCGGCCCGGCAAAGCCAGTCCCGCGGCTCATGCTGGCTTGAAGAGTTCTGTGGGTGCGACCAGTGATGGAGGTATTTCACCAGCGGGGGCCGAGGGTCCGGCTTTGCCGGCCCCAGGCGCCGCCCCCTCGAGGGGGGAACGGGCTACACGAAGTGAGCCCGGACGGGGGTGCTTTTTAACTCACGCCGTGAGACTTGAACCACTCCAGGGCGCGCTTGAAGCCGTCATCTGCCGCATCCTTGCGGTAGCTCGGGCGGTAGTCGGCATGGAAGGCATGGGGAGCTTGCGGATAGACCACAAACTCGGAGGCGGCCGCGGCCTTGTTGCCCTTGGCGCCAGCCTCGGCCAGCGCGTCTTTCATCTGGTTGACGGTGGTCAGCGGGATGCCGCCGTCCTGCCCACCATAGAGGCCGAGCACGGGTGCCTTGAGGTTGGCGGCCAGGTCCAGCGGGTGCTTGGGCGTCAGCGCTGACGGCTGGCCGACCAGACGGCCGTACCAGGCCACGCCGGCTTTGACGTTCCTGCTTTGTTCGGCATACAGCCAGGTGATGCGGCCACCCCAGCAAAAACCGGTGATGCCCACCTTTTTGGCATTGCCGCCGTTAGCGGCCGCCCACTTCACGGCGCCGTCCAGGTCTGCCATGACCTGTTCGTCAGGCACTTTGGACACCACTTCGGCCATGAGCTTGGCCATTTCGTTGTACTTGCTGGGGTCGCCCTGGCGCGCATAGAGCTCGGGGGCAATCGCCAGATAGCCGGCTTTGGCAAAGCGCCGGGCCGTGTCGGCGATGTATTCGTGCACGCCAAAAATTTCCTGGATCACCAGCACCACCGGCAGATTGGTCTTGCCGGCGGGCGCCGCAAAGAAAGCTGGCACCTTGAAGCCATTGACTTCATACGTGGTTTCGCCGGTCTTCAGGCCTTCTGAGGAAGTTTTGATGGCTGTCTGCGCCATGATGGGCATGGCGGTGGCGGCATACCCGACCCCCAGTGCCGTTTTGAGCGCGGTGCGGCGGCTGGCGCCGGCTTCAGTGGACCGCCCGGGCAGCAGGGCGTCGAAGTCTTTCTTCTGGTCGTGTTCAAGCATGGCGGTTTCCTCAGTTAGTTGTTGGAGGGCGAAAGGCGAAAGAAGGCAAGCTGTCGGAGTCTATGCGGCCCCGAAAGTTCTTGCCACCGCGGGGCGATGACACGGGTGTTTTCCCTTGCCCCGCCCCTCCCCGTCAGCTGTCTTCCCTTAAACAATCTTGACGCTGAGCTCCGGCAGACCGTCGATATGGCATTCGATGACATCACCCTTGACCACCGGGCCGACGTTTTCAGGCGTGCCCGAGTAAATGATGTCGCCGGGAAAGAGCTCAAACGCCTCGGACAGTTTGGAGATCTGCTCGGCCACCGACCAGATCATGTGGTTCAGCGTGGCCTGCTGCTTGACTTGGCCGTTGACCTTGAGCCAGATCGCGCCTTTGGTGTAGTGGCCGGTCTGCGCAACCTTGTGGATGGGACCGATGGGAGCAGACATGTCAAAGCTCTTGCCGATTTCCCAGGGCTTTTTCTGGTCGCCCATGCCGCGCTGCAGGTCGCGACGCGTCATGTCCAGGCCCAACGCGTAGCCGTAGACCAGGTCCAGCGCCTTGTCCATCGGGATGTTGCGCCCGCCCTTGGCCAGCGCCGCCACGAGTTCGACTTCATAGTGGTAGTTTTTGGTCAGTGTGGGGTACGGGTGGTCGGCAACCTTGCCCGGCGGCACCACCTGGATCGCATCCGTCGGCTTCTGGAAAAAGAATGGCGGCTCGCGGCTCGGGTCGGAGCCCATCTCGATCGCGTGCGCCGCGTAATTGCGCCCTATGCAGTAAATGCGACGCACCGGAAACATCTCGGCGCTGCCGGCAATGGGGATGTAGGTCTCGGCCACCGTGAAAGGCGTGGCCGGCGCATTGGCCGCCGTGCCCGGCGTGGCGCAACCGACGACGGCGCCTGTCGCCATCAGGGCGCCTGTTTGCAGAATTCCGCGTTTGCTCATGTCTGGTCGTGTCATGTGTGTCTCCTGGGATTGATGAAAGCTGGAGCTTGTTGTCAGTGTTTTTTCTCCAGCTATCGAGCTTAGGGTTCACAGGCCGCGCGCAGGAGGACGCAATTACGCATTTACCGGACGATTCAATGCAGCGGGGTTACGCCAGTGCTGTTGCGCCGCACCACGTCTCAGGCCGCGCCGGAAATCTTGGCTCGCACGCTGTCACGGTAAGCCTTGGGGGTCTGGCCGAAACGCTGGCGGAAGCGCCGTGCGAAATAGGCCTCGTCAGCAAAGCCCGAGGCATGGGCGATGCTGGCGATGCGCTGGCTGCTGTGCGCCAGCTGCTCCTGCGCAAACTCCAGGCGCCGCTCGGTCACCAGGTCGGTGAAAGTCTTGCCGGTTTCTTTCTTCAGCAGATGCGCAAGGTAGTTGGGCGAGAGGAAAGCGGCCGCTGCCGCGTCGGCCAGCGTCACTTCGCCGGCCAGGTGCTCGCGGATGTAACGCACCGCGCGCTGCAGGCTGGCGCGCCGGCTGCCCTGCTGCGCCTGGCTGGCCGAAAAACGCAACAGATCGGCTTCGTACTTGCGGCAGACCATGCCTATCAGCTGCAGCATCAGGCCGCGGATCATCTCGATGGAGCCGAAGCGGCGATGCGCGTTCTCCGCCGCGAGTTTTTCCAGCAGCGCTTCGATCTCGGGAAACTCTTCTTCAGAAAAAAAGAAGTCTGCGTATTCCTGGAACAGGAAGGGCGCGAGTTCGGGCGCGCGGCTCAAGGGCACGTCTTCCAGGTCCAGCGGGTCCACATCGAGGCCGGGGCGCAGGAACTGCTGCGACATGTTGATGATGACGTAGCGCGAACCCTCGGGATGCGGGATCACATGCACGCGGTAAGGCAGGATAAAACTCAAATAGCCGCGCCGGAAAGGCCGCACCGTCCCGGCCACATTCTGTTCGGTGTCGCCTTGCAGGCTGATCTGGATCTGGAAATACTCGTGCCGGTGGGGACGCACCAGCGGCGGCCGCACCAGCTGGGACCGGATGTCGAAGTCGAGGTGATCGGCCCGCTCCGACATGCCGTAGGTCTTGATGTCTGTCATGCGCCGTATTCTCGGGCTTGGGTCTTTGCTGTTGTTTCTTTTTAGAATCTTTTATTTCTGTCTTGACAGAAATTTCAGACAGCGTATATTCAGAGTCATGGAACTCAGCCCCGTCGCCCGCAAATTCGTTGTCCACTGGGGGGAAATGGGCACCGCCTGGGGCGTGAACCGTACCGTTTCACAAATCCACGCCCTGCTTTTCTTCCACGGTCGCCCGCTGCATGCCGAAGACATCGCCGATACGCTGGAGGTAGCGCGCTCCAATGTCAGCACCAGCCTCAAGGAACTGCTGAACTGGAACCTGATCCGTGCGACCCATGTGCTGGGCGACAGGCGCGACTATTACGAAACCTCGCTCGACGTCTGGGAACTCTTTCGCACCGTGGTGCGCGAACGCAAGGAGCGCGAGTTTGACCCGACCGTGCGCATGCTGCGGGAGCTGGTGAAGGAAGACGGCTTTGAGGCCGAGTCCGCCGATGCCCAGGACCGGGTGCGGGAAACGCTTCGCCTGATGGAATCCCTTGGCTTGTGGGCCGACGAGATGCTGCGGCTGTCACCCACTACGCTCGAAAAAGTGCTGCGAATGGGTGCCAGCGTGCAGAAGTTCGTGCGGGGCGACAGCGACGCGAAACTCATGGATCCTTCGGAGTTGTTGCCACCCACCTTCTGAAAGGTGGGGTCGGCTTTTTTTTGACTGGTAATTTCTGTTTGTACTGAAATTTATAAAGGAGAGAAAATGACTGTCATTAAAGGCTTTACCAACGCAGGCAACACGCGTTACGACGACTTCAAGGCCGGCAATCCTGACCCGCTGACCTTTCCTCTGACCCTCTTCTACGAGTCGGCCTGCCCACTCTGCAACGCAGAAATGACCAATCTGATGCTGCGCAATACCGCAGGCCACCTGCGCTTTAGCGATGTGTCGGCGCCGGATTTTGCCGACATTCCGGCTGGTACCACCATGCAGGACCTGCTGGACCTGATTCACGCCCGCACGGCAGACGGCCGCGTTCTCAAGGGTGTTGATGTATTCCGGCTGGCTTATGAGGCGGTCGGCCTGGGCTGGGCCAGTACGGCAATGCGCCTGCCGGTGCTGGCCCCACTGGCCGACTGGGCCTACCCGATGCTGGCACGCAACCGCCACCGCATTCCGCGCCGGCTGGTGGGCCTGCTGTTTGAAGGTGCGGTACGCCGCGCCGCTGAACGGTCCGCCAGTGCCCGTTGCGATTCCGGTACCTGCGCACGTTAACCATCCCCACCGATAGAAACGAAAGGAAACCTCATGAGCCCCAACCTGTTTTTCATCTCGCTGCTGATTGCACTGGTCGGCCCCGTGATTGCCATCGGTTACCTCAAGCCCATTCTCTACAAGGTGCTTCGCATGTTGTGCGACGCGGAGGGCGGCGCAGAGTTCTGGATACGCTGCGCCTACCTGCTGGCGGTGTCCGGCACGCTGCTGCTGATGCTGACCTTTGGTGAATTCAATGACAGGAACGACGTCATTGACGCGGTGCGGCGATCGCTCTGGCTGGTAATGGCCGGGGTGTTTGTCACCGTCGCCATCATCGCGCGCAATGTCTGGACGCAGGTACGGCAGTGGATAGCCGCGCAGGAGCTGGCCGCCCATGTGTCGGCTGCCGGCAGCGCCGCGCCGGCCGTACCTGCGGCTATTGATGCTCGCTAAAGATCGCCGAAAGTATTGACGGGTCGAAGCAGCACTGAAGGAGAAGAACAATGCTCACCACAACACCTGTTGCGCGCCGCGCCGATATGCCAACGGACAAGGGCCGGGAAGCACGGCTGGCGGACATCCGGTCTTATTACAACGCCGTGGCCGATGATTACCGTGCCTGGAGCCCCGGCATGAACATGCACTTCGGCTACTGGTCCTGGCAGGTCAGTCCCCTGGCCCGCGAAGCGATGCTGGAACGCATGAACAGGGAAGTGCTACACCGGCTGGCCCTGCCGGGCACTGGCGCCGTCCGGCTTGCCGACCTCGGCTGCGGTGCCGGTGCCACGGCCAGATCGATCGTGAAAAACCGCAAGCACAGCACCGTGGACGCCGTCACACTGGTGGCGCGGCAAATCATCCAGGGAGTCGGGCTCAACCAGGCCGCCGCCCTACCCAACCAGGTTCGTTTTCATCTGGCAGATTATGTGGACACGGGCTTGCGTTCAGGCGCGTACGACGGCGTTTACGCCCTGGAAAGCGCTTGCCACGCGCCGGGAGCCGACAAACGGGCACTGGTACGGGAAGCTGCACGCCTGTTGCGGCCTGGCGGCACGCTGGTGATCGCCGATGCCTTGCGGCGCAACAACAAGCCCCTGCCGGGGTTCATGGAGCGCATCTATCGCCTGTGGTGCCATCACTGGGCGGTCAATGAGCTGGCCGAAAAACAGGCGCTGCACACAGCGCTTGCAAGCCAGGGCTTCACCGATATCCGGTTTCAGGACATCAGCCTGCGGCTAGCGCCCAGCGCATTGCAGATACCTCTGTTTGCCACCCGCTTTGCCTTGCGTGAACTCTGGCGGGCACGCTTTCGCCTGTCGCCGCTGCGCCGCGGCCATATAGTGGCTTCCTACGCAGCCTTCCTGCTGGGCATGTGGCTGCCGGGTTTTGGCTACTTCATGGTCACCGCGCGCAAACCAGCAGATAAGCAGGCATCGAACTAAACCTGTCAATACACCCATGACCGCAGAACAAAACAAGCCGACAGCTGATCTCGCTCCGCACGATCGCATACCCGCGCCGAAAGAGGGATTTGCGTCTTCGGACGGCTTGCCGTTTTCAGGCTGGACGCCTTTTCTTGCCGGAGCGCTGAGCGGGCTGGTACTGCGCCTGGCGTTTTCCGGAAAACCGGGGAGTGCACTGTCGGCCATGGCGGCCGGTTTTGTCTGGTTTGCACCATTTGCCGTAGGAGCCATCACGGTGTATGTGGCCGAGCGGCACAAGCGCAGGAGCTTTTCCTATTACCTTTTTGCACCGGCGCTGGCAACCTTCGTGTTTGTGCTCGGCAGCCTGGCCATCCTGATAGAGGGGGTGATTTGCGCCATCGTCATCCTTCCACTCTTCACCGCCGTCGGCATGCTCGGCGGTGTGGTCATGGGCCTGGTTTGCCGCATGACCAATTGGCCCAGGCAAGCGGTCTATAGCATCGCCGCGTTGCCACTGCTGGTGGCGATGGCATTTCCACAAAACCAGGTAGAGCGCATCGGCAGCGTGGAGCGCAGTGTGCTCATACAGGCAACTTCTGCTGAAGTTTGGCAGCAGATCAACAACGCACGCGATATCGCGCCTGCAGAGGTTCAGCATGCCTGGGCCTATCGCATAGGCGTTCCGCTTCCGGTCAGCGGCATCACGACCGACACGGCTGAAGGCCCCATACGCAAAAGCACCTGGGGCAAAGGCGTTCATTTTGACGAGGTGATACGACAGTGGGAGCCGCAGCGGCATATGCGCTGGACCTACCGTTTCGCAGAGGATTCATTTCCCTCAGGCGCACTGGACGACCACGTGAAAGTGGGCGGCGCTTATTTTGATCTGCGCGACACCTCCTACACATTGACGCCCGAAGAAGGCGGTACACGCCTGCACATTCGCGTGAGCTATCGCATCAGCACGGATTTCGACGCGTATGCGAACTGGGTGGCCCAACGCCTGCTGGGCAATTTTTCAGAAGTGATCCTGGACATGTACAAGGCACGCAGCGAACATACCGGGAACGCGGCGCTGTCCTGAGTGCTACCGTGCCGGTCTGGCCGCTACAGCGTGCTGCATGACCACCGCACGTACACCTTCGACAACTTTTGCCATGCGGCGATAGTCCAGCCTGTCTGCGGTGTCCTGCGGCGTGTGATAAGCCTTGTTTCTGTAGAAAGCCGTGTCGGTGACCATCATTCCTACATAGCCCTCATTCCAGTAATTGAGATGGTCCGAAAAATCGACGCCAACGACAAACCCCGGTGCGTTGATGGAATACACCGGCAGGTCGGAGGCCGACTTCATCGCCGCCTTCACCTGGCGCGCGATGTCGCCGTCCTGGTAGAAGCCCACCAGTGAAATGAAATTTCCGGTAGTGGGGTAGATCGCATTGAGAAGCCGCACGGGATGGTCCTGGCTTCCCGGCTCATCACTGAAGTAGCCGATGCACTCGAGCGACAACATGAGGGACGCTCGCTTGCCGGACTCTGCAAGAGACCGGGCGTGAATGGCGCTGCCCATGTAAGGTGTGCGGAAAAAAGGAGGCTCTTCATTCGTGTAGATCACCAGTTCCACCCGCTGGCGGAAAGTTTGCCCCTTGAGCAAGCGCGCCAGCTCAACGAGGCCCGCCACGCCGCTGGCATTGTCGTCCGCGCCGGGCTGCTCACCAGCCACGTCATAGTGCGCGCCCACCACCATCACCTCAGGTGTATCGGGGCCCAGCTTCACGACCAGGTTGCGGTAGGGCCTGCCTCTGGCCGTGAAGCGCTGGCTCTCCACCTGAAGACCCAGTCCGGAAAGCTGTGACTCCAGATAGACGGCAGCACCTTCAAGCCGGGTTCCGTTATCGAACGTGCGGTTCGGAAAATCGGTGGAGAGTTTGTAGACCAGTTCCTTCAGCCTCGCGGCGGATACCGTTTGCGAAGCCGGTGCTGGCGTCTCGCCAGCCGGCACAAACGGCTGGGTCAACCGATACCAGGCATAGCCTGCCGCGGCGCCGGCCATCAGCAGGGACAGGACGACACCAGCGACGAGGATTTTCCGGCCCCGCCTCACACGCAGCCCCATCGCAGGGGAAATGGAGCCGGCTTAATGCGCCTTGTCCCAGTTGGGCCCAACGCCAATCTCTGCCAGCAACGGCACTTTCAGGTCCGCCACGCCGGCCATCAGGCGAGGGATCTCAGTGCGCACCCATTCGACTTCCGCCTCGGGCACTTCAAACACCAGTTCGTCGTGCACCTGCATGATCATCTTGGTGGCACGCTTCTCTTCGTCGAGCACCTGCTGCACTTTGTTCATGCTGAGCTTGATCAGGTCGGCCGCCGTGCCCTGCATGGGCGCGTTGATGGCCTGCCTTTCCGCGGCCTTCTTGCGCGGCCCATTGCCGCCGTTGATTTCCGACAGGTAGAGGCGCCGGCCGAAGACGGTCTCCACGAAGTGATTCTCCTGGGCGAACACCACGGTCTGGTCCATGTAGTTCTTGACGCCCGGGTAGCGCTGGAAATACTTGTCGATGTAGGCCGCCGCGGCCTTGGTTTCGATGCCGAGGTTGCGTGCCAGGCCGAAGCTGCTCATGCCGTAGATCAGGCCGAAGTTGATGACCTTGGCGTAGCGGCGCTGCTCACTGCTGACTTGTTCCAGCGCCACGCCGAAGACTTCGGCGGCCGTGGCGCGGTGCACGTCCAGGCCGTTGGTGAAGGCACTGAGCAGCGCCTCGTCCCCGCTGATGTGCGCCATGATGCGCAGCTCGATCTGCGAATAATCGGCGCTGGCGATCACGCTGCCGGGAGGCGCTATGAAAGCCTCGCGCACACGCCGGCCCTCAACCGTGCGTATCGGGATGTTCTGCAGGTTGGGGTCGTTGCTGGAAAGCCGCCCCGTGACCGCGACGGCCTGAGCATAGTGCGTGTGCACGCGGCCGGTGCGGGGCAGCGCCAGTTGCGCGAGCTTGTCGGTGTAAGTGCCCTTGAGTTTGCTGAGCGAGCGGTGCTCGAGCAGCTTGGCGGGCAGCGGGTAATCTTCCGCCAGTTTTTCGAGCACTTCTTCATCGGTGCTGCGTGCACCGCTGGGGGTTTTCTTGATGACCGGCATGCCGAGCTTGTCAAAGAAAATCTCGCCCAGTTGCTTGGGACTGCCCAGGTTGAAGGGCTGGCCGGCGATCTCGTAGGCCTCGGTTTCCAGCTGGATGATGCGTTGGCCGAGTTCATGGCTTTGCGCGGCCAGGGTGGGCGCGTCGATCATCACGCCGTTGCGTTCGATGCGGTACAGCGTTTCGCTGCTCTGCATTTCCAGTTCGTAGATAAAACGCAGCTTCTCATTGGCCTGGATTTGCGGCCACAGCACACGGTGCACGTCCAGCGTCTGGTCGGAGTCCTCGCATGAATATTCAGCGGCCTTGGCGATGTCGACCTGGTTGAACTTGATCTGGTGCGCGCCTTTGCCGCACAGATCTTCGTAGTTGATGCCGCTGCGGCCCACATGCCGCTCGGCCAGGCTGGCCAGGCCATGCGGCTTGGTCACTTCCAGCACATAGCTTTGCAGCATGGTGTCGTGCGCATAGCCCTGCACCTCGAGGCCGTGGTTGGCGAACACGTGGCGGTCGTATTTGACGTGCTGGCCCAGCTTGGCTTTACCCGGGTTTTCCAGCCAGGGCTTCAGGCGCGCCAGCACTTCGTCGCGCGGCAATTGCGCGGGCGCATCGGGGTAGTCGTGCGTAAGCGGAATGTAGGCCGCCTCGCCGGGCGTGACGCTGAAACTCAGGCCGACGATTTCGGCCTGCATTTCGTCGAGCGAGGTGGTTTCGGTGTCCAGCGCGACCAGCTCAGCCGCTTCGATTTTGGCCAGCCAGCGGTCGAACGCATCCCAGGTGAGCACCGTGTCGTAATTCAGGTTGCTGGCACGTTCGGCCAGCGGTGTATCGACCAGGGGCGCTTCGTCAAACAGGCCCGGTGAATCCGAACGGCCGCCTGAACCGCCGGCCGGCGCGGGCTTATGCCTGCCTTCAGGTCCGCCAATCAATTCCGGCGGCGTGCTTTCAATTTCGATCTGCCTGACCAGGCCTTTGAAGCCGTACTTTTCATAAAAGGCTTTCAGGGCTTCCGTCTGCTGGCCGCCGATGGTGATGGCATCCAGGGCCGGCAGGCCGGCGATGTAGCCGTCCAGTTCGCAGTCCTTCTTGATGGTCAGCAGCTCCCGGCCTTTGGGCAGCCAATCGAGTGACTGGCGCAGGTTCTCACCCACCACGCCCTTGATTTCGCCGGCACGGGCCACCAGTGCATCGAGCGAGCCGTATTCGAGCAGCCATTTCACGGCGGTCTTGGGGCCGACCTTGGGCACGCCGGGCACGTTGTCGACCGCATCGCCGACCAGGGCCTGGTAATCCACCATGAGCCGCGGTGGGACGCCGAATTCGGCCTCCACGCCAGCCAGGTCGCGCCGGCGGTCGTTCATGGTGTCGATCACAGTGATGTTTTCGTCGACCAACTGGCTCAAGTCCTTGTCGCCGCTGGAGATGATGACTTCGATACCCTGCTTTGAAGCAATGCAGGCCAGCGTGCCGATCACGTCGTCGGCCTCCACGCCCGGAACATCCAGTACCTTCCAGCCCAACAGCCGAACCACCTCGTGGATGGGTTCGACCTGGCTGCGCAGGTCGTCAGGCATGGGTGAGCGCTGGGCCTTGTATTCAGGGTACAGCGCATCGCGAAAGGTCGGCCCTTTGGCGTCGAACACGCAGGCAGCGAAGTCAGCGCGCACGTCCTTGCGCAGCTTTTGCATCATGTTGACCATGCCGCGTATGGCGCCGGTCGCCGGACTGGCCGGGTCGCCCGGGTTGGCACGCAGGTCGGGCATGGCATGGAAGGCGCGGTACAGGTAGCTGGAGCCGTCCACCAGCAGCAGTGTTTTTTTGTCGGTACTCATGAAGCCGATTGTCGGGGATATCGGCCCGCCGCCGCCCGCGGCGCCGATAGTGACCGGCGCTGGCCTTCGGGGAAGCTTTCCGCCTACAGCCGCAGCCCCCTTATTACGACATGCCGGGCTTGTCGGCCGGGCCCCGCGGCCTACAATGCAGACATGAACCACGCATTCCGCCCTCTTCTTGCCGCCGCGTTTGCGGTGCTGCCGCTGGCTGCGGCCATGGCTCAAGCGCCTGCACAAAACGCAGTGCCGCCCGTGACCGCGGAGGCCCCGGCGCCTGCAGGCCGGCCGGACAAGGCGATCCAGCGCATTCGCACTGAAGACGCGGGCAGCCGGATCGATGAACTTCGTGTGGGCGGCGAAACGCAGCAAATCATGGTCCAGCCCAAAGTCGGCGGTGCGGCTTACGAAATCAAGCCCGCGGAAGGCGCCCGGGGTACCGCGCCCGCGTCGACCAACAACGACACCAACGGCTCACGCGTCTGGAACGTGCTGAAGTTCTGATTTTCGCAGCTCCACGTACTCCAAGAACTCCAAGAACTCCAGGATCCAGTTTCAGGCATGGCCGTATATACCGAAGTCTCGTTTGACGAGGCTGCAGCGTTCTTGAACGCCCTGAATCTGGGGCAGCTTCAAAATATCAAAGGTGCCGCGGGCGGCATCGAAAACACTAACTACTTTGTCGACACCGACCAGGGCCAGTACGTGCTGACCCTTTTCGAGCGACTGACATTCGAGCAGTTGCCGTTTTACCTGCACCTGATGAAGCACCTGGCGGCGCACGGTATTCCGGTGCCTGATCCGGCAGCCGACCCCAAAGGGAACATTCTTCACCGCCTGAAGGACAAACCGGCCTCCGTCGTCAACAAGCTGCGCGGCCACAGTGAGCTGGCACCTGCAGGCAGCCACTGCGCAGGCGTCGGGGAAACACTGGCACGCATGCACCTCGCAGGCCTCGAATACCCGCGGCGCCAGCCCAACCTGCGGGGCCTGGCCTGGTGGAACGAGACCGTTCCGGTCGTGCTGCCCTACATAACACCCGAGCAGCGCAGCCTTATTCTGGGCGAGCTGGCCTACCAGAACCATGTAGCGGCTTCATCCGCTTTTGGCAGCCTGCCGCGCGGCGCCATACACGCCGACCTCTTTCGCGACAACGTGATGTTCGAAGACGGCCGGCTCACCGGTTTTTTTGATTTTTACTTCGCCGGCTGCGACACCTTCCTGTTCGACATTGGTGTATGCCTCAACGATTGGTGCATAGACCTGGAAACCGGTGCGCAGGACGAAGCCCGTTCGGCGGCCTTCATGAAGGCTTACGAAAGCGTGCGTCGCCTGACGCCGCAGGAGCGCAGGCTCCTGCCGGCCATGCAGCGCGCCGGAGCCCTGCGCTTTTGGCTATCGCGGCTTTGGGACTGGCATTTGCCCCGTGAAGCTGCAGTGCTCAAGCCGCACGACCCCAGCCATTTCGAGCGTGTCCTGCGCGAGCGGCTCACACACCCTTACGTCCTCTAGCCCAAGTCACCCCGCGGGCTTGATTGCCCTTCGGTCAAGGCCTGTGTGAGGGCCAGCGCCAAGCGTCGCTGCTTTCAGGCAAACTGCCCTCCTGCAATATCCCGGTCTCGTCCGGCCCCATTTCCCGCTGAAGACCATGAAACTTAATATTGTTCCCGCAAGCACCGGCATGACCTGGGTCAGGTTGGGCATCAAGACTTTCATGCAGCAGCCGCTGGCCATGTCGGGCCTGTTTTTCCTGTATATGGCGGTGGGAACGCTGCTGTCTTTCCTGCCGGTGCTGGGCCTGATCCTCGCGCTCATGATCGTGCCGGCCGCCACGCTGGGCCTGATGGTCGCTACCCAGGAAGCCCTTAAGGGGAAATTCCCCATGCCTACTGTGCTGGTCAGCGCCTTTCGCGCCGGCCGCCAGCGCATGCGGGCCATGCTGGTCCTGGGGGCGCTGTATGCGGCCGCCGGCCTGCTGATCATGATGCTGGTGCCTTTGCTGGTGGATGCGCCGCCCCCCTTGCCGGCCGGCGCCGGACCAGAGGCCATGATGACCCCCGAATACCAGTTGGCCGCCATGAAAGTCATGTCCGTGAGGGCATTGCTTTCCTTTCCCGTGCTGGCGCTTTTCTGGCACGCTCCGGCCCTGGTTCACTGGCACGGGATTTCTCCTGTCAAAAGCCTCTTTTTCAGCGTTGTGGCCTGCGTTCGTAACGCGGGAGCTTTCCTGATGTTTCTGTTGGGCTGGTTCGGCGTAACCCTGGGCATGAGCACAGTGCTGAGTTTGCTTACCATGCTGACAGGCAGTGTTGAATTCATGACTGCGGCGTTGACGCCACTCGTACTGCTCATCGCAGCCATGTTTTCCACCTCGATTTACTTCACGTTTCGTGATAGCTTCGTGGCCACGCTATCCGGTGACTCGCCGGACGGCGCCAATAACCCGGAAAACACCAACAACGACCCCGCTACCCCAGGAGATTCTTCATGACCCAGCACCAGTTGCAAGGCCGTACCGAACAGGAAATTTTGTGGTTTCAACGGCGTGACACGCTCAAGGCAGCAGCCGCCTGGGTAGCGATGGGAGGTTTGCCTGCAGCCATGGCCCAGCAGCGAAGCAATATCGTCGAGCTGAGGGGCGATGCCCTGCTCAACGGCAACCGGCTGCAGACCGGCCAAACCATTCTTACTGGCGACCAGATACAGACGGGCCCGGGTTCCAACCTCATGTTTGTCATCGGCAACTCGGCATTCCAGGTGCGTGAGAACTCCATGATGAAGGTGGAGCGCGGCAACTCGCTCAATACCGTGAGCCTTCTGCGCCTGCTCACGGGCGCCGTGGTCAGCGTCTGGGGCAAGGGCAACAGCCGCTCCATTGTCCTGCCCACGCTGACAGCCGGCATACGCGGCACGGGCGTCTATGCCGAGGTCTTCGCCGACCAGGGGAACCGCAGCTATTTCTGCAACTGCTACGGTACGGTTGACATGGAGTCGAATGGCGAAAAGACCGTGTCACAGTCAAGTTACCACCAGTCATTCTGGGGCGAAGTGGAGCCCAAAAACGGCCGCCGTCTCACCCCCGCCAACGCGATCAATCACAGTGACGAGGAACTGGAATTCCTCGCCGGCCTGATCGATCAGCGTACCTCCTGGCAAATTGCAGGCAGGAAAGGGATCAAGGACGGCAGCGGGAAAATGACCTACTGACCTGGCCATGCCAGCGCTGCCTACAGGGCATCGCCGGATGCGTCTTGCAGCCGCCTGACCAATGCCACCAGTTGCGGCTGCACCTGCGTCATCAGGAAATGCGGCGAAAGATTGAACCCCGGGCCACCGCAGCTCACCACCATGACGGAGCGTCTGCCCGCTGGCCGGAATGCAGCAGCAATAGCGTTAACGTCCTTCTGCCAATCACCAAAAGAGGCGCAGCAGCCGTGATCGCGGTAATGCGCCAGCGCCAGCGCCATCACCTCGCGGGTTTTAGGCCACGCTTCCTCGTCCTGGACCCGAATACGCTCAAGCAGGGTCTCACGCTCCTTATCCGAACAGCCGCACAGGTAGGCTCGCCCCATCGCAGTGCTGGCCAGTGGAATGCGCGAACCCACGTCCAGGCTGAGCGTGAGCGCAGATTCGCTGCGGCAGTTTTCCACATAAATCATGCTCAGGCGATCGCGTATCCCCAACGACACCATGGCCTGCGAACTGTCGGCGAGATCCTGCATCAGCGGCCTGGCGAGCTGCCGCATGTCCATGCGCGCCAGCATGGCGCTGCCCAGCGCCAGTACCGCACTACCCAGCCGATAACCCGCGCGGCCGCTGGCGTCCTGCGCATGCTCCAGGTAGCCGTGCTTGGTCAGCGTATAGGTCAACCGCGAAATCGTTGACTTGGGCAGGCCGCAACGGCGTGCCAGTTCCGTGTTGCCCAAGGACCGGTCTCGCGAGCGAAAAGCGCTGAGCACATCCAGGCCGCGTGCCAATGCCGTCACAAAGTGCCGATCCTCCTTGGCATGAACGGGGCTGACCGTTCCGGGAGCCGACCTGTTGGGAACAGGAGATTGAGACATGGCCAGTTCTGCATTGCGGAATAAAAAGTCCAGCGATTGTGGCACCCGGACAGCATTGCACCCATCACCCGAGGGAAATCCACTATCAAAAATGTATCTTAATGTTTCACAATTTGAATGAATGATCAAGCAAACAGTTCTGCAATGCAGAACAAGTAAGTAATCTTAATTAACCAGGAAGACTGATGGAACACAAAAAAATTCATCTCATGGCCAAAGCCCTGAGCTTGGCCGCCCTGCTGTCGGTTGTCCTTTCCGGGCACGCAGCGCCGGCACGCGAAGATCTGGTGATCGGGCAGGTGGCACCGCTGACAGGCACCATCGCCGGAACCGGTAACGAATACGTAGCCGGCGGCGCTGCATATTTCGCCTATGTCAACGACAACGGCGGCATTTATGGCCGCAAGATACGCGTCGCACTGAAGGATGACAGCTACAAACCGGACCAGACCCTGGCCCTGACGCGTCAGCTTCTGGCAGAGGAAAAGCCTTTGGCCCTGTTCGGTTTTGTTGGAACCGGCAACGTGCTGGCCCTGAACAAGAACAAGGTGCTTGAGGAAGCGGGCATTGCCCTGCTGGCGCCCTACACGGGTGCTCAGGAGTTGCGCGACCCGGTGAACCCCCTGATTTTCCACATCCGCGCCAGCTACGCCGACGAAACTGCCCGCATGGTGGAACACCTGCACACCATTGGCCTGCGCCGCTTCGCGGTGATGTACCAGGACGACCCCTTCGGCAAAAGCGGCCTGGCCGGGGCGGAAAGCGCGCTGAAAAAACTGGGCATGACAGCCGTGGCCACGGGCAGCTACGACCGCGCCAAGCCTGAGGAAGTCGATGGAGCCGTCTCGGCCATCACCCCGGCCAATCCGGACGCCATCATCATGGTTTCAGTCAACCGTGCCTCCGCCGCTTTCATCAAGAAGATGCGGGCGCAAGGCAGCAAGGCTCGCCTGTTCAGTATCTCGGTGGTGAATTTCAAGGAACTGCTGAAAAATGCCGGTGAGGACAACGCCCGCGGCATCGGCATTTCCCAGGTCATGCCCTACCCTTATTCCACCCTGGCGCCGGTGGCCCGCGAGTTCCAGACCCTGATGGCCAAATACCAGCCGGACAAGGTGGTTTCTTATGCCAGCATGGAGTCCTTCATTGCAGCCAAGATTCTTGTTGAAGCCATGCGCCGCAGCGGCGCCGATCCAACGCGCCAGAAAATCATCACCCAGCTGGAGAAGATGAACAGCTACGACGCAGGAGGTTTCAAGGTAAGCTTTTCGCCGGAGAACCGTGTCGGCTCGAAGTTTGTTGAAGTGACCGTGATCGGCCGCGACGGCAGGTTGCTCAAGTAGCGCGGCGCACTTCGAGTATTTCGTACTCCATCGCTTCTTCGTAGGTCTTGGCGTCACTGAGCGCCAGGTGCAGCAATATCCTGGGCGCATGGGCCTTGATAACCCTGTGCATCAACACGCCGACGACGACCATCGGCAGGCCCACCCAGAGGTAGCCATACATGGAAAGCACCACACCGATGCCCAGGAGGGGCAAGGAAATGCCGACCACAAAGAGCCGGTGCTTGACGTATTTTTGTGCACGCTCCGGATTCACGATCACGCGGAACCGGCCGTGCGGCAGGCCGGTGCGGAATTCCTGGTGCGGAACATAAATCGCTGACGGGCCTTCAGCGTTTTCAGTGCCTTCACTTTTTCCGGTCTCGATTCCGGTTTCGGAATTTGTCTCTGTCATTTTTTTCCCGTCAGTTTGAATTCATCAAAATGCCGCAGGCGGCCCGGCAACTACACCACCGTCAGCTTGGCCACGCTCAGGGCCAGCCACTTCACGCCGTGCCGCGTGAAGTTGATCTGTGCCCGCGCATCGTCGCCGCTGCCCTCCAGCATCAGCACTTTTCCTTCGCCGAACTTGGCATGGAACACTTCCATGCCGCTTTTGAGCCCATGCGAAGGCGCATTCTTCTGAGGCGGCACCGGCGGGTTGGCAAAACGCTCCGCACCGCCAGTTTTTGAAGAGAAAACGCCGCTGGCCCAATCTCCACGGGCGCCACCAGCTCCTGAATTGCTAGCGCCAGACCATCCGCCGGAACCCATGCCCGATGCGAAACCGGGGTTCTTCGGCGTGATCCACTTGAGCGCGGCTTCGGGCAACTCGTCAAAAAACCGGCTCTTGAGGTTGTAGCGCGTCTGGCCATGCAGCATGCGGGTTTGCGAGTGGCTGAGGTAGAGGCGCTTGCGCGCGCGCGTGATCGCGACATACATCAGGCGGCGTTCTTCCTCCAGACCGTCACGGTCGCTCATCGAGTTCTCGTGCGGAAAGATGCCGTCTTCCAGGCCGGTGATGAAGACGCAGTCAAACTCCAGCCCTTTGGACGAATGAACAGTCATGAGCTGCACCGCATCCTGTCCGGCCTGGGCCTGGTTGTCGCCCGACTCCAGCGCGGCGTGCGTGAGGAATGCCGCCAGCGGCGACAACGTCTCGCCGGTTTCAATGTCGGGCGCCAGCGCCTCAGGCAAGGGCTCGTTCACCAGCGGCGCAGACGCATCCAGCCCCTGACTGGCTGGGGACTGGGTGAGCCGCGCGCCCAGCTCGTCGACCGGCAGCGCCACCGCATCGCGGCCAAAGCCTTCCTGACTGACGAAAGATTCGGCAGCGTTGACCAGTTCGGCCAGATTCTCCAGCCGGTCCTGGCCTTCTTTTTCGGTTTTGTAGTGTTCTTCCAGCCCGCTGTGCTGCAGCACCAGTTCAATGATCTCCCGCAGCGTCAGCCCCGTGGTCTGCTCGCTCAGCACCTGGATCTTGGCGGCAAAGGCGCCGAGGTTCGCGCCCGCCTTGCCCGCCACGGCACTCACGCCGTCGTACAGCGAACAGCCGGCCGCGCGCGAAATATCCTGCAGTTGCTCAATGCTGCGCGCGCCAATCCCGCGCGGCGGAAAATTGACGACACGCATGAAGCTGGTGTCGTCGTGCGGGTTCTCAAGCAGGCGCAGGTAGGCCAGTGCATGCTTGATTTCAGCGCGCTCGAAAAAGCGCAGGCCGCCATAGACGCGGTAAGGCACCCCGGCATTGAAAAGCGCGGTTTCCATCACCCGGCTTTGCGCATTGCTGCGGTAAAGCAGCGCGATCTCTTTGCGCTCGGTGCCGTCACGCACCAGTTGCTTCACTTCATCCACAAACCACTGGGCCTCGGCAAAATCGCTGGTGGATTCATACACACGCACCGGTTCGCCCGGCCCCGCTTCGGTGCGCAGGTTCTTGCCCAGACGTTTGCTGTTGTGGCTGATCAGTTCGTTGGCTGAATCAAGAATGTTGCCGAAGCTGCGGTAGTTGCGCTCCAGCTTGATCTGGTGCTTGACCTCGAACTCGCGCACAAAGTCGGCCATGTTGCCCACACGCGCGCCGCGGAAGGCGTAAATACTCTGGTCGTCGTCGCCCACGGCCACCACCGAACCGCCTGGCATGGCGTCCACGCCCTGGGCCGCATCGGACCCTTGCCCGGCCAGCATCTTGATCCAGGCGTACTGCAGTTTGTTGGTGTCCTGGAACTCGTCGATCAGAATGTGGCGAAAACGCCGCTGATAGTGCTCACGCACGGGCACGTTGTCACGCAGCAGTTCGTAGCTGCGCAGCATGAGCTCGCCGAAATCCACCACGCCTTCGCGCTGGCACTGCTCTTCATACAGGGCATAAATTTCGACCTTCTTGCGGCCTTCTTCGTCGCGCACCTGCACGTCTTTGGCGCGCAGGCCGTCTTCCTTGTTGCCGGCAATAAACCACATCAGCTGCTTGGGCGGAAAACGTTCGTCGTCAACGTTGTGCTGCTTGCACAGTCGCTTGATGGCCGAGAGCTGGTCCTGCGTATCGAGAATCTGGAAACTCTGCGGCAAGTTGGCCAGCTTGTAGTGCGCGCGCAGAAAGCGGTTGCACAAACCGTGGAAGGTGCCTATCCACATGCCGCGTACGTTCACCGGCAGCATGGCCGACAGGCGCGCCATCATTTCCTTGGCGGCTTTATTGGTGAAAGTGACAGCCAGAATGCCGCCGGGCGACACCTGGCTGGTTTGCAGCAGCCAGGCGATGCGTGTCGTCAGCACCCGGGTCTTGCCGGACCCGGCGCCGGCCAGGATCAGCGCATGCGTATTGGGCAGCGTGACCGCTGCGAGTTGCTCCGGATTGAGGTTTTGCAAGAGGGGGGAGCTGGGGACTTCTGGGAACATCCCCCATTGTAGAAAGATCAACGGCACCAGCACGGTGCCGGGATACTCCCCGTACGCCGGAGGCAGATTTCTCTTCACCAGCCGGAGCCGTGGCCTGCAAGGCCTCGGGGCTACACGCAGTGAGCGACCGGGGGGGCTCTAGCTCGCGTCCGTCTTCAGGATAGTCTCACCCTTGAGCGCTCCCACGTCGCGGATGGCCATGCGGTGGCGCTTCCAGCCGTCCCAGGTACGGCGGAAGTTCGCCAGCGAAATACCGTAATAGATCGCCTTGAACATGCGCAGCCGGCCCCAGAAAGGCGTCTTGCCGAAAATGTCGCCCGCCAGCAGCGACAGCAGGGCTTCCTTGACGCGCAGCGGATTGGCCGGGTGCATGAACATGTGCCGGATGGTCGGGTTGGTCACACGGTAGATGAACCACGAGTATTCCCTGGGCCCCTTGCGCATCATGGCTTCGAAGTTTTTGCGCACGGCGGGCAGGTCGGCCGGCTGGTCAAGCGCAGTGGCCACCAGCTCGGCGCCGTCAAAAGCGCTGTGCATCGCAAGGTAAACACCTGACGAGAACATCGGGTCGATGAAGGTGAATGCATCGCCCAGCATCAGGTAGCGGTCGCCGGTGGCGTGGGTGCTGCTGTACGAAAAATTACCGGTGGCATGCACCGCGTCATCAACCAGTGTGGCGTTGGCAAGGCGCCGTTTCAGCTCCGGTGCCAGGGCGATGGTGTCCATGAAGAACTCGCGCAGCGGCTTTTCGCGCGACTTCAGGTAATACGGCCAGCACACCGCGCCGACGCTGGTCGTGCCGTCGGCCAGCGGAATGAACCAGAACCAGCCGTGGGGGAACCAGCAGATGCTGATGTTGCCTTCGCGCTTGCCCTGCAGCCGCTCGACATTCGTGAAATGGCCGAACAGCGCCGTGCTGTTGTGTTCCTTGCTCTTGGCTTTGGAGCGCAGCTTGTTCGCCAGCAATGTGTCGCGTCCGGAGGCATCCACCACAAAGCGGGCCCGCCAGCTGCGCTTGGCGCCGCCCTCCAGCTCCGCCTGCACGGTGGCGCCTTCCGCGTCAAACACCACATCGCGCACGGTGCAGCCCTCGAGCGTTTTTGCCCCACGCGTCGCCGCGTTGCGAAACAGCAGTTCGTCCAGTTCAGAGCGCCGCACCTGCCAGGCCGAAGGCATCGATTTGTCCCAGGCGTCGGCGAATTCGATGTAGCTGCAGTGCGCGTGTTCGGGTGAAACAAACTCAATGCCCCATTTGGGCATGCCGATGCGGTCAACCTGGTCGCGCACCCCCAGGCGCTCGAAAAGCTCCACATTGGCCGGCAGCAGCGATTCACCAATGTGGAACCGCGGGTGGTGCGCTTTTTCGAGCAGTACCACGTCGCGCCCCTGGGCGGCCAGCAAGGCCGCAATGGTGGAGCCGGCCGGACCGCCGCCCACAATCAGTACGTCACAGGTGGAGGTAGGTGTAGAAGCAGAAGCGGGGATTTCGTTCATGGCAGGCTTGGCTATGGGTTCGCGCAACGGTATGTCAGGCACGCCGCTGCAATTGTGAAAGACTGCGCGCAGGGTAACACCGCTCGCGCCGCACGTTCAACTTTGCCTATTTTGAAATTGTATGGTTCAGTTTCTTCCGTCACCCAACGGTATACGCCGGACTGCGACCCGGAAACCGTAAATCCCCGCCCGGTTGCAGCTTCTGCGAACATAGCCGTATTTGGGGTTTTCATGACTACAGGTTTGGGCCCATCAGGGCCTGCTTGGCTGGCCGCCAGCCTTTTGGCGGTGGGTCTCGGGTTTGCCGGCATGGCGCGTGCGCAGTCATCCTGCTCCAGCGACGGCCAGGGCCGGCCGGTGATGCTGCTTGAGCGTTTTATCAATGCCAACTGCGACACCTGCTGGGCCGACCCGGCCACTCCGAAGGCCGCGGCCGGCCAGGTTGCGCTGGACTGGGTGGTTCCTGGCGACAAGGGCAGCGACGCCCCGCTGTCCGCCGTCGCCGCAAGCGAAGGATTGCAACGGCTGGAGGCGATGCGCCAGGCCGTCCCCGCACAGAGCCTGGCCAACACCTCGCCCGTCAAAACCCTCAGGGGCGCCACCCTGCGTGTCGCGCATGGCCTGCCGCTGAGCGGTTATCTTGGCGCCTCCATCGAGCTCAAGCCCGTCCCGGCAGCCGCAAAGGGCCGCCAATGGACAGCCTGGCTTGCCCTGGTCGAAACCTTGCCGGCCGGCACCGAGGGTTCCCCGGTCGAGCGGAATTTGATTCGAAATGTGCTGCAGACCAATTGGGACGGGCGCAAGCAGCTATCAAAAACAGAGCAAAACCGGTTCTTTGACGCGCGCTCCATGAGCATTGCGGAGGGCGCCAACCCGGACCGGATGCACGTGGTGGGCTGGGTGGAAAACGAAAAAGGCCTGGTGGTGGCCGCGGCGCAGTCGCACTGCGTGCCTTGAAAATATTTCGCGCCATTTAACCCCTTTGTGTTGCGTGCGCCGTTTCACGGTGCATCGCCAACAACAAAAGGGGTTTTCATGCCAAACGGCTTTCACGTCTTTCGCGGGTTCACCCGGCTGACTGCCGCCCGCCTCCTTCAGGCCACCGCCGCAGCCTGCTTCAGCCTGCAAGCACTGGCACTCAGCCCGATGCCGCAGCCTTTCCCCAACGGAAAATTCGCGCCGCCGCCCGACTGGCGGCCGCCGGTCATCGCCGTAAACCATGCGGGCCAGCCCATCCAGCTGCGGGCCGTTTCCATCGAAGTCGACCTCTTCGGCGACCAGGCCCGTACCAGCGTTGAGCTGCGCCTTTTCAACCCCAACCCCCGCGTGCTGGAAGGCGAGCTGCAGTTCCCGCTGCAGGAGGGCCAGGTGGTGACCGGCTTCGCGCTGGATATCAACGGCCAATTGCGCGACGCAGTGCCTGTACCCAAGGCCAAAGGGCAGGAGATCTTTGAAGACATACGCCGCCGGCGCGTAGACCCGGGCCTGCTGGAAGCCGCCGCCGGCAACCAGTACAAGCTGCGCGTTTATCCCATCCCGGCCCAGGGGGAGCGCCGCGTGCTCATCACATTCAACGAGACCCTGCCGCGCCAGCGTGATGCGGGTGTACTGAGGGTACCGCTGGTGTTCGCGTCAAGCGTGGGCCAATTGCAGGTGAAAGTGCGCGCCCACGGCGCCGCTCAACAAGACGTGGAACTGCTGCAGGCACCCGCCGGCACCGCGCTGAACGCCGGCGCCACCGGCACGGAACTGGCGCTGCAAAAAACGCACTGGCAGGCGCCCCAGGGCCCCGCGGGCTGGCTTCAGGTGGCGCTGCGCCGCACCGGCAAGCCGCAGGTCATGGTCGGTGAATCTGCCGGCAAGCCGTTCTTTGCCGGGCAACTCGATGTGCGCGACGAGCTGGTGAAGCGGCCCGCCCCTGCCCACATCGCACTGGTGTGGGACGCATCGGCTTCGGCCGCTGCGCAGGCCCGGGTGCTGCCGGTGCTGGAGGCCTACTTCCGCAAGCTGGGCAAGCCCGTCAAGCTCAGCCTGCTCGTGGTTCGCAACAAGGTCGAGGCTGTGCGCAGCTTTACCGTCATGCCAGGCCGCTTTGGTGAACTGGCCGACGCATTGCGCGCAGAGCCCTTCGACGGTTCCAGCAATTTTGACGACCTGCCCATTCCCGCCGACGTGGACACCACCCTGATGGTGACCGACGGCCTGATGACGGACGGTAAAAAACTCATTCGCTACACCCACACCGCACCGGTGATGGTGATCAACGGCGCAGCCTCCGCCGACATGGCGCGGCTGGCCAGGCTGGCCGACCGCACGGGCGGTGCGCTGGTCGATGCCGCGCTGCAATCGCCCGACGAGGGCGCGCAGGCCATGCTGATGCACGGCTGGCGCATCGAGAAGCTGGACAGCCTGTCCGCGCGGCAACTCGTGACGCCGACAACGCGCATCAACCAGGGCCGCGTCTCGGTGGCAGGCGAGTTGCTGGACAGCACCGCCCGTATCGACATCACATTGGCGCACCCAGACGGCCGCAAGCGCACACTGGCATTGCAAGTCAACGCCAAACCGGTCAGCGGCCATTGGCCTGGCCAGCAGTGGGCCCAATGGCGTAGCGCAGAGCTGGCCGAAAATGCCGGCCTGCACAGCGCGGAACTTCAGCGCATCGCCGCGGCGCACGGTGTCGTGGGGCCCAACAGCTCGCTGATCGTGCTGGAGCTGGCCACCGACTATGCACGCTACAACCTCCCTGCCCCGCCCGAGCTGGCAGATGAAGTGGCGCGGCTGGGCCAGCAGCAACTCGCACAGGCCGCGCAGACGCGGCAGGCGCACATTGAGGCCATGGTGGGGCAGTTTGACGAGAAGCAGCGCTGGTGGGGCAGGGACTTTCCCAAGGAAGCGCCCAAACGTGCGGAGCCCAAGGCAGAAAAGCACATCAGCCAGGGCGGCCTGGGCAGTCTGGCCGGCGCAGCGCGCTCACGCGAGCAAGCCCAGGGCGCACCCGTAGCGGCTCCTTCCTTCGCCCCCGCTGCCCCTGCCGCTGCAGCCCCCGCAGCCGCACCCGCCGTGATGGCCGAAGCACGCTCCGACACCATGGACAAACGCAGTGCCAAGGCGGTTGCGGCAGCGCCCGTCTCCACCATCGCGCTGCAGGCCTGGGTGCCCGACGCGCCTTACATGAAGCGCCTGCAAAATGCCGGCAAGGACGAGCTCTACCGCGTCTACCTGGACGAGCGCGCCGCCTACCTCAGCAGCAGCTCTTTTTACATGGATGCGGCCGGCGTGTTCTTTGACCGCGGCCTGCCCGAGCTGGGGCTGCGCGTGCTCTCCAACCTGGCAGAAATGAACCTGGAGAACCGCCAGTTGCTGCGCCTTTATGCCTACCGCCTGGTGCAGGCGCGCCGCAACGACCTGGCCGTGCCGGTGTTTGAACGCATCAGCGAATTGGCGCCCAACGAGCCGCAATCCTGGCGCGACCTGGGCCTGGCGCTGGCCGAGAGCGGCCAGCCGCAGCGCGCCGTCAACGCCTTGTGGGAAGTCGTGTCGCAGCCCTGGAACGGCCGCTTCGCCGGCATCAACATGATCGCGCTGGCCGAACTCAACGCGATTGCTACCCAGCCCGTCGCCAGTGGCCAGCCGGCGCTGGACATGAGCCGTGTGGACACGCGCCTGCGCCGCAACCTGCCGCTGGCCTTGCGAGTGGTCATGGCCTGGGACAGTGACGACACCGACATCGACATGTGGGTGAGCGACCCGAACGGCGAAAGGGCCAGCTATGCCAACCGTCTGACCCATCAGGGCGGCGCCATGAGCCCCGATGCCAGGGGCGGCTACGGGCCGGAGGAGTTTTCGCTAAAGACCGCCAAAGCCGGCAAGTACAGCGTGGAGGCGCAGTTCTACGGTCACCGCCAGCAGGTGCTGTCGGCCGGCACCACGGTGATGGTGCGCGTTACCACCGGGTTCGGCACTCCCCAGGCACGCGATGAATGGACGACCTTGCGGCTGGCGCGCGGCCAGGAAACCGTGCGCGTCGCCGAGATCGAAGTGCGCTAAGGCCTGGCGCCTCAAGCCCGGGTTATCAAGATGCCACTATGCATATAAAGGCTATACCGTTTTGCGGGGTAGCGCCCGCTTGAGAGGCGCATAGAATCAATCACCGGGCCCAAGCAATTGCGCCCGGTTTTTTGTTTCTGCCTTGCTTTGTTGCAAGCGCCCGCAAACAAAGCCGGTCCAGTCCAAGCGCCTTCTGTTCTTCAACAGTTTTTTCAAAGGCTTGGGAATCATGGAAATCTTCGACTACGACAACATCCTGCTGCTGCCGCGCAAATGCCGCGTGGAAAGCCGTTCGGAATGCGACGCCAGCGCCACGCTGGGCGGCCGCAGCTTTCGCATTCCGGTGGTGCCGGCCAACATGAAGACGGTCATCAATGAGGAGATCTGCGCCTGGATGGCGAAGAATGGGTACTTCTACGTGATGCACCGCTTCGACCTGGACAACGTGCAGTTCGTCAAGGACATGAAGGCCCGCGGCGCCTACGCCTCGATATCCCTGGGCGTGAAGAAGCCCGACTACGACACGGTGGACCGCCTTGCCGCCGAGGGCCTGGTGCCCGACTACATCACTATCGACATCGCGCACGGCCATGCCGACACGGTGCAGAAGATGATCGCCTACCTGAAGCAGAAGCTGCCGGCATCCTTCGTGATCGCCGGCAACGTGGGCACGCCTGAAGCCGTGATCGATCTGGAGAACTGGGGCGCCGACGCGACCAAGGTCGGCATCGGCCCCGGCAAGGTCTGCATCACCAAAATGAAAACCGGTTTCGGCACCGGCGGCTGGCAGCTGTCGGCGCTCAAGTGGTGCGCGCGCGTGGCCACCAAGCCCATCATTGCCGACGGCGGCATTCGCGAACACGGCGACATCGCCAAGTCGGTGCGCTTTGGCGCGACCATGGTGATGATCGGCTCCATGCTCGCAGGCCTGGAAGAAAGCCCGGGCAAGACCGTCGAGGTGGACGGCAAGCTCTTCAAGGAATACTACGGCAGCGCTTCAGACTTCAACAAGGGCGAGTACAAGCACGTCGAAGGCAAGCGCATCCTGGAGCCGGTCAAGGGCACGCTGGCCGACACCTTGCGCGAGATGGAAGAAGACATCCAGAGCTCCATCAGTTACGCCGGTGGCACGAAGCTGCTGGACATCCGCAAGGTCAACTATGTGACATTGGGCGGCGACAACGCGGGTGAACACCTGCTGATGTAGGCCGCTGGTAACAAATAGTAGCAAGGCCGGCTCCGGCGACAATAGGCCTTGTTCCTGAAGAGACCCACTCCCCTTGCCCACCGCAGCCATTGAAGTACGCCGGCCCTATTCCGGCGAAGAAGAATCCGCCCTCATGGACGCCGTCCAGGAGGCGTTGACCTCTGCGCTGAAGGTGCCGCTCTGGACAACCTCCATCCGGCTGGTTGTCCATGAGCCGCAGCGCTTTCGCGCGCCGCCCGACAAAGGCGACCGCTACACGCTGGTGACGATCGACTGTTTCGTCGGGCGATCCCTGGAAACAAAACGCGCCCTGTACCAGGCCATCGTGCAAAAGCTCGGGCTGTGCGGCATTCCCGCAGACCACGTGAAAGTGCTGCTGCGTGAGGCGTCACGCGAAAACTGGGCGATACGGGGCGGCCTGCCGGCGTCCGACGTGGTGCTGGAGTACGACGTCGATATCTAGGCTGGTTAGCTAGCGCCTGCTGCCCGCCAGCAATTGCAATGCAAGCTGGTGCAGGCGGTGAGACGGCTCCGTCAGCGCCTCCAGGATGCTGAAATGGTTACGCCCCAGATGGGACTCGCAGACCGCCACCACCCCGGCGCCCCAAGCTTGCTGGATCAACACGTTCTGGCGCAGGAACTCCGCGCTTTCGTCGGCACCTGCCACGCTGTACAAAGTACCGCGGCCCGGCGCCGGCAGCAGGGCCGGGCTGGCCTTGAGCACCTGTTCAGGCGTGAGTTTCAGCGAATCCTTCAAAAAAGGCGTGTGGCGCATGGGTTCAAGGTCATACAGGCCTGAAATCGACAGGGCATTCTTCAAAAGGTCTGCCGACAGGTCGCGGGCATAGGCCTTCCAGTCACACGCCATCAGCATGGCGGCCAGGTGCCCACCGGCGGAATGGCCCACCACCGTGATGCGGGACGGGTCCCCACCGTAGCGGGCAATGTGGCGCCAGGTCCAGGCCAGCGCCGCCACCATCTGCATCGTGATCTGGGGAATGGTCACCGCGGGGCACAGCGCATAGTTCGGCACCACGACACAGGCGCCCGTCTGGGTAAAAGCCGGCGCCACAAAGGAATGGTCGGCCTTGTCGAGAGACCGCCAGTACCCGCCGTGAATGAACACCAGCACCGGCGCACCGGCCTGGCCGTGGGTGCCGCCATGGGTGGCGAAATCACCCGCCGGAAACACGTCGAGCATTTCACCCGCATGGTTGCCATAAGGAATATCGATCTGGCAGGGCACGCGCTTGCGAATGGCCTGCGAGCTCTCAGCCCAGCGAGCGAAGTACAGCCCATGGTCTGGTACCAAAGCCCGGTTGTTGTACATGCGGTCAAGCCAGGCGGGATCGGGCTGGGTCATTGTTCTTCTCCTGAAAGTGTCAAAGCGGCTTCAATGGGTGCCATCTTGGCACAGCCCGGCCACCCGCAGCCCTTTACGGGTAAACCCGAAATTTCACGCCTTTGATAGCGGTGTATTCTGTATACAGAGTACGAATATGCCGCAACAACTGATCAAAATCGAATCCACTCCCGACCTGGTTGACCAGGTCTACCGCAGCCTGCTGGACGCCATCAGTGAAGGCTCGCTGGCACCGGGTGCGCGCATCATGCAGGAAGACATTGCCGAGCAACTCGCGGTGTCGCGCCAGCCGGTGCTGCAGGCTTTGCGCCTTCTGAAGAAAGACGGCTTTGTGCTGGACGCCCCGGGCCGCGGCGTGCTGGTGGCGCCACTGGACGTAGCCTGGCTCGTGCAGATTTACCAGGTACGCAGCGCACTCGATGCGCTGGCCGCCCGGCTGGCCGCGCAAGGCCGCTGCAGGCTCGACCCGCAACTGATCAGCCAGGGCCGCAAGGCCGCGCGGGGCGGCGACGTCAAGGCCATGATGGCGGCCGACGCGCAATTCCACGCAGCGATTTACGCCGCATCGGGCAACCCGCTGATCGCCCAGAGCGCGCAGCTGCACTGGCACCACATCCGCCGCGCCATGGGTGCTGTGCTGCAGGTATCGACCATGCGCGAATCGATCTGGGATGAGCACGAAGCCATTGCCGAGGCCATCGCGGCCGGCGATGAAACCCGGGCCGAAACACTGATCCGCGAGCATGGCGAGGAGGCGGGCCACAACCTCGCCAACCTGCTGTCCAGCGCACTCGGCCAAACCGGCGCTCGCGCGGCGCCCTGAACACCCGACAACACACACCAGGAGACATGCGATGAAACTGACCCCGGAGCAACTTGCGCAATTCGACCGCGACGGCTACCTGTTTTTTCCCGGCCTCTTCACGCCCGAAGAAACCCGGGTACTCAACGACGCCGTGCCCGAGCTTTACAGCCGGCGCGAAGACTACAACGTGCGTGAAAAAGGCAAGGACGCCGTGCGCACCAACTTCGCCGCCCACATGTACAGCGAGCCCTTTGCGCGGCTGGCGCGGCACCCGCGCATGATCGAGCCGGTGCAAGACCTGCTGGGCGAAAAACTCTACATGCACCAGTTCAAGATCAACGGCAAGATGGCTTTTGAAGGCGACGTGTGGCAGTGGCACCAGGACTACGGCACCTGGCTGAACGACGACATGATGCCCACCGAGCGCGCGATGAACGTGGCCATCTTCATGGACGACGTGACCGAGCACAACGGCCCGCTGATGTTCATCCCCGGCAGCCACAAGAAGGGCGTGGTCGATGCCAAACACGATCTCACCACCACCAGCTATCCGCTCTGGACGGTGGACAACGACCTGATCCGCCAACTGGTGCAGCGCGCCGGCGGCAAGCAGGGCGGCATCGTCAGCCCCAAGGGCCCGGCAGGCTCGATGATCCTGTTCCATTCCTGCCTGGTGCATGCCTCGGGCAGCAACCTCTCGCCCTTCAACCGGGTCAGCGTCTACCTGAGCCTCTGTGCGGTGAGCAACCACATCCGTCGCCACAAACGCCCCGAATACATCGCCCACCGCGACTTCACGCCGATCGAATGCCTGCCCGACGACTGCCTGCTCAAAGACTACCCGGTGGATTTGCCGTGGAAAGACGGTGTGCCGGCCACGGCGTTGCAGACGTCGATGGAAGAGATTGCGCCTGAGCGCAAGGCGGCCTGAACATATATCGCTCCCCCCGTTGCTCGCTCACTTCGTGTAGCAGCCTCCCCCTCAAGGGGCATCACCAGTGGCCTGGCAAAGCCAGTTCCACGGTGATCCCACGAAAAGATGCACGCTTCATCCCAACTATCCCCGGTTTTTCAGAGCCAATAGAGAAAGTGATATGAACCTTTACACCAAACTCCAGCAGCGTGCAGCCGAAGGAAAACCGGTGCGCATCGGCCTCATAGGCGCCGGCAAATTCGGCTCCATGTACCTGGCGCAAGTTCCACGGACACCGGGCGTGCACCTGGTGGCGATTGCCGACCTGTCGCCCGACGCGGCGCGCGCCAACCTTGCCCGTGTAGGGTGGAATCCGGCTGCAGCCCAATCTGAATCAGCGCAAGCAGCTATTAAAACAGGAGCAACCTGGGTCACCGACGACTGGCAGGCGGTGGTCACGCATCCGCAGATCGACATCATTGTGGAATGCACCGGCAACCCGATCGCGGCGGTAGAGCATTGCCTGAAAGCCTTTGAACACGGCAAGCATGTGGTCAACGTGACGGTGGAAGCCGACGCTTTCTGCGGCCCGCTGCTGGCGCGCAAGGCAGCTGATGCGGGCGTAGTGTATTCGCTGGCCTTTGGCGACCAGCCGGCACTGATCTGCGACCTGGTGGACTGGGCGCGCACCTGCGGCTTCCCGGTGGTGGCGGCGGGGCGCGGCCACAAATGGTTGCCGCATTTTTGCGAATCAACACCCGAGACGGTGTGGGGCAACTACGGCCTCACGCCCGAGCAGGCCGCGCGCGGCGGGCTCAACCCGAAGATGTTCAACAGCTTTCTCGACGGCTCCAAGCCTTCCATCGAATCCACCGCCGTGGCCAACGCCACCGGCCTCACGGTGCCGAGCAACGGCCTGCTCTATCCGCCGGCCAGCGTTGAAGACATTCCCTACGTGACACGCCCCACCAGCGAAGGCGGCGTGCTCGAGCGCAAGGGCATGGTCGAAGTGATCTCGTCATTGGAAGCCAACGGCCGCAAGATTCCCTACGACATCCGCATGGGCGTCTGGGTCACCGTGGAGGCGGAGACCGACTACATCAAGAACTGCTTTGAGGAATACAACGCCCACACCGACCCGAGCGGGCGTTACTTCACCTTGTACAAACGCTGGCACCTGATCGGGCTGGAAGTCGGCGTGTCGGTGGCCAGCGTGGCGCTGCGAGGTGAGCCCACCGGTGTGGCGACCTGCTGGAACGCCGACGTGGTGGCCACCGCCAAACGCGACCTGAAACCCGGCGACATGCTGGACGGCGAAGGCGGCTACACCGTGTGGGGCAAGCTGCTGCCAGCCGATACTTCCATGAAGATGGGCGGGCTGCCCCTGGGCCTGGCGCATAACGTGAAGGTCGTGCGCGCGGTCAAAAAGGGGCAGAGCCTGAGCTGGGCCGATGTGGCGATGGACACATCGACCCACGCGTGGAAAGTGCGCCAGGAGATGGAAAGCATGTTTGCGCCGGCGATGAAAAAAGCCGCCTAGAAAGCTGCCTGACAGCCTTCTCCCCACCGGTTCCTTCATGATGGTTCAACGCCATTCCGAGGACACGAATTGACCATCACAAGCGACACACCCCTGCCCCGCATCGCGTTTTTGGGTACGGGCATCATGGGCCTGCCCATGGCCAGGCGCCTGTGTGAAGCGGGCTACACGCTGCAGGCATGGAACCGCACGCCGGGCAAGGCCGAACCGCTGGCGGCGCTAGGCGCCACGCAACATACGCAAGCCAGTGCCGCGGTGGCCGCAGCCGACATCGTCATCAGCATGCTTGAAAGCGGCCCGGTGGTGGAAGACGTGCTGTTCACGCAGGGCGTGGCCGCCGCGATGAAACCGGGTGCGCTCTTTCTGGACATGGCCTCCATCCAGCCGCGCGAAGCGCGCGACCATGCAGCTCGCCTGGGCGCATTGGGCATTGCCCATGTGGATGCGCCGGTCTCAGGCGGCCCGGGCGGCGCGCAAAGCGGCACGCTGGCCATCATGGCCGGCGGCAAGGCGGAAGACTTCGCGCGGGCCCTGCCTGTGCTCAAGCACTTTGGCCACGCCGTTCACGTGGGCCCGCACGGCAGCGGCCAACTCACCAAGCTGGCCAACCAGATGATTGTGGGCATCACCATAGGCGCGGTGGCCGAAGCGCTGCTGTTCACCGCGCGCGGCGGGGCCGACATGGCCAAAGTCAAGGAAGCGATTACCGGCGGCTTTGCCGACAGCCGCGTGCTGCAACTGCATGGGCAGCGCATGCTGGAGCGCGATTTCGCGCCGCGCGCCCGCATGGACATCCAGCTCAAGGACATGCGCAATGCGCTGGCCACCGCACAGGAGATCGGCTTTGAAGCGCCCGTGACAGCCCTGTTTGAAAAGCTCTATGCCGAAGGCGTTGAAAACGGCCTCACCGACCTGGACCAGTCGGCGCTGTTTGTCGAGCTGGCCAGCCGCAACGGCATGAGCTGACTTGCGCTGCCCATGCAGGCATAGATAGGTACCTGCAATTTTTCATACAAATGGCCTGAAAGCCAATACTAACGAGCGCAAGCAGCTATTTAATTCATAGCACTCAGGACGCTGTAACCCGGCCATATCCATGAAAAATGCCGCTGCAGATTGCTCCGCAGCGGCATTTTTCTGAGGCGGTCACCAGGGACCGCCCTTTAGCGTTCAGTCACGCGCGGGCTTGGAAAACTTGCCGGACTTCTTGGCCGCATCACGAGGCACAAATACCTTGCCAGCTGGCTTGGCAAAGCCGCCGGGCTTGCGATTGGCAAAGTCAGGGCGCGGTGCAAAACCTTCGTTGCGGGCGCCGAAGTTGCGGTCTTCACGCGGGGCGAAACCGGTGTTGTTGCCGCCACCAAAGCCACGGTCATCCTGGCGGCGCGGGCCGCGGTCATTGAAACCGGAACGGTCGCCATAACCACCTTGTGGTCCGGGCGCACGACCCTGGAAGGGAGCGCGGTCGTCACGGTCGTTGTGGCGGGGAGCGCCGAAGCCGCCACCGCCGCCGAAACCACCGCCAGCACCACCACCAAAGCCACCTGCAGGCTTGCGGCCGGCATAGCCGCCGCGATCACCACCACCGCCGCCGAAGCTGCGGCCACCGCGGTCGCCGCGGTCACCACCGAAGTTGCCGCGTGGGCGGTCGGAGGTCGGGGCAAAGCGCTGCTGTGGCTCCAGGCCGGCGATCACGCTGGGCTTGAGGTTCTGCTGCATGTAGTGTTCGATGTCCTGGATCTTGCGGCGATCGCGGAATTCGGCAATCGTGATGGCCTGGCCTTCGCGCCCGGCACGGCCGGTACGGCCAATGCGGTGCACATAGTCTTCGGCTTTCATCGGCAGGCCGTAGTTGATCACGTGGGTGATCGACGGAACGTCCAGGCCGCGGGCAGCCACGTCGGTCGCGACCAGGATCTGGACGCGGCCATCGCGGAAAGCCATCAGGCGGCGGTTGCGCAGGCCCTGGCCCAGCGCGCCGTGCAGCGCCACAGCGCTGAAACCTTCCTGCACCAGGTCATTGGCCAGGCCGTCGCATTCAACCTGGGTGCAGGCAAACACGATCGACTGGTTCATGGTGGTGTCGCGCAGCGAATGGTCCAGCAGCTTGCGCTTGTGGGTCATGTTGTCGGCCCACAGCAGCGACTGCGTGATCGACGCATGTTTTTCATGCGGCGAGTCGATCTCGACACGCTGCGGCTGGCGCATGACGCGCGTGGCCAGCTGCATGATGCGCGGCGCAAACGTGGCGCTGAACATCATGGTCTGCTTGCGCTCGATCGTGAGCTGGTTGACTTCCGTCAGGTCATCGGCAAAGCCGAGGTCCAGCATGCGGTCGGCTTCGTCGACGACCAGGAACTGCACCTGGTCCAGCTTGATCTGCATGCTGCGCTGCAGGTCGAGCAGGCGGCCGGGGGTGGCCACCACGAGGTCGGCATTTTGCAGCTTGGCAATTTGCAGCTGGTAAGGAATACCGCCCACCACGTTGGCAATGCGCAGGCCGCGGCAATGGCGAACCAGGTCGATGGCGTCGGCGCAAACCTGCTGGGCCAATTCACGCGTCGGGCACAAAATCAGCGCACCGGGCGTGGCGGCCTTGAAGTTGCGTGGGCTGGTCGGGTCTTTGCGCTTGGGCTTTTTCAGCGGTGCTTCGCCGCGGGCGACGGCTTCGGCGCTCAGGCGTTCAAATTCGGAGCGCTCAAAACGCTCGGCTTCTTCCTGCTGTTTCAGCAGGGTGTGCAACACGGGCAGCAGGAAAGCTGCAGTCTTGCCGCTACCAGTCTGGCTGGAAACCAGCAGGTCGGTGAATTTGGCTTTAGGGTCGCTCTTGGCGTCATGGTCCAGGGCCTGCATGGCCTTGGGGATGGTGGCCATCTGCACGGACGTCGGCTGGGTAAAACCCATGTCGGCGACAGCTTGCAGGAGTTCCTTGGCCAGGCCCAGCTTCACGAAACCATTGGGTTCGGCTACTACGGCTTCCAGGGAGGTGGGAGCCATCGAAGGCTCATCCGAGGAAAAATCCGGAATCACGTGGATCACGGCTTCAGCGGCGGTATCAATATTTGTGTCGGGCAAAACGTCGCCACGAGCCTCAAAAGAGTCAGTCATGTTTTTTCTCACTAATCACCTGTCCGCAACGCTTTTGGCGAGGGAACAGGAAACTTCACCCCCGCGATGCGGAGGATTCGTTCATGGTTAATAAAACATCAACCATCAAACGAATATGCGGTCCAGGCAGCAGAAATGTGCCCGAAGCGGTGACTCCGTTATTGGAGTCAAAAGTGTGAGGTAGATGTACAAATGCAGGGCACCCAGTGCACTGCAAGCCCACGATTATAGCGTGCTTTGCGGGTTTCTACCAGTCCCCTGCTCAACCGCGGGCATCGCGGCTTCCTGCCGCCAGCCTGTTCCGTGCGCACTCGCTATCATTTCAATAGCTGCTTGCGCCCGTTCTGCCTGGCCAAAACCCCGAAATGGCTTAAAGGGTATTCACTTCAGAAAGTGTTGCCGGTAGTGCTCAAGTTCGTCAATCGACTCATGCACATCGGCCAGGGCGGTGTGGCTCTGGCGCTTTTTGAAGGCGCTGTAGACCTCGGGACTCCAGCGTTTGGCCAGCTCCTTGAAGGTACTGACATCCACGTTGCGGTAATGCAGGAAAGCTTCGAGTTTGGGCATGTACTTGACCAGGAAGCGCCTGTCCTGGCTGATGGTGTTGCCGCACAGCGGCGAAACACCCTTGGGAACGTATCGGGCCAAAAAAGCCAGAATCTGCGCTTCGGCATCTGCCTCGTCCACGGTGCTGGCCTTGACCTTGTCGATCAGGCCGCTACGCCCGTGGGTGCCCTTGTTCCAGTTGTCCATCTGGTCCAGCAACTCGTCGGTCTGGTGGATCGCCAGAACCGGGCCTTCAATGCGCGGCGTGAGTTGCGGGCCTGTGACGATGACGGCAATTTCGATCAAGCGCTCTTTTTCCGGGTCGAGGCCGGTCATTTCGCAGTCCAGCCAGACGAGGTTCTGGTCTGATTTTTTAAGTAGGGGTTCAGTTTCAGGCATCTTGCGATTCTCGCTGATCGCCTAAACTGCCAGCCATGACCGACTATTCGCTTGTTTTCACCGGGGTGTTTTCTGCCTTTCTGGTGCTGGGGCTGCTCACGAAGTTCTACCTGGCTTCGCGGCAGATCCGCCATGTGGCGCGCAACCGGAATGTCGTGCCCGCTGCCTTTGCGGCCACCATTTCGCTGCAGGCGCACCAGAAGGCAGCCGACTACACCATCGCCAAGGCACGCTTCGGCATGCTGGAGATGGCCTTCGCCGCAGCCGTGCTGCTGGGCTGGACGCTGCTGGGCGGCATCGACGCGTTGAACCAGGCCATCGCCGGTTCCGGCCTGGCCACCTGGGGCGTGCTGGTGCCGCAACTGGCCCTGCTGGCCGCTTTTGGCCTCATCAGCGGTTTGCTCGACCTGCCCTTCACCCTGTACAGCACCTTCCGCATTGAAGAGCGTTTCGGCTTTAACAAGATGACCTTGAAGCTCTGGCTGGCCGACCTGGTGAAGTCAACGCTGGTCGGCATCGTCATCGGCCTGCCCATCGTGGCGCTCATCCTGTGGCTGATGGGCAGCGCGGGAAGCCTGTGGTGGCTGTGGGCCTGGGGCGCCTGGATGGGCTTTAACCTGCTGGTGCTGGTGCTCTACCCAACCGTCGTCGCGCCGATGTTCAACAAGTTCAAACCGCTCGAGGACGAAACACTGAAGGCGCGCGTGACGGCCCTGATGCAGCGCTGCGGTTTTGCGGCCAAAGGCCTCTTCGTGATGGACGGCAGCAAACGCTCGGCCCACGCCAATGCCTATTTCACCGGCTTCGGCGCGGCCAAGCGCGTGGTGTTTTACGACACCCTGCTCAAGCAGCTCAACCCCGGTGAAGTTGACGCGGTGCTCGCGCATGAGCTGGGCCATTTCAAGCACAAGCACATCATCAAACGCATCGTCTCGATGTTTGCCATGAGCCTGGCCGGTTTTGCCTTGCTGGGCTGGGTGTCATCGCAAGTCTGGTTCTACACCGGCCTCGGCGTGCGGCCAAATATCGCCCCCACGCTCAGCGCTGTCGCGTCATCGCTGCCCCCCGGGGGGGCGCTCGCGCCTTGGGGCGGCCCGGCGGCGCTCATGCCTGTCGCCAACGACGCGCTGGCGCTGCTGCTCTTTTTGCTGGTGGTGCCGCTCTTCAGCTTCTTCATCTCTCCGGTGTTTGCGCAGTTCTCACGTAAACACGAGTTCGAGGCCGATGCCTATGCCGTGGCGCAAACCGACGGCAAGGATTTGCAGAGCGCCCTGCTCAAGCTCTACCAGGACAATGCCAGCACCCTCACGCCCGACCCGGTGTTTGTGAAGTTTTACTATTCGCATCCGCCTGCCTCCGAACGGCTGGGCCGCATGATTCCTTCTGTTGAAAGCACCGCGACATGAGCAACCCGATTCACCAAAACCGCCGCGCCCTGAGCGCCACGGAGATCGTCACCCAGCTGAGCAAGCTCAATGGCGAGCAGGCCCTGGGCTGGCGCCTGATCGACGGGTCGCTGGAAAAAACCTACAGCTTCAAAAACTACTACGAGACCATCGCCTTCGTCAACGCACTGGCCTTCATCGCCAATGCCGAAGACCATCACCCCGACCTTGCCGTGAGTTACGGCAAATGCACCGTGCGTTTCAACACGCACGACGTCGATGGTGTCTCTGTCAGTGATTTTTTCTGCGCGTCGAAGGCTGACGCCTTGCTGGCTTGAGCAAAACGGCACGCCCTGCCGCCGCGCCCATCGCGGGCACGCGGCCCGGGCTGGTGGTGGCGGGTTTTGGCCGCCATGTGCTGGTAGAAACCGACACCGGCGAACGCCTCATCTGCCACCCGCGCGGCAAAAAAAGCCAGGCCGTGGTGGGAGACCGCATTCGCTGGCTGCCTTCCGAAGACGAAGGCACCATCGAGAAAATTGAAGAGCGCCGCAACCTGTTTTACCGACAGGATGAGATGCGCACCAAATCTTTCGCCGCCAACCTCGACCAGGTGCTGATCCTCATCGCAGCGGAACCTGAATTTTCAGAAAGCCAGCTGACCCGCGCGTTGATTGCCGCTGAGGCCGAGGGCATCACCCCCATCATCGCCCTGAACAAAAGCGACCTCACCGAGCCTTTCGGGCGCGCCTGGGCCAAGCTGGCGCCCTACCGCGCCATGGGCTACAGGATGCTCTCGCTGGCCATCAAGCCCAAAACAGCGACAAGCGGGCCGGCCGATGCCCCGCACCCGGAACTGCAGGAACTGACGGACTTGCTGCGGGACAAGAAGACGCTGGTGCTGGGACCTTCTGGCGCCGGTAAAAGCAGCCTGACCAACCTGCTGGTGCCCGACGCGCGGGTGCTGACGGCGGAAATATCGCAGGCCCTGAATTCAGGCAAACACACCACCACCAGTACCACGCTGTACTGGGTGAATACCGGGACGGACGGCCAGAGGACCACCGCGCTGATCGACTCGCCGGGCTTTCAGGAGTTCGGGCTGCACCACATTGACCCAGTGCAGCTGGCCAACTACATGCCCGACCTCAAGGCGCACGCCCAGGACTGCAAGTTCTACAACTGCACCCACCTGCATGAACCGGGTTGTGGCGTGATTTCAAAGGTCAAATCGGGCCCCAGCCCAGACGGAATCAGCGCAAGCCGCTATCGTTTGTATAGCGAATTGTTTGCCGAGCTGTCGCAGCCCCGCTATTGACGGGAATTGACGGGCAGCGCCCCTGCCGGGCAATAGCGTCAGGCTTTGAGCAGCTCGCGGCAGGCCTGCACCAGCGCCTCACATTGCGCCGGGGTGCCCACGCTGATGCGCAAATGCTGGTCGATGCGCGGCTGCCTGAAATGACGCACCAGGATGTTTTTTTCGCGCAAACCGGCCGCGAAGGCCGCTGCGTCGTGGCCAGGATGGCGAGCCAGCAGGAAGTTGGCCTGCGAAGGCAAGACTTCAAAGCCCAGGCTTTGCAGCTGCCGGCTTAACAGATCGCGACTCTGGATAACGGCCGCACGGGTCGCTTCAAAATAAGCGCGATCCTCGTAAGCAGCCACGGCGCCGGCGATGGCCAGGCGGTCCAGCGGATAGGAATTGAAGCTGTCTTTCACCCGCTCAAGGGCTTCAATCAGGTGGCGCTGGCCGGCGGCAAAACCAACGCGCAGCCCGGCCAGCGAGCGCGATTTGGACAGCGTGTGCACCACCAGCAGGTTGGGGTATCGCGCAATCAGCCCGATGGCGGTTTCGCCGCCGAAATCCACATAGGCTTCGTCTACCAGCACAACCCGCTCGGGCTGTTGCTGCAGCAGTTGCTCGATCTGCGCCAGTGGCAGTCCGGTGCCGGTGGGCGCATTCGGGTTGGCAATCACCACGCCTGCGCATGGTGCGGTGTAATCCGCCACATTGATGCACAGAGACGCATCCAGCGGCACGAGCCCGGCCTCAATGCCGTAGAGCCCGCAGTACACCTTGTAAAAGCTATAGCTGACATCCGGCATCAACAGGGGCTGGCCGTGGCGGAAAAATGCGCAGAAAGCGTGCGCCAGCACTTCATCCGAACCATTGCCGGCAAAGACCTGATCAGGATCCATGCCGTGGCAACCCGCAATCGCACGCCTGAGCGCGGTGGCCTGCGGGTCGGGATAAAGCTGCAGGCCGTTTTGCGCGGCGGCCGTGATGGCGGCAACGACACGGGGCGATGGCGGGTATGGGTTTTCGTTGGTGTTGAGCTTGACCAGGTCCGCAACGCCGGGCTGCTCTCCCGGCACATACGGCACAAGACCGCGCACCGCAGGGCTCCAGAAGGATTGCCCGGAAGGCGGGCTGCCGCTCATCCGAGCAGGCGTGCCAGGGTCAGCAGCGCCAGCAAGACCATCCACAGCACCACGGAACGCCACACCAGCCCCACGATGCTTCGCAGGTGCGCCACTTCGGGCTCACGGCCCGAAGTGGCTTCTGTGGCGATGCCGTCTTCCGCGTCCAGGCCACCCGCCTGGAAACTTTGCGAGGTGTCCGCTGAAAACGTGGTCTTGAGCGCTTCGCCGCCCAGGCGCACGTTCACGGCACCGGACGTAGCAGCCAGGATGATCCCGTCGTTGCGATTTTCAGAGGCCGAAGGTGTGCCAACCGGAAACCGGTGCGTGTAGTTGCGCCAGGCATCAATGGCGTCTTCAAAACTGCCGACCACCGCGAAACCCAGCGAGGTGACACGGGCAGGCACAAAATCGATCACGCCCCAGGCTCGGCTTGCGGCGAGTTGCAGCGCCGTGCTGGCGCCCTCGCCTGCCGCGGCGGCGGTCCTTCTTTTATAGGCCCAGTAGCGTGAAACGAACTCGCTCATGCGGTAGAGCACGGCGCCCGCAGGCCCCAGCCCCAGCGCAGCGAGCACCGAAAACCAGCCCAGCACGCCGAACACATGGCGGTGCGCGGCCAGCACCGAATATTCAATCACGTGGCGGACGATTTCGCTGCGTGGAAGCTCGCTCGCATCGACCTGGCGCCACTGCGCCAGCAATTCGCGCGCCGTCGTTTCGTCGCCGTCATCCAGCGCGTCGCGTATGTCCGTGAAGTAGTGACTGAACTGCCGAAAGCCCAGCGTGACATAAAGGATTGCCACGTTCCACGCAAAAGCCAGCACGGGATTGATGGTCCACAGCAGCCAGTGAATCAGGAAGGTGACCAGCGCCGGCACCAGCACGGCGACCGTCCATGCGATCCAGCCATGGTGCGGTTTGCCAGCATCCAGGCTGCGGTTGGTCCAGCGGGCCCAGCCCCGAAATCCCGCATGAATCCAGTTGCCGCGGGCCAGCGGACGGGCCTGTTCGATGATGAGTGCAAACAAAACGGCAAAAAAGCTCATGAGGAATCATAACGTGGCCCCCACGGTCGCTCACTTCGTGTAGCTCCCTGCCCCCCGAGGGGGCCGCCCGCCTGCGGTCTGGCATAGCCAGCCCCGCGGCTCATGCTGGCTTGCAGAATTCTTTGGGGCGCTGCCAGCGGGGGCCGTGCAAGCAGGGGCCGCGGAACCGGCTTTGCCGGGCCGCAGGCGCCGCCCCCTAGAGGGGGGAACAAGCTACACGTAGTGAGCTTGGACGGGGGTGGGCTAAGCCATCAGAAAACGATAGAGATTACGCAGCATGCCAGCCGTCGCGCCCCAGATATAACGCTCCCTGGCCTCGTTGCCATCACCTTCCATGGAGGGGTCGGAGTACGGCATGGAAAGCCATTGGCGTAGGGCGCCGTCGAATTCCATCTCGTGGCGGCGATGATTGGCCGGGTTCATCAGGTAGCCCAGCGGCACCTCGAAGACATCTGCGACTTCACCTGGGTTGGGCTGCAGCACGAAGCCGGGCTTTACCAGCGCTACGACCGGCGTGATGATGAAAGCGGTGCCGGTGACGTAGGTCGGCAAGGTGCCCAGCACCTCCACATGGTCGCGCGGCAAGCCGACCTCCTCGTGTGCTTCCCGCAGCGCGGTGTCCACTGCATCGCGGTCGGTTTCGTCCGTGCGGCCGCCAGGCAAGGCGACCTGGCCTGAATGCGTGGACAGGTTGGTGGTCCGCTCCGTCAGCAGCAGTGTCAGCTCGTCCCGCATGACCAGCGGAATCAGCACCGCAGCCAGCGCAGGCGTGCGGTCGGTGAATTTCTTTTCGACGCTGTGTTCGGGAGTCCACACAGGCGGATGCCGAAAACGCTGGCGCAGGGCCTCCGGTGAAAGGTGCGCCGAAGGGACCCCCGCCAGATGGTCATCAATACCCAGCACCGGGATGCTGCGCGGGTCAAACTTCGGCAGGGGCCGGGTGTTGTTCATGGAGTGAGAGGTTAGCAGGCAAAAAAAAGCCGCTCAACAGAGCGGCTTTTCAGGGCGGAGGTGCTTTTAGGCAGCCTTGGCGCCCAGCTTTTCCTTGATACGTGCGGATTTGCCGCTGCGGCTACGCAGGTAGTACAGCTTGGCACGACGCACATCACCACGGCGCTTGACTTCAATCTTCGCGATCAGCGGGCTGTAAACCTGGAACGTACGTTCCACGCCTTCGCCGTTGGAGATCTTGCGAACGATGAAGCTGGAATTGAGGCCGCGATTGCGCTTGGCAATCACCACACCTTCAAAAGCCTGCACACGTTTACGCGTACCTTCCACTACATTGACGCTGACGATCACGGTGTCGCCGGGAGCGTAAACGGGAATGGTCTTGTTCAAGCGGGCAATTTCTTCCTGCTCAAGGGTCTGGATCAGATTCATGGTTTATTCCATCTAACTTCTTCGCTCATACACGCGCTACGCTAAAGACCGCAAATCCATGGATTCACCCGAAGATGATTCAGATGGTTGCAGTGGCCGCCAGAGGATCGAAAAGCCTTTGATTATAGCAAGTCAGTGCTTTTTCAAGCGTCTTTGTCCGGATTTTCGACCAAATCGGCCAGAAAAGCTTCGTCACTTTCGCTCAAATTCCCACTCTGCCGTGCCATTTGCACCAATTCTGGGCGCTGGCGCTGCGTCAGCGCCAGGCGCTGTTCGCGCCGCCACCGCTCAATGTGGGCGTGGTTTCCAGACATCAGGGTGGTCGGAACAGGCTGGCCGCGCCAGCTTTCGGGCCGCGTGTAATGGGGGCAATCCAGCAAGCCGTCGAGCGCAGGGTTGAAGCTGTCCAGCTGATGGCTGCCCTCGTCATTGAGCACGCCGGGCTGGAGCCGCGCCACCGCATCCAGCAAGGCCATGGCGGCAATTTCCCCGCCCGACAGCACAAAATCGCCCAGGCTGATCTGCAAGTCAACATGGGCCTGGATGAAGCGCTGGTCCAGCCCTTCGTAGCGGCCGCAGATCAACACCGCACCAGCGCCGGCCGACCAGCCTTCAACGCCGGCATGATCCAAAGCCTTGCCCACGGGAGAAAAAAGCACCGTGGGAACTTTGGACGCACCTGAGGAAACGCGATCAGCCTGTATTTTTTCAAGGCACAGCGCCAGCGGCTCAGCCATCATCACCATGCCCGGGCCGCCGCCGAAAGGCCGGTCGTCCACGCGGCGGTAGTTGCCGTCGGCAAAGTCCCGCAGGTTCCAGAGCTTCACCTCAACAAGGCCTGATTCGTAGGCGCGGCGGGTCACGCCGCTGACCAGGAAGGGCGCAAAAAGCTCGGGGAAAAGTGTGATGATGTCGAAGCGCATGGGGCTATTGTGTGCGAGCCCGGCGCTTCGGGGCAACAGCCCCTTTGGGCTACAAAAATCAGTAGTCCGGCTGCCAGTCAACCGTGATGCATTTGCCGACGATATCCACCGCGTCGACATACACGGAAACAAACGGAATCATGCGTTCGGCGGTCACGCTCGTGCCGTCTTCCTGCTGGACGGTGTACTCCACACACAGGACAGAGTGCGGGCCGGTGGCCATCAGGTCACGCACCAGGCCCAATGGCACGCCTTCGCGGTTGACCACGTTCAGGCCGATCAGGTCGACCCAGTAGTACTCATCCTTGGAGGCCGCAGGAAAGCTGCTGCGTGGCAGGAAGATGCGTGCGCCACGCAAGGCCTCGGCCGCATTGCGGTCATCAAGGCCCATGAATTTGGCGACAACGGTATCGGAATGGACTTTGGCTTCGTCGACGCTGAGCGTGACTGTGCCGGAGAACACGGTGAATCCCGGGCGGAATTTGGCGTCAGGCGCCTGCAAAAACCAGGATTTGGCCGCAAAAAGCGCTTCTGGATCGGTGCTGTGCGGCAGGATTTTCACCCAGCCCTTGACGCCCCAGGCATCCAGGATGCGCCCGACTTCGATGGCGTCGTGCGGAAGGCTTGAGGGCGTCAAGCCTGCCGACGATTGAAGGCCGGGCTGCATCAATCTCTAAATCAGACCGAGTTCTTCAGGCCGTTTTGACAGCAGCCGTAGCACCTTGCTTGACCAGGCGCAGAACGGTAGGAGACGGCTGGGCGCCCACACCGATCCAGTGGGTCAAGCGGTCTTGCGCAATGCGCAGGCCTTCTTCGCCACCTTTGGCAATCGGGTTGTAAAACCCGATGCGCTCGATGAAACGGCCGTCGCGGCGAACGCGTTTGTCAGCCACGACAATATTGAAAAAAGGACGGTGCTTGGAACCGCCGCGTGCAAGTCGAATGACGACCATGATTTATCCTTCGGGTGGTGGGGCTTACCGGTAAGGTAGATACCCCAATGTTCTGCAGCGCTTGAGACACACGACATGGCCACCCGGCCAGCGAATTGCTGCAAAGCCTGAGATTATAGCCTGCGGAACGGTTTTGGCCCAAATTCACCTCCCCGCCCTTCTCCTATCCCCGAAACCACGACCGATATGCCCCTCATACGCCCCAGCCGCGAAGAAGACATCCCCGCCATCACGGCGATCTACAGCCACCAAGTCCTGCACAGCACAGGAACGTTCGAAACCGAGCCTCCCAGTGTGGCCGACATGACGACCCGCCGGGCTGACGTACTGTCCAAAGGCCTGCCCTACCTGGTCGCCGAGGAAGACGGAAAAATTGTGGGCTTCGCCTACGGTAACTGGTTCAAGCCGCGCCCGGCCTACCGGTTCTCTGTGGAGGACTCGATTTACCTCGCGCCTGACCTGCACCGCAAGGGCCTGGGCCGCGCCTTGCTTGCCGAGCTGCTGGCACGGCTTGAAGCGGTGGGCGTACGCAAGGCCATGGCCGTGATCGGTGATTCGGCCAATGCCGGCTCGGTGGGCGTGCACCGCTCGCTCGGCTTTACCGAAGTCGGCACCATTGCATCGTGCGGCTGGAAGTTCGGCGCCTGGCGCGACATCGTGATCATGGAAAAGACCCTGGGCGCAGGCGACACGCAGCCGCCGGTGAATGCACCCGCCGCATAATCACCGCATGCAAGCAACTGCCTCCACAGCCCCTAAAGCGCCCAAAAACAAAACCCTCGCCGCCTGGCTCGCCTTTATCGGCGGTCAGCTCGGCGTGCACCGTCTTTACCTGTTCGGCCTGGGCGACGTCTGGGCCTGGCTGCACCCCATCGCAGCGGCGCTGGGCTGGTGGGGTGTCGAGCGCGTACGGCTTTATGGGCAAGATGACCACCTCGCCTGGGTGCTGATTCCGCTGCTGGGCTTTACGCTGGCCGGCACGGCATTGACCGCCATTTACTACGGCCTGATGCCGACGGAAAAATGGAATGCGCTGCACAACACGGGCACGCCGGCCACCCAGGCGGGCAACACCAACTGGCTGACCATAGGCGCGGTGGTGTTTGCCCTGCTGTTCGGCACTATCTCACTGATGTCCAGCATCGTCTTCAGCTTTCAGCGCTACTTCGAGTACCAGGTTGAAGAGGCCAAGAAAATCAGCCAGTGAATAAGGCCCCCACGGTCGCTCACTTCGTGTAGCTTCCTGCCCCCCGAGGGGGCCGCCCGCCCTACGGCCCGGCAAAGCCGGTTCCGGGGCTCATGCTGGCTTAAGAGTTCAGTGGCGTAACAAGCGAAGGGGCTATTCACCAGTGGGGGCCGCGGAACCGGCTTTGCCGGGCCGCAGGCGCCGCCCCCTCGAGGGGGGAACAGGCTACACGAAGTGAGCCTGGACGGGGGTGGGTCAGAAAACCTGAAGGCTGACCCAGTACGCGATCGCAGCCACAAAAGCCGAGGCGGGAATGGTGAAAATCCAGGCCCAGACGATGTTGCCGGCCACGCCCCAGCGCACGGCTGAAGCGCGCTGCGTGGAGCCTACGCCCACGATGGCGCCGGTGATGGTGTGCGTGGTGGAGACAGGAATACCCAGCCCGGTCGCCAGGAAGAGCGTCAGCGCACCACCGGTCTCGGCACAGAAACCGCCTACGGGCTTGAGCTTGGTGATCTTCTGGCCCATGGTCTTCACGATGCGCCAGCCGCCGAACATGGTGCCAAAGCCGATGGCGATGTAGCAGACGATGACCACCCAGATCGGCAGGTGTTCCGTGGTCGCCATCATCCAGACCGGCAAACCCTGCACGTTGCTGGTGGTCGCGGCGATCAGCAACAGCCAGATGATGCCGGCGGTCTTTTGCGCGTCGTTGCCGCCGTGCCCCAGACTGTAAGCGCCTGCGGACACCAGCTGAAGCCGGCGAAACCATCGGTCGGCCTTCGACGGGGTCGTCCTGCGGCACACCCAGGCCACCGCCACCATCATCAGCGAGCCCAACAAGAATCCGAGCAGCGGCGAGACAAAGATAAAGGCCACCACCTTGAACACACCCGACGCAATCAAGGCACTTGCACCGGCCTTGGCGATGACGGCCCCCACGATGCCGCCTATCAGCGCATGCGAAGAGCTGCTGGGGATGCCGTAGAACCAGGTCACGATGTTCCAGGTAATGGCACCCATGAGCGCGCCGAACACCACATGCGTGTCCACCACCCCCGGCATCACGATGCCCTTGCCGATGGTCGCCGCCACGCTCAGGTGGAAGATGAAATACGCCAGGAAGTTGAAGAAGGCGGCGAACAGCACCGCCTGCCCCGGCTTGAGCACGCCCGTCGACACCACCGTGGCGATCGAGTTGGCCGCGTCATGAAAGCCGTTCATGAAGTCGAACGCGATGGCCAGGAAGACCAGCAGGAACACCACCCACAGGGCGGCCTGTACGGTTTGCATATTTATCCCAATGAGGTAGCTGGGGAAACGAACGCGCCGGGACGCAGCGCAGGGCCGCCCCAAGCAAGGCCAGCCCCCTCGGGGGGCAGCGAACTACGCGAAGCGAGGAGCGTGGGGGCTGCCATCTTCAGGAGTTCTCGAGGACGATGCCCTCGATCAGGTTGGCCACATCCTCACACTTGTCGGTGATGGTTTCCAGTAGTTCGTACACCGCCTTGAGCTTGATCACTTCCCGTACATCGGGCTCTTCCCGGAACAGCCGGCTCATGGCCGAGCGCATGACGCGGTCGGCGTCGGACTCGAGCTTGTCGATTTCCTCGCAGGTTTTCAGGGCCGCTTCAGCCGTCGCGGCATCGCTGACTTTTTCAATCAGCGCCACGGCGTCCTGCAGGCGTTCGCAGCATTTGACGCTCAGGTCGGTCAGCCGCACGATGTCGTCGGTCATGTGGCGCACGTCGTACAGCGCCATGGTTTCGGCCGAATCCTGGATCAGGTCGGCCACGTCGTCCATGGTGTTGATCAGCTTGTGGATCTGCTCGCGGTCGATAGGCGTGATGAAAGTCTTGTGCAGCGCCCGGTTGACTTCATGCGTGATGCGGTCGGCAGCGCGCTCGGCGTGGTCGACTTCGCGGTTGAAGGCTTCGCGCTTTTGCACGTCAGCGTAGTTCGCGACCAGGTTCGAGAACGCGTGGGCGGCCTCGACGATGCGTTCGGCATGCTGGTTGAACATCTCGAAAAAATTGCCTTCGCGCGGCAGCAATTTGCCAAACAGCATGGGGACTCCTGGGGGGAATGTGTCAAAAATATGACGTTTTTGTGACTGCCGGGAGTTTAACCGCCCGGGATTTTGGGCGGTTTGGGGTGGCTGATAGAGATTTTCTTGCTGAGGCTGCTGGCCGGGAGTTGCCCGGCGGCAAGTAACTTTCTTTTGCTTCGCCAAAAGAAAGTCACCAAAGAAAAGGCGACCCTGGTTCCTGCGTCCCTTCGCTGCGCTACGGGCAACCTGCGGTGCTCGGTCCAGCCGGGGTCAAAAACAACTCGCCTGCGGCTCAAACAAGTTTTGCCCTGATCCGTCTGGCCCTCCGCTCCTCGGCGCATCCACAAGGGGTGGAGAAGGAATACCAAACAGCCAAATACCGAAGACAAATACCGAGTACTCAGGCGCTTCGGAAGATGAAATACACCGCGCCAACCATGCAGAGGGCTGCCCACAGATAGTCGAGCTTGAGTGGCTCGTTCAAATAGAACACCGCAAAAGGCACGAACACGCTCAGCGTGATGACCTCCTGCATGATCTTGAGCTGCCCGACGCTGAACTGGGTAAAGCCGATGCGATTGCCGGGCACCTGGAGCAGGTATTCAAACAGTGCGATGCCCCAGCTGATCAGCGCTGCGATATACCAGGGCGAGGTGGCCAGGTTTTTCAGGTGCCCGTACCAGGCAAAGGTCATGAACACGTTGGACAGCAGCAGCAGGCCGATGGTTTGTGCCGACACCGGCAGGGACTGGAGGAATTGCATCAACGGCTCCGTAAATGATGACTAGACAAACCGCCCGACCAGCAGCAACACCACGGTCAGCGTCACCAGCGCCAGCGCGGTGGACACCACGACACTGGCAGTGATCAGGTCTTCCGCGACCTTGTAGCGCTGGGAAAACAAAAACACATTGGCGCCAATGGGCAAGGCCGAAGCCACCACCATGACCGCCATCGGCACGCCACCCACACCCAGCAGGCGGCACAAGGCGAACACCAGCAAGGGGTGCAGCAGATTTTTCACCCCCGCCAGTGCCAGCGCCGGGCGCCAATGCTCGCCTACACGCGTGTTGGCCAGCGTCACGCCCACCAGCACCAGCGCCAGCGGGCCGAAGGCATTGGCCAGCAGTTCGAGTGGCTTGTCGACCACCGCGGGAATCGTGAGGCCCGTCTGTGCAAACAGCAGGCCGGCAATGATGGGCAGCGGCACCGGATGCAACAGCGCGTTCTTCACGGCCATCAGCACGGTTGCCACGGGATGCCGCGGCGCGGCCGTGACTTCGTCGTGCATACCCAGCTTCTGTTCGTGCGCCACTGCCAGTTCCAGCACCACGGTGGCGCTGGTCAGCAACACCAGCGAATGCACCGACACCAGCGTAAAGAGCGTCACCAGCCCTTCGGGCCCGTACATCAGCCCGACCAGCGCGATGCCGATCATGACGGTGTTGGAGAAGGTGTTGGCCAGTGCCAGTACGGCGGCGCGGCGGTTAAAGCCCTGCAGCAGCAAGGTGCCACCAAACAACACGACCACGGCCAGAAAGTAGGCCAGCACCGGCTTGAAGTCCAGCTGCTCAACACGCACCTTGCTCATGGTGCGAAACAGCAGCGCCGGCGTAAGCAGCAGGAAGACCAGGTTTGAAAGGTCTTTTATCGCTCCGGGCCTTATCCACTGTGCGCGACCTGCTATGAAACCTGTAGCAATCAACAACACGACGGGAAGCAGGGACACGAAGACAAGCTGGTTCATTGCGCAATCTTAGCGTGCGGGTTGCCAGGCCGTCGCGGTGCCGTCTCCGTATTTTGCGGGGCGGCCCCGCTTAGAAAGCGTCAGCCACGGCAGTTTTGTGTGTGGCTCTTACCTGACGCTGGTGGCATCCGTAATGCGGTAGTAAAGGCCGTAAGAGTCGTCATTGAGGACCAGGAAGCGCCCTTCCACCACCACCGGCTCCATGCTGTATTTCACCGGCGTTTTGGTTTTGACTTCGACCATGCTCTCGGGCCCGCCGGGCAGGCAGAAGGCGCAGGTCAGCGGCACTGACGACAGCAAAAAATGCTTCTGCTTTTCGCCCGGGTCCAGCGGCATCATGAAACCCTGGATGCGCTGGGTTTTCTGGTTCAGCGCCATCTGGTCGAGGGTGAAGACCGGAAGGATGCGGTTTTTCTCGGTTTTGGTTTTCACGGCCGTCAGCACCGACCAGGGCACCACATCCGTGCGGGCCGCCAGCGGTGGAAACGGGCTGTTGGCGCCATGCACGCCCGCGCCCTGCCCGACCGGTATGTCAAACGCCGGCCCTGCCGCGGCGGGCTTGCCGCCATTCGCCATCGGTGAAGACAGCGTTTGCGCCGAGAGGCCTGCTGCGGCCAGCAGCGTGCAGCAGGCCAATGCCCACTTCAATCCGTGAAGGCCTGGTGTGCGAACGCGAAAAGAGGCTGTCATGCAATGCTCCAGAAAAAAACCGGCTCGATCACTTCAGGGAATGTATGAGTGAAAGTCAATGAACGTGTTTCATCCCGCAGTATTTGCCGACAGCCAGGCCTTTGCAAGCGGCCTGCAGCTCTTTTTCACAAACTTCGTCTTTCTTGCCCGATTCCAGGCATTTGGCGGCGTTTTCATGGGCGGCGGCCATGGCGCGGTGGCGCTGGATGTCTTCCTTGGTTTCCTTGTCGTTGTGCTGCGCGTGGGCCAGCGAAAACGTGGCGCTCAGGGCCACCGCCGCAAACGCAGCCGCAACAGGAGACAAGGTGAGGAATTTTTTGATGGTGTAGAGGTTTGTCATAAGAAGGTTACCTTGATTGGAGAAGTTCAAACACACTGACGCGGTAGGCTTCCCAGGCGGGCAGCAACGCAGACGCGAGCGCCACACCCAAAGCCAGTACCGGCACACTGACCAGCTCGACCGGCCATGACAGCGCACCGATCAGGACAGATTTTTCAAGTTGCAGCGCCCAGGCCAGCAGTGCCGTCAGCCCCTGCCCCGCCAGCACGCCCAGCACAGTCGCCAGCAGCGCCAGCCACAGCGCTTCGCACAGCAGCAGGGCGGCCACGCGGGCCGGCGGCGCGCCCAGCATGCGCAGCAGCGCCAGGTCGGCCCGGCGCTCGCGCACGGCACCCCACAGCGCAATGAAAACACTCAGGCCCGCCGTCAGCAGCAGCACGCCGGCCAGCGCCCGCAGCACGTCGGTACCCACACCCGCCATGCTGAGCAGGCGCGTAATTTCCAGCGCCGGCGCGGCAGCCTGCATCTCGGTGCTGCTGTTGATGTAGCGCGGAAAAGTCACGGCTGCCAGCGGCGTCTTGTACTGGATCAGCGCCAGCGTGATTTCACGCTCTTCTTCCAGCACCTTGCGGTCGTCGTCGTCCAGCGCGGTGTCGGTCTCATGCACTTGCCAGACGGACTCGGTGGCTGTCAGCACCAGGCGGTCCAGCACCGTGTGGCTGCCGGCCAGGACGCCCGACACCACATAAGGGCTCAGCTTGTGCTCTTCCCCGCCGCCGCCCAGGCCGTGCGTGCCGGTAAAGCTGTCGCCCACTTTCAGGCCGGTTTGCCGCGCCACCTGCGCGCCAATGACGGCCTGCATGGGCTTGGACCACAGCACGCCCTGCGCGAGTTGCGCGTCGTAATGGCGGATGTAGTCGGGCGTGGTGCCCACGATGCGAAAGCCGCGAAAACTGTCGCCCAGGCTGATGGGGATGATCTTGGCCACCTGCGGGTGCTTTTCCAGTTCCTTCACCGCCGCCAGCGGCACGTTGCCCGTCGGCACGTCGAGGTGGAACACGCCCGACAAAATCAGCTGCATCGGGCTGCCCTTGGCGCCCACCACCACATCAATGCCGGCCACGTCGCGGTCAAACGCCTGGCTGATCTGGTGGCTGACCAGCAGCAGAAAGGTGATGGAAGCCAGTCCCAGGGTGAGCAGCAGCAGGTTAAGCGCTGCCGCCAGCGGCCGCGACCACAGGTAGCGCCATGAAAATGCGACCGTGTTGAATGCTATCGTTTTCATAGCGGCTTGCGCTCGACCAATAAGGACTGCAGGCTCTTTTCGTCTTTAAAAAAGTCCCGGACACGTGCATCGTGCGTGGCAATCACCAGCGTGGCGCCCTGCTGCTGCGCCGCACTTTGCAACAAGGCCAGCGACGCCGCAGCCGCGTCGTCGTCCAGGCTGGCCGTGGGTTCATCGGCCAGGATCACGCGCGGCTTGAGCAACACCGCACGCGCCAGCGCTACACGCTGCGCCTGCCCGCCAGATAGTTGGGGCGGCTTGCGATCAGCCAACGCGCGCACGTCGAGCGCGTCCAACGCTTCGGCAATTCGGCCTTCATCATCTGGCTGGCCGGCGGCCCACTGCGCCATGGCCAGGTTGCCCTGCACCGTCAGCGCCGGGCTCAGGTGAAGCTTCTGCGGCAAAAAACCAATGGTTTGAGCCCGCCACGCGTCACCGGCACGCCCGCCCAGGGCCTTGATGGACTGGCCGGCCACCGTGATGTCGCCTTCACTGGGCGCCAGCAAACCCGCCGCCAGCGCCAGCCAGGTGGATTTGCCCGAGCCCGACGCGCCGCGCAGCAGCAGCACACCGCCCTGGGCAACGTCCACATCCCCGAACTGGAGGCCGGGGCCGTTGGCATAACGGTAAGCCAGTTGCCGGGTGCTGATCATGAAGAGGCCGTGCCGGTGGCGCAGTCGGCGCACACGCCCCGCACGGCAAAGTCCATGCTCATGCCCTGGTAGCCCAGCGCTTTCAATGCCTCCAGCGCGGTCTGCGCGGCGCGTTCCAGGTCTTTGGTGCTGGCCTTGAGCGCACCCGAACGCTTGCCTGACAACGCGCCCGACAAAGGACTGTCGCGGTGGCAGCTCTGGCATTCAAAGTGGGGAATGGCATGCACGCTGCTGGGCATCGCCTGGTAGCGCCGCACACGGTTGGCGTCCACGCGGCACAGCAGCAAGCCCACCTGCGTGAGCCGGTCGATCAGCCGGTACAGCGTGACGCGATCCAGCGTGACGCCTTCGCCGACATCATCGTCGCCGCCCAGCGCGGCCTGCAGTTGCGCGTGCGTGTAGCTGGTGTCCGGGTGGGCCAACAGCCAGCCCAGCACCAAACGCGCAGCGCTGGTGCGGCGCAGGCCGTGGGCTGACAGCAACGCGTCAATCGGGTCTGCGTCGGCGGTGATGCCGGGGCCGGTTCTGGAACGCCTGAGAGGTTGGACGGATGCCATGGATGAAGCCATTCCAAAAGAGTTTGGCAAAAGGGAGCGCGGTGTATTTTCACCATGCGCACAAATAACGCAACAATGTTGCATTAAACTATACAGCAATTCAGTTGCATTATTACCGCAACCGAGTGGCTTTTTATGACTTCCCTGCCCGACTGTTTGTAAAGACGACTTCCCTTGCCAGTTTCACTTCCGCCCTTCCCCCCACAGCCTCCGCGCCGCCGCAACATCCTCGCCTGGCCGGCCTGGCGCCGGGTGCTCGCGGTATTGCCGGCCGTGGCGCTGCTGTGGCTGGCGGTCGCCTGGGCTTCGGCGGAGATCGCACCATGGTGACGCTGGACAACCTCACCGTCAGCTACCGGCAGCATCCGGCGCTGCACCACGTCAGCGGTCACTTCACGGCGGGTTCGCTGACCGCCGTGGTCGGCCCCAACGGCGCCGGCAAAAGCACGCTGTGCAAAAGCATCATGGGGTTGCTGCCACGATCAGGCGGGCAGGTCACCACGGCAGCGCCGCGCGCGCGCATTGCCTACCTGCCGCAACAGGCTGAGCTGGACCGCAGCTTTCCGATGGACGTGTGCGACGCAGTGCTCCTCGGCTGCTGGCCTTCGCAGGGCGCGTGGGGCGGCGTCAGCAAGGCGCAGTGGGCGGCTGTCGGCACGGCCTTGCGCACCGTCGGCCTGGAGGGTTTTGAAGCGCGGCCCATCGGCACGCTTTCCAGCGGGCAGTTCCAGCGTGTGCTGTTTGCCCGCCTGCTGGTGCAAGACGCCCGCCTGATCCTGCTGGACGAGCCCTTTAACGCGATAGACAGCAAGACCACCGCCGCGCTGCTGGCGTTGATTCGCCAGTGGCATGCCCAGGGGCGCACCGTGATTGCCGTACTGCATGACGACGCCCAGGTGCGCGAACATTTTCCGCAAACACTGCTGCTGGCACGCGAAGCCATTGCCTGGGGCCCCACCGCACAGGTCATGACCGAAGGCAATCTGGCGCGCGCCCGCGCGATGGCGGAGGCATGGGACGAAAGCGCCGAAGCCTGCCGCATCGACGACAAGGAAGTAGCCACACCAGCGGCATTGCACGCGCCCCTGCTGCACAAGGCCGCGGCGTGATGGAAGCTGCGCAGCATGCTTTTCACGGTGCCTGGGCCGTTCTTTTTGCGCCGTTCGCCGAGTATGCTTTCATGCGCCGCGCGCTGGTGGCCACGATGGCGTTGTCGCTCAGCGCCGCGCCGCTGGGCGTTTTCCTGACCCTGCGGCGCATGAGCCTGCTGGGTGATGCGCTCAGCCACGCCATACTGCCCGGCGTCGCCATCGGGTTCATGCTGTGCGGCCTGTCGCTCACGGCCATGGCCGCAGGCGGCGTGCTGGCCGGCATGCTGGTGGCCGCGCTGGCCGGTTTCATCAGCCGCGCCACCACGCTGAAAGAAGACGCCAGCCTGGCTGCCGTTTACCTGGTCGCACTGGCGCTGGGCGTCACGCTCATTTCCGGCCACGGCACGCAGCTTGACCTGCTGCACATCCTGTTCGGCAGCGCGCTGGGCGTCGACACGCCGGGCCTGCTGCTGGTGGCCGGCGTGGCCAGCATCAGCCTTGTCGCGCTGGCGGCAGGCTACCGCGGCCTGGTGCTTGAGAGTTTTGACCCGGTGTTCCTGGCTGCAACAGGCCGCAGCGCCTCTTTTAAATGGGTGTGGCAGCAGGGCTTTTTGATGCTGGTCGTCATCAACCTCGTGGCCGGCTTCCAGACGCTGGGCACGCTGATGGCTGTCGGCCTGATGATGCTGCCCGCGGTGTCGGCGCGCTTGTGGCACGACACCCTGCCCGCGCAGCTTGCCAACGCCGGTGCGCAGGCCATGGCGGCAGGCTACGCCGGGCTGCTGCTGTCTTACCACTTCGATACACCGTCGGGCCCGACCATCATCGGCTGCGCCGGCGCGCTGTACTTTGCATCACTGCTGCTGGCGCCCGGCGGCTGGCTGCCGCGCACGTTCGCGCGCACGCACCGTGTTGCCTGAGCCCATTTTTTTTACCCCGGAGCTTCCATGACATACATCCAACACCTGCTGAGCAAACTGCTGACGCCCCTGGTCGGGGCTGCACTGCTGACCGCCGCCACCGCCGGCATGGCTGCCGACAAAATCCCCGTGGTCGCAAGCTTCAGCATCCTCGGCGACCTGGTCCGTGTGGTCGGCGGTGACCGCGTCGCTGTCACCACGCTGGTTGGCCCCGATGAAGACGCGCATGTGTTTGAACCCAAACCCGCAGACGCCAAAAACCTGCTGCAAAGCAAACTGCTGGTCAGCAACGGCCTGGGCTTTGAACCGTGGGCGCAAAAACTCGTCAAGTCCGCCGGCTACAAGGGCCAGGCGGCGGTCGCCTCGCAAGGCGTGAAGGCGCGCACCATGCCTGGTGAAAAAGGCGGGAAGGAAACCGATCCGCACGCCTGGCAGGATCCAGCCAACGTCGTGATCTACGTGCGCAATATCGCGGCGGCGCTATCACGGCTCGACCCCAGCGGCGCAGCCACCTACAAGGACAACTGCGACGCCTACGTGCAGGAATTGCAGGTGCTGGACACCTGGGCCCAACAACAGCTCAGCGCCGTCCCGGCCGCCAAACGCAAGGTCATCACCTCACACGACGCCTTCGGTTATTTCGGTGCGCACTACCAGGTCAGCTTCCTGGCGCCGCAAGGAATTTCCACCGAAGCAGAACCCAGCGCAAAGGAAGTAGCCCAACTGATCCGGCAGATCCAGCGCGAAAAGATCAAGGCCGTGTTTTTTGAAAACATGAGCAACCCGAAGCTGCTCACTCAGCTGAGCAAGGACGCCGGTGTGACGCCCGGCCCCGCGCTGTATGTCGATGCCCTGTCAAAAGCCGGTGGCCCGGCCGACAGCTATCTCAAGCTGATGCGGCACAACGTGACGCAGCTGGTGGCGGGGATCAGGCAGAACTGAATTGGAATCAACCGGCGTCGTAATACGGCCCGTCGGCCATACCGGTCTCCGGGCAAAGCTGTGAAGCGTTCAGTCGCGATAGGGTTGATTACTTCGCGGCGCATCAGGCAACTGTTCATCCAATGACTGGCGGTAACGGATGCAGCCGCGAAAGAACTGCGGCCAGTCGGGTACAGCGGGCACCGGGTCGGTCTTCTCCGGCAGCAGCGCCCACAGCGCCGGATGATGCCAGCACAGTTCGTGGCCTGTGCTGTCGCGGTGCTCGCGAATGCCCTGTCGGAGCTTTTTGACTTCCACAATCAGCTGCTCACGTGACAAGCCTTCAAGGTCTGCGTCCATGGTGCCTCCAGATTCAACATGCGATGTTCAGAGTGTGCGGCCCCTGACATCATAGGCAACCGCAGGCGGGGCAGCACGCAGCGGACGCTTCATCAGCGGTAGATCAAACCCGACAGCTGCCACGCCAGGCGCTTGCGTACCTGCGGCAGGCGCGACACCACCGACATCGCCAGGTTGCGCAACGCACGTAGCCCGGGCCGGACCGTGGCCAGCCGCGTCAGGCGGTCAGCCAGGGCGACGACCTGACGGGCCACGGGTTGCCGCTCTGCACCGTAGGCATCAAGTGAGGTCGTGCTGCCGGCCAATGCCTTCTCCAGCGCATCCGCCAGGCTGATCGCGTCGAGAATGCCGGCATTCATGCCCTGGCCGCCGGCCGGGCTGTGCACATGGGCAGCGTCACCTGCCAGCAGGATGCGACTGGCGCGGTAATTTTCAGCCACACGGTGGTGCACGCGAAAGCGCGAGCCCCATACCACCTCAAGCACTTCGGCGCGTTCGCGCTGCGGGCCGCGTGCATCCAGGAGCGCCTGCACATACGCGGCATCGGGTTGCTCCGGCGCGTCGTCGACCGTTGCAACCACGCGATGCACACCATCAGACAAGGGAGCCAACACCACCATGCCGGCAGGCGAGAAGTAGAGGATCACTTCGTCAGACGGGACGCCGCCGCTCAAACGCACGTCTGCCAGCACAAACGATTCACCGTAGCTGCCACCGTTGAAGGCGATGCCCGCGCTCTCACGCACCGCGCTGTGCATGCCGTCGGCGCCCACGACATAGCGGGCACGCAGACGGCTGCCGTCGTCCAGTGTGGCCGTAGCGCCCGACGCGTCTTGCACCAGCGCAGCCAATGTGCGTGGACGCAGTACCTGCCCGCCCAGTTCCACCAGACGCTGCAGCAACACGCTCTCGGTGACTGCCTGCGAGACCATCAGCGTGTAGGGGTACTGCGTGGGCAGCTCGGTGAAACCGATAGGCATCAGCACCCGGTCGCGGTCGCGGATGGTGAATCGCCGTGCCTGTATGCCCAGCGCAACCAGGCGCCGCGTGACGCCCAGGGACTCCAGCACCTCGAGAGTGCGGGCGTGTACGACCGCCGCGCGCGAGGTGTTGGCGCCTTCGGCCTGCCGGTCGATGACGCAGATGCTCACGCCGCGTGCCAGCAGCGATGCCGCCAGCGTGAGGCCCGTGGGCCCGGCGCCGACGATCAGGACGTCGGCGTCAAAACCCGCGGATGAGGCAGGGGAAATGTGATTGCTTGAGGGAAAGGTCATGGTTTGCTCCAAATAAGTCAACAAGTGTTGGTCAACAACTGTTGGCAATCATAAATGGCATTTTTCAAAAAGTCAACACGTGTTGGCCTATACTTGTTGACATGACCCAAACGCCCGCCAGTCCACCTCCCCTACCCCGCCGCTCCGACGCCACCAAATCAGCCATCCTGGCGGCCGCGCGCGAACAATTCGCCGCCGTGGGTTATCAGGCTGCCACCATCCGCGCCATCGCAACGGCGGCCGAAATCGACCCCGCCATGGTCATGCGCTATTTCGGCAACAAGGAGAAGCTATTCGCGGCAGCCGCCGAGTTCGATTTGCGCCTGCCCGACTTGAGCGATGTGCCGCGCGAAGACGTGGGCGCCGCGCTGGTGGAGCATTTCCTCAATCGCTGGGAGAATGACGAAACGCTGATGGCCCTGCTTCGTACAGCCGTCACCAACGAGGCGGCAGCAGCGCGCCTGCAGGAGATCTTCGCCACACAGATGGCCCCGTTGATTGCCAAGCTGAGCGGCGAGCCGCGCCCGGCAGCCGCCGCGCGCGCAGGGCTGATCGCCACTCAGATCCTGGGCCTGGCTTTATGCCGCTATGTGCTGAGGTTGCCGCCGGTGGTCGGGCTCAAGCGCCCGGACATCGTGCGCCGTGTGGGCGCTACCGTTCAGGCCTACCTGTACGACAACTGAGAGGCTAGGGACGCTCCGCCACCGGGCGCCCAAACGTCACCACAAAGTCGAATTGCCCGTCAGTTGCATGCGCAGCGCGCCAAAAGCCTCGCACACCTCACGCCGCCATGCACACAGGCGGCTGAGGTTCATCACAAAGCCTTGTTGCCCTACGTCGCTTTGATAAAAGGCGGGCGGTGGCGTCACTGTCAGCGGGAGTTTGCAGAAACATGGTGAGTCCTTTCCAGGTTTCCAGGTTCAGTCAGCCATTGCGCCGCTGCGCCAGCTTTGCATCCGATCCAGAAAACCGCGTGACCCATGCAAAATCTCCGAACTCCAAAGCCCGGCCTGCTGTCAGGCCTGCTTACCGGGACTGATTCATGTCGAACACCCCGGAATGCCCGGGATTGCCTTCTGGCCGCGGCACGCCCGCAGCCACGAAGAAGGTGACGGAGTGCGCACCATAGAGTCCCGCTGGATAACGCATGGGCTTGAGGACGACATACGCCCTCCCGCGTAGAAAATTGCCGGAAGACATTTCGGACTCCTCCCCAATCACACGGACCCGCGGCAGGTTTTGAGACCGGTTGATGGCATCGCGCCATGCAGACAAATCCTGCTGCGTCGCCATGCGCAACTTGCCTTCCCGAAGCAATTGCTCAATACCGGGTTGCCCGGCCAGCGGGGCATCTTTGTCCCGGTAGCTACTGACGGTCGGCCCCAATCCCTGAACATAGGAAGAAGCCTGGTTGCCAAACGTGACCTGGCCGCCCGAGGCCACAAAATAGGTTTCGGCGGAGCGGCCAAACACCTTCCTCACCACCGCGTCGGCTTTGGCCACATCATTGCGGTCAAGGTAGAAATAGCCACAGGGGGAGGGGGACCGGTTTTCATAGCTGGCATTCAGCACCGGCACCTCTGTGCCCAGGCCTGCTACAGCCTGCCGGTGATAGCCCGACACCATCACACCGGCCACCACGGTTCCCGGTGACCAGCGAATGTTCCAGACAGAGGGCTCGTAAGCGCCCAGCGCAAGAACCACTTTCTTGCCCGGTTCGTTCACCAGGACATCGAAACGGGTGGCTTCGTGGCCGGACTGGTCGATCTGGAAATCGAGTTTGCTTCCGCTGTATGCGCCGCCGGCGTAGAGCACGTAATCTGGCGGCAGCTGGCCGGCAAACACCGTGCAGGCATCCGATACGTTGATCGGTGCGGCAGCAGTTGATGACCTGCCTGACGGCACGATGACCGGCGGGTTGCGGTTCTCCGTCAACGCCGTCTTCACGGGGGGGGCGGCCGGCGCATTCGCCTGGGCTGTCCGGGCGACGGCCCGCTCCGCTGCCGTCGCTGCTGATTGTGCGGAAGACTCGCTCGCGAGTTTCATTTCAACGGCTTGACGCGTGCTGCGGTGATGGTGCGTCCACCATTGCTGCCCCAGGACGGCGACCCCCAGGGGCAAGCCGATCACCAATACCAGCAACCAGTTAAAGCCACCCGCCGGCGCAGCGGTCCGCGGCACGGAACGGCCGGCGGTGCGTTCCGCACCAGGCGCCGCAGCGGGCACAGAGGCGAAATCGGCTGGAACGGCAACAGCCGCTGCAGCGATGCCCGCGGGTTTTTCAAATGGGCTCGGGGCTGCAGGCTGACCTTGCAGCGGACTCGGCTGTGTCTGCTCGTAGTCTTCATCCTCAGGCTGCGCAGGCGCTTCGTTGTGCTGCGCTGCGGGGGGTGTTTCACGCCGGGCTTCCCGCTGCGAATGCGATACGGCCGGAGGAATAGGCGCAAACCATGCGACCGCCAGAAAGAGCAGCCCCGCACCGATGAGCGCCAGGATGTTGCCCAGCTGGTCAAGCGCGCCAAAATCCCTGAAGACCAGCTTGAAGGCAGTCAACGCCAACAGCGCGACGCCGGCACTCCACTGGCCGCGCGACTTGACTTTGGTACCCCACCACGCGAGGCCGGCACCGAGGCCGCCCCACAGCAGAGACACCACCGCGGGCAATTTCATCTGAAGAATGTCGGCCGCACTCATGATGCGGTCGGGTCCGAAGATACGCAGCAGCATGGCCTGCACAACCAGGAATGCCGCAATGATGACGACCACGCCTTGTGCCCCTCCAGCGGGGTTCCTGTGCAAGCCGACAAACATCGCCATGTAGGCCAGCGCCAGCACCTCAAACACGACCGGCCAAAGCCCGCGCTCGATATGGAAAAGCACGGCATACAAGAGTGCCGCACTGGCCACGCCAAAGTGAACGAGCGAGATATGGCGATACCAGACGGACCCAGCCGGGCTCCACATCCTGGCGGCCAGCATCACGGCAAAGCCACTGCCCACCAACACCGACATTTCCAGCCAGTTGCCGGTTGCCTCGAATTCCGGCGCGAGGGCAAACACCCAGGGGGCCCAGGCCAGCGGAAGCAAGCCCAGCGCCACGGAGAAGGCCAGGTCATCTTCCTGGCTTGCCTTGTTTGCCCGGGTGGATTCGGCATTTGAGGCAATCCACAGGAAGGCCAATGGCGTGCCTGCGGCAAATACCACGGCTATCTCGAAAGCCGCATCGGTCGCGGCCCAGAAACTGACCCCGGTGACAGCGAACAGCAGCAAGGCACCCCAGACCGGCGCTGTATGCAGAAGACGGCGCGGAAACGATGCCACCAGCGCAACAGCCAGCAGCGCGCCATAAGCCAGCTGGGGCAAAAAGTCCACGTGCAGGCGCAGCAACTCCGCCGCGACCGCAAGACAGCCCCAGGCCGCAGCCATGGCGCCCAGCATGCGGCCGAACGATACCCCGCCCCGGCTCGCAAACCACGCGCCCAGGCCCATCAAGGCACTGGCGAGCGCACGCTGCGCAAAGAGTTCATTGACAAACGGCTGGCCTGCAGCCGACTGGAAAATCGAAAACACCATGTGCAGCGCACCGGCCAGCATGGCACCGCCGCACAGCAACTCCTGCGCGCGCGTGGACCATCCCAGTCGCGGAGCGGCAACCAGGCCCATGACCGCCAGCGCCAGGCCCAGCATCAGCCAGGGGACATCTGTGGCGGCCAGTGCGCCCGCCGCAATCGCCAGCAGCCCGGCCACACAGGCATGCCGTGTCGCCTCCGGCTTGCGCTGCAGAAAAGCCAGCACCACCGTGGCAACGCCCCAGAGCAGCGCCAGCAGACCCAGCCCCATCGCACCTTCGCGGGAAACCTGAGGCGCGATCTTCAGCGTCAGCCCTGCGGCCACCAGCGGCAGCAACACAAAATAGCCCATGTCGAAACGGGCAAGCCAGCGTGAAGGCGTGCCGCGATGCTCGGCGATCGGCATCGCCAGGTGCAACGCCACCAGGGCCAGCAGCAGCGGCTGCATGTCCTGGTAATGCTCGGCCCGGTAAAACTGGTGGGTCCATGCAAAAAAGAGACCGCCGGCCAGCGTGAACAAAAAGCTCAGATGAATCAACGGGCGCCAGCCGCGCAGGCGCACCATGACAAAAGTCACCGCGCTGGCGGCCAGGTAATAGCCGTACAGCACGCCAGGGTCGGGCGCGTTAATGGCAAATTTGGGCGCAATGTATGCGCCCGCCATGGCCAGGACGGCCACCGACATGGCGCGCGCGGACACTGCAAACAATCCCGCTGCCAAAGACACCACCACCATCAGCGCCAGCCCGCTGACGTCGTTGAGGTAATGGAAAAAATCGTAGGCGGCATAAGCGGTGAGGTAGGCGACGGCAAACGCCGTGCCGCCGAGTGCCAGATAAATGGCGCGGCGCTCGGGGCGGGACTTCAGGGCCAGCGCGGCGGCGCCCAGCACGGCGGCGGCGACAAAGCCGCTTCCCAGCTTGAGCTCCGGGGGAACGTCAATGTTCAGCAAGGCATAGCGCAGCAGTGCGCCAACGCCAAGAATGAGAAGGCCGGCCCCGACCTTGGCCGGCCAGTTGCCTGAAATCAGCCAGGTGATGAGGCCGGCTGGCCTGAACCTCGGCTGCGAGGAATCGCCGGCTGACTCAAAGGCAAAGAGCAATCCGAACAGGCATACAGCCGAGATGACGAACAGGGTAGAGAGCATGGGCAAACCCGGTAAAAAATAGAACACGCTTGTCACCACGCCGTGGCCGTTGCCGGCCGGCGAAGCCCGTGACAAAGCCGTAGCGCGAGAGGCAATTCATCATAGGCGGAAAACGTATCAAAACGTATCCTCTGATTGAAGGACAGCCGCGGCCGTGCCAGCCCAGCCGGCAAGCGGTATAAACAATCCCATGGGCGCCCTTGCTCACGACACCTATCGCACATGACAACCCACTCCAAGCACCCTACCCACCTGCGCAGCCACACCTTCCACGGCCTCGCTCCCGGCCCGCGCCTGCTGGTCACCGGCGCCGTGCATGGCAACGAGACCTGCGGCACGCGCGCCATCAGGCAGCTGCTGGAAGAAATCGACAACGGCCAGTTCGGCATCGAACGCGGCACCGTGACTTTTGTGCCCGTGACCAACCCGCTGGCCTATGAGCTCAAGCAGCGCACCGGCGAGCGCAACCTCAACCGCAACATGGCGCCGAGTGCGATTCCGCAAGACTTTGAGGACCGCATTGCGAACGTGCTGTGCCCGCTGCTGGATGCGCATGATGTGTTGCTGGACCTGCACTCCTTTCACACTGGCGGTGCGCCGTTTGTGATGATCGGCCCACAGAACAACACGGGGGCGCTGGAGCCCTTTGACCACGCCGCGGAAGAAATGCAGCTGGCGCTACACACCGGACCGCACCGGATTGTGGAAGGCTGGCTGGAGACGTATGCCCGGGGTGTGCAGCGGCGCACAGCGACAGCTGCGGCCAGCAGCGGGGCCGCCCGGGCCCAGACGCTCGTGACGGACCCGAACTACGGCGTGGGCACGACCGAATACATGCGTTCACGCGGCGGCTACGGCGTGACGCTGGAGTGCGGCCAGCATGACGACCCGCAGGCGGTGCAGGTGGCGCGGCATGCAATTGAGCAGACGCTGGGCCTGCTGGGGCTGATTGGGCAAAAACCCGCGCCGGTGCCGATGATGCGCGAGATCCTGCGGCTCGTTGACGTGGTGGACCGCGAGCATGCGGGCGACACCTTCACGCGCGAGTGGCGCAGCTTCGACGCCGTGAAAGCCGGCGAGGCCATTGGCACGCGAAATGGCGGCGCACCTATTGCCGCGCCGGCGGACGGTTTTGTGGTGTTTCCGAATCCGCGGGGCGAAGTGGGCCAGGAGTGGTTCTATTTCGCGCAGCGGCGGGTTTGAGCCCGGGTGGCCGGGCCAGCGCCGTTGCGGGGCGGCTACGGCTTACCGCAAGGTGCCGGCATTGCTATCTATTTAATAGCTGCTTGCGCCCGTCCCAATTGGCTTAAACCCAAATTCCATCAATAAATCGGGGGGTTTCAACGTCGAAACGGGCAAAAAACCGCCGGAAAGCACGGTTTTCCAGCATCAAAAGTGGCTTCATCCCAATACTGACGGGCGCAAGCAGCTATCCATTCGATAGCGCTTACGCTCAACGCTCAGTCCTTCACACGTGACGCAAAGGTCTTGCGGAATTTGTCGACCTTGGGGCCCACTACAAAGGCGCAGTAACCCTGGTTGGGGTTGTTTTCGAAATAGTCCTGGTGGTAGGACTCGGCGGGCCAATAGTTTTCCAGCGGCAGCACCTCGGTGACGATGGGTTTGCCAAAGGTCTTGTCCTGGCTGACCTGGCGGATGAAGTCGTCGATCTCCGTCTTCTGCTCCGGCGTCGAGTAATAGATGCCGCTGCGGTATTGCGTGCCGGCGTCGTTGCCCTGGCGGTTCAGGCTGGTCGGGTCGTGGATGACGAAGAAAATTTCGAGGATCTCGCGCAGCGTGATGTCGGCCGGGTCGTAGGTGAGCTTGACCACTTCGTTGCTGCCGGTGCGGCCCGTGCAGACCTCTTCGTAGCTGGGCCGTGCGGCCTGGCCGTTGCTGTAGCCCGACTCCACGTCGGTGACACCGCGCACCTTGACGTACACCGCCTCGGTGCACCAGAAGCAGCCGCCGCCGAGCGTGATGGTTTGGGGGGAAGAAGGCATGGAAATCTCCGCTGAAATCCGTTGGTCGTACGGGGAGCGGCAATCTTACGCCGGGGCTTGCAGGCCCGCGGAAAGCCCCACACATTGCCCCTGAAACGAACTGGAAAGCGTCCGGTTCAGTCGCGCCGGCGCGGGCCCTTGGTGACGTGCTGGGGGCCGACTGCCCGGCGCATCAGCCGCAGCAGGGCCAGCGCCACAAGGCCGCCGGCAACGGCCAGGCCAAGCGAGCCCATGCTGAAGTCCTTGTCGTTGGTGGCGCCCTTGCTGAGCATGCCGGCCACGAAGTCGCCACCGATGAAAGCGCCGAACATGCCGACGCCGAGGCTTTCGAGGATGAGGATTTTTTCGCGGGTGCCCGCGACCAGGCAAGCAGCTCCGCCAAGAAGAGCACCCACCACACACCAGATATACGGGTTGATGCCGTTCTCCTGAAGACTATGAACTGCCCCATGGTGACAGCTTTACGCCCCCAGCGGTGGACATACTTTTAGCAAGGCCATTCGCCAGGGCACCTGGGCGGGATGGAATCTTCATGCTTTCGCCGCCGGGGCGATTGCGCGCACCGCCTTCACAAACGCCGCCAGCGCCTGGTGGTCGCGTGCGGTTTTCCAGAGGCAATGCGTTTCATAAGGTGTGGTGGCTGCGTCCAGCGGCACAAAGGCGGCGCCCGCCATGGCCGACTGCCTGAGCGCCGCCGGCACCAGCGCCACACCCATGCCTTGCGATACCAGCGACACCACACTGAGCCAATGCCGAAGTTCGTAGCGGATTTCCGGGTAAAAGCCGGCTTCGGTGCAAATGGCCAGGATACGGTCGTGGTAGTCGGGCGAGACGGCGCGCGACACCACGGCAAACGGTTCGCCCTGCAACTGCTGCAGCGACACCGATCGCTTGCGCGCCAGTGCATGGCCCGCAGGCAGGCAGCAGATGAAGGCCTGGCTGGACACAAGGATTTGCGACAGCTCGGGCGGCACACGCGTGGTGTGCACAAAGCCGAGGTCCAGCCGGTCATGGGCCAGCTCAACCAGCTGCTCGCTGGAGCTAAGTTCTTTCAGCGTCAGGCGCAGCAAGGGGTGCTCTGCCTGGAAACGTTCCAGGATCCTCGGAAGCCCGCTGTACAGCATGGTTCCTGAAAAGCCGATGGCCAGGCTGCCGGCCATGCCCTGCCCCACGTCGCGCACGTGGCCGGCTGCCTGCGCCGCCTGGTCCAGCAGGGCACGCGCTGCCGGCACAAAGGCCTGGCCCGCGGCGGTGAGCTGCACCGACTTGCTGTTGCGGATGAACAGCCTGGCGCCGACCGAGGCTTCAAGCTGCTGGATGTTCAGTGACAAAGGCGGCTGGGAAATCGACAGGCGCCGGGCAGCGCGGCCGAAATGCAGCTCTTCGGCCAGCGCGAGGAAATAGCGGAGGTGGCGAAATTCCATGAACCATCCATGAATATGTTTTTTATATCGTTGAATCGATATTTGATATTAGACAACTATTCATGCTTGTCAAACAATCGTGCTGCCGGCGGGCATTCGATGCCACGCCCCTACACTGCAAACCAAGCCACCTTTTTCCGGAGACAACCCATGAAAACCCAATTTAACTGGCAGGACCCGTTTTTCTTTATGGACCAGCTGAGCGACGACGAGCGCGCCATCAGCGAAGCCGCCCACGCTTTCTGCCAGGAAAAACTGCAGCCCCGCGTGCTGATGGCCGCACGCCACGAGAAGTTCGACCGCGAAATCATGAACGAAGCCGGCGCCATGGGTTTCCTGGGCTCCACCATTGAAGGCTATGGCTGCGCCGGCCTCAATTACGTGAGCTACGGCCTGGTCGCGCGTGAAGTCGAACGCGTCGACAGCGGCTACCGCAGCGCCATCAGCGTGCAAAGCTCGCTGGTCATGCACCCCATCAACGCCTACGGCAGCGAAGCGCAAAAACAAAAGTACCTGCCCAAGCTGGCCACCGGCGAATGGGTGGGCTGCTTCGGCCTGACCGAGCCCAACCACGGCTCCGACCCCGCCAGCATGCTGACGCGCGCCAAGCCTGTGGACGGCGGCTTCATCGTCAAGGGCGCCAAGATGTGGATCACCAACAGCCCGATCGCCGACGTGTTCATCGTCTGGGCCAAGCTGGAAGACCCTGACGGCAAGGTCGGCGGCCAGGAAAGCATCCGCGGCTTTGTGCTTGAAAAAGGCATGAAGGGACTCTCCGCCCCCAAGATCGAAGGCAAGATGAGCTTGCGTGCCTCGATCACCGGCGAGATCGTGATGGACGATGTGTTTGTGCCTGAAGCCAACCTGCTGCCCAACGTGAGCGGCCTGAAAGGCCCGTTCGGCTGCCTGAACAAGGCGCGCTACGGCATCGCCTGGGGCGCTTTGGGCGCTGCTGAAGATTGCTGGTTCCGCGCCCGCCAGTACACCATGGACCGCGTTCAGTTCGGCCGCCCGCTGGCGCAAAACCAGCTGATTCAAAAGAAGCTGGCCGACATGCAGACCGAGATCACGCTGGGCCTGCAGGGCTGCCTGCGCGTGGGCCGGCTGATGGACGAAGACAAGTCGGTGCCGGAAATGATTTCGCTGATCAAGCGCAACTCCTGCGGCAAAGCGCTGGACATCGCCCGACTGGCGCGCGACATGCACGGCGGCAACGGCATCCATGACGAATACCACGTGATCCGCCACATGATCAACCTCGAAACGGTGAACACCTACGAAGGCACGCATGACGTGCATGCACTGATCCTGGGCCGCGCCCAGACCGGCCTGCAAGCCTTCTATTGAGGATATTTCAGGGCTCCAGCCCAATCAGGACGAGCGCGAGCAGCTATCTATTTCATAGCAAATAAATACAACGCATGGAATTCGGCGCGCTCAAGCCTTTGTTAGCCAGCCTGGCGCTCCCGCCAGCCTTGCTGCTATTGCTGGCCTTGCTGGGCCTGGTGCTGGCCTGGCGAAATAAAAAGGCCGGGCTGGCGCTGGCAACCTGTTCAGTACTGCTGTTGGCACTGCTCAGCTGCCACGGCACGGCCGTGTGGCTGGCGCGCACCGTGCTGCCGCAGTTTGCCGCCATGCCGGTGGCCAGCCTCAAGGCCCACAAGATACAAGCCATCGTCGTGCTGGGCGGAGGTGTACTGCCCGAGGCGGCTGAATACGGCAGCAGCCAGCCGGGCGCACACACGGCGGCGCGGCTGCGCTACGGTGTGTGGCTGGCGCGGCAGTCGGGCTTGCCGCTGGCCTTTACCGGCGGCATGGGCTGGGCAGCCAGCAGCGCGCAGACCGATTCCGAGGCCGTGGTGGCCGCACGCATGGTGCAGCAGGACTACGGCATGACGCTGCGCTGGAACGAAGCCCTGTCACGCGACACAGCCGGCAATGCCCGCCTGCTGGCGCCGCTGCTGCAGCAAAGCGGTGTGCAGCGCATCGCGCTGGTCACCGACGCCTGGCACATGCCGCGCGCTGTGGCGGCCTTTGAGCGCGCCGGCCTGACGGTGACGCCCGCCCCCATGGGTCAGGTGCAGCCGGCGCAGCACGACCTGATGGAATGGGTGCCTTCCGCATCGGGCCTGGTGGTTTCACAGCAGGTATTGCGTGAATGGCTGGCGCTGATGGTTGGTCGGTTCACGCCTGTTTAGGGCTTTCAAACAGATCACGCAGCCTCTTCGCCTGCCCCAACGGGCACGGCCAGCGGCACAAGGTGGCCCTTTGCGGCTTTACCGCGTGTTTACTTTGGAGGGTGCTTCCGGCTGACTGCCGCCGGTGTAGCCTACGCGGTTTGGGTTGACGGTCGGAAAGTAAGCAGATATATTACTAACCAGTCAGTCAGTAACTATGTCACTTTCCAAATTATTTTGCGACAAAACCTCCGCGGTCGCCGCCAAACGCGAGCGCCGCAAGGAAGCACGCCCCGGCGAACTGCTGGACGCGGCGCTTGACCTGTTCGTGGAAAAAGGCTTTGCCGCCACCCGCGCGGAAGAAGTGGCGGCGCGCGCCGGGGTCTCGAAAGGCACACTGTTCCTTTACTTCCAGAGCAAGGAAGAACTGTTCAAGGCCGTGGTGCGCGAAAACATTTCGGGCCGCTTCACGGAGTGGCGCGCCGAGCTGGACACCTTTGAAGGCACCACCCCTGAATTGCTGGCTTACTGCATGAACAGCTGGTGGGAGCGCGTGGGCCTGACGCGCGCCTCGGGCCTGACCAAGCTGATGATGAGCGAGGCCAAGAACTTCCCCGACATCGCGGCCTTCTACCAGCAGGAAGTCATCATGCCGGGCCACGGGCTGATCCGCAGCATCCTGCAACGCGGCATGGACCGCGGCGAGTTCCGGCCCATGGACCTGGACTATGCCGTTTACCTGGTGGTCGCTCCCATGATTTTCCTGATCCTGTCCAGGCACACCGCCGGCATCTGTATCAGCAGCGACGCGGACCTGGATCCGCAAAAATACATCGCCTTCCAGGTGGAAACCATCCTGAACGGCATCTCCGCACCGGCCGGCGCCGCCGCAAAGGCCAACAGGAAACCCGCAGCATGAAGCGATGGATCAAGTGGGCGGTCGCCGGGCTCATCGTGCTGCTCATCGTGGGCGGCGTGCTGCGTGCACTGTCCGCGCGCAAGGCCCAGCAGCAGGCGCTTGCCGCAAGCACCGCCGTCAAGGACATGGGCCAGGTCGAGCTGGCCGCCACCGATGTGGTCAAGGCCCAGACGCGCGAGGTGGTCCAGGGACTGCCGGTGTCGGGCTCGCTCAAGGCCGTCAACTCCGCCGTCATCAAGGCGCGCGTAGCCGGTGAGCTGCAGGGCCTCACGGTTCGCGAAGGCGACGTGGTCAAGGCCGGCCAGGTGATTGCGCGCATCGACGCCACCGAATACCAGTCACGCGTGCGCCAGGCCAGGGAGCAGGCCGAGTCGGCCAAGGCACAGGTCGATGTGGTGCAGCGCCAGTACGACAACAACAAGGCGCTGGTTGACCAGGGTTTCATTTCAAAGACCGCGCTGGATACCTCCCTGGCCAACCTCAACGCCGCGCAATCTACCTACAAGGCGGCTGTAGCCGCTACCGAGGTCGCGGCCAAATCGGTGGACGACACGATTCTCAAGGCCCCCATCTCCGGCCAGGTGTCGCAGCGCCTGGCGCAACCCGGTGAACGCGTGGGCATCGATACGAAAATCGTCGAGGTGGTGGACCTGAGCCGGCTCGAGCTGGAAGCCACCTTGAGCGCCACCGACTCCATGGAGGTGCGCGTGGGCCAGACCGCGCAGCTGCAAATCGAAGGAAGCCGGCAACCCGTCACGGCCAAAGTGGTGCGCATCAATCCCACGGCGCAGGCCGGCAGCCGCAGCGTGCTGGCGTACCTCAGCATCGAGAACCCGGGCGCAGCCGGTGACGCCAGCGCGGCGCCTTTGCGCCAGGGGCTGTTTGCGCAGGGCGCGCTGGGCACGGCCAGCGCTTCGCTGCTGTCGGTACCGGTCAGCGCCGTGCGCACCGACAAGCCCACGCCGTATGTGCAGGCGGTTGAAAACAACCTGGTGGTGCACAAGAGCGTCGAACTGGGCGCGCGCGGCACCGCCGGCAAAGACAGCGTGGTCGCCGTCAAGGGCCTGGCCGACGGCGCGGTGGTGATTCGCGGCGAGATCGGTGCATTGCGCGAAGGCACCAAGGTGCGCTTCACACAGCTTCCGGCTGCGGTGCAAGCAGCCAGTGCCCCTGCCAAGCCGGCGCCCTGAGGACTCGCGCGCATGTGGTTCACGCAGGTCAGCCTCAAGAACCCGGTGTTCGCCACCATGGTCATGCTGGCCATCGTGGTGCTGGGGCTGTTCTCCTACCAGCGCATGCAGGTCGACCAGTTCCCGAACATCGACTTTCCGGTGGTCGTCATCACCGCCGAATACCCGGGCGCCTCGCCCGAGATCGTTGAAAGCGAAGTCACCAAAAAAATTGAAGAAGGCGTCAACTCGATCGCCGGCATCAACGCGCTGACCTCGCGCAGCTATGAAGGCCAGTCGGTCGTCATCATGGAGTTCCAGCTCTATGTGGACGGGCGCCGGGCTGCCGAGGACGTGCGCGAAAAGATCGCCGCCATCCGGCCCACCCTGCGGGATGAAGTGAAAGAGCCGCGCGTGCTGCGCTTCGACCCGGCGAGCCGGGCGATCTGGTCGGTCGCAGTATTGCCCAACGCCCAAAGCGGCAATGCCATGTCGGCTGTGGAGTTAACCAATTGGTCTGATCAGGTCTTGAAAAAGCGCCTGGAGAACGTGCGCGGCGCGGGCTCCGTCACGCTCGTGGGCGGCACCAAGCGCGAGATCAATGTCTACCTGAATCCGCAGGCCATGGAGTCGCTGGGCATCACGGCCGACCAGGTGGTCAATGCCGTGCGCAACGAAAACCAGGATTTGCCGGTGGGCGCCATCCGTTCGCTGCAGCAGGAGCGCGTCGTCAAGATCGATGCGCGCATGAAGCGCCCCGAAGATTTCGGAAAAATCATCGTTGCGCGCAAGGGCACTGCGCCGGTCACGGTGGACCAGGTGGCACGCGTTGCCGACGGCGCGCAGGAAATCGACAGCCTGGCCCTTTACAACGGCCAGCGCACACTGCTGCTGTCGGTGCAAAAAGCGCAGGACGAAAACACCATTGCCGTGGTGGATGGCCTGAACCAGGCCATCAAGGAAATCCAGCCGCAACTGCCGCCCGGTGCACGGCTGGAACTGATTACCGACGGTTCGCGGCCGATTCGTGTGGCGGTTGAAAACGTGCGCCGCACGCTGATTGAAGGCGCGCTGCTCACGGTGCTGATTGTTTTCCTCTTCCTGAATTCGTGGCGCTCCACGGTGATCACCGGGCTCACGCTGCCGATCTCCATCATCGGCACCTTCCTGTTCATGAACCTGTTCGGCTTCACCATCAACATGATCACGCTGATGGCGCTGTCGCTGTGCGTGGGCCTGTTGATCGACGACGCCATCGTGGTGCGCGAGAACATCGTGCGCCATGTGCAGATGGGCAAGGGCCCCTACCAGGCCTCGCTGGACGGCACGCAGGAGATCGGCCTGGCCGTGCTGGCCACCACGTTTTCCATCGTGGCGGTGTTTTTGCCCATCGGCTTCATGGGCGGCATCATCGGCAAGTTCTTCCACGAGTTTGGCGTGACCATCGTGGCGGCGGTGCTGATCTCGATGTTCGTGAGCTTCACGCTGGACCCGATGCTCTCCAGCATCTGGCACGACCCCTCGATAGAAGCGCACGGCAAGCGCCATGCGCCCGTCACTTTCTACGACAAGACGATAGGCCGCGTCACCGGCTGGTTTGACCACGCCACCGACTCGCTGAGCAACAGCTACCAGGGCATCCTGCGCTGGTCGCTGGGCCACAAGCTGGCCACCCTGGCCCTTGCTGTGGTGATTTTTATCACCAGCATTTTCATGGTGCCGCTGCTGGGCACTGAGTTCGTGCCCAAGGCCGACTTCTCGGAAACCTCACTCAACTTCTACACACCCGTGGGTTCGTCGCTGGAAACCACCGAAGCCAAGGCGCGGCAGGTGGAAGCCATCATCCGCGAATTCCCCGAGGTGAAATACACCCTGGCCACGCTGAACACCGGCAACGCCCAGGGCAAGATGTACGCGAGTATTTATGTGCGCATGGTGGACCGCAAGGCACGCACGCGCAGCGTCGACGAAATGTCGGGCGTGCTGCGCGAGCGGCTCAAGCAGGTGCCGGGCATCACCGTGACGCACGTCGGGCTGCTCGACGCGGTCGGCGGCAACAAGCAGGTGGAGTTCTCGCTGCAGGGGACGGATTTGAAAGAGCTGGAGCGCCTCACGCGCGCCATCAACGACAAGATCCGCGGCATCCCCGGCCTGGTGGACCTGGACTCCAGCGTCAAGGCCGACAAGCCGGTGATTGAAATTGACGTGCGGCGTGACGCGGCTTCCGACCTGGGCCTGTCGGTGTCGCAGATCGCCGCATCGCTGCGCACACTGGTGGCCGGGCAGACGGTGGGCAACTGGCGCGCGCCCGACGACCAGACCTACGACGTGAACGTGCGCCTGGCACCCGATGCGCGCAACGCGCCGCAAGACCTGGAGCGCCTGCCCTTCATGAGCACGCCCGGCAGCAGCGCCGACGGCGCCGCGCACATGGTGCGCCTCAACCAGGTGGCCACCGTGAAGGAAGCCACCGGGCCCAACCAGATCAACCGGCGCGACATGGCGCGCGAAGTCGCGATCAATGCCAACGTCTACAACCGCTCGGCCGGCGAGGTGTCGAACGACATCAAGGCTGCGCTGGAGAACTTCAGCTTTCCGCCCGGTTACCGCTACCAGTTTAGCGGCTCCACCAAGAACATGGCCGAGTCTTTTGGCTACGCCGTGTCGGCACTGGTGATGGCCATTTTGTTCATCTACATGATCCTGGCCAGCCAGTTCAAGAGCTTTTTGCAGCCCATGGCGCTGATGACCTCGCTGCCGCTGACCTTGATCGGTGTGGTGCTGGCCCTGCTGCTGTTCCGCTCCACGCTCTCGATGTTTTCCATCATCGGTGTGGTGATGCTGATGGGCCTGGTCACCAAGAACGCCATTTTGCTGGTCGACTTTGCCATTCGCATGCGCGCTGACCAGGTCGACGTGGACGGCCACCGCGTACCCGGCATGAACCGCAGCGATGCGCTGCTGCATGCCGCCAAAGTGCGGCTGCGCCCCATCCTCATGACCACACTGGCGATGATTTTCGGCATGGTGCCGTTGGCGTTTGCCCTGACCGAAGGCTCGGAGCAGCGCGCGCCCATGGGCCAGGCCGTGATCGGCGGTGTCATCACCTCTTCGCTGCTGACCCTGGTGGTGGTGCCGGTGACGTATTGCTACCTGGACGACCTGGGCCAGTGGTTCAAGCGCAAATTCGGTCCCAAAACACCGCCGCAGGACCCCGCAGACATGCCTGCTGCAACGCCGGCCGCCGTCATGGGCGACCGCTAAAATCAAAGGTTTATCTCGTGTACAGCTCACCCTCCCCCCTTTCGCCAACCTACAGGTCCGCCATGAACTACGAACAAGCCCGATTCAACATGATTGAGCAGCAAATCCGCCCCTGGGAAGTGCTGGACAACCAGGTCCTTTCCCTGCTGGCCGTGGTCAAGCGCGAAGACTTTGTGCCTTCCGCCCAAAAGGCACTGGCCTTTGTCGACATGGAAATCCCGCTGGGCACCGGGCCCGGCCAGTGCATGCTGGCGCCCAAGGTGGAGGCCCGCATCCTGCAGGAACTGGCCGTGCAAAAGCATGAAAAGGTGCTGGAAATCGGCGCCGGCTCCGGCTACATGGCCGCACTGCTGGCTCACCGCGCGCAACAGGTGATCACGCTGGAAATCGACCCCAAGCTGGCACAGACCGCGCGCGACAACCTGCAAAGGGCGGGCCTCTATAACGCTGAAGTACGCACCGGCGACGGCGCCGCAAAAATCGCCCAGGCCGTTTCCAGCAACGACCCGCTTCGTGGCCCGTTTGATGTGATCGTGCTCAGCGGCTCGGTCGCCGAAGTGCCGGCTTCGCTGCTGTCCCTGCTCAAGGTCGGCGGCCGCCTGAGTGCCATCGTGGGCTTTGAGCCGATGATGCGCGCCACCCTGGTCACACGCGTGGCCGAAGACGCCTGGCGCACCACCCAGGCCTGGGACACCGTGGCGCCACGCCTGCTGAATTTCCCTGAGCCTTCGAAATTCAGCTTCTGAGCCTGGGCGCCGTACACGATTTCACCAACGCCAAGCACGCATTCCAACGCAGGACAGCCGACCATGATTCCCCAACTGAGCCCCGCCGACTTCGCCGACTGGCGCAACAACGCCGGGGAAGGCGCGCCTGCATTGCCGGTGGTGCTGGACGTGCGCGAGCCCTGGGAACTGCAGACGGCCTCGGTCAAGGAGGACGGCTTCAGGCTGGTGCATATCCCGATGCGGGAAATTCCCACGCGCCTGGCCGAGCTGCAGCAAACTGAAGCCGGGACCGGCCAGCCGATCGCCTGCCTCTGCCACCACGGCATGCGCAGCCTGCAGGTGGCCAACTTTTTGACGCAAAGCGGCTTCACCGAGGTCGTCAACCTGCAGGGCGGCATTGACGCGTGGTCGCGGCAGGTGGACCCGTCGGTCCCTGTGTACTGACCTTTGCCGCCGCTGCGCACCGTACTCATCTCCACATCGCCGATTCACCCATTCCTCAGGACCTTTATGACTACGCCCAAGAAACCGCCGGCGCTACGCCTGTCGATGTTGCCCCTGTCGCTTGCCGTCACCGCCGCGCTGATGATGGCAGCCCCGGCCGCCCAGGCGCAGAGCCTGGTCGAGCTGTATGAGTCGGCCCGCACCTTTGACGCCTCTTACCAGTCGGCCAAGCTGCAATACGACGCCAACCTCGCCCGGGCCGACCAGGCCAAGGCCGGCATCCTGCCGACGGCGGGTATTTCTGCAGGCGTGTCGCGCACCAATTTTGAAAATACAGCACCGGTGATCGAGCGCAGCTTCAACACGCAAAACGCCACGCTCAATCTCTCTCAGCCGCTATACCGCCCGGCCAACTGGGCCACCTACCAGCAGGCCTCCAGGCAGGTGGACCTGGCCAAGGCCCAGCTGGAGGCCGCCGACCAGGACCTGATCGTGCGTACCAGTCAGGCCTACTTTGACGTGCTGGCCGCGCAGGACACCCTGACCTTTGTACGGGCCCAGAAAGCTGCGGTGGCCGAGCAACTCGCGTCGGCCAAGCGCAACTTCGAGGTGGGCACCTCCACCATCACCGACACGCGCGAGGCGCAGGCCCGCTACGACCTGGTGATCGCGCAGGAGATCGCCGCCGAGAACGACCTGCGTGTCAAGAAACTCGCGCTGGACACTCTGGTCGGCAAAACCGAAACCCAGCCCAAGCCCCTGGCAAATCCGGTCGGCCTGCCCACAGTGACGCCGGCCGACGTCGGCATCTGGGTCTCGCAATCCGAGCTGGTGCATCCCAGCATCCGCCAGGCGCAAAGCAATGTGGAAATCGCAGAACTGGAGGTCAACAAGGCCGAAGCCGGCCACAAGCCCACGCTTGACGCGACAGCCAGCTACAACGTCACGCGCAACCCGTCGGGCACGGCAACCACCATTCCGCCGTTTGCCTTCCGCACCAACACCACCACTGTCGGCGTGCTGCTCAACGTGCCGCTGTTTGCGGGTTTCGCCACGCAGAACCGCGTGCGCGAAACCCTGTCGCTGCGTGACAAGGCGCAAAGCGACCTGGAAGGCGCGCGGCGCACTGTGGCGCAGGCCACGCGTACCGCTTACTTCGGCGTGCAATCGGGCCAGGGGCAGGTCAAGGCGCTGGAGGCGGCCGAACTCTCCAGCCAGAGCGCGCTGGATGCCAACAAGCTGGGTTACCAGGTCGGTGTTCGCATCAACATCGACGTGCTCAACTCGCAGAGCCAGTTGTTTCAGACCAAGCGCGACCTGGCCAAGGCACGCTACGACGTGCTGCTGGGCGACCTGAAACTGCGCCAGGCCAATGGCACACTGACGCCGGAAGACCTGCAAAAAATCAACGCACTGCTGGCCAGGTAAATCGCGGTACGCTTCACAACACTCCAACAAAGGCCGGCCCGGGGCCAGAATTTCCATGTTGATGCCCGCACACAATCCCCTGCCCTTGCCGATAGAGGCTGAACGCGTGACCGATGCGCCGGTACACATCCCCAAAGGCCCCAGCTTCGAGCTGATCGAGGAAACCACCTGGGAAGAACTCAAGCGCGCGGGCCGCCAGCCACCGTTTGACAAACCCGTGCTGGTCAAGGGCGGCATCCACCACTGGCCGGCCTGGAAAAAATGGTCGTTTGAATTCCTCGCCGACGTCTGTGCCGGCAAGGGCGCCGAGGTGCCGGTCAAGTTCACCGATGGCCTGGTCGAACAGGGCGTGACCAAGGGCCGCCCCTTCCTTCCGGTCGCACCCTACCTGCGGGAACTCGGCAAGTCGGCGCAGCATACGCCGGACCCCATGGCCGGCCTGCTGCCCAAGCCGGTGCGGGACGGCTACAAACCCGGCGAGCGCTTTCACCTGAACTGGGCCCACATGCAGTCGTTCAAGCCGACGACCTTGTACCTGGCGCAGTGGGACATTCTCGAAAAATACCCCGAGCTGCGGCGCGACCTCATGATCAAGAGCCTGTGGCCCGGCCGCATGACCTGGGAATACGTGTTCATGGGTCCGGCCAATACCGTGACCGGCCTGCACAACGATTTCCCGCACAACTGGTTTGTGCAGCTCCAGGGCGTCAAGGAGTTCATCCTTTTCTCACCCGACCAGCGCCAGCACATGTGCCCGGCCGCCAAATACGACTGGGGTGCCACGCTGAGCGACATCAACGTCTCGCGCCTGCCCGAGCAAGTCCGCGAACTCGCCTCCTTCGAAAAAGCCCATGGCTACCACGCCCGCGTTGAAGCCGGCGATGCCCTGTTCATCCCCAGGCGGACCTGGCACTCCGTGGTGTCAGTGGAGCCCTCCATCAGCCTGGGCATGTTCGGGCTCACGCCCTGGGAAGTCGCCACCGGCGGCGCCTGGGCCACGCTGCGCGACTGGGCGCACCATTTGCACCTCTACGCGTGGAACAACTGCACCTGCCACAAAAAGAGTTAGCCCGGTGGAATAGGGCCCCCACGCTCCCCCACTTCGTGTGGGTCGCTGCCCCCCGAGGGGGCCGCCCGCCTGTGGCCCGGCAAAGCCGGTTCCACGGCTCACGCTGGGTTTAAGAGATCATCCCAGTCGTTCACTAAATACCCGTTCGCCCTGGGCCTGTCGAAGGGTGACTTCGTTAGATCAGCGTGAGGATCACATAGGCGCCGAAGCCGAAGAGACAGGCGGCCATGAAAAGCAGCATCCAGAACCAGATCGGTACACGTAGTCTGGTTTTAGATGACTCGGTCATGGTGTGGCCTTACTTCGCTGGGGCCGCCAAAAAGCTCTCGAGCGCATCCACCGTCTTCACAGTCGCACCGCGATTGCGGTCGGCGAAGGCCAGCCCGGCGGCCACAGCGGCGGCACGTGCTTCGGATTTGTCCATCAGCTTTCGGGCGGCACGCACGCCCTGCTCCATGTCGACCACGCGCCGGGCTGCACCGGCCTCGATGGCCAGCTCGGCGGCTTCGGTGAAGTTGAAGGTATGGGGGCCCATCACGACCGGACAGCCACAGGCAGCCGCCTCGATCAGGTTTTGCCCACCCAGCGGTGCGAAGCTGCCGCCCAGCATCGCGACATCGCTCATCGCGTAATACAGCGCCATTTCACCCAGCGAGTCGCCCAGCCATACATCCGCATGCAGCGCATCGTCGTTCACGGCCGGGCCGCCCGCCGTATCGGGCCAGTGCGAGCGGCGCGAGACGCGCAGGCCGTGCTGCTGCACCAGCGCCTCCACCTCATTGACGCGTTGCGGGTGGCGCGGCACCAGCAACACCCTGAACTGGCTTCCCGGCCCCTCCTTGTGTGCTTCTGCCTGCAATTCATTTGCTACAGAATTGATAGCTGGTTGCGCCCGTTCAGATTGGGCCGCGGCACTTAATTGCTTTAAAAATTCCTGCTCTTCGCCTTCGCGTGAGCTGGCAAACATAAGCACCGGAAGCCCAAGCGTCCGGCGCCAGACCTTGCCTTTTTCCAGCTGGGCGTCGTCAGGCGAAGCGTCAAATTTGAGGTTGCCGAACACGCCGCTCACCGCAGCACCCGCCTGGCGAAACCGCCGGGCGTCGTCATCGGTCTGGGCATACACCGCAGACAACCCCGCGTAAGCCGGAAACGACAGCGGCGACATTTTCAGTGCCTGCTGCAGGGATTTTTCGGACAGCCGGCCGTTCACCAGCACCAGCGGTATGGCGCGCGCCTGGGCGCCGGCCACCATGTTGGGCCATATCTCGGTTTCCATCAACAGGCCCAGCCGCGGCCTGAAGTGGCCAAAGAACCGCGCTACTGCACCCGGGCTGTCCCAGGGCTGCCACACCTGCACGTCACCGGCCTGCAGCAGGGCCACACCCTCGGCGCGCCCTGTGGCCGTGCCGTGCGTCAGCAAAATACGCAAGCCCGGATGCTGCGCGCGCAGCGCCTTGAGCAAAATGGCCGCCGTGCGCGTTTCGCCGAGAGAAACGGCATGCAGCCAGACCAGCTCAGAGCTGGTTTCCGCGGGCTGGGTGTAGTGGCCAAACCGTTCCTGCACCGCCTGAAGGTAGCCGGGCTCCTGCCTGCCGCGGCGCGCCAGTTTGCGGCGCAGCAGCGGCTGGCCCAGCCACATCAGCAGCGAATAAAGTTTCAGGGCCAGCGCGCTCATTTCGCCCCACCGGCACGGGCGGGGCTGCTCACCGCCCAGCAAGCCAGCCAGGCCTGCCAGACGGTTTCCACCGTGGGTGCCGGCCGCGCAAACACGCTGACCTGCCGCCCCCCGTGGCCGAGGGTGCCGGGGCCGGTGCGCCACGCCGTGTCGAAGTTGTAGATCTGCACATGCGGCAAATCCAGCGCCACGGCAATGTGGCTGACACCGCTGTCGACACCAATGACACCGGCGCACTGCGCCAGCGCTTCGGTGAGCGCATCGAGCGGCAGCAGCGGCAGCACCAGGGCGATGTCCGCGGCGGTTTTGGTCAGCGCCTGCGCAATGGCCTGGCTGGTGGCCAGCTCGTGGGCGTTGCCGTGCGCCAGTGCCACCGGGTAGCCGGCCCCATTGAGGCGCCGCCCCAGTGTGACCCAGTGGTCCAGCGGCCACTCCTTGTCGGCACGCGAGGTTCCGTGGACCAGTACCACCCGGCCTTTCGACGCTGCAGGCGCTATCTTTTCAGTAGCTGCTTGCGCCCGTCCCTCAAGGGTTGCAGGTATTTTTAGTCCAAAATCCGGCGCCCCTTCCGGGGTGTAGCCCAGCGCGCGCGCCGCCAGCTCGCGCGAGCGCTGCACCGCGTGAATATGCGGTGGGAGGGTGATGGCCACGTCGGCCACCCAGCGGGTAGGCGCCTCATAGCCCGAGCCCTCGGTCTGGTTGGCCAGGGCATAGCGCTTGCCGCCGGGTGCCAGCGAGGCAAGCCGCGCCACCAGCGCCGACTTGGTCAGGCCCTGCAGGTCGATGACGGCGTCATAGGCTTCACGTTGAAGGTCGCGCTGGAAGGCACGCCATTCGTTTCGCGTGGCCAGCGTCCAGAATGACTTGCGCCAGCGCCGGATCTCGCAGGGAATCACCCGGTGCAGACCTTTGTGGCGCGCCAGCAGCGGCGCAAATGACTTTTCCACCACCCAGTCAATGCGCGCATCCGGGAGCGCTGCGTGGATGTCCTGTACCACCGGCAGGGTGTGCACCACATCGCCGAGCGAGGACAACTTGACCAGCAAAATTTTCATGAAGACAGTGAAAGCCGAAAACGCTGATTTTCACCGCAGAAAGCCCCCGGAACGTCCACTTGCCCCGGAAACCTCAAAAAAGCCAATCAAGGGCCCTACACGGCGCTCGAACGCGATGCGAAGCGAGCCCTCCAATACCAGTGGGGGCCGCGGAACCGGCTTTGCCGGGCCGCAGGCGCCGCCTCCTGGAAGGGGGGAACAGACTACACGAAGTGAGTCTGGACGGGGGTGAGCTTAATGCATGGCGGCAGCAAAGCTCGCGTCCGGCTTGACGCTCCGCAACAAGGTCAGCATGTCGGCCTCGATACGCTCCAGCGCCTGCTGGGTGTGGCCCTCAAAGCGCAGCACCAGCACCGGCGTGGTGTTGGACGCCCGGATCAGGCCAAAGCCGTCGGGCCAGTCGACGCGCACGCCATCGATGGTCGAGATCTTGGCGGGTGCCGCGAATTTCGCTGATTTGATCAAGGCCTCCACTACCGTGTGCGGCTCGCCTTCCTTGCAGGCTACGTTCAGCTCAGGCGTGCTGAAACTCGTGGGCAAGGCATTGAGTACGATGCCGGCGTCGGGCACGCGGCTCAGGATTTCCAGCAAGCGCGCGCCGGCGTATGTGCCGTCGTCAAAGCCGTACCAGCGCTCTTTGAAGAAGATGTGGCCGCTCATCTCGCCGCCCAGGGGCGAGTTGACCTCTTTCATCCTGGCCTTGATGAGCGAGTGACCGGTCTTGTACATCATCGCTACGCCACCGGCGGCCTCGATCTCGGGCGCCAGGCGCTGCGAGCATTTCACGTCGAACAAAATGGTGCCGCCCGGTACGCGTGAGAGCACGTCGCGGGCAAACAGCATCATCTGCCGGTCGGGATAAATGTTCTGGCCGTCTTTGGTCACGATACCGAGGCGGTCGCCGTCGCCGTCAAAGGCCAGGCCCAGTTCAGCGTCTCCGCTTTGCAGGGCCTTGATCAAATCCTGCAGGTTTTCGGGCTTGCTCGGATCGGGGTGGTGGTTGGGGAAATTGCCGTCCACCTCGCTGAAGAGTTCGGTCACCTCGCAGCCGAGCGCCCGAAAGATGGCGGGCGCTGATGCGCCGGCAATACCGTTGCCGGAGTCGATGACGATCTTTATCGGGCGCTCCAGCTTGATGCCGGAGACGATGCGGTCACGGTAGGCCATGCCCACGTCAACCTGGCGGATGGCGCCGGCCTGTGAAGGCAGCACCCACTTGTCGCCCTCAATCACGCGGCGCAAACCCTGAATCTCTTCGCCGTAAATGGCGCGGCCGGCCAACACCATCTTGAAGCCGTTGTAGTCCTTGGGGTTGTGGCTACCTGTGACCTGGATGCCCGAGCCGGCCAGCGTGCTGGCCGCGAAATAGAGCATGGGTGTGGTCACCATGCCCACATCAATCACATCAATGCCGGTGGCGGCCAGGCCGCGCATCAGCGCTGCGCTGAGCGCAGGCCCGCTGATCCGGCCGTCACGGCCAACAGCTACCGCCTTTTCACCTTCTGCCAACGCGGCCATGCCAAAAGCCTTGCCCAGCGCCTCGGCCATTTCCTCATGAATGGTGGAGGGAACGACACCGCGGATGTCGTAGGCCTTGAAGATGGACGGGTTGATTTGCATCGGCGAGATCCTTCAATTTGATGAATTTGATTGTAGGTGGCAGTCCTTTCGCGAACTGTAGGCCGCCACCGTTTCCAGGGGGCCCGTTCAGACTATGGAAAGCTTTGCCAAAGTGGTATCTAACGGGACACAAACGGGGAATCTGGAAGGAATTTTGAGGAGGCTTTAAGGCCAAAGGGACATGTCCGAAAACGGCTAGTCAGAAGCCTGCTGCGGCGTATCATTTCCCTCATGAACCGCGAAACCACCCCTCTTGCCGACAACGACTGCTACCTCGCACTGAAGGCGCGGGACGCCCGTTTTGACGGCAGCTTTTTCACCGGCGTGACCTCCACCGGCATCTACTGCCGCCCGGTCTGCAGCGTGAAGACGCCAAAGCGCGAGAACTGCCGTTTCTTCCACCATGCGGCGCAGGCCGAGAACGCGGGCTTTCGCCCCTGCCTGCGCTGCCGGCCCGAGCTGGCGCCGCACTCAGTGGTGTGGTCAATACAGGATGCGTCCTACATCCTGGCGCACCAGGCGGCCCGCCTGCTGGACGAACCCGAGGTGTGGGCTGAAGAAGGCCCGTCTGTAGAAAAACTGGCCGCCAGGCTGGGCGTGAGCGACCGCCACGTGCGGCGGATTTTCGAAGCACAGTTCGGCGTCTCGCCCATGCAATACCTGCAGACACACAGGCTGCACACCGCCAAACAATTGCTGGCCGACACCAACCTGCCCATTACGCAGATTGCGCTGATCAGCGGCTTTGCCAGTGTGCGGCGCTTTAACGCGGCTTTTGTGGAGCACTACAAACTCAACCCCACGCAGCTTCGGCGCCAGGGCCCGGCGCGGGTCGGCGAGGTGGGCGAAGGCGTTATCGTGCGGCTGGGCTACCGCCCACCCTATGACGTGCAGGCCATGCTGGCCTTCTTCAGCAAGCGCTGCATCAGTGCCATTGAATTCATTGCCGCAGACGCCGCGCAGCCCGCTCTGGGCAGGACCTTCAGCATCGAGTCCGGCGGCAAGCTACATGCCGGCTGGCTGCTGGCAAGCTTTGACGAAAGCCGTTCTCAGCTGGTGCTGCGCGTCAGCGATTCGCTGCGCGAAGTGTTGCCGCTGGTCATACGCCGCGTGCGCACTACCTTTGACCTGGACGCCGATCCGGCCACCATCAACAACGTGCTGCACGATAGTTTCCCCGAAGGCGACGGCCTGCGAGTGCCAGGCGCGCTGGATGGCTACGAGCTGTCGGTGCGCGCCGTGCTGGGCCAGCAGATCACCGTGGCCGCCGCACGCACGCTGGCGCAGCGCATGGTCGACCATTTTGGCGAACCCGTGGAAACACCGTGGCCACAGCTGACGCGCCTCTTTCCCGCGCCGGCCGTGCTGGCCGCAGCCAGCGGAGACGCACTCGGGCAACTGGGCATCGTCAGGCAGCGCCAGGCTGCCATCGTGGGAATTGCGCAGGCAGTGGCAGGCAAGCGGCTGCAACTGCACAGCGGCGCCGACGTCAACACGACGGTGACCGCGCTGAAAGCGCTGCCTGGCATCGGCGACTGGACGGCGCAATACATCGCCATGCGGGCACTGCGCTGGCCCGACGCCTTTCCGGCGGGCGACGTGGCACTGCACAAGGCGCTGGGTGTGCAGAAAAAAAAGAACCCGGCACGGGAGGCCGAGCTGGCCTCGGATGCCTGGAAACCTTGGCGCAGCTACGCGGTGATACGCGCCTGGAGCGGCACGCTGGAGCGCCCAGGCTGACGGCGCAACAGCGACAACATGCCGATTCATGCGTTCGGGGAATGAATGTGGCACCTCGATTTCATTGGACGGTCCAGCGCCTTGGCGCGAACATCGCCGGTGAATGATCGAGCCACTCTTTGCCCGCGAAAGAGACAAGTCAGCTTAAGCCGCCTATTCAGGCCCGGAAAAGACCTGATAAGGCAGAAACTCGAAACCATTCAAAGGTGAACAAGATGAAATTCGACAACTCCATCGTCCAGACGACCTTCCACAGCCCCTTGGGGGAAATGATCATTGCCGCGACCGACAAAGGCCTGGCCGGCACCTGGTTTGCCGGCCAGCGGCACCTGCCGCCGCAACTCGTGAAACCTTATGTGTGGCGCGAAGACCCGAACCACCCGGTGCTCAAGCAGACCATCCAGCAACTCACGGAATACTATGCCGGCACGCGCACGGTGTTTGACCTGCCGCTGGACCTGGGTCACGGAACGGCCTTCCAGCAGTCGGTGTGGCAGGCGCTGCTGGCCATACCTCAAGGCGGCACCCTCAGCTACGGCCAGGTGAGCCAGCGCATTGGCAAACCCGACGCAGTGCGCGCCGTGGGCGCTGCGGTCGGGCGTAACCCGGTCAGCGTGATCGTGCCCTGCCACCGGGTGCTGGGCTCCGACGGTTCGCTCACGGGCTATGCCGGCGGCCTGCACCGCAAAACCGCCTTGCTTAAACTCGAAGGCGCACTTCAGGAGAACACGCTGTGAGTTCCAGCCCTTCCGGTATCGTCGCGCCCCTGGGCGCAGCACTCGCCAAGCCCAAAAACTGGGTCGCCGATTTTGTGATGCTGGCCGCCATCTGGGGCTCATCCTTTCTCTTCATGCGCATCAGCACGGTGGAGTTTGGCCCACTGCCGACGGCCGCCGTGCGCGTGGGCATTGCGGCGCTGTTCCTGTTGCCCATCGTGTGGCTGCGCGGCCTGTTGCCTGACCTGAAGAAAAACTGGAAGCGGATTTTTTTCATCGGCGTGCTGAATTCAGGCATCCCGTTTGCGTGCTTTTCGTTTGCGCTGCTGTCCATCACCACGGGCCTGTCGGCCATTCTCAACGCTACCGTGCCCATGTTCGGCGCACTGATCGCCTGGCTGTGGCTCAAGGACAAACCCAATGCCTCGCGCATCCTGGGCCTCTTCGTGGGTTTTGCCGGCGTCGCCATGCTGGCCTGGGACAAAGCCACCTTCAAACCCGATGCCTCGGGTGTGGCACCCGGCTGGGCCGTGCTGGCCTGCCTGTTTGCCTGCCTCTGCTACGGCATCTCAGCCAGCTATACCAAACGCTACCTCTCGGGCATGCCGCCGCTGGTGACGGCGGCCGGCAGCCAGATAGGCGCAACCCTCGGCCTGGCCCTGCCCGCTGCCTGGCTGTGGCCGGCGCAGATGCCGGGCTCGCACGCCTGGCTGGCGCTGCTGGCCGTGGGTGTGGTCTGCACCGGGCTGGCCTATATCCTGTTTTTTCGCCTGATCGAAAACGCGGGCCCGCCGCGCGCTCTGTCGGTCACCTTCCTGGTGCCGGTGTTTGCGGTAATCTACGGCGTAATCTTCCTCGGTGAGCATGTGACCGCCTGGATGGTGATCTGCGCCTTGGTGATTGTGCTTGGCACCGCGCTGTCGACCGGCTTGCTCAAGCTGGGCCGCAAAGGCCCGACGCAAGGATGACTTCAGCCCGCAAGACCAAGCTCAAGCTGACCGCGCCCAAGCCGCGCAACCCTCTGGTGGCGCCGGCGTCGCAGCGCAAGGCCGGCTCGCACCGCAAATCCGAGGCGAGCCTGCGCAAAAAGGAAAAGATGGCGCTGAAGAAGCAGTTGCTTCGGATTTAGAAACCGGCGCGCCGGGGTACGGGCGTCAGACGGGCGTTGCGGCCGCTTATTGCAGCGCCCCTGCCACCACATTGATGCTGAGCGCCAGGATCACCATATTGAAACCGAACGACAGCACGCTATGCACCAACGTGAGACGGCGCATTTCGCGCGAGGTGACCTGCACGTCGGATACCTGCGAGGTCATGCCCACGACATGGGCGTAATACAAAAAATCAAAATAATCCGGATCCAGCCCACCGGGAAAACACAGGCCAGGCCCATCGGGCTCCCCAAGTTTTTCTTCGTGGTAATAGCGATGGGCATAGCGAAACGCATAAATCGTCTGCATGAAAAGCCAGGAAGCGGCCAGCGCCGCGACTGACAGCACGATGTGCAGCGTGCGTTCCATGCCCGACAGGTTTTTGGCCTGCTGCATCATCAACGTAATTGCCGCGACGCAGGCCATGGTGGCCAGCAGCATCAGTAAAAACAGCACCACACTGGGTTCGTCCTGAGCCTGCGCGCGTTCCCGCGTTCGTTTGGCGTCGAAGCGCACGCACAGCCACCAGGCCAGCCACAGGTAAACGCCGACTCCGGCACACCAGCCCAGCAGGCCGCAAAACTGCCAGCCCAGGGGCAGCGGCAGCGCCGCCACAATCAGCCCCGCCACCAGACCCAGGGTGAGCCGCTGCGGGCCCGTGGTTTCGGAGAAATGTTTGCGCATGGCTGCATTGTGAGGCCAGCGGCATCCCGGCCTCAAGGGGGAGATGAGGCCCCCATGGTCCGCCGGTACCACTCGTGGAAATGCTGCATGCCGTCTTCCAGCGGCGACTGGTAGGGCCCGGTGTCCGAGACGCCGCGCGCCAGCAGCGCGCGCCGGCCCGCATCCATGCGCTCACCGATCTCGTCGTCTTCCCTGGCAGTTTCCATGTAGGCGGCGCGATGCGCTTCGATGAACTCCCGCTCGAAGGCGGCGATCTCTTCGGGGTAGTAAAACTCCACCACGTTGACCGTGTCCTGCGGTCCCTTGGGGTAGAGCGTGGACAGCACCAGCACGTGCGGGTACAGCTCGATCATGTGGGTCGGAAAGTAGGTCACCCACACTGCTCCGAAATCAGGCGGCGTGCCGGTGCGGTAGTTCAGCAGGCGGTCATGCCAGATGCTGTAAATGTCCGAGCCCGGTTCGTTCAGCGACTCGTGCACGCCGACACGTTGCATGCTGTACCAGTTGGCAAACTCCCAGCTGAGGTCGTCACAACTGACGAAGCTGCCCAAACCCGGGTGAAACGGGGCGACATGGTAGTCCTCCAGGTAGACCTCAATGAAGGTCTTCCAGTTGTAGTTGCACTGATGAACCTCCACGTGGTCAAGCACAAAGTCCGAGAAATCGAACTCTGGCCGTTTGAACAGCGGCGCCATATCCTGGGCCGGGTCGCGCGGGCCTTCGAACAGCTGGCCGTGACAGTTTCGCAAGGGAAAACGCTGCAGGTTCTTGCAGGGTTTTTGCTCGAACTGCGGCGCGCCCAGCAACTCGCCGCTACTGTTATACGTCCAGCGGTGCAGCGGGCAGACGATGTTCCCGCCCGCCGCCGCCAGGTTTCCTTTCGGGTTTGCGGGCCCGCTCACGTCGCCGGTTTCACCGCCCAGGATCAGCGCCTGCCGGTGCCGGCAGACGTTGGACAACAGCTCCACGCCCTGCGGGCTGCGCACCAGTACGCGGCCACCGCCTTCCTGCGCGAGCCGGTGCCAGTCGCCGACCTGCGGCACGGCTTTTTCATGGCCGAGGTAGCGGGCGGACTGGTTGAAGATCAAGGCCTGCTCACGCGCGAACAAGGCTTCGTCGAAATACGCGCCTACGGGCAGCTGCGGATCGGCCGGCATGACATGCACCAGGCGTGCGATATCGTTCATGGAACTCTCCAGGGCGTGGCGAAGCACACCGGCCTTGAGAAGGGCACAGCCGCATCGCGGAATCAATGGCCCGGACTACGAAGGATCGGCCAGCAATCGGGCGATACGCTTGTCGAACGGGAGCTTGGGGCAGGTGCTGCATTTCTCGCCGTCATGGCGGCGAAAGTAGTGGCAGCACACCTTGCGGTCGAGGGCGAGCGCGGGCGTCCCGTCACGCGCCCGGTAGGCAAAAAAGCCGCAACCGCCGCTGATGCCCAGCTGCGCCAGCCATTCCTCACCTACCGCGGCGACCTCGCTATCGGCCAGAACTGACCGGCTGCGATGCACCAGCAGCAGCGCGCCCAGCACACACTCGGCCTGCAGCCGGTCGGCGGCGCGTGCATGCAGGGCCACCAACGGCATGAGTGCCGCGCGCGTCAATTGGCACAGGTCGCGCAGCTCGCCTGCTGCCAGGCGGATGCGTGAAGGCAGCGCCCCGGCCTTCATGGGCGCGTGCACCGGCAATTGAAAACCGCTGGGAAACCCGTCCACCACGGGTTGTGCCAGGCCGGCCAGCCGCGGGACATGCGTATCAAGATGCGCGGCGATCACGCTCAAGTAGACCGGCTGCCAGATCGCCAGGCCCCAACAACGCAGTGCCACATAGTGCGCGCCGGCTTCGGGGTAGGCCTCTGCCCAGTGCCGGCACAGCGCCCGCAACGGGCCCGGCCTGGGCGCTGCGTCGTGGCCATGACGCAGTGCGCTGGGCAGCGGCGCATTGCCCTGCTCGCCGCGCAGCGAGGGTGCGATGCGCCCGGCCAGTTGCAACACGCGGGCGAGGTCAGCGTTGGGCGCGGACGCCCACGCCTGCAACGGAGCGCCGTCGCGCACCGTGTCCTCCGCCCGCATGTCAAAGCTCATGCAACGCTTTCCACAACCGGTTCTGCCTCGGCCCGGTGCGCGGCGCGGCGGCGGAGCCCGGCAATCGGGTTCACGAGATTGCCGGCCATCTTCAGGCTGGAAGCGGGGTCGGCCAGGTTGACCATCTGCACGTTGTTGCCGAGTTGCAGGCGGTTCAGGCAGGAATGCAGGAACTCGGGCACGAACATGTCATAGTGCGCGAACTTTGCGGCCATCTCGGGGTGGGCATCCTGGTAATCGGATACGCAGTCGGCCACCGATTGCCAGAAGTCTCCCTCGCTGCAGCAGGCGTTTTCCACCAGCACCTGGTTGATGTGGCGCAGCACGCCGTCGAACACGTCGATAAAGATGCCCAGCAGTTTGAAGTGGTCGGGCACATCGACCGCCAGGCGATTGACGCGCTCCGGTAGCAGCGCCTTCGCTTCGATATTGAGGATGGCGCATTCCTCGGCGATGTCTTTCATGATGGCGCGCACCGGCACATGCTTGTCGAGCACCAGGATCAGGTTCTCGCCATGCGGCATGAAGGTCAGGTCGTGCTTGTAGAAGCAATGCAGCAGCGGCGTGAGGTAAGACGCCAGATAGCTTTTCAGCCAGGCCATTGTGCTCAGGCCGGAACGGCGGATCAGTTCAGGCAGCAGCGCGTGGCCGTCCTTGTCGACATGCAGCAGCGCGGCCATGGTCATCAAGCGTTCGCCCGGTTTGAGCAAGGGCAGCGGGCTCTCGCGCCACAGCGCCGAGAACATCTTCTTGTAAGGGGTGTCGACCGGTATCGCGGCTTCGTAATAGTGGTTGCGAAAGCCGATTGACGCGACCTCTCGCAGGATGGTGAAGCCGTTCGCGCGCAGGAAGGCATCGCCCGACACCAGGTCCTTGATGAACTCATTGATAGCCGGCGTGCCCGACATGTAATAGGGCGACAGGCCGCGCATGAAGCCCATGTTCAGGATGGACAGGGAGGTCTTCACATAGCGCTTGCTGCGGTCGCTGGTGTTGAAGAAGGTGCGGATCGACTGCTGGGCGATGTAGGTGTCGCGGCCGTAGGCCAGGCAGATGATCTTGCGCTGGGCCACATAACCAGCGAAGGCGATCGACAGCTTGTTGAACCACTGCCACGGGTGAGCCGGCATGAAGTTGTAGTCGGCCGGACTCACGCCAAGTGCCGCCACTTCGCGGTTAAAGCCGTCCACGGTTTCTTGCCCCAGCTCTTCAGCCAGCAACTGCTCGTAGCTGAGCGTGGAGATGCTGGAGAAAGCCGCGTGGTCTTTGTGCACGGCCAGCCAGATGACGCGAATCTCCGAGCCGGCCTCAGGCGCGTAGGCCTGGTAATCGGCCGCGGTGAAACCCAGCCGTCCGTTGTTGGCGACAAACCCCGGATGGCCTTCGGTCATGGCGACTTCGATGGTCTGGAAGTCGGTGGCGTCAGCCAGCTGGGCGCTGCTGGGTGCGTCTGCCTTCATGCGCTTGTAGGCGCTGCCGAAGAGCGTGCTGCTGATCTCGTCGAGGTAGATGGGCAGCAGCTCATCACGTATGCCCAGACGCTGGCGGCATTCGATGATGAACTGCAGCGCGTCCAGCGGCTGGTCTGTGCCGTTCACCAGCTTGCAGATGGATTCCGGTTTGATGTACCAATGACGCAGCGCCAGGCGTTGTGCTTCGAACTGATAGCACACGACGCCGTCGTCCGAGCACACCTGGTACAACGCGAAGCCACCCTTCCCTGCACGCAGTTGCTCCGGTTCGATGATGATCTCATGGGCATATTCGGCAATGGCTTTGCGCAACAGCAGGCGGTTGGCCTGAGCCCAGACCTCCGGCGTCAGGTGGACGGCGAACCGGGCCGGGTCGTGCGCGATCTGGTGGGCGATGGTGACGTTCATGAATGGACTTCCTCTAGGGTGGCGGCCGTAGCCTGTTCAAAATCCCGCCGTGTGCAAAAGGCGAGGCTGGCGATCTTCTCGGGGAAGATCACATCACGGTCGTAGGCAAAGCCCGCCGACCGGTTCAAGGCATGGACCTTGTGATTGGTGGCATCAGGCTCCACGACGATGCGCTGCGCACCCAGGTGGGCGAACATGAAGCGCATCAGCGCATGGAACACGGTGCGCGAATAACCGGCGATGCGCCGCTCAGGCGGCCCGATAAAAATGTGCATGCCCAGGTCGCCGCGCCGCACCGTGTAGAAGGCCTTGATGCGGTCCTGCGCGGGGTCGTAGCACTCCGCCAGGAAGGCTGGCTGGCCTTCGTACCAGCCGATGTAGGGCGTGGCGCCGCCGGAATCCATCATGCGCTGGTAGGCCTCACGAACTTCGTCCTCGGTCTTGTCCTGCATCAGCCAGAAGGCCGCACGCTCTTGCGTAAACCAGCGGTGCAAAGTCGGGATGTCCTCCGGTATCCGCAGCGGGCGGAACACAAAACCGGCCTCGTCGCGATAGGGCTTTTGCACTGCATCGGCGCGGCGATGGATCGTGTCAGTATCAATTGGCATGGGCGGGCTCCTTTAGAGAGGCGGGATGGGCTGACTTGTCGCCTTCCTCCAAATGCCCGGCGCTGGGCACTTTGAGAATCAGGCGGTCCAGCAGCGCTGTAAGGACAAAGCCGCCGGCTGCCAGCAGGAATGGCACATGCAGCCCGTAGCGATTGACAATCGCGCCCGCCGCAAACGAGGACAGCAGCACGCCCATGTTCTGGAAGAAATTGGTGATGCTGTAGTCCTGCGCATAGCGCTGCGGCGTTGATAGGCGGAACAGGTTGACCTCCAGCTTGACGATGATCTGGAAGAAGGCCCAGCCGTACAGCACACGCCCCAGCACGACCAGAAAGGGATCGGGTGCCGCATGCAGCAGCAACCCGACCGCACCCAGCATCAGATTGCCCACCGTGTGGTCGGGCAGGTCCCCACCGCGCGCCCGTATCCAGGCATGAAGCCGCAACGCGACGATGGCCACCACGCCCGGTATAGCGAAGGCCATGCCCGACAGCAGCTCGCTGTCGTTGCCAGTGATCTTCTGCCAGTACAGCGCGAAGAAGGGACGGATCAGGTAGGCGCTGAAGTCGAACATCAGCATCACCAGCGCCAGCCTCAGGATGGGCAGGCGGGCCAGCAGCCCAACGCGGCGCGCTTCGGTGGCTTCGGCCATTGCCTGCTCACCGGTGTTGACGCGAATGATCTTTCCGCTGCGGATCAGGTAAAAGCAGACGGCCATCTGGAAATAGTCGCCGGCCGCCATGGCAAAAATGCTGGCGCGCGGCCCCCAGGTCTGCAGCACAAAGCCGCCCACCACCGCGCCGAAGATGGCGCCGAAGTGCACCACCACCGACAGAATGCCAATGGTTGCCGCGTGCTGCTCTTTAGGGGTCAGGCGCATCATGTACGGGTACATCAGCAGGTAGCTGCTCTTGCACATGAACATCAGCATCGACAGCACCCAGTAGATCTCCACAGTGGGCGCCCAGTCGCTCAGCAGGCTGAAAGTGCCGGCGGCAAACTGCGTGTAAACGAGCAAGTGCAGCGGTTCGACGCGGCGTGCTACGCGCGCCCACAGCGGCAGGGTGCACATCACGGCGATGGAAATAGCCGCCACGTAGGCGCCCACATGCACGGGGCTGTCGATGCCGTAGCGGGCGCTGAAAAACTGCGGGTAGAAGGGAATCAGGATGGCGTCGCTGATGACGGCCAGCACCGTCATCGTGATGATGTGGAATCTGAGGTTCATGTTGGTTGTGCGCCTCAGGCCTCAGAGCAGGACAAAGTCCGCAGTGGCCGGAATGGTGAAATCCTGGATCGCGACGCGTCGCTCTATCTTGTAGTGCTCCACGCCCGTGAGTTCGCGCAGGATGTAGGAGTTGCGGTAGCAGCTCATGCCCAGGTCCTGGTTGGTCATGCCATGGGTGTGCTGGCCGGCGTTTTGCACGAATATCTCGTTGCCGTTGAAATCGGCGGCGTAATTGCGCGCGAGGCGATAGCGGCCTTGTTCGTCCCAGCGCAGGCGGTGGCGGATGCCGTCAACGAAAGGCGGGATGTTTTCGCGGTAACCCGTGGCAAAGACCAGCCCCTCGCTGCGGTGCGCATAACGTGCGTCGCAGTCAAGCTGACGGAATTCGATCTCGTAGCTGTCGCTTCCGGCGTCGTAGCGGCACCCCTGCAACTCGCAATTGGTAATGAGGTGCGTGCGCAGTGGCCCCTGCTTTCGCCTGTCGTCCAGCAGGTCGTAAATCTGGTTTATCAGGCTGGCGTTGACACCCTTGTACAGGCTGTCCTGCGCACGGACGATGCGCTCCTTCTTCCCATCGGCCAGGTTGTAGAAGTAGTCGATGTAGTCGGGAGAGAACATCTCCAGCGTGAGCTTGGTGGTCTCCATCTGGAAGAAGCGCGAAGAGCGGGTGATCCAGGTCAGGCTGTAGTCGTGCCCATCGGCGTCCTTGAGCAGGTCGTGGTAGACCTCAGCCGCGCTCTGGCCGCTGCCAACGATGGTGATGGAGTGCTTCTTCTGCAGCTCGGCCTTGCGGGTGATGTAGTCGGCGGTGTGCAGGTAGCGATGCCCGCCCGGCGCGCAACATTGTGGGAAACGGGGCTTGGAGCCAACGCCCAGCACCAGTTTGCGGCAGCGCATGACAAAAGACTCGCGCTGCGGGCCTTGCACACCGGTCACGACATAGCAGCCGTTCTCGATGTCGTGGACGATCTCCTGCACGTCGTACTCGAAGCGCGCGTTGGACAGGCGCGCCGCTGCCCAGCGGCAGTAGGCGTTGTACTCAGCCCGCGTCAGGTAGAAGCTCTCGCGGAAGTAGTACGAATAGATTTTCCCTTCTTCCTTGCAGTAGTTGAGAAAGCTGAAGCAGCTGGTGGGGTCCGCCAGGCTCACCAGGTCGGCCAGGAAGGGGTTTTGCAGTGTGGTGTTGTCAATCAGCATCCCGGGGTGCCAGTTGAATTCCGCATTGCGCTCCAGAAAAACCGCGTTCACCTCGGTGATCGGCTCCGCCAGACAGGCCAGACTCAGATTGAAGGGTCCAAGCCCGATCGCAATAAAGTCATAGACATCATTTTTCATTGCACTGAACTCCCTGATTTCTGGTGCGCCATCCGGCGGCGCATGGTGATCAAAAGAATGCCCGCCGCTGGCTACAGCACCGGGCCGCGTTCCTACCACTGATACGTCAGGGTCGCGTTGACGCTGCGCGCGTCGCCCCAGTAGCAGTACTGCTGGCTCAGGCACGACGCCACATAGGTCTTGTCGAGGAGGTTATTGACGCTCAGGCGAAGGTTGGCGCCCTTGAGCGACGGATTCAGCTGGGCCAGATCAACGCGCAGCATCAGGTCCACCAGCGTGTAGGGCGGCACCTTCATGCTGTTGGCGTTGTCGACCCAGCTCGAGCCCACATGGCGCACGCCCGCACCCATGGTGTAGCCCTGTGCGAAGTTCCAGTCGCCCCAGACCGAGGCCATATGGCGCGGCGCCTGGTACGGCGTGTTGCCGGTGAAGCCGTCCGACGATTCGGTGAACTTCATGTCGGTATAGGTGTAGCTTGCCAGCACCGAGACCTTGCGGCTCAGCTGCGAACGGGCCTCCAGTTCCAGGCCGCGCGAGCGCACCTTCCCGGTAGGTTCAAAGTAGGTGGCGCCTACCGGGCGTGTGGCGACATTTTTCTGCGACAGGTCGTACACCGCCGCCGACAGCAAGGTGTTGGAGTCCTTAGGCTGGTAGCGGATGCCGACTTCCAGCTGTTTGGTCTCCGCGGGCGGCAGGTTGTTGCCTTGCCGGTCATTGCGCAGGCTGGGATTAAAGCCGTCCGAATAGCCCACATAGGGCGCAACGCCGTTGTCAAACAGATAGACAACGCCGGCCCGCCTGGTGAATTTGGAGCCGCTCCACTGCGCCGGATTTCCCAAACCATACTGGTTGGAGGCCTTGGCCCAGTCCATGCGGCCGCCCAGCGTGAACCGCCAGCGGTCCAGCTCGGTCTGGTTTTGCAGGTAGAGGCCGGTCTGCTCCAGCTTGCGGTCGATCGGGTCGCTGGTCACGCCGGTCAGGCCCGGGGCGCCGTAACTCGGGTTGAACACATTGATGGGCAGCGCGCTGCCCGACTCCCAGTTCCCGCTGACGCGGCGCTTCTGGTAGTCCAGCCCGGCCAGCAGGGTGTGCTTGAGCGCGCCCGTCTGGAAGTGGCCTTCAAGCTGGTTGTCGATGGTGTTGCCGCGTGTCGATTCATTGGCGCCGGAATAGTAGCGCGTCAACTCACTGGAGCTGGCCCAGCCGTAGCCGTAGATCTGGCGCAGCGTGGTGTCTGCCGTCACGTGGCGGAAGTTCTGCCGGAACTTCCACGCATCGTTAAAGGCATGCTCGAACTGGTAGCCGAGGAAGCGTTGCTTGCGCTGGTATTTCTCCACGCTCGGATCGCCGTCAAAGAAGTAGCGCGAAATCAGGCGGCCGTTGTGATTGGCATTGAGGCTGGCGTCCGCCGGAACCCCGCTGTGATAGCTGCCCTCCGGGTCATCCTGGAGATAAGCCTGCAGCAACAGGCGCGTGTCGTTTGACGGGTGGATCGCCAGGGATGCAGAAATCGCCTGGCGCTCTTCCTTGACCGTGCTGAACTGGGAATCGAGCGAGCGCGTCAGTGCCGTCAGGCGAAAGGCCATCACACCGTCTTTGTCGATGGGCCCCGAAAGATCGACAGCCGCTTCCCGGCGGTTGCGGTTGCCGATGGTGAGCTGCACTTCCCGGTAAGGCTGGAACTGCGGTGTCATGCTGGTCAGCGCCACCAGGCCGCCCGGCGACGCCCTCCCGTACAGCACAGACGCCGGGCCTCGCACCACGTCAATGCGCTCCAGGAAATAAGGATCCACCTGCATCGAGGTGTAGCTGCCCTGGTCGCTCAACATGCGCAGCCCGTCAAGCAGGGTGCTGTCTACGCTGCTGTCCTTGAAGCCGCGCAGCGCCACGTAGTCATAGCGGTTGGACGCGCCCACCAGCCCTGTGAAGGCACCGGGCGAGTAATTCAAGGCCTCGGAAACGCTGCGCGGTTTCTGGTCTTCCAGCTGCTGCTTGGTCACCACCGAGATCGACTGCGGCGTCTCGATGATGGGCGTGTCGATCTTGGAACCCGAGGCACTGCGCTTGGCGACGTAGCCATTGCCGCCGCTGGTGGCCGTTTCCTGCTCCGCGCCGGCCGTCACGGTCACCAGCGGCAATGTTGCCGCGCCCGATGACGTTGAAGCAGGCTTGACCACAAACACATTGCCGTCTATGGCCGCCGCCAGGCCGCTGCCGGCCAGCAACTGGTCCAGCGCCTGCTGCGGCGTCAACCGGCCCGATACCGCGGGCGCCGTCTTGCCAGCCACCAGAGCGGGCTGGACCATCAACTCCAGCCCGGCTTGCTGCGCCAGGTCGTTCAGCGCCTGGGCCAGGGGCTGCACCGCGATGCTGATCTGTACCGGTATGGCGGCACGCGCGCTGCCGGAAGTTTGGGAATAAGCCACCGTACTTCCGAGGGCCAAAGCCAGGGCCAACGGGGGCAGGTGGAAGCGGGAACGAGGCATGCGTGCAATCTCCGGGAGAAGGTTTAAATAAGAATCCTTCTCATGTAGACGCGTGGGTTCCGGGAAACCCTAGGTCAGGCGCAAAGTTTTTTTGTGTCCTGATGTCAGCCCCGTCCAGGCTAATGACTAATGACCGGCGGCGACGATCTCGGCCTCGTCGCCCTGCTCGCGCAGCCGCACCGGCAAGACCTGCGGCAGGATGCGGGCGAAGTTGCCCGGCCGCCGCGGGTCGAACGTGCCCGTCACACGCAGTGCGGCCACGGCCGGCTCCCGCACCGTCAGATGCACCGGGCCGTAACGCTCGAATTCGGCCAGCGCCTGGTTCAGAGGCGTGTTGTCAAAACTGACACGGCTTTCACGCCAGGGCGCAATCCCGGCTGCGGGCACGACAGACACCGCACCCAGCAATCCCGACATGTCGCTCGCGATCTGCTGGCCAGCGACCAGTTCGATCGCCGCATCGGTAGCGGACCGTTCGGCGCGCGCCACGCGCACACGCCCTTCTTCCACCGCAACCTGCACACCTGTACCGCCGGGCACACCGGGCGTGTAGCGCACAGAAAACCGCGTGCCGACCACCGTGATGCGCAAAGGCCCGGCCAGTACATCGAAAGGACGCGCCGGGTCACCCCTGACCTGGAACACTGCCTGTCCCTGCGGCAGGCGCACTTCACGGCGCTCACGGTACAGCGTCACGTCGGCGGTGGTAAGGGTGTCCAGCCTCAGGCGGCTGCCTTCCGGCAAGACCACCTCCAGCTGCTGGCCTCGCGTGGTGGCAAAACTCTGCTCGAACACTGGTTGCTGCTGCCAGAGGCTCCAGGCCATATAGCCGCCGCAGGAAACCATCAACGCCACGGCGGCCGGCGCGCCCTGCGGCACCCAGGCAGACAGCCCCTGCCACCAGGCGCGCCGGCGCGGCGGGTTACGCGCGGCAGCAGCCTTGTCATCGGCAAGGTTCTGCCTCAACGTGCGCAAGCCGTTTGCCGGTAGCGCGTCGAGCAAACGCCAGTCACGCTGGTGGCGCGCAAAGGCCACGCCGTGGGCGCTGTCTGCCGCCAGCCAGGCCTGGAAGGCAGCCTCGTCCGCCGCCCCAAACTGCCCGCCGGTACGCCGCACGAACCAGTCCAGCGCCGCTTCGTCGGGCTCTGTGGACGGTGCGGCTGGCGGGTGGGCTGGCGGCGGGGTGTTCATGGTGTGCTTATCGGCTCTTGGATGTAGACGCACGGACAAGCCGAAACCCTATGCCGGGAAAGCAAGAATACAAATAAAAATTCATTCGAAAGCCGGAAGTCATTCGCGGGCGGGTTTTCTTCGTCGGAGCACCGGGGTAGAGATGGGGGTAGAAGCAGGGCCGGCAGCGGCGGGCGCCCCGTCGAGCGTGTCTTTGCAGCGCCTGCAGGCGTCCATGGCCAGCTTGATGTGCTGCTCGACCATCTTGCGCGAGATGCCCATCTGCTCCGCCACCTCCGCATGCGGCAGACCGTCAAACTTGTGCAGGATAAAAGCCTCGCGGCAGCGCAAAGGCAGGGCATCAATCGTGGCCAGCAGCGCATTCACCCCCTGCGCGGAAGACGCCGCCGCATCGGGCTCGCAGGCCTGCGGCGCCGCGAGGCTCTCGAGCTCGGCGGCCGAGGCCTCGGCATCGGGATGCAGCGCCTCGCCCCGCACCTCGCTGCGGCGATGCTGGTCGATCTGCAGGTTACGCGCCGTGCGATACAGCAGCGCCCGCGGTTCCGGCACTGCCTGCCCCGAATGCTGCACCGCCAGGACGCGCGCATAGCTCTCCTGCACGACATCGGCCGCGGCATCGCGGTTTCGCACCGTGCGGGAACAGAAGTTCAGCAGTTCTTGGTAATAGCGCTCAAGCACAGGTCGGTCATTGCCATGGAGGTGACGGATCCCTTCAAGCGGCAGACGAGATGTGGCGGTGGCTGACCAGGCGCGCGTCGTAGATGGGAATTATTCTCATTATGACCGAAGCGTGCTACCGGGCCAGACCATTACCTTTGATACCACGCTGCCTTGCTGAACAGCGGTTCGTGAATTCACATGCGGGTCTCAAAGGCCCGAGACATCGCAAGAAGGAAGCGAAGAAATGCGCGTTGTCTATGGTCGGGTGCGCTTCAACCTTCATCGGGATTGTCAACACCCCGAAAACTACATCACAGGCAGTTCCGTCGTTGAGAGCACCTGCTTCAGCACGACGAAGGTGCGGATCTGCCGTACTCCCGGGAGGTAGAGCAGCTCCGCGGCATGCAGGCGGTTAAACGATTCGTTGTCCTGCGTGCGAACGGTGACGAAGTAGTCGAACTCGCCCGTCACCACCACGCATTCCAGGCAGCCCGGCACCTTCTGCACCGCTTTTTCGAAGTCGGCGAAGGACTGCGGTGTGGACCGGTCCAACACCACGCCGATCACGACCAGCATGCCAAGGTTCAGCGAAGCAGGATTGAGCAACGCGACTATGCGCTGTACCAAGCCCATCGATTTCAGGCGCTCCACCCGGCGCAAGCAGGCTGCGGGGCTCAGGTGTACCTTGGCCGCCAGTGCCACATTGGAGATCGATGCATCGCGCTGGAGCAGGCGCAGGATCACGCGATCAACCCGGTCCAGGTCAGGCCGCGGGGTAGTTGTTTCATTCTGTAAACGCACTTTAATTTCTCGTTTTTCCTTAATCACACACTTCTCCAGGTTTTCAAATCCAATTATTCGAATAACTAATCTTAAAAGTCAATTATGTTGCAACCCTGTTGCGCCACCTCGGCGATAGACTTTCCTTGACTCCTCAAGCGGATTTCCGACATGCCCTCCAACTTTGCCGCTTGGGAATTCTGGATATCTCGAAACGCAATGCCTGCAGTTTCCTGTTTCGCAACGGTTGATCAACGCGGCCCATGCCGTATCAAAGAGGAGCAATACGATGATGAACCCAAGGTATGAGAAGCGCTTCTTCCTGGCCATGGCGCTGGGCTTGCTGGCCCCCTGGGCCAGCGTTCACGCGCAGGGCTATCCAACCCGGCCGGTCCAGCTGGTCATTCCTTTTCCGCCGGGTGGTGCCACCGACATCGCCGGGCGGCTGGTCGCCAAGAAACTGGCGGAAAGACTGGGCCAGCCGGTGGTCATCGACAACCGGCCGGGCGCCGGCACCGTCGTCGGCGCCGCTTTTGTTGCCAAGGCGGCGCCGGACGGCTACACGCTGCTGATCAGCTCTGGTTCCACCTTCACGGTGAATCCAGCGCTCATGCCCAAGCTGCCTTACGACCCGATCAAGAGTTTCGAGCCTGTCGGGATGGTGGCGCGCGTTCCCCTTGTTTTGCTGGCCAACGCCGATGTCCCGATCAACGACCTGAAGCAACTCATAACAGCAGTGCGCGCCGCGCCGGACAAGTACGTGTACGGGTCGTTCGGCAACGGCACCACAGGGCACTTCGCCGGCGAAATGCTCTGGAGCGCCGCTGGCATCAAGCTGCAGCACATCGCTTACAAAGGCAGCGCACCGGCGATGAACGACTTGATGGCCGGCCAAATCCCCTTCTCGATTGACACCGTCGCGGCGGCGCTGCCGCAGCTGAAGGCGGCCAAGCCGAGGATCAAAGCCATCGCCGTCACTGGCGAGAGCCGCGCGACGCAAATGCCCACGGTGGCGACTGTGGCGGAGAGCGGTTTCAAAGGTTTCTCGGCCGATTCCTGGCTGGCCATTGCCACGCCCAAGGGGGTGCCGGCGGATGTAAAAGCCAAGCTGCAGAAGGCGCTGGCTGAAACCATGAAGGATCCAGAGCTTCGCGAAAAACTCGTCGCGAACGGACTCGAGCACGCATGGGAGCCCGCTGCCACGGTTGCGGCGCGCATCGAAAACGAGCTGCCCCGCATGCGCGTGATTGCCCTGCGTTCCAACATCCGGATCGATTGAAAGTGGCGGCCGGCAAGGACCTCGTGGCCTTCTCCGGTTGATTGTTACCCGTGGGGCTGGATTCACTATCTACAGCCTCAGGCTTGACAGGTGAAAGCGTTGCACGTGCGAGTTGGACCACGTTAAGGAAACTGGAAATGAGAACTGGTCAGTTGATTGCCCGCCTGGCGGGCCTGGTCATCGCAAGCGGTATAACGTCGTCCGTGCTGGCCGCTCAGCTTGTAGTCGGTCAGGTGGCGCCATTGACCGGTATTGACGCGAGCCAGGGCCGTGCCTACGCGGCCGGAATGCAGTTGCATTTCAACGCCGTGAACAAGGCGGGCGGGGTCAACGGAAACACCTTCATCCTGGCGCGCCGCGACGATGCTGGACGTCCCGATGAAACACTCACCCAAACGCGCGCGCTTCTGGCCGAGGACAAGCCCGTGGTGCTTGCCGGCTACTTTGGAAGCCGCAATATCGCCCAGCTGGTCAGCGCGGGCGTATTTGAGCGCGAGCACATCGTGCTGGTCGGCTTCCGCGCGACCGAACTGAATCTGGACGTTCCGCAACTTTATGGTGTGCGCGCCACATTGCGGGACGAACTTGCGAGAATCACGGCGCACCTGGCGACAGTCGGAATCACCAGGCTTGGCTTGTTTTACGAAAACGGCCCCGGTGCTGCGCCACTCATCGCCGCCGCACAGGAAGCAGCGGCGAATGCCAAGGCCAGGATCGTGCAAACGGCGGGTTATGACGCCGGGACCAGCCGCGTGGCTGCCGCCGCTGACGCCATGCTGCAAGCCTCGCCGCAGGCGATCATCATGATTGCAAGTGGAGGCGCAGCTTCCGGTTTTATTGAGAAATACCGCTCGGCCGGAGGAACGGCTCAGTTGTTTGCACACTCGGGCGCAGACATTGAGCAGATGGCGAAACGGCTTTCTGACGAGCAAATGCAAGGCATCGCGATCGCCCAGGTTACGCCCAGCCCCTACAAACTGACAAATCGGCTTTCCAAGGAGTTCAACGACATCGCGGCAACGGCCGGAGCGCAGGATGTTCCGATCAGCTACGCAATGATGGAAGGCTTCATCGCGGCCAAGGTGATTGTTGAAGCGGCCCGGCGGCAAGGCTCGCGTGTGACCCGTGAAGGTTTTGCTTCCGCTCTGGATGGACTGGACAGCTTTGACCTGGGAGGATATGTCATCGGATTTCGCCCGGGGATGCGCAATGGTTCGCGCTTCGTGGAGATGACAATCGTCAGTGGAAACGGAAGAATCCGGCAATAGAAAGGCAGGGTCGATGCCGCTGCTTTGCGCCACTCACCCAATCTTGAGGACGCAGTCAGGAAACAAGGGCCGGAAAAGAGAAAAGGGTTAGCAGATACTTACCTGCTAACCCTTATCAATATTGGCGGAGTGGACGGGACTCGAACCCGCGACCCCCGGCGTGACAGGCCGGTATTCTAACCAACTGAACTACCACTCCTGGTAGTGACAACATTCGCTCTTTCGAGCCAAGTCGCTTGGCCCTTGCGGGCCGGCGGTTGTCAACTTGCGCCTTGGGCATCACACGCAAGGTGTGATGAATTCTGGCGACCCTAAGGGGATTCGAACCCCTGTAGCCACCGTGAAAGGGTGGTGTCCTAGGCCTCTAGACGATAGGGTCAAAACCTTGGAACTTCCGGATGAGCCCCTGCTTTCACATGAGCCCACAAAACTTCAAATTCTTCCCGACTAACTTTTAACTTTTGGTGGAGGTAAGCGGGATCGAACCGCTGACCTCTTGCATGCCATGCAAGCGCTCTCCCAGCTGAGCTATACCCCCGTCAAGTTATTGAGGTTTCCCTGCAATTGTCGAGCCTTGAATTATAGCCCGAAAAATTGGCCTATTTCAAATCCTCAAACAAGCTTCAACCGGGAGACCACATCTTCGCGCTTCATGAGTTCCAGAATCGCGTCGAGGGACGGGGTTTGCGGCGTGCCCATGACCAGCACGCGCACGGGCATTGCCAGCTGCGGCATCTTGAGGCCAGTGTCGGCCAGCACCTGTTTGATGGCGCCCGAGATCGCGGCCTTGGTCCACTCGCAGGCCACCAGCGAACTGCTCAGTTTTGCAATGGCCGGACGCACCGCCTCCGTGACGTGCGTGCTGATGTCTTCAGCGCTCGGTTTGCCCCCGGTCACCAGCAGTTGCAGCCAGCCGGCCAGCTCTACCAGCGTGCTGCAGCGGTCTTTAAAAAGCCCGCAACCGCGCGCCACCCACGCCGGGTCCACGCCGGTAATGCCCTGGGCTGCCAGGAAGGGCTGCACCAGCGTTGCCAGCGTGTCATCTGCAGTAGCCTTCAGGTGCTGGGCATTGACCCAGCGCAGCTTGGCTTCATCGAACTGCGCGGCGCTCTTGCCCAGGTGATCAAGGTTGAACCACGCAATGAACTGCTCGCGGCTGAAGATTTCGTCGTCGCCGTGGCTCCAGCCCAGGCGCGCCAGGTAATTGACCATGGCATCGGGCAGATAGCCTTCGGCGGCGTACTGCGTCACCGGCTTGGCGCCGTTGCGCTTGCTGAGTTTTTCGCCCTGCTCATTGAGCACGGTCGGCAGATGGGCATAAACCGGCGGCTCCTTGCCCAGCGCTTTAAAGATGTTGATCTGGCGCGGCGTGTTGTTCACGTGGTCGTCACCGCGGATCACGTGGGTCATGGCCATGTCGATGTCGTCGACCACCACGCAGAAGTTGTAGGTCGGCGTGCCATCGGGCCGCGCGATCACCAGGTCGTCGAGTTCGTCGTTGCTGATCTCGATGCGGCCCTTGACCTTGTCGTCCCACACCACGCTGCCGCCCTGCGGGTTCTTGAAGCGCAGCACGGGCTGCACGCCTTCGGGCACGGGCGGCAGGGTCTTGCCAGGCGCAGGGCGCCAGGTGCCGTCGTAGCGTGGTTTCTCTTTGGCGGCCATCTGCTTTTCACGCAGGGCGTCGAGCTCGGCCACGCTCATGTAGCAGGGGTAGACCAGGCCATCAACCTGCATCTGCGCAAGCACAGCCTTGTAGCGGTCCATGCGCTGCATCTGGAAGAACGGGCCTTCGTCGTGGTTCAGGCCCAGCCAGCGCATGCCTTCGATGATCACGTCGACGGCTTCCTGGCTGGAGCGCTCGACATCGGTGTCTTCGATGCGAAGAACGAAGTCGCCGCCGGTGGCGCGCGCAAAAGCCCAGGGATAAAGCGCCGAGCGGATATTGCCGAGGTGGATGAAGCCTGTCGGGGAAGGAGCGAAACGGGTTCTTGTCTTTTGGGTCATTGGGGCAGTCATGCAGTCATACGATAAGGCTCAGGCCGCGCGAAAGATCGGCCTTGATGTCGTCTACGTGGTCGAGCCCGACGGCCACGCGAACCAGGCCCTGGCCTATGCCGGCGGCCTGGCGCTGCTCTTCGCTCAGGCGCCCGTGCGACGTGGTGGCGGAATGGCTGATGATGGTCTTGGTGTCGCCCAGATTGGTCGCAATGCTGAGCACCTGCGTGCTGTTGATCACCTTGAAGGCATTGGCGCGTGCCGCTTCCGGTGTGTCGCCACGCACGTCAAACGACAGCACCGCGCCACCCAGCCCAGATTGCTGGCGCATGGCCAGCTCATGCTGGGGATGCGATTCAAGACCAGGGTAATAAACGCGTGCAACCGCAGGCTGCGTTTCAAGCCATCTGGCAACGGCCAGCGCGTTGGCGCTCTGTGCCTGCATGCGGATGTTCAATGTCTCCAGGCCCTTGAGCACGACCCAGGCGTTGAACGGCGCCAGCGTCATGCCGGCGGTGCGCACGATCGGGCCGAACACATCAACGATGAGTTTGGACGAGCCGCAGAGCGCACCCGCCATCACACGGCCCTGGCCGTCCAGGTATTTGGTGCCCGAATGCATGATGAGGTCGGCGCCGAATTCCACCGGACGCTGCAGGGCCGGTGAGCAAAAGCAGTTGTCCACCGCAAGCAGCGCGCCCACGCTGTGCGCCAGATCAGCCAGCGCCCGGATGTCGCAGACTTCGGTCAGCGGATTGGTCGGGGTTTCAGCAAACAGCAGCTTGGTGCCGGGTCGCAATGCGGCCTTCCACTCGCTGACGTCCGTCTGCGACACAAACGCGGTTTCAACGCCGAACTTCCCGAACTCGCGGCCTATCAGGGCGATCGTCGAGCCGAACATCGAACGCGAACAAATGACGTGGTCGCCGGACTTCAACAGCCCCATGCACATCATCAGGATCGCGCCCATGCCGGTCGAGGCACCGATGGCGGCTTCGGTGCCCTCCATCGCGGCGAGGCGGCGTTCAAAACTGGTAACCGTCGGGTTGGAGGTGCGGCCGTAGGTATAGCCTTCTGTCGGGTCGGCAAAGCGCCGCACCGAGGTCTCGGCGTCGGGCTGCACAAAACCGCTGGTCAGATACAGCGCTTCGGAGTTTTCACCATGCTGGCTGGGCTCCACCGCCACGCGCACGGCCAGCGTGTCGCGATGCAGGTTGCCGGGCAATTGTTTTTTCGTCATGGGCTCAGGCTTCTTGCGGATTGGGCAGCGCCAGGCGGGACACGTCCACGTCGCTGTCTTCGCCAATCTTCTCGGCAGTGTCGGCGCGCTGGGAATTCATCGCTGCGATGGTCTCTGCAGTCACGTCGCCCGTGATGTAAACGCCATCAAAGCAGGAGGCGTCAAAGCCGTCGAGCTTGCCGTTGAGTGAGCCAATGGCGCGCTTCATGCCTTCCACGTCCTGGTAAATCAATGCGTCGCAGCCAATGACTTCACGGATTTCTTCAATCGTGCGGCCGTGGGCCACGAGTTCATCAGGCGTGGGCATGTCAATGCCGTACACATTGGGAAAGCGCACGGGCGGCGCAGCGCTGGCAAGGTAGACCTTGCGCGCGCCGGCGTCACGCGCCATCTGCACGATCTCGCGGCTGGTGGTGCCGCGCACGATGGAATCGTCGACCAGCAGCACGTTACGGCCCTTGAACTCGCTGGCGATCACGTTGAGCTTCTGGCGCACTGACTTCTTGCGCACGCCCTGCCCCGGCATGATGAAGGTGCGGCCCACGTAACGGTTCTTGACGAAACCTTCACGGTAAGGAATGCCCAGCAGGTGCGCCAGCTGCGTGGCGCTGGGGCGGCTGGATTCGGGGATCGGGATGATCACATCGATCTCGCTGGGTGGCACGGTAGAGACCACGCGTTTGGCCAGCGTCTCGCCCAGGTTCAGGCGGGCCTGGTAGACCGAGATGCCGTCCAGCACCGAGTCGGGGCGCGCCAGGTAGACGAATTCGAAGATGCAGGGATTGAGCTTGGCATTGGTTGCGCACTGCTCGGCGTGCACATTGCCCTCCAGGTCCACGTACACAGCTTCGCCCGGCGCGATGTCGCGTTCGAACTGGTGCGACGTGCCTTCCAGCGCCACCGATTCGCTGGCCACCATCACGGTCTTTCCGTCTTCGTTCTGCCCGTGCCCTATGCACAGCGGCCGGATACCGAACGGGTCGCGAAACGCCAGCAGGCCGTGGCCGGCGATCAGCGCCACCACGGCATAAGAGCCCTTCACACGCTTGTGCACGCCGCGCACGGCGGCGAACACATCAACCGGCTTGAGCGGCAGGCCGCGTGTGGTTTTTTCGAGTTCGTGCGCCAGCACATTGAGCAGCACTTCAGAGTCGCTGTCGGTATTGATGTGGCGGTGGTCGGTGTTGAAGAGCTCGGCCTTCAGCTCGGCCGCGTTGGTCAGGTTGCCGTTGTGCGACAGCACCAGGCCGAACGGCGCGTTGACGTAAAACGGCTGGGCCTCGTCTTCGCTGTAGGCGTTGCCTGCCGTGGGGTAGCGCACCTGGCCCAGGCCCACCGTGCCCGGCAGTGCGCGCATATTGCGGGTGCGAAACACGTCGCGCACCATGCCCTTGGCCTTGTGCATGTAGAACTTGCGCCCCTGCTGCGTGACGATGCCCGCGGCATCCTGGCCGCGATGCTGCAGCAGCAACAGGCCGTCATAAATCAGTTGATTGACCGGGGCTTTGCTGACGACGCCGACTATCCCGCACATGGTGTTCCGATCATGATGAGTTGACTCTTCAAAGTTAAATTAAATACTTGGCAAACTGTTCGGGCAATACCGGCTTCAGGGCTTTGAGCATGGCCGTCAACATCGGCGCACCGTTGGACTGCACCCACCAGTCACTGGACTTCAACGCCGTCATGTTGATGACCACTGTGGCGGCCAGCAGCAAAATAATGCCGCGCAACACACCAAAACCAGCCCCCAGCACCCTGTCTATCGGCGCCAGGCCGATGGCCGCCACCAGTTTCTTCAGCAAAAAAGCCAGCAACCCCGCCGCAAACACCGCCGCAATAAATATCAGCAAAAAAGCCGCCGCATAGCGCACCGGATCACCAGCGGACTGCAGCGGCAGCCTGGCGGCAAGGTCCGGCGCAAACCATTGCGCCACATAAAACGACACCGCCCACCCCAGCACCGACAACACCTCGTACACCAGGCCCCGCCAGGCGCCCAGGAGCATGGAAAAGACCAGCACTCCCAGCAAAATCCAGTCAACAGCTGTCACGAAACACCAACTGAGTTGCTTACAAGGTCAGGATGGCAGCGGGTAAATCAAGGGCCTTGATCTTGACCGCCGCCTTGTCGGCCTCGGCCTTGGTGGCAAATGGGCCCACGCGGACCCGGATGCGCTTGCCGTCTTTGGTTTCCGCCACTTGCGTATAGGTTTTCAGGCCCGCCTTTTCCACCTTCAGGCGCGCTTCGCGGGCCTTGGCCACATCAGCAAACGCACCGACCTGAACGACAAAGCGGCCGTCAGCCTCGCTGGCAGACGGTTTGGCGGCCGGCACGGCAGTGCCATTCAGCAGCGCGGCGGCACGCGTGGCGTCATCGTTCGCAGCGGGCTTGGCCGGCTTGGTTTCTGGCTTGGCTTCCGGTTTGACCGGAGGTTTCACCTCGGGTTTGGCTTCCGGCTTTGCTTCATTTTTGATAGCTGGTGGCGCAGATGCAGCAAGGGCTGGAGCCGGTTTTGATGAAAGAATTTCTTCCCTGGGCGCCAGGCTGGCGTCAGCGGTTACTTTTTCGGCGGGCTTGTCGGCCACCTTGGGGGCAGATGCGGAAGTGGCTGCCGGGGCACCGGGCCCGGGAATCACCAGGGGCTTGACCGTGCCTTTGCCGGGAATTTCAATCGGGATGTCGACCGGAATGGGCCGGGGCTGGGTGTCAAACAGCAGCGGGAAACCCAACACGCCGATCAGCACCAGCACGGCAGAACCGATCAGCCGGTGTTTGGCGCGCTTGCGAATCACTTCCACGCTTTCCGTTTGAGCGGCTGACCCGGCATTGGAGGCAGCGTTGGAGCCGCCCCGGCGGAAGTTGAAAAACGGCATGGTGTGGCTTGGATCCGATAAGGGGTGACGTTAACGGTGAACGCGGGCTGACGGCCCTTTTTTGAACGCGTTGCGGGCCGCTTGTCCGGTCTCAGGCGGCCAGGTGCGGGGCCGAAAGACGCGGCACACCGTCCTTCAAAATGCCGCCCACCGTATAGAAGGAGCCGAACACGACAATTCTATCAGCGGGGGTTGCGGCCCCGACCGCCGCCTGCAGCGCCGCTTCGGGGGATTTGTAAGTGCCGGCGCTTGCATCAGGGCGGGTATTGGCCGCCGTCCACCTGGCCTGCAAATCCTCGGCAGAAGCGGCCCGCGGTGTCGGCAAATCGGTGAAATACCACTTGTCGATGAGCGGCGCCACCCGCGCCAGCATGGGCGCGAGGTCCTTGTCGGCCATGGCGCCAAACACGGCGTGCGTACAGGGGTAAAAGCCCATGGCATCGAGGTTTTCGGCCAGCGCGGCCACCGAGTGCGGGTTGTGCGCCACATCCAGCACCAGCGTGGGCTGGCCGGGCACGATCTGGAAGCGCCCCGGCAGTTCGACCATTGACAAGCCGTTGCGCACTGCCTGGGCGGTGATCGGCAGGCGCTCACGCAAAGCCGTCAGCGCTGCCAGCACGCCGGAGGCATTGACGAGCTGGTTGGCGCCGCGCAGCGCCGGGTACGCCAGGCCGGCGTACCTGCGCCCGCGCCCTGCCCAGCCCCACTGCTGCTTGTCGCCCGAGAAATTGAAGTCGGTGCCGAAACGCCACAAGTCAGCGCCCACTGCAGCGGCGTGATCAATGATGCTTTGCGGCGGCACCGGATCGCTCACGATGACCGGCTTGCCGGCGCGCATGATGCCGGCCTTTTCGCGGCCAATGCTTTCACGGTCAGGGCCCAGGTATTCCATGTGGTCCAGGTCGATGCTGGTGATCACCGCGCAGTCGGCGTCCAGCATGTTGACGGCGTCCAGCCGGCCGCCCAGGCCGACTTCGAGGATGACCACGTCGAGCTTTGCGTCGGCCAGCAGCTGCAGGATGGCCAGGGTCGTGAATTCAAAGTAGGTGAGAGAGATCGCGTCACCGCCCTGCGTGCGCGCCGCCTCGACGCGCGCGAATTGCGCAACCAGCTCGTCAGCCTTCACGATGTCGCCGCGCACCCGGCAGCGCTCTTCAAAATGCACCAGGTGCGGCGAAGTGAAGACGCCGGTGCGGTAGCCGGCCTCAAGCAAGATGGCTTCAAGCATCGCGCAGGTCGAGCCTTTGCCGTTGGTGCCGGCCACCGTGATGATGGGGCAGTCAAAGGCCAGGCCCATGCGCCTGGCCACAGCACTGATGCGCGTCAGGCCCATGTCGATGCCCACAGGGTGCAGGTGCTCGCAATAGGCGAGCCAGTCGTCGAGAGTTGAGAGTTTTTGCATACAGCCCACCATTGTCGCAAACTGCCCTTTTCCTTTCAGCAGGGGCCGCGGTCCGGCTCTGCCGGTCGCAGGCGCCGCCCCCTGCAAGGGGGGAGGACGCTACACGCAGTGAGCGTCAACGGGGGTGTTCAAGCTATTTGGCGAAACGGTCTGTCGCGGCTATTAGCTGGCGCAGGATGCCGGGCTCGTTGAAGGCGTGGCCGGCGTTGTCGATCATGTGGAATTCGGCTTCCGGCCAGGCACGGTGCAGGTCCCACGCGGTTTTGGCCGGCGTGGCCACGTCGTAGCGGCCCTGCACGATGACACCGGGAATCCCGGCCAGCTTGTGCGCGTCGCGAATGAGCTGTCCCTCTTCGAGCCAGCCGGCATGCACAAAATAATGGTTTTCGATGCGGGCGAACGCCAGGGCAAAGGCGTCGTCACCATGCTGGGCGGTAAAAGACGGGTCGGGCAACAATGTAATCGTCTGGCCTTCCCACAGGCTCCAGGCGCGGGCAGCCGCCAGTTGCGCAGCCCGATCGGCGCCCACCAGGCGTTTGCGGTAGGCGGCAATCAGGTCGCCGCGCTCCGCCTGGGGAATGGGTTTGATGAACTCTTCCCACAAATCAGGGAACAACCAGGACGCCCCCTCCTGGTAGTACCAGAGCAGCTCGGCGCGGCGCAGCGCAAAGATGCCCCGCACAATGAGCGCCGACACGCGGGCCGGATGGGCCTGCGCATAAGCCAGCGCCAGTGCGCTGCCCCAGGAGCCGCCGAACACCAGCCAGCGCTCCACACCCAGCAGGGTGCGCAAGCGCTCGATGTCGGCCACCAGGTGCCAGGTGGTGTTGTTGTCCAGCGAGGCACTGGGGCGGGAGCGGCCGCAACCGCGTTGGTCGAACAGCAACACGCAATAGCGTTCGGGATCAAACAGGCGGCGATGCTCGGGCGAGCAGCCCGCGCCCGGACCACCATGCAAAAACACTGCCGGCTTTCCTTTGGGGTTGCCGCACAACTCCCAGTACACCGAATGGCCGTCACCGGTTTCAAGAATGCCTGTGCGAAAGGGTTCGAGAGGCGGGTAAAGAACGGCGGGGGCAGTGCGCGTGGCTGAAGCAGCGGTCATGGGGCAAGGCATCCATACAAAAAAAGGTTGAGCCGGTCGGCGTTCTTCATTATTCCAGCCTTGCCAAAGGCCTGCCCACGCGCCCAGCCCCTTGCCTGTCTTTGCGTTAACGCTACTAATTTGATAGCTGCTCGCGCTCGTCCCGCTTGGCGGGAAGGCCTGTTTCCCTTAAATCTGCGAAAATCCGGCCATGATCATTCTTTACGGCATCCCCAATTGCGACACCGTCAAAAAGGCCCGCACATGGCTAGTCGAACAAGGTGTTGACTACCAGTTTCACGATTTCAAGAAGCAGGGCGTGCCGCCCGACCAGCTGACGCGATGGGCCCAGGCGGCAGGCTGGGAAAAGCTGCTGAACCGCCAGGGCACCACCTGGCGAAAGCTGGACCCGGCGCTGCAGGCCAACGTGCATGACAGCGCCAGCGCCCAAACGCTGATGCTGGCCAATCCCAGCGTCATCAAGCGGCCCGTGGTGGACTGGGGCAAAGACATCACAGTGGGTTTTGACGCCCAGGGCTGGGCGGCGAGGGTTTGAACGCACGGCAGGCCAACCGGTCACGTTTTGCAGCCTGTTTTGCCTCCAGAGAGACTAAAAGGGCAGCTTTACCGTCGATTTACCGAACTCCGCACCCCAAAATGACTCTGACTTACTAAAATTACGTTTGCCACCCGAGCCATCACCCGACCAGGGTGAGCCCTTTGGCGGTGCAACTTCAGCCACGTGCTGAAAAGGGTCGAATCATGAAAAAAGCGCTTGTTCTCTCTGCTCTGGCCGCCGCCTCCGGGTTGGCAGCTGTACCCGCCTTCGCCATGGACATCCTGGCCCGGGTGATTTCAAGCACGCCGGTGGTGCAGCAAGTGGCCGTACCGCGCCAGGTCTGCAGCAACCAACCCGTCGTCGTCCAGCAACCGAACTCGGGCGCAGGCGCGCTGATGGGCGCCCTTGCGGGCGGTGCAGCCGGTAACGCCATCGGCAATGGCGGTGGCCGTGCCGTCGCCACCATGATCGGCCTGGTGGGCGGTGCCATCGTTGGCGACCGCATCGAAGGCTCAAACAACCAGGTTCAAAACGTGCAGCAGTGCGCGACGCAAACCTACTACGAAAACCGCCCCAGCCACTACAACGTGGTGTACGAATACCAGGGTACGCAGTACAGCACGCAGATGGCCACCGACCCGGGCCAGTATGTACGCCTGCAGGTCACGCCGGTCGGTGCCATGGCGCCTGCGCCGCAGACCTTCCAGTCTGCGCCGCAGCAGCCCCAGACCTATGTGCAACCGGCACCCCAGCCGGTGTACGTGCAGCCTGCCGTGACTTACGCGGAGCAGCCGGTGGTTTACCCGGCTTACTACCCCCGTCCCTATTACCAGCCGTACTACGCACCTATCGGCCTGTCGCTGAACTTCGGTTACAGCCGGGGCTATGGTGGTCACCGTCACTGGCGTTAAATCGCGGTCCGGCAGAACCAAAAAAAGGGGCGTTCGCAACGCCCCTTTTTGCTGTCCGCGAATATTCGACTGTTGCTATTTGGGCGTTTCGATCAGCGCACCCTTGAACAGCACCGGCCCGGTCGGCCCGCTGCCCGGCGGCACGCCACCCTTGGGCTCCAGCGTGATCGCCAGTGTCGGCACCTGGCGCATGTCGGTGCCCGCGGCGGTCAGGCGCACCACCGGGTCCGCACTCATCACACCCAATGATTTGGGCGCCGCGCCGGGCGGCAAAGCCCAGAGTTCCAGGGACTTGTCAGGCTGCTCCCTGAAGCCGCCTACACGCTTGAGCACCAGCGTTTTGTTCTTCGGGTCAAACGTCACCAACAGCGACGCCGAAGCCTTGTCATCCGTCAGTACGGCCACGTATTCGATCTCGGGCGTGGCTGTCAGTTTGGCGGTCAGTTCGCTCACCTGCCCGCTCAGCCGGCCGTTCACGTTCAGCCCCACGACAACCGCCGCTGCAGTCGCGAGTGCGCCCGCCACAGCCCCGCCGCGCCACAGGCCCAGGCTGGACCACCAACCCATGGCACTCGGAGCGGCCCGCGCCGCCTGCATGGCGCGCGCCTCCTTGTCGGCCCGCACCAGGTTTTCAATGCGTTTCCAGACCACCGGGCTGGGCGCCTCTTGCGGCTGCAATTCGGCCACCGACGACAGGCGGCTTTGCCAGACCAGCGCCGCGGCGCGCAAGGTCGCGTTGTCACGTGCCAACGTCTCAAACCGGCGACGCGCACCGCCGCGCAAGGTGCCCAGCGCATAGCTGGCCGCGAGTTGCTCCATCAGGGTGGGATTACTTTGTAAATTCATCAGGCAAACCTCGCCATGCAGCCGCGAAGCTGTTCCAGTCCGCGCCGGATCCATGTTTTGACAGTGCCCAGAGGCAGCTTCAGCTGCTCAGCCAGCTCCCCATGACTCAAATCCCGCAAATACGCCAGGCTCACCACTTCACGCTGCTTGTGCTCCAGTTGGCCCAGGCACTGATGCAAAGCCCAGGCCTGTTCGCTGGCCTGTGTGGTGTCCATCGGGTTGGGCGAGTCGCCGGCCACCGTGTCGGAAATCACGTCGTCAAGTTCCTGCATCAGGTCGGCCCGGTCCGAAGCCCGGCGCCGCAAAAAATCCAGGCCGCGGCTGCGCACCACCAGCGCCATCCAGGCCATGGGCGGTGACAGGGTCGCCTTGTAGTCGCCTGCGATGCGCCAGATGTTGAAAAAGGCCTCCTGCAACACGTCTTCGGCCCATTCACGGTTGGTCACCACACGAATCGCGACACCGTAGAGCTTGGACGAAGTCAGCTCATACAGCTCCCGCAGGGCTGACTCATCGGCCTGGGCCACGCGGTCAATCAGTGCGATCAATTGTCTGTCCGGGCTTTCTGGCTTCATGAAGAACATTGTCAGGCATTGGTGGCTATCGGGAAACACCGGCAGGCGGCGGGTACTGGGGATACGCCACAAAGGGCCAACCGGATTCACCGCGGGCCCGGCGAAGGGCTCCGGGTGACCTAAAATCAACGGTTTGGGCGCCATGCGGTGCTTTCCCACAGCCCGGAACAGCCCCTTTCGTCTCTTCCTGTCTCTTTCCGCCTCTTTCAGTCTCTTTTCAGCACCTTCCCATGCCTACCGAAAAAATCGACAACATCAGCGTGATCACCAAGGCCAACGTCTACTTTGACGGCAAATGCGTGAGCCACGGCATCACGCTGGCCGACGGCACCAAAAAATCGGTCGGCGTGATCCTGCCGGCCACCCTGACCTTCAACACCGGCGCGCCCGAGATCATGGAATGCGTGGCCGGCGCCTGTGAATACAAGCTTGCCGGCAGCGACAGTTGGGTCAAATCCTCGGCAGGCGAAAAATTCAGCGTGCCCGGCAACGCCAAATTCGAAATCCGCGTTGCAGCGGGCGAAGCGGCTTATCACTACATCTGCCATTTCGGCTAAAAAGCGTCTAAGTCCACCCTCAACCGATCCTTCGCTCCTTTTTTCATAGCTGCTCGCGCCCGTTCTGCGCGGCTTACAGCGATATTCAGGCCTAAAACATGTCTAACACCATTCTGCAAAACATCCCCGCCAACCAAAAGGTCGGCATCGCGTTCTCTGGCGGCCTGGACACCAGCGCCGCGCTGTTGTGGATGAAACAGAAGGGCGCCCTGCCCTACGCCTATACCGCCAACCTGGGCCAGCCCGACGAGGCCGACTACGACGAGATCCCGCGCAAGGCCATGGAATACGGCGCCATCAAGGCCCGCCTGGTCGACTGCCGCCCACAGCTCGCCGCTGAAGGCATTGCTGCGCTGCAGTCTGGCGCCTTCCACATCACCACCGCCGGCGTCACCTACTTCAACACCACGCCGCTGGGCCGCGCTGTAACGGGCACGATGCTGGTGTCTGCCATGAAGCAGGACGACGTGAACATCTGGGGAGATGGCTCCACCTTCAAGGGCAATGACATCGAGCGCTTCTACCGCTACGGCCTCTTGACCAACCCCGCGCTGAAGATCTACAAACCCTGGCTGGACCAGCAGTTCATCGACGAACTGGGCGGCCGCGCCGAGATGAGCGCGTTCATGACAGCCAACGGCTTTGGCTACAAGATGAGCGCCGAAAAAGCCTACAGCACCGACAGCAACATGCTGGGCGCCACGCACGAAGCCAAAGACCTGGAAAACCTCAACAGCGGCATCAAGATCGTCAACCCCATCATGGGCGTGCCGTTCTGGAAGGACGACTGCGTCGTCAAGGCCGAAGAAGTCAGCGTGACCTTTGAAGAAGGCCGCCCCGTCGCCCTGAACGGCGTTGCATACCCCGACCTCGTGAGCCTGATCCTCAAGGCCAACGAAATCGGCGGCCGCCACGGCCTGGGCATGAGCGACCAGATCGAAAACCGCATCATCGAAGCCAAGAGCCGCGGCATCTACGAAGCCCCTGGCCTGGCGCTGCTCTTCATCGCCTACGAGCGCCTGGTCACCGGCATCCACAACGAAGACACCATCGAGCAATACCGCGACAACGGCCGCAAGCTCGGCCGCCTGCTGTACCAAGGCCGCTGGTTCGACAGCCAGGCCATCATGCTGCGCGAAACCGCCCAACGCTGGATCGCCAGCGCCATCACCGGCACCGTGACGCTGGAACTGCGCCGCGGCAACGATTACTCGCTCTTGAACACCGAGTCACCCAACCTCACCTACGCGCCTGAGCGTCTGAGCATGGAGAAGGTGGAAGACGCGCCGTTCTCGCCGCTGGACCGTATTGGGCAACTGACCATGCGCAATCTGGACATCACGGATACGCGGGCCAAGCTGGGGATTTATTCCAACGCTGGGATGCTGGAGCTGGGCAAGGGGGATGACTTTTTGAAGCTCGGTAAGTAAGCCAACTCAAGCCTTAAAGAAAAAAGCCCGCCAAGTGAAAGTTTGGCGGGCTTTGTTTTTTCAGAGCTTTTAGGTCAAGCGTAGTCATCAGCGAGTAGCCCTTCGAACAAAGACTTAGCAGATTTTGAATTCAAGATGGCGTCGCGAACTTCCGAGCGAGTCAAATCCAACGCCCGTAGTTTCCCGTTGATTTCTGCCACTGAAACAATACGCCGATATGCACTCGCATGTACCTTTGCATATTCGGCCAAGCCTTGTAGCTTCGGAAGGGCTTCAACCAAGTGGATGCCATGGGGATCAACAATGTCTGCCATGACTTTGCCATCTTGCTCCGCGAAAAAAACAAAGTCGGGACGGACAATTTTGTATTCCTCATCCTCGATATAGGCCACACCAAGCGAAGACTGGCCTGGTTGCGGGGGGTTGCGATACCAAAAACGAAAACCAGGTCGCTTCATTTCAGCATCTATAACTGCCAACTCCCAGCTGCTCTTGAAGTCGGCCGGGAATCCTCCATCCTTGTCACACAGCAAGTGATTCTTCCAAGTTCGGAATCTTGTTTCATTTCCATTCTCAACTGCCTTGGTCGCTTCATAGCGCGATTCAGGTTTGGCCAGATCGACGCTTTGGGGATCGGTACTCATTTCAATGATTTGCCGATACGACTCTTTGCGGTCGTCGCTCAGTGTCTTGATTTGGGCTGAATAGGTTGTAAGGAATGTCTTTGCCAATTCATCAGCTTGGGCATCAAAGTAAGGGCCGATTTCGGTGACCAGGCCAAGACCGGCAACCGTCACGCGCGCTTCGGTGATGGCCTCAAGGTATTCCTCGGGGTCATCGTCAATGCTGCTAGTTTCTTGCGCCAGATGCTCCACATAGGTTCGAGCTACGTCCGGGCTCAAGACTCGGGCGGCGCGCCGATAGGCATCGTCAACAACAGCCACATCAGCATCCTCCCAAAACTCGTCAAAACTCTTTTCCCTTCCCTTCAGATCGGCCGTAACGGTCTTTCCGTCCACCGTCAAAACAGCTTTACGTTTGGCTTCAATCTTGTCCTCGTGATGAGCTGCAAAGGTATCGAGTGCTTCATGCAGCTTGCGGTGCGCCTGCTTGCCCGCGCCAGCCAGAATGCCGTCAGAGGCAAGTTCGTGCGCCAGAGCGGTCAGACGCTTGGCAGGCTTCGCGCCGCGCTGCGGGCGGGTTTGCGATGGCAAAGACTCAAAGAGTTGCCATACGGCTTCCGTCGCATCAGGGTTGGGCTTAACTTCTACATAGTCAATCAAAATGCGTCCGGTGGGCGGTCCTGACTCATCACCATTCATCAGCACGTCAACTACTTTCTCAACGGTCTTCTTGTTGAACTTAGGCAACAAGCAGTCCACCGAGTTCAGCCGGTCATTGCCGGGTATCCGGCGCGCCAAAGGCGAACGAACCATACGCCCTAGCAACTGCGTGATGTGGGTTTCGTCACTCGCGGAACGGAAGGACACCATGACCTCTGCGCGAGGGCAATCCCAGCCTGTACTAATGGCATCTTTGGCAATCAGCACCCGAACCCAAGTGGAATCGTGAACCCGTTGCGGCTCGATGTAGGGCACGTCGCGGTTTCCAAACCTCTGCGTAGTGTGATCGCCAAACACATGAGCCACGCTAGCTACAGGCAGGTCAGGGTAGCGTTCAAAGATCGTATCCAGGGCGCGACCAATTTCGTTCGGGTCCGGAGTGTTCGGTACTTGAAGCACCATCAGAGGAACGACAACGCGAGCCTCGTCCTGCTGCTTGGCGTATTCAGCCCATGCGAAGGTGGACTCCTTCAGCTTGTCCGTAGCACGACGCACCAGCACGGTATCAAAATCACCAGTTTCATCGGGAATGTCCAACAAGATCGTGTCTTTAATGAGGCCCGACTCCTGCACCTTGGCTGGATCCACCACTACGTTGGGTAGCTTGATGTGCCTGCCCGCTGATGCAATGGCTTGGTTGAACCTCTCAACGGTGGCCGATATCCCCCACACCACCGGAATCCCGGGGACACCGCCGGAACCGTTGATGAGCCGTTGCACGATGGTGCTCTTGGAATTTTCGGCAGCGACAGTTTGTTTGCCCATACCTCGGTGCGCTTCGTCCAGTACCAAGTACAAGGTCAGCTCGGGATCTTCAATCGTGTTCTGGATCGTGTCCCAGATGGTGAAGGCGCGCAAATCAGGCCGTGTTTCGGGGAGCAAGTCGCCGCCCTTGGCTTGCAGCTCTGCAGGGTCATGGCCGCGAACTAGCAAGCTGTTTTTGCTCAACTTTTGTGTGTTGAGGAAGTAGATTTTTCCCGCCTGAAACCGGGGCTGGTTGAACGTGTTTTCCACCACCACCATGTCGGAGTGGTTGATTCGGTCACTCGCCTCCATCAAGCGAAAGCGAGTCTGCTCATTCAGCGAGGGGTCATCGCTGAACCAAATCACCACCGCCCCCGCGTCTGCATCAAAGTCCAACTCATCATCACCATGAAAAAGCGCCTCAAAGGCGGCCGCTGCCATCACGGTTTTACCCGCGCCGGTGACAGCGGTCAAAGAAAAAGCAGTTTTATCAGCATCATCACGCCAGAGCTTTTTGCCTTTCTTGAGATTTGCCAAAGCATCGCGCACAGCGTCCTGTTGGTAATCTTTGAGGGTGAACTTCATGCTTTATTCCTCGTCTCATTTCCCACGTTCATTCCCCATTCGTGAAACTGAAATTGGTTAGGTATGACTCATAAAGTCGCACGGGCTCTATAGTGTTGGGCAAGCGTTTTGCGATAGATTGAAAACGCCGATCATCATCGGTGACGATGTAGGCCATACGCAGACCGGGTGCTTTTCCTACAGCACGAATGAACTGCGTGGATTGATCCACTTCCGTTAGCAGCCCATAGGTATCTGCCAATGCCCACCCATCGGCCGGAAGCTTGTCAATGAGCCCCCCCTGAGAGCCAGCCCTCAGCCAGAGCAAAGGCGCGACTCGTGCAAAGGCCAGATTGTGGTTGACTGCGTTGCGCGCTTCGTATGTCAGGGTGAAGAACTCGGCATTGGCCTCAAAGCCCTCTGCCATTTGAAACTCGTCGGTGAACTTGTAGTCGCCTTTGATCGGCTCGCCGCTGGGCGTCTTGCCTGTGATGGCCGAAGCAACACGAGGCTTGGTGACATAGTCACAAATGCCATGCTTTTCCCATTCGGCATCGCCGGGGCGTAAGCCTTGCTCGCGCAAGGCTTTTTGCTCATTGGCTGCGACCTCATTATTCGTAACGGAAATGCACTGACGGCGACCACCATCCTGACGATTAAGCCGCATCACAGCATGTGCTGTGGTGCCGGATCCTGCAAAAAAGTCTAGGACGATGGCTTCTGGTTTACTCGCCACAAAAAAGCGAAGCGCGTCTTCGACAGCATATAGAGACTTAGGAAAAGGAAATTTACGATCAGGAATCAGTAGCTTTAGGAGGTTGGTCCCTCCTTGTTCAGCGTTATGTGAACCGATACGCCACTGGGTACCCGGTATGAACATTGGTTCATACTCGGAAGAGTCGACAAGAATCGAATTGTCTTTCTTCCTTCCGACTATTGGGAACTGACCAGACGCAACTTTCTTTTGCTCACCCCTTGCCAAGTAAGTAACTGCGGTATCTTCACCTCTCCACCTACCAAGGCGCGCATATCCTTTTTCAATAAAAATCCGAAGATTTGTCGCACCATTTGACCAGTTTCCTTCCTGTCCATTGGCCCGAATAGGCCAGATAGCTGTAGCGCCCTCTGGAGGCTTGATCTCGTACCGATCGTTTCCGAAATACGGCTCACCCACGGAATGAAATACTGGTCCTTCTGGCGTATTTTGGATAAAAATCGGGTAAAACTGGTTTGGACTATCTGAACGTAACGGGTGATTTCCCGAGCGCAACAGGTCCGCCCATCGCAGTTTCTCTGCCCGGCGATCTCTAACAATTTTCCATTCAGTGTCCAGCGCCAATGGGGAGGGGCCCGCTGGTCCAAACATTACGAAATAAACATACTCGTCTGTTCTGCCGAATGCCGATGAGCGAGCCGCCCCTTTTGGATTAATTACGCTACTTATCATTTGAGTACGCGCTTCAGGGAAAATCTGCTCTAGCAGCAGGCCAAGCCTCAGATATTCCTTTTCATCAATCGTGACTATCAATACCGAGTCCGCAGGATTGAGCAACACCTTTGCCACCAGCAGCCGACGCTCCATCATCGCCAGCCATTTGCTGTGCCGATATTGATCGTCACTCTCTACGTAATCGTTGTTGTACTTCCAGTCTTTCGCGCCCGTGTTGTAGGGCGGGTCGATGTAGATCGCGTCCACCTTGCTACGGTGGGTATACGTCAACGCCTTGAGCACATGGTAGTTCTCGCCATTGATAACGGTGTGAAAGGGCCTGTCACCACAACGCTCCACTTTGCCGGTGCTGACCAAGCCGGGATAGATGGTGTCGCGGAATTCGGCCACCACCACCAAATCGTCCAGTGAAACGGTTTGTGTTTCTACTGTCTCAAAGCCTAGCAGTTCAAGCTCAGCCACCTTTTTCCCTTTGTGGATGGTTTTGACTTGCCACAAGCGTTGGTCGCCTTTCTTGACCGAGCCACGCGGAGGCAATGCGCGCACCTTGTCACCCTTACGGACGGGGCGTAGCGGCAGTTCCACGGCTTCAGGGCTGTGGCGCTCAAAGTTCAGACCAAATGGCAGACGAGTAGATAAAGCCTTGAACTCACGCTCTAGGTCTATTCCAAGTTGGGAGTCCTTTAGCTTCGCTTTAGCAAGTAAATCCGTTAGGCGCGACACAAATTCTTTCCTGCGAAATTGAGAAATTGGCTTGTACAAAGTAAGACACTGCAAGCCATTTAAGTGAATAAGCTCTGATGGTCCCGGCAATACTGCAACCCGCCAAAACGCTTGGCGTTATTCCAGCAGAACTTGCCTTCGGGGAAGCTGATCTTCTCACGGCAATGGGCGCAGATCAGCTTTTTAGCCAATGAGGCATCGGCCTGCGTGGGTGCCGGGGTGGCGGGTACTGCTGCAAACAGTGGCACTGCAGGCCGAGGCTCCATCACAACCTTGGCCGTTTGAGGCTTGGGTTGCATGAAGTCTGGCAGGTCCAGCAGGTCTTGCGGCCGGTGCTGGCGCTTGAGCTTTTCGCCCCATTCCTTGATGGTGTCGGGGCTGCGCATGTTGAGCATGGCCTTGAGCACACCACCTGTACTGATGCGGTCCACCAGCTTTTCATGCCAGGCGCGGAACTGGTCTGCCTTGATGAGGAAGCTGGTGTCAAAGGCCTTGGCGTCTGGCCGCTCAATGATGGCTTGCGGGTGCATCAGCACCACGTTGTGGAATTCGGGCAGCTTGTCAGTGCGGGTGCCGATTTCCAGCCGTTCCAGAAGTTTGCTCAGGATGCGCGCGTGGCGGCGGCTTTGCTCGTAGGGGGATGGGATACCGTAGCGCTCTTTGCCGTAGCGCACGGTGAATTCGCCATGGGCGTTGACTTCCAGGTCGCCTGAGTAGTTTTTGGTTTCGATCAGGACCATGTAGCCTGTGCGATTGATGACCAAATGATCAATTTGGGCTACCTCACCATCGATCTGGAACCGCAAGTCGTGCAGCAGGACGTTGTTTTGGCCATCCTTGTAATGGCCGTCGAGGTGGAAGGCGGCTTCGCGTTCGCCCTTGATGCCGGCGCTCAGGTTGCGCAGTTCAACGCGCAGCCACTCTTTTTGGCGCGCGTCCAGCAGGGGTGACTGCTGTAAATCCTGCAGCAAGGCCAGACGCCTGGATTTGTCGTCCGCTGATTTGATGAGCATGTGACTCCCTCTGCTTTTTGTCCTCTGACTGTAGCGCAGGGTTAGTGGGTTACAACGGGCCGGTCGGTGGTGGAAATACCGATAGCTGGCCAAAACCGAGCCGGGAGGCACCGGAAATGACTGTAAAACTTTTTCAGCGGCTTTTAAGCTCTGTTTTAAGTATCAAAAGTGCGTAGAGTCCGCTCGCGTCAAGCGCGAGCAGCTACTAAAAACATAGCAAACGTCAAAAAGCCGCCTTCAGGCGGCTTTTTTGTTGGCTTCCGTTCCCGGCACGCGCTAGTCGCCACCCCCGCCGCAACCTCCGCCGCATCCACTACCGTCGCTACCGCCATCACTGCCCCCGTCACTGGAGTTACTGCTACTGCTGTCGGAGCCACCAAACCCATCCGCATCGCCGCTGTAGCTGCCGTCGGAAAAGCTTTCGCCGCAATAAGCGCCCGCTGAACCGCCTGTTCCGTCGTCACGCTGCGGCTGGCTGCAGTCGGGCAGGTAATGAAAGCCGTTGGGGATCGCCAGCTTCGCGTCCAGGGCAAAGAGCAGCGGCAGGCGGCTGGGCGAGCGCGGCTTGATGGCCTCGTCGCGGCAGGCCCAGTACCACGCGCGCCGCAGGCCGTCGTTGCTGGAAGCGCGGCGGCCCAGCACTTCGGCCGGCACATGGTCCATGAAGCGGCCCAGAACCAGGTCGCACCACTCACGGTAGGCCCGTGTGTGCAGGATGAATTCGTGCCACATGCTGTCGACCACGCGCGACGGCATGGCCACAAACTTGCCCTTGCTGCGCACGCAGGCCAGAAAAAACTGCCGCAGCCCGCGCTCGACCAGCTCGGTGTCTTTTACGCTCAAGTGCGGATAGGTGTCGCGCAGCTTGCGCTTGAGGAACTGCGGCAGCGGCGCCTCGCGCACCAGGCGTTCACGTTCACGCGTTGCCCACACGGCCAGCACCACCATGGCGGCGACCAGCCCGAATACGCCAGTCGCCAGCCCCGTCGGTTTGCGCCAGCCGGCCTCGCCGGCCATCACCACCACCACCCAGAGGATGACCAGCACGACCGCAAGCTGCCGCGCATGGCGCAGTACCAGGCGGCGCCAGAGCGCGATGTCGGGCCCGGTGTAGACCTTACCGGCAGTCGCCATCAGACCACCACCGGTTCAGGCTCCAGCAGGATGCCGAAGCGTTCGTACACACTGGTCTGGATGGCCTTGGCCAGCGTCATGACCTCGCCGCCCGTGACCGGGTCGGCCGTGCCGCCGCGGTTGACCAGCACCAGTGCCTGTTTTTCATAGACACCGGCATTGCCGATGGTCTTGCCCTTCCAGCCGCAGGCGTCAATGAGCCATCCGGCGGCCAGCTTGACCGTGCCGTCGGCGAGGTGGTAGTGAACGATTTTGGGCTCCCTCTGGATGATGTCGGCGCATTGCTCGGGCGAGACAGTCGGGTTCTTGAAAAAGCTGCCGGCATTACCGATCACCTGAGGATCAGGCAGCTTGGCTTTGCGGATCTCGCAGATCCAGTCGTAAATTTGCTGCGCGTCGGGTGCCTGAATGCCGGACTGCGCCATTTTTTTGTCGATGTCGGCATAGCCCAGCACCGGCTTCCACGCCTTGGGAAGGGAAAAGCGCACCCGCGTGATGAACGCCTTGCCCTCCAGCCCAAAACCATGGGCTGCCGACTCCGGCGCCGAACTGCTGTGCTTGAACACCGAATCACGGTAGCCAAACGCGCACTGCGCGGCATTGAGGGTAAATGGTTGGCCGGTCGTCAAGTCGATGGCGTCGAGCGACTCAAAGCGGTCTTGCAGCTCCACGCCATAGGCGCCGATGTTCTGCACCGGTGAGGCACCGACCGTTCCGGGAATTAATGCCAGGTTTTCCAGGCCCGGGTAGCCGTTTTGCAGCGTCCAGGTGACAAGGTCGTGCCAGTTTTCACCAGCGCCTGCCTCGATGATCCAGGCCTTGGCGTCTTCCCGAAGCAGCCGTTTACCCATGATTTCGACCTTGAGCACCAGCGGCTTGACGTCGCCGGTCAGCACAATATTGCTTCCGCCGCCCAGCACAAACTTGGGCGCGGCTTTCAGGGCCGTGTCCTGCAAAGCCGCGGCAATATCGGCCTCCCTGGCCACCCGCACCAGGCTGAGTGCCTTGGCGACGATGCCAAAGGTGTTGGAATGCTGGAGTGGAACGTTTTTCTCGACTAACATCCGGGTGATTGTCTCACTCCAACCCCCGTAAAAAAGACTTGCACCATGCCCTCTTTCGACACCGTTCTTGAAGCCGATCTGGTCAAGGTCAAAAACGCCGTGGAAAACACCGCCAAGGAAGTCGGCAATCGCTTTGACTTCAAGGGCACCTCGGCCTCCATCGAACTGAAGGACAAGGACATCATCCTCGTCGGCGACGGCGACTTCCAGATCGACCAGATCAATGACATCCTGCGCTCCAAGCTCGCCAAGGCAGGCGTTGACGTGCGCTTTCTGGACACCGGCAAGATCGAGAAAATCGGCGGTGACAAGGTCAAGCAGACAAACAAGGTCCGCAATGGCATCGACACCGAAACCGCCAAGAAGATCCAGGCCGCCATCAAGGCCAGCAAACTCAAGGTGCAGGCCGCCATCCAGGAAGAAAAAGTCCGCGTCACAGGCGCCAAGCGCGACGACCTGCAGGCCGCCATGGCGCTGATCCTCTCGGAGATGAAGGACTTTCCGCTGAGTTTTGACAACCGCCGCGATTAGGCTTGCCATGAATTTTCTGCCTGCCCCTGCCCATGCAGCATTTTTGCTGTCTGCGTCTTTGTTGCTGCATGGCGCGGCCCAGGCACAAAACGAAGGCCAATCCGTGGCGCTGGCCGGCATGATGGGCACCAAGGCCCTGCTCGTGGTTAACGGCAGCCCGCCCAAAAGCGTGGCTCCGGGCGAAACGCACCAGGGCGTGAAAATTATTTCCACCACCAGCGATCAGGCCGTCATCGAGCAGGGTGGCAAGCGGCACACGCTGCGGGTGGGCGATGCGCCGGTGAACTCCGGCGGCAGCACTACCTCAGCCGGTCGGGGCACGCGCATTACCATCACCGAGAGCGGCGGCGGCCACTTCATGACGGCCGGGCAGATCAACGGAAAGACCGTGCAGTTCATGGTTGACACCGGTGCCACCAACATTGCCATGAGTATTGCGGATGCAGAGCGCGCCGGCATCAGCTACCAAGACGGGCAGCCTGTGCGCATGTCTACCGCCAATGGCCCCACGCAGGGCTACCGGGTCAAACTCAACACGGTTCGTGTGGGTGACGTGGAGATATTTGATGTGGATGCCGTGGTCATTCCGCAGCCCATGCCTTTTTTGCTTTTGGGCAACAGCTTTTTGTCGCGTTTTCAGATGAAACGCGACAACAACCTGATGACGCTGGACAGGCGTTACTAGCCTGCCGCAGCGCGTTACGGCCCTCGCCTACTTGGCGGCCTGTTTTGAACCACCGAGCTTCGACTCTGTTCCCTTGATCAGCTTGTTGATGTTCTCGCGGTGGCGATAGATCAGGAGCGCACTGACAACGACCATCATGGCCAGCAGACTCTTGTCGACATACCAGGCGGCCCGGTCGCCAAACAGGTAATACAGCGGCGAAAAAACGGCTGCCACCAGTGAGGCGAGTGAGGAATAGCGCGAGAAAAAGGCCACGATCAGCCAGGTTGCCAGCGTGGCAACACCCAATACCCAGCTGACGCCCAGCAACACCCCCGCTGCAGTCGCCACACCCTTGCCGCCCTTGAACTGGAAAAACACCGGATAGAGGTGACCCAGGAAAGCCGCCAGCCCCACGGCGGCCATCGTGCCTTCACCCAGGCCGTAGTCGCCGCCAAACCATTTGACAAGCACCACCGGCACCCAGCCCTTCAGGCCGTCCAGCAGCAGCGTCGTGACTGCCGCGGCCTTGCTGCCCGAACGCAGCACGTTGGTGGCACCGGGGTTCTTGCTGCCGTAGCTGCGGGGGTCGCTCAAACCCATCACCCGGCTGACAATGACGGCAAACGACAGCGAGCCGATCAGGTAGGCCAGCAAGGTCGCGCCGGCTGAATACACGTAGTCCAAATTCATCTCCCTTGTTATGTGGTGGCCACCGGCATTTCAGCCGTGGCCCGTTGCGTTGTCGATGCTCAATGCGCAGTTGACTGATTTTGCACCCAGCAAGGTGACACAAACCTGCGGGTCAATACCAATCAGGTAGCCGCGCCGCCCGCCGTTGATGGCGATTTTGGGCAAGGCCAGGATGCTTTCCTCGATATACACAGGCATCGCCCTGCGCGTGCCGAAAGGCGATGTGCCGCCGACCAGGTAGCCGCTGTGGCGGTTGGCAACTTCGGGTTTGCACGGTTCGACCGATTTGGCGCCGATCTGCCGCGCCAGGTTTTTGGTGGAAACCTTGCGGTTGCCGTGCATCAGCACCAAAAGCGGTTTGGCATCCTGGTCCTGCATGACCAATGTCTTGACGACGGTAAAGGGATCGAAGCCAAGTACTTCGGCGCTGTGCTGTGCGCCGCCGTGCTCAAGGTACTCATAGGGGTGCTCAGTGAAGGCCACCTTGCTGGCTTTCAGTAACTGGGTGGCGGGGGTTTCGCTGACGTGCTCTTTTTTGCTCATGAACCTAGGCCCCCACGGTCGTTCGCTTCGCGTAACTCCCTGCCCCCCGAGGGGGCCGCCCGCCTGTGGCCCGGCAAAGCCGGTTCCACGGCTCGAACTGGCAATTCGGGGATCATGGACGCTGCGAATGTCTAGGACTTACAGCGCCGGGTCGCGCGTTTCCCATCGGATTTTGTCGATCTCGGCAAGTACTTCAGCAGACAGCTTGGTGCCCCAGGCGTCGATATCTTCGTCCAGCTGCGCGACCGAGGTCACGCCGATGATGGTGCTGGCCACCTGCCACTTGGTGTAGCAGAACGCCAGCGCCAGCTGGGTCGGGGTCAGTTTGTTGTCACGCGCCAGCGCGTTGTAGCGCCGTGCGGCAGCCAGTGCCTCGGGGCGGCCCCAGCGTTGTTTGCGCACCGATTCGAACTTGGCGATGCGCGCATCTTTGGGCGCGGCCGGGCCTTCAGTGCCGGACTGGTCGTATTTGCCTGTGAGCAAGCCAAAGCCCAGGGGCGAATAGGCCAGCAATGAGACGCCCAGGCGGTGCATGGTTTCGTCCAGGCCGTTTTCCACCGTGCGGTTGACGAGGCAGTATGGGTTCTGCACAGCGGCCACGCGCGGCAGATTGTGTTGCTCCGCCAGGCGCACAAACTCATGCACGCCGTAAGGTGTTTCGTTCGACAGGCCGATCGCCTTCACCTTGCCGGCCCTCACCAGTCCGCCCAGCGCTTCCAGCTGCTCGTGGATCGATGTTGCTGAGCGCTCTTGCTCGGGGTTGTAATACAGCGCGCCGAACGCGGGCACGTGCCGTTCCGGCCAGTGGATTTGATAAAGATCGATCACGTCGGTTTGCAGGCGCTTCAGGCTTGCGTCGCACGAAGCCACGATGTCTTTGGCCGTCATGCCGGCGCCTTCACGCACCCAGGGCATGCCGCGCGAAGGGCCGGCGACTTTGGTAGCGAGCACCAACTTGCTGCGTGCAGAAGGGTTTTTCGCGAACCAGTTGCCGATGATGGTTTCGGTTGATCCGCAAGTCTCGGCGCGCGCCGGCACTGAATACATTTCGGCGGTGTCGAGAAAGTTGACGCCGCGCTCCAGCGAGCGGTCCAGGATGGCATGGGACGTCGGCTCATCCACCTGCTCGCCGAATGTCATGGTGCCCAGGCAAATGGGGGTCACGTGAAGGTCGCTGGAGCCGAGTTGAACTTTATTCATGGAGGAGCCACATGTGAGATTAAAGAGGCCGTACGACAGCAAAACCGCTGTGACGGAATTCACGGAATTGACAAAACGGCTAGTTTAAGGTCTCCGTAAACGGCGTGCAGGCGCGCCTATCTCGCGCCCTTGTCTTACAACTGCTCACTTTTTGCATGCCTAGTATTCACACACCCGCGCTTTAATGCGCTGCTGATTGAAGTGAGACCGACAACTGCTCTCTTTCATTCCGATACCTACATTAACTTTCCGAGGAGCATTTCATGAACAAACTGACCATCACATCCATTACCTGTGCGGCGCTGGCTGCGTTGACCCTCTCCGGCTGCGCCAACATGAGCGAAACACAGCAGGGCACCGCCAAGGGCGCCGGCATTGGCGCTGTTGCAGGCGCCGTGCTGGGTGCCGCAACCGGCGGATCCAAAGGCGCAGCCACCGGTGCTGTCCTGGGCGGTGCTGTGGGTGCCGGCGGTGGTTATATCTGGTCCAAGAAAATGCAGGACCAGAAAGCTGCGATGGAAAGGGCGACTGTTGGTACCGGTGTGGCCGTCAGCCAGACCACCGACAACCGCCTGAAGCTCGACATCCCGAGCGACGTTTCTTTTGACGTGGGCCGTTCCGCCATCAAGCCGAACTTCGCCCCCATCCTGAACCAGTTCGCCACCAGCCTGAACCAGAACCCGGTGACGACGGTAACCATCATCGGCCACACCGACAACACCGGCTCTGACGCCATCAACAACCCGCTGTCCATTGACCGTGCCGATTCGGCCCGCGACTACCTGGTCAGCCGCGGCGTGGCGCGCACCCGCATCGTGACGGACGGCCGCGGTTCGCGCGAACCGGTGGCTGACAACAACACGCAGCAAGGTCGCGACAAGAACCGCCGCGTTGAAATCTACGTGGCTGAACAAGTCGCCGCGAGGTAACTGGCACACCCCTGCCGGCGCTCACTTCGTGTAGCGCCACCTCCCCTTGCAGGGGACGACGCCTACGGCCTGGCAAAGCCAGTTCCGTGGCGTCTGCTGGAATTTAAAAAGCACCCATCGGGTGCTTTTTTATGGGTGCTCTTTTTCAGCCTGCTGAGTTTTTGAAGCGCTCTTCCTCTTGCAGGCGCAGCACGCGCCTTTGGACTTTTCCGGTGGTCGTCATCGGTAGCGCATCAATGAACTCAATCTCTTTCGGGTACTCGTACGGCGCGAGCATGGTCTTGACGTGGGCTTGCAGCTGCAGCGTCAATTCATCATCAAATCGGGCTGTACCGCCCGGGTGACGGGCGCGAGTCGCTATCAAATCAGGAGCAATCACCACATAGGCCTTCACGACTGCGCCACGCTCGCGGTCGGGTTTGGGCACCACGGCGGCGTTGGCGACGGCTGCGTGCTTGACCAGGCAGTTCTCGATCTCGCCGGGGCCGATGCGGTAGCCGGCCGCCTTGAAGACGTCGTCGGCGCGGCCTTCGTACCAGAGGTAGCCATCGGCATCCCGCCTTGCCAGGTCGCCTGTGCGGCACCAGTCGCCGGTGAACTTGCCGCGGGTGGACTCGTCTTTCTTCCAGTAGCCCAAAAAGAAAATCGGGTCCGGGTCGCCGTGGATGTCGTAGCGGTTGACCGACACATCGCCCGGCACGCCCACCGCGCATTCATTGCCTTCGTCGTCAATCACCGCCACGCGGTGGCCCGGGTAGCCTTTGCCCATGCTGCCCGGCCGGGCAGACCAGAAGCGACTGCAGTTGCCAACGACGTAGTTGATTTCGGTCTGCCCGAACATTTCATTGACGGTGACGCCGAGCTGATCCTTGCAGTACGCAAACACCGCATCGCCCACGGCTTCGCCGGCGCTCATCATGGCCTGCAGTTTCAGCTTGAAATGCTGCCTGGGCCGGGGGTAGGCCTTCATCATGGCCTTGAGGGCCGTCGGGAACAAAAAGGTGTGCGTGACGCCCTGCTCCGCCATCAGGCTGAAGGCCAGCTCGGGGCTGAAACGTCCGTTGAAAGCGACGATGGGCCGGCCGAAGTAGAGGCTGGGCAGCAAGGCGTCCATCAGGCCGCCTGTCCACGCCCAGTCTGCCGGGGACCAGAAAACAGCGTCCGACTTTTTATTGGTTTTGCCGTCAAAGCCAAACCAGTTCTGGCTGCAGATGAAGCCGGGCAGGTTGCCGATCAAGGCGCGGTGCGGCAGCAGCGCACCCTTGGGCGGGCCGGTGGTGCCGCTGGTGTAGATCAGGATCGCGCCTTCGTCGGCCTTGGTCTTGACGGCGGTGAAGGCGCTCCTGTGTGCCGCTAACGCAGTTTCGTAGTCCACGTCACCCTTGCCCTGGGCCGCACCTGCAGCCACCACCGTGCGCAACGCCGGGCAGTTGCCGCGGATGGCATTCAGGCTGTCAATCGAACTTTCGTCGCAAATGGCCAGCACCGCATCGCTGTCCTGCAGGCGGTATTCGAGCGCGTCAGGGCCGAACAACATGGACAGCGGCATGGCGACAGCCCCCATCTGGAACACCGCCATGTAAGCCACAGCGGTCTCAAAGCGTTGCGGCATCACGATGGCGACGCGGTCGCCGCGCTGAACGCCCAGGCCGGTCAGCACATGGCTCAGGGCATCGGCAGCGCCCTGCAGTTCCGAATAGGTATAAAAAACGGCTGCAGCGCCCGGTTTGTGGGCGCGAACAGCTATTCTTTTAGTAGCGCCTGGTTTTTTACCTTCACCCCTGGCCCAGCGGCTGCAGCACACCTCGGCGATGTTGAAGTGCTCGTCGACCTGCCAGCGGAAGCCGGCGTGCAGCGCTGCGTACAGGTCAACCGGTCCACTTTCCGAGGAATTCCTGCCGCCACCGGTCTTGTCGCTGCCTTGACTGCGTTTCGATTCGTGTCTCTTTATCATGGGAACCAATGTACAAAGAAAAACGATCATCACGCAGCGAGTTTGTCCCTATACGTGGCTTGAGTTACCACGTGTGGCTCTGGAAAAGCGCAGCAAGCGCGAACCCCGCTTTGCCGCCGCTGGTTCTGGTTCATGGATGGATGGACGTGGCGGCCTCCTACCAGTTCATGGTTGACGCGCTGTCGGACGCCTTCGTGCAAGGCCGGACCATCATCGCGCCCGACTGGCGCGGTTTCGGGTTGACCGCCTCCGGCCCCGCAGGCAACCCTGCTGACAATTACTGGTTTCCCGATTACCTGGCCGACCTGGACTTTCTGCTTGACTATTACGCGGGCGACAAACCCGTTGATTTGGTAGGCCACAGCATGGGCGGCAATGTCGCCATGCTGTATGCCGGCGTTCGGCCCGCACGCATCCGCAGGCTGGTCAACCTGGAAGGCTTTGGCCTGCCATCCACCCAGGCTGGGCAAGCCCCCTGCCGTTATGCCAAATGGATAGACGAGCTCAAAAGCCTGCATAAGGGCGAGCTGGAACTCAAAGCCTATGCCGACGTGGCCGGTGTGGCGCGCCGCCTGATGAGAACCAACCCGCGCCTGTCCGCCGACAAGGCCGGCTGGCTGGCCAGCCATTGGGCCCGGCAGAATGCCGAAGGGAAATGGGAGATTCTGGGGGAAGCTGCCCACAAGATCACCAGCGCGCAGCTCTACCGCGTCGATGAAGCCCTCGAGGTCTATCGCTGCATCAGCGCGCCGGTGCTGGCCGTCGAGGCGTCCGACGATTCGCTGGCCACCTGGTGGCAGGGCAAATACTCCCTGGCCGAGTACCACGAACGGCTCAAACAGGTGCGCGAAGCCCGTGTCGCCGTGATCCAGGATGCCGGACACATGCTGCACCACGACCAGCCGGAACAGCTGGCAACACTGATTGAGGGCTTTCTGGAGTCATAGCCCCCACGCTTGTCGCTTCGCGTACTGTGCTGCCCCCCCGAGGGGACTTGTTTCATCTTGGGGCGGCCCGGCGATGAAACAGCCCACCGATCATGAGAAAATGACGGGTTCAGCCGCCAATGCGGCAATCACCCATTTCAGGACAGAAAAATCATGGACGCAGAACGCATCAACCTCATCAGCAACCAGCTCGTGGACCTCAGCAACCGGGTCAATGAACTTCGGGGGTATCTTTGACTACCCTGCCAAAGAACGAAAGCTGAACGAAGTCAACGCCGCACTGGAAGACCCGAAGGTCTGGGACAACCCCAAACGCGCGCAGGAACTCGGCAGGGAAAAGAAATCGCTGGAAGACGTAGTCCATGTGATCGACCGCCTGAGCGCCGAGCTGGCCGACAACACCGAGCTCTTCGAGATGTCCAAGGCCGAAGGCGACGACGCCGGCATGCAGACGATTGAAGGCGAAGCCGCCAAGGTGGCCGCTGAAGTCGAGAAGATGGAATTCCGCCGGATGTTCAACAACCCGGCCGACCCCCTGCCCTGCTTTCTGGACATCCAGGCCGGCGCCGGCGGCACCGAAGCCTGCGACTGGGCCAGCATGCTGCTTCGCCAGTACCTCAAGTATGCCGAGCGCAAGGGTTTCAAGACCACCGTTGAAGACGAATCGCCGGGCGACACCGCCGGTATCAAGGGCGCAACGATCAAGATCGAAGGCGAGTACGCTTTTGGCCTGCTGCGCACCGAAACCGGTGTGCACCGCCTGGTGCGCAAGTCGCCGTTTGACTCTTCCGGCGGGCGCCACACCTCGTTCGCTTCGGTGTTCGTCTACCCCGAGATTGATGACTCCATCGAGATCGAGATCAACCCGTCGGACGTGCGCACCGACACCTTCCGCGCCAGCGGCGCCGGCGGCCAGCACATCAACAAGACCGACTCGGCCGTGCGCCTGACGCACATCCCGACCGGAATTGTGGTGCAGTGCCAGGACGGCCGCAGCCAGCACAGCAACCGTGACGTGGCCTGGAAGCGCCTGCGTTCGCGGCTGTATGACTTCGAATTGCGCAAACAACAGGAAGCCCAGCAAAAGCTTGAAGACACCAAGACTGACGTGGGTTGGGGCCACCAGATCCGCAGCTATGTGCTGGACAACAGCCGCATCAAGGACCTGCGCACCAATGTGGAAGTCTCGGCCACGCAGAAAGTGCTGGACGGCGACCTGGACGTGTTTATTGAAGCCTCGCTCAAGCAAGGCGTATAAGCGCCACCAACCGGAAGCACTGCATGAACTGGACCCTGAATCTGACCCTGGCCGCGGCATGCTCCTTCCTGGTGGCGTGCGGCACACCGCCGCAAACTTCGCCTTCGGCAAACGCCATGGCAGCACCTCCTGAAAATGTCGACCAGGCGTGGAAGGCCGCGGAAGCGCAGAATGCCGATCCGGCAGCTCAAAGCTATTCGCGCAAATGGGTGCCTGCCGGCGCGATCTGGAACGACAACGGCGTTCAAAGACGGGTCACCATGCCCGAAGAAAAAGCCCTTCTTGAATGCGTGACAGCCGTGTTTCCGGCGCCTCAGTCGGCACGCCTGGTGTTTGCACTGGATGAGAAAGGCGTAGTCACCCGGGCCTTTTCAGACCAGACCGGTTATTCGGCCGAATGCATTCAAAGCAGGCTGCCAGGGCACCGGGTGCCGCCTCCGCCCAAAGCACCGTTTTACCTTTGCACCCAATACACAAAACGCGGCGACAGCGGCAGTGTCACGACAGGCTGCGGTCCCCGCCCTCTTTCCACGAGCTGCGAGCGCAAAGGCACAACGAGCACCTGTTCCGTCTATCAACGGTGAAAATTTCGCGTCAGTGACTCTTTAGTCCCCATCACACACTATCCGAAAGCAAACCAAATGCTGCTACGAGAAGGCCAATCACCGGTCATCAACCGCGCTGACTACGTCGCACCCGCCTACTGGATCGACACTGTCGAGCTGTGCTTTGACCTGGACCCGCAGAAAACGCGCGTGCTCAACAAGATGAGCCTGCGCCGCAACCCGGACGTGCCAGCGCAGCCCCTGAAACTGGACGGGGAAGAGCTCAATCTCTCGCGCGTGCTGGTGAACGGCCAGGGCACCTCTTTCAAGATGGAAGGCAACCAGCTGGTGCTGGAAAACCTGCCCGAAGGCACCGAGCCCTTCGAGCTGGAAATTTTCACCACCACCTGCCCGGCCAAAAACACCAAGCTGATGGGCCTGTACGTCAGCAATGACTCTTTCTTCACGCAATGCGAAGCTGAAGGTTTCAGGCGTATCACCTACTTCCTGGACCGCCCCGACGTGATGGCCAGTTACACCGTCACCCTGCGCGCCGACAAGGCGCAGTACCCGGTGCTGCTGTCTAATGGCAACCTGGTCAGCCAGGGCCCGCTGGAGCCCGGCCCCAACGGCGCGCGGCATTTCGCCAAGTGGGTAGACCCGCACAAGAAACCGAGCTACCTGTTCGCTCTGGTGGCCGGCCAGCTGGTGGCCCGCGAGCAGCGCATCACCTCCCGCGCAGGCAAAGAGCACGTGCTGCAGGTGTATGTACGCCCCGGCGACCTCGACAAGACCGAACACGCCATGACTTCGCTGATGCATTCGGTGGCATGGGACGAAGCCCGCTTCGGCCTGCCGCTGGACCTGGAACGCTTCATGATCGTCGCCACCAGCGACTTCAACATGGGCGCCATGGAGAACAAGGGCCTGAACATCTTCAACACCAAGTACGTGCTGGCCAACCAGGCCACCGCCACCGACGTTGATTTCTCCAACATTGAAAGCGTGGTCGGCCACGAGTACTTCCACAACTGGACTGGCAACCGCGTCACCTGCCGCGACTGGTTCCAGCTCAGCCTGAAAGAAGGCCTCACGGTGTTCCGCGACCAGGAGTTTTCACAAGACCTGTGCGGCGAGGCTTCAGCCCGCGCCGTCAAGCGCATTGAAGACGTGCGCGTGCTGCGCACCGCCCAGTTCCCTGAAGACGCCGGCCCCATGGCACACCCGGTGCGGCCCGACAGCTATGTCGAGATCAGCAACTTCTACACCGTCACCATTTATGAAAAGGGCGCTGAAGTCGTCCGCATGATGCAGACCCTGGTGGGCCGCGCCGGCTTTGCCCGAGGCATGACGCTTTACTTTGAGCGCCACGACGGCCACGCCGTGACCTGCGACGACTTCGCGCAAGCGATTGCCGACGCCAACCCGATGTCGGACCTGGCGCGCCTCTTGCCGCAGTTCAAGCGCTGGTACAGCCAGGCTGGCACGCCGCGCGTTCGTGCACAAGGCGCGTATGACGCTGCCGCACGCACCTACACCCTCACGCTGTCGCAAAGCTGCATGCCCACAGCAGGGCAAGCCGTGAAGGAGCCGTTTGTCATACCGGTCGGCCTGGGCCTGCTGGGCGCAGATGGCCAGGACTTGCCGTTGCAGCTTGCAGGTGAAAGCCAGGCGCCCGCCAGCACGCGCACCGTGGTGCTGACGCAGCCCAACGAAACGCTGACTTTCGTCAACATCGATGTCGAGCCGGTGCCCTCCATCCTGCGCGGCTTCACCGCCCCGGTGGTGCTGGAGTTTGACTACACCGATGCCCAGCTGCTGCACCTGCTGGCACATGACAGTGACCCCTTCAACCGCTGGGAAGCCGGGCAACGCCTGGCGGTCAACCGCGCTATCAAATCAATAGCTGGTGGCGCAGGCCCCGTAACGGCTGCGGTGCTCGACGATGCTTATCTTGATGCGATGCGCCAGGTGCTGCGCCACCCCGCGCTGGACTCCGCATTTAAAGAACTGGTGCTGACGCTGCCGTCTGAGACCTACCTGGCCGAGCAGCTCGACGTGGTGGACCCGCAGCGCATCCATGCAGTGCGCGAAGCCATGCGCCTGCAGCTGGCCACAGCCCTGGCTGCCGACTGGCAAGCCGTGTACGAGGCCAACCACGACACCGGCGCCTACACGCCTGACCCGGCCTCCTCGGGCCGCCGTGCGCTCGCGGGCATGGCGCTCACGCACCTGTGCCTGGCGGCCCAGCTTTCTGGCGATAGCGTCTGGCCGGGCAAAACCCTGCAGCGCTTCAAGGACGCCGGCAACATGACCGACCGTTTTAACGCGCTGGCCGCGCTGGTCTCCAGCGGCCACGCACTGGCTGCCGAGGCACTGCCGCTGTTCCACGCCATGTTCAAGGACGAAGCCCTTGTCATCGACAAATGGTTTGGTCTGCAGGCCGGCGCGCCGGATCGGAACGGCAACATCCTGCCGGCCGTGAAGCAGCTCATGAAGCACGCCGACTTCAGCCTGCGCAACCCCAACCGCGCGCGCAGCGTGGTCAGCACCTACTGCCAGGGCAACCCGGCCGCCTTCCACCGCGCGGACGCCGCGGGTTATGTGTTCTGGAGCGACCGCGTGATGGAGCTCGACGCCATCAATCCGCAAGTGGCGGCCCGCCTGGCGCGCGCGCTGGACCGCTGGAGCAAGCTGGCCGAACCCTACCGCAGCGCGGCACGCGAAGCGATTGCCCGCGTCGCGGCCAAGACCGATTTGAGCAAGGACACACACGAAGTCGTCTCTCGCGCACTGGCCGACTGAACGCGGACGGCACCCGCCATGGCATTCTTCACATTCAATACCCCCGCACAGCGGTTTGCGAAGAAGTTCAACCCGCTACGCGACACGGTGTACGACGCCGGCGGCATGTTCAGCGGTTCGCTCATGTCAGCCGACCTGGCCGCGCTGGAGCCCCTGGCCGAGGCCCTGGGCGCCGACTCCGCCGAGCTGGCTGACTTGCTGTGGTTGCAGTTCGTGGTGTTCCGCAAACGCCAGCTGGATGCCGAGGGCCTGCCCCTGGGCCTGCGCGCCCTGGCCATCCGCGCGGCCAAGGGCAGCCTCACGCCCACCGAGCGCTACGAACAGCATTACGCCATCGGCGAGTCGGCCCTGGAAGCCGAAGAATATGACACCGCCGTCGAGCACCTTCAGCAGTCGGTCCACTGGGCCGGGCACGAAGGCGCCACCCTGAACACCGACCAGATGCTGGGTATTCGCGAAGAGACAGGCTACGCCCTGCACGAGGCCGGCCGCTTCGCCGAGGCACTGGCGCACAACCGGCAACTGCTGGCTGATGCACAAAGCGCCTTCGGCTCCGGCACGGACAAGCGCCTCTGCGGCCTCATCAACAACCTGGCGCAAAATACCTACGAGCTCGGCGAGCATGCGCAGGCGCAGGCCTGGCTGCAACAGCGCCTGGTGCTGGGCCAGGCCTTGCAGGACACCGACATCGTGCTGGACACCCTGTTCCAGCTCGGCGTGCTCGCCCATGAAACGGATCAGCCCGCCGAAGCGCGCGCCCTCTTCCAGCAACGCGTGGACATTGCCCGTGCGAAGGACGACCAGGACCTGCTGGACGACACCCTGGCCACGCTTGCCGAATTTGAAGAACGCGAACAGCAAGGCGAGCCCGGCTAAGCGCCCCGCCCGGCCATACGCTACCCAAACAAACTATCCCTCACCCGAACGGAGCCCCCCATGTCGCAAAAAATCTCCCTGACCCGCTACCTGATCGAGCAGCAGCGCATCGACGGTCACATTCCCTCGCAGCTTCGCCTGCTGCTCGAGGTGGTCGCCCGCGCCTGCAAGAGCATCAGCCAGGCCGTCAACAAGGGTGCGCTCGGCAGCGGCATGGGCAGCGCCGAAAGCGAGAACGTGCAGGGTGAGATCCAGAAGAAGCTGGACATCATTGCCAACGAAGTGCTGATTGAGGCCAATGAATGGGGCGGCCACCTGGCCGGCATGGCCAGCGAGGAAATGGAAGGCATTTACGTGGTGCCGAATCGCTATCCCCAAGGTGAATACCTGCTGCTGTTCGACCCGCTCGACGGCTCCAGCAACATCGACATCAACGTCAGCATTGGCACCATTTTCAGCGTGCTGAAAATGCCCGAGGGCGACCGCGGTGTGGATGAAGGCGACTTCCTGCAGGCCGGCCACAAGCAGGTGGCGGCGGGTTACTGCATCTACGGCCCGCAGACCACGCTGGTGCTGACCGTCGGCGACGGCGTCGCCATGTTCACGCTGGACCGTGAGCAGGGCTCCTTTGTGCTGATCGAGGAAAACGTGCAGATTCCGGCCGACACCAAAGAATTTGCCATCAACATGAGCAACATGCGGCATTGGGACGAGCCGGTCAAGCGCTACGTAGACGAGCTGCTGGCCGGCAAGGACGGTCCGCGCGGCAAGGATTTCAACATGCGCTGGGTCGCCGCCATGGTGGCCGACGTGCACCGCATCCTGTGCCGCGGCGGCATCTTCCTTTACCCCTGGGACAAACGCGAGCCCGAAAAAGCCGGAAAACTGCGCCTGATGTACGAGGCCAACCCCATGAGCTGGCTGATCGAGCAGGCCGGCGGCGCCGCCACCAACGGCAAGGAGCGCATCCTGGACCTGCAGCCCACCAGGCTGCACGAGCGCGTCAGCGTCATACTCGGCTCCAAAAATGAGGTCGAACGGGTGACCTCTTACCACTCCGGGCTATAATTGAAGGCTGTATTTCATACAAAGCCGGTGTAGCTCAGTCGGTAGAGCAGCTCATTCGTAATGAGAAGGTCGGGTGTTCGATTCATCTCTCCGGCACCAATTGAAGCCCCTGTTTCGCAAGGAACTGGGGCTTTTTCATTCATTCCTGCAGGTCACCACGGCACAGTGAATACCTAGGTGGTACCGGGAAAGTCATCCCCCCGCATTGTTTGCGGATTAATGCCTTTTACATAAGAATCAAACCCAGTAACAGGGGGATTCGCATGAGGACATTTCCGCTTCGTTCTTTTTGGCTGCGGCTTTTTCCGGCCGTCCTGGCTCTCGCGGCGATTGCCATGCCGCAGTGGGCTCAAGCGCAGGCCACACTGGAGAAAATCAAGAGCCGTGGGCAGATCAATGTGGGCTACCGCGCAAACTCCGCGCCTTTCTCGTCTCACCGGACGGCGGAAAAACCTTTCGGCTACAGCATCGAATTTTGCAAACCCATCATTGAGCGGCTACGCCAGGCCGCCGGCAAGCCGAGCCTGCCGGTACGGTATATCGAAACGTACGTGGACGCCCGCACACGTTTGCTGTCTGAAGGCAGTGTGGATTTGCTGTGCGAGAACGTGACCGACACACCGGAGCGCCGGGCGCGGATGGATTTCTCGACACCGATTTTTATCGAAGCCGTCCAGGTGGCGGTGCGCACCAAGGACAAACTCAGCGCGCTCGACCAACTGCAAGGCAAAAGCATTGTGGGCATTGCCGGAACCACCGTGGTTCCCGCACTGGATCTCTACGCGCAGCAGCATTCATTGAAGTGGCAACACGCCAAGGCAGTCAACGCGGATGCCGCCCTTGGACAGTTGCAACTGGGCTGGGTGGCAGGGTACGCCCGCGACGGTGTAGCGCTCGCCGCGCAATTGGCGAGCCTGCCCAATGCAGGCGACTACCTGATCCTGCCGGAACGCCTGTCGGTAGAACCTATTGCCATCGCCTACCGCAAGGGGGATGCAGCCATGGGTGAGCTGGTCAATGGCTCTATCAAGGAATCCATGCGCAGCGGCGCAGCGCAGGGCTGGTATGAACAATGGTTTTTAAAACCCATGAAACCGGGCGGCAAACCGCTGACAGCCGTGATGCCGGCGGAAACGAAGGCATTGTTTGACACCGCGAAAGCAAATTGAGTAACGACTGAAAACCGCAACACCGCTGCGGCTTTAGACGTTCAGGCGTTGGTGCCGTTCGGCGTATCCGGCTCTTCCGGTGTGATGAAAGAGTCTTCCCACTGCACAGCAAAATTGTGGTCGGCGTTGTCATGAACAATGCCTGAACCGGTGCTGAGCGGGTCGAAATTGGTGAACCGTATCCTGCGGTTGCGTTCCAGCTTGGCTTGCAGGCTGCTTCGGGCTGCCGCGATGTCCATGCTGGCGACTTTTGGCGCGTCCTCCAGGAGGGTTCCGTTGGCTGCACGCATGGTGTCGGGCACGGTGGCCATGTTGGCATCGGCGTCGGCATCCACCTCGACCGGCAAGGCCAGGGGAGGCTCGCCGAGCACGGCGGGTTCGTCGTCCGACAGGTCGATTTCTCCGAGGAACGCCGCGCGAACATCTTCCAGCGTGGGTAGGTTGCTCGCACGCACGACGGCGTAGGCAATCCCGCATTCTTCAAACAGCTTGCGCTTGAGGTCGCGGTTGCTGGCCTTGAGCCCCCGGGGACCGGGGACATCCAGGCAACCAATGACGGTTCCATCCGCGGCGCATACAGTGAAAGTGCAGTAAACGGTTTTCAGCAATTCAAAGGAACGCTGCCCTTCGGCTTCGGTTCGCGGCGAGACAAAGCGGATGACCGGGACTTTGATCAGGACATGGTGGTCAAAAAAGGCCCGTTGAAGCCAATGCCATACGTCCTGCTCGGCTTCCAGTACCAGTGGTCTTGGCTGCAGGTGCCAATGCGTGGGAAGGCGCCTTTTTTTGCGCGCGGAGCGCGCCAGCCAGCCATGGTGGCAAGCTGCTCCCGTCGCCATTGCAGACACCGCCGTCGCAGTGAGCGCCAACACAAAAACATCAAACATGAGTGCCTTAACTTTTTTTCAGTTTAAACACAGCCCCGTTAAGTTACAACTATTTACGTATGAAGGTGTTGTGAAGGCGACTCATGTTGAATCCAATCTACCTAAAAGCGGCCTTTTTTCACATAGATGTCCCGTCAATACAACCCAAACGGCCTACTGGAAGAAACAAATATTTACATATCGGGATCGACCGGGATGGGGCTGGCCAGGATCTTGTCGATCCGCTTGCCGTCAAGATCAAGGACTTCGAAGCGCCAGCCCGCGCAATCCACCCGCTCGGCGGTTTTCAGCAACCGCCCCGAAACGCTTTGAAGCAGGCCTGCCACCGTGTTGTAGCGGCCCCGGCCTTCCTCGGGCAGTTCCCTGATATCCAGACGGGCTTTGAGTTCAGAGACAGGCATGACACCGTCAATGAGCCAGCTGCCGTCCTCCCTTTGGGTCGCCCATGCGTCCATCTGCGCGCCGGGCTGCAATTCACCGGTGATGGCTTCGAGCATGTCCATGGGCGTCATGAGGCCCTGCACCACCCCGTATTCATCGACCACAAACACAATGCGGGTGGAGCGGGCCCGGAACTGCTCCAGCAATTCCATGCCCGTGAGCGTTTCCGGCACGAAGACCGCCGGCACGGCATAAGCACCTATGCGGTCGGTCACCGAAGGCACTGCGCCAGCGCCCTGGATTGGTGGCACAGGCTGGATCTGGCCACGCAAGGCCAGCAGCTTGGCCACATTGACTACACCCACCACGTCGTCCAGGCTGCCGCGGCACACGGGGTACCAGGAATGGCCAGTAGCGCCCGCCTTGTCGATGGCCTGGGCAATGGTGTCGGAAGCATCGAGCCACTCGATGTCGGAACGCGGCAGCATCAGTGAAGTGAGCAGGCGGTCATCCAGCAGAAACACGTTCTGCACCATCTGGTGTTCATGCTCCTCAATCAGGCCGGCGTCCACACCCTCCTCGAGGCTCGCCGCGATTTCTTCTTCGGTGACGGCCCGGCCGGCGCTGTTGTCGATACGCAGCAGCTTGAGTACCGCCTGCGTGCTGATGGACAGCAGCCTGACAAAGGGTTTGAAGCCCGTCGCCACCCACATCATGGGCCTTGAAACCAGGCGTGCAACGGTTTCCGGGTAGAGCTGCCCGATGCGTTTGGGCACCAGCTCGCCAAAGACGATGGTGATGAAGGTGATGACTGTCACTACCAGCGCGGTAGCGGTGATCTCGGAAACGCGCGGCCGCACGCCGAAGGTCTGGATCCACGCAGCCAGGCCGCTGCTGAAGGCCGCCTCGCCAATAATGCCGTTCAGCATGCCGATGGAGGTGATGCCAACCTGCACCGACGAAAGAAACTGCGTCGGGTTGTCCAGCAACCCCAGCGCGGCCTGCGCGCCCTTGTCGCCGGATTCGCCCATGGCCGAGAGCCGGGCTTTGCGGCTCGAAGCCAGTGCCATCTCCGACATGGCAAACACACCGTTGAGCAAGGTCAGAAAAGCTATCAGGAAAAAGTCCATGGGGCCTGGCGCAAAATAAACACATGTCACTTTACTGTATCGGCGACCTGCAGGGTTGCCACGCACCTTTTCAGCGCTTGCTGGACAAGATCGACTTCTCCCCGAGCCGCGACACCCTCTACATCCTTGGCGACCTGGTCAACCGCGGCCCCGGCTCCCTGCAGGTGCTGCGCACCCTGACGGCATTGGGCGATGCTGCGCAATGCCTGCTTGGTAACCACGACCTGCACCTGCTGGCTGTCTGGCAAGGCGTGCGCAAACCGGGCCGCAGCGACACCGTACAGGGCATCCTCGAGGCCAGGGACAGCGCGGAGCTGCTCGACTGGCTGCGCCACCGTGCCATGGCCGTCCATCGCCAAGGCTGGCTGATGGTGCATGCGGGCGTGCTGCCGCAATGGACTGCGGCACAAACCCTGGCGCTGGGCTCAGAGGTGGAGCAGGTGCTGCGCGGCGGCCATCTCAAGGACTTTCTGCAGGCCATGTACGGCAACACGCCTGATCACTGGAGCGACAGCCTCCAGGGCGCCGACAGGCTGCGGGTCATCGTGAACGCGCTCACGCGCCTGCGTTTTTGCACCCCCGAAGGCGTGATGGACTTCAGCAGTACCGACGGTCCCGGCAGCGCGCCTGAAGGTCACCTGCCCTGGTTTGATGTTCCCGGCCGGGCCACAGCAGGTACGCCGGTGGCGTTTGGCCATTGGTCCACACTAGCCAGCGGCAGGAACAGCACACCCACCTTGCGCAACAACACCTTGCCACTCGACACCGGCTGCGTGTGGGGCGGCTGCCTCACGGCGGCCAGATTGGGGGCGGCGCCCGGCGAGTTTGAACTGGTCAGCGTGCAATGCGAACAGGCACAAAAGCCAGGCAAGGCAGACAAAGCCGATAAGCCCCGTAAATCAGCTTAAGCCGCAGGCTCAACCGTTGAAGCAGCGCCTTCCGGCAAGCGAGACCGCCCCCGGGCGCTTGCCTCGTCCGCCCACGCCCTGGCGACGCTCGCCGCGAGCAACAGCACGGCCGATGAAAAGTAGATCCACATCAGGATCACCACCAGCGAGCCTGCCGCGCCATAGGCCGACACAACCGCTGCGGTGGAGAGGTAAAAAGCCATCAGGTGCTTGCCGACCGCAAACAGGATGGCCCCCGCGGCGGAACCCATCACCAGATAGCGTAAAGCGGGCTTGGGGCCTACGCTCATTCTCATGAGCGCTACAAACAGAACAACGCAAAATCCGAAAGACACAACCTCATTGAGGACCCAGGCGATCTTCTCGATCGGCAAATAGCTGCCCGCCCAGCCTGAAAGAAGGCTGAGAAAAGTCGAGATCACCAGCGAGACCAGCAACAGAAAACCGAAAGCCAGGATGTAAGCCACTCCGCGCAAGCGCAGGGAGGCGCTGTGCCACCACTTTTGCTGCGGCTCCTCGCCGCTGCCCTGGCGCCACAGCCTCTCAAACGCGTCCTGCAACTCGGCAAAGACACCGGTGGCCCCAAACAGCAGCAAGGCAAAAGCAAACAGCGACGCCACAATGCCTTCCGAAGGCTCCTGGGCGCTGGAGAGCGCCTGCTGCACCACCTGGGCGCCCTGCGCGCCGATGACGCTGCGGATCTGGTCAACCAGGCTGGTTTCGATGTAGGCGCGGTCCAGCCACCAGCCCAGCACGGCAACCAGCAATACCAGCAGCGGCGCCAAGCTCAGGATGCCGTAGAAAGACATGGCTGCGCTCATGCGCATGCCGTCGGCGTCTATCCAGTGATCGACGGCGCGCCACAAGGAGCGAAAGATTTTCAGGAATTTGTGGGAGCGCGCGGGAAACCCCAAAGCTGGCGGCTTCAGGTGCGGATCGGAGTTCGCCATCATAAGGACAGCGTAGAAGGCGCGCCACAAGGGCTACACCGGACGGCCTCGCAATCCGCCGTAGGCGCTGGCCGACGGCCGATGCGTAACCTGTGCGGGTTTAGCCGGCGGTTTTGAAAAGGGCCGCGACTTTTTTCTTCGGCTTGATATTGGCCGAAACACTGCTGCGCGCGGGGGCAGCCTTGGCGGCGGCTTCCCAGGCGGGCGTGGCATCGGGCGCAGCGGTTGGTTCGTAGGGCTGGTCGAAAAACGGGTCACGCGGCGCCGCCGGCTGGCGATGCGGCGTGTACTCGCGCCGCTCCCGCGGCTGGCGCGCTTCACGCGCATGGCCGCCCTCTTCGCCTTCGCGGTACATGCGGCGGCCGTCATTGATACGGCCCTGCTCGCTGATGCGGGGCTGGTCTTCCTCGAACTCGATGGGCTCCAGCTCGATCTTGGTCTTGATCAGCTTCTCAATATCGGCCACCAAGCGCTGGTCGCTGCTGGCAACAAAACTCACCGCCAGGCCCGATGCGCCAGCCCGGCCGGTACGGCCGATGCGGTGCACGTAATCTTCGGCATTGAAGGGCACATCGAAGTTGAACACCGCGGGCACATCCTTGATGTCCAGGCCGCGCGCCGCCACGTCGGTACACACCAGCAGGTCGACTTCACCCTTCTTGAAGGCTTCCAGCGCTTTGAGGCGCTCGTCCTGGCTCTTGTCGCCGTGCAGCGCCGTGGTCTTGAGGCCTTCACGTTCCAGGGAGCGCGCCAGCCGCGCGCAACCGAGCTTGCTGTTGACGAACACAAAGGCCTGCTTCATGCCGCGCTGTTTCAGGATCTGGTGCAGGGCACGGCGTTTGTCGTCAGCGCCCACGCTGTAGAAATGCTGCTCGACGGTGGAAGCCGTGGCGTTGGAGCGCGCCACTTCAATCGTGACCGGGTCCTGCAGGTAGCTGGAGGCCAGTTTTTTGATTTCGGGTGAGAAGGTGGCGGAGAACAGCAAGGTGATGCGCTGCTTGGGCAGGTAGCTCAGGATGCGCTGCAGGTCGGGCAGAAAGCCGATGTCGAGCATGCGGTCGGCCTCGTCGAGCACCACGTACTCGACCTGGTTGAGCACGGCGTTCTTGGCTTCGATATGGTCGAGCAGCCGACCCGGTGTGGCCACCAGCACTTCCACGCCTTTTTTGAGTTCGGCGGTCTGCGGCTTCATGTCCATGCCGCCGAAAACGACGGCGCTGTTCAGATTGGTGTATTTGGCATACAGCTTGACCTGCTCGGCGACCTGCACGGCGAGTTCACGCGTGGGCAGCAACACCAGTGCACGCACCGGGTGGCGGGCTGGTGAAGTCGAGGCGTTCTCGTGCTTCATCATGCGCTGCAGCAGCGGCAAGGCGAAGGCAGCGGTCTTGCCGGTGCCGGTTTGCGCGGCGCCCATGACGTCCTTGCCCTGCAGGACGACCGGGATGGCCTGTTCCTGGATGGGGGTCATGGTTTCGTAGCCCATTTCGGCCACGGCACGGGCCAGCGGTTCTGCCAGCGAAAGATTGGAAAAAGAAGATGTCATAAAAAAGCTCGGCGGTATTGTGCGGGTTGTGTTGCGAAGGGTGTACGAACCGGAAGTCGCGAACCGGCGCGCTGGCAGCCAACGGCACCGCTGCACCATTGGCAAGAAAGGGAACGCAACAGGCCGCCTGGCGTGGCACGGTCATCGACCGTGATGAGGCTGTTGCAGCGCTTCCTTAGCCCTCTATTGTCGCACTTTAGGCCCCGACGCCGGTTTTGCCGACCCACTGCGCGGCCCGGGGCATTCGGACCAGGGCACCCGCCGGGGCAACACCCCTTCATTGCTATCTATTCTATAGCTGCCTGCGCCCGCCAGTAAAGGGCTGAGACCCGATTTCATTCTTAATTATTGGCTGCCGGCTAAATACTGCGGGCGCTAAAGGTGTCGCAGGCCTTCACGCTGCCGGTTTTCAGGCCCGTGTCGAACCACCGCTGCCGCTGGGCGCTGGTGCCGTGGGTGAAGCTTTCGGGCACCACCGCGCCACCGCCGGCCCGCTGCAGGGCGTCATCGCCGATTTTGGCGGCCGCGTTCATGGCCTCCTCCACGTCGCCCTGCTCCAATATCTGGCGCGCACTCTGCGCGTTATGTGCCCATACGCCGGCAAAACAATCGGCCTGCAGCTCCAGGCGAACGCTCAACGCGTTGTATTCGGCCTTGCTGACCCGGCCACGCATCTGGTCCATCTTGCCGCTGATGCCCAGCAGATTCTGCACATGGTGGCCCACCTCATGCGCGATCACATACGCCTGGGCGAAGTCGCCGGGTGCTCCCAACCGGCTACGGAGGGTTTCGTAAAACCCCAGGTCGATGTAGACCTTCTGGTCGCCCGGACAGTAAAACGGCCCCATGGCGGCCTGGCCCTGGCCGCAGGCCGTTTGTGTGGCGCCACGAAAGAGCACCAGCCGCGGTTTCTGGTAAGTGCCGCCGCCCTTGGCAAACACGTCGGTCCAGACATCTTCAGTATCCGCCAGCACGGTAGAAACGAATTTCGCCATGCGGTCATCGGCCGGCGGCTTGGGAGCCGGGCCCTGCTGCACTTGTGCCGGGGATCCGCCGCCGCTGAGCAGGTTCAGGATGGTCATCGGGTTGATGCCAAAAATCCAGCCGCCTACCAGCGCCACTACGATGGTGCCGATGCCTACGCTACGGCCCCCAAAGCCGAAGCCGCCTCCCCCGCCGCCGCCGTCGCGCCGGTCTTCAACGTTGTCGGATTCGCGATTGCCTTCCCACTTCATGGTGTCTCCCTGTCTGTCATCCGTGCATACTGGCATTTCCGGCCTGCTGCGGCACCTGCCCCAAAGCCCGGTCCGCTGTCAGCGCATGCGCCGACTTTACTTGAGCGGCCCCCCGCCGTGGAACAAAATTGAACCTGGTGTATCCATTCTTCATGACCACTTTTGCCCACCCAACGGCCGCGGGCCCCGGCACCCAGGGCGGCGCCATTTCCGTGTTTTTCCCGCTGCGCCTGGCGCTTGCGTTGCTGCTGGCCGCGCTGCTGTCGGCCTGCGCCAGCCCCATCACCACCCGCGTGACCAGCTTCAACCAGTGGCCGGCCGATACGGCGGGCGCTACCTTCAGCTACATCACGCCGGTGGACTCGACGCGGCAGCTGGAACAAGCCACCTATGAGGGCTACGTGCAGGCCGAACTGGAAAAGCGCGGCCTCAAACGCGCGCCTGAAGGACAGACCGGGCGCCTGCACGTCGACGTGGCGGCCAGCAGCCGCAGCGAGGAGAAAACCTTTCTGCAGCCGGTTTACCAGGACAACTTTGTCTTCCTGCCGCCCTACCGCGACGCCGCGGGCCGCCTTTATGCAGGCGGCTGGGTCCCCGACCCTTTCGGACCGCGCTATGTAGGTGACCGGCAGCTCAACATGACGATTTACACCAACAGCCTGCGCGTGCGGCTGCTCGACACCCAGGGCACACCGCCCGGCAAGCCGCCACGCACGGTGTTTGAGTCGCGTGCCGTGTACGAAGGCGCCAGTGGCGAGCTTCCGCTGGTCGTGCCTTACCTGGTTCGCGCGGTGTTTGACAACTTTCCCGGCCAGAACGGCCAGGTGCGTGTCGTGAAGTTCGACAGCGAAACCGGGGCGGTGATCAAAAAGTAAGCTCAACCGCCGAGCAATCGAGTGGGGCCCGGTCTCCCGTTTCACCCCGCTTCGGAAGGCTGGTACCTTTTCCAGGGGGCGGCAACCAGCGCGGAAATGTCCGGATGGTTGGGGTGGCCAAAACACCGCCGTCCTTCACAATGGCGGCATGCGCACAGCCCCTTCCGCTTCTTCGCTCCCCCGTGTCCTGCTCACCGGCTTCGACCCCTTCGGCGACACCGGGCACAGCGGCTTGCCCCTCAACCCCAGCTGGCTGGCGGTACAGGCGCTGGGTGGCAAGCGCATAGGCGGCCACCTCCTGGTGGCGGCGCAATTGCCCACCGTGTTTCAGGCTTCCATCGCAGAACTCCTCCGGCTGCTCGCGCTGCATAAGCCGGTACTGGTGATCTGCGTCGGCCAGGCGGGCGGGCGCAGCGCGATCTCGCTGGAGCGCGTGGCCATCAACATCAACGACGCCCGCATTCCCGACAACACCGGCAGCCAGCCTGTCGACACGCCCGTGGTGTCCGGCGGCCCGGCGGCTTACTTCAGCACGCTGCCCATCAAGGCCATGCTGCAGGCCATGCAAAACGCCGGCGTTGCCGCCGAGGTGTCACAAACGGCAGGCACCTTTGTCTGCAACCACGTGTTTTATGCACTGATGCATGCCTTGACCACGAAGCGCGGCCTCAAGCAAACGCGTGGTGGCTTTATCCATGTACCTTACGTACCTGAGCAAGGCACCCCCAGCCTGCCACTGGAAGAAATCGTTCGCGGTCTGCGGCTGGCAGTGGCTGCGGCGCTGGCCAACACGCATGACATCGCAAAAGGCGCGGGAGCCGTCAGCTAGCTTTGTCTTGCGGGGCTTCCTGGGTCGTGTTTTCAGCAGGGGCGGCCGGCTCACCACGCAGCAGACGCCACGCAAGCCACATCCCCAGCACCGCATTGCCGATCGCAAAGCAGGTCACCACCAATGCCGCAGCTGTGTTCAAAGGCCGGTTGTGCACCACCCAGGCCAGCAAAGGAGACAGCCCGTTGAGCACGAGCATCAGCCAGAACAAGGGGTTTCGCGGCTGGTAAAGACGCAACAGGCGTGACAAATCCATCGTGGCCACATGCTAACCGCACCGGCCGCAAGACCTTGCGATGGTTGCTGAATCAGCGGATAGCGAAGGACGCCGGCATAAAGCCCTGCGCAGGCTGCATTGGCAGCATGCTGCTGACAGTGGCGCCTGCTGCGTTGCTGGCCATCACACCGCTGGATTCCCCCGACGAATCAGCCACAGCCTGCCCCTTTTGCGCGCTGGCGGTGACGGGCGGCAAGGCCGAGGCGGCCGTGATGCGGGCCTGCTGGATACAACCCTGGCGGGCGGGACCGGCGGTGTTTTCGATGCACTGCGCAATCGCCTGCACTTCAGCCTGGCGCTGATAGTCGCGGATCCTGGCTTTGGTGACTTGCCCGTCCGCCACAAACGCGAAGGCTGCGAGCTGGCAAACAAACATCAGTCCGGCCGCTACCCAGAGCAGCGTCTTGTAAGGCATTTTGTCGAATTTTTGCAAGTGGTCAGAAAACATGGCAGGCCTCCCAGTGAACCTGCTTTCATCCTAGGGAGGCGTTTGCGGTTTCCATCCAGCACTTTTCCCGGGAATATGTAGGATAAAAACCTTTCATTTTTTTACGCGACGTAACGCAGCGCGCCGACACCCTCCCGTCTCGCCCTTGCACTTCCTTCCTCGCTTTACCATCGCCCCATGACGCCCACCCTGCTCAGCCCCGCCCAGACCGCCGCCCGCCTGCCTTACCCATTGCTGGTCAGCGAGCTGACGCACCTGCTCAAGGACAGCTCCGTCCAGGTGCCGCCGCGCGTGGTGCAGCCCCTGCCTGGGGGCGGCAGCCTGTTTGTGATGCCGGCGCTGGATGCCCGTACCGCGATCACCAAACTGATCACCTTTACACCCGGCAATGCCGGCACCGGCCGACCCACTATCCAGGGCGACGTTGTGGTGTTTGACGTGGCCACCGGCCGCCGCCAGCTGATGCTGGACGGCCCCACCGTCACCGCCCGGCGCACGGCAGCCGTCTCGTTGCTGGCCGCGCAGCGGCTGGCGCCCAACACGCATGGCCCCATGCTCATCGTCGGTGCCGGTGTTCAGGGCCTTGCGCATCTGGAGGCTTATGCCGAAGGTCTGGGCGTGCACGAATTTCGCATCGCTTCGCGCAGCTACGCCAGCGCCCAGGCCCTGGCGCTGCATGCTGAGGCGCTGGGCCTGAACGCCCGCGTGGTACACGACGCCGATGCTGCGCTGGCCGACTGCCCGCTGGCCGTTACCTGCACGCCGGCTGCCGCCGTGGTCCTCAGCGCGCTGCCCCGGCCTGACGGCTTCATCAGCGCCGTTGGGGCCTTCACCCCTGCCATGATGGAACTGAGCGCCGCGTTATGCCAATACTTCGCGGCGAAGGGTTCGGTGTTTGTCGACACGGCTGATGCCATCCACGAGGCCGGGGATTTGCTGCAGGCCGGACTGGACGTGGCCCGCTTCGCAAGCTTGGGCGATGTGATCCGCCAGGACATCAAAAAACCCGCCGGGCCGGTGCTGTTTAAAAGCTGCGGCTGGGCGGGCTGGGACCTGGCCGCAGCGCGGACGGCCCTGGCCTGAACGGCGCCTGGTCAGCACCTGGAGACAAGCCATTTGCCCGGACTGCCCGACGAAGACAGGCGCTCACCTATAGCGGTATGACGACGCTGGTGTTACGCTGATCCGATCACACCGGAGAAAAACCATGAAGATTCTGTTCGCCGCCGACGGCAGCAAGTACACCAAAAAAGCCCTGGCCTTTCTGGTCAGCCACGATGAGCTCGCCGGTACCGAAGGCGAGGTGGTGGTGATCAACGTGCAGGCTCCCGTGCCGGGCCGCGTCAAGACCATGCTGGGTTCGGCCAACGTCACCGCCTACCACGCCGAAGAGTCGCAGAAGGTGCTGGCGCCGATCGAGCGTTTCCTCCAGCGCCACAAGATGGCGTTTAAAACTCTCGCCGTGGTCGGCTCGCCCACCGCTGAAATACTGCGTGCCGCCAAGCGCGAAAAAGCGCACCTGATCGTGATGGGCACGCACGGCCAGGGACTGCTCAGCCGCGCACTGATCGGCAGCGTGGCCCAGCGCGTGGTTGCCGAGTGCGAGATTCCGGTTTTGCTGGTCAAGTAGCAAGGTTCACCGAGGCCCATTCTCGCCCCGGCATCCGTTGGAGCCGTTGCGTGAGAGCGCTTTCAAGCGTCCGGCATTTACCGGATACTTGCCCCCACACAACAAGGAGCTCAAGATGGAGACAGGCATGGGGTTCAAGTCGATTCGCAAACTGCTGGGCTGGGTTTTACTGGCACTTGTTGCGGCTGGCGCACCGCTGTCGTTTGCCAGCGAGGTCACCGTCAGGTCCTTCACCTCAAAGGCCTTGAACACAGACTACCGATACACGGTCTACCTGCCGGACGGCTATGAGAGCGGCAGGCTGCGCTACCCGGTGCTGTTTCTGCTGCACGGCAACGGCGGCGACCACAATGACTGGCTGGTCAAGGGCCAGATCCAGGCGACCATGGACACGCTGGTCCGGGAAGGCCGCGTCCAGCCGGCCATCATCGTGATGCCCGGCGGCGGCTCCACCTGGTGGGTGGACGGCAACAAGGACAAGGCGGAGACCGCGCTCATCAAGGAGCTCATCCCGCACATCGACACCACCTTCAGAACCGTCACCGCGCGCGAAGGCCGCATGATCGGAGGGCTGTCCGCCGGCGGTTTCGGCACGGTGAACGCCGTGTTCAAATACCCCGAACTGTTTGTTTCCGCCGCGGCGTTGAGCCCGGCGATCTATTCACCGACACCCCCGGGCCACTCTTCGGCCATGCAGGTGGCGCCGTTCCAGGCAGGCGGCAAATTTGACCAGGCCTCATGGGACCGCCTGAACTACACCGCCAGCTGGGAAGCCTACAAAAGCAAAAAAATCGTGGTGCCCCTGTACATCAACAGCGGCGACCACGACACCTTTTCCATTGCCTACCACTCGGCCGGCCTGTTCCAGAAATTGTTTGAATACCAGCCCAAGCTGGTGGAATACCGAGTCGTCGACGGCGACCACGAATGGCCGGTGTGGCGCGACACCATTGGCGACGCCATCAAGTACATGAGCGGCTTTGCCAGCCGCCCCCAGGTCGCCAAGCCCTGATGCTGTAGGGGGCAGAAACCAAAACGGACGCCCTTTGCAGGCGTCCGTCCAAATCAGTCGCGTAGATGTCCGTTACGCCTTCGGCAAGGTCACCCCAACCTGCCCTTGGTACTTGCCGCCGCGGTCCTTGTAGCTGACCTCGCAGACGTCGTCCTTGTCGCTCTCGAAGAACAGCACCTGCGCGCAGCCCTCACCCGCGTAAATCTTGGCGGGCAACGGCGTGGTGTTGGAGAACTCCAGCGTTACGTAACCTTCCCATTCGGGCTCAAACGGCGTGACGTTGACGATGATGCCGCAGCGCGCATAGGTGCTTTTGCCCAGGCAGATGGTCAGCACATTGCGCGGGATGCGGAAGTACTCCATGGTGCGGGCCAGCGCAAAACTGTTGGGCGGGATGATGCAGCTGTCACCGTGGAAGTCGACAAAACTTTTTTCGTCGAAATTCTTCGGATCCACCACCGTGCTGTGGATGTTGGTGAAAACCTTGAATTCAGGCGCGCAGCGAATGTCGTATCCGTAGCTGCTGGTGCCATAGCTGATGATTTTCTGGCCGTCCCGCTGGCGGATCTGGCCGGGTTCAAAAGGCTCGATCATGCCGTGCTGCTCGGACATGCGGCGTATCCATTTATCGCTCTTGATGCTCATGGGATAGGGCTCCTGTTGTGGCTGTGATTGTAAGTTGGGGCTGGAGTGCCCTCCCCACTGACCGTCAGTCCGGAGGCAGCCAGCCTTCCTCACCAAGGGGGCCCGTCGGCAAAAGGCACGGGCTGAGGACTATCGCTGCCCCACAATCCGATAAAAGCGCCGCGGACGCATGGACGGGGAAAGTGCCGCTGGTCAAGACATCACATTCCGCGTAACGTTGCCCCTACGACAGGCACAGGTGCAAGCTGAACTGCCGTTGTCCCATATCTGAAGCCGGTTCATGCGAGGCGCCCCACTATGAAAACAAGTTCTACCCAGAACAAGGACCGTATTCTTGTCGTGGACGGCAGTCCCGGCATTCACGATGCCTTTCGCAACCTGCTTGTTGAAAATGAGAATGCGCGAGGGACATTCGAACTGGATGGTGCCCGCGACGCACGCGAAGCGCTGGCCCTGGTACAACAGTCACTTCTGGCTTCGCGCCCCTACACCGCGGCATTTATCGGTGTTTCTAATACGGCGGGAGGAAGTGAGCTCGAAATAGCGCCTCAAATATGGGCGCTTGATCCGAGGGTCCAGATGGTGCTTTGCGTGGAGCGGCCGGGTCTTTCTTCTGATGTGCTGCGCACAGCCATGGGAGCCATGAATAGCAGGTGGCTGGTGCTCAAGACGCCGCTTGATCCTGTAGAAGTCATTCAATTGGCGTACTCCCTGGCAGAGAAGTGGCATTTGCAACAACTCGCCGGGTCTCATCCAGGCGGGCACCCTGAGGCGGATGCTACGGAGAAGGGGAGCGCGGCGGCTGACTCCCAGATCAACGAGCAGGATTTGTTGCGCACGCTTCTGGACAACGCTCCCGATCACATTTACTTCAAAGATGCGCAGTCCCGCTTTCTCAAATGCAGCAAGGCACAGGCGCTGCAGTTTGGGGCATCGCCGGAGGAGCTGGTGGGCAAGACGGATCACGATTTTTTTTCCGAAGAGCATGCGCGCCCCGCCTACGAGGATGAACAGAAAATCCTGCGCACAGGTCAGCCGATCATCGGCAAAGTGGAGAAGGAAACCTGGAAAGACGGACGCGGTGAATCCTGGAAGCTGAGTACAAAGATGCCGCTGCGCAACAACGCCGGGGCCATCATTGGTACCTTCGGTATTTCCAAGGACATTACTGCCCTGAAGCAGACTGAAGCAGCGCTGGCGCATCACCATGATCTGCTGACTACGCTGATGGAGAGCTCTCCAGATTCCATCTTCTTCAAGGATCTGAAATCACGTTTGGTAAAAGTCAGCCGCTCGGAGGTTCACAACCTCCTGCGGCTATCGATCAGCCGCTATCGCGCAGCACATCCGGACATGGTTGAGGAGACACTTCCACCGCATTTGGCCAGTGTGGAGGAGTTTGAAAAGTATGTGATTGGTAAAACCGATGCAGACATTTACGGCCAGGACAGGGCGAGTGAATTTAGCCACGACGAAGAAGAGATTATCCGGACGGGGAAGCCGATCCTCGAAAAGAGCGAAAAAACCGTTCATCCTGATGGGCGTGTCGTCTGGTACCTCACCAACAAGGGCCCCTGGAGAGACAGGAACGGCACACTGATCGGAACCTTCGGGACTTCGAAAAACATGTCCGAATTGAAGGAGGCGGAACGAAAAATTGAAGAGGTTCAAGCCCAGCTGCTCACTACGGCGCGCCTGGCGGGCATGGCAGAGATCGCAACCAACGTGCTGCACAACGTGGGAAACGTTCTCAATAGCGTCAACGTGTCGGCCGAATTGATCAGCAGCCAATTGCGGACGTCCAAGCTCAAGGGGCTCGCCCGCTCTGTGGGTTTGATGGACGCCCACATCGGGGATTTGGGGGAGTTTTTGACGCAGGACAGCAAAGGCAAGCTGTTACCCGCCTATCTGCGCGAATTGGCCCGGACACTGGAGGCAGAGCATGAATCCATCGCGAAAGAACTCGACGCACTTTGCAGCAGTGTGGACCATATCAAGCAGGTCATCGCGACCCAGCAATCATACGCAGGCACCCCGCGTGTCGTCGAATCCGCCAAAGTGGATGAGTTGCTGGACGACGCGCTGCGCATGAATGCGGATGCACTGACGCGCCACAAAGTGGATGTTGAAAAAAAATACGCAACGTTGCCTACCCTTTTGCTGGATCGGCAACGCGTGTTGCAAGTGCTGGTGAACCTGATCAGCAACGCCAAGCAGGCTTTTGGCACGATTGCAGACAGGCGCCCCGTTATCGTGCTCAATGCTGTTTTGCTGGAAGGGCCCGTGCTGCGCATCACGGTGACAGACAATGGGGAAGGCATCGCACCGGAGAACCTGACACGCGTTTTCTCCCACGGCTTTACCACCCGCAAAAACGGGCACGGCTTTGGTCTGCACAGCTGCATTCTGGCCGCACAGGAAATGGGCGGTAGCTTGCATGTCCACAGCGACGGCCCCGGGCAAGGCGCATCGTTCATCCTGGAGATTCCCGTCGCTACTGCGCAGGTTCATTGAACCGGTTGGTACTGCGCCGCCCTCACGAGACACCGGTGCGCTAAATGGCCTGAGAAATGACCGTCTTCTCAACCAACCGGTCATCACCCAACACAATCAGCGCGAACAGCAGTTCGTCCAGGCTGGCGGCTTGCGCCGTCTTGCGCGCCAGCAGCGGCGTGGCCTGGAGATTGAGCACGACGAAGTCGGCTTCGCAACCGGGCTGCAGGTTACCGACAACGCCTTCCAGGCCCAGTGCACGCGCCGCACCCGCCGTGTGCTGCCACCACAAGTGCTGCGGCTTGAGCGACAGGCCGGTTTTGGTCTGCCCCTCCCTTCCCACGTAGTAAGCCGCCAGCATGGTGTGGAAAGGGCTGAACGAGGTGCCGCCACCCACGTCGCTGGCCAGGCCATAGGGGAAACCGATGCGGTCTGCACCCTCGTAGTCAAAAAAACCGCTGCCCAGAAACAGGTTGCTGGTCGGGCTCACGGCTGCCGCCGTGCCGGTGCCGCGCATCAGGGCACGGTCTTCGTCGTCAATGTGGATGCAATGCGCATATACGGCGCGCGGGCGCAACAGTCCGAACTGTTCGTAGACGCTGAGGTAGCTGCGCGCCTTCGGGTAAAGCTGCCGCACCCAGGCGATTTCGTCCCTGTTTTCGGCGACATGTGACTGGATCCACACATCCGGGTATTTCGCCGCCAGCTCGCCGGCACCGTGCAACTGCGCCTCACTGCAGCTGGGCACGAAACGCGGTGTGATGGCGTAGCCCAGCCGGTCCACCCCATGCCAGCGCTGGATCAGCGCTTCGGTGTCCCGCAGGCTTTGCACCGTTTCGTCGCGCACGCCGTCAGGGGCGTTCTGGTCCATGAGGCATTTGCCGGTCATGAGGCGCAGCTGGTTTTTCTGTGCCTCAGCGAACAGCGCGTTGACTGATTCCACATGCGAGGTCGCGAAAGCCAGCGCCGTGGTGACTCCGTTGCGAAGCAATTCTGCTATGAAAAACGTAGCTGCTTGCGCACAGTAGTCCTGACTCGCGAAGCGTTTTTCTTCTGGAAAGGTATAGTTTTCAAGCCAGGGCAGCAGCCCTTCGGCAGGCGAGCCAATCACGTCCAGCTGCGGATAGTGAACGTGCATGTCGACAAAACCCGGCGCGATGAGGCGGCCCGGCAGGTATTCGGTGGGCACCTCGGCGAACTGTGAAACCAGCGCGTGGTAGCTGCCGACGGCTTGCACCACCTGGCGGCCTTCTGCGTCGGGCCCGGTTACCAGCAGGCCATCGGCCTCATAAACGGCCTGCGCAGGCGCGGCAAAGTACAAAAGGGCGGCGCGATAGGCTTTCATGGCTGCAAGATTAACCCAGTCAACGGCGGGCGGAATATTCAGAACCCGATAACGCCTATAGGGCTTATCGGGCTTTTTGGGCCTGTTGCCAGCCGGACGGCCTGGTTCAGCGGCTTACGCGGCAGCCGTCGCCGAGCGAGGCGCGCCAGACACGTACCGAAGTCAGGCCCGGCAGGCGTGCGTCCAGCTTGCGAAAGATGAACTGGCACAGGTTTTCCAGTGTGGGCGGACCCAGACCTTTCACGTCGTCGAGCAGGTGGTGGTCCAGATCCTCGCGCAGTACGTCGATTTCGCGCCGCACCAGGCCGAGGTCCATCACCATGCCGGTTACCGGGTCGGGTACGCCGGCCAGGAAAACTTCGGCGTTGTAGGTGTGGCCGTGCACGCGCTTGCTGCTGTCGGCCTCGATGACACGCTTGAGCGTGTGGGCTGCATCAAAGTAAAAAGTCTGGCTGATTTCGCAGCGCATGGGGGCTGCCGTGGTTTTTGTTGTGCTCATCGGATGCCCGTGATCTTGTGGGTCTGCAGGCTGAGGCGCCACGCGGGGCGGGCCATGCACAGCCGGATGCAGGTTTCGGTGTTCTGCTGGCGCTGGGGGTTGTCCATGGGCTGCAGGTAGCGGTGGGTGAAGTCGGCAGCTTCCAGTTCGGCCAGGTCAAAACTGCTCTGCGGCCACACCACCTTGAGTTCATGGCCCGCGCGTTGCACCCAGGGCGCGCCGGCCTTGGGGCTGACGCAGATCCAGTCGATGCCCTCGGGCGCGGCGATGGTGCCGTTGGTCTCGACCGCGATCTGGAAGCCGCGCGCGTGCAACGCGGCAATCAGTTCGGCATCGACCTGCAGCAGCGGCTCGCCACCCGTCATCACCACAAAGCGGTGGCTGCTGTCACCGGCCGGCCATTGCGCAGCGATGCGGTCGGCCAGCGCATCGGCAGCGCGAAACTTGCCGCCCAGCGTGCCGTCGGTGCCCACAAAGTCGGTGTCGCAAAACTTGCAGACGGCGGTGGCGCGGTCCTGCTCACGGCCTGTCCAGAGGTTGCAGCCGGCAAAGCGGCAGAACACCGCCGGCCGCCCGGCATTGGCGCCCTCGCCCTGCAGCGTGTAGAAAATTTCCTTGACCTGGTAGCTCATGGCGCGGCCTGCGCAGGCATCTGCGGTCGCAAGGTCAGTCGGAAAACTGGGGGGGAAAGAGAAATAAAACAGGCGCCCACAGCGGCCGGAAGACCAGGGGTCGCGAGGTTTTTATACATGGTAGTCCTCTACATGGCCCCGGAAACAAAGCAGATGCCGGCGCGCCGAGGCAGCACGCGAACCCTGATTTTAACGGCCAACGGCCGATGGCGGTATTTCGGGGGATTTACCGGCCAATAGCGGCTTCAAGGTGCGGGAGCTTCGTGCGCCTGTTTTTCGAGCCAATCGCAAAATCTGTCCAGCCGCACATCCGCCCTGGCCCGGCGCCTGGCCACGTACTGGTAGCTGCTTTCCTCAAAGCCCAGCGGCGCCACCAGCCGCTCTGCGCGGATATCGTCCATCACCAGGTGCCAGGGCGCGATGCAAACGCCCAGCCCAGCCACTGCCGCCTCAAGCGTGAAGTAATAGTGCTCAAACTCCGGACCGTCCTGAATGGGGAGGGCAAGGCCGCGCGACTCGCACCACATCTTCCAGGCATCCCGCCGCGTTCGGGTGTGCAGCAACGGCAAGCGGGCCAGGTCGATCGCTTCGCGCACATTCGCCTGATTGGCGAGCGCAGGCGCCATGACAGGTCCCAGGCGCTCCACAAACAGCGGCAGCAGCGTGGCCGATTTTTCGCTGTCCCTCCCATCTACCGTTATGACGAGGTCGTAGCGGTCACGGTCCACATCGACCACACGCTCGGCGGCGCTGAGCCGGACGTCGATATCGGGATGGCGCGCATTGAAGTCATAGAGACGCGGAATCAGCCACTTGACGGTGAAGGTGCTGAAACAGGAAACGTCCAGCGTTCCGGCCTCGCTGCTGCGCACTTCACGCACGGCGGCTTCCATCTGGTCCAACGCAGTGGAAAGGGCCGGCCACAGCGCGGCGCCGGCATCGGTCAGTTGCGGTTTGTTTTTGGCGCCTTCAAAGAGCGGCACGCCCAAGGACTGCTCCAGCTGGCGCACCTGACGGCTGATGGCCCCGGGGGTCACCGACAACTCCTCAGCTGCAGCCGTCATGCGGCCCAGCCGGGCAGCAGCTTCAAAGGCACGCAGGGCATTCAAAGGTGGAAGATGGCGTTTCATCATTATGTGAGTTTATGGCACATATAACTTGCGAACAAATCGCTTTTCCTGGGCGTCATTGCTTGCCAGAATTGCCCGCATCCCGGTGAAAGCTTCAATTCACCGCCCTCTATTAAATTGAGAAAAAATCACATGCCTTTTGTCCGTACCAGCGTCCACCACAGCAGCAGCCCCGAGCAACGGCAAGGCATCGTCGACGGGATTCACCAGGCGCTGGTCGACAGCATTGGCATGCCTGAAGACGAGCTTTTTAATTTGGTCAGCGGCTACGATGCGCAGCAGTTTTTCTTCAGCCGCAGCTTCAACGGCATGGCGCGTTCAGAGCAACCGGTGGTCGTCGAGATCACGATGCGGCGTGGCCGCAGCGACGCGATGAAGCGCGCACTCTATGCGGCCATCGCGCGCAATTTAAAGGCCAACGCCGGTGTTGCGGCCGACGACGTTTTCATCTTCATGCATGAGAACGACTATTCGGACTGGTCGGTGGGCGGCGGCAAGTTCGCCATGGCGCTGGTGCAACAGCCCGGTCCTCACTGAGCCCTAACTGATGAGCGATGCACTTACTTCTGCGCCGCAGCGCCGCCAGCCGGCAACACCGGATAAGCCTTCGCCATCCACAGATACATCACCGCTCCCACCAGCAGCGAGGCTGCTGCAATTTCCAGCGAGAGCGTGAAACCCGCGCCGGCGTTGGGCGTGCGCCGCAGCAGCACCGCGACCAGCGGCGGGCCGAGGATCTGGCCAACACCGTAGGTGGCTGTCAGCAGGCCCATGAAACTGGCGGCCGTGGCGGGTTTGAGGCGCCGCACTTCCTGCATTGCAAAAAAGGTGATGGCGGTAAACGGGATACCCAGCATCAGGCTGCCGATGGCAAAGCCTGCGAGGCTGGGGCTCCAGAGACTGGCGGCGATGCCCAGCGCCTGCAAAAAGTAGCAGCCAGCCAGCAGCAGGCGGAAATCTTTGCCCGGCGGCAGGCGTGTGGCCAGCAGCGCACCCACCATGACGCCCAGGCCGAAGATGGGCCAGAACATGTCCAGCCAGGCTGATCCCGGCAAGGCCGCACGCGCAATCACCGGCAAAAACGTGGCGGTGATGATGTAGCCAAAACCGGCCAAGCCGTAGGCCAGCGTGAGCAGGGTCATTTCGGCATGGCCGTGGTGCTGTGGCGCATCACCCGGCCGCGCAGCAGCGCGTGGCACCAGTGCAGTCAGGCGTTCATCGCCGCCGCGCAAGACATGCCAGACCGAGGCTGTCAGCGCAAACGCCAGCACGCCGAAAATCATCCAGCCGGTGGCGGCCGTCCAGTGCCAGGCCACCATGCCGGTGGCAAACAGGCCGCTCACCAAAATGCCGGCGCCCGGCCCGACGTAGATGATGCCGCCCATCGCGGGCACGCCGCGCCTGGCCAGCTGGGACAGGCACCAGCCCGAAGTAAACACAAACACCACCGCGCTGGTCACGCCCGCGGCAAAGCGCAGCAGCGGCCATGCAGCCGGAAAATGCCAGCCCATCGCCAGCGTAAGCACACCGGTGGCAACCAGACCGGCGCGCACCAGAGACGAATACGCCAGGTGCGGCAGCCACTTGAAGCGCGCCCACAGCCAGGGCTGCAGCGTGCAAAGAATCGCACCCAGCATGTAGCCGAAGTAGTTGGCGCTGGCCAGCCAGCTGGCCGTCGGCAAATCGACCACGCCGTCGTTGAGCATCATCGGCAGCAGCGGCGTGAAGGCAAAGCGCCCGAGGCCCATGGCCACTGCCAGCGCCACCAACCCCGCCAGAGCGATGGGCCAGGGATTGTGGGCGACAAGGGTTTGCCCTTCTTTTGGCGTCAACGCCATACACAGTTCTCCGTCATGTTGAATTCAGGCCGCACCCCGGGGGCAACACGCTGAGGGGCTTATTGAAATGTTTCGAAGGCCTGGTTGAGGCGGTCGATATAGCGGGACTTTGCCGAGGCTTCGATGAAGCTTGCCTCAAAGCTGTTGCGCGCCAACGCATAGGCATGCTGCGAATTCAGTCCCGTCGCAGCAAAAGTCTGCGTGAAATTGTCATTCATGTAGCCGCCAAAATAGGCCGGGTCGTCTGAATTGACGGTAGCCACGAGCCCGGCATCGAGCAGCTCGCGCAGGTTGTGACTCGCAAGATCCGGGAACACGCAGAGCTTGAGGTTGGACAGTGGGCACACAGTCAGCGGAATGCGGTCCTGGGCCAGGCGTTGCATCAGTGATGCGTCGCGGCTGGAACGCACGCCGTGGTCCACGCGCTCTACCTTGAGCACATCGAGCGCCGTCCAGACGTATTCGGGCGGGCCTTCCTCACCGGCGTGGGCCACCAGATGAAAGCCCAGCTCGCGGCAGCGCGCAAATACGCGGGCAAACTTCTCGGGCGGGTTGCCGACCTCGCCCGAATCCAGCCCGATGCCGATGAATTTGTCGCGAAACGGCAAGGCCTGCTCCAGCGTTTCAAACGCGTCCTCCTCGCTGAGGTGACGCAGAAAGCACAGGATCAGCGAGGCGCTGACGCCCAGCCCGGCTTGTGCATCCACACAGGCACGATGCAGGCCATTGACGACCGTTTCCATGTTGACGCCGCGCGCCGTATGCGTTTGCGGATCGAAGAACATTTCGGTGTGCACCACGTTGTCAGCGGCGGCTTTGCGCAGGTAGGCTTGGGCCATGTCGTAAAAGTCCTGCTCGGTGATGAGCACGCTGGCGCCTGCGTAGTAGATGTCGAGAAAACTCTGCAGGTTGGTGAAGGCATAGGCGCTGCGGAGTTCTTCAACGCTGGCATAGGGAATGTTCACGCCATTGCGGCGGGCCAGCGCAAAGATCAGTTCGGGCTCAAGCGAGCCTTCGATATGCATATGCAGCTCGGCTTTGGGCATGCGCTTTAGCAGCGCGGGCAGGCGGTCTGCTGACACGGGTTTTACATTGAACGGTGTGGGCGTCATTTCAACTCCAGAAACAAAAAAAGCTGCCCGAAGGCAGCTTTGAAACTACGTTGCGAGCGCTCCGGCCCAGGAACTGTTGCCCCAGGCACGGCGCTGCGTCCATTATCCTCAGTTGCCGGGAACCTTGCCTTCGACACCCTTGACATACGTCTTCAGGCCGCCGAGAAATTTGTCGTCCGCCACCACGTCCTTGGCCAGCAGTTCCTTGCCGGTGTTGTCGGTGATCGGGCCTTTCCAGATCGAGAAGCTGCCGTCCTTCAGGCCTGCCTTGACTTCGTCGATGCGCTTTTTGGTGTCGTCCGGCACGTCGGCGGCAATCGATACGATGTCAATCGCGCCTTCCTTGACGCCCCACCAGGAAGCCGTGTTGCCGGTCCACTTGCCCTCAAGCGCCTCACCCACGGATTTCACGTAGTACGGGCCCCAGTTGATGATGGCCGATGCCAGGTGGGCCTTGGGGCCGTAGGCGGTCATGTCTGAATCCCAGCCGAAAGCGCGTTTGCCCATTTTTTCGGCGGTCTGCAGCACGGCAGACGAATCAGTGTTCTGGAACAGCACGTCGGCGCCGCCGTTGATGAGCGCCGTGGCAGCCTCGGTTTCCTTGGGTGGGTTGAACCATTCATTGACCCACACCACCTTGGTCTTGACCTTGGGGTTGACCGACTGCGCGCCCAGCGTGAAGCTGTTGATGTTGCGCACCACTTCAGGAATCGGCACCGAGCCGACCACGCCCAACGTGCCGGTCTTGCTCATCTTTCCCGCGATCACGCCGGCCATGTAGGCGCCTTCGTAGGTTCGGCTGTCATAGGTACGCATGTTCTCGGCCTGCTTGTAGCCGGTGGCGTGCTCGAACTTCACGTCTTTGGTATCGCCTGCCACTTTGAGCATGGGTTCCATGTAGCCGAAGGTGGTGCCGAAGATCAGCTTGGCGCCGTTATTGGCCATGTCGCGGATCACGCGCTCGGCGTCAGCCGACTCGGGTACTCTTTCGACGAAGCTGGTGACGACCTTGTCGCCATAGGCTTTCTCCACGGCCTTGCGGCCGTTGTCGTGCGCAAAGGTCCAGCCGCCGTCGCCCACCGGGCCGACATAGGCAAATGCGATTTTCAGGGGTTCGACCTTGGCAGGTGCGGCGGCCGCCGGCGCGGGCGCTGCAGGCGCCGCTGCCGGCTCTTCCTTCTTGCCGCAGCCCATCAGGGCTGCCCCAGCTACAGCCGACAGGGCCGCCAGCTTGAGCAGGGAACGTTTTTGCAGGTCAGTCATGTGAACTCGCTTTCGTTTTTAGGAAATGACATTGAAATGAAAAGTGAAACGGGACGGCGAAAAAAAGCAATTATGCGGCGGATCGACCTTAAAACACCATCAGGCTCCCGGGTAAAACGGCTTGCCGATGGAGCTCGGCATGTTGACGCGAATCCACAGCGGGTTGCGCGAGATCAGGACCAGCACCACGATGGTGGACAGGTAGGGCAGCATGCTCAGGAACTGCGTGGGCATATTCACGCCCAGGCTTTGCAGGTGAAACTGCAGCATGGTCACGCCACCGAACAGGTAAGCCCCAAGCAACACCCGTGCCGGGCGCCAGGTGGCAAAGGTGGTGAGCGCCAGCGCTATCCAGCCCTTGCCGGCGATCATGCCCTCAACCCACAGCGGCGTGTAGACCACCGACACATAGGCGCCCGCCAGCCCGCACAGCGCACCGCCGGCCACCACGGCCGCCAGCCGGATGCGCCGCACCGGGTAGCCCAGCGCATGTGCTGACTCAGGGCTTTCACCCACCGAGCGCAACACCAGGCCGGCGCGCGTGCGGTACAAAAACCAGATCAACCCGCCCGTCAGCACCATTGCGATGTAAACCATGGGGTGCTGACGGAACAGCGCCGGACCAACGAGCGGAATATCGGCCAGAAAGGGAATCGGGTACTGCGACTGCTCGGGCAATTTCTCCTGCACATACTTGATGCCGGCAAAGGCCGAGAAACCCGCACCGAACAGGCTGAGCGCCAGGCCCGTGGCGTACTGGTTGGTGTTGAGCCAGATCACCAGCACGCCGAAAACCGCGGCCAGGAAAGCGCCCGCCGCCATGCCGGCCGCAAAGCCCAGCCAGCTGTTGCCGGTGTGCACCACGGTGGCAAAGCCTGCAATGGCCGCGCACAGCATCATGCCTTCGGCGCCCAGGTTGACGATGCCGGCTTTCTCGTTAATCAGCAGGCCCAGGGCCGCGATGGCCAGCACGGTGCCGGCGCTGAGTGTGGCCGCGATAAGCAATGCGGTGGAGTCCATCAGCCGGCTCCTTTCACAAGATCGGCGGAAGGCGGCGTGGCCACCGGTGTGGTGATGGGTTTTGCCAGCTTGAGGCGGTAGGCGATCAAGGTATCGCATGCCAGCAGGCTGAAGAGCAGCAGGCCCTGGAACACGCCAGTGATGGACTTGGGCAGCCCCAGGCGCGACTGCGCTAGCTCGCCGCCTATATAAAACATGCTCATCAGGATGGCCGAGAACACCACGCCGACCGGATGCAACCGACCGACGAAGGCGACGATGATCGCGGCAAAACCATACCCCGCCGGCACATAAGGCGTGAGCTGGCCGATGGGACCGGCCACCTCGAGCGCGCCTGCCAGGCCCGCCGCGGCACCGGATGTCAGTAGCGCCAGCCACAACGCGCGGCGCGACGAGAAGCCGGCGTAGCGTGCGGCAGCGGGTGCCAGGCCGCTGACCTCATGCCGAAAACCCGCGTGTGTGCGGAACATGAACAGCCACAGCCCTGCCACGCCCAACAGCGCCAGAACGATGCCGATGTTCACGCGCGAACCCTGCATGAGCCGTGGAATTTGCGTCACGGCCTCGAAGGTTTTGGTTTGCGGAAAGTTATAGCCGTTGGGGTCTTTCCAGGGGCCGAAGACGAGGTAGTTCAGCACCATCTCCGCCACATAGACCAGCATCAGGCTGACCAGGATTTCATTGGCGTTGAAACGATCGCGCAGCAAAGCGGTGATGCCGGCCCACACCATGCCGCCCGCAAGGCCTGCCAGCAATATGGCCGGAACGATCCAGGGGCCGGTGGTTTTTTCAGCCAGCAGCGCCACTCCGCCTGCGGCGATCGCACCCATGACGAACTGGCCTTCGGCGCCGATGTTCCAGACATTGGAGCGAAAACACACGGCCAGCCCCAGCGCGATGATAAGCAGCGGCGTGGCCTTGACCAGCAGTTCGCCGATGGCGTAAGGCGACTTGATGGGTTCCCAGAAAAACACCTGCATGCCCTTGACGGGGTCTTTGCCCAGCGCCACAAACAGCGCCACGCCGATCAGCACGGTAATCAGCAGGGCCAGCACCGGGGAGGCGTAGCTCCAGAAGGAAGACGGCTGGGGACGGATTTCGAGCTTCATGCCGAGGCCTCCGCCGTGGTTTGTGTTGTTTCTGTCTGGTGTGTGCCGGGCGCCCAGAGCCCACTCATCCACTGCCCCACCAGTTCCACCGTGGCGTCGGCGCGCGGCAGCGAGGGCGAGAGCTGTCCCTTGGCCATCACATAGAGCCGGTCGCAGATGTCAAACAGCTCTTCGAGCTCTTCGCTCACCACCAGCACCGCGCAGCCGGCGCCCGCCAGCTTGAGCAGCTCACCGCGTATCTGCGTGGCCGCACCCACGTCAACACCCCAGGTCGGCTGCGAAACGATCAGCAGCTCAGGCCGGGCATCAATCTCGCGGCCCATGATGAATTTCTGCAGGTTGCCGCCCGAAAGGGATTTGGCCACCGCCTGCGGCCCGCCGGACTTCACCTTGTAGTCGGCAATGATGCGGGCGGCCTGCGCCTGCAATGCGCCGCGGTCGAGCCAACCGCTTTTGCCGACGGCCTCCTTGCGCGTGAGCAACAGGTTGCGCGCCAGCGAAAGCGACGGTACGGCGCCGCGGCCCAGGCGTTCTTCAGGCACAAAGTGCAGGCCCAGCGCACGCCGGCCGCCAGGGCCGAACTTGCCCACCGGCTGGCCTTTGACTGTGATCGCATCGCTGGCTGCGCGGGTGTCTTCGCCCGACAGCGCATAGAGCAATTCTTTCTGGCCGTTGCCCGACACACCGGCAATGCCCACCACCTCCCCCGCCCGCACCTGCAGCGCGACCTGGTGCAGGTCGACGCCGAACTGTTCTTCCTTGGGCAGGTCGAGATGTTTCACCTCAAGCACCACGGCACCGGTGCGCACCGCCCGGTGTTCCAGCGCGGGTGGCTCGGCGCCAATCATCAAGCGGCTCAGCGAGGCATTGGATTCCTGCCGCGGATCGCAGAAACCGGAAACCTTGCCGCCGCGCAACACCGTGCAGGCGGTGCACAGCGCGCGAATTTCATGCAGCTTGTGGCTGATGTACAAAATACTGCAGCCCTGCGCAGCCAGCGTCCGCAGCGTGACAAACAGGTTCTCGACCGCCTGGGGCGTCAGCACCGACGTGGGCTCGTCCAGGATCAGCAGCCGCGGATGCGTGAGCAGCGCCCTGACAATCTCCACCCGCTGGCGCTCGCCCACGCTCAGGGTGTGCACGGGACGTGTCGGGTCCAGCTGCAGGCCATAGGCTTGCGTCGTCTGCATGATGCGCAGCGAGACTTCGGCCAGCGTGAGGTGCTTGTCCAGCCCCAGCCAGACGTTTTCGGCCACCGTCAGCGTGTCGAACAGGCTGAAGTGCTGAAACACCATGCTGATGCCCAGCGCCCGCGCCTCGTGCGGGTTGCGCACCACAACCGGTTTGCCGTCCATCGCCACGCTGCCGGCGTCGGGCTTCACCGAGCCGTAAATGATCTTCATCAGTGTGGATTTGCCCGCGCCGTTTTCACCGAGCACGGCGTGGATTTCACCGGGCTGTACCGTCAGCGAAATGCCACTGTTGGCCACCACGCCGGGGTAGCTTTTGGTGATGCCGGAAAGCTGCAGCCGCGGCGGCTGGCCGGTCGGGCTGTCAGTCTGGGGCGGGGTTGCGGTCATTGTCTCTGGGTATCCGGTTTTGTCTTCGATTTATAGGCAATCCTGGCTGCAGACCATACAGGACGGGCGCAAGCAGCTATTCTTTTCGTAGCGTTGAGGCCACGGACTTGACACGCTCGCGCAGCCACCGGGCCGAGTTGGAGGCGTGTGTGCGTTCGTGCCAGAGCTGGTAATACATCATGCGGGGAAAGGCGATCGGGATGGGCAGTATTTTCACCGGCAACAGGCTGGCAAAGCGTTCGCAGTACTGGCGCCCGGTGGTCATCACCAGCAAGCTTGATGCCACCATGGCCGGCATGAGGCTGAAGTGCGGGCAGCGCACCGTGATGTTGCGCACCATGCCCAGGGTGTCCAGATGCTCATCGATCACGCCCTTGGCGCCGGGGTGCGTGGCGGTGGGAGCGATGTGTTCGGCGTCCAGCCAGGTCGCGGCATCCCAGCCGCGGCGCACGGCCGGGTGCTCCTTGGCAACCAGGCAGACCACCTCGTCGCCGAAAAGGCGCGCCATGTGCAGGTCGTCGGGCGGTGCGGCCCAGTTGCCTATGACGATGTCGGCCTGGCCCTGCGCCAGGTGCGTGCGGTAGTCTGATTCAGCGGACAGGGGGTGGATTTCAATATGGCAGCCGGGCGCCTGCGATTTGATCTGCGCCACCAGCTGCGGCAGGAAAGACGGGTCCAGGTAGTCGCTGGCTGCCAGGCGAAAGGTGGTCTCGGCGGTGGCCGGGTCAAACCCGCGCGCATCGCTGAACAGCATGCCGGCCGCACGCAAAATGCTGGCCGAGGGCTCGATCATGCGCAGGCCCGCATCCGTAGGCACCATGCCGGCGCCGGAGCGCACCAGGATAGGGTCACCCGCCAGCGTGCGCAGGCGCTTGAGCGCCGCGCTGACGGCGGGCTGGTACATGCCCAGGCGGAGGGCGGCGCGTGATACGCTGCGTTCAATAAGCACGGTATTCAAGACCCTGATGAGATGGAGGTCTATCTTGTCGAAAAGCGCCTGGTCTTTCATACCTTTTCACCCATGCGGTTGATATGCACTTTTGTATGCCGGCCGCAGCAAGGCTGTTTTAACCTGAAGCATGGCTGTCCCATCATTTTCCAGACCCATCCGCTTCGTCAGGCGGGGTGAAGTTGTTTCCGTCAGCAATGTACCACCCAGCCGCACCCTGCTGGAGCTGCTGCGCGAGGACCTGGCCTGCACCGGCACCAAGGAGGGCTGCGGCGAAGGTGACTGCGGCGCCTGCACCGTGGTGCTGGGCGAGGCGGCCGGCGGCAAGGTCGAATACCGCGCCATCAACAGCTGCATTCGGCTGGCGCACTCCATAGACGGAATGGCGCTTTGGACTGTGGAAGATATTGCCACGGACGGTGCCCTACACCCTGCCCAGCAGGCCATGGTCGATAAGCACGGCTCCCAATGCGGCTTCTGCACACCCGGCTTCGTGATGAGCCTGTTCGGCGTGTACCAAAACCACGTCTGCAAGGGCGAGCCCATCACGCGGGAGCTGGCGCAGGAAGAACTCTCCGGCAACCTCTGCCGCTGCACCGGCTACCGGCCCATCCTGGAGGCCGCGCAGACCATGGGCAGCCTGCCTCCCGTCCGGGTCGATGAAGCCGGTTTGCTACAAAAACTGGAGCTGCTTGCGCCCGCCCCTGTTGGGCTGCAGGCCGATTTGGCTTACAAATCTCCACAAACACTGGCAGCCTTGCTGCAGGCCCGCGCCACCCACCCCGACGCCCAGCTGGTCGCCGGCTGCACCGACGTGGGATTGTGGGTGACCAAGCAGCACATACAGTTCGGCAAGGTGCTGGACGTCACCAAAGTGCGGGAACTGCGCCGCATTGAGGACTACCCGCATCACATCGCCATCGGCGCCGCCGTGACACTGGCCGACGCCTATGCGGCGCTGGTCAAAGGCCGGCCGCAGCTGCACAACTTCGCCGCCCGCTTTGCCGGGCTGCCGGTGCGCAATTCGGGCACGCTGGGCGGCAACATCGCCAACGGTTCGCCGATTGGCGACTCCATGCCCTTGCTGATTGCGCTGGGGGCCAACATCGTCCTGATGAGCGTGCGCGGCCACCGCGAAATGCCGCTGGAAGCGCTTTATACCGGCTACCGCAAGAATGTGATGGCGCCCGACGAAGTGCTGGCCTGGATCAAGGTGCCCAAGGTACAGACCCGGGAGGCCATGAAGGTTTACAAAATCTCCAAGCGCTACGACGACGACATTTCCGCCGTCTGTCTGGCGATCAACTTGCGGATTGAAAACAGCATCGTGGTCGCAGCTTCCATCGGTGCGGGCGGTGTGGCAGCCACGCCGGTGCGCGCCATCCGGACCGAGGCGGCGCTGACAGGGAAGCCCTGGACGCAGACCACTGTGCAGAACGCCATCGCTACGTTGCGCGCCGAGTTCTCGCCCATCTCGGACATGCGCGCCTCCGCAGCCTACCGCAGCCAGGTGCTCGGCAACCTGCTCCAGCGCTACTGGCTCGAAAGCCAGGGCCTGCAGCAGATCAACCTGGCCAACTTCCGGCTGGAGGAAGCCGCATGAACGCCGCGAAAGACATCTCCGTCAGCCGCGATGCAGTGGCCGACCCGGACGTGCGCGCAGCCAACGCCCGCGCTGGCGATATGCCCCCCGCGGACCTTGCGGAAAAAACGTCGCTGGCCCAAAAACCTGCGGGCACGCAGGCGGCGGGCCGCTCCACACCCCATGAAAGCGCGCGCGCGCAAGTCGCCGGCGCCGCCACCTATGTCGACGACATTCCGGAAGTGCGCGGCACGCTGCATGCGGCGCCCATTTTGTCGACCGTGGCACACGGAAAGCTGTTGCGCGTTGACACCGCCGCGGCCCTGGAGATGCCGGGCGTGCGCGATGTGATCCTCGCACGCGACATTCCGGGCGATCCGGTGCTGGGCAATTTCTCGCACGACGAACCGGTGTTTGCTCAAAACACCGTGCAGCACATAGGCCAGGTGATCGGCGTGGTGGTGGCAGACACCGTCATGCAGGCCCGCCGTGCCGCACGAAAGGTGGTCTGCCGTATCGAACCCCTGCCCTCCCTGCTGAACGTGCACGACGCGCTCAAGGCCGAAAGCTATGTGCTGCCGCCGGTTTTTGTGAAACGCGGCGATGCGGCAGCTGCGCTCAAAAGGGCACCGCACACACTGCACGGCACACTCGAAGTCGGCGGCCAGGAACATTTCTACCTCGAAGGCCAGGTCGCCTACGTGGTACCGCAGGAGCAGCAGCAATGGCTGGTTTACTCGAGCACCCAGCACCCCGGCGAGATCCAGCACTGGGTGTCGCACGCGCTGGGCATCGCCAACCATGCGGTACGTGTCGAATGCCGGCGCATGGGCGGCGGCTTTGGCGGCAAGGAAACTCAGTCAGGCCAGATGGCAGTCTGGGCCGCCATCGCTGCCCACAAGCTGCATTGCCCCGTCAAGCTGCGACTGGACCGCGACGACGACTTCATGGTCACCGGCAAACGCCATCCGTTTGCGTATGAATACGACGTGGGCTTTGACGACACCGGCCGGCTCAGCGGCCTCAAACTCATGATGGCGGTGAACTGCGGCTTCAGCGCCGACCTGTCAGGCCCTGTGGCCGACCGTGCAGTCTTCCACGCTGACAACGCCTACTTTCTGGAAGACGTGGAGATCGCGTCCTACCGCTGCAAAACCAACACGCAAAGCAACACGGCTTTTCGCGGCTTCGGCGGTCCGCAGGGCATGATCGTGATTGAAGCCATCATGGGCGACATTGCGCGCACGCTGAACCTGGACCCGCTGGCCGTGCGAAAACGCAATCTCTACGGCATCGGCGAGCGAGACGTCACCCACTACCAGATGAAGGTCGAGGACAACATCCTCGACCCGCTGCTATCAAAGCTGGCGCTGTCTGCGCTTTATTCACAACGCCGTCAGAAAATTTCTGCCTGGAACACCCAAAGCCCGGTCATCAAGCGCGGCATCGCCATCACACCCGTCAAGTTCGGCATTTCGTTTACCGCCACCCTCTTCAACCAGGCCGGCGCGCTGGTGCACGTCTACACCGACGGCAGCGTGCAGGTGAACCACGGCGGCACCGAAATGGGCCAGGGGCTGAACACCAAGGTCGCCCAGATCGTGGCCGATGAACTGGGCGTGCCGTTCGACCAGGTGCTGGCCACAGCCAGCGACACCAGCAAGATTCCGAATGCGTCAGCCACCGCCGCCTCAGCCGGCACCGACCTGAACGCGCGCGCCGCGCAATACGCCGCCCGCAATGTACGCGACAACCTGGCGCAATTTGTGGCCGGCCTGGACCGCTGCGGCGCGGGCGCGGTGCAGTTTGAAGGGGGCGAGGTTGTCACACCCGCAGGCGCGCGGCCTTTCACCGAAGTCGTGAAGCTGGCCTATGCCAACCGCATCCAGCTCTGGAGCGACGGCTTTTACCGCACACCCAAAATCCACTACGACAAGGCCACATTGACCGGCCGGCCGTTTTATTACTTCGCCTACGGCGCAGCCTGCACCGAAGTCGCCATCGACACCCTGACGGGCGAAAGCCGCGTGCTGAAAGTCGACATCCTGCATGACGTAGGCACCAGCATCAACCCGGCCATCGACATCGGCCAGATCGAAGGCGGCTTTGTGCAGGGCATGGGCTGGCTCACCACCGAGCAGCTGGTGTGGAACGACAAGGGCCTTTTGACCACGCACGCGCCCAGCACTTACAAGATTCCGGCGACCGGCGACGTGCCCGAGCACTTCAAGGTCGATTTGTGGCCCGAACCGAATCGCGAAGACAACGTCTTCGGCAGCAAGGCTGTGGGCGAACCGCCGCTGATGCTGGCGATCAGTGTGTATGAGGCCTTGCGCGACGCGATTGCCTCAACCCGGCCGGGCGGCAGCGCCGCCGTGTTGCAGGCTCCGGCCACACCCGAGCACGTGCTGGCGGCGCTGGGGCGCCGCTGAGCATCCCAGGGATCACGCCTCCCGGTACATCCCCGAGTCGCCGCGCACACCCAGCTTCTTCCTGAAGGCCTGAATGTCAAATCCCTCGCCGGCGAGCTGCTTTTGCATGACGGTCTGGGCGGCGGCCACCGCATCGGCATTGGCCCACTCGACCACGGTCACCACATCGAACTCGCTGCTGTCGCCCGTCTGGGTCAGCACATGCTTCTGCAAGCAGCCCGGCAGTTCGCCCAGCATGCGCTGGACATGGTGGATGCGCTCGACAAAAGCGGATATCGACTGCGAGGGCACGACGAATTTGTCGATCCGGAACACGGAAGCGGAAGCAGGGCTTGATGAATCGCTGGACATGAAAACAACTCCTTTGAAATAAGCGGGCCGGGTTGGCTCGCAAAAGCAGGAGTCTGAAACCTCAAGTAAAGTTTAGGTCAAGCATTTTTTCAGGGGAGCCCATGGGCACGGAACTGGAACAGGTCGGCATTTTCCCCACGCTCTCGGTCGGCGACATGGCGCGCCGCAGCGGCGTGGCGGTGTCCACCCTGCACTTTTATGAGAAAAAAGGGTTGATCAGCAGCAGCCGCACCGAGGGCAACCAGCGCCGCTACGCGCGTGAAATGCTGCGGCGCGTGGCCTTTGTGCGCGTCGCGCAGCGGGTGGGCATCGCGCTGGCCGACATCGAAGCCGCGCTGGCCACCCTGCCCGCGAAAGCAGCGCCCAGCCGCGCGGACTGGGAACGCCTGTCGGCCGCCTGGCGCGCCGACCTGGACGAGCGCATGGCCCAGCTCAAGAAACTGCGCGACACCCTGGACGACTGCATAGGCTGCGGCTGCCTGTCGATTGACAAATGCCGGCTGCGCAACCCGTATGACCAGCTCGCCGGGCAGGGCGCGGGGCCGCAGCGTTTGTGGGTTCGTCGCCGGGGAGACTAGAACAAGGGGCGGATCAGATCCAGCAACATCATCGCCACCGCAAAGCCCATCACCACCACACCGCCCCAACCGAACCATGTGGTCTTGAAACCAGAGGTGAAATTGCCCATTACCGATTTCCGGCCGGCCAGCAGCATCAGGCCAGCCATGATGGGCACGGCCACCACGCCGTTGATCACGGCACTCCAGTAAAGCGCTTTCATCGGGTCTATGCTGGTGAAGTCCATGCCGGTGCCGACTACGGTGGCGATGACGATGATGGCGTAGAAACGCTTGGCCTCATACCAGTGGCGCTCCAGGCCTTCGGGCCAGCCGAAGGCCTCGGCCACGGCGTAAGCGGCTGACGAGGCCAGCACCGGCACGGCCAGTAAACCGGTGGCGATGATGCCGCCGGCAAACAGCGCGAAGGCAAAATCGCCGGCCAGCGGCCGCAGCGCCTGCGCCGCCTGCGCGGCCGAAGTGACGTCGTGAATGCCAGCCGCATACAGCACCGCACCGCCCAGCACCATGATGAAGAAGGCGATGGCGTTCGAGAAAAACATGCCGATGTAGGTGTCGCGCTTGACGCGGCGCAGGTCGCGGCGGATCTTCTTTTCGGCGCCCAGCACGCCGCCCTTCAGGCGCAGTTCTTCGACCTCCTGCGAGGCCTGCCAGAAAAACAGGTAGGGCGAAATCGTGGTGCCCAGCAGCGCGACGATCATCATCCAGTAGCCCGAGGTCCATTGCAGTTTGGGAACGACCAGGTCATGCAGCACCTGGGCCCACTGCACCTGTACCAGGAACACGGCGATCACATAGGCAAACAGGAACAGCGTCAGCCATTTGAGGATGGGTGCGAGCTTGCGGTAAGGCACAAACACCTGCAGCAGCACGGTGATGATGCCGAAGGCCACTGCATGAAAGTGGTCGCCGCCGCCCACCGCCAGCTGCAGCGCCTCGCCCATCGCGGCAATGTCGGCGGCAATATTGATGGTGTTGGCAATCACCAGCAAAAACACCATGCTCATCAGGAAGGCGCGCGGCGTGTGTTCCCGCAGGTTGGCCGCCACACCCTTGCCGGTGACACGACCTATGCGGGCGCTGACCAGCTGGATGGCGATCATGAAGGGCAGCGACAAAAACACCGTCCAGAGCAACCCGGTGCCGAACTGCGCCCCCGCCTGCGTGTAGGTGGCGATACCGGAAGGGTCGTCGTCGGCGGCGCCGGTAACAACGCCTGGGCCGACGTGGCGCAGGAAAGAGGGGATGCGGTTCAACATGGCCGCGAGGCTAACACCAAAGCATGAGGCCAGGCTTAAGAACATGTTCACGCGACTGACAGATGACTTGCAGGCGAACTTCAGCATCAAAACAGCCCGTAGCCCAATCAGATCAGGCGCAAACAGCTACAAAATCAATAGCAGGCGCCGAACCGCGGGCGGCCGAACAGACGGACTGCAGACAAAGGCGTAGGATGACTCATCTGCGGCAAGCCCCCGCGGCCCATCGCGGTTCAGGACGCCAGAGGACCTTCGCGCAAGCGCAGCCTTCCCTCCATACCGGAGAAATCATGACCACTGCATCACGCATGAGCGTCCAGGCTTCACAGCCCTCACGGCGCGCGGCGCCTCCACCCGGCCTTGCCGGGGGGGCGTGCAAAGGCAATCGATATGGCACCGCACCTGCCTTGTCCGCTGGAGGAACCGCGTAATGGACAGCGCAGCCCTCAGCCTTCTGGGCGCCTTCCTGTTGTCCATCATCGGACTCTTTGTCTTTATCTGGTCGCTGCGCAAAGGGCTACTGCAAGAAAACCCTGTTGCAGCTTCCGTCATATTCGCGCACGGCGAGATCGGCCAGGTCGACGACCCCGCGCTACAGGACGCGGCACAGGAGTCGATGCAGAAGGCCGTGAAGGAAGGCGGCATCAAGACGCACGCGGCCGACGCCGCCGAGCTGCTGGACCGCATCACGTCCGACCGCTCCACCGCGTTTCCGGTGTTCATGTTCATCACCTTTGCCTGCCTGTGGCTCATCGTGGGCTCGATGGCGGGGCTGGTGTCGTCCATCAAGCTGCATGAGCCCGACTGGCTCACCGACTATGCCTGGCTGACTTTCGGCCGGATACGCACCGTGCACCTGACCGGCGTGCTCTATGGCTGGATCACCAATGCGGCGCTGGGAATGATCGTGTGGCTGCTGCCGCGGCTGCTGCGCACCCGGCTCTACGGCGCCATCTGGGTCATGCTGGGCGGGGCGCTTATCAACATGGGCATCGCCGGCGGCATAGGCGCCATCGCGACCGGCTGGAACGACGGCATGGAATACCTGGAAATTCCATGGCAGATCGCGATCTTCATCTTCGCCGGCTTTGCCCTTGTCATCCTGCCGGTGCTGTTCACGCTGGTCAACCGCAAGGTCTCGCACCTGTACGTCAGCGTCTGGTACATGACGGCGGCGCTGCTGTGGATTGCCCTGCTCTTCCTGGTCGGCAAGATGCCCGGCGTGCACACCGGCGTGCAGCAGGCCACCACCAACTGGTGGTACGGGCACAACGTGCTGGGCCTGTGGTTCACGCCGGTGAGCGTGGGCGCCATCTATTACTTCCTGCCCAAAATCATCGGCCGGCCGATACGCTCCTACAACCTCTCGCTGCTGGGCTTCTGGACGCTGGCATTTTTCTACGGGCAGGTCGGCGGCCACCACCTCATCGGCGGCCCGGTGCCCGGCTGGCTCATCACGCTGTCGATCGTGCAGAGCGTCATGATGGTGATCCCCGTGATCGCCTTCAGCATCAACATGGGCGCCACGCTGCAGGGGCGCATGCATCTGGCGCGGTATTCGCCGACGCTGCGCTTCATGATGTTCGGCGGGCTGATGTACCTTGCGTCATCGCTGCAGGGCTCGCTGGAGGCGCTGCGCAGCGTCAACCAGATCACCCACTTCACCCATTTCACGGTGGCCCATGCGCACCTTGGCGCCTATGCCTTTGTCACCATGGTGCTGTTCGGCGCCATCTATTTCATGATGCCCCGGGTGCTGAACTGGGAGTGGCCCTACCCGAAACTGATCACCCTGCATTTCTGGCTGGCGGCTGTCGGGGTGACTATTTATTTTGTCGGGCTCACCATCGGCGGCTGGCTTCAAGGTGTGGCGATGCTGGATGCCGCCCAGCCCTTCATGGCCTCGGTCGAGCTGACCCTGCCCTACCTGAAATGGCGATCCGTGGGCGGCGGCTTGATGGTTCTCAGCCACATAGTGTTCGTCGGCCATTTCCTGGCCATGGCGCTTCGCTTCGGGCCGGGCCGTGCGGGCGCCGCCCTCTTCTGGCCCAACGACGCACGCAGCGTTGAAATGGGAGCCGCTCATGGAAAATGAAGTCAAGCTGGCATCGGGCGCCATGGTGGCCCTGGGCATCGCCACGGCAGCCCTGGTGGTGATGCCCTACATGCAGGTGCGCGACATCAAGCCACCGCCGGAGCTGAAAAACTACACCAGCGCCCAACTCCGCGGGCGCGAGGTCTACATTGCCAATGGCTGCGTTTATTGCCACAGCCAGCAGCCGCGTGACCGGAACTTCGGCCCAGATGCGGAGCGCGGCTGGGGCCGGGCCTCGGTGCCGGGCGATTATTTCTACGACAAGCCGCACCTGCTGGGCAGCATGCGCACCGGGCCGGACCTCTTCAACATCGGGGCGCGCCAGCCGAGCAAGGACTGGCACCTGGGCCACCTCTACCAGCCGCGCGCCTACGTACCCGGCTCCATCATGCCGTCCTACCCCTACCTCTTCACGGTGAAGGACGCCAAAGACGCTGAAAGCGAGGGCGAGCAGCCGCTGGCCCTGCCGCCCGCCTACGGGCCGAATGTCGGCCAGGTGGTTGTGCCCTCGCCGCAGGCGCTGGACCTGGTCAAGTACCTGCAGGGCCTGAACCACACCTACCCGGTGCTGCCACCCGCCCCCAAGCCCTGAGCCACACAAGGTCATCCCATGTTGAACGACAAGACATCTGAAAGCCGGGCCCAGGAGCGGGAACAGGCCGAGCCCTCCGAAAAAAGCCAGCCCATTCCGTTGATCTTCCTGGTCGGGGCATTGGCCCTGGTGCTGTGGGGCGCGGGCTACATCGTGCTGTCCGGCTCCTTCGGCCGCGCCGACCTGGGGGACAGGCGCACGGTGGCAGACCTCTCGGGACCCGCGCCAGGCGCTGCGGCCAACGGCAAACAGCTGTTCACCGCCAACTGCGTTGCCTGTCACCAGGCCACCGGCAAAGGGCTCCCCGGCGTGTTTCCACCGCTGGACGGCTCCGAATGGGTCACCGGCGACGAGCGCACCGTGGCCAACATCCTGCTGCACGGCGTCACGGGCGAGATCACCGTCATGGGCAACACCTTCAAGGGCGCCATGCCGGCCTTCGCGCAGTTCAGCGACGCTGAACTGGCCGCGGTGGCGAGCTACGTCCGCGCCGAATGGTCCAACAAGGCGGGTGCGATCAAGCCCGAGCTGTTTGAAGCCGAACGCAAGGCCGGCACGCGCACCACACCGTTCAACGGCGCCGCCGAGCTCAAGGCGCTGGCGGCCAAAAGCTCCTGAACTGAAGGGGCAGCAAGCGTGATGGGCCAGCCCTGATGCTTCGCACCGCCTTGCTCAGTGCCATGCTGGCCCTGGCGGGTTATGCCGCCGCCGCGTGGCTCACGCACGACTTCCAGGTCTGGACCGCCGAGGGCGCCCGCCGGCTCGAAGTTGCGCTGCGACCTGCCGCAACTCCCGCAGTCAGCGCCGACGGGCCCGGCATCGCCCCTCTGGCACTGTCGCAGCAGCTCGCCGACGGGCAGTCCGTCACGCTGGTGGATTTCATCTACACACGTTGCCAGACCGTCTGCCTGGCGATGGGCAGCAGCTTCCAGCAAATGCAGCAGATATTGCAGGCGAGGCAGGAGCGCGGTGGCAGGGTCAAGCTGCTGTCGATCAGCTTCGATGGGCGTCACGACAGCCCCGCCGTGCTGCAGGCCTATGCAGCGCGATTGAGCGCCGACCCGGCGCTATGGCGCTTTTTGCGTGTGCAGGACCCGCGGGACACCCAGCGCCTGCTGGCGGATTTCCAGGTCGTGGTGGTTCCTGATGGCCGCGGCGATTTTGAACACAACGCGGCGCTGCTGGTCATCGACCAGAAAGGCCGGCTGGTTCGCATTTTTGACTACGCGGAACAGCAGCTCGCGCTCGACTATGCGCAGCACCTTGCGCAGGCGGCTCCGCCATGAAGAGGCTGGCACCTCCCTCGCGCGGTACCCTGGCGGTTATGGCCGCCGCCCTGTTGTGCCTGCTGGCATGGCCCGGCCTGCGGCACGGGCTGGAAGCCAGCATGACACTTCACATGCTGGTGCAATACCCGCTGCTGGCGCTGGCTGGCTATCTGCTCGCTACAGCACTGCCGGGGCGCTGGCTGGCTCGCCTGGGGCTCTGGAATGCCCACGGCATCAGCGGTTTGTTTGCGGCCGCGGTGCTGCTCGCGATCCTGATGATCCCCCGCGTACTGGACCTGGCGCTGGTGGACGGCCGCATCGAAATCCTGAAATGCCTGGCCCTGCTGGCCTGCGGCGCCGCCGTGCGCCTGTCCTGGCAAGCGGCGGGCCTGCTGGTGCAGGGTTTCTTTCTGGGCAATGTGCTGCCGATGATGGCAGTCGTGGGCAACCTGTATGAAACCTCACCGGTACGCGTCTGCAACGCCTACCTGCTGGACGACCAGGCACGGCTGGGGCAGATGCTGGTTTGGATTGCGGCGGCGATTGCCGCTGCATGGTTTACCTGGCTGGTCCGTGCCTTGATGCAAAGAGACACTGCCATGCTGCCTGACGATGCAGCAACGAAACCCACGGCACGCTGACACCACTCATGCCGCCGGGGCGCCACTCACATGGCAAGGTTCAGATCCACTTCCAGGCCTGCCCGCTTCATTTCACGTGCCAGCAGCAGCCGCCACAGTCCTGCCTCGTCGACCGAAATGCTTGTGGCACCCTTCAGGACATCCGGCAAGGCGTCGTCTTCGGACAGCAGGCAGGCAATGCGGTTACGGCCGAGCGCGGCCAGCATGAACCCGATGGCCAGCATGGCCGCTGGCGCATCGGATTTGTTGCCCGGCAGGAGCAGCAAAAACGCCACATTGCGCAGCCCCTCCAGCTGGTCGATGGTGACGGCGTCGAGTATCGCAGCCTCCAGCCCCAGCTGCTCCATGAACTGGCACGCGTCGCCCACGGCATCTCCGCCCAGGCCCAGGATGGCCACGCGAGAACCGGACACGGCTTGCGGCGCGGTGGCGGAAGAGAGATCGGTCTTGGACATGGGCATCCTCGTTGGAATGGAAGGTGAAGGTGTGGAGATCTGCTCCGGTTCCGGTTCCGGTTCCGGTTCCGGTTCCGGTTCCGGTTCCGGTGCTGGTGCTGGTTCCGGTGCTGGCGCTGGCGCTGGTGGGGGCGGTGGCACCGGTTTCGCCTCCGCAACCGGCTCCACTATCGGCGCTGCAGTGCCATTGAGGTAGTCGCTCAGCAGCTTCTTGGCCGCATTCACGCGCATGATGGCCAGATCGATCCCCTGCCTGACTTTTTGCTGGCGTTCGTCTTCCGTGAAGCGGTCGCCGAAAGTTTTGTCCAGCAGAAAATCCTGTATCGCGACGGCAAACTGCCGGTATTCGGGCGTGCCCACGCCAAAGCTGTCGGCCAGGGTGGTGTTGACTTTCTTTTGCAAGGACTCCACGCTCGAATCCCAGCCGGTTTGCGTCACCGATATTTTGAAGGCCCGCAGAATCTTGATCTGCCGGTTGACCTTTTCGATCGCGTTCTCGATCTGGGCTCTATCGAGGGCGCCGGATGGTAGTGTGTTTTTGCCGTTGGACATGCAGGTTCCTCATGCGACCAGCCCATACTGTAAGGCTTCTCTGGTCCCGGACTCAACACCAGCAATGCACCGCACCTTTTCATATTGGCATGCATCGGCCAGGAATGACCCGGTTATTCATTGCATCTGCAGCGAAATCACTGTTCCGCCACCGCATGGCTCGCACGAGAACTTCACTGGCAGGAAGGCTTCGATGGTCCGCGCATTGGTGCGGGTGTGCTCGGTCAGCTCCGTCGCCCAATAGCGCCCCATCCGGCCCTGCAGGCCCGCCAGTGCCATGGGAATCATCAGCTGGTCCGCCAGGTGCGGGCCTATCGGCGCCTCGTGGGCCTGGTAGTCCTTCACCTCCTGCAACACACGGCGGGCAACCTGCTCGGCACTCACGCTCTTTTCGCCATAGGCCGCAAAGACCTCGGTGATGTGCTCATAGCGCAGGACAGCCAACAGCGCATTGCCTGGCCCTTCGTTGCTGCGCAGCCCGCGGTCGCGCAGGCAGCCATCTTCCCAACCCAGCCCCTTGCGCAGCACGTCCATCTCACGTTCAGCCACGCCTCTGGGCAGGCCCGCGTGCAGGCATTCGGCATAAGCCTCCAGCAACGCGCCGCGCTCCATGAGGTGAATGGCCGAAAAGCCCTGCGCGGGCGGGTTCAGGCGCACGCGCGCCTCCCCGCCTCCCGCCGGGTAGAAACCGTGGCGGCGCAGTTCAATGTCAAACAGTGCCTCTCCATTGCCCGCGAAGTAAGGTGCCAGCAGCGACAGGAAGGAACACGACGGCGCCATGGGGTTGTGCGTGCCGCCGCTGAGCAGCAGCGTCGAAGCCGCCTTGGCCTGCAGCAGCGGCCACAGCACGGTCTGCAGCACCAGCATGCAGCTGCCTGCCGAGCCGACCGCAAATTCGTAGTCGCCCGCGCGCACTTCACCAGGCGTGAACAGCAACGTGCTTTCGCCAATCTGTACCGCCTGACCGGTGGCATTGACGGCAGAAGTCCGATCGAAGCCGCCGCCCACAGCCACAGCCGCGTTCACGCAGGCCAGGTGCTGGCGCATCAGGCCGGGCTTGGGCCGCTTCGCACGGATGTTGTCCATGCGAAAGGGCTTGCCCGTCACCAGGCTGAGGGCCAGCGCGGTGCGCAAAATCTGCCCGCCGCCTTCGCCTTGCGAGCCATCGAGTTCAATCATTGTTTTTCTTCTTTCATCATCAGTCAGTTGCGCTGGCGGCCAGCACGCTCAAGGTCCGGTTAACAGGGTTCCACACCGTCAGGCACCAAATGCCCCACCACTCTTTTCCCGCCTCAAAATAATTACTCCATTCGCTGCGCGATGGTTCAAGATCAGGATCGCCGACCCAGTCGATCACCTCAGGAAGATGGCCCGGGATCAAACCTAAAATTTGACACCACTGCTCAAACAGAGCCTTCGCGTCAGCATCTTTCATGAAACCATAGGGTGGGTCACTAAAACTCAAAAACAAACAAGGCGCACCGGCTGGGTGCGCCGCGCAGGAAAGGAGGTTCTGTACTTTTTCCACCGGCAAAATTTCCGGACTCGCAGCGGCACAGTCGTAGTCGAGCTGATGAAAATTCGACGCACTAAATTGCGGAAATTTTTTGATGGCCTCCTGGTGGTTTACCAACCATCGCTCCCGTACGTCCGCGAACAGCAGCTCCAGCGCGCACCGATGCAGCGCCGCAGAAGGATCAATTCCTTTCTCCAGCCTGTAAACAGCAAAATCAAATACGCCGCCAGCTTCGGCGAGCTTTCCCCGAAGATCCGTCAAGGCAGGATCGGACAGCGCCCGCAAGGCGTTCTCCTTTTGATCCCCTCCCTCAACCTTTGACACACACCACCTGCTTGAGCGTGTAAACCACCTCCACCAGGTCGCTCTGCGCCAGCATCACGGCGTCAATGTCCTTGTAGGCCATCGGGATCTCGTCGATCACCTCGGCGTCCTTGCGGCATTCCACACCCTCGGTAGCCTTGATCTGGTCGTCCACCGTGAACAGCTTCTTGGCCTGGGTACGGCTCATGGTGCGGCCGGCCCCGTGGCTGCAGCTCATAAAGCTGTCGGGGTTGCCCTTGCCGCGCACGATGAAACTCTTGGCCCCCATGCTGCCGGGAATGATCCCGAGCTCTCCCGCCTTGGCGCTCACGGCGCCCTTGCGGGTCACAAACACTTCCTGCCCAAAGTGCGTTTCTTTCTGCACATAGTTGTGGTGGCAGTTCACCGCCTCCAGGTGCGTCTCAAACGGCTTGCTGATGACCTTGCGCAGCGCGCCAATGGCGGCCTGCATCATCACCTCGCGGTTCAGGCGCGCAAACTTCTGCGCCCAACCCACGCCGCGCACATAGTCGCCAAAGTACTGCGAGCCTTCTTCCAGGTAGGCCAGGTCTTTGTCCGGCAGATTGCGCTGGTGCAGCTCGGCGTCTTTCTTCGCAAGTTCAATGAAATGCGTACCGATGGCGTTACCCACCCCGCGCGAACCGCTGTGCAGCATGATCCAGACCCCGCCGCTTTCGTCGAGGCACACCTCGACAAAGTGGTTGCCGCCACCCAGCGTTCCCATGTGGCGATGGTTGTTGGTGTTCTTCAGGCGCGGGTAGTCCAGGCAGATGGCCTCGAATTCATCGACCAGCTGGCCCCAGGCCGCATCGGCCGCACTGGGCGGGTTCGTCCAGGCGCCGACTTCACGCACCGAACCATTCCTGCGATAGGTCTTGGGGGCCGATCCGTGCGGCACGGCTTTTTCGATTTCCAAGCGCAGCGGGCCGAGGTTGTCAGGGAGGTCTTCGGCACGAAGCGTGGTCTTGCACGCCATCATGCCGCAGCCGATGTCCACACCTACCGCGGCAGGAATGATCGCCTTCAAAGTCGGGATCACACTGCCGATGGTTGCGCCCAGGCCGTAGTGCACGTCGGGCATCACGGCCACGTGCTTGAACACGATGGGCAGTCGTGCGGAATTCTCCAGCTGCTTGAGTGCCTGCGCTTCCACCGGCACGCCGTTAGTCCACATCTTTACCGGCACACCGCCGGGAACTTCGTGTTGTTGGTAGTTCATTGTTTTTCTTCTTTCTCGATTTTTGTTCGTTGTTCTGAATTCATTGCACCATACCGTCCGCGGCGGCACGGGCGTAATTCACCAGTTCGGCATCGTTAGCCACGGTAGTGATAAAGCGCGCCATGCGCTGGTCGATAGCTTCCTTGCGTTGCAGGTCATGCACCGTATGGCCAATTCCGTGCAATGCGGATCTTTGTACTTCGCGAAAGGGCATATCCAGCATTTCGCACAACACATGCCACACAGCGTCGCGCCACTCCGGAATGTGTTTTGCATTCCAAAAAGTCGGCCACACGTCAAACCACATATGGCACACAAAGTCCAGGCGAGTGACGCCGCTGGCATCTTCCGTTGCCTCTGCAGGATCCAGTCGCGGTCCTATGCAGTCCCTCCACAAGGAAGGAAAGGCCCGCATCATCTGCATGGCGTCGGCCAGAGGTACCGAAGGGTCGTTTGGCATATGTGGAATATTTCCCGCGTTGTTGCTCATCACATGGTTAAGGCCCATGCCCACTTGTTGGTTGCTATACGGAGCCAGGTCGGCACCCGCATTGGCAAACAGTACGGTCTGGATGCGCGTCCACTCCAGTGGTGTGGCGGCAAACTCGGGTTCATCGATACTCCAGTACCACTCTTGCTCGTTTGCCGAAGGTACAGGCCGGTCAAAAAGATAGCGCAAGGCCGCCGCGTACAGCACGGGGTCCAGGCCAACGGTCTCCGCGGTCAATACGGCGGAGGTCCTCGCCTGCCGTTTCTGTCTGGGTGTCAAATTTTGTTTTTTCATGATCGTCATTTCCGCATCTGTGGTGTTGTGTAATCCACCAACCAACATCCGCCTTCGTGATTGGTCACCAGGGCCAGTTGGCCCGGTATCAGGGATACAAAACCCTCCAGCAAAGTCCCTTCAGAGCCTCGCGCCCGCGAGCACAAACGCGCCTTGAGCTGCGAAAGAGCCAGTGTCTCGATACTTTCGCTGCTATGGCCACAGGCCAGCACATGCGCTTCACGTACCTTGTGCGCCTGCGCCAACCTTATCGCTTGGTCTACCATCGCAGCCCACTCCATACGCGGCGGCAGGCTTTCGTACACGTCGCAAGGCCAAGCACGCCACGGCAGGATTTTTCGCCATTTCTCTGGCTTTCCCTGCAATAGCGTGACCCAGCGTTCGGCATAGGTCGGGGCTACGCACGCGAACAGCGCGGCGAAGTGCGCCAACTGCGCGTCGGTGACAGGCCTACCCACCGCCTCACGCATTGCTCTGGACTGCTCCGGCGGGGTATTGTTCGTTTTCATCTTTTTCTTTTCACGACTTCAATTTTGGTGGACGCGGCGGGATTCGAACCCGCATCAATACGGCGACCACGGTGTTTGACGCCTGTGGCCCAGCTGACGGTTGGAAACGCGCGCCAGTGGCAGACCCGTCATCGGAGCCAGCACCTGCATCCTCAACCTAGCCCGTCAACCGGCTTGCCCGCCGCACCCGGTGTTACCCGGCCTGCCTGCAATATCAACATTTTTGGCAGTGGCGCTCCCTTCTGTGCCAGCGCGCCCTTTATCTCTTGATTCTTCTCAACACTCAACGCAGCTTCACCAGCCCGTTGAGCACCTGGTCAAGGCCTCCGAATACGGAGATCTTGTCGATACGCTCAGCCACACGCTCCAGCGTCTCCAGCTCCTTCATGCGCAGGACAATCGGGTTGTCCTCCATGATCTTGGCCGTGTTCAGCAGCGAGCGCGTTGCCGCGGTTTCTTCACGACGGCGAATCGCGTTGGCCTGGGCCGATTTCTCAGCCTCTACCACCTGCGCCAGGATGGTCTTCATCTCGCCGGGCAGGATGATGTCTTTCACACCCAGGCTTTCCAGCTTCAGGCCCGCACCCGCCAGCCGGGCACGGGTGTGCTCGGCAATGATGTCGTCCAGTGCGGCCTTGTTCTCCAGCAGCTCATCGAGCGTGCGGGTTCCCACGGCCGCGCGCAGGCCCAGCTGCAGTTCGCGGTAGATCTGCTCCGACGGCTTGCCCCACTGGGCAAAGGCCTTCAGCACATCTTCATAGCGCCAGGTGGCCGACAGGTTCAGGCGCAGGCTCACCTTGTCGCGGGTGAGGATTTCCTGCCCGCTGACTTCCAGGGCCTGCGAACGCAGGTCAATGCATTCCACCTCAACCTTGCGGCCGTAGCGCCAGAAACCATAGGCGCCAGCGCCGAGCAACCCGGTCACCTTGCCGTCCAGCGTCAGCACGCCGGCATGGAAGTCGGGCACCTGCACCAACAGCACGCCGTCCAGGCCCTTCACAGCGCGCTGGCGCAGCTGCGTCTGGCCCAGCGTAGCCACAAGTCCGGCGGGCAGCTTTTCGCTGTTTGCCACACCCTGGTCGATATCGACCACGTCGATACGGATGTCGTTCAGGCCCTTCCAGTAGAGCTTGCGGGTTGCAGGCGCCAGCACTTCGACCAGCAAGCCGTTCTCGTAGCGCAGGCCTGCCTGCGAATCCGACAGCGCAGCCAGCACAAACTCTTGCGCCACCACCGCCGGCTCTTTGGCCATGAAGTAGTCAGCAAGGCCGTGCGTGAAAGCCGCCTGCTCCATGGCGAACGTTTCCACGCGGACCTGGTCGGCGCCGGCATACACCCAGTGTTTACCGGGCTGCAGCACGCGCTCGAAATCGCCGTTGCGCAGCAACAGGCCGCGTTCGTTTTTCTTGATCTTGTATTGCTTTATTCCAAACATTTTCTTCTCCGTTTTCTTTTTCGTTTGCTTCGTTGTTCTTTTTCATTCAACAAAAACATAGTCCGCATCAGCAACAGCCGCGGACTCGGGGTGCAGGCACTTTCAGGTGAGGGGCCTGGCCATGAGATCTCTCGATGTCACGACCGGCGTCTTCACTGTCCGGTGTCGCAGTACCTTCGCACTGGCAACTGTTGCCGGTGGGTGCTGGCCCCGCCTGCTACCGCGGTTTCCCGCTGCAGCCTGCATCCACTTTTCCCACTCGCGGCACGTCTCACTTCCAATAAGCTGATTTTTTAAGTCAGCGTTCGGCGGGAATCGAACCCGCGACAGTCGTGTGATTAGCACGATGCTCTAACCATCTGAGCTACAGAACAATGGCATCAGGAATCGAACCTGACGGGGCGGCTCCTCTACCTGAGCCGCCCCTTGACCACATGCCTTGGTGCCAGCGCATCCGTTGCCGCGGCATACAGGAGACCCAGGGCAACCCGGGCTTCCTGCACCAGCGGGGCCCGGTTTCCCGGAAACCCCTGCTTGTGAGCGAACAACTTTCTCATCTGACACCTTCTTTAGTGCAGGTGCCGTGCCAGGTTTCGAGGATCTTTCGATTCCCTTTAAAGATTGTTGATTTCATTGATTATTTTTTCCATCAAAGCCACTGGGCAGTCCAATTTAACTACCTGATATTTCTCGGTATTTAGCTTTAAAGCTAGTACATTAGAAATATGAAGAAGAAAGTGGTGATGGGTTTCCTGGGTACCCAACTGGATTCGGGCCTGAGTGCTTCGCGTTGGGAGAAATGGCGGCCGACGGTGTCGATCGCACAGCATGAAGACCTGATCGTCGACCGGCTGGAGCTGATGCACGACGTGCGCAACAAGGCACTGGCCGAACGGGTGCGTGACGACGTGGTTCAGCTCTCGCCCGGCACCGAGGTTCGCCTGGTCGAGATGAACCTGGCCAACCCCTGGGATTTCGGCGAGGTCTATGGCGCGCTGTATGACTGGATGCGTGCCTACGCTTTCGACACCGAGCGTGAAGAGTACTGGGCGCACATCACCACCGGCACCCATGTGGCGCAGATCTGCCTGTTCCTGCTGGTCGAGGCGCGCTTCATTCCCGGCGTTCTGTTGCAGACGGCGCCGCCCAGGGGCCGGCAAGGCCAGGGCGTGGGCAGCTATGAACTGATTGACCTGGACCTCTCGCGGTATGACGCGATCAACACGCGGCTTGCGGTGGCGCAGCAAGATGCAGTGTCCTTCCTCAAAAGCGGCATCGCCACACGCAATCCCCGCTTCAACAAGTTGATCGAGGAAATCGAACACATCGCCGTCCAGAGCAAGGCGCCCATCCTGCTGACCGGACCGACCGGCGCGGGCAAGTCGATGCTGGCGCGGCGGATTTTTGAGCTCAAAAAGTCGCGCCACCAGGTCAGCGGCAGCTTTGTCGACGTGAACTGCGCGACGCTGCACGGCGACGGTGCGGGCTCCACGCTGTTCGGCCACAAGAAAGGGGCGTTCACCGGGGCGGCCAATGACCGTCCCGGCCTGCTGCGCACCGCCGACAAGGGCGTGCTGTTTCTCGACGAGATCGGCGAGCTGGGCCTGGACGAGCAGGCCATGCTGCTCAAGGCCGTGGAAGAAAAGCGCTTCCTGCCCGTAGGCGCCGACAAAGAAGTCGAAAGCAGCTTCCAGCTGATCGCCGGCACCAACAAGGACTTGCGTCTGGAAGTCGCCCGCGGGCGCTTCCGCGAGGACCTTTTTGCGCGTATCAATCTGTGGACTTACACCCTGCCCGGCCTCAGCCAGCGCCGGGAGGACATCGAGCCCAACATGGACCACCAGCTCATGCTCGCATCCGAAGATCTGGGCAGAAAAACCCGCATGACCGCCGAAGCCCGCACCGCCTACCTGCGATTTGCACAATCGGGCGAGGCCATCTGGGCCGGCAATTTTCGCGACTTGAGCGCATCCATCACCCGCCTTGCCACGCTGGGCGACAACGGCCGCATCGGCGCAAGCCTGGTAGAGGCCGAGATCGCGCGGCTACGCTGGCAGTGGCAGGCCACAGAACAGGAAGCCAGCGGCGGCGCTGCCTCACTCGCCGAATTAATGGGAGGCGCCGCGGACGCACTTGATTATTTTGAACAGCTACAGCTTCAAGCCGTGATTGGGGTCTGCCGCAAAAGCGCCTCCCTCAGCGACGCCGGGCGGGCGCTCTTCAATGTATCGCGCACCCAGCGCAGCGTGGTGAACGATGCGGACAGGCTGCGCAAATATCTGCTGAAATTTGACCTGACCTGGGAGAAGCTGTCGACCTGAACCTGGGCACAACCCCAAGATACAAGGCCACGCGGCCCTATTCGCTCATCACCACCAGCACCTGCGCATCGCTGCGGCCCAGCGAAAGGTAGATGTGGCCCACGCCGCTGTCGAAATAGGCCGACTCATGGCGCCCCACTTCGATGATTTCGCCGGTCTCGAACTCGATGCGCACGCGGCCCGACAGCACGATCACGAACTCCTGCCCTGCGTGGCGGATGAAGTCGGGGAACTGGCTGCGGCTGCGCGCCACAATGCGGCCGTGCATCGGCGTCATGCGCTTGCCCGGAAAGCCGGCGGCCAGGGCACCGTAGTCATAGTTGCCCGAGCTGTAGGCCGGCGCACCGCCTGCTTCGGACCAGACCACCACCGGCTTTGCAGCGCCGGGGACCGGCGCCGCGGCTCGCGCGTCCAGCAGCTGCCCCACGTCCAGCGACAGCGCCCGCGCCACTGCGGCCAGCTTTTCATAGCTGACCGAAATCTGGCCCAGCTCCATCTTGGACAGCGTGGACAGCGCGACGCCGGAACGGCCGGACAGGTCCTTGAGCGTCAGCCGCCGTGCCTTGCGGTGCCCGCGCAGGCTCAGGCCGAGCCGCACCCGGTCCGCCTCGGGGGGGGCGGCAGGGTTGCGGGCGGGGCGTGCAGGCATGGTGTTTTCCCTTTGTTGGGGCCAAATCAGGTAAATGGGCTGGACAGGCACGATTCTCGCATGTGAGAATTCTCAAATGAGAGAATTTGACATCCTGATCTTCGGCGCCGGCATTGCGGGCGCATCTTTGGCCTGGCGCCTGGCCGGGCAACGCAGCGTTGCGCTCGTCGAACGTGAATCCCAGCCGGGGTTTCACTCCACCGGCCGGTCGGCGGCCATGTTCATGGAAACCTACGGCCCGCCCATGGTGCGGGCGCTGACGCGTGCCAGTCGCGGGTTTTACGAACGGCCGCCGGAAGGGTTTCCCCCGGCGCTGATACAGCCCCGGGGCGTGCTTTACCTTGCCACGCACGGCCAGGAAGAAGAACTGGCGCACACCCGCCAGGAACTGTCCGCAAGCTGCCCCGGCCTGGTGACGCTGGACGCCGGCACCACGCTGGCCCATGTGCCCTGCCTGCGGCCCGATGTGGTGCACGGCGCGCTGTACGACGCAGGCGCGCAGGACATGGATGTGCATGCACTGCATCAAGGCTTTCTGCGCGGCTTTCGCCAGAAGGCAGGTGCCGACGGAGAGCTGCGAACCGCCGCCACACTGACACAGGCCACGCATGACGGACAGCGCTGGACCCTCCAATTCAGCGACGGCGAGACGCTGCGCGCCAAAACCGTGGTGAATGCCGCAGGCGCCTGGGCTGACGAGCTGGCCGCCATGTTTGGCGCGCAGCCCATCGGCCTGGTGCCGCACCGGCGCAGCGCCTTTACCTTCAAGGCGCCCGAGGGCATGGACGCCTCACACTGGCCCGCCGTGGTGGGTGTGGACGAAAGCTATTACTTCAAGCCCGATGCCGGGCAGTTGCTGGGCTCACCCGCCAATGCGGATCCGACGGTTCCGCACGACGTGGTTCCTGAAGAGCTGGACATTGCCATGGGTATTCACCAGATCGAAAGTGTTTCGACACTGACGATCCGCCGCCCTTCCAGCACATGGGCCGGCCTGCGCTCTTTTGTGCCCGACGGGGAAATGGTGATAGGCCATGACGACGCCTGCCCCGGCTTTTTCTGGCTCGCGGCGCAGGGCGGCTACGGCATCCAGAGCGCGGCAGGTGCCAGTGCGCTGGCCGATGCGCTGATCCGCCAGGCGGTGCTGCCTGAAGAATTGGCCCTGCAAGGCGTTGAAGCCTCCAGGCTGTCACCTGCCCGGTTGCGTTAATCCTGGAGCCGCTTTTCAGAATCGCCCCGCCCCACATCCCCGCATCCCCACTTCCGATTGATCCAATCTTCAACGAGGCCTACCATGCAACACATGTCCTTTAAAGCAATGCGCCGCACGCTGATCGCCAGCGCCTTCTTTTCCTGCGGGCTTGCCGCCATGGTTGGACCCGCCTATGCCGCCGATTTTCCTGAGCGGCCCGTCACGCTGGTTGCGCCTTTCCCTGCCGGCGGTGCGGCCGACGTGCTGGCGCGCATCCTGGGCAAGGCCCTGGGTGACCAGTTGAGCCAGCCCGTGGTGGTCGAGAACAAGCCGGGCGCCGGCACCGCCATAGGCGCAGCCGCAGTGGCCAACGCCAAGCCCGACGGCTATACCCTGCTCGTGAGCTCCAACTCCACCTTCACGCTGAACCCGGCGCTGCAACCCAAGCTGTCTTATGACCCGGTCAAGGGCTTTGACGCGATAGGCATGGTGGGCTCGGTGGCGCTCGCCATGCTGGTGAACCCGTCGGTCACGGCCACCGACGTGCACCAGTTCGTCGCGACGGCCAAGGCCAATCCGGACAAATACCTGTACGGCAGCTTCGGCAATGGCACCAGTTCCAACTTCGCTGGCGCGATGTTCAATACGGCCACGGGCCTGAAGATGACGCACGTGCCCTACAAAGGCTCCGGCCCCCTGATGACCGATCTGATCGGCGGCCAAATCCCGGTGTCGTTCGACACCGTGGTCGCCGCATCGCAGCAACTCAAGTCCGGCAAGATCCGCGTGCTGGCCGTGGCCATGAACAAGCGCTCGTCCCTGCTGCCGAACGTGCCGACCATGGCCGAGGCCGGCTACCCGGCCGTCGACATGAACGCCTGGCTGGCCGTCGTGGCGCCCAAGGGCCTGCCGGCGCCCGTCAAGGCGCGGCTGGAAAAGGCCCTGGCCACGGTGATGGCCAGCACCGAAACCCTGGACAAACTCAAGGCGGCTGGTTTCGAGCCCGGCTATACCGCGGTTCCCGACTGGTCCGGCATGGTCACGGCCGAGATCGCGCGCATGAAGGCACTGGCCGAACGCTCTCAAATAAAAACCGACTAGTCATGACGGCCCCCACGCTCGCACACTTCGTGTGCTTCGCTGCCCCCCGAGGGGGCGCGTTCCGCCTTGGGGCGGCCCGGCGGCGAAACCTGGCCCCCCCGCTCGCCACTTCGTGTGCTTCGCTGCCCCCCGAGGGGGCGCGTTCCGCCTTGGGGCGGCCCGGCGGCGGAACATGACCATTTCCTTTGACACAAGGCATTGATATGCACTCCACTCTCCCAGACATCTCCGCCGTCGAACTCCGCAGCCTGATCGCCAGCCGCGAGGTATCGCCGGTGGAGCTGATGGACGCCTGCATAGACCGCATCGAACGCCTCAACCCCGCCATTAACGCAATCTGCGCGACCGACTTCACGCGCGCGAGAGAGGGGGCACGCGAAGCCGAAGCGCAAGTGATGCGCGGCGCACCGCTGGGCCCTTTGCATGGACTGCCGCTGGGGGTGAAGGATCTGCAGGACACCGCGGGCCTGCTCACCACCTACGGCAACATAGGACTTCGCGGCAACGTGCCGGCCAAAGACAACGCGCTGGTGGCCAAACTGCGCGCGGCCGGCGCCATCGTCACGGCCAAGACCAATGTGCCCGACATGGGCGCCGGCGCCAACTCACGCAACCCGGTGTGGGGCGCGACGGGCAACCCGTTCAACCCCACGCTCAACGCGGGCGGTTCTTCCGGCGGCTCGGCGGCGGCGCTGGCAGCCGGCATGCTGCCGATCTGCACCGGCTCCGACACCGGCGGCTCGCTGCGTATTCCGGCTTCGCTCTGCGGCGTGGTCGGCCTGCGGCCTTCGCCCGGGCTGGTGGCCAACGACGCCCGGCCGCTGGGCTGGTCTGTCATCTCCGTACTCGGACCCATGGGGCGCAACGTGGCCGATACCGCGCTGCTGTTTGCCGCCAGCGTAGGCGCGAACGCACGCGACCCGCTTTCCTACCCGGTGGATACCTCCACGTTCTGGCCCCTGAAGCAGGTGGACCTGTCCACCTTGCGTGTGGGCACCACGGAAGACTTTGGCATGTGCATCGTGGACCCGGAAATCCGGCGCGTGTTCCGCCAGCGCGTGGAAGCTGTCCGGCCGCTGGTGGCAAGCTGCGAGCCGATAGACCTTGAGCTGGGCGATGCCGACCGTGCCTTTGACACGCTGCGCGCAGAAAGTTTTGTGGCAGCATTCGCCGACACCTACCGCAACGCGCCCGAAACGCTGGGCCCGAATGTGCGCGCCAACATGGAAATCGCGGCTGCCATCACGCTGGCGGACCGCGCCTGGGCGCACCTGGAGCAAACACGCATTTCGCGCCGCTTTGCCAAAGCTTTCGAGCAGTACGACATCATCCTGGCGCCCGTCACGCCGGTCACGCCCTTCCCCTGGACAGAGCTGTATGCCGCCAACATCGACGGCCAGGCCATGCGCAACTACTACCACTGGCTGGGTCTGACCTATGTGGTGACACTGGCCACCAACCCGGCGCTCGCGCTGCCCTGCGGTAAAGACGAACATGGCATGCCTTTCGGGCTGCAGGTGATTGGACGGCTGCACGCCGATGCGCAACTGCTGGCCGCATGCCAGGCGCTGGAACAGGTCTTTGAAGCCAGCGATACCTTGCGCAGGCCGCAACCCGATTTGCAAACTTTGCAGACGGCGCGGCCGGAACTCAAATCCATCGTCACGCATCCGCCCGAAATCAGCGCGGCGCCCGGCACGGGTGGTTTGACGGCCGTGTGAGGCTTTCTTTCGCCTGGTTTATATATAAAACAGGCCCGCAGCGCAGGCAGAACCTGCGCGAGCAGCTACAAAATCAATAGCACCCGGAAGTCATTGACATTGGTGTGTGTGGGCCCGGGAATGACCAGGCCACCCAGCGGCTCGAAGTAGCCGTAGGCGTCGTTGCGGTCCAGGTACTGGTCCAGCTTCATGCCTTTGGCCAGTGCGCACTGCAGTGTGTCGGGCGCTACATAAGCGCCGGCGTTGTCCTCCACGCCATCAATGCCGTCGGTGTCTGCTGCCAGCGCATACACACCCGGCTGGCCCTGCAGCGCCAGGGCCAGGCCCATGCAGAATTCGCCGGCACGGCCTCCCCGGCCGCGCGGCGTGCCTTCCGCTTGCTTGCGGACGGTCACTGTGGTTTCCCCGCCGCTCAGGATCACGCAGGGCTTGCTGAAGGGCTGGCCCTTGAGCGCCACGGCACGTGCCAGCGCCGCATGCACCTTGCCGACCTCGCGGGATTCACCTTCCATCTCGTCGCTCAGGATGTACGCTTGCAGGCCGGCTGCGCGCGCTACCGCGGCGGCGGCCTCCAGGCTTTGCTGCGGCGTGGCAATCATGTGCACCTCATGGCCTTTGAAGACCGCATCGCCCGGCTTGGGGGTTTCGAGTGCGCCTTGTTCCAACAGGCTCATGATGGCGCCGGGCACTTCAATGCCGTAGCGCTGCAGGATGGCCACCGCCTCGGCGCAACTGGTGGCGTCGGGCACCGTCGGACCGCTGGCGATGATAGACGGGTCGTCTCCCGGCACGTCGCTGATGGTCAGTGTCACCACACGCGCCGGCGCGCAGGCTGCGGCCAGGCGGCCGCCCTTGATGCGCGAGAGATGTTTGCGCACGCAGTTCATCTCGGAAATATTGGCGCCGCTGTTGAGCAGCGCCTTGTTGATGCGCTGCTTGTCTTCCAGCGTCAGGCCTTCTGCCGGCAAGGTCAGCAACGCCGAGCCTCCACCCGAGATCAGGCACAGCACCAGGTCGTTTTCAGTGAGGCCCTGCACCATGGCCAGGATGCGCTGTGCAGCTTCCAGCCCTGCCGCGTCCGGCACCGGGTGCGCGGCTTCGACAATCTCGATGCGCTGCTTCAGTCCCTCGGGGCGCGGCGGAATGTGGTGGTAGCGGGTCACGACCAGGCCTTCAAGCGGTGCGTCAGCGGGCCACAGCGCCTCCACCGCCTGCGCCATGGAACCGCCGGCCTTGCCCGCACCGATCACGATGGTGCGGCCGCCGCTTTCAGGCGTGGGCGGTTTGGGCAGGTAGCGTGCGGTGTTCTCAAGCGGCAGCGCGCGCGCAACGGCGGCGGCGTACAGGTGCTCGAGGAACTGGCGCGGCTGGGTGGCGGCGTCCGGGATGGGCGTGCCGGGGGTAGGTGTCTTGGCTGCAGTCATTGAAATGTCTCCACCCCGGATTGTGCCGTGGTAACCGGGCAGTAACCCGGCACGGCTGGGGGATTTGCGTGGCGGCGCCCCGGCAGGGCTGCCTAGAATGTCCCATCACCACCCAAGCAGAATCACCATGAACGCCTACCTGGCCCTGGGCATTGCCATCGTTGCCGAAGTCATCGCCACCACAGCGCTCAAGTCCAGCGACAGTTTCACGCGCCTGGTGCCTTCGCTGATCAGCATTGCGGGTTATGGCACCGCGCTGTATCTCCTCACGGTGACGATGAAGTCCATCCCCACCGGCGTGACCTACGCAATCTGGTCAGGCCTGGGCATTGTGCTGATCAGCATCACCAGCTTCTTCGTTCACCAGCAGAAAATTGACCTCTGGGGCATGGTGGGCATGGCGCTCATCATTGCCGGCGTGGTGGTGTTGAACCTTCTTTCCAGCACCACCAGCCTTCACTGAGGCCCCGGTCCTGCTGCCCCGGGAGCTACTTTTTCCCCAGGCCCAGGCGCTTCGCACCTTCGGTGTAGATACGGATGCGCTCCTTCATGAAGCCGTCCATCTGGTCCAGGCCCACGTTGACGAGTTCAAAACCGTTTTTGGCGGCGAGTTCCTTCATCTCCGGGTCGTTGTTCAGCACGGCCCACATGTCGGACAAGCGCCTGCGCGCTTCCGGCGGGGTGGATTTGGGCACGCCAATGCCGCGGTAGGCGCCGTCAACCCAGTCCACGCCGAGTTCCCTGAAGGTGGGCACGTCGGGCATCATCGGGTGGCGCTTTTCCATGGCGACTGCCAGCGGGCGCACCCTGCCCTTGTTGCCGATGGCAAACGGCGTGTAGGTCATCGCACCGTCGACCTGCGAGCCGATCACGGCCATCGACATGTCGCCCGTACCCTTGTAGGGCACATAGGTGCTCTTGACACCGAAAGCCGCGTTGAGCCGCTCATGCGCCGCATGGTTGGCGGAGTTCAGCCCCGAGCCGCCCAGGTTCAGCTTGCCGGGGTCTTTTTTGGCTGCGGCGATGAAGTCTGCAAACGTTTTGATCGGGCTTTTCTCGGGCACCACCAGCACGTCGGGGGTGTAGTGAAACCAGAACACCGGCACGATGTCGGCAGTTTTGTACTGCACCTCGCCCTCGATAGGCTGGAACACGATGTGCGGCAGGTTGATGCCCACCACATTGAGGCCGTCGCCCGGCAGGCTGTTCATCTGGCCCCACATCAGGCCGCCGCCGGCGCCCGCCTTGTACTGGATGATGGTGTCGACGGCCGGGCATTTTTTCTTGAGCACGACCTGCTGGTGGCGCGCCGACAGGTCCGACTCACCACCCGGTGGAAAGGCCTGCCAGTACAGCACGTTCCTGTCGGGGCACACCACACTCGCTGCGGGCACAGCGGGCTGCGCGATGGCGACGGGCATCGCGGCCATGCAGAAAATGCCCATCCACTTTTTCACTTCAACTTTCATGGTGTGTCTCCTGAATGTTTCTGAAGCGGAAAGCTCGCCGGCACCCCTGGCGTGATTGCACCGGCATTCACCGAAAAATTCAAGCGGCCTGCAGTTGCCGCTGCCTGCCGACCTCTGCACAGACGGCCTCGGTGACCTGCGCCGTCGTAGCGCTGCCCCCCAGGTCGCGCGTGTGCAGCGCAGCGCTGGCGGTCGCCTTTTCAATCGCCGCCATCAGCACCGCGGCCGCACCCGTTTCGCCCAGGTGCTCCAGCAGCATGACACAACTCCAGAAAGTGCCAACAGGATTCGCCAGGCCTTTTCCCATGATGTCAAAGGCCGAGCCGTGAATCGGCTCAAACATGCTCGGATAGCGGCGCTCGGGGTCGATGTTGCCGGTCGGTGCAATGCCCAGGCTGCCGGCCAGCGCGGCCGCCAGGTCGCTCAGGATGTCGGCATGCAGGTTGGTGGCGACCACGGTATCGAGCGATGCGGGGCGGTTGACCATGCGCGCGGTGCAGGCGTCGACCAGTTCCTTGTCCCAGGTCACGTCCGGAAATTCCCGGCTGATCTGCAGCGCAATCTCGTCCCACATCACCATGGCATGGCGCTGGGCGTTGGACTTGGTGACCACCGTCAGCAGCTTGCGCGGGCGCGACTGTGCCAGCCTGAAGGCAAAGCGCATGATGCGCTCGACGCCGGCGCGGGTCATCATCGACACATCGGTGGCCACTTCGATCGGGTGGCCCTGGTGGGCGCGCCCGCCCACACCTGAATACTCGCCTTCGGAGTTCTCGCGCACGATCACCCAATTGAGCTGCTCCGGTGTGCAGCGCTTGAGCGGCGCGTCGATGCCGGGCAGGATGCGCGTGGGCCGCACATTGGCGTACTGGTCAAAGCCCTGGCAGATTTTGAGGCGCAAGCCCCAGAGCGTGATGTGGTCGGGGATGTGCGGGTCGCCGGCCGAGCCGAACAGGATGGCGTCCTTGTCGCGCAGCGCGTCCAGGCCATCCTCCGGCATCATCATGCCGTGCAGGCGGAAGTAGTCACCGCCCCAATCGAAAGCACTGAAGCTGAAAGCGAAATTCTTTTGTGCCGCGGCCAGTGCCTGCAGCACCTGCTGGCCGGCCGGTATGACTTCCTTGCCGATGCCGTCGCCGGGGATGCAGGCGATCTTGTAGGTCTTCATGTTGGTTCCTCAGTTTTCTCGGTTGTGATCTGTTCACTGTAGCGGTTGGCACAGACAATAAAACCCCCTAAAGTAAGATTACTGTTAACCACAGGTTACGAATGAATCCAGTCAACACAGCCCCCTCGGAGATGGCTTTTTTTAGCCTGCTGGCGCGCTACGGCAGCCTGTCGGCCACGGCTCGCGAGCTCGGCGTCAGCACAGCAGCCATCAGCAAGCGGCTCGCGCAGATGGAGGCCAGGCTGGGGGTGCAGTTGCTGAGCCGCACCACACGGCGCGCCAGCCTCACACAGGAAGGCGAGATTTACCTTACGCACGCGCGCCGCATCCTCGCCGACATTGACGACATGGAGCAGCAGGTGTCCAGCGCCGTGGCGGAGCCCAAGGGCCTGCTGCGCGTGAACGCCACCATAGGCTTCGGCCGCAACCATGTGGCGCCGCTGATCTCGCGGTTCGTGAAAGCCCATCCCGAAGTAGAAGTGCAGTTGCAGCTCACGGTCAACCCGCCGCCCCTGACTGAAGACGCCTTCGATGTTTGTGTCCGTTTCGGTGAACCGCCGGACGCTCGCGTGATCGCGCGGTTGATCGCACCGAATCGCCGCCTGCTCTGCGCCTCACCGGCCTATCTGGCCCGCCACGGCACGCCCAGGGTGCCGCACGACCTGGCGCAGCACAACTGCATCGGCATACGCCAGGGTGACGAGGCCTACGGCATGTGGCGCCTGGCTTCCGGCAAGCACACGCAGGCCATCAAGGTGCACGGCAACCTCAGCACCAGCGACGGCGAGATTGCGGTGAACTGGGCACTCGACGGCCACGGCATTTTGATGCGCGCCGAATGGGACATCGCCAAATACCTGCGCAGCGGCCGGCTGGTGCAGGTGCTGGAGAACTACCGCACACCGGCAGCCGACATCCATGCGGTGTACCCGGCCCGGCACCAGCATTCGGTGCGGATCAGGGCTTTTGTGGATTTCCTGGCCCAGCATTTCAGCAAGCCGTCCACGCGCGCCGCGGGACTGGCGGGCAACTGGTAAGGCTTGCCCGGCTTGCCCGACTTATTCGGTTTTGGCGCCCGCATCAAACCACTGCCTGATCACCTGCCGCTCAGCCTCCGTGATGCCCGTGGCATTGTTCATGGGCATCAGCCGCGTGACCACCGCCTGCTGGTAGACCTGCGTCGCGTGACGCGCCAATGCCTCAGGCGAATCAAGCCGGACGTTTTTCATCTGCACCTGCGCACCGTGGCACAGGTAGCAGCGCTGGGCCACGATGGCCTGCACTTGTTGAAAGCTGTTTTGGCCTGCGGCGCCCACTGGTTGTGCGCCACCAGCTACTGAATTGATAGCACCCACAGCGACGGGAGGTTTCATCCAGACGATCACCGCAGCGATGACAGCCACGCCCACCAGCGCATACGGCAACGGGTGCCGGTTGCGGCCCAGCTTGTAGCCGTGGCGCAGCACAAAAAACTGGCGTATGGCGGCGCCGGCCAGCATCATCAGGATCAGCACCAGCCAGTTTTGCGGATGGCTCCAGGTGAAGCTGTAGTGGTTGCTGAGCATGGCGAAGAGCACCGGCAGCGTGAAGTAGGTGTTGTGCACGCTGCGCTGTTTGCCGCGCTGGCCGTGCACCGCATCGACCGGCTCGCCGGCCTTGATGGCGGCCACGACCTTGCGCTGGCCGGGGATGATCCAGAAGAACACATTGGCGCTCATGGCGGTGGCCATCATGGCGCCTACCAGCAAAAAGGCCGCGCGCCCGGCAAACCAGTGGCAGGCCAGCCAGGAGGCAGCGCACACCAGCACTGCCACCAGCGCGCCGACGATGGCGTCGCCGTTTTTCCGTTTTCCGAAAATCTGGCAGATGCCGTCGTACAGCATCCAGAAAATTGCAAAGAAGGACAGCGCCACCGCACCGGCCGCGCCGGGCGACCAGTTTATCAGCGACTTGTCGACGAGGTAGGTGCCGGCGTTCCACAAATAAGAGATCGTGAAAAGCGCAAAGCCCGACAGCCAGGTGCTGTAGCTTTCCCAGTAAAACCAGTGCAGGTGGGCCGGCAACTGCGGCGGCTTGACGGCGAATTTGACAGGATGGTAAAAACCGCCGCCGTGCACCGCCCAGAGCTCGCCGCTCACGCCCTGCTTTTTGAGGTCTTCGTCCTCGGGCGGCGTGAGGCTGCTGTCGAGAAAGACAAAATAAAACGAAGAGCCAACCCAGGCGATGGCGGTGATGACATGGACCCAGCGCAGCAGCAGGTTGGCCCAGTCGAGAAGGTAGTTTTCCATAGCGCTCAACTTGTGCAAGGCTGCTCACCACTGCGGGCGCTGTAAGCAGAAAACGGGTCACGAACAAAAGAAAGCTTATGGATTGCCACCTGCTTTCCCGGCTCCGCTGCGACCTGATGATCCGAGTTTATCGGCTTTGGCGCCTAGCGCAAAGCCTTCGCGGCCTCCTCCCGGATCGGATTCACCGTCTGCAAGAGCTGCGCCGCGACGGCGACGGCAATCACTTCGGGCTCCTTGCCAGCGATGCCAGGCACGCCGATGGGGCTGGTGACATGCGCCAGCTCAGCCGGCGTAAAGCCCCTGGCCTCCAGCCGGTGGCGAAAGGCCGCCCATTTGGTTTTGCTGCCGATCAAGCCGATGTAGGGTAAATCGGATTTCTCGCGCTGGCGCAGCAGGCAGGCGGCCACGATGTCCAGGTCTTCCGCATGGCTGAAGCTCATGATGAGCACGCGGGACTGCGGCGCCAGGCCAGGCACGGCGGCTTGTACGGGATCGGAATGTTCGGCCACCACGCGCGGCGGTACGCTGGCAGGAAACACCCCGTCGCGGCTGTCTATCCAGCAGAGTGAAAACGGCAAGGGAGCAAGCACCCGCACCAGCGCATGGCCGACGTGGCCGCCGCCGAACAGCGCCACCGGCGTCAACTCGGCCAGGCCCAGCCGCAAGGCCAGCGCTGATGTGTCGCTCGCGCTGACGCATTCAAAGCGCAACGCCACCACGCCGCCGCAGCACTGGCCCAGCGACGGGCCCAGCGCTACGCGCAGCGTTGCCGCCTGACGCCCGGCGGCGTCACCCGCAAGCAGCGCACGCGCCCTGGCGATGGCGTCGTATTCCAGGTGGCCCCCTCCTATCGTGCCCACCAGCGCATCGGGAAAGACGGCCATCCAGGTTCCCGCCTCGCGCGGCACCGAGCCCTGCGCCTCTGCCACCTCCACCAGCACCGCCGGCGCCGAGGCCAGGCGGGCCAGGAAGTCTTCAAGTTGCAGACTGGAGACACTGGAAACCATTGGTGACGACTTGACAGGTGGGTGGACAAAATATTGGGCAAAATGCCTTGAACGCCACCTTAGCACCACCTTGGCCCCTGGCAGCTACGGGGCGTGATAGCAGGTATACACAGAATTCAATGAGCCGGCCGCTCAAAAAGCCGGCAAAGGCAAGCACGATGAGACAAGACATGTCCGACTCCACACCGCGCCGCTTCTGGCTGGTGGCCCTGCTTTCAGCAGCAGCTGCCGCCGTGGTCAGCGCCTGCAAGACCGCGCCGGAACCTGCACCCGCCACACCCAAAGCCCCTGATCCCTCTCCAGTGATCGGGCCGATTGCCGGCCCGCAAGGTTCGGCCAGAAGCTCGGGGGCGACCACGCCGCGCGCCTATCGGGAAGACGGCGCCACGCACATCTACGGCCTCAACTCCGACCGTATCTACAAGGGCCGCATGCCACCGCTGCTGTATGCCGTGGGTGTGCTGAATGTGGAAATCGACAGGGTCGGCCGCGTCACCCGCCTGGACTGGATGCGCGCACCACGCCATGCACCCGAAGTGATGGCGGAGATCGAGCGCACCATCCAGCAGGCGTCTCCCTTCCCGGCGCCTACGCGCATGGGCAAGGTGGTCTACACCGACACCTGGCTTTGGCACAAGAGCGGGAAATTCCAGCTCGACACCCTTACTGAGGGACAGGACTAGCCCCCACGGTCGCTCACTTCGTGTAGCTCCCTGCCCCCCGAGGGGGCCGCCCGCCTGCGGTCTGGCGAAGCCAGTCCCGCGGCTCATGCTGACCTTTGGTCGGCTCGCTTCGCATCGCCAGACCCTGAGCCGCTACCCCTGCTAGGGTCAAGCCCTCACTCTATTTTGAGGTTCTGGGTTTTGACTACGTTGCGCCAGGCGCGGTAGTCGGCTTCTATGAAGTGGCCGAGCAATGCGGGCGAGCCGGGTGCGGCTTCCACGGCGTCGGCCTTGAACCGCGCCACCACCTCGGGCAAAGCCACGACCTTGTTGATGGCAGCGTTCAGTGCGTTGACGATGGCGGGCGGTGTGCCGGTGGGGGCCATCAACGCAAAGTAGTTGACCACATCAATGCCTGCCAGGCCGGCTTCCGTCATGCTGGGCACGTCGGGCAAGGCACTTGAGCGTTTGGCACTCGTTACGGCCAAAGGCTTGATGCTGCCGTTTTTGATGAAAGGCAGCAGGGCCGGGATGGTGCCCGTGATCAGCTGGATCTGGCCGCCGATCATGTCCATCGTGGCGGGCGCCACACCGCGGTAAGGAATGTGCGTGATGAAAGTACCGGTACGGGCCTTCAGCAACTCAAGCACGAGGTGGTTGACACCGCCCGCCCCGGCCGAGCCGTAATTCAGCGCCCCGGGCTTTTGCCGTGCCAGCGTGACCAGCTCTTTCATGGTGTTCGCCGGCAGCTTGGTGTTGGCAGCCCAGACCAGCGGTCCGCTGGCGATCATGCCCACCGGCGTGAACTGGCGCAGCGGGTCGTAATTGGCGCTGGGCAGGGAGGCCGCCACCGTGGTGAAGGGTGAAGCCACCAGCAGCAGCGTGTAGCCGTCGGCCGGGGACTGCGCCACGTACTGCGTGCCGATGGCGCCCGAAGCGCCCGCACGGTTGTCCACCACAAAGGAGGCATTCATGGTTTCGCCGAGTTTTTGCGCAATCAGCCGCGCCATGGCGTCGGTGCCGGCGCCGGGGGCAAAAGGCACGACGATCTTGACGGCGCGCTCAGGATAGATGCCGGCGGGAACGGATGCGGCCGAGGCCGGTGAGCCGGCAGAACCCGCTGAAGGGCCTTGTGCCAATACGGCTGGAGCCACGAGGCTGGCGGCGGTGCCTGCGGACAGCAGCAGGGCCTGGCGGCGGCTCAGGGTCATTGGCTTGACATTCATGGAGGAGGAAGAAAGTTGCACAAACCGCTGATTGTCGCCGCCCCGGATGACGGCGCCATGACAAGGTCTGGCTTGCCGCCGCTCAGCTACCGCGGTAGGTGGAATAACTCCAGGGGCTGACCAGCAGGGGCACGTGGTAATGCAGGTCCGGATCAGCCACACCGAAGTCCAGCGTCACCTCGTCCAGGAAAGCGGGCTCAGGCAGTTTCACGCCGCGCGCCTTGAAGTAAGCCGCCACCTCGAACACCAGACGGTAAGTGCCGGCCTTCAGGCTGGCGCTGTCATAGAGCGGCCCATCGGGATTGCGCCCATCTCCATTGAGAACGAAGTGCTTCACCAGCGTCGCCTGACCCGCATGCGTGGTGTAGAGCGACGCCTTCATGCCGCCTGCCGGCGTGCCGTGCATGGTGTCCAGTACATGTGTGCTCAAGCCCATGGTATTCCTTGGTAGTAGTTGAGGGAGCTGCTCAAAAAACCCTCCTGGCGTTGTTGCGCCGCCTTGCCGTGCTGATAGCACTGTCTACGGCGACGCGCCTAGCCAGGACCGCTTCGCTGGGTTTTTGAGCAGCTCTTGTTTGATCTGGTTTACCAAAAGTGTATACACTTTTCGGCATTCCGGCTATTATCGACTGATGGAATCGTCAACCACGCACACCATCGTCGAAGCCCTGACCAAGGCCATTGTGGAGCACAGGCTGCACCCGGGCACCAAGCTGGCCGAGCAAAAACTGGCCGACCATTTCGGCGTCTCGCGCACGCTGGTGCGGCAGGCATTGTTCCAGCTCTCGCAAAACCGCCTGATCCGCCTGGAGCCGGCGCGCGGTGCTTTCGTGGCGGCACCGTCCGTGATGGAAGCGCGCCAGGTGTTTGCCGTGCGCCGCATGCTCGAAGCTGAAATGACACGGGCCTTTGTGCGCGAAGTCACCCCCGCCAAAATCAAGGCGCTGAAAGAACACGTCGCTCGGGAAAAGTCGGCGGTCGACCTCGGGGACGTGTCCAGCAGGACCGAGTTGTTGGGCGACTTTCATGTGCGCATGGCCGAGCTCATGGGCAACGAGGTATTGGCGCAGATGCTTGGCGAGCTGACCTCGCGTTGCGCCCTCATCACCCTGATGTACCAGACCGCCACCGCCGCCGAACACTCCAACGACGAGCACGCCGAAATCGTCAGGGCGCTGGCTGCCAAAGACGAAGCCCTGGCCGTACGCCTCATGAACGAACACCTGCTGCACGTCGAGGAAAACCTCGCCTTCGACCGCAAGGTGCCTACCAACGATATTTCAATGGCACTGTCATGAACACTGGCTACCCTAGAGACCTGATCGGCTACGGCCGCAACCCGCCACAAGCCAACTGGCCGGGGCGGGCACGCATCGCCGTGCAGTTCGTCCTCAATTACGAAGAAGGCGGCGAAAACTCGGTGCTGCACGGCGACGCCGGCTCCGAACAGTTTTTGTCCGAGATGGCCAATCCACCCAGCTTTTCCGACCGGCACCTGAGCATGGAAGGCATCTACGAATACGGCTCACGCGTAGGCGTATGGCGCATCCTGCGCGAGTTTGAAAAACGCAAGCTGCCACTCACCGTTTTCGGCGTGGGCATGGCGCTGCAGCGCCACCCCGAAGTCGCCGCGGCCTTCACTGAACTCGGCCACGAGATCGCCTGCCACGGCTGGCGCTGGATCAACTACCAGCAGATTGACGAAGCCACCGAGCGCGAACACATGCGCCTGGGCCTGGACGCGATTGAAAAGCTCACCGGCACACGCCCGCTGGGCTGGTACACCGGCCGCGACAGTCCCAACACGCGCCGGCTGGTGGCCGATGACGGCCGGCTCGAATACGACAGCGACTACTACGGCGACGACCTGCCTTTCTGGACCGAGGTAAAGCGTACCGACGGCCAGGTCGTGCCGCGCCTGGTGGTGCCCTACACGCTGGACACCAACGACATGCGCTTTGCCCTGCCGCAAGGCTTCTCGCAGGCCGACGATTTTTTCATCTACCTGCGCGACAGCTTTGACGCGCTGTATGCCGAAGGCAGTGCGTCGCCCAAGATGCTGAGCATCGGCATGCATTGCCGCCTGCTGGGCCGGCCAGGCCGCATTGTGGCGCTGCAGCGTTTTCTTGACCACGTGCAAAAGCATGAGCGTGTCTGGGTCTGCCGCCGCATCGATATTGCGCGGCACTGGCAGGCCAACCATCCCTACATGCCCCGGCAGGAAAGCTGAACATGGCCATCACGCTTGAACAAGTCAATGCCGTACCGCGCGCAGAAGCGCTGCAACTGCTCGACGGCCTCTATGAGCATTCCCCCTGGATTGCCGAAAAGGCGCTGGACGCCCGCCCTTTCCAGTCCCTCCCCCACCTGAAGCACACCATGGCGCAAGTACTGCGCGAGGCCGGCAAGGACGTGCAGGTCAAGCTCATCCAGGCCCACCCCGAACTGGCCGGCAAAGCCATGGTCAGCAAAAGCCTGACGGCGGAATCGACCAACGAGCAAGGCAAGGCCGGCCTCACCGACTGCACGCCCGAAGAGTTCGCCACCCTGCAAAAGCTCAATGCCGACTACAACGCGAAGTTCGGCTTTCCTTTCATCCTGGCGGTGCGCGGCCCGCGCGGTGACGGCCTCAGCAAGCAACAGATCATTGAGACCTTCACACGCCGCCTGCAGAGCCACCCTGACTTTGAGCTGCAGGAAAACCTGCGCAATATCCACCGCGTGGTGGAGCTACGGCTCAACGACAAGTTCGCCGCCACGCCCGCGCTGGGCAACGACGTGTGGGACTGGCAGGAAACGATGTCGCAGTACAGCGACCCGGGCTACCTTGAAAAGGGCCAGCTCACGGTGACCTACCTCACCGATGCGCACCGTGCCTGCGCGGCCTTCATCAGCAGCACCATGCGAGAGTGCGGCTTTGACGAGGTGAAGATCGACGCAGTAGGCAACGTGGTGGGGATCTACAAGGCCGCCACCCCCAACGCCAAGACCCTGCTGACCGGCAGCCACTACGACACCGTGCGCAACGGCGGCAAATACGACGGCCGGCTCGGCATTTTTGTGCCCATGGCCTGCGTGCGCGAGCTGCACCGCCAGGGCAAGCGCCTGCCCTTCAACTTTGAGGTGGTCGGCTTTGCCGAAGAAGAAGGCCAGCGCTACAAAGCCACCTTTTTGGGTTCAGGCGCGCTGATCGGCGACTTCAAGCCCGAGTGGCTGGACCAGAAAGACGCTGACGGCATCACCATGCGCGAGGCCATGCACAACGCTGGCCTCAAGCCCGAAGACATCACGCAGATCAAACGTGACGCGAACAACTACCTCGGCTTTATCGAGGTGCACATCGAGCAAGGCCCGGTCCTCAACGAGCTCGACCTGCCGCTGGGCATCGTCACCTCCATCAACGGCAATGTGCGCTACCTGTGCGAGATCACCGGCATGGCCAGCCATGCCGGCACCACGCCCATGACCCGCCGCCGTGACGCTGCCGCGGCCACAGCTGAACTGCTGCTGTACGTGGAGCGGCGCGCAGCGCAAGACGGTGACTCTGTCGGGACCGTCGGCATGCTACAGGTACCCAGCGGCTCCATCAACGTGGTGCCGGGGCGCTGCCTCTTTTCGCTCGACCTGCGCGCGCCCATCGATGCACAGCGTGACGCGCTGGTGGCCGACGTGCTGGCCGAACTCAAAAGCATTTGCGAGCGCCGCGGTGTGCACTTCGCGACCGAATTGACCGAGCGCGCCGCCGCTGCACCCAGCGCACCTGTCTGGCAACAGCGCTGGGAAGCCGCTGTGCAAAGCCTGGGCGTGCCTCTGTACCGCATGCCCAGCGGCGCCGGCCACGACGCGATGAAACTGCACAAGGTGATGCCGCAGGCCATGCTTTTTGTGCGGGGCCAGAACTCCGGCATCAGCCACAACCCGCTGGAAAGCACCACCAGCGACGACATCGACCTTGCGATCCAGGCCCTGGCGCATCTGCTCACCCATCTTTCTTCTGAAAAGCAATGACCCTCACTACAGATTACGCCCGGCTCGACAGCTGGATCGATGCCCATTTCGACGAGGAAACCACTTTCCTCCAGCAGCTCATACGCGTGCCCACCGACACACCGCCGGGCAACAACGCGCCGCATGCCGAGCGCACGGCTGAACTCATCAAGGCCTTCGGTTTTGACGCTGAGAAACACCCCGTGCCCGAAGCCGAAGTGCGCGGCTACGGCATGGAGTCCATCACCAACCTGATCGTGCGCCGCAAGTACGGAGGTAGCGGCGAAGGAGAAGGCGAAGGCAAAACCATTGCCCTGAACGCCCACGGCGACGTGGTGCCGCCCGGCGAAGGCTGGACCAAAGATCCCTATGGCGGCGAGATTGAAGGCGGCAAGATTTATGGCCGCGCATCGGCCGTCAGCAAGTGTGATTTCGCCAGCTTCACCTTTGCGGTACGCGCGCTGGAGTCGCTGGGCGCGCCGCTCAAGGGCGCCATCGAACTGCACTTCACCTACGACGAAGAGTTCGGCGGCGAAATGGGCCCGGGCTGGCTGCTCAAAAAGGGCCTGACAAAACCCGACCTGCTGATCGCGGCGGGTTTCTCATACGAAGTCGTCACCGCGCACAACGGTTGCCTGCAGATGGAAGTCACGGTGCACGGCAAAATGGCGCACGCCGCCATTCCCGACACCGGCATCGACGCCTTGCAGGGCGCGGTGCACATCCTCAATGCGCTCTATGCGCAGAACGCGCTCTACCAGCAGGTGACGTCAAAGGTCGAGGGCATCCAGCACCCTTACCTCAACGTGGGCCGCATCGAAGGCGGCACCAACACCAACGTCGTGCCCGGCAAGGTGATGTTCAAGCTGGACCGCCGCATGATCCCCGAAGAGAACCCTGCCGAGGTCGAGGCCAATATCCGAAAAGTGATCGCCGACGCGGCTGCTGGCTACAAGGGCATCTCGGTCGACATCAAGCGCCTGCTGCTGGCCAATTCGATGCGGCCGCTGCCAGGCAACAAGCCATTGGTCGACGCCATCCAGAAGCACGGCGAGGCGCTCTTCGGCCAGGCCATTCCGGCCATGGGCACGCCGCTGTACACCGACGTGCGGCTGTACGCCGAGGCCGGCATTCCCGGCGTGATCTATGGCGCCGGCCCACGCACGGTGCTGGAGTCCCATGCCAAGCGGGCCGACGAACGCCTGGACCTCGAAGACCTGCGCCGCGCCACCAAGGTGATTGCGCGGACGCTACTCGATCTGCTGCTACCCGGCCCGGGCTGATGGCAGGTTACTCGTGGGTGTAGTCCAGCAGCGCAAGGTATTCCTTGCGCTCGGCCTTGACCCACTGCTTGACGCCGATCTCGGACATGATGCCGGCCGATTGGCTGTTCATGGCCAGAAGGGAGTCCTGCAGACGGCTGATCATGTCCGCCGGCACGCCGGGGGCGGCCAGCACCGACCAGTTCACCACCGGCTGGGTTTCACCAATGATGCGGCCTCCGCCTTCCTGCCATTTCCTGGCGATGGTCGGGTTGACCGCACCCACCTCGGCAAGGCCTGCCGCCACCTGTGCCGATACGGAATCCTGGTAGCGTGTGTAGGAAATATAGGGTTCGCGCACATTCAGGCGGCGCATCTCGGCACGCGCGACCGCCACCGTGGCGGACGATTCGTCGGGCATCAGGATCTTCTTGCCGCTCAGTTGCCCGATGTTGTTGATGGGCGAGTTGTTCTTCACGATAAAGGCGGCCTGGTAGGGCTCGGGCCTGCGCACCAGGGGTTGGTAACCTCCATCGCGAACCAGCTTGGACAGCTGGTTGACGGATTTTCCGAACACCATGAGGGGCTTTTGCTCCGACGATGCCTGCCGCACGAAGTTCTGGATGTCGATGACGGGGTCAACCACCACCTGCTTGTTGCGGATCTGCCCTCCCAGGTAGTCGGCCAGCCCCCGGTAGCGCAGGGCCAGCATCGAAATGCTGAGGTCTGCTGTAACCGCCTCATTGATCAGCAGCCTCCAGCGGTCTACACCCGCCAGCTGGCCCGCCGCCTGCTGGCTCCAGCTGACCATGGGAAAGCCCTGCCAGGCCACGGCAACCGCGGTGCCCACCACACCGCGAAGAACCGCGCGGCGACCGGTAACTTGTGACAGCATCGGAGTATTCATTTGATCACCTTCAAAGGGTTAATTGCAGATTGCACGGTCTTCTTCGCTGCCTCGTCTTCCCATTGCCTGGCAGCTGTCAAGGTTGCCTTGAATGCCAGCGCACTCTCAAGCAGCCATTTCTTGTTGTCTTCCGAGAGCGCGTAGCTCAACCTGAACTCGTCCATCGGCATGCGGTCCTCGCGCACGGCCTTGATCAACCGGTCTACCTCTGCCGCGGCATGCGCGGGTGTCGACAGCAGCACCAGGCGGCTCATCTTGTCGGGGTTGTTGGGTACATGGCAGTTCACGCACTGCGACTCGCGCATCTGCAGCGCCAGGTCACGGTAGCGTTTGTCGACGTTGCTCAGGTACGGGTTTTCCGGCCGGTACAAGCCGTCGAACAGCGTCACCGCCGGTTGGGTGTGACCCTTGTCGTCAGTCCACAGCCATGGGCCCTGGTATTTTTCATGCTGCACCGCCTGCACCGGTTGCAACAGCGGCGTGGGTGCCACGTCGGTGAACTGCGCCACCTTGATGGTGCCCGTTTCGGGGCTGATCCACAGCATCATGCTGCGGGCGTTTTCGTACATCGACCACTTGGCCTCGTCGTGCCAGAACGGATAAGGAAACTGGCCCGGCGGCAGGCGGTTGCGAAAGGCCGCCTCAAGCCGCACCAGGAACATCTTCTCGTCGGCCACCCATTCCACGGTATGCCGGCCGTTGAACATGAAGAGCGGCGCATACATGCCGGTCCAGGCGTCGGGGGCGAACTGGGTCAGGTTGGTCTGGCGCAGCGTGGCGTTGTCTTTTTTGTTTTGACGGCCCCACAGCATGATGGGCGCCACGTGTGCACGCAGCTGGCTCGGGCCGAACAGCGTTTGCCGGCACTGCGTGTAGGCATTGACGTCAGCGGCCGGCGCCAGCGGGCAACTGCTGGCGAGCTCCGCGGCAATTTCCGCCGCGGCCCGTGCGATGTCGGGCGGTATCGCCCTTTTTTCCTGGGCTTGTACGCCGCAGGAAAATGCCAAGGTGGCAGCCAGCAGTGCGGCCCGCCACGGCGAAAGTGAAAACAGACGTGCTTGAATCAACGTACCCATTTTTTACTCCCTCGTGTAGTCCAACAAATCCAGGTAGTCCTTCCGTTCCGCTTTGGCCCAGGCCTTCACGCCCATCGAAGCCATCACTGCGGCGCTTTCTGAATTGGTGGCCAGCAGCGCGTCGCGCAGCTGCTGCACCATGTCCGCGGCCAGGCTGGGACTGGCAAGTACTGACCAGTTCACCACCGGCTGGGTTTCAGCCACCACGCGCCCGCCGTCTTCCACCCACTTTTTGGCAATGGTGGGATTGACCACGCCGATCTGGCCCATTCCGGACTTCACAAACTGCGCGACTTCCTCCTGGAAGCGGACATGCGTCACGCGGACCTGCCCAAGCTTTTGGCGCCGCAGTTCCGCCAGCGCCACCGCGCTGGTGGCGGCAGACTCGTCGGGCATGATGACTTTTGCATCAACCGCATCCGCCAGGGTTTTAATGGGCGAATCCTTGGCCACGATGAAGGCCGCCTTGTAAGGGTCGGCGCGCCGCACCACCGGCTGGTAGCCGTTGTCGCGCACCAGCTTGGCCAGCTGGTTGACAGACTTCCCAAAGACAAACTCCGGCTTGCTGGCGCCTTGGGCCACCGCCATGAAGCGCTTGATATCCACCATGGGCTCCACGACGACAGGCCGCCCCTTGAGCTGGGTGCTGATGAAGTCGGCGGCAGGGCGATAACGGTTGGTCAGCAAAAACGAGTTGGTGTCACCGCCTACCGCTTCATTGACCAGCAGCCGCCAGTTCGCGCCACCTGCCGGTTTTTTAGCCGCAGAAGCAGCGGCAGCAGCCGAAACCTGGGCCCAGGCGCTACCCGGCCCACCCATACCCCCTGCGAGGGCGCCCAGGCCCAGGATTGACAACATCTGACGGCGAAGCTGCGAGGAAGGTGTTTTCATGAAAGCCTTGTTTTGGAAAGCCCACTGACCCAGTACATCGTTGCTGGATGACTTCGGCTACTGCCCCAAGGCTTTGTCAAGGCTTCGGAACTGCATCGCCTTGCGGCTTAATCCTTGTCACCTACGCAAATACACTCTATGGACCGGCTGCAAAAATAGTCAAAGGCTGTTGATGGCACCCGCCCTGTCAGGGCTGACAGGTAAACCCCGGCAAAGGCACCTGCGCGGCGAGGCCCGGCTTCAAGCAATGGCAGCGGTCCGGATCAAACGTAAACAGCTGTAACGCCTTCAACCCAGCCCAAAGACTTGTTGATGGCCGGGACTACGGCGTGCAATCCGCCATCTTTTAATAGCTGCCTCTGGGCATCCCCCCGGCCAGGCCGGCCAATATGCGGAAGACGGGCAAGGCCGTGCGCCCAAAATACGGATGCCAAAACATCACAAAATGCATCCTGTGAGTAATCCCAGTGTGCGAACAATGACAGCGCCTGAACGCGGCAGGTGTTGCTCTTAGGCCAATCCGCATTGCCCAGCGGCAAGACCCACCAAGCGCCTGAACTGCCGAGGCAATGCCAAAGTTCTACTTCACAGCGTGGCAGGCATTGTTTTTGCTGTATCGTTTTGAGGTTCGCTTCGATTTCACGGCCACCGCGTTCTTATGCTGATTGCTGGCCTGCCGGTCCCCCTTTTCGCAACCCATTCAAGAAAATTCCCGCCATGAAAAATCGTGCACCTGCCGCATCTGCCTTTCCCAGCCTTGTCGCCAGGATGACCGGGGCGGTGATCGCCCTGGCAGCCCTGAACGCCCATGCGCAAAACACGCCGATCAAGTTTCAGCTCGACTGGCGCTTCGAAGGCCCGGCCGCCCTCTTCCTCACGCCGGTGGCCAAGGGGTACTTCAAGGCCAACAAGCTCGACGTGACGGTGGACGCCGGCAACGGCTCGGGGGGCGCGGTCACGCGTGTGGCCTCGGGCACCTACGACATGGGCTTTGCCGACCTGGCCTCGGTGATGGAATTTCACGCCAACAATCCCGACGCGCCCAACAAGCCGGTCGCGGTGATGATGGTCTACAACAACACGCCGGCCTCCGTCATGGCGCTCAAAAAATCGGGCATCAAGACGCCTGCCGACCTGAACGGCAAAAAAATGGGCGCACCGGTGTTTGACGCCGGCCGCCGCGCCTTCCCGATTTTTGCCAAAGCCAACAACATCACCGGCTTTCAGTGGACAGCCATGGACCCGCCGCTGCGCGAAACCATGCTGGCCCGCGGCGACGTGGACGCCATCACCGGCTTTACCTTTACCTCGCTGCTCAACCTGGAAGCGCGCGGCGTCAAGGCTGAAGACGTGGTGGTGCTGCCCTATGCCGACTTCGGCGTGAAGCATTACGGCAACGTGGTGATTGCCTCGCCCAAACTCATCAAGGAAAACCCGGCGGCCATCAAGGCGTTCCTGCAAGCCTTCACCAAGGGCGTGAAAGACGTGGTGGCCGACCCGGCCGCCGCCATCGAATTCGTGAAGGCGCGCGACGGCATCATCAATGTGCCGCTGGAAGTACGCCGCCTGCGCCTGGCCATCGACACCGTCATCAACAGCCCCGACGCACGCGCCGAAGGCTTCGGCCAAGTCAAGGCGCCGCGCCTGACGCTGATGGCGTCGCAGGTGTCGGACGCCTTCGGCACCAAAACCCGCGTGAATCCTGATCTGGTGTGGAACGGCAGCTTCCTGCCCACCGCAGCGGAACTCAATGTGTTGCCGAAGAAATGAACCCGGCTTCATGCGCCATTCCTGGTGCTTTTCCGGCCTGAATTGCTACATTTTTAATAGCTGCTTGCGCGCGGCCTGATTGGGCCAGAAGCCATTTTCATACCTAAAACATGCCATTCGCCGCCGCTGACAGCCCTTTTGTTGACTTCCGCGACGTCTGGCTCGCCTACAACGACGAGTTGCTTGCGCGCAAGCAATTCTCCGTTGAGGCCATAGACCTGCAGGTGCGGCAGGGCGAGTTCATCGCCATCGTCGGGCCGTCGGGTTGCGGCAAGTCCACCTTCATGAAGCTGGCCACCGGGCTGAAGATGCCGTCGGCCGGGAGCATCCTGATTGACGGACGGCCTGTGACCGGCCCGCTAAAAATTTCCGGCATGGCCTTCCAGGCGCCATCACTGCTCCCGTGGCGCACCACCGTCGGCAATGTGCTGCTGCCGCTCGAAATCGTCGAGCCTTACCGCAGCCAGTTCAAGGCCAGGCGCAAGGAGTTTGAAGAGCGGGCGCGCAAGCTGCTGCAAAAGGTGGGCCTGGCCGGTTATGAAGACAAATTCCCCTGGCAGCTGTCGGGCGGCATGCAGCAGCGCGCCAGCATCTGCCGCGCGCTGATCCACGAGCCCAAGATGCTGCTGCTGGATGAGCCCTTCGGTGCGCTCGACGCCTTCACGCGCGAAGAGCTCTGGTGCATCCTGCGCGACCTCTGGACCGAGCAGCGCTTCAACGTGATCCTGGTCACGCATGATTTACGCGAGTCGGTGTTCCTGGCCGACACCGTGTACGTGATGAGCAAAAGCCCGGGACGCTTTGTCGTGCGGCGCGAGATTGAACTGCCACGCCCGCGCGACCTCGAAGTGACCTATACCCGCGAGTTCAGCGACATCGTGCACGAGCTGCGCGGCCATATCGGCGCGGTCCGCGGCGGAGCGCAGCCATGAACATGAACAACAAACAGCTCGAACGCTGGGCGCCATGGGTGTTACTGGCAGCCGTGGTGGCGCTGTGGCAGGCGGTGTGCGCCGGTTTCTCGGTGCCGGAGTTCATCTTCCCCGCGCCACTCGCCATTGCCCAGGCCATGGCTGAATTTGCCGGCCCGATCGCCGAGGCCGCCTGGAAAACCTTCTGGGTCACGATGGTGGGTTTCGGCCTGTCCATCGTGGTCGGCGTATTGCTGGGCTTTCTGGTGGGCTCGTCACGGCTGGCCTATGCCGCGGTTTACCCGCTGCTGGTGGCTTTCAACGCGGTACCCAAGGCCGCGATTGTTCCCATCCTGATTGTCTGGTTCGGTATCGGCGTCGGCCCCGGCATCCTCACGGCTTTCCTGATTTCGTTTTTCCCCATCACCGTGAACATGGCCACGGGCCTGGCCACGCTGGAGCCCGAACTCGAAGACGTGCTGCGCGTGCTGGGCGCCAAACGCTGGGACGTGCTGGTCAAGGTCGGCCTGCCGCGTTCCATGCCCTACTTCTTTGCCTCGCTCAAGGTCGCCATCACGCTGGCTTTTGTCGGCACGGTACTGGCTGAAATGACGGCGGGCGATTCGGGCATTGGCTACCTCATGCAAAGCGCCGGATCGCAGCAACGGCTGGCGCTGGCTTTTGCCGGGCTGGTGGTGATTGGGGCGATGGCTATGGCGATGTATGAGCTCTTCAGCTATGTGGAGAAGCACACTACGGGGTGGGCGCATCGGGGGTCGCAAGGGGACTGAGGTATTCAGCCGGGTCTTGCTCCGGCGTGGCGCTCTTTGCTGAGGGCTGCTGGCCGGGGGTTGCCCGGCATGCAACTCACTTTCTTTTGCTTCGCCAAAAGAAAGTAAGCAAAGAAAAGGCGACCCTGGTTCCTGCGTCCCTTCGCTGCGCTACGGGCAACCTGCGGTGCTCGGTCCAGCCGGGGTCAAAAACAACTCGCTTCGCTCAAACAAGTTTTTGCCCTGATCCGTCTGGCCCTGCGCTCCTCGGCGCATACACAAGGGCCAATACGAACAAGGACTCGCCGTGGCGAGTCCTTGTTTCTTCAGGTATTCGGGTTCTTATCTTCGGCTGTTGGTATTCCTTCTCCCCATCCCTTCTGTATGCGCCGAGGAGCGCAGGGTCAGGCGGACCAGGGATCGCGATTGTCTGAGCCGAAGGCGAGTTCGAGCGAGACCCCGCCTGGACCGAGCACCGCAGGTTGCCCGCAGCGAAGCGGAGGGACGCAGACAGCAGGGTCGCCTTTTCTTTTGCTTACTTTTCTTTTGGCGAAGCAAAAGAAAAGTGAGTAGCGGCCGGGCTACCCCCGGCCAGCTACCCTCAGCAAAAAGCGCAAAGGCCGAAACAAGACCCGGCCTAAAGAAACCGTTCCAACAACCGCCGCGACCCCCGGTCCAAAGCCGTCATATCCCGCACGCTGTACTGCACCCCCTGGCTGCCGGCAATCAGCAAGCCCGTGCGCCCCAGTCGGCGAATATCTTCTTCGCCCTTGAGCACAAAAGACGTCTCACCCCGGTCGGTCTCCACCGTCCACACACTGGGGGTGGCAAAGGTCGAAACGCTTTTCAGCCGCGTCACCTCGGGCACAAAGTCGCGCAGGGCCAGTTCTTCCTCCAGCAAGGTACGCGCGTCCGCTGGCAAGGCCTGCAGGTCTTCCACCCAGGCCACCTCGTGCCCTTCGGTGTTAATCAGTGAAATGCCTTCGTCGGGCGCAGCCAGGGGAAAGGCTCGTACCGGCACCACGCCCACATGCTGCAGGCCGTCGGCATCGACGAACACCAGCCGGCCTGACGCCGTGCGTTCCAGGGAAAAGGAAGGAGAAGAGAAATGAGAAGAAGTTGTCATGTGCAATCCTTGGCTTATCGGTTGCCGGTGTGCTGTGCGGTGTGGGCCAGCTGCGAGGTGGCCACTGCGATAAGGCTTTGCGCCGCTTCCTCGCCGCCCTCTTCGCTGTCGACCTGGCGCGCCTGGGCCTCGTACAGGCGCCAGTAGGCCCCCTGCTTCGCCATCAATTCGTCGTGGGGTCCCACTTCCACCACCTGGCCGCGGTCCATTACCACCAGGCGGTCGGCCTTGCGCAGTGTTGAAAGGCGGTGGGCAATGGCAATCGTGGTGCGGCCCTGCACCAGGTTGTCGAGGGCACGCTGGATTTCCTTCTCGGTTTCAGTGTCCACCGACGAGGTCGCTTCGTCGAGGATCAGGATGCGTGGGTTGATCAGCAAGGCCCGCGCAATCGAGATGCGCTGGCGCTCACCGCCCGACAGCCCCTGGCCGCGCTCACCCACCAGCGAGTCGTAGCCCTGCGCCAGCCGCAAAATGAATTCATGCGCATGGGCGGCACGCGCGGCCGCGACGATTTCAGCGCGAGTGGCGCCCGGCTTGCCGTACGCAATGTTTTCGGCAATCGTGCCGAAGAAAAGAAACGGCTCCTGCAGCACCAGGCCGATGTTGCGGCGGTAGTCGGCCACACCGAAACGGCGGATGTCGGTGCCGTCCACGCTGATGGAGCCGTCGCTCACGTCGTAAAACCGGCAGATCAGGTTGACCAGCGTGCTTTTGCCCGAACCGCTGTGGCCCACCAGGCCGATCATTTCGCCGGGGCGGATCTGCAGGTCCAGCCCGCGAATGACGGAACGGTTGCCGTAACGGAACCCGAGGTTCTTCATGTCGATGCGGCCTTCGAGCGCGCCAATCTTCACCGGGTTGGCCGTTTCGGGCACGTTGGAGACGTGATCAAGGATGTCGAAAATGCGCTTGGCGCCGGCAGCCGCCTTTTGCGTGACGGAAACGATGCGGCTCATCGAATCGAGCCGGCCGTAAAAGCGGCCGATGTAGGCGATGAAGGCCGTCAGCACGCCGACCGTGATCTGTTGGCGCGACACCAGCCAGATGCCAAAAGCCCACACAACCAGCAGGCCGACTTCTGTGAGCAATGAGACGGTGGGCGTGAACAGCGACCAGGTCTTGTTGAGCTTGTCATTGACCGCCAGGTTGTGCTGGTTGACTTCGCGAAACCGCTGGGCCTCACGCTTTTCCTGGGCAAAGGCCTTGACCACGCGAATGCCCGGAATCGTATCGGCCAGCACATTGGTCACGTCCGACCAGACGCGGTCGATTTTTTCAAATCCGGTGCGCAGCTTGTCACGCACCACATGGATCATCCAGCCGATAAACGGCAGCGGCAGCAAAGTCACCACCGCCAGCCAGGGGTTGATGGAAATAAGGATCACCGCGGTCATCACGATCATCAGCACGTCGGTGGCGAAATCCAGCGCATGCAGCGACAAAAACACGCAGATGCGGTCGGTTTCCGAGCCGATGCGGGACATCAGGTCACCGGTGCGCTTGCCGCCAAAGTAGTCCAGCGAGAGCTCCAGCAAGTGGTCGAAGGTGGCGGTGCGCAGGTCGGCGCCTATGCGCTCGGATACCAGCGCCAGCAAATAGGTGCGCGCCCAGTTCAGCGCCCAGCCCAGCACGGCCGCGCCCAGCAGGCCACCCAGCAGCAATCCCACCTTCCAGGGCTCGATCTTCTGGCCGTTCTGGAACGGGATCAGGATGTCGTCCATCAACGGAATCGTGAGGTAGGGCGGCACCAGCGTGGCGGCGGTCGACGCCAGGGTCAGCAAAAACCCGGCCAGCAGCTGGTACCGGTACGGATCGGCAAACCGCCACAGGCGCAGCAGCACCCAGGTGGAAGGCGGCGTGTGCAGCTCGCGCGCGCAGGCCGGGCACTCTTCGCTGTCAGGCGGCAGCGGCAGGTCGCACTCGGGGCACAGGGCCGTGTCCTCGGCCAGCGCCGCGGCATCGCCCGCCGCCGGGGCCTGCTGCTGGGCAAACAGGCGCACCAGGCGCAGGGCCTGCACATTGGCACCCAGGGTAAACCGCCAGCTGGCCAGCCGCCGGCCGGCCTCGTGCAGCTCCAGCGTGCCCACGCCGGCATGGTCGAAATGGCGCAGTGAAAGCCCCTGCAATACGGTGCCATCGGCGTTCGCCATGGGCCAGCTGGCCCATACGCCTTCAGGGCTGCAGGCCAGCAGCCGGCGGTCCGTCAGGGCCAGCAGGCCCCGGGCGAAATGAAGTTGGTTATCCAGGTCAACCACCAGCGTGCACAAAACGTTCTCTTGGGTTGCAAGTTGTGAGCGAAGCCCTGCCAGAACAGGGTCGGTAGGGCTGGAGTCGTCTGCCGGGTGGTTGTGTTGCATTGTGTTGTGGAAAATCTTGGCGTCCCGCATCTGGCGCGGCAGGGTATTCGCAGGTTCTTCGTAGTTGTGCGAATAGGCCCGAAACAGGGATTTTCGCCGAATGCGGCCTGGCACGACGGAGTTTGACCATATCAACCCCCTGAAAATGACGGAACCATCAAAATCGACCCCTGGCGGCCATCGCCGCGACAAAAACAACAACATAACGAGACACAGGGACCCACCGAGACCTTGACCGGCCTCACACTGAAATCCATCGGCCAGGGCCGAGCCTTGCTCCCCGGGGTGCCAAGGCCCAGCCCTGCCGACAATTTTGCGAAAAATGAGCCCACAGGACGACATCAAGCTGCTGCGCATCAACTACCTGCGCGGCCCCAACATCTGGACCTATCGGCCCGTGCTGGAAGTCTGGCTGGACCTCGGCAGCCTCGAAGACTTCCCCTCCAACCTGTTGCCGGGCTTCAATGACCGCCTGGTCGCCCTGTTGCCGGCCCTCGTCGAACACCATTGCGGCGTGGGCGAGCGCGGTGGCTTCATCCAGCGCCTGCTGGAAGGCACCTGGTCCGGCCATGTGCTGGAGCATGTGGTCATCGAGCTGCTGAACCTTTCCGACATGCCGACCGGCTTCGGCCAGACGCGCAGCACCTCCCAGCGCGGCGTTTACCGCATGGTGTTCCGTGCCCGCGACGAGCAGGTCGCCCGCACCGCGCTGGCTGAAGGCCACCGACTGCTGATGGCCGCCATCAACGGCACAGACTACGGCCAGGCCGGCGTGCAGTCCGCCGTCGAGAAAATCCGGACCAAGGTGGACGACTGCTATCTCGGCCCCAGCACGGCCTCCATCGTGGCGGCCGCCACCGACCGCCGCATTCCGCATATCCGGCTGAACGACGGCAACCTGGTGCAACTGGGTTACGGCGCCAGCCAGCGCCGCATCTGGACGGCCGAAACCGACCTCACCAGCGCCATCGCCGAAGGCATCGCCCACGACAAGGACCTCACCAAAAGCCTGCTGGCCACCTGCGGCGTGCCGGTGCCTGAAGGCCAGATCGTCGCCACAGCCGAAGAAGCCTGGGAAGCGGCCGAAGACATCGGCCTGCCGGTGGTCGTCAAGCCGTCCGACGGCAACCACGGCCGTGGCGTGTCGCTGGACCTCAAAACACAGGCCGAAGTCGAAGGCGCATTCGAAGTTGCGGCGCGCCATGGCAGCGAAGTCATGGTCGAGCGTTTTGTGCGCGGCAACGAACACCGCCTGCTGGTGGTAGGCGGCCGTGTGGTCGCCGCCGCGCGCGGCGAGGCGGCCTGGGTCACCGGCGACGGCAGCTCGACCGTCTCACAGTTGGTAGACGCACAGCTCAACACCGACCCGCGCCGCGGCGTCGGTGAAGACTTCCCGCTGGGCCGTATCAACACGGCGAGTGACGGCGCCATCATTCTTGATCTGCAGCGCCAGGGGCTGAGCCCCGAAGCCATACCGGCCGTGGGCCGCGAGGTGCTGATCCAGCGCAACGGCAATGTGGCCATCGACTGCACCGACCAGGTTCACCCTGACGTTGACCACATCGTGTCGCTGGCCGCTCGCGTGGTGGGCCTGGACATCGCCGGGGTCGATGTGGTGGCGCAAGACATCTCGCGCCCGCTGCACGAGCAAGGCGGCGCCATCGTTGAAGTGAACGCCGGCCCAGGCCTCCTCATGCACCTCAAGCCGGCCGAAGGCGCGCCGCGCCCGGTGGGCCGTGCCATCTGCGACCACCTTTTCCCCGCCACCGACTCCGACAGCCCTGACGGCCGCATTCCCATCGTCGGCATTGCCGGCTCCAGCGACAACCAGCGCGTGGCGCGTCTGGTGGCCTGGCTGCTGCACCTGTCGGGCCGGCACACCGGCCTGGCCTGCCAGGGTGGGTTGTTCCTGGACCAACGCTGTGTGGACGCATCCAACTGCGCCAACTGGGAAGCCGGCCAGCGCCTGCTGATCAACCGCGCCGTGCAGGCAGCCGTGTTTGAAAACGGCGCCGACACCATCCTGCGCACCGGCCTGCCCTATGACAAATGCCAGGTGGGTGTCGTTACCGACCTGGGCGGCGCCGAAGGCCTGGCTGAATTCGACATCACCGAAGCCGACCAGATGTACAAGGTCATGCGCTCGCAGGTCGATGTGGTGCTGCCCGGCGGCGCCGCCGTGCTCAATGCCGCAGATCCCCGCATCGCCGAAATGCAGGAGCTTTGCGACGGCGAAGTCATTTTCTACAGCACCGACCCCAAGGCCGAGGCCATTGCGGCGCATTGCGCCAAGGGCGGCCGCGCGCTTTACCTGCGCCAGGACCAGGTCGTGCTGGCCACCGGTGCCAGTGAGGCTTTTTTGCCGGGCCTCGGCAAGCTTGCCGCCTGGCGCGAACGCCGCGGGTTGTCCGAGGGTGGACTGCTGGCCGCCGTGGGCGCCGCCTGGGCGCTGGGCATCCCCCTCAATTTGATAGGCGCCGGCATGGAAGCCTTTGAAACCACCCCTAAAACCGCCGGGAGTGCCGAGTAATGGAAGTGTCCCGTATCCGGGCCCTGCGCGGGCCCAACCTCTGGAGCCGCCACACAGCGCTCGAAGCCATCGTTGCCTGCACTGCGGTGGAGTGCAATATCACGGGCCTGCCAGGCTTTGAGCCGCGCGTGCGCTCGCTGTTCCCCGAGATGGGCGCCTTCCGGCAGACCGGCCACGCAGGCCCCGTCTCACTGGCCCATGTGCTTGAAGCCGCCGCGCTGGCGCTGCAGACGGCTGCCGGTTGCCCCCTCACCTTCAGCCATACCGCCTCTACTGTTGAAGCGGGCACCTACCAGGTCGTGGTCGAGTACAGCGAAGAAACCGTCGGCCGGCTGGCCTTCGAGCTGGCGCAAGCATTGATCCACGCCGCCCTGCGCGACACCGCGTTTGACCTCGACGCCGCGATTGCCCAACTGCGCGAACTCGACGAAGACGAACGCCTCGGCCCCAGCACCGGCGCGATTGTCGACGCCGCCGTGGCACGCGGCATTCCCTACCGGCGCCTGACCAAAGGCAGCATGGTGCAGTTCGGCTGGGGCTCCAAACAGCGGCGCATCCAGGCCGCGGAAATCGACGCCACCAGCGCCGTGGCCGAATCCATCGCGCAAGACAAGGACCTCACCAAAAAACTGCTGCGCGCGGCCGGCGTGCCCGTGCCGCTGGGCCGCCCGGTCACCGATACGGACGATGCCTGGGCCGCGGCCCTGGAAGTGGGTTTGCCGGTAGTCGTGAAACCGCTGGACGGCAACCAGGGCAAGGGCGTCACTGTCAACATCAGCACGCGCGAACACCTGGACACCGCCTGGAAAGCAGCCGCCGAATACGGCGAAGTCATGGTCGAAAAATTCCTTCCCGGCAGTGACTTCCGCCTGCTGGTGGTGGGCAACAAGCTGGTGGCCGCCTCGCGCCGTGAGCCGCCGCAGGTGGTGGGCGACGGCCTGCACACGGTGCGTGAGCTGGTCGACATCGTCAACCAGGACCCCAAACGCGGCGAAGGCCATGCCACCTCGCTCACCAAGATCCGCTTCGACGATATCGCCGTGGCTCGCCTGGAAGCACAGGAACTCACGCCCGAATCCATTCCCGCCAAAGGCCGGCGCGTCATCCTGCGCAACAACGCCAACCTCAGCACCGGCGGCACCGCCACCGACGTGACCGATGACGTACACCCCGCAGTAGCCGCCCGCGCCGTGGCGGCCGCACAAATGGTCGGCCTGCACATCTGCGGGGTCGATGTGGTGTGCGAAAGCATGCTGCGCCCGCTGGAAACACAAAACGGCGGCGTCGTTGAAGTCAACGCCGCGCCCGGCCTGCGCATGCACCTGTCGCCCTCGTACGGCAAGGGCCGCGCCGTGGGCGTCGCCATGATCGACGAGTTGTTTGCCCCCGGTGGAAATGACGTCAATAACGGCCGCATCCCGGTGATTGCCGTCACGGGCACCAACGGCAAGACCACCACCACACGCCTGATTGCCCACCTGCTGGCCGCCGACGGTCTGCGCACCGGCATGACGAATACCGACGGCGTCTACATCAACGGCCGGCAAACCGACAGCGGCGACTGCAGCGGCCCCAAGAGTGCGCGCAACGTGCTGATGCACCCTGACGTCGACGCGGCCGTGTTCGAAATCGCCCGCGGCGGCGTGCTGCGCGAAGGCCTGGGCTTTGACCGCTGCGAAGTCGCCGTTGTCACCAACATCGGCAGCGGCGACCACCTGGGCCTGAACTACATCACCACGGTGGAAGACCTGGCCGTGCTCAAGCGCGTGATCGTGCAGAACGTCTCGACCACCGGCTACGCAGTGCTCAATGCCGCCGACCCCATCGTCGCCGACATGGCCGCCACCTGCCCCGGCAAGGTGATCTTTTTCGCCGCCGACCGGCACCACCCGCTGATGGCCACGCACCGCGCACAAGGCAAGCGCACCGTGTACGTCGACGGCCCCATGCTCGTGGCCGCCGAAGGCGCCTGGGTCGAGCGCATCGCACTGCAGGGGGTGCCCGTCACACGGGGCGGCACCATCAGTTTCCAGGTCGAGAACGTCATGGCCGCAGTCGCCGCCGCCTGGGGCGCCGGCCTGAACTGGGACACCATCAAGCGCGGCCTCTCCAGCTTTGTGACCGATGCGCACAACGCGCCCGGACGCTTCAACGTCATGGACTACAAAGGCGCCACCGTGATCGCCGACTACGGCCACAACCCCGACGCCATGCGCGCGCTGGTGGCCGCTGTTGACGCCATGCCGGCCACGCCAGGCCAGCGCCGCAGCGTGGTGATCAGCGGCGCCGGCGACCGCCGCGACAGCGACATCCGCGACCAGACCATCATCCTGGGCAGCGCGTTCGACGACGTCATCCTCTACCAGGACGCCGCCCAGCGCGGCCGCGCCGACGGTGAAGTCATGGGTCTGCTGCGCGAAGGCCTCGACAAAGCCCGCCGCACCAAGCAGATAGACGAAATCCGCGGCGAGTTTCTGGCCATCGACACCGCGCTTTCGCGCCTGTCACCCGGTGACCTCTGCCTGATCCTGGTCGACCAGGTGCAGGAAGCGCTGGACCACCTGGCCGCGCGGGTGAAGGAAGCCAAAGAGAAAATCACGAGCTGATTCCCCAGGCCTGCAGGCGGCAAAAGAGGAGCGAAAGGCGCCAGGGGCATCACCCTGCGGCCTTTCGCCGACTCCGAAGCCTTCCAAGCCTCCGAGAAGCCTGATAAACGCAAAAAAATCGCTTCCCGAGCCAAAAATTTAAGCAAAAAGAGGCTACGGCGCATACAGAACCTGCGCGAGCAGCTCCTGAATTCATAGCAAAGCCAGGCTGCCTGCCCGCGTTAAACTTGCCCCATGACCTGGAACGCGACCCTCGCTCTCGACTACACCCACCAGGCCGGCAAGACCCTTGCCCACTTTCGCCATAGCGGCCCCCTGCGCATCCTGCAAAGTCTTTACCCCGAAGGCGACGCGATTTGCCACAACGTCATCGTGCACCCGCCCGGCGGCCTGGTCGGCGGCGACACGCTGGACCTGGCCTTCAGCGCAGCACCCGGCACACACGGCCTCATCACCACGCCCGGCGCCACGCGCTTTTACCGCTCCGCCGGCGAACCCGCCCTGCAGCGCACCCGCCTCGACCTGCAGGCCGGCGCCCGCATGGAATGGCTGCCGCTGGAAGCCATTTGCTACAACGGCTGCCTTGCCGAAAACCGCCTGACCATGACGCTGGCGCCCGGCGCCGAACTGATCGGCTGGGACGTCACCGCCCTGGGCCTCCCCGCCGCCAGCCAGCCGTTCGAGAGCGGCAGCTTTCGCCAGCACATCGAAGTGCCCGGCGTCTGGCTCGAGCGCGCACGCATGGACGCCACGGACACCTTGCTGATGAACAGCCCGCTCGGCATGGCCGGCAACCGCTGCCTCGCATCACTCTTTTTTGTCGCCGGCAGCAAGCTGGAGCGCCATCGCCGCCAGCTGGCGCTGGACTGCGCACGTGAGGTGATGCAGGCCCATGCGCTGAGTGCCAGCGCCGGCGCGACCAGCCCCGACGGGCAGGTCGTCGTCATCCGTGTGCTGTCGCCGGTGGTTGAACCTGCCATGGCCTTGCTCAAGCAGGTCTGGCAAGCCTGGCGCACACAGCTCTGGCAGCTGGCACCCTCCACCCCGCGCATCTGGTCGATGTAGTCCAGCAGCTGCTCACGCAGGCTGTACAAAAAAACATCTTCAGAAAATTCGCTACGCCTGCCCCGCAGCTCTACGGATTTTGTAGTCTTTAGTTAGCCGTTACCCGCGCAAGCCCCGACCCGTCAAAAACGGCTGAAAGACCTGTCCTACAGGCGAATGGGCTTAGGGCACGGCTTACCCGGACCTTTTCCTTTCATGGCCGTTTCAGGTAGCGGCCCAGACTCCATTTATCGATATCCATCGAGTTTCGAACAAGGAGTTTGACCATGACCTCATCCCTGAATTTCCGCCTTGCGCGCATGACAGCCTGTTTCGGCGCAGCCGCCCTGCTTTCCCTGGGTGCTGCTGCCCAGATTGCTTCCGGCACCACCGGGATCGACGCCACGGGTGACGCCAGGAGCGAAATGGCCGCCTGTAACAACGGCAAGACCCAGCAAGACCGGGCAACCTGTATCACTGAAGTGAAGAACGCCAATGCCGCCAAACGCGCCGGCAAGGTCGACAACGCCAATGGACAGTTCGCCGCCAATGCATTGAAGCGCTGCGATGTCTTCAAGGGCGAAGACCAGGTCGCCTGCCAGGCCCGTATCGTGGGCTACGGCAAGGCTGAAGGCAGCGTCGCCGGCGGCGGTGTGGTGCGCGAAGTTGAAACCGTTGTGGTGCCCTCAGGCGCCACCAACGTGCGCGTGCAGCCGCAGACCTCGACAGACATTGTGGTGATCCCGGCGCCAGTCGCCTCACCGCCGCAATAACCAGTTGCCACTCGCTCCGCCGGGGTTTGATGAATTCACCGGATGGAGCAGAAGCAAAGGTGGGCCGCTTGCGGCCCACTTCTTTTTTGTGCGCGTTTTGTGGGCAAGTTTTCCATATCACCGGTTTCTCCAGGCGACGAATCTTTCATGCGCCGCCAACGCAGGTAATCCCCCCGTAAAGTCCACCCCGGCAATGCCTTTCGGGTGCATGATGGGGAGTATCGTCGCGCGTCCACTGCGGGACGCCGACCCCTTGTCCCCCCGGCCATCACCCGCCACGAAAGCATCCATGCAAAAACCCTCGAACACCTCGCCCGAGAAGCCACAACTGGCGCGCGCGCTCGAAAAAAACGATGCCGTGCAGGACACGGTGGAAAGATCGGCACAAGAACTGCTGCTGATCAACAAGGTCCTCGAAAAAGAAATTCCACCCGCGGTCAAAACAGGCGACGTTGCGATGGCGCTGGTAAAAACCGCGGAACTGGAAGACCAAATCCAGAGCTCCGCGGAAGAGCTGGCACACGTCAACGACCTGCTGGAACGGGAGATTGCGGAGCGTGCCGAACTGGAGAAAAAACTGCTGGCAGCCACAGCCGGTATCGCAAAAAAAGACACACCCAACGCCAGCAGTTGAAGAAAACAGAGCCGACACCTTGGTGCCGGTCTTGAGTCATGTAAAAGTGGGCCGCTTGCGGCCCATTTTTTTTAGCCTTCCTGCTTATCGGCCTGTACAGATTTCAGCACGCCATCCGCCTTGAACATGGCCTTGATGCCGCGCACCGCCTGCCGGATGCGGGCTTCGTTCTCGATCAGGGCAAAGCGCACATGGTCGTCCCCGTGGTCGCCAAAGCCGATGCCGGGTGACACGCACACCTTGGCCTTCTCCAGCAGCTGCTTGGCAAACTCCAGCGAGCCCAGCTTGCGGTAAGCCTCCGGAATGCGCGCCCAGATGTACATCGAGGCCTTGGGACAGTCCACGGCCCAGCCCGCCTCGACCAAGCCTTTGTAGAGCACGTCGCGCCTGGCTTGGTACTGCGCGGCGATGTCTTTCACGCATTGCTGGTCGCCTTCCAGCGCGGCAATCGCAGCCACCTGCAGCGGAGTGAAGGTGCCGTAGTCGTGGTAACTCTTGATGCGCGCCAGTGCGGCCACCAGGTCGGGGTTGCCCACCATGAAGCCGACTCGCCACCCGGCCATGTTGTAGCTTTTAGAGAGCGTGAAGAACTCCACCGCAATATCTTTGGCGCCCGGCACCTGCATGATGGACGGCGCCTTCCAGCCGTCGAACACGATGTCTGCATAGGCCAGGTCGTGCACCACAAAAATGTCGTGCTTGCGCGCCAGTGCAATCACCTTCTCGAAAAACTCCAGCTCCACGCACTGCGCGGTGGGGTTGGAAGGAAACCCCAGCACCATCATCTTGGGCTTGGGGTAGCTGCCGCGAATGGCTTTTTCCAGCTCGGCGAAAAAATCCGTGTCCGGTGTCAGCGGTACCGAGCGAATGTCGGCCCCGGCGATCACCGCGCCGTAAATGTGAATGGGGTAACTTGGGTCCGGCACCAGCACGGTGTCGCCGCGGTCCAGCGTGGCCAGCATCAGGTGGGCCAGGCCTTCCTTGGAGCCAATGGTGACGATGGCCTCGGTGTCAGGGTCAATCGCCACCTGGTAGCGGCTCTGGTACCAATGCGCAATGGCGCGCCGCAGCCGCGGAATGCCCTTGCTGGCCGAATAGCCGTGCGTGTCGGGCCGCTGCGCGACCTCGGTGAGCTTGGCCACGATGTGCGCGGGCGTGGCCCCATCGGGGTTGCCCATGCTCATGTCGATGATGTCTTCGCCGCGCCGGCGCGCCGCGATTCTCAGCTCGGCCGTGATGTTGAAGACGTAGGGGGGAAGCCGGTCAATGCGCGCAAAGCGGCGCTTGCCTGAAGAAGAGGCGGACATAAGAAACTTTCACGTAAGCGCCCGGAACCGTCCGAGCGACGTGGCTGGCAATGGGGCCAGCCGACGCCATGGTAACCGACAGGCAGGCGGCTTACAACCGGTGCCACCGCCCATGGTCTACCATGCGGGGCTTGGCCGCCGGCACGGAGCCGGAAGGCATAAAAACAAAGGGAACCATGGACTCCGCAATGACCACCACAGAAACCTATTTGATCGCCATGGCGCTCATCTTCGCGGTGCCCTACCTGATCTGGCGGGTTCTCAGGACCGACTACTACGCGCCGCTGGTGGTGGTGCAGATGATCGCCGGCATTTTGCTGGGCCCGGGCATCCTGGGCAAGGTCTACCCCGACTACTACGCCTTTGTCTTCAGCGCGCCGGTGGTGCAGTCGCTCAACGGCATTGCCTGGTGGGCCGTCATGGTCTTTGTCTGGATCGCCGGCATCGAGCTGGACCTCAAAAAAACCTGGGAACACCGGCGCGAAAGCGGCATCACCGCCGGCCTGGCGCTAAGCACACCGCTGGTGTTGGGCTGCGTCGTGGCCGCAGGCATGCTGATGTACCCAGGATGGCTGGGCGCGCAAGGCATGCCCTGGCAGTTTGTGGTGGGCGTCGGCATGGCCTGCGCCGTCACGGCGCTGCCCGTGCTGATCCTGCTGATGGACAAGCTCGCCATCCTGCGCCAGCCGGTTGGCCAGCGCCTGATCCGTTACGCCAGCCTCGACGACATCGCGATCTGGGGCGTGCTGGCGCTGATCCTGATGGACTGGAAACGGGTGGGCACCCAGGTCGGTTTTCTCGTGGCGTTCGGCGTTGTGAGCTACGCCTTCCGCAAGCTCATGGTGTGGTTGCCCGAGCGTGACCGCTGGTACGTCGGGTTGATCTGGCTGATCGTCTGCGCCTTCGGTGCGGAATGGGCCGGGCTGGACTACATGATCGGCGCTTTCCTGGCCGGCGCCGTCATCGACGGCGAGTGGTTCGACCAGGAACACATGGACCTGCTGCGCCATCATGTGCTGCTGGTGATGATGCCGGTGTTCTTCCTGAGCGCGGGGCTGCGCACCAACTGGTCCGTCGGCGGAGAGGCCGTTTTTATCGCCGCGGCGGTACTGCTGGTGGCTTCAGTCGGCGGCAAATTGATGGGCACTTACATCGCAGGCAAAGTGCTGAAGTGGGCGCCCGGTGAAGGCTCCATCATCGGCTGGCTGCTGCAGACCAAGGGCCTGATCATGATCATCTTTGTCAACATCCTGCTGAGCAAGAAAATCATCACCAACGAGACCTTCACCGCCCTGCTGTTGATGGCCATTGCCAGCACCATGCTGACGGTGCCGATGACGGCACCCCGGCTTCAGCGCATGAAAGAGATCATCTTTCGCTCGAAGTAACCGGCGTAATCGGAGTAATTGGCCTTCTGGCGGCCTTCCAGCGGGCCAGCACGAACTCCAGCGCCAAAACCAGCAGGAATCCGCAGGCATAGGCCAGCACGTCCATCCAGTCGGCTACCGAACCCAGCAGAATCTTCAGCACCCGGTTCTGCACGTGCCAGCCATTGACGCTGGCCACATACTGGGCCAGCTCCACGAAGCAACCCACCGCAAATGCCACCAGCGCCAGGCCGCGGGTGTTGGCCTTGATCACGGTCTTGAGCAGAAGGTACACCCACACCACTGCCAGCACGTCGCCGACAAAACCGCGCACCCAGAGGTGGTGCGACCACACGGTTGCGATCAGCACTTCAATGATGAAGACAAGGATTGCCCAGAGTGCTGCTTCGCGGTCAAAGCGCAGCTTCACGCGGGAAGCGCCCGTCTCAGTCGGGGACATGGATGCGCGCCTTCACATGCTTCAGGTTGGCCACGATGGTGAAGGTCATGACCACCAGCAGCGACCAGGAACTCCATTTGCCCACATGGACAAGGGACCAGGCGCCCAGCTGGTTGGGGTAATGCCAGAGGCTGAAGAACGTGCTGATGTTTTCCGCCACCCAGATAAAAAACCCGATCAGCAAAAAGCTCAGCAGCAAGGGCATGCTCCGGTCCCGGTCATAGGGCCGGAAGATCACCGTGGACCTGGCGTACAAGCCGCCCAGGCAGGCGGCGATATACCAGCGGTAGTCGCCCAAAAAGTGGTGCGTGAAAAAGTTACCGTAAATCAGCACCGCAATCACCACACCCATCCAGTAAGGCGGGTGATGCCGGATGCGCAGGTCAAACAGTCGCCATGCCTGGATGATGTAGCTGCCCACCGCCGCATACATGAAGCCGGAAAACAGCGGCACGCCAAACACCTTGGTATAGGCAAAGTCCGGGTAGCTCCAGGACTGGATGGACCCGGAGGTCTTGAAGACCTCCAGCGCAAACCCCACCACGTGAAAGAGGCAGATGGCTTTCAGCTCATCCAGGGTTTCCAGCTTGGCCAGCACCATCCAGCCTTGAATCAGCAGCGCAATCAAAAGCAGCAGGTCGTAGCGCGGAACACCGGCCACACCGGCCCGCGGCACCAAAAACACCGCCGCAAAGAACAAGCCCGCAAAGAGGCAGGCCCTGGCTTCCTTGAGGCCGAAACAGCCAAACTCCACCAGAAAGCGGCGAAAGCCCGACAGGCCCGCGTGAGATTTCGTCTGGATCAGCCAGTTGTCCAACGCAAGCAACGCCATCGGCATCTACCTTTTTTTGATTGTTTTTAGCCGGTTTGTTTCGGCGACCGCTGCGATTCTACGTTCGCGGAACTGATACGAATATCGGCATGCCTGCAGGCACAAAAAAGCCCGGGCACACCGGGCTTGACGCAAAGGGGCGGCAGGAAGCCCGCTTAAATCGCCACCAGCTGCCGTACGCCGTTGGTTTCCATGTCCTTGCCCTGCCCACGCGCAATGAATTCACCGCGCTCCATCACCAGGTAGTCGTCGGCCAGTTCCTGCGCGAAGTCGTAGTACTGCTCCACCAGCAAAATGGCCATGTCACCGCGGTCGGCCAGCATGCGGATCACGCGGCCGATGTCCTTGATGATGCTGGGCTGAATACCTTCGGTTGGCTCGTCAAGAATCAGCAACTTGGGTTTGGCCGCCAGAGCACGCGCAATGGCCAGCTGTTGTTGCTGCCCGCCCGACAAGTCACCGCCGCGCCGGTTCAGCATCTGCTTGAGCACCGGAAACAGCTCATACAGCTCGGCAGGAATCGGCGTGCTGGCGCTTTTGTAGGCCAGGCCCATGCGCAGGTTTTCTTCCACCGTCAGGCGCGCGAAAATCTCGCGGCCTTGCGGCACAAAGCCCATACCTGCACGGGCGCGCTCATACGGCGTGTTGCCCTGGACAGGTTTGCCGTCGAATTCAATCGTGCCGGTCTTGATGGGGATCAGGCCCATCAGTGATTTGAGCAGCGTGGTCTTGCCCACGCCGTTGCGGCCCAGCAGCACCGTAACCTTGCCCAGGTGAGCGTCCAGGCTCACGTCCCGCAGGATGTGGGAGCCGCCGTAGTATTGGTTGATGTTTTTTACAGTTAGCATGCGCACGGTACTCCCAAGCCAGTGACCGCGTGGAACCGGCTTCGCCGGGCCACAGAGGTCGCCCCCCAGTGGGGGGAGGCGGCAAAGCCGCATCGGGGGGCGTCTTTATCTGCCAAGATACACCTCAATAACCCGCTCATCCGCCTGCACCTGGTCCAGCGTCCCCTGCGCCAACACAGAGCCATCACACAGCACAGTCACGATCTCCGAAATCGTCTTGATAAAGCTCATGTCGTGCTCCACCACCATCAGCGAATGCTTGCCCTTGAGCGTTAAAAACAGCTCCGCCGTACGCGCCGTTTCTTCATCGGTCATGCCCGCCACGGGCTCATCAAGCAACAGCAGCTTCGGGTCTTGCATCAGCAGCATGCCAATCTCCAGCCACTGCTTTTGCCCATGGCTCAGGTTGCCCGCCATGCGGCCCACGCTGTCGGCCAGATGAATCGTCACCAGAATCTCGGCCAGGCGGTCGCTTTGTGCCGAGTCAAGCTTGAAGAACATCGAGTGCTTCACGCCCTTGTTGGTCTTCAGCGCGAGCTCCAGGTTTTCAAACACCGTGAGCTGCTCAAACACCGTGGGCTTCTGGAACTTGCGGCCTATTCCCAGCTGGGCGATCTCGGCTTCCTTGTGGCGCAGCAGGTCTATCGTGCTGCCAAAAAATACCGTGCCTTCATCGGGCCGGGTCTTGCCGGTGATGATGTCCATCATGGTGGTCTTGCCGGCGCCATTGGGGCCGATGATGCAGCGCAGCTCGCCAGGCGCAATGTCCAGGCTCAGCTTGTTGATGGCCTTGAAGCCGTCGAAGCTGACGCTCACATCTTCCAGGTACAGGATACGGCCGTGGGTAACGTCTACCTCACCGCTGGCGTGGGCAATGCGGCGGCCACTGGCGCTGCGGCCACCGGACTCGGTGTTGATCTTTCCAGCTTCGAGTGCAGCCAGGCGTTCTTCAATGCGGCGCGCGCCCTGTTCAAGAAGGTCGGGGGTCATTTCGCACCGCCTTTGCGTAGCTTCTTGACCAGGCCCACCACACCATCGGGCAGGAACAGCGTGACGCTGATGAAAAGTGCCCCCAGAAAGTACAGCCAGAATTCGGGATACGCCACCGTCAGCCAGCTCTTGGCGCCATTGACGATGAAGGCGCCCACAATCGGCCCGATCAGGCTGGCGCGTCCTCCCACTGCGGCCCAGATGGCAATTTCAATTGAGTTGGCCGGGCTCATTTCGCTCGGGTTGATGATGCCGACCTGCGGCACATACAGCGCACCGGCCACACCGCACATGATGGCCGAAATCACCCAGATGGTGAGCTTGTAGCCCAGCGGGCTGTAGCCCGAGAACATCACACGCGTTTCAGCATCGCGAATAGCCTGCAGCACGCGGCCAAACTTGCTGCCCACTAGCCATTTGGCAAACAAAAAGAAGCCCAGCAGCGTGAGGCCCGTCATGATGAACAGCGTCATGCGCATCGACGGCGTGGCTATCGGGATGTTGAGAATGCGCTTGAAGTCGGTAAAGCCGTTGTTGCCGCCAAAACCGGTTTCATTGCGAAAGAACAGCAGCATGGCCGCAAACGTCATGGCCTGGGTGATGATGGAAAAGTAAACGCCCTTGATGCGCGAGCGAAACGCAAAGAAGCCAAACACAAACGCAATGATGCCCGGCACCGCCACAATCAAAAACAGGGTGGCGGCAAAGCTGTCGCTGAAGGTCCAGTGCCAGGGCAGTGTCTTCCAGTCAAGGAACACCATGAAGTCAGGCAGGTCGCTTTTGTAATTGCCGTCACGGCCAATCTGGCGCATGAGGTACATGCCCATGGCGTAGCCGCCCAGCGCAAAGAACACGCCGTGCCCCAGAGAGAGGATGCCGGTGTAGCCCCAGATCAAGTCCATGGCCAGCGCGCAGATGGCGTAGCACATGATCTTGCCCAACAGCGCCACGGCGTAGGTGCTCATGTGGAACATGCTGCCTTCGGGCACCCACAGGTTGAGCATGGGTGCAATGGCGCAGACGGCGATCAGCGCCATCATGAAGGCGCTCCAGCCACCGCGCGTGAGCAGCGGGCCTTTGGCCGGAAGGATGACAGGCATAGGTTTAAACACAGACTCGGTATTCATGACGTTTTGCCAATTCGAGGGTAGCCGTGGAACCGGCTTTGCCGGGCCACTGGCTGCGCCCCCTTGAGGGGGAGGTGCCGCAGGCGCTTCGGGGGCGTACTCATACTTCCGCACTGCGGCCCTTCATCGCGAAGATGCCCTGCGGCCGCTTCTGGATGAAGATGATGATGAACACCAGCACAGCAATCTTGGCCAGCACGGCGCCCGTCCAGCCTTCCAGGAATTTGTTGAGGATGCCCAGGCCCATCGCGGCATACACCGTGCCCGCCAGCTGGCCCACGCCGCCCAGCACCACCACCATGAACGAATCCACGATGTAGCCCTGGCCCAGATCCGGCCCCACGTTGCCCACCTGGCTCAGCGCGCAACCGGCCAGGCCGGCAATGCCCGAACCCAGCGCGAAGGCATACGTGTCAACACGGGCAGTGTTCACCCCCATGCAAGAGGCAATCGGCCGGTTTTGCGTGACGCCGCGCACAAACAGGCCCAGCCGCGTGCGGCTGATCAGCCAGGCCACGCCCAGCAGCACCGCCACGGCAAACACAATGATGACCAGCCGGTTGTAAGGCAGTGAAAGGTTGCCCAGCACCTGCACGCCGCCGCTCATCCACACCGGGTTTTCAACACCCACGTTTTGCGCGCCAAAAATCGAGCGCACCAGCTGCTGCAGCATCAGGCTGATACCCCAGGTGGCCAGCAATGTCTCCAGTGGCCGGCCATAGAGGAAGCGGATCACGCTGCGCTCCAGCGCCGCGCCCATCAGCGCCGAAGCCATGAAGGCCACCGGCACCGCAGCCAGCAGATACCAGTCAAATGCGCCGGGGAAGTATTTCTGGAACACGCCTTGCACCACGTAGGTGGCGTAGGCGCCAATCATCATCAGCTCGCCGTGCGCCATGTTGATGACGCCCATCAGCCCGTAAGTGATGGCCAACCCCAGCGCCACCAGCAGCAAAATGCTGCCCAGGCTGATGCCGCTGAAAATGGCGCCCAGCTTGTTGCCCCACTCCAGTGAGGCCTCAACTTTGGCCAGCGCGGCCTGCAGGGCCACCTTCACGTCGGCGTCCGCCTCGGTGCCCAGGCGCTCTATCAGCACCGTCTTGGTATTGGGGTTCTTGCTGCCGGCCAGCTGCGCGGCGGCTTCCAGGCGCTTGGCCTTGTCGGTGCTGCCCAGCATGATGGCGGCGCGCATCAGCTCGAGCTGGTTCTTCAGCTCAGGCACGGTTTCAGCCGCGTAGGCTTTTTCAATCAGCGGCAGGCGCGCTTCGTCGTTGTCGCCGCCCAGCGTCTTGATCGCATCGCGCCGCTGCTTCTCGTCTTTGGAAAACAGCTTCAACGCAGCCAGCGCGTTGTCGATCTCGCTGCGCATCAGGTTGGGATTGATCACGTCTTCGGCATCAGCCGGCAACGGCACCTCAGCGCCAGTGATCGGGTCAAAGGCCTTGTCGTCTTTCACAACAAAGACTTTGTCACCCTTGGTTTTCACCGCATCGTCAGACAGCGCCTGAATGAACGCAGCCGTCTTTTCGTCAGCCTTGGCGGCGGCCTTGCCCAGGGCCTCGACACGTGCCTCCGTCTCGCCAATTGACATGCCTTTTACCTCCTCAGGGCTTAAGGCATGGGCGCGAGCAGCTATCAAAAGCGTAGCAAGAAAGAGTAGGCGGAGAAGTGGGTAACGGAGCATAGGGGAAAGAACCTGTAGGTTGGGCACAGCACGCAACCGTGTTGCGCCCAGACTGCAACTTCCTGAGGGGCACCGGTCTTCTCCATGCAAGAGCAAGAACCGGACCTAAGACACCACAAAGGTGTCAAGACTGGAAGAAGCGTAGCGAGCGGACCGAGGTGGGGTTCGAGGAGCGGAACCGTACACCAGTACGGTGAGCACCACAGAGCCCCAGATCGGTTCGCGCAGTAGCTTCTTACTTCTTGACAGGCTCGTCGGGTTTCTTGTCGTTCCCTTCAATGTATGGGCTCCATGGCTTGGCCTTCACAGGACCAGGCGTCTTCCACACTACATTGAACTGGCCGTCGGCCTTGATTTCGCCGATGAAGACCGACTTGTGCAGGTGATGATTTTTCTCATCCATCTTGCTGACGATGCCGGAAGGCGCGTTGAAGGTCTGGCCGGCCATGGCGGCGATGACCTTGTCGGTATCGGTGGACTTGGCCTTTTCAACAGCCTGCTTCCACATGTTGATGCCGATGTAGGTGGCTTCCATCGGGTCGTTCGTCAAAGGCTTGTCAGAGCCAGGGAGCTTCTTGGCTTTGGCATAAGCAGACCACTTCTTGATGAACTCGGTGTTGGCCGGGCTCTTGATCGACTGGAAGTAGTTCCAGGCAGCCAGGTGGCCGACCAGCGGCTTCGTGTCCACGCCGCGCAGTTCTTCTTCACCCACGGAGAAGGCAACCACTGGCACGTCTTTGGCCTTCAGGCCGGCATTGCCCAGCTCTTTGTAGAAAGGCACGTTGGAGTCACCGTTGATGGTGGACACCACAGCCGTCTTGCCGCCTTGCGAGAACTTCTTCACGTCAGCCACGATGGTTTGGTAATCGCTATGGCCGAAGGGGGTGTATTTCTCGTCGATGTCTTTGTCAGCCACGCCCTTGCTCTTCAGGTAAGCGCGCAGGATCTTGTTGGTGGTGCGTGGGTACACATAGTCGGTGCCCAGCAGAACCCAGCGCTTGGCGCCGCCGCCGGCCTTGCTCATCAAATAGTCGACCGCAGGAATAGCCTGCTGGTTAGGCGCCGCGCCCGTGTAGAACACGTTCTTGGAGAGTTCTTCGCCTTCGTACTGCACGGGGTAGAACAGCAGGCCGTTCATTTCTTCAACCACTGGCAGCACCGACTTGCGGGAAACCGACGTCCAGCAGCCGAAGATGACGGAAACTTTGTCCTGGCCGAGCAGCTGCTTGGTTTTTTCAGCAAACAGAGGCCAGTTGGAAGCCGGGTCAACCACCACGGGCTCGAGCTTCTTGCCCATCACGCCGCCCTTGGCATTGATCTCTTCGATCGCCATCAGCACGGTGTCTTTCAGGGTCGTTTCAGAAATTGCCATGGTGCCCGACAGGCTGTGCAAGATGCCAACTTTGATGGTGTCCTGGGCAAAAGCCGGCATGGCGCCAAGGCCAGCCAGTGCGACTGCGGCGGTCATCGCCTTGAGGGTAAATCGACGTTGTTGCATGTGAATCCTCGCTCCGGTAGATAGGTAGGTGAATCGCGTTTCGCTGCGCCAAAACCAGGGGAAACCAGGGCTTTTACACAGCGATGAACCGATTCTGGGGACCGGAGGGGGATTGGGGAATACGCCGGGTGGCGTATGCGGGGTGGCCTTTATGCTGTGGGGTGCCGGTGAGGGCCGGCATTACAGGGAGGTCACTGCGCCCGCTGACCTCTCTTCCATATCAAACTAAAAAACGAGGACTCTCTTATATGAACGCGCTGGTTTCCCGCTCTTCACACCTGGTCATCCTTGCCTTAACCGCCGCAAACCTCGCAGGGTGCCAGACCACCCAGCCTGGCCCAGGTGCAAGCAACCCCGAGCCCAAGATTGTTTCCGTCACCCGCGTAGGAGGAAAAGGCATCCCCAACGGCCGGTCAGATTCAACGGCGCCCTATCTGCGCGTCATCAAGTTGCAAACCGCCACCGACCCTGGCTACGGCTACTCTGCCGCAAACGCCATCAGAACAGGCCCTTACGGCACCCGGCTTCATCTTATGTACCTCAACTCGTTGCGCGGACCAAAAGGCGAACCCATAACATACGAGCGCCGGGGCGCCTGCTGCGAATACGAGGACAAATCGATCCCGACGGGTAGCGGGCTCCCCTCAGGTGGCGGGCTGCTGGATGTCTATGACATTCAGGTTGACGGAGGCAGCAAGACCGTCACAATTTACGTGGACATGTATCGAGCGGGACCGCCGCAACTGCCGGTTGGGTTTACGGCTCGGTAGTGATTAGTCTGCTGAATCCAGCAAGCCAGGCATCGAGGCCGCTGCCCATGGTTAGATGCCCGTGAAGCAAACCGAGTAACGAGTTAACAACAGGCACCAATCGGGGATCAACGAATGAAATTCGTACGCTACGGGCCTGATATTCCCGAACGTCTATTGCAGTTGCATGAAGATGGGCGAGTGGTATTCTTTTGCGGCGCTGGAATTTCCTACCCGGCGCGACTCCCTGGCTTTGGCGGGTTGGTGGACATGCTGTACGCGGAGCTCACCGTCATCCCTAATGCCGTGCAGTTAGCAGCCATAAAGGCGGGTCAGTTCGACACAGCTGTTGGACTGTTAGAGGCAGGGGTGATGGGAGGACGGGAGATGGTGCGCCGTGCGATGGCTTCGGTACTCAAGCCAGATTTCGCAGCGCCCAACGCCATCGCTACGCATGAAGCCTTGCTAACGTTGAGCCAGAACCGGACTGGCCGGACGCGGCTCATCACAACAAACTTTGACCGTCTTTTTGAGCACTTGATCGACTCCCAGTCGCTCTCGCTGCAAACCTATCAAGCCCCATTGCTTCCGGTGCCTAAAGCAAGGTGGGACGGCTTGGTCTATCTGCATGGCCTGTTATCAGCCGCGCCAACGTCGGCAGAGTTGGACCGCTTGGTGATTTCTAGCGGGGACTTCGGTTTAGCGTACTTAACGGAACGCTGGGCAGCACGTTTCGTAAGTGAGTTGTTTCGCGGCTATACGGTTTGCTTTGTCGGTTACAGCATTAATGATCCGGTTCTGCGGTACATGATGGATGCGCTGGCGGCAGACCGGTTGCTGGGAGAGTCGCCACCAGAGATGTTCGCGTTTGGCAGCTATACGAACGGAAAGGAAATTGACAGAGCCAACGAGTGGAATGCCAAGAATGTCACCCCAATTTTGTATCGTGAACGAAGGGGCCACGACCACTCCTATCTGCACAGCACGCTTCGCGCTTGGGCTCAGACATATCGCGACGGGGTTCGCGGCAAAGAGAGAATTGTTGTGGAGTGTGCGATAGGGCGCCCCCTCGCGGCGACGAAACAGGATGACTTTATCGGCCGCATGCTGTGGGCGCTAAGTGATCCGCATGGCTTGCCCGCCAAGCGATTTGCGGAACTGGACCCGGCACCGTCGCTTGACTGGCTCGAACCCCTGAGTCAGGATATCTATCGCCATGAGGATTTGGGACGTTTTGGTGTTCCAGCATTGGTTAATGCCGACAAGAAACTCGAGTTCAGTTTTACTCGACGCCCCGCACCTTACACAAAGGCGCCGTGGATGGCGTTATCTGATAGCGGGAACCGGGGCAGCGAATGGGATGCGCCAATGCATCACCTCGCTTGCTGGCTAGTGCGACACCTTGATGATCCGAAGCTGCTACTGTGGCTCATCAAACGCGGCGACAGGTTGCACCACCAGTTGACATGGCTCGTAGAGCGGCGCCTCAACGAGTTAGCCAAACTTGAACGCTCGAGTGATGCGAAGGAACTTGCGCGTATTCGCAACACCTCTCCCAGAGCAATTCCCCGAGCCGCAATGCGCACGCTATGGCGTTTATTGCTGAATGGGCGCGTAAAGGCCGGGACGCATAGCTTCGATCTCTACAGATGGAGAGAACAATTTAAACGGGATGGGTTAACTGCTAGCGTGCGATTCGCGTTAAAGGACGCCTTAGCGCCCTGTGTTGTGTTGCGCGAACCGTTTCACTGGTCCGACGAAACAGTAGCGAACGACGCTGCAGACGAAGTCAAGAATATCGTTGACTGTGAGTTGGAGCTGGCATCGGATCACGTGCATTCTGCATTGAGCGACATCCGTGAGGATCGGGCTTGGCTGGATGCTCTGCCTCACTTGCTGCTGGACTTTAATGTGCTTCTGCACGACGCACTGGATCTGATGCAGGAGTTAGGCGATGCAGATGAGCGGCGAGATCACAGCTATTCTCACCAACCCTCTATATCCAAGCATCCGCAGAACAGGAACTTTCATGATTGGACTGCGCTAATAGAGTTAGCTCGTGATGCTTGGGTTGCGACTTCGTCTCGTGCGCCCGAGCAAGCTCGAGCTGTGGCCGAAACATGGGCGCACGGGCCCTATCCTGTTTTTCGTAGATTGTCATTCTTCACGGGTACGCACGTTGATGTCATTCCACCGACGATGGCTTTGCGCTTCCTCGTCAATGATGAGAGTTGGTGGTTATGGTCAGTGGAGACTCAGCGTGAAGCCCTGCGTTTACTCGTTGCTTTAGCGCCAGTGCTAGCCCGAGAGTCGCTAGATAAGTTGGAAGCGGTCATTCTCATTGGACCGCCGCGCGAGATGTTCCGAGACGACATTGATGCCGATCATTGGATGCATCTAGCTAATCGGGAGATATGGCTAAGGTTGAAAAAGCTGGCGCTTGCCGGCGCCGTCTTGGGGGAACTTGCGCGCTCCCGGCTGAGTGCGCTATCCGAAGCGAATCCAGTTTGGGATCTTGAGGGAGATGAGCGCGAGGAGTTTCCGTTCTGGATGGATAGCGGCTGGGTAGGCAATCGAGACCCGTGGAGGACCTTCACGGCAGTGCCGCGCAGTCGTCGAGGCGTACTTGACTACCTGTTGGCGCACCCCGAGCTAGCGCCAAACGAGCAGGATGACTGGAGACAACGATGTTCAGAAAGCTTTCAAGCGACCGCGTATGCGCTGTATCAACTAGTGAAACGTAAGGGAGCCTGGCCTGTTGAACGTTGGAGAGATGCGCTCCAAGCGTGGTCAGAAGAAAAGCTACGAACGCCCTCGTGGCACTTCATGGCTCCGCTCTTGGCCATAGCGCCTGAATCGCTGCTCCAAGCGACAGCCCACGGGGTGGGTTGGTGGCTGCAGTCAATTGGGAAGACGTTTGAAGGCCACCTTGATCAATTCGTGACGCTAGTCACACGCGTCCTTCAACTTGAGTTCGATGTCGACGACAAGATCGATGAGCCAGTCTTTCATGCCATCAATCATCCTGTGGGCCACGTAACAAACGGTCTTCTAGATTGGTGGTATCGCGATGAACTCGAAGACGGTCAACAGCTACCGCAGGAGCTTAAATCTATATTTACCGACTTGTGTGACACAACTAATGCCAGCTTCGTAAATGGAAGAGTATTGCTGGCGACGAACGCGATTACTTTGTTCAGAGTGGACCCGGACTGGGCTGCGCGATATCTACTCCCGCTGTTTGACTGGAGGCGGTCTGCAACTGAAGCGCGCTCGGCGTGGGAAGGTTATTTATGGTCACCGCGCCTGTATCGGCCGATGATGCAGTTCCTTAAACCCGCCTTCCTAGACACGGCAAATCACTATGAGCAACTTGGGAAGCACGGCAGCCAATACGCATCGCTTCTGGCGCTCGCTGCACTCGATCCCGGCGATACGTTCAAGAGCGCAGAGCTAGCCAGTGCAGTTCGTTCATTGTCGGCAGAGGGCCTGCGCGATTTGGCTGAGGCGCTGGTCAAGGCAGTCGAAGGCACTGGCGACCGGCGCGAAGAATACTGGAGAAACCGCGTTAGCCCTTTTTGGGACAAAGTCTGGCCCAAGGCACGGGATCGAGCCCAAAACGTCGATGGCTCATCAGTCGCAAGACTCTGCATCGCGGCTGGTGGTGAGTTTCCTGCGGCGGTCGAGCTGCTGGGAAATTGGCTTAGCAAGATTGAGCATCCTGACTATGTCATTCACCGCCTACACGAAGCGGACCTCTGCACCTCGTTTCCGGAAAGTGCACTGCAGTTTCTAGACCTCATTCTTTCCGAACAGTCATCTTGGCTTCCACCGGCACTGCGACAATGCTTGAACGCAATCCTGCAGATATTGCCGAATTTGCGCCAAGATCGACGCTTCATGCGGGTGGATGAAATAGCGCGGAGAGCTGGCCTTTGAAATCGAACAGCCGACGTGTGTGCACGAAGAACCAGTGTTCTTCAGACGGCTCCCAACCGCACCACAGGCAGGGGCCGCCTGGATCCCGAGGCAGAAGGACCGGGCGAAAGCCTCCTCACCCCCGCAGCACAGATTGCATCCATTCCTCAAACAGCCGAATACTCCGCTCCTCCCGCCGCTGAGGCGGATAAGTGAGGAAATACGCGTTCCCGCTATCGACCTCGATATCAAAGGGCTTCACCACTTTCTGTGAGGCAATCAGGTCGGTAAACAAGGCGGCGTCTGCAATCGCAACGCCTAGGCCACGCTCTGCGCTTTGCACGCACATGTCCACCGTATCAAACAGCTGCTCACGCGCGCCCTGCAGATCGGGCACGCCAGCGCCTTGCAGCCATGTCAGCCATTCGTGCCGGTTGGCTGTGGCATGCAGCAGGGTCTCGCTGGCGAGATCGCTCGGCTCGCGCAGGCTGGCGGCTAGCTGGGGCGTGCACAGGGGCACGAGCCGTTCGCGCATCAGCGGCACCTCGACCAGGTGGGGCCAGCCGCCTTTGCCATGGGCAATGATGGCGTCGGCATCGGTGTTGCTGAAGTCGGGTGCGTCCGTCCAGTGGGTGGCTACGCGAATCTCCAGCCCGGGCAGTTCGGCCTGCAAGGCCGGCAGTCGCGGCAAGAACCACCTGACAGCCATGGTCGGCGGAAACTGGATTCTGAGGACATCGCTGCCGCGCCGCACGCGCGCGCTGGCTTCAGACAGCATCTGCATCGCTTGCCGCACCGGCGCAATCAGCTCCTGACCTTCGGCCGTCAGCGTCAAGCCGCGGGCCTGCCGCACGAAGAGTGGGCAGCCGTAGTATTCCTCCAGCAGCTGAACTTGCCTGCTCACTGCGCCCTGTGTCAGGTTGAGCCGGGTGGCCGCGCCTGTGAAGCTGCCGCAATCAGCTGCAGCCAGAAATGCCTGCAAGGCATACAGGGGTGGCAAGGCCGGCATGGCTCAGGCGTGAGAGGCGGTGTTGTTCATCTGACCAGTTTATCGTGGCGGCCCGCCGTGGGACTACCCAATAGCAGCCATGCGTGCCGCACATGGCTGCCCCCAAAAACTTTCGTTGGTGCTTGGTCGCTTGCGCTCCTACGATGGGCCCCCTATTCACTCCAACAGATCGCCCCAAGCCATGGTCATCAGCTCGAACGCACTCGCCTACATAGACGTCATCAACAAATACTTGGCCCTGCTGGCCGCGGGAGACGTGCGGGGCATCGTGTCGCTGTTCAGCCCGCAGGGCATGGTGCACTCACCCTTCCTGGGCGTGCAGCCGGCGGGCGCGTTCTTCGACCAGTTGAAGGCAGCCACGCGGCGCAGCGTGCTGGAAGACCCTGAAGTGTTCGTGAGCGGGGTCGGCTCGCGCCGGGCTACCGTCTGTTTTACCTACCAGTGGGAGCTGGCCGACGGCTCGCACGTGAGCTTTCGCTGCGTTGACCTTTTTGATTTCGACGAACAAGGTTTGATTGAAACCATGACCATCATTTACGACACAGCGCCCATACGCGCGGAAGTGGGCGACAAGTACCGCCGCGTGGAAATCCCTTGATTCACCCCTGATTCCCCCCTGATTCATTCACCCCAACCTGAGCAAAGGAGCACTCCCATGTCACTTGTTCGCGTACAACATGTCTCGATCTCGCTCGACGGTTTCGGCACCGGCGAGGGTCAAAGTCTCGATGCACCGTTCGGCCATGCCGGTGAACGGCTGCACGAGTGGATGTTCGAAACCCAATGGGGCCGCCGGATGATCGGCCAGTCTGGTGGCACATCCGGCGTTGACGATGCCTTCTTGCGTCTTTTTGACCAGGGCATTGGCGCCGAGATCATGGGTTCCGGCAAATACGGCTACCCGGGCTGGCACAAGAACCCGGAGTGGAAGGGCCACTGGGGCCGCAACCCGCCCTTTCACACACCGGTGTTTGTGCTGACCCATCACACACGCCCGCCCATCGAGATGGAAGGCGGCACCACCTTCCACTTCATCGACGCATCGCCAGCAGAAGCAGTCGAGGTGGCGCGCAAGGCTGCGGGCGGCAAAGACATACGCCTGGGCAGGGGCCCGACCATGCTTCGCGAATTTCTCAAGGCCGTGCTGGTCGACCACATGCACATCGTGGTGGTGCCTATCGTGCTCGGCCGCGGTGTGCGGCTTTGGGACGGCCTGGAGGGCCTGGAGAAGAACTACAACATCGAGTTCGTCTCAACACCCGTCGGCGTCACGCATATGACCTTCACCCGTGCGGTGAGTCATTGATCACCCATTCCCTCTAAACCAACCTCAAAGGAGAGCCACCATGCCCAAGATGATTTTTGTCAACCTGCCGGTGAAAGACCTCGCTGCTTCGACGCGCTTTTACAAGGCAATCGGCTGCGAACAAAACATGCAGTTCAGCAACGAGCAGGCCGCGATGATGGTCTGGTCGGAAACAATCAGCTTCATGCTGCTGACGCACGACTACTTTGGCACTTTCACTACGAAGCGCATCGCCGATGCGCAGCAGACCTGCGAAGTGTTGCTGGCCCTTTCACGTGACAGCCGCGAAGACGTAGACGCCATCACGCAAGCCGCGGCGGCTGCCGGTGGCAAAGCCGATGTTCGCCCACCGCAGGACATGGGCTTTATGTATGGCCGCGCCTTCCAGGACCCGGACGGCCATGTGTTCGAGCCGGTGTGGATGGACATGGCGGCGGTGAACGCCACCGCTTAAGGCTGCTGCCTAGGTCTCACGTACCGGCCTACGTAGCCGGACTTTGTCGAATTCTCCAAACCCGCTCGTCGTAACAGGTAAGCAAGCGAAAAAGCCCCATGGGCCTCTTTTCTGTTTCGCTTGTTTCCCTGTTTATTAACCCAAGGAGAAATCGATGAAGTTCCTGCACACTCTTTTCGCCCCGTTGCTCAGCGCCGCGGTGGCGGTTGCCACCATCGTCCCGGTCGCTTCGCACGCCCAGGACAGCAAGCCGGTCAAGACCGGCTACCTCAAGGTTAATGGCGTCAACTACCACTACCAGGTCCACGGCAAGGGCGAGCCGCTGCTGCTTTTGCATGGCGGCCTGGGCGACTTCGACATGTTCGGGCCGGTGCTGACGGCGCTGGCCCAAACCCGCCAGGTCATAGGTGTTGACCTGTACGGCCACGGCCGCACGGCGCTGACAGAGCGGGCCATGAGCGTGGTCGACATGGGCGACGACATGGCGCAGATCGTGCAGCAGCTGGGCTACGGGCAGGTGGACGTGATGGGTTATTCGTTGGGCGGCGGTGTCGGCTTTCGCATGGCGGTGCAACACCCCGAGCGCGTGCGGCGCCTGGCGCTGGTGTCGGCCGGCTACGCACAAGACGGCTTCTTCCCGGAAATGCTGCCGATGCAGGCGCAAGTGGGGGCGGCCATGGCCGACATGATGAAGGACAGCCCGATGTACAAGTCCTACGCCGCGGTGGCACCGCGCCCGCAGGATTTCCCCAAGCTGCTCGACCAGATGGGCGCCTTCATGCGCAAGCCTTATGACTATGCAGAGGACGTGAAGAAGCTGGCGATGCCGGTGATGCTGGTCTTTGGCGACAGCGACATGTACCGCCCGGAGCACATCATGAAGTTCTACCAGCTGCTGGGCGGCGGGCTAAGGGACGCGGGCTGGGGCCGGGAGCACATGGCGAAGAACCGGCTCGCGATATTGCCGGGGTCCACGCACTACGACCTCTTCCTGGCACCTGGCCTGGTGCCGACGGTGCTGCCTTTCCTTGACGGGAAGGAAAATACGGCCAGGTGGGGACAGCAGGGCGAAGCTCGCAAGTAAGCGGTGGTGAGTCCTGTCGCTGGCAAAGGGCTCTATCTGTACGGCGCTACCGGGGGGGACGAGCACTTCAGCTATCCCTGCACCGGGCCCACGCACACAAGCCATGAATAAAAAGGTATACGTTCCGCCTGTGTAACCACCGCACAAAGACAACCAAAGACGACTCGCCCAACGCCGCCAACACTGGCAAGATCAGCACACGGCTGGCGGGGCAAAAAAGCAAAACTTACACACCCCGGCTGCCGTGAAGCCAATGGAATACGGCGCAACGCCAAACAGGCGCGCCGCAATCCCTGCTACCCCGCAAAGAAGGCCTTCTTGAAGACCTCCCCAAGCGAAGGCAAGGTGGATTTCCGTAAGCCAAATAATAGGTAGAAGCCCCACTCCCGCCTCCCTTCTGGCCGCGCTGCGCTCAAGGGAAAATCACTGATATTGCTGTTGCCCACACCCTGCCCCGCTCACGGAAGAATTCCCTCTCAATGACGCCCATCCTGCCAGCAGACACCGGAAGCGGCCATCGATGAGTTCGTGCGAGGCCTGGGTGAGCACGCAGCTGGCCCGCACATTTATACGGAATGCGCGGCCTGCGCTGCATGCGGGCGTGCTCGTCATTCTGGTGGTGGTGGTGATGCTGCACGGGCATGTGGCCCCCTGGGACCTGTGGGTGTGGGTGGCGGCCGCGGGCTCGGTGACGCTGCTGCGTTATGCCATCGTGCATGCTTACCTCCACCGCCTGGCGGAGGCCGACGGGGTGGCGCTGCGGGAATTCATGTCGCTCTACGGATGGGCCTGGCCCTTGAGCGCGGTGATCTGGGGCTCGCTGATGTTTGTGGTCTACCGGGCACCTGTCGAGATGCAGATGGTTTGCATGCTGATTCTGTCATGCATTGCGGCGGTTTCGGTGGCTTCGTCCCCGCCGAATTTGCACATCTTCTCGGCGTACTGCAATGGCCTGGGCGCCTCGGTAATGGCGGCCCTGGCCTGGCGCACAGACCTGACGGAGGGCGCGCCCTGGGTGCTTGACACCGGCGCCGGGATGGGGGTGGTGCTGGTCTTCCTGTGGGTGGCCCATGTAACGGGCCGGCGCATGCACCGGGCCCAGCACATCAGCCTGGAGCGGCAGTTTGACCGCCGGGAACTCATCAAGGCGCTTGAGGAGCGCAAACAGATCCTGGCTGGGGCCGAAGCCGTACGCAGCCGTTTTATTGCCAGCGCCGCGCACGAGCTGCGCCAGCCGGTGCAGGCATTGGGCCCATATGCCGACTGGCTGACCAAAGAGCCGGAGTTTGCGGTGCAAATTGCGCGCAAGATTTCTGATTGCACGCACAAGATCGACGAAATTTTCGAGTCGCTGTTCAGCCTCGCGGGGCTGGACCCGGAGTCGCTGAGCGTGCACCTGCAGCCGGTGGACCTGCGCGCGTTGATCCACACGCTGGCGGGCGAATACACGCCGATGGCGCACGAGAAGCACCTGCGCCTGCGCACGCGGGCCGCCGCGGGGCGGGTGCTGTCAGACCCGGTGCTGCTCACGCGGCTGGTGGGTTGCCTGCTGTCCAATGCATTGCGCAACACGCATGGCGGCGGTGTGTTGCTGGCCGCGCGGCCGCGCCAGGGCAAGTGGCGCATCGAGTTGTGGGACACAGGCACGGGCATTGCCCTTGAACGCCAGCAGACTTTCTCTGAAGGCATTCCGCAGCAGGACATGGCCGAGGGTTTTGGGCTGGAACTGGCGGCCATTTACCGCCTGAGCCAGCTGCTGGGGCACCCGGTGGGCATGACGGACCGCCGGGGGCGCGGCAGCGTCTTCTGGGTAGAGCTGCCCCGGTATGAGGAGGCTGAGAAGAGCGGAAATGCTCCCCGGGGGCCTACACCTCCACCGCAGGTAGCGCCTTCCGCAACCGCCCGGGCGAAACGCCATACAGCTGTTGAAAGTGCCGGATGAAATGCGAGGCGTCCGCAAACCCGCATTCATAGGCGATGGTGCTCACCGGTGAATCGGTTGAAGTCAGCAGCCACCGGCCGTATTTGAGCCGGGAGTTGCGATAAAACTCCGAAGGCGAAGCGCCCGTTTCTGCCAGAAAAACCCGTTCAAGTTGCCGGCTGCTGGAATCCACAATTTTGGCGATGACGGAAATTTCAAGCGGCGTGGTGATGTTCTTTTCCATCAGCACAATCGCTTGGCGGAGCTTGTCGTTGTCGGCACAGACATAACCCAGGGCGCGCCGGCGCGCGACGTGCGAGATGGCGGATTTTCGGGTTACCGTCATCTGGTGCACAACCTTGGCGGCACGGTCCGGGCCGCAGTGCAGGCGAATCAGCTCGGTGGCCAGCTCGATGATCGAGATACCGCCCGCGCAGGTGATCCGGTCGCCGTCGAAGACGTAGTCGCAGTTGGTGGTGAAGGGTAGATCGGGAAAGGCTTCTTTCCAGTCATTGACATGGAAGGGATGAACACAGGCCATTCGGCCTTTCATGAACCCATGCCGCGCGAGCGCAAAGCTGCCGGTGCAAATGCCGATCAATGGCACACCGGTTTTTGCGGCATGGTTCAGAAACTTCACACCTCGAGGGTCGGCCGTTTTCATGAAGGGCAGCAAGCCCCCGATCACAGCTACGTAATCAAAATTGCAGTCCGACGAAGCCGCGGGCAGCGTGGCCACTTCGACGCCGCAGCTGGAGGCCACGGTCTCGCCGGCGGCGCTGAGCACCGCCCACGTGCAGCGAAGCTGCCGGCTCTGGTCGCCCAGGTCTGCGGCGTGGCGCAACGCATCGCACAGCCCCGCCAGCGACAACAGGGGAAAACGCGGGCACAGAAAAATACCGACCCGCAGTTCCACACCGGTTTTGGGAGGCGTTTTGGCCTTGGCCGCGTCAAGCCGGTCCACCAGCTGGTTGCCCTCATCCTGTACGCCGGCCGCCCTGTTGGTCTTCGCGGGTGCACGCTTTACGCGCTTTGCCGCCGCAGCTTTGGGCGCAGAAGTGCCCTTGGTTGGTAATTTTCCCGAATGTCGCATACGTTCAATTTACACGCCAAAGCTTCCTATGACAAGTTGACGGCGCTTCATACCATCCACCCCGTCAGTGAGAGTTTCGTTAAACCACCATCAGGAGTTTTCATGAAAAAAACATTCGCCGCACGCCTCTTGTGCATGCTTATCGCCGCGGGGGCGGTACTGCCGGCTGCCAACGCCCAGGCCTTGCAAACCGTTGAAAAAGACGCTTTGAAGATCGCCTTCACCGGTGACATGCCGGGCACGGGCTACCAGGACGGCGCCATGATCGGCTACGACGGCGAGATCCTCCAGCGCGTGGCCGAGGCCGTCAAGCTCAAGGTCAAGCCCGCCCTCATGGAATGGTCGGGCACCATTGCTTCGGTGCAGGCCAAACGTGTCGACGTGATGGCCGGCACCATGGGCTGGACCGAGCAGCGCTCGAAGATCATGACCCTGAGCGACCCGATCCATTACTTCAAGAACGGCATCACCCAGTCGAGCAAGACCAACTGGTCGCACCTGAAGGACCTGGAAGGCAAAAAGGTCGGCACGATCACCGGTTTTTCGTTCATTCCGGAGCTTCGCAAAATCACCGGCCTGCAACTGACGATGTATGACACATCCGACGCGGCAGTGCGCGACCTGCTGGCCGGCCGTATTGACGCCGTCATCGGCGACCCGCCCGTGATGCAGTACGCCATTTCGCGCAACCCGCAGTGGAAGCTCAAGTTCAACGCTTTTGTTGACAACAACCCGGACTACCCGCTCCTCACCGGGCTGGGCCAGGTGGTGTTTGGCCTGAACAAGGACAACCCGGAACTCGCCAAGGCCGTGAATGCGGAAATCGCCAAGCTCTGGCAGAGCTGTGAGCTCAAAAAGATCGGCGGCAAATACGGCCTGGTGCAGGACGTCTGGTATGTGCCCGTGGGCCAGAACTTCCGCGCCGGCGTAGACCGCCCTGCCGACTGGAAACTGCCGTCCTGCAAGTAAGCCCTTAGAAGCATGGATACAGGCGAACGTGTGTGTGCACATGCGTTTGCCTGCATCAAAAAACTGAACCCCATGAACAACACACTGCTAAAAGTCGACGGGCTGAAGAAAAGCTACGGCCCGCTCGAAGTGCTCAAGGGAATTTCCTTTGACCTGAGTAAAGGCGAAACCCTGTCGTTGATCGGCCCCAGCGGATCCGGAAAATCGACCTGCCTGCGCTGCCTGAATTTTCTGGAACAGCCGGGCGAAGGCTCGGTCGTGCTTGACGGTGAACGGATAGGCCAGGTGCCAACCCGGCACGGCGGGTTCCGCTTCATGAATGACCGCGAACTCGCGCCGCAGCGCCGCGAGATCGGCATGGTGTTTCAGTTGTTTTATTTGTGGCCGCACCTGAACGTTCGCGACAACGTGGCCCTGGGCTCCATCAAGGCCGGCGGCATGTCGAAACCCGAAGCCTATGAACTCGCCGACGCCATGCTGGAGAAGGTTCACCTTTCCAGCAAGGCAGATGAATACCCGGAGCGATTATCCGGAGGGCAACAGCAGCGCGTGGCCATTGCCCGGGCCCTGGCCCAGCAGCCCAAGCTCATTCTTTTTGACGAGCCGACTTCTGCGCTTGACCCGGAGCTGGTCGGCGAGGTGCTCACCGTGATTCGTGAGCTGGCCGAAGAGGGCCGCTCGATGATCCTGGTCACACACGAAATCCGCTTTGCCAGGGACGTGGCCGACCGCGTGATCTTCATGGACGGCGGCCACATTGTTGAGCAGGGCCCCGCTGTCGATGTCATCAACAACCCGCAGCTGGAACGCACCCGCAGCTTTCTGGGCCAGGTGGCTGACAACCCGGGGCTGGCCAGGTGATGGAACAGCTTGGAATTTTCGGGGGCATCCTCGCCGTGCTGGTGGGTGGCGCAGTCACTGCCGCGGTTGTGGCCCTGGGTGCTTTCGTCATTGCGCTGGCGGGCGGAATGCTGCTGGCAATGACAGTCACTTTCGCGCGCTTTCGTTTGCTGAAGCTGGCCATTGCCACCTACATCGAATGGATGCGCAACGTTCCGGCATTGGCCCACCTCTTTGTGATCTATTTCGGGCTGGCGGCTGTGGGCATACGGCTCTCGCCGCTGGTGGCAGCGATTTTGGGCCTGGGGCTGGTTGGCGCAGCGGTGTTGTGCGATGTATTTGTCGCCGGGCTCAAGTGCCTTCATGCCGGCCAGCGCGAGGCCGCCCTTTCGGTCGGAATGACACCGCGGCAGGCGCTGATTCACATTCTTCTTCCACAAATGCTGCGGGTGACGTGGCCATCCCTCGGCAACTACACCAGCCAGTTGCTCAAAGACACGTCTATCGCTTCTGCGATTGCCGCGCCGGAAATCATGTTTTTTGCCAGGAACCTGGTGACCTCTACTTTTGAAACCACTTTGATCTACCTTGCCGCCATGCTGTTGTATGCGGCCATGGTGCTGCCGGTCAGCTGGGGATTTGCCAAGGCCGAAAGCCGCATGGAGAGCAAGCGATGAACAGCTTTTTTGCAGTCTTCCTGCAATACTGGCCCGAGTGGGCGCCCCGCCTTGCCGAGGCGTCCAAAGTAACGGCAAAGCTGTCATCTGCGGGCTTTGTGATGGCGTTGCTTTTGGGTGCCGCCCTGGCGGCCATGATTCGCAGCGGCCGGCCGGCCCTGCGCTTTGCCGCCAACTTCTTCATCCAGTTCGTGCGCACCGTGCCCCTGCTCGCGCTGCTGCTGGCGCTCTACTTTGCGCTGCCACCGCTCGGGCTCACGCTGCCGGGCTTCTGGGCCGGGGTGATCGGGCTGGGCCTGCACGGTGCGGCGTATGTTGCCGAGATTTTGCGCGGAGGCCTGCAGTCAATTCATCGCGGGCAGCGCGAAGCAGCCCTGGCCGTTGGACTGGCGCCGCACCAGGTGTTCATGCATGTGGTGTTTCCCCAGGCGCTGCGCGTCATGCTGCCTCCGCTGCTGAACACCTATGTGGCGCTGTTAAAAGACAGCTCACTGTGCGCATTGATCGCCACGGACGAACTCATGCTGACGGCGCGGGCCATGTCCAGCGAGTTCTTCCTGCCCCTGCACATCTTCCTGCTGGTGGGCGCCTTTTACTTTGCCATTGCTTTCCCTTTGTCAATGCTTTCGCGCGCGCTGGAAAAGCGCCTCTCGCGCGGCCGGCGGGTGATGGGTGCTGCATGACCGACACCGCCCATACCTCCCATATCTCCAACACCCCGCTTGCCTACGCCTCCATGGAGCAGACGCTCGAAGCGCTTGCCAGCGGAGAGACCAACAGCGAAGCGCTGGTCGAAAACCAGCTCTCGCGCATAGACGCCTTTGACGCCAAGCTGCACGCCTATGTAGACCTCTATGCAGATGAAGCCTTGCAGGCCGCGCGCGGCCTGGACAAGCTCAGGCAGGCCGGCTTCACGGTGGGCCCGCTGCACGGTGTGACCATCGCCGTCAAGGATCTTTTTGAAATTAAAGGCCATGCCATCACCGCGGGTTCCAGATCGCTCCCGCCGCGCACCTCCACCATCACGGCGACGGTGGTCGACCGGTTGAGGGCAGCCGGCGCCATCGTGCTGGGGAAAACACACACGGTGGAATTTGCCTTTGGCGGCTGGGGGACCAATACCTCCATGGGCACACCCTGGAACCCCTGGGACCTTGAAACCCACCGCGTGCCCGGCGGCTCCAGCAGCGGCTCGGCCGTGGCGGTTTCAGCGGGCATGGCCAGCGCAGCGCTGGGCACGGACACCGGCGGCTCTGTTCGCATTCCGGCCGGGCTCTGCGGGCTGGTGGGGTTGAAGACGACGCATGGGCTGATCAGCCGCTACGGCCTGATTGACCTGTGCCCCACGCATGACACGGTGGGCCCCATCACACGAACCGTGAAGGATTGCGCGACGCTGCTGGACGTGCTGGCGGGGCCTGACCCGCAGGACGCGGCATCCCGCTTTTCGCCCTCGCGTTCGGTTTCAAAAGAAATTGAAAAAGATGTCAGGGGAATGCGGGTCTGGACCCTGCCCAGAGCTGAGCGCGAAGACGTAGACCCGGAAGTCCTGAAGGCTTATGACAGGTCTCTTTCCGTGTTCACCGGGCTTGGCATGACGCTGGTGGACAAGCCGCTTCCGCAAAGCCTGGCGCAATCCATGCGCATTGCGGGCAGCCTGATGAGCGCCGAAGGTTATGCCAATCTCGGCCCGCTTTTTGAGCGCAATGAGCTGAAGTTTGACCCGAACATCAAGCGGCGGATCATGCTGGGCCGGGACATCGGCGCGGCCCAATACATCAGCCTGCTGCGCGACCGCGAGTCTGCGAAAGCCGCGATGCTGGACGCCATGGACGGCGTCGACGTTTGTGTATTTCCGACCAATGCGATCACCGCCATACCGGTGAGCGAGGTTGACGAGCTGGCCACGCCGCTGTCGCGTTTCGGCCGTTTTGTGAACCTGCTTGATTTGTGCTCGGTGGCCGTTCCTGCGGGGCTTTCTGCCACCGGCCTTCCGGTTTCCATTCAAGTGATCGGGCGGCCCTTTGCCGAACCCACGATATTGCGCGCAGCGTTTGCGTTCGAAAAAGCCACGCCGTGGAACCGCCTGCATCCCGCAGGCCTTGAGCTGGAGCGCTGAAGGGCTGCACTGCAGCGTGGTGGGCCGCCGTCGGTTTTCGCCTACAAAAATCAGCGCCAGCCTCGCTGGAGTTCCTTTTGAGCCTTGCTGAAAATGCATTGATCATGCCCAGCACTGCGGCTCACCTTCCCGACAGCACGTCCCCGGCAGCCGCAACGTCGCTGTGGCCGCGCATCCGCCGCTGGGTGTTTCCTGCGCTGGGCATCGTCGTCCTGGGTTTGCTGGTTTCCCATGCCCACAAGGTGGACTGGGAAGGCGCCTGGCAGACGCTGCGGCGCTACTCGCCTCTTTTGCTGCTTGCCGTGCTGGCCCTGGCCACGGCCAGCCATGCGCTGTATGGCTGCTTTGACCTGATTGGCCGGCAGCATACGCGCCACAAGCTGCCGCGCCTGCAGACCTGGGCCATTGCGGTCACCAGCTACGCCTTTAACCTGAACCTGGGTTCGCTGGTCGGCGGGGTGGCGCTGCGGGCGCGACTGTATGCGCGGGCGGGGCTGGACGAGGCCACCATTGCGCAGATCGTGGGCCTGAGCCTTGCGACCAACTGGCTGGGTTATGGCCTGGTGGCGGGGAGCCTTTTTGCCGCCGGCGCCATTGCGCCGCCCAGCCAGGCGCACATTGGCGCCGCGGCGCTGCGCCTGCTGGGCGTGGTGATGGTGCTGATTGCACTGGGCTACGTGGTGGCGTGCGCGTTGGCGCGCGGGCACGTGTGGCGGGTGCGCGGGCGGCGGCTGAAGCTGCCTTCTGCGCAGCTGGCCCTGGTGCAGCTGGGCATTTCAGCCAGCAACTGGGCGCTGATGGGCGCGGCCATGTATATGCTGCTGGGCCAGCAAGTGCCCTACACCACGGCACTGGGCGTGCTGATGGCGGCATCCATCGTGGGGGTGATCATGCCGATCCCCGGCGGGCTGGGTGTGCTGGAGGCGGTTTACCTGGCGCTGCTGTCGGGCAGCGTGCGCCAGGGGGCGCTGATGGGTGCGGTGCTGGCCTACCGCGCGCTTTACTACCTGTTGCCGCTGGCGGGCGGGCTGGTGCTGTATGCGCTGCTGGAGCGGTATGCGTCAACCCACGCTGAAGCCCATTAGCCGAGGTACCGCTTGGTGATCGACATGGCGGGCATGACGGTTGTTGCCCTCCCCTGAATTGCTATCAATAACGTAGCTGCTTGCGCCCGGTCATAAAGGGCTGCAGGCCAAAATGATGCCAAATCGGCCCGGCCAGGCACCGCGCGCACTACCTGAATATGCGCGAGCCGATCAGCACGCCCAGCTTTCGGTAGCTTTCCCACTGCGCTTCGTCAAAGAACTGGTCAAACGTGGTTTGCTGCGGGAACGACGGCTTTTTGGTCTGGTATTCAAACAGGTCAAGGGGCGCGCCCTTGATCAAACGCGGCTTGAGCACCAGCAAAATACTTTCAGAGGGCTTGCCCGGCTGGCTGCTGGCATAGCGCACGCGGTAGAGCAGCGCACACTTTTCGTCGAGTGGCGCCAGCGGATCGGTTGCCGGTCGCAGTTCAGATTCGTCGCGGGCGAAATAAGGCGCCAGTGTGGCGGCATTGGGTGCAAGCCGGGGCACCGCGCCTGGCCCGACACATTCAAACTCGGCCCCGAAATCGATGCGTGCCAGGCGCATCAGGTTGGCAAGGTCTTCAAAGCTGTAGTTCGGGTCTGCGCCGCAATCGCAGCAGACGATGAAGTCCACCCGCCTGCGCAGCAGCTCGAAAACGCCGGTGTTCTCAAAGTGCCCGCCGTCGCTCAGGTACCAGTGCGAGCCGTCCGTGCCCAGGAAGCGGGCGCGCAATTCGCGCTGCAGGTAGGTCTGGTTGCGCCACAGGGGGAATGGCGTTTTGGGGTCGGATTTTCCGGAGTTCCACCACCAGCCGAGGCGTATGTTGGTGATGGTGAAAAGCATGGCCTGCCCCAGCGAGGTGCCGCGGCCCAGCCCTGTCGAAAACGCCGCGCCGGACACACCCACCCATTGGCCGATGGACAGCTCGGGCGGCGCCCGCCTGGCGGCTTTGGCTTGCATGCCTGCGAAATTGCCGGTCTTTGCATTCCAGAGCCTGCCGTCCACGGTGACGCCCGCAGGCGTGACAGCCAGCGGCAGGCCCTGCCTGTCCCGCTGGGTCAGCTGGTCGCCGGTGCCCGTGGTGGCATTGATGGTCACGTTGATGAGGTGGGCCGGGCCCAGGTGGTCGTTGCGGTAGTAGGCCTCGCGCGTGAAGTCGTCGCTCGCATCGGCTTCGGTCACGTCCATCCTGGGGCGTTCCGATTCAAACCGTGCCTTGTTGGACGCCCCCAGGTAGGCACGCGTGAGGCGCGCACCGTACATCACCTGCAGGCTCGACAAATTGATGAACCCCAGAAAGTAGCCCGCCACCGCCACAGCCAGGAGGCAAAAGACAATGGAGATGACGGGGTAGAAGTATTGCCAGACCCATGATGAATCCTGGCCAAAACGGACCGTGGTGAACATGGATTCAATCATCAGCTGCCCGAGCCCCGGCAGCGGCGGCTGCATGCCAAACAGCAAGGCCGCGGCCGCGCAGTTCCAGGCCACGGCCAGCAGCAGCGCCAGCGCCAGCCCGACCGCGCCAAGCAGGGTGTTGAGCGGCAGCCTGCTGAGCAGGCCGTCTTTTCCGGGCTGGGCCAGCACCGGCGCAAACTGCTTCACGGCCGCCACCAGGGCCGCGACCACGCCGGCCACGCTGAAAACAGTGAGCGGTGTTGACTGGCTTGTCGCCAGCCAGAGATACAGCGTCTGCCCCGCGGTTTCAATCAGCGCCAGCACGGCAACGATGAATGCGTACGTCAATACCCTGGAGAGCCACCGTGTGATGCGGTTGCGAAACAGCCCGGGTGATTGCTGTGGAAGGTACTTCGCCACAAAAAACACGCCCAGGGAAAAAGCCAGGATGACATCGATCAGCACCAGCAGCAAAACAGGCACCGGAACAGCCTCAAACAGTGACCCGGCGCCGGCGGCCGGCGGCGCTACCTGGCTCCAGAGGACACAGGCAGCCAGCACACCCGCGGCCAGCAAGCCGGCAGCCGCAAGCGCCGGTGCGGGAATGGCCGGCAGAGGCGCTTTCTTTGCGCCGGCTGTACCGGCACCGGAAGGTGAGGTGTCCTGGTCGAGCCAGTAGGCCGCGCCGCACGGTATGACCGCAAGCACGAGCCAGATGCCCAGCACCCCGAACCACGGGCTGAGCCAGATGTCTCCGCCCTTCAGCGGAGGCCTGGGCTGCATCATGGATTCCAGCGCAAGCCCCAGCGCATGAAACCCCTCCCATGGAATCTGCAGGCTGCCGTAACGCAGGGCAAACATCAAAAGGAAAATGGTCAGCAAGGTCACGCCGATCACGTAATGCACCGCACACAGGTTGCGGATGGCGATGGCGATGTCGTAGAGAAAGTCACCGGTGTTGTTCGGTGCCAGGTAACGCCCGTTTTCACGCAGCCAGCGCAAGGGGCGGTCGGGCATCTGGGTGAGCGCGGTCTGGACCTTGCTCAGCCTGCCGGGCGGGTCGGTCGCGAGTGCTTCGTAGGCTTCGATGGCCAGCACTTCGGGTGCGGGCGGCGCAGGAGGTGCATGGGTCGCCGCAGGTGTGAGGAGATCGCGGGGGCGAAACAGGGCCGAGAAAAAACTGCCGGTGTACCCGCCTCCGCTGACGGTGGAAAGGAAGTCAAAGCGGGCCAGTAGCGGCCAGGGCTTTTGCCTGTCGTTAGCGCCTCTTCCCGGGCCGCTTCCCGGGCCACTTCCCGGACCACTTTCTCCCGGCAGGTTGAACCCGGCTTTTGCCAGCGCCTGCAACACGCCAAGGCAAAAGGTGGCGCTGCGAATGCCGCCGCCGGACAAGGCCAGGCCCCACAACTCCCGGGGCGCCGTGCCGCTGGCATAAATAAAACTCCGCCGGAAATCAATGGCCTTGCGCTCTTCTTCTTGCGCCCCCTCCTGCGCCTGTTCCTGCGCCTGTTCCGGTGTGAGTGGGTTTCCAGTGCCTGGCTCGGTCATATCTCGCCTCCTTGGGCAAACAACACAGCTACCGCATGGGCTTTGAAGACGGCTCCGGCGTTGCCATGAAACGCGACGCCCTGCAAAGACTCAGACGAGCTTAGGCAGACGGTGCGGGAAAGACAAGGCTCTTATTCCCACAAATCGTATCGAAGCAATGCGCAGGGGGTGGCGCCAGCGAAACCTGACAGCTTTATCATCCGAACCGCTATCAATAACATAGCTGCTCGCGCCCGAACATAAAGGGCTGCAGGCCGAAATGACGCGCAAATCATTGCCGTGGAGGCCGCTGGAATGCCCTGGGGCCCCTGCCCCGCGCAGCTTCATGTCCAATACAGGCATGGAACCGATGAACGACACACCCCAAACCGACCAGCGCCTGACGGCGCTGGAGATCAAGGCCAGCTTTACCGAAGACCTGCTGGACCAGCTCGACAAGGTCATCGTGCGGCAGCAGCAGCAAATTGATGCGCTGGTGCGCGAAGTGGCAGAACTGAAAGCCGGCCCGGTGCGCGACGGCGACGTGACGGTGGGCCGCAGCCTGCGCGACGAGCTGCCGCCGCACTTCTAGGCCCGGCGCAGCTCAGACGCCGAGATGGGCGCCGAGCTGGTCGAGGGTGCCGCCGTAGCCTTGCGTGAGCGATGGCCTCAGCTCTTCGAAGTACTGACGCTCAGCCGCCAGCTCACCGAAGGGTTGTGCGCGCAATGCCACGATGGTGCTTCCGTTTTTTTCGGTGAAGGTCACGGTGTTTTCAATTTCCAGGGGGCAGGCTTCGCTGAACGGTGCACGCGCAATGCCGCAGTGTTCATTGGCAAACGAGTTCAGCCACACGATGCGTTCACCCGTGGCTATTTCACGGTAGTTGAACCGGCCCCACATCGTGGGTGCGCCCGGAAACTTCATGGCGTAGTGAAAAAACCCGCCGGGCCTGAACTCGAAACGCAACAGGTCGACGGAGCAGCCCTTGGGCCCCCACCATTGCTGGATGTTGCCGGCTTCGCTCCATGCTTTCCAGACGCGCTCACGCGGGGCCTTGAACACGCGGTCGATCAGGAACGGGGAAGCCATGGCTGCCTTGCTGTCATTTGCGGACATGTTTCTTTCCTTTTTTGGGGGTTGATTGAGTTGACCGGGTTGACGAGGCAGATGTGTCCGGCTGCAAAAACGCGTCGAGCCTGTCAAAGCTGTCTTCCCAGACATTGCGGTACAGCGCCATCCAGCTGGCGACTTCTTTCAGGGGCGCAGCCTCCAGGCGGCACGGCCGGGTTTGCGCCGCACGTCCGCGAGAGATCAGGCCTGCCCGTTCCAGCACCTTCAGGTGTTTCGAAATGGAAGGCTGCGTCATGTCGAAGGGCGCGGCAAGTTCATTGACCGTGGCTTCGCCGGAAGCCAGCCGGGCGACGATGGCGCGGCGGGTCGGGTCTGCGAGGGCGGCGAACGCCTTGTTGAGGGTGTCCGGGGTCATTACATGGCCAATCGTTTATATAGCTGTTTGGCTATATTAAGGCGATCGAAACAGGACGTCAACGGCTTGCGTCTTGGGCTCAACTACCAGAGGTTCTTGCCGTCGATCACCGTCACAGGTGCTTCGGCCGCGTCGAACCCGTCAAAGAGGCGGGCGTTGACGCCGATGCGGCGGGTGGTGCCGTCCCAGCTGCCGTCCATTTCAAAAGCCGGGCTGTCTGAATAGGTGGACACACCGCATTCGGCGCAGAAGTGGTGGTCTACCAGCTTGGTCTGCCAGCGGTAGATGGCATCGCCATCCGTGGGCGTGGTGACGTGGAACTGATCGGGCGTGTAGTACGCCAGCAGCGCACCGCGCCTGGCGCAAAACGAGCAGGTGCAGCGCGTGAGCTGCGCGGGGATTTCGCCGTCAATGCGAAAGGCGTTTTTGCCGCAATGGCAGCTTCCTGTGATCGTCATGCGCCACCTCCCCGAACTGTTGCATCGCCATCTTCTTCATCTGTTTCATCTTCTTCATCTTCATCGACCACGACGCCGGCAATTTCCTCTGCACCGCCTGCGGCCCAGGTACCTTCGTCCTCCTCGTCCCCTGCTTCCGGGTCTTCATCGGCGCCTTCTTCCAGGAAGTCGGCCTCGTCCATCGCGCGGTCGGGCAGGATGTCGGCGTCCGGGCGCTCATCGCCGATGACACCGGCACGCTCGCCGGTACCCGCAGCGTCGCTGTCGCCGGCCAGCTCTTCGTCGCTGTAGGCACCTAGCGTGTCGCTGCCGGTGTCTGAACTGTCGCCCGGGCCGAGCGACTGTGTGTCTTTTCCGCGCATCCACTGTTCGGGCGGAATGCTGCCACCCGCAATGCTGCTTTTTGCCATGCTGTGCCTTCTTTCTGCTTGTACCGGCGCGAACCACGCGCAATGATGGCGGGCAACCCGCCATCGGTTTTATTCTGCAAAGCCGCAGCCGGCGCCGTTGTGGGACAAAACCGCTTCCTGGTTGTCAGCAGGTGCATTCCCCGGCGCATCTGCAGTGATCAACGGCAAGCGCCCAAGGCGTCGAAGGGCGAATCCGGCTTGCCAGATGTCCTACAAGGGCCGGGCAACGCAACCGACACCTTGCGCCACCGGCGTTTCCTTAAATGATGGCTCGGCGTGCCTTGCTGATCTTGCTGATGAATGCCATGTTTGAACTCAACGTCTCCTGGTGGGAGCTGCCCCTGCGGGCGGTCATCATCTACCTTGCGCTGCTGGCCATGGTGCGCGTTTCGGGGCGGCGCACCGTGGGCCAGTTCACACCGTTTGACTTGCTGGTGGTGATGCTGCTGAGCGAGTCGGTCTCCAGCGCACTGAACGGCGGGGACGAATCTGTTACAGGCGGCCTGCTGGCTGCCATCACGCTGGTGGCACTGAATGTGCTCGTCGCGTTTATTACCTCGCGCAGCCGCCGCATGCAAACCGTGCTGGAAGGCCGCCCCCTGCTGGTGGGCCGCAACGGCGAGGTGTTTCTGGAGGTGCTGAAGGCGCAGCGCGTGCCCCTGTGCGATGTGGAGCAGGCGTTGCGCGAAGCCGACTGCGACCGGTCGGACATGCGGTTTGCCTTCCTGGAGGCGGACGGGAAAATCAGTGTCCTGAAAGAGTCGTCGAACGATACGTCCCCGGTCAAGGAGCGCGTCATTGCAGGCTGACGGGCGACCGCGGTCCAGACCGGTTTTGCCTGTATCGCAAGCCATGGCGCCATGGCACGTCTCCTAGGGAAAAAACGAATGCCACGACGGCAAGCCTGGGTTACCCTGTTGCCAAAACCCGTCAGGCAGGCAGTCCGTCTTTGCGCTGCCGGCTGACACCTCAGGTGCACGCCATGTCACTTCCACCGGATTTCAAACCTTCCGATTTTTCCATCGGCTCCATCAGCGACCGCCAGCTCGTGAACCTGGCCAAGCTGGCCGGCGCCATGACGGAAGGCGACGCGCTGACGCCGGAGCTGCAGGAGTTCACCCTGCTGATCATGGAAAAGTGCGCCGACATCGGCGACAAGTACAAAAGCCAGAAACACGGGCGCACTGCCGGCGACGAAATTCGCGCCCTGTTCGGGGTTTACTGACCACCCTGCGGGTGCCTGCCCTGGCTGGGTGCGGCCGGCCGGCGCCGCCAGCCTCGTTTAATTTGCTACCAAATTAATAGCGGCTTGCGCCCGTTCTTATTGGGCTGAAGTCCAGTTTTATGCATAAACCAGCCGCGGCTAGCCGCCGGCTTCCGTTGCCGGGTGCGCACCCGGCACTGCCGCGCCCGTGCGAAGCAGCACGGCGCCCAGCAAGGCGGCGCAGGCCGCAAACACCGCACCGATGACAAACGCCAGCTGGTAGCCGCCGTTGAGCGCCACCACGGCATCGGCACCCGCGCCAGCCAGCGAACCGGTACGCGCCGCCGCCAGGCTGGCCAGCACCGCCAGCCCCAGCGCGCCGCCCATCATGAAGGAGGTATTGACCACACCCGAGGCAATGCCCGACTCGGCCGGGTCCACGTCGCTCATGGCGGCCAGCAACACGGGGTTAAAGGCCATGCCGGCCCCCAGCCCCAGCAGCAGCATGCCGGGCAACACGTCGAGCGCAAAGCTGCCGCCCACCGGCGCACGCGCGAACAGGGCCAGGCCCAGGGCGGCCAGCAGCAGGCCGGCAGACAGCGGTGCGCGTATGCCGAAACGCATGACGATTTTGGCCGACAGGCCCAGCGAGAACGCGGCCATGATCAGGTTGGCGGGCAAAAACCCCAGGCCGACCTGCAGGGCGCTGTAGCCCAGCACCAGTTGCATATACAGCGCCGAAATAAAGAACCAGGCAAACATGGCCGCGGCCCACAGTACGCCGACCACGTTGGCGGTGGCGACGTTGCGCAGGCGGAAAAGGCCCAGCGGCACCAGCGGTGTCGTGACCCTGGCCTCGATGGCCAGGAAGATCGCCATCAGCACCACGGCAACACCCAGCAAACCGAGCGTCTGGCCCGACAGCCACCCTGCTTCGTTGCCGTTGACGATGCCGTAGACGGCCAGCATCAGCGCGGTGGTGACGGTGACGGCGCCCCACACGTCAAGCCGCGCGCCGGTGGCCTGCCCCTTGCCGCCGGGCAGCAGAAACAGGCACAGCGCAAACACGGCGCCGCCTATGGGCAGGTTGACCAAAAAGATCCAGTGCCAGTTGAGCGAATCGGTCAGCACGCCGCCCAGCAGCACACCGATACTGCCGCCGCCGGCACAGACAAAGCCGTAGACACCCATGGCCTTGGCACGCTCGGCCGGTTCGGTGAAGAGGTTCATGATGAGCGACAGCGAAATCGCCGACACCACCGCGCCGCCCAGGCCCTGCACCGCGCGGGCCACCACCAGCAGCACCTGCGAATTGGCCAGGCCGCAGGCCAGCGAGGCCACGGTGAACAGCGTGAGCCCCGCCAGGAACAACCTGCGCTGGCCGTACAGATCGCCCAGCCGGCCGCCCAGCAGCAAAAAGCCGCCGAAGGTCAGCATGTAGGCGTTCACCACCCAGACGAGCGAGGTTTCGGTAAAGCCGAGGTCGGTGCGGATGGAAGGCAGTGCCACATTCACGATGGTGGTGTCGAGCACGATCATCAGCACGCCCAGGCAGAGCACCACCAGTGCCCACCAGCGCTTTCGGGTTTCCATGTTGTGTGTCATCTGCGGTTTCTCCCCGGTTCAATGAAGGTCGATCGGTGGCATTCAGCGGGATCAATTCAAGAATTCATCAGGCCCGCCTGGTTCGCAAACCCGGATGCTATCAAATCAATAGCTGGTTGCGCTGGTTCAAATTGGTCCGGAGGCCCTTTTTATGATGAACCACACAAAGGAGCGGGGCGAGGTGCCTGTGTCCTACAAGTGCAGCCGGATTTGGCGGATAGAAGCCGGGCATTCGGCTGGCTAATTTAGCTGTCAGGAAACGGGAGCACCGTGGCCCTCCCGACACCCTGGCACCCCACACAGGCCGCAGACTTTTCCCATGGGACTTCTCATGCTTTTGACCGCACCCCCCGGCCGGGCAACCCGCGCCGCCAGACTTGCGGGCCTCGCCATGCTGGGCGGCGCCGGCCTCGTGGCCTTGCCGGCACTGGCAGACCCTTCGCCCGCGCTGGACCGCGCCAGCCTTTCGATCGGCGCCTTCCATGCAGACCCGACTTTCAACGCGGCGGTGAACACCCGCTTCGGCCGGCTGGACTCCGGCGATGTGAACCGCAGCAGCGTGACCATGCCGCGCATCAAGGCCGACGTGCTGCTGTTTGATAGCCAGGGGCTGTCGCTGGACTACTACCAGTTCAAGCGCGGCTACTCGGATTCGCTGGTCAGCAACACCAATGTGGGCAGCGGCACCGTGACCACCACGGGCACCGCCAACCTTGACGTGAAGCTGGACTTTGCCAAGCTGGCCTACAAGTGGTGGCTGGGTTCGGGCAACACCGTGCTGGGCCTGGGCGCGGGCGCTGCCTACTACCGCGCCAGCCTGGATTTGCGCGCCACGGCAGCCGTCGGCGGAACCACCGGCGCCATCGCAGAAACCTACAGCGACGACGCCGTGGCGCCGCTGCTGGAAGTCGGCCTTCGCCACGCCATCAGCCCTGACCTGCGGCTGTTTGCCGACGCCTCCGGCGTGAAGAAAACCGGCGGCAACGTGCGCGGCGAGATCTACAACGCCGCGGTGGGTGTGGAATGGTTTCCCCTGAAGAATGTGGGCGTGGTGCTGGACTACGGCCTGACCGACATCGACCTGCACCGCGACGACAGCAACGCCCGCTTTCGCGTCAAGCTCAAGGGCCCCTCGGCTTTCCTGAAAGTGCGCTTTTAGCAGTTCTCCATGCCGCGCCGGCCTCGGTGCGGCGGAAAGCAGGCGCCGGCTGGATCAACGGTTGAGAATATGCAGGATGTTGCCGTCCGGGTCCTTGAACCAGGCGCCCTTGAAGTCGCCCGCAACATGCGCGTCGCCTTGCCGCGTCATGCCGGGCATGTCGTAGTGCTCAAACACCACGCCTTTGGCCTTGAGCGCCTTCAGGATGTCGTCGAACTCGTCGCCCACGCTCCAGGTGGCGGATGTGGCCTTGTTGGTGCCGGCGAAAGACGAGACATACACCACCACGATGGCGGTGCCGCTTTGGTAGGTGAGCACGCCCTCTTCGGCAGTGTCCAGCGGGGTGAGGCCGAGTGTGCCTCCATAAAATTTCTTCGCCGCCGCAAGGTTTTTGACGGCGATGGTGGCCATGGCGTTTCGGTTGGCAAGCATGATGGCTCCTTTCAGTTGCCATGTTTGTGGCCGTGCCGGGACATGTCAACCCTGGCCCCGCGGGAAAAATGTGTCCTTGTGTGCGTGCACCGGATTCCGCATGCAAAGAAATGTATCTGCGCTCCACCGGCAGGTAAACCGGCGCAACACCCTGCAAGAACACTGGTATTGGGTACGGGGATAGCATCCAATGGTGACTGACCACACCCTCAGGAAGCCCATGCACGCGACAACCAACACCCCCACCCATACGCTTTCCAGCCTGGACCGCCCCCGCATCTGGATGCCGGTCTCCTTGCTGGCCCTGGCCACCGCGGCGGCCTTGCTGGCCGCGCAGGCACAAGCCCAGACCGCTGAGCCGGCCACGGCAGCTTCCACACCGGCGCCGTCAACGGTCACCTATTACGACCCCAAAGACCTGGAGCGCGCCTTCAAGTTCATGGACAAAACCGGCGACGGGAAGGTCAGCCGCGACGAGGCATCGAACTTTCGCGGCGTCTCCAGACACTTCGACGAGGCCGACGTCAACAAGGACGGTTTTCTCTCGCGTGAGGAATTCGACAACGCGATGAACCGCAGCAAGGCGCGATAGTCCGATCCCGGACCACCTCATACACCACGGCGGCCACAAGCGGCACGGGATTGCCGTGAACGCTATTTCTTCCGGTAAACATACCAGGCCGCGAAGGCAGTGAAGACGCCAATGATCCCCACGATCACCATGAAGCCGTGAGGATGCCCGGCCAGGGGAATGCCGCCCACATTCATCCCCAGCAGGCCGGCAACAATGTTGATGGGCAGTGCGAGTACCGTGACCATCGTCAGGATGAAGACGCTGCGGTTGGTCTCCTCGCTGACCTGTGCGGCAATTTCCTCTTGCAGGAGCTTGATGCGCTCCTTCAGCTCGGACATGTCCCGGATGGTCAATGAAAACTCTTCCGTCGCCTGGCGAAGCTCCTCCAGGTCGTGCTCGCTGACCCATGGCGGCGGCAGCCGCAGCAAGCGGAACAGCGCACCGGGCTCCGGCGCGAGCAGCCGCTGCAGCCGCACCAGCACCCGCCGCAGCTTGCCCAGGTCGGCCCGGCGGTTGTGCAGCCGGCCGATCAGGAATTTGTCCTCCACCACGTCCACCTGAACAGTGGCGTCACGCACGATGCGCACCAGCACATCGCCCTGCTCGCGCAGCAGCTGGTTCAGAAAAGACACCGATGACGCCAGCGGCTTGCCGTTCTTGATGGCGTCACGCATGCGGTCGATGGAACGCAGGGGATGGGAGCGCGCGCTCAGCGCCATATGGGGCGCCACGTTCAGCCACAGGCTGGACATTTCAGCCGGGTCAAACGCGAATTCATACGCCACGTCGTTGACGACAGCAATCAGGGTGTCGTGCGCATCTTCAATGCGGGTGGACCTTGAACCGGCGTGCAAGGCCTCGAAAAATTCGGGTACGGCGTGCAGATGCTTGCGGATGCTCGCCTCTGCCGCGGCGTCACTGAGGTTGAAGTGCAGCCAGACAAAATCTGATTTTCCCTTGGGGCGTTCGTCCTGCAGCCAGGCGGCCGCCTCCAGGAGGTCCACCGGTATGCCGGGCGCGCCGTTTTCAAACCTGTAGCCGCAGAGCAGGCCGGTTCTGTCGGCGCCGTAAGTAATATCCATTCAGAAGTGGCGTGAAGTGGTCGGGAAGTGGGGTGAATCGGACACAACAGGCACCGGCGGCCGGTGTCCGATCCGGTATTCGGCAACCTGCCTCGAGCAGTGATGGCCATACAGTGTGTTGCCTTTGCATGACGGTTCAGTGACAGTGGCGTGACCGCCGTCTTCAGACGCCTGGCCTGGCGGTGCATTCCCGTTGCATATTGGGCTGACACTGAGTCCCAATGCGCTTCATAATTTCAAGACGGGCCGGCAGCACCTCAGGCCCCGCTTGATTCCTTCACATCACCGCCGGAGACGATATGGCCACCCACGAACTGTTTGCCTACCTTCATGTCAAAAATGCGGCAAAGGCCATGGCGTTTTACACCTCGGTTTTTGGTGCTACGGAAAAATTCCGGCTCACGGAACCCGATGGCCGCATCGGCCATGCCGAACTGGACTTCGACGGCGCCACGCTGATGGTGTCGGAAGAATTTCCGGAGTACGGCACCCGGGCGCCCGATGCCGGCGCGCCGGCCACCGTCACGCTGCATCTGCATGTGGACAACTGCGATGAGGTGATTGCGCGCGCGCTGAAAGCCGGCGCCACGCTGGAAATGGCGGCGCAAGACCAGTTTTATGGTGAACGCTCGGGCAGCTTTCGCGACCCGGCAGGCTACCGCTGGAGTGTGGGGCACAGCATTGAAACCGTGTCACCAGAAGAAATGCAGCGCCGCTATACCGCGCTGCTGGCCACGCCTTCCGCGTGAATTTGCTATAAAAAATATAGCTGCTTGCGCCCGTCAGTAAAGACCAAGGCGCGAATTTAACCACTGGAGCAGAACCCCGTGGCCTGCCGCGGGCCCGGTACAGGTTCAGGCTTCGTCCGTCGGCGATTCCGCAGAGTTGCTTTGCCCGAGCACGCGCCGCAAGGTTTCCAGGAGCTCGGTGTTGGAGGTTTTGGCCTTGACCAGCACCGCGGCTGCCCGCGTAGCCTGAAGCCTGTCAACCTCCAGCGCCGAGAAAATCACCACCGGCGGCGGGCCGTCCATGGCCTCAACGTCCTTGAGCAAATCCCAGCCCGAGCCGCCCGGCAGGCTGAGGTCCAGCAGGATCAGGTCAAAGCGCTGCTCCTTCAGCCGGTCGCGTGCTTCCTGCACCGTGTCGGCAAAGACGAAGGTCGCAAACCCCTGGGCAATGGTCGCTGCAATGCGCTGGATGTCCGGATCGTCTTCAACATGCAGGATGACGGAGCGGGCTTCGACAGAACCCGCAATGGCGCGCCGCACGCCCAGCACGAGCATGTTCTCGTCGATGGGTTTTTCCAGCCAGTCCGATACGGTCAGGGACTGCTCGTTGAACTGGATCCGCCCTTCAGCCGCGGAGGCCGACACCACGACGATGGGCACATCACGTGTATGCAGCTGGGCGCGCAGCGCCCTGATCAGCGCAATGCCGTCCTGGTCGGGCAGCTTCAGGTCTATCGTGACGGCGGCGTAGCGCCTTTTTGCCAGCTCCGCCACGGCCTGCTTGGCCGTGTACACCATTTCGGTGTCAAAACCGCCCTTGTCGAGCATCATGCTGATCAGGCGGGAAATGTCCGGGTCGTCCTCGCAAACCAGGACGCGCGGCCGCTGTTCGACCAGCGCCGAGAAACCGGAAGTACGCTCCGGCGAATCCACCCATTCGGGCAGCTCAAAGAAGAAGGTGGTGCCGACCCCGGCGTCAGTATGAAACCCGATGCTGCCGCCCAGGCGCTCGATGATGGCCCGTGAAATATTGAGGCCCAGGCCCGTGCCGCCTTTCTGGCGCGTATCGGAAGAGTCCGCCTGGGAGAATTTCTGGAAGATACGGTTGCGGAATTCCTCCGGAATGCCGGGCCCGTGGTCCCGCACCTCAACGCGTATGCCCGTCTCACTGCGAGCCACGTGAATATCCACCGTGCCGCCTTCGGGGGAGAACTTCATCGCATTGGACAGCAGGTTGGTCACCACCTGCGTCAGCCGGTCGCTGTCGACCCTGACCTGCAGGTCCTCGTCGGGAAACTCAAGCTGCAGGTGCACATTCTTCGCCGCGCCGTAGCCTTCGTTGGCGGCCAGCGCCTGCTCCAGCAAAGGCCTGAGTTCGACGGCCTGAAAATCCAGGGTCATCTTGCCGGACTCGATCTTCTCGATGTCCAGGATGTCGTTGATCAACCGGATCAGGCGCTCACAATTGGTCTTGGCGATGCCCACCAGCGTCTTGACGGCGTCGGGCAACTGGCCGGCAACACCGCCGGAGATCAGGCCCAGCGAGCCCCGGATCGAGGTGAGCGGCGTGCGCAGCTCATGGCTGACGGTCGAGACGAATTCACTCTTCATGCGGTCAATGCGCTTGAGTTCGGTAACGTCGTTGGCCAGCGTGTAGAAGCCGATCACCTTGCCATCGTCGGCGCCTTCGCCGTAGCGCGGGAAATAATTGATCACGTAGTCGCGCGTGCCGCCGCGGGCGGTTTTCTGCGATCGCTCATAGACCACCGGGTAGCCCTGCAGCACCTCTTCCACCCTGGGCTTGACCAGCGCGTACATCTCGTCGCCCAGGATTTCCCGGATGGTCTTGCCTTCGAGCTGCTCCTGCGTCATGCCGAAGACTTCCTCGTAGGCCCGGTTATGGAAGCGCAGACGCTGATCGGCGTCAGCGTAAGTGATCCAGGCCGGCACGGTATCGGTGATTTCGCGCAGCTGCGCTTCGCTGGTCCGCAGGGCCTCGGTGACACGGCGGATTTCGGTGGTTTCGCGTCCCGTGCCGCGGTAGCCGGTGAATTTTCCGTTGGCGTCGAATTTGGGCACGCCGCTGATGCTGAAGTAGTGCAGCCGGCCCTTGGAGTCGCGCCGTGTACTTTCAAGGTCGCGGAAAACCTCGTGCCGGGCTAGTTTGGCCTTGTACTCGGCCAACGCACCGGCTTCGATGTTGATGTAGTCGAGTTCCCAGGCAGTCTTGCCATGGGCCGCTTTCGGGATGCCCGAGGTGCTTGGGGCTTCGCCGGGAACCTCGACGAAGCGGAAGTTCTCGTCCTGCTCCCAGAACCAGTCGGAGGCCAGCGAAGTGAGCGCGCGAAAGCGCTCCTCGCTTTCACGCAGAACCTGCTCGGTCTGCTTGCGCTCGGTAATGTCCTGGATCTGCGCGATAAATTGAAGCGGCTTTCTGTCTGCATCGCGCACGAGAGAGCAGCTCATGTAGCCCCAGACAGTGCGGCCGGACTTGTGGATGTAGCGCTTTTCGACGTGGAACGATTCGATTTCGCCGGCCAATGCCCTGCGGCGTTGCTCCAGGTCCCATGCAATGTCGTCGGGATGCGTCAGGTCATGGATGGTGCGCGACAGCATTTCCGCCTCTGAATACCCCAGCATCTGGCAAAAAGCGGTGTTGACCTTCAGCCGGCGCGAGTCGATGCCGATCAGCGTCATCCCGATGGCCGCATGTTCAAACGCATTGCTGAACTGCTGGTCACTGACCGTGAAGACATCGTTGTCCGTGCTGATGGGGCCGGCCCCCTTGGGGTTTACTTCTCCGGCATCTTCGAACGCACTTGCGCCGCCGTCCGTCAGCGCAACGCCTGAATCGTCGAACACGTCCCCTTCAGCCGGCATGGCCCCGGCCTGCTCGCCTCCGAGCGTGAAATAAAAGGTACTGCCCTCACCCACTGCCGACTTGGCCCAGATTTTTCCGCCGTGACGGGTAATGATGCGCTTGACCGTGGCCAACCCGATGCCGCTGCCGGCAAATTCTTCCGGTGAATGCAGCCGCTCAAAGGTGCCGAAGAGCTTGTCGGCATACGCCATGTCGAAGCCGGCACCGTTGTCCCGCACAAAGTACACCACCTGGTCCTCGGGCCCTGCTTCTTTTCCGACCAGGATTTCGGTGTGCGGTTTTTTCGAGGTGAACTTCCATGCATTGGCGATCAGGTTCTCCAGCACCTGACGCAGCAACGCAACGTCCGCCCGGCCCCACAGGTTGGGCTCGACGGTGATCCGCACCCGCCGGTCTGGATCGTTTTCCGTCCACTGCTTGATGATCTTGGCCGCCTCGGTGCTGATGTCGACAGACTCCCAGTTCAGGCTGGTCCGCGACAACTGGGCCAGGGACAGCAAACCGTCGGTCAGCTCACCCATGCGGCGCACACTGCTGCGTATGCGGCCCATGAAGTGATGCGCGCGCTCCCCCGACTCAGGTGGAACCGCTTTTTCAAGCAGCGCACAAAATCCGTCGATGGTGCTCAATGGTGTCCGCAAGTCATGCGCCACGGAGTATGAGAAGGCCTCGATCTCCCGGGTGGCGACTTCCAGCTGGGCGGTCCTGCGCAGCACGCGTTTTTCCAGGTTGACGTTGAGCCGGACGATTTCCTGCTCAGCCTGCCGGCGTTTGCTGATGTCGGTAATGGTGCTGACATACCCAGATGGAGCGCCGTTCCCGTCCACCAGGGGCTGCACGTTGATCAGTGCCCAGAACTCACTGCCGTCGGGCCTGCGATGGCACACCACACGGTTCAGCTGTGGCTGGCCGGTACGCACGGCGACAACACTGGGCCACTCTTCCCTGGGCATGGGCGTGCCGTCTTCGCGGAACCGCTGCCATTCCGGCTCGACCGAAGTCTGGCCTTTCAGTTGGGCCAGGGGCAGGCCGAGGATGCGCTCCGCACTGGCATTGCAGTCAACGATATGCCCCTGGGCGTCCCGCAGGATCACACCTTCGGCCAGCGCACCCACAACCGCCCGGAAGCGGGCCTCGCCGACCCGCAGCGCGATCTCCACTTCCTTGCGCGACGTGATGTCGGCGCCCACACCCCGATAACCCGCAAAGGTTCCATCGTCGCCAAACACCGGTTCCCCGCTGACGCTGCGGTAAACGACACTGCCATCCTCCTTGGTCAGCCGGTATTCAAAATTGCGGAACGGCAAATGCGCCTGTAACACCGCCTTGTGCTCTTCCCACGTACCGACAAGCGGCGCAGCGTTGGGGAGGTCCCATCGGCATTGCCCCTCTCCAATGACCTGGGTTCCCAGGGCGAAGCGTTGCGGATCATTGGAGACAAAGACGTTGCGGAAATTTGTATCCTGTTCCCAGTACCAGTCGGACGAAAGACCGGTGAGGCTGCGAAAGCGCTCTTCGCTGCGACGCAGTTTGGCCTCGGCCTCAAGCCGCGCGGTGATGTCGCTACCCACGCCCCGGTAGCCGGTGAAGCGGCCTTTGGCATCCACCATCGGCTCTCCGCTGATGGACAGGGTCACACGCGTGCCGTCTTTTTCGATGCGTTCGTATTCAAAATTCCGGAAGACTTCGTGACGCTCCAGCAGGGCATGATGGCGGGCCCACATCTCCTGGTTGAGCGGGCTGTGGTCGATCTCCCAACGTGTTTTCCCGATATGCTCGCTGATCGCGCGCCTGGCCTCTTCCGTCTTGCCGCCGGACAGTTTGGTGAAGCGGAATTTGGTATCGGTTTCCCAATACCAGTCGGACGAAAGACTGGTCAGGCTGCGGAACTGTTGCTCGCTGCTGCGCAAGCGCTCTTCGTCTGCCAGCTGCTGGGTGATGTCCTCCGCCGTAACCAGGACGTGCGTGACCACACCACTGGAATCCTTCAGCGGAACCTTGCGCATATGCACGCGAATGACGCCCTTGTGCTTTGTCTGGACAAGGCGGTCGGGGAAATCCTGCATTTTGCCGGCAGCAATCAGGGCGAGATCCGAGGCATGCATGTTGTGGGCATGGGCTTTGGGCCACAGATCATGGACGGTATGGCCCAGCGCTTCCGCTCGCGTGAAACCATAAAGTTCTTCAGCGGCGCGATTCCATGCAACGTAACGGTGGTCTGTGACGGCTTTCAGGTTCATGGCGATCGGAATGTTCTCAACGATGTCGTCGAGCAAGCGGGCGACTTTGCGTTCTTTTTCCTCCGCACGCCTGTTGGCCGTGACATCGCGCGTAATACCCCGATAACCCATGAACTCCTGATGCTTGTTGAACACCGGCACGCCGCTAATGGAGAAATAATGCGCGACACCATCCTCCAGCACGCGTATGTATTCGAAATCGCGAAAGGGCTTGCGTTCCGCCAGTACGGCGCGGTGGTCTTCCCATGACATGGTGACCGGCAGGGCGCCAGGCAGTTCCCAGCGGCATTTGCCGACGGAACTGTCGAGATCCTTATCCTGTGACCTGTTGCTAAACTCAGCCGTGAAGTCGGTAAAACGGTACTCTGCGTCCTGCTCCCAGTACCAATCCGCCGAGACGGTGGCCAAGCTGCGCAAGCTGCTGATGTCGTCCCTGAGCGATTCGACCAACCGCTGCTGCTCAACGATCTCAAGCTTCAGCGCATCATTGGCGGCCGCCAGCGCAAGCGCTTCAGCATGTGTGCGCTGCTGGGACTGCTCTGCGGTCTCGTCGCGTTTCATCGCGGCACCTGAGTGGTAACCGTGCCGGGCCGACGCGGAAGGGGCACGGGCGCCCCCATCAGGCCAGGCTCACGGTGGACTGCGGTGAATGCGCTTGGCAAACTGGGGTTCATCCGCCGGTGGTGACTTTCTTTGCAAAGGTGCGCGGCTCTATCAAGACCCGCTTTCCGTAGCTGCCGCCCTGCAAGTGTGTAATGCTGCATTTAATTGCGCTATAGGACAACACCCTGATTTCTTTTGACCGTGCCTTCGATTAGATTGGTCTGGTTTTTGCATACTTAAGACCTCCTCTCATAGCAATCAATAGGTCCTCGGAATTACATGAATTGCCGTTTCGGTATTTGGCAATTATTACCACCACTCTACTCAGGCAGTCTGGGGGTATTCCAGCGCCAGCCCGGCCGCTTGCCAGGCGTCGATACCGCCATGCAACGGCCTGACATTGCTGAACCCGGCCGCCATCAGGCGCCTGGCCACCAGGGCTGCAGAAGCATCGTTGGGGCAGGCGCAATAAACAACCACGGCGACATCATGCGGGATATCAAGCGATGCCCGGGTTCGGTCCAGGTCCGACCAGACCAGAGCCCCCGGAATGATGCCGCCGCCGGCACGCGCCAGTTCCGTGCGCACGTCCAGGATGACGGCAGGCTTGTTCTGCTGCGTGAGCTGCAGCAGCTCCTGCGGTGAAATGCGGGCCATGCGCAGCTGCCGGTAAAAGCGCTGCCGCTGCCACCATTTGTGCGCCAGAAAGAGAGCAAACGCAGCCAGCAGCACCATCAGCCCGATGCGCCCCATCTGCTCGAAAATCGCCAGCACATCTGCCACCGCGTCGTGAAAAACCATACCGATCCCCACACCTGCACCGGCATAAAGCGTTGCGCCCAGCGCATCAAAAACCAGAAAGCGGCCGAAGGGAATGCCGGTGCGTCCGGCCAGCGCCGTGGCGAGCGAAGCAAACCCGGGAATGAACTTTGCCAGGATGAGCGACTTGACACCCCAGCGCGTGAAGATGGATTCGGTTTGCCGCACGCAGGAGTCGGGTGACAGCGAAATGCGGCACAGCGTTTTCAGCACACGGCTGCCGTACCGGTGGCCGGCCCAGTACCAGACGCTGTCCGCGGCCAGGCAAGCCAGCACAGCGGTCAGGATGAGGCCTGCTGCGGAGTATTGGCCGTTAAAGCTCAACGCGCCGGTGAGGATCAATACCGGATAAGCCGGTATCGGCAAGCCGAGCTGTTCCAGCCCGACATTCAGGAAAACGGCGGCAAGCCCGTAGTGCTCGAGCCACACAATGATCTGTTCCATGGAGTCGCGTTACTTTCTGCGGGGGTCGTTGCGGGCTGCAAAGCCGTTTGGCCCCGCTTTTGTTGCCCCGTTCATGCAATGTAGACGGCCGCGGCGCAGCGGTAAATGGTGGCCCGGCCAATGTTCTTTTTCCATAGGAAGAACAATTCGGACAATTTGGGTTATTTGGGCTGATTCTGAGGGGCGGTGCCCGGCGCCTGCGCTACCATGAACCCTTCCCCGTTCACGTGACTCAGAGAGCGACTACCGATTGAAATACCTTGTGGCTGTCCGGGCCCTGTGCGAGTTCACGGCCAAGCATGGCGACCTGGACCTGCGCTTTACGCCGTCACCCTCCGCACTGGAAGGCATGGCTGGGCACGCCATGGTGGCATCGCGCCGTGCAGAGTCATCAGAGTCCTATCAGGCCGAAGTCAGCCTGGAGGGCGAGTACAAGACCCTGAAGGTGCGCGGCCGTGCCGACGGCTACGACCCTGAACGCAACCAGCTTGAAGAGGTCAAGACTTTCCGGGGCGACCTGCACGCCATGGCCGACAACCGCCGCCACCTGCACTGGGCACAGCTGAAGATTTACGGCTGGCTGCTTTGCGAAGCCAAAAAGCTGCAGGACATCAACCTGACACTGGTGTACTTTGACGTGGCCAGCACGCAGGAAACACCGCTGACCGAACATTTTTCCGCCGCGTCGCTCAAGGAGTACTTTGAAACGCAGTGCGAGCGCTTCCTGGCATGGGCCAACCAGGAGCTGGCGCACCGCCAGGCGCGTGATGCTGCGCTGGCCACGCTGGCATTTCCGCACCCCGCATTCAGGCCGGGTCAGCGCGAACTGGCCGAAGCGGTTTACAAGACAGCCCAGGCCGGCACCTGCCTGATGGCACAGGCGCCCACGGGCATCGGCAAAACCATCGGCACGGTGTTCCCGCTGCTCAAGGCTGTACCGAAAAAGCAACTCGACAAGCTGTTTTTCCTGGCGGCCAAAACGCCGGGCCGCAGGCTGGCGCTCGATGCGCTGGACCGCATCAAAGGCAGCACGGCGGCCCTGCCGCTGCGCGTGCTGGAGCTGGTGGCGCGTGACAAGGCGTGTGAACACCCGGGCAAGGCCTGTCACGGTGACGCCTGCCCGCTGGCCAAAGGCTTTTACGACCGGCTGCCCCAGGCGCGCAGCGCTGCGGTGCAGCATGCCGCCGCACAGGGCCCGCTCGATAAGGCGGCGCTGCGTGAACTGGCGCTGGCCCACCATGTGTGCCCCTACTACCTGAGCCAGGAACTGGTCACCTGGTCGGACGTGGTGGTGGGCGACTACAACTATTACTTCGACACCAGCGCGCTGCTGCATGGCCAGGCCGTGGGCAACCAGTGGCGCGTAGGCGTGCTGGTGGACGAAGCGCACAACCTGGTGGAGCGCGCGCGAAAAATGTACTCGGCCACGCTGAGCCAGGCGCAGGTGCAGCAGGTGCACGCCACCGCGCCCCGCGCCGTTCGCGGCGCGCTGGAGCGGCTCAACCGCGGCCTGCTGGAATTGCAGGAGGCGCAGCAGGCGCGCGGCGAGGTCTACCAGGTCCACCCCGAGCTGCCCGTGACTTTTCTGAAAACCCTGGCGCAGGCTCTGACCCAGATCACCGACTTCCTTTTGGCCAACCCGACCCGCATGGACGGCGAACTGCAGGATTTCTATTTCGAGGCACTGCACTTTTCGCGCATGGCTGAAGACTTTGGCGAACACTCTCTGTTTGACGTGACGCTTCAGCAGGAAGCCGGCCGCGATGCGCTGGGCCAGGTACTCGGCCGACAGCTTGCGGTGCTCAACATCCGCAATGTGGTGCCTGCGCCATTCCTGGCGCCGCGTTTTGCCGCCGCGCAGTCAACGGCACTCTTCTCCGCCACGCTGAGCCCGCAAAACTACTACGCCGACACGCTGGGCCTGCCGGCCGGCACGGTGTGGACAGAGGTGGAATCGCCCTTCCTGGCCGAGCAGCTGCAGGTCTCGGTGGTGAGCGACGTCTCCACGCGCTTTCAACACCGTGACGACTCGCTTTCGCCCATTGTCGACCTGATGGCGCGGCAGTATGAGGGCCGGCCCGGCAATTACCTGGCGTTCCTGAGCAGCTACGACTACCTGCAAAAGCTGGTCACACTGTTCCGGCGGCGCTACCCGCATATTCCCGTGTGGGAACAGACGCGCGGCATGGAAGAAGCCGCGCGCGACGCCTTCCTGGCGCGCTTCACGCAGGCCTCGCAAGGCATAGGCTTTGCAGTGTTGGGCGGCTCGTTCGCCGAAGGCATAGACCTGCCAGGCGACCGGCTGATAGGCGCATTCATCGCCACACTGGGCCTGCCGCAGGTCAACGCCGTGAACGAGCAGATCCGCGAACGCATGGGCATCAACTTCGGCGCGGCCCAGAGCTACGACTACACCTACCTTTATCCCGGTCTGCAGAAAGTCGTGCAGGCGGCCGGACGGGTCATACGCACCACCTCGGACCGCGGTGTGGTTTATCTCATGGACGACCGCTTCACCCGGCCCGAAGTACAACGCCTGCTGCCGGGCTGGTGGAAGGTGGCGCGGCTACGCGCCAGGCGGCGGGAGCCGGCCGCGGCGCTGTCGGAGCCCCACTCGTTGAATCACTAAAGCAAAAGCCCGCGTCTGCGGGCTTTTGCCTGCACGGCCATGAAGGCCGCTCACCATGCGGGGCCTAAAACACGCCCAGCAGCATGAGGATAAGAACCACACTAAGGGGAACACCCAGTAACCAGGCAATAAGAGGCATTTGATTCTCCTGAAAGTTGTCAAATTGAAGACAACTTCAATGTAGATTGCGTCCGGGGGCGGCCATGCCAGCCTGAAGGCTTGCTGCAAGTAAGGAATCGCTGACGCCCGTGTAGTTGTGCGGCTCGCCCCCCTGAAGTCCAGCAGGGAAACGCCCTGAATTCAAGGAAAATCGGTCTGCAGGTCAATCGGGACGGGCGCAAGCAGCTCCGGAAATGATAGCAACTCCGCCACCCCAATCAGCAGGGAATACAGTCCGCCATTCTGCAGTTGCCACAAATCACAGGCCAGGGGCCTGCAGCATCCAGGCGCGCAGAGGCGTTGGCGAAGCTGTTGATAGGGATTTAGCGCTGGCTGAATTGCAGCGCGCCCAGCATGCGCTGCACTGGCTGGGTTTCAGGCAGGACATACACCACGCCATGGCTTTTCCCCAGCACGGGATTCACGACGGTCTCGTAGAAATTGACGGGCACTACGACACACCCGAGCGAAATTCGGTTGTCGTCAGGTGTTTCAGAAGCCAGCCGCTCGGCGCGGCGTTCTGCCGCAGCCGCAGGGCGAAGACGGTGGATTGCCAGCTTGGCCGTGTAGTCGATCCACACGATGGCCTCGCCGTGAAGGTTGTGGCCGGGCTCGGAAACAAAACGGCCTGCCGGCGTGGTGCGTTCGTCTGCGCGCAGGCTGGCGACGTTGCGCTGCTCCATGCCCGGCACCGTGTGGTCGCCGGGTGTCAGGCCGGTCAATGCCGGCGATGCGCCACGCAATTGGCCGGTGGCGTCAAACACAAAAATGCGGCCGCCTTTTTTATCGACCACCACAAATGGCAGGCCCTGGTTATCGCGTGCGCTCATGATCCAGCGCAGGGCGTAACGTGCATCGGCCGATGCCGCGACCAGTGTCATGTCGGCGGAACTGCCGGCGCCCGGCACCGCCATCACAGGTTCCGGGCCGCGTACCAAGGGCGGATCTACAGGAATGGCAGATGCCCACAGAGGAATCGCAGCGAGAAAGGCAAGGGCCGCCGTGCAGACGGTTTTTGCGCGCAGTGCCTTTCCTTTGAACAACATCCTGATCCTGGGTTGAATTCATTGCCTGTGCGGAGCACATGAAAAAGCCGGCCTCGAACCTTTGGGGTAGGAGCCCGGCTGTGGTTGCACCATGTTAGCGATGCAAGCAAATGTTCACAACGGAAAAACCCTGGAATACCCTGGATTATTGCTATCTTTTTAATAGCAATCAATCGTTTACTGCATTGGCAATGCTTGCTTTTTTTGCAGCCGAATTTAGCTATTCAGTAATTTGGTAACAGCGGCCACATGTGGGCATTTTTCGCATTGAAGATGCGAGCGCGCAACAGTACGTCAGGGGTTGTTACAACTCACTCTGCGCGAGCGGTGATCGAAGGAGCGAACAGGCGGGTCAGGCCGCGGGGCGCAGACCCTGTTTTGCGGCAAGCGCGTGGGCGGCAGGAAAAACCTCAGCCAGTGGTTTGATTTCCGGCAAAACGTAAATCACGCCATAGCTCGCATTGAACGCGGGCTTGAGTACATCTTCGAAAAATGCCACGGGCATGTTGATGCACCCGTAGGAAATACGGTTGTCCTCGGTACCGGGAGACGCAAGCCGTTCCAGCCGATGCTCTTTGGGCTCCAGTGTCCGTACGCGGTGCATGGAAACAGCCGCCTCGTAATCCACCCAGACAACATCTTCGCCCAAGGTGTTGCGGCCAGGCTCCCCCATAAACCGGCCCGCCGGTGTAGTGCGTTCGTGGGGTTGCACCTGCGCAATGGGCCGCCCGCCGATACCGGTCACGGAATCATCGCCGACCGCCGCACCGATCAGCACGGGCGTGGCGCTGCGCAACTTGCCGGAGGGTTCGAAAACAAATACCTTGGTATTTATCTTGTCGAGGATGACAAAGAAAAGCCTGCGGTTGTCCCCGGAGGCAACTACCCAATTGGCGACCTGCCGCGCCTCATCCGACGCGGTCTCTTCACCAAAATCGGCAAAGCGCAAAGCCGGTGCCAGCTGCAAGGTGCTGGAAGGAACAGGGTTCAGGGCCGGAGAGGAAACCGGACGGGCATGAAAAAGCGGCAATGTCAGGACAAGCAGTGCCGCGCCCAGCAAGATGCCTTGCTTGATGCCGTCGAGGACGTCTGCACGACTGGTGTCGGGCCCATCGCCGGCCGGGGGCGTGGGCGACGCAAACACGTTCATGAAAAGACGACGCATGGCCTGTGCTAAAACAACAAGGACGATCCGGCCGCCATGTGAAAACGCTCCGGAAGCCGTGCCTTAAAAGACATGGCAAACCGGAGCGGCGTCACACCAGGGCGCATGACGGTCTGGGTTTAATTGCGGTCAGCTTGTGCTGGACGCTCGGTCTGGAAGCCAGCCGTGTTGCTTTCTGTCGTGGTGGCGGGTGCCGCACTGCTAGGGGTGGTGGTGTCCTGGTTTTGCATGGTCTGGCCGGACGATTCTGCAGGCGCAGCCGGTGCCGTGGGGGTTTCGGTCTGGGCATATGCCAGGCCAATGGTGCTCACGACGGCGGCGGCGGCTACGGCAGAGGCCAGGGATTTGGAAAATTTCATGTCTTGCTCCTTAAGTCATGCCCGTCACAGGCAATCAGGGTTGGTAAATGGCTGGCCGTATTGCCAGCTAAATCCAATTTACGGGGGGAGAGTGGTGCGCGGCGTCGGTCCGGTACGGCCTGTCATGTAGGACAAGCGAGGTCACAAAATGCTACGCACCGAGCCGAAACAAACACCCTTGCCCTGATTCACGGACCGGATGCCGCCAGGATTTTCTGCGCGTGCCGTACCTGGGATATGCCGTGACGGTTCAGCACTATTCGTTGGGGTTGTTGCCCTTGAGGCCGTGCCCGGCCTTGATGGCCAGCTGAATTTTCTCAAGCTCATTGATGAGCTGATCGATGCGTGGAAAATCCTTTACCGGTGCCTCCTGCAAGGCTTTAAGCTGTGCGCGGAGCCGCACGTACTCCGCTTGCAGATCGGGTTTCACGCAGGCACTGCACCGGGCTTGATGCCGGCGTCCCTTGCAGGGCGGATTTCCGGGCTGCCGGCCGCCATATTTTTCTTCACAGAACTGGCCGCACCGAAAAGATCGACCTGTTGCGGCTGGTCGCTGCGCGGGCCGTATTGCAGGTCGGGGCCAACCAGGCGCTGCAGTTCGCCGTAACCGGTGGCCAACGCAGTGTCATATGCGGCAAAACTGATCTCGGAGCAGGACACCGATTCAAACACCAGGGGATCCGCCTGACTCTCCAGAATGCGCCAGCAAAATTCACCCGGGGCGCGCTCTTCGACTGTCAGGGCAAGGGAACGCAAGGGGGCATTGAGCTGTGCATTGACCAGCGTGGATTGGCTCATAAATATCCTATAAAAAGGCCGTGATGGCCGGGCATGACGTTGTTGCGCAGTTGATAGCGCAGCCGAAAAATATCAAGGGAATGAAAGGTAACTTTCAGCATCGGCACCTGCTCAGATGCAAGCACGATGTGAGCGGGAAGAAGACCTGAGTCGGGGTTCATGTCAGCGCTGGGCTTGAGACTGTCGGGGTTGATTGATTTCTTTGGGAAGCAGCAATGGGCAGTGGCATCACTGCGACAGTAGTTTAAGCACGAGACAGTGACACATCGCAGTGATTAGTACCGCAAAAATGTAGGAGAAGACCGACAACCCCTGGCGAGGTGCGTCATGCGAAATGGTTATATTGCAGGCTAGCCAGAAAAATGCACCGTGCGCAACGCGCCCGTAACGAAAAGCCAACGAAAAGCCCATGAAAAGCCCATGAAAAGCCTCTATAAATATTTCTTTCGTGGCCTCATCACCATCCTGCCGGTGGCATTGACGGTATACCTCCTCTATATCTTCCTGGCATGGATGGAAACTGCCGCCCTGTGGATACTGCGCCCTCTCATCGGCGGCTTTTATATACCCGGGATGGGCCTGGCGTTCGGCATCCTGACCATCCTTGCGATCGGCTTTCTGGTGTCGCAGCAAAGTGTGCGCAAAGTGCTGTCTTTTGCGGAATTGCCTTTTACCAATTTGCCGGTGGTCAAAAGCATCTACTCGTCTCTCAAGAGTTTTGCCGACTACTTTTCACCTTCGGGAAAGCAGGGCGAGCAAAGCGTGGTGATATTGCGCATGCCTGGGCATGCAATGGAAATCGTGGGCCTGATCACACGCCGCAGCTTTGCCGACCTGCCTTCCGGATTCCTTCCGGGTGAGCGTGTTGCAGTTTATTTGCCCATGGGTTACATGATCGGCGGCTACACGGTGTTTGTGCCGACGGAGTGGGTACAGCCCATCGACATGTCGGTGGAAGAAGCCATGCGCTCGTCACTGATTGCGTGGATGTCCCGCCCGCCGGCCGCGGGCAGCGGCAGCGGCAGCCCGGCCGGCTGAGCTTACGCCGCGGCGGCGTAAAGATTTGTTATCTGTGGTTTCCCACATGGACAAATCGCGTGGCGGGGCTATATTGAACCCGTCTCCCACAACCCGCGCATTCGCTGATGCGACCCGGCCATGACAAGCACAACGACAACGAAGACAAGCCGCAAGCCCCCCCTTTACAAATCGCTCTACTTCCAGGTGATCTGCGCAGTGATCGCCGGTGTACTGCTGGGGCACTTTTACCCTGAGGCCGGAAAACTCATGAAGCCGCTGGGCGACGGCTTCATCAAGCTCATCAAGATGATGATCGCACCCATCATCTTCTGCACCGTCGTGATCGGCATCGCCGGCATGGAAGACATGAAGAAGGTCGGCAAGACCGGCGGCCTGGCGCTGCTGTACTTTGAAGTCGTCAGCACCTTCGCGCTGATCATCGGGCTGGTCCTGGTCAACGTGTTCAAGCCGGGCGAAGGCATGAATGTCGACGTGTCCACGCTGGACACCAAGGCCATCGCGGCCTATACCGGCCCCGGGAAGATGGTCGGTACAACCGACTTCATCATGAACATCATTCCATCCACCGTGGTGGATGCCTTCGCCAAGGGTGAAATCCTGCAGGTGCTGCTGATCGCGGTGATGTTCGGCTTCGCGTTGCACCGTTTCGGCGGACGCGGCACGCTGGTCTTCGACTTCGTCGAGAAAACCTCGCACGTGCTGTTCACCATTGTCGGCTTCATCATGAAGGTGGCACCCATAGGCGCTTTCGGCGCAATGGCCTTCACCATAGGCGCTTATGGCGTGGACAGCCTGGTGTCGCTCGGCAAGCTGATGGCGGCTTTCTATGCGACCTGCCTGATCTTCATCTTCGTGGTTCTGGGCACCATTGCGCGCATTCACGGCTTCAGCATCTGGAAGTTCATCAAGTACATCAAGGAAGAGCTGCTGATCGTGCTGGGCACCTCGTCGTCTGAGTCCGTGCTGCCGCGCATGATGGAGAAGATGGAGAACCTGGGCGCAAAGAAGACCACTGTGGGACTGGTGATCCCGACCGGTTATTCCTTCAACCTGGACGGCACCTCGATCTATCTCACGATGGCGGCGGTGTTCATCGCACAGGCCACCAACACGCCAATGACCCTCACGCAGGAACTCACGCTGCTGGCGGTGCTGTTGCTGACTTCGAAAGGCGCTGCAGGCATCACCGGTAGCGGCTTCATTGTGCTGGCCGCCACGTTGTCGGCGGTGGGTACCGTGCCTGTGGCCGGGCTGGCGCTGATTCTGGGGATTGACCGCTTTATGTCGGAAGCGCGGGCGCTGACCAACCTGATCGGCAATGGCGTAGCCACGATAGTGGTCGCCAAATGGACGAATGAGTTGGACACCGAGCGGCTGAAGGCCGGGCTCAACAACGAGAGCTGGATTGAAGCCCAGGAGCCCGAGGTGCTGCTGGACCAGAAGACCGAGCACATGGCAGCCAGCCGCCACTGAAACAAATCGCAAACCACAAACAACAAAGCCCGGCAGGCGGAGAAACTCCACCTGCCGGGCTTTGTGTTTGATGCTGCGGCTAGTCGCCGTTTTAGCGGGCCTGACGCGGTGCCGGGCCTGGGCCGCGACCTGCGATATGGCGGAAGGTGATGCGGCCTTTGCTCAGGTCGTAAGGCGAGAGCTCCAGCGACACCTGGTCACCCGCAAGAATGCGGATGTGGTTCTTGCGCATCTTGCCCGAGGTGTAAGCCACGAGCTTATGGCCGTTGTCGAGCGTGACGCGAAAGCGCGAATCAGGCAACACTTCGTCTACCAGCCCATGCATTTCAATCAGTTCTTCTTTGGCCATGATGTAACTCCTAGGGAATTGGAAAAATTGTCAGTGATGTCTGTTGTAAGGGCTGGCAAGGCTTATGCGCAGGCCGGCGTCGAACGCTCGTGGATCCAGCCGAGGGCATGTTCCGTCGCGTAATGCACGGCCGCAGCCGCGCTGTCAAAGAGGCCGCTGAAGCGCATCACGCGGTCATGCGTGGCGCTGCCGCGTCCGGAGCGGATGGAGACCGATGCAGCGTAGCGTTCGCCTTGCTGCTTGGCCAGTGGTGAGACAAGGTACTTGCCCACCGCGATTTTGGTGTGATCTACGTTCATAAAAATTCCGTGCCGGGTATGTGTCCCGGCTTGATAAATAAGGAGTAATCGGCTTGCGAGCAAGCCGGCGGGTGTTCGGTGTCCACCCACCTGGCCCTTGTCAGGGGCTGGGCTGGTTGAGCCATGCGTGGCACTGTCGGGAATAGTGCTCGCTGGAAAAACGGAACAGTGTTGAGAGGGTTCAGGGCTGTATGGGCACTGAAAACACTGTGGATTCGGGCTCTGGGAAGCGCCGCAATTGAGAAGGAAGCCTGTTGGGAAAAGGCCTCGATGAAAAAAGCTGATGCTTTACCGAAGCTCTTATTGTAACCGCCCGGCGCGAATCACGCTTTTTACCTGATACGGCCATCGCAAACCGCTCTTCTTGGCAAGCAGGGGCCGCAGGCGCAGCGGCCCCGGGGGGCAGAGAGTTACGCGCAGCGAACGAACGCGGGGGGGCTCCATTTTTGCCCCTCATGCAGCGCCAGGCAGCCCTTCTTCTTGCAAGCAGGGGCCGCGGAACCGGCTTTGCCGGGCCGCAGGCGCAGCGGCCCCCTTGGGGGGCAGGAAGCTACACGCAGTGAGCGACCGTGGGGGCCATATCTAGCCCTCAAACTGCGGGTGCAGCTGCCGTATGCGGTTCATCGCCATACCCGCGGCAGCGGTGCGGGTTTCCACACCCAGCTTCGCGTAGACCCGTTCCAGGTGCTTTTTCACCGTCGCCGGGCTGGAACCCAGGATATCGCCGATATCCCGGTTGGTTTTGCCCTTGACCACCCAATACAGCACTTCGGCTTCGCGGGCAGTGAGCTTGAAGCTCAGGCTCATGGCTTCCACCACTGCGTCGTCGGAAATTTCGCGCATGACAATCAGCCAGTCACCGCCGCGGTCCCCGTCGCCGGTCTGCTGGTGCAGCCGGAAGGTCAGGCGCCGCGGGCCAAGCTCCACCGCCAGGCGCGGCGGCTCGACTTGTCGTTCGGCCTCTGCCATGTGCCTGCGCAGCCAGTCAAGTACCGGCTCGGGTGTTTGCGGCGCGGACGTGCCGTAGTAGCGCATGAGCAGGTCGCGCGCCAGCGGCGTCTGCCAGATCAATTTCCCGTCTGCCTCACCGCCCATGCGCACCGTGATGCTGGCGTAGCCGAAAGCGTCCAGCGCGTTGCGTGCTTGCCCCGCCTGCCGCGCTTCCTGCCTGGCACGGCGGGCGCCCTGCAAATGCACGCCCATGCGCGCCATCACTTCCTTGGGCTTGATCGGCTTGGTGACGTAGTCCACCCCCCCAGCTTCCAGGGCTGCCACGAGGTATTCGGTTTCCGTGAGGCCGGTCATGAAAATAATGGGGATGTGCGCCGTTTCAGCCATGGCCTTCAGGCGCTTGGCAACTTCGAAGCCGTCCATCCCGGGCATCATGGCGTCGAGCAAAACGATGTCGGGCAAAGCCTGCAGCGCACGCTGCAGAGCTGCCTCGCCACTGGTGGCCACAAGGACGGTATAGCCTGATTCATCGAGCGCATCGTGCAGGACCGACAGGTTGTCGGGCACGTCGTCCACAATCAGCACGATATCGCTGTTGGCCCGGTCCAGTGTGCGGTCCAGTTTTCGATCCAGCGTTGGTCCATCGTCAAGCACGCTGCTCATGGCCCGTCTCCTTGTTCGCTAGCTGGCGGCCCATGGCTTCAAACTGAAATTGCCGCGCCAGCACGCGCATTTCGTCCACAAAGGCCGCGGCCTCCGGCCGCTGCCTTTCAATCTCTGCCAGGTTGTTCATGATGCCCCGGTAAAACCCGAGATTGACCACCTCGAGCAGCGCCGCGAGTTGAGACGCATCGGGCAGTACACGCGGCGGCACGGCCTGGACCACAGGGGCGGCGGCGTCCGCAGGAAGGTCATAGCGCCACTTGAGGCTCAGCCGGCGTTCAAGCCAGTCAATCAATTCGGTGTGGCGCACCGGTTTGAGGATGAAGTCCTCGGGAAGGATGCCGGCATCGTTCTCGGCGCCCTTGTCGAATGCGTTGGCGGAAACAATGGCGAGGTGGATGTCCTCATGCCCCGACGCACGCACACGGCGCAGGGTTTCCCAGCCATCAATCCCCGGCATGGCCAGATCCATAAAGATCACGTCGGGCCGGTACCCGCTGGCCAGCAGGTCCATGCAATCGTGACCGCTGGCGGCGGTACGCAATTCAAACCCCATGGGCTCAAGCAGTTGCACCAGCAGTTCACGGTCAGGCTCTTCGTTGTCGACTACCAGCAGCTTGCGGCGGGCCCCGTCATAGCCGCGCGGCTGGCGCCTTGCCGGTTTGGTGGCGGCATCCTTGACGGCCCCTGCGGCCATGTGCACTTCGGGCAAAAACAGCCGGATGCGGAAAATCGAGCCTTCGCCCGGGGTGCTGACCACCGTCATCTCGCCACCCATCAGGTCGGTCAGCATCTTGGCAATCGTCAATCCCAAACCGGCGCCCGGTGTGCCTTCCGCGCTTTGGCCGGCTGTAGCCCCCCGCGCAAAAGGCTCAAAAATCCGGGACAACTCCGCCTCACCCATGCCCGGGCCGGTATCTTCAATGTCGATGTAAGCCATCTCGCGCGCATGGCGTAACCTGAAAATCACCTGGCCCTGCGCCGTAAACTTGATGGCGTTGCCCAGCAAATTGATGAGAATCTGCCGAACGCGTTTCTCATCGGCCCGCACCAGCTCCGGCAGATGACCGCTGGTCTCAAAGCGGAACCCGAGACCCTTGGCGGCGGCCTGCAGCTCGAACATGCCGGCCATCTCGTGCACACAGTCGGCGAAATGCATGGGCTTGACATTCAACGTGAGCTTGCCCGCCTCGATGCGGGCAATATCGAGCGTTCCCTCGATCAGCGAGAGCAGGTGTTCGCCCCCGCGCTTGATGACGCTGACGGCCTGTTTGCGGTGCGGCGGTATGGCGTTGTCTTCACCCATCAGCTGCGCGTAACCCAGGATGCTGTTGAGCGGCGTGCGCAATTCGTGGCTGATGGCGCTGATATAACGGCTTTTCGCCTGGTTGGCCTGGTCGGCATGGCGACGGGCCTCTTCTGCCACCAGCCTGGCCTGTTGCAGCGCCTCGTCTGTTTGCCGGTGCGACTCGATCTCCCGCATCAGCAAATGAGTCTGGCGGTTCGATTCTTCCTGGGCCACCTGGCGGCTTTTATGCGCCAGCACCAACCACCAGGCCACCAGGCCGGCGATGACCAGCAAGGCCATGTACGCCTTCATGAAACCTGAACGCAAAGCCGGCTCAGAGGGTTCGATGTCCGCCAGCGCGCTGATTTCCTGGTGGTACAGCAGGCCGAACACGCTGGCCAGCAGCGGCACGATGATGAGCATGAGCAGCAGGAAATGGCCCAGGCCCGTATCCAGGTAAGGCCAGGTGCGGCGCGGCAGCAGCCAGCGCAGCGCACCGGACCACTGCGCCGAGAGGCTGGCGTGCGGCTTGCACAGGTCGCCGCAGCGCGCGTCCAGCGTGCAGCACAGCGAGCAGATGGGGCCCTGGTAGGCGGGGCAGTGCGCCATGTCCGGGCCTTCGTAGGCGCGTTCGCAAATGACACACTGCTGCGTCGCATAGCGCTTGTAGGAACCGTCGGAAGCAGTCGCTCCGGAGCTGCGCGCAATGTAGTAACGGCCCTGGGTCGCCCAGGCGATCAAGGGTGCGGCCACAAATGCAGTACCCATGGCGATCACCGCGGAAAAAGCCCGCGCCGTTTCGCCGTAAAGCCCCAGATGCGCTGTGACCGACAAGAGCGAAGCCAGCGCCATGGCGCCCACGCCGACCGGGTTGATGTCATACAGGTGAGCCCGCTTGAACTCAATACCTTTGGGAGAAAGACCCAAGGGTTTGTTGACGACCAGGTCGGCGACGACAGCCATCACCCAGGCGATGGCGATGTTCGAATACAGCCCCAACACGTCGCCCAGTGCCTGGAACACATTCATCTCCATCAGCATGAAGGCAATGAGCGTGTTGAACACCACCCAGACCACCCGCCCGGGGTGGCTGTGCGTGATGCGCGAGAAAAAATTCGACCACGCGAGGGAGCCAGCGTACGCGTTGGTCACATTGATCTTGAGCTGCGACACCACCACGAACAGCGCCGTGGCCGCCACCGCCATGCCGTAATTCGGAAAGACATACTCGTAGGCCGCAAGGTACATCTGGTTGGGGTCTACGGCCCGGTCCAGCGGCACCATGTTGGAAATGGCCAGATAGGCCAGCAAAGCGCCGCCTAGCATCTTCACCACGCCGAGTAACACCCAGCCAGGCCCGCCCGCCAGCACACCCGCCCACCATCGCCAGCGGTTGGCCTCTGTCTGCACCGGCATGAAGCGCAAATAGTCGGCTTGCTCGCCCATTTGGGTAATCAGTGCGATTCCGACCGTCAAAGCAGCACCAAACAGGTGCAAATTGAATTCGCCGTTTGTTCCAGTCTCCCCTCCGTAGTGCAGAACACCCGAAAACGCACCGGGATCGCGCAGAAAGACATAAACAAAAGGCACCACCAGCATGACCAGCCACAAGGGCTGCGTCCAGACCTGCAGGCGGGAGATTGCGGAGACGCCGTGGGTTACCAGTGGAATAACCACTAGCGCGCAGATCAGGTAACCCCAGCTGGGCGGGATACCCAGGGCGAGGTCCAGCGCGTAAGCCATGACCGCCGCTTCCAGCGCAAAAAAGATAAAGGTAAATGAGGCGTAGATCAGCGAGGTCAGCGTGGAGCCGATATAGCCGAAACCGGCGCCGCGCGTCAGCAAGTCCATGTCGACGCCATAGCGCGCCGCGTAAATGCTGATGGGCAGGCCCGCCATGAAAATGATGAGCCCGGTGGCCATGATCGCCCAGAAGGCGTTGGTAAACCCGTACTTCACCAGCAGCGTGGCGCCCACGGCTTCAAGGATCAGGAAAGAAGCCGCGCCGAACGCGGTGTTGGCAACCCGCCACTCGGACCACTTGCGAAAGCGCTGCGGCGTGAAACGCAACGCGTAGTCTTCCATGGTTTCGCTCGCCACCCAGCTGTTGTAGTCGCGCCTGACCTTGATGATGCGCTGCACCGGCGCGTCGTTGCCTGACCCGGGCGTGGCAAAGGCCGCCGCATCGGACGCATCGGCAGGAAGTGGCGGTAGCGGTGGCGTAGCCGGTGCGTCCATGGGGGTGGGGCAAATGCGCGAGCGCGGAGTGGGGAACCGTACAGCGGTGCAGGTTCTATGCCATGACCCCAACCGGAGGGCCGAGCCTTGGCCTCTCCAGGCTCTTGTGGCACCATTCTTGCACCCCGGCAAGCATCCCCAAGCCGGCAGCCTGCCCTGAGAGAGCCCCATGGAATTGACGCCCCGAGAAAAAGACAAGCTCCTTATTTTTACCGCTGCCCTGCTGGCCGAAAGGCGCCGCGCCCGTGGCCTCAAGCTCAACTACCCCGAGTCCGTAGCGCTCATCAGCGCCGCCGTCATGGAAGGCGCCCGCGACGGCAAATCCGTCGCCCAGTTGATGAGCGAGGGCCGCACGGTGCTGACCCGCGCCGATGTGATGGACGGCATCCCCGAGCTGATCCCCGACATCCAGGTCGAAGCGACCTTTCCCGACGGTACCAAGCTGGTCACCGTGCACCAGCCGATTGTTTAAGTATTACCCGAGATCGCCACCATGCAAATCAAAGCCAAAAATGCTCTTTTTTTGATAGCTGCTTGCGCACTGTCGGCGGGCGCTAGCGCCCATATTGACCATCATTCCGGCGCTGTGGCGCATGACCACGCCAGCGCCTTCTTCAGCGGCTTCATCCATCCACTGACAGGCATGGACCACCTCGCGGCCATGGTGGCCGTGGGCCTGTGGAGCGCGCTGGCCGCGCGGCGTGCCGGGCCCGGGCTGTTGTGGGGCCCGCTGGGCTTTGCCGGCATGCTGCTGGCAGGCGCCCTGCTGGGCCTGCAGGGTCTGCAGATTCCCGCCGTCGAGCCCATGATCGCGGCTTCGCTGCTGGTCACGGGGCTGCTGGTCGCGACGCGCTGGCATGTGCCGGGTATCGCGGCCGCCCTCATCGTCGGTGTGTTCGCCGTCTTCCATGGCCTGGCCCACGGTTATGAACTGGCTCAAGCTCCCAGCGCCTGGGCCACGCTGTCGGGCATGCTGGCCGCGACGCTGCTGCTGCACCTGGCGGGCCTGGCTGCGGGCTGGGCGCTGCGCAGCGCCAGCGTCTGGCTGCCGCGCGCGGCTGGCGCCGCCGTCGCCCTCTTCGGCGTGACCCTGCTCGCCCAACTGGCCTGAGGCGCACCATGATTCCCGGCGAACTCATCACCGATGGCCCCGACCACGTACTCAACGCAGGCCGGCGCACGCTGACCGTCGTGGTGCAGAACACGGCAGACCGGCCCATACAGGTCGGCTCGCATTACCACTTCGCCGAAACCAACGGTGCGCTTGGCTTTGACCGTGATGCCGCGCGCGGCATGCGGCTGAACATCGCGTCGGGTACGGCGGTGCGCTTTGAGCCGGGGCAGCAGCGTACTGTCGAGTTGGTGGACTTCTCGGGTGATCGAAACATCTACGGCTTTCGCGGCCTGATCCAAGGAAAACTCTAATGGCAACCATTGGTCGCCGCGCCTACGCGGAAATGTTCGGCCCCACGGTCGGTGACCGCCTTCGGCTGGCCGACACCGAATTGGTGGTCGAAGTCGAAGCCGACTACACCTTGCGCGCCGGCAGCTACGGCGAGGAAGTCAAATTCGGCGGCGGCAAGACCATACGCGACGGCATGGCCCAGTCGCAAAAAACCCGTGCCGAAGGCGCGATGGATTGCGTGATGACGAATGCGCTCATCATCGACCACTGGGGCATCGTCAAGGCCGACATCGGCCTCAAGGGCGGGCGCATCGCCGCCATCGGCAAGGCCGGCAACCCCGACACCCAGCCCGGCGTTGACATGATCATCGGCCCCGGCACCGAGATCATCAGCTGCGAAGGCATGATCGTCACGGCCGGCGGCATTGACTCGCACATCCATTTCATCTGCCCGCAGCAGATCGAGGAAGCGCTGACTGCCGGCATCACCACCATGCTGGGCGGCGGCACCGGCCCGGCCACAGGCACCTTTGCCACCACCTGCACGCCCGGCCCCTGGAACATCGAGCGCATGCTGCAGGCAGCCGACGCCTTTCCGATGAACCTGGGCTTCCTGGGCAAGGGCAATGCCAGCCTGCCCGCCGCGCTGCACGAGCAGATCAACGCTGGTGTCATTGGCCTGAAGCTGCACGAGGACTGGGGCACCACGCCCGCGGCCATCAGCAACTGCCTGGATGTTGCGGAAGAAACCGACACACAGGTCGCCATCCACAGCGACACACTCAACGAGTCGGGTTTTGTCGAGAACACGATTGCCGCCACCAAAGGCCGCAGCCTGTGCGCCTTCCATACCGAAGGCGCGGGCGGCGGCCATGCGCCTGACATCCTGCGCGTGGTGGGCGAGGAGAACTTCCTGCCCTCCTCCACCAACCCGACCATGCCCTACACCGTCAACACGCTCGACGAGCACGTCGACATGCTGATGGTGTGCCACCACCTGGACGCCGGGATCGCCGAAGACCTGGCCTTTGCCGAAAGCCGCATCCGCAAGGAAACCATCGCAGCCGAAGACGTGCTGCACGACCTGGGCGCCATCAGCATGATGAGCAGTGACAGCCAGGCCATGGGCCGCGTCGGCGAAGTCATCATCCGCACCTGGCAGACCGCCCACAAGATGAAGCAGCAGCGCGGCAAGCTGCCCGGTGACAGCGACCGCCATGACAACTTCCGGGCCAAGCGCTACATCAGCAAATACACCATCAACCCCGCGATTGCCCATGGCATCTCGCACGAGGTCGGATCGGTCGAGCTGGGCAAGTGGGCCGACCTGGTGGTCTGGAAACCGGCCTTCTTCGGCATCAAGCCTTCAGTCATCCTCAAGGGCGGCTTTATCGCCATGGCGGCCATGGGTGACCCGAATGCCTCCATCCCTACGCCGCAGCCGGTGCACTACCGCCCCATGTTCGGCGGCTTCGGCGGCGCGATTGCCAAAGGTTCGCTGACTTTTGTCTCGCAAGCGGGGCTGAACGCTGGCGTCAAGGAACGCTTCGGCCTGGCCAAGACCGTGAGTGCCGTGAAAAACGTGCGCGGCGTGCGCAAGCAGCACATGGTCCACAATGCCTATCTGCCCAGGATGGAGGTTGACGCCCAGACCTACCTGGTGCGCGCAGACGGCCAGCTGCTGACCTGCGAGCCGGCCACCAGCCTGCCGATGACGCAACGATATTTCCTGTTTTAAGGTTCCATGCTCCAGGTTTCCAAAGTTATTTCGCAGGGCGCGGGCCTTGCGCCTGTTCTCGTCAAGCGCGCCTCCAGCATCGAGCTTGACTGGGACGTCCGCCAGAAAAGCCGGTTTGACGGTACCGATTCGCTGGGCCGGCAGCTCGGTATTTTTTTGCCGCGCGGCACGCTGGTGCGTGGCGGCGACGTGCTGGTGGCGGAAGACGGCTCCATGGTCAAAGTGATCGCCGCGCCTCAAGCCGTGCTCCGCATCACCGCTTGCCCGTCGCACGGCTCCCCTTTCGACCTGACGCGCGCCGCTTACCACCTGGGCAACCGGCATGTGCCGATTGAGCTCAAGCCCGACCACCTGAAAATTGAACCCGACCATGTACTGGCCGACATGCTGCGTGCCATGCACCTGATCGTGAACGAGGTTGAAGAAGCGTTCGAGCCTGAAGGCGGTGCCTACAGCGCCGGCGGCCACAGCCATGGGCATGACCACAGTCATGCGCAGCCCAGCCCCGCGCCGCACGTGCATGGCCCGGACTGCAACCATGGGCATGACGACCACACCCACGAAGCCCAGCCGGTCGCCATCCAGATCCACAGGCACAAGCCACACTAGGCCGCGTTGATGGACATGTCCGCCGCGCCTGCCGGGCAGCTATCGGCCGCCAGCCTGCTCCAGCTCATCTGGCTGGCCTCTCCGGCCTTGCCGGTAGGCGGTTTTTCATACTCGGAAGGGCTTGAAACCGCCATGGAACGGGCGCAACCCGCTACTGAAATAATAGCAAGTGACTGGTTAACCGACCAGCTTCAGCTGAGCCTGGCGCGCGGTGACCTGGCGGTGATTGCCCAGGCTATTCCCGCCTGGCGCCTGGGCGACCTGCAGCGCGTGCAGCAACTCAATGCCTGGGTGCTGCAAACCCGGGAAACCAGCGAACTGCGTGCCCAGGCCGAGCAAATGGGCAGGTCCCTGCTGGACTGGCTGCGCAACCATGACGATGCCAGCGCAGCGCACATTGAGGCCTGCGCGCAGATGCAGCCGACCTTCCCCGTCGCCTTTGCGCTGGCCGTTTCACAGACCGAGGCAGGCGTGCGCGACTGCCTGCTGGCTTACGCTTTCGGCTGGGCCGAAAACATGACACAAGCCGCCATCAAATCCGTGCCTTTGGGCCAAAGCGCCGGCCAGCGCATGCTGGCGCGCCTTGCCGGCGGCATACCTGCAGCGGTCGAGGCCGCCATGCAGTTGCCGGATGAGGAACGCCAGGCCTTTTCACCCATGCTGGCCATTCTTTCGTCACAGCATGAAACCCAGTATTCGCGGCTGTTCCGCTCCTGACTTCCCACTGCAAATTTCACTGCAAACCTCACCGCAATTCCAACAAAGCCCCCCATGAGCCTGCATCACATTGCCAACCGCACCAAAAAACTTCCCCCCTTGCGCGTCGGCATAGGGGGCCCCGTCGGTTCCGGCAAAACCACCCTGCTTGAAATGCTGTGCAAAGGCATGAAGGCCAAATACGACCTGGTCGCCATCACCAACGACATCTACACCAAGGAAGACCAGCGCATCCTGACCGTCAGCGGCGCGCTGGACGCTGAACGCATCATGGGCGTGGAAACCGGCGGCTGCCCGCACACCGCCATACGCGAAGACGCCTCTATCAACCTCGAAGCCATAGACCGCATGCTGGTGGACTTTCCCAACGCCGACGTCGTGTTTGTCGAATCCGGCGGCGACAACCTGGCCGCTACCTTCAGCCCCGAACTGAGCGACCTCACCATCTACGTGATCGACGTGGCCGCGGGCGAGAAGATTCCGCGCAAAGGCGGGCCGGGCATCACCAAAAGCGATCTGTTCGTCATCAATAAAACCGACCTGGCCCCACATGTGGGCGCTGACCTGGGCGTGATGCAGGCGGACACCATACGCATGCGCACCACGGCCAAGGGCCTGAAGCCTTTTGTCATGACCAATCTCAAGACCAATGCCGGCCTTGCGGAAGTCATTGCGTTTATCGAGACAAAAGGGATGCTGCTGGCCCAGCCCGAAGCCGCGTAGGGAGAGCAGGCAAAAAAAAGCCCGGAAGACCGGGCAGTAAAACTGGCTTCGCCAGTGGAGGGAGGTGCGACCCAGGACGGGCCGCAAGGAAAGTTTAGCCAGCGGCTGGCTGGCGGTGTGTAGGACAAGGTCGTGAATGCCGCCTGCGGACAGGGTTTCGGCGACAGGCCCTGGCCCCGACGGGCCGCTGCCTCATATATATAGCAGTCATATAGCAGGCCATTCTGACGTCCTTACAGCTCAAACTCGCTGGGGTGAACGGTTTCGAACATCCTGCCGTCCCGGAAGAAAACAACCATCCAGTTTCCAAATCGTTGCGTGGGATGCGCCGGAATGACCTGGTTCAGGGCATGTGCAATGGATTTCTTGACGGGTAACTCAATTTCCTGGATTTCTGGGGAAAGTGAGTCCACGCTAATCAACATGAAGGTTCCACGGTCCTGCACTTCGACCCGCGGAAACGACCAGCGGGCGCCAGTGGCATGCACAAACGCCGTAGTAACCTTCTCTGCCGCCTCGGGGGGGAATGCTTGAGCAGTCATATTTGTGTCCTCTAAAAGTGCTGTAACTGAATGTTTCAATCATGGCTGCGCCAGCGCCTTTAGTCACCGTTCCAAAAAACGTTTAGGAAGCGGAGAGGAAATAGTTCCAGGAAATAAGTCCGTTTTTTTGGCTCTATTTGCTTGACAGTCACAAAGTGACCAATGGCGTACCAAAAAGAGGTGGACTTCAGCCCTCTATTTTTGGCAGTACCCTGCCCTCGCGAATAATTCCCAGGTCTGGAAGGCAGCCGATGCGCCCGGCGCGCCTGTTGTCCAGGCTGCGAGACCGCATTTATCGACAGCGCCCCACCAACGAGCCAGATGACCGCTGACTAGCGGTTAAACTATGCGGCTCGGAAGCGTGGCAGAGCGGTTGAATGCAGCAGTCTTGAAAACTGCCGAGGATGCAAGTCCTCCGTGAGTTCGAATCTCACCGCTTCCGCCACTTGTTGGCACTGGCTTTTAGCTGCTCTAAAAGTGTGCTCTCCGGTTCAGCCTCAAGCGCTGCAACCGCAATCCAGTGCTCTGGATTTCTCCTAATTTGATAGCAAGATTTCCAGCAAGCCTAGGATTTAGGCGTTCCTGCTTCTGCGCCGTGGAGATCACGATGGCATTGCAGAGGATTGCGATGGCGAACCGAGCTCGAGCACAGAGAAAGCGACCCCTTGCGGCCGCTCCAAGCAAATTTCGTTTCGCATGCGAAACCGCTAGCCTTAAACTTCACCTCAACAAAACGAGGGGGGATTTATGAGAGAGTGGGTTCGAATTCTTTGTCTGACTCTTTTGGCGATGCTCATAAACACGAGCGGAAATGCGCAAACTCCTGTGCCCTCCGCCGGCGCTCAGGTCACTGCATATACGCCGACTCAAATCACTGAGATCGTTAAAACATCCTTCCAGAAGGATGATTTTGCGACGCTGGACAAGATGGCAACTCAGTTCCGGACCACCAAGAGCCGGTCCTCTTCTGGAAGCTGGAATCTCGCGATTTTCTACAGTAATTTCAGAGATGCGATGTACGAGGGAGGTAAAGCAAATTCAGATGAGCAGTGGCAGCGTATCGAAGAAAAAATCTCGCGCTGGGTTGCCAACAATCCGAATTCAGCAACTGCACCCATTTTTCTTGCATGGGCTCAGCTTCGACACGGATGGTTTTATCGAGGCAACGGTACTGCAAACACGGTAACCGAGGAGGGGCGGAGGCAATTTTCTCGATATGTATCGATGTCCGCAAATACCCTGGAGAAACATAAGCGCGTTAGCAGTATTGACCCAGAGTGGTACGTCATGATGCTGAGCTTGGCCAAGCATCGCATCATGAAAGACGGTGAATACGCATTGCTGTATGAGGAGGCGCTGAAGGTCGAGCCTCTTTATCACGATATCTATAAAGTCGTTGCGGATGCTGTGTCGCCAGCGTGGGGCGGTAGTATCGCGCAACTCGACGCGCTCGCAGCCGACGCTGTTAGACGGACAACTGCGGTTGAGGGAAGAGCGCTCTATGCCCGCATTTTCTGGTCTGTTTTGGATCGAAACAGCAACACTTTCGGCCAAGTCATGTCCTCCGGTAGTTGGACTCTCATGAAAACGGGCTTCGAAGACATGATCAGGCAATACCCTGACGATTGGAACAGAAACGCGTACGCAAAATTCGCATGTCAAGCAGGCGACGTGGATACGTTTATAGCAATGGCTAGAACCTTTAATGGCAAGCCCATGGAAGATGCATGGCCCGGCGACTACTTTCGAAAATGCAAAGAGTACGCTGCGAAGCTGCGACCAAATAGCCTACTTTGATTCTTTCCCACCATCTCCGGCACATTAAGTCGCATCAGCCAATATGGATCTCGACGGAGTACTCTCCCTCATCCTTCTTGTCTTGCATTGGCGCGTCGTGCTGTGCCTTATTACTAGTAGCGCGCTGGCGATTGCCCTGGTGCATCTGTTTCCCTGGTTGAGTGGCTTCCAGGGTGTCGTTCTTGCCCTGCTCGGTCTCGTTGCCGGCCTGATCTGGGAAACACACGCCACAACGCCAGAACAGGCAGAGGCGCAAAGGCCTTCCGAAACTACCGTCGGCGTAGCTTGCGCGAGTGCGCTTATAGCCGGCGCCACATGGGGGGCTTGCAGCGCAAGCTCTGTACATTCGTTCCTTGCCGGTGCAGTGATCTTCGTCATAGCCGCGTGGGGATGGATCTGGTTTGTGGGCGTTGCCCCGTCCTCGACGGCCAAGGGACGAATCTATCTCTGCATCGCCCTTGCAGCATTCGCATTTCCCATCGCGGCGGTGGTCACTCAAACTGTGCTCTAACCCGTCCTTCGAGCGGACCGCCTTCCGTGCTCCGCCTCAATCAGAACTGTCGGTTGCACATTCATCGAGATCATGTCGGTAATTCGAGGTTTTTCTTATCCCTCAATTAGAGGGGGCGGCGATTTGAACCAGCGAGTATGTTTGAAGCTTCGAGTCTTTCAGGTTCGCATAGTCAGTGTATTGCCCACAACACAAAGACAGGAAACGGAGGAAACACATGAACAGACTAGCCGCAATAGCCGCCATCCCATGGAGCGTTCTATTAGTGCTGACTCTCCTAGCCTCATGCGCATCGACACCTAAAGATGAGCCACCGCAACAGGAGAGACTCTCGGTCACAAGAAGGCTTTCTGCTGAAGAGGTCACCCGTCTATTGAACAGCCTGCCCCGATCCGAGCGGGAAGTTTGCAGGCGCCATTGCGGCGTTCGACTTTGCCCAATGCCGCCCAAATACGATGCTGCTGACTGTGGCTGGGTCTGCGAAGAAACTTGTCAATGCAGCCCCGGCTCTGCCTGCTAGAGCGATTAAAGAGCGGCCCCGACACTAGTCGCCAGTTCAGGCAAGAAGAGCTATGCAACGCATCATCGTTTTGCTTATCGTCGCCGCGCTTGGCTGGTATGGCTATGGAAAATACCAAAATCGGCTGAAAACCCAGCGTGCCGTTCAGGCTGAGGACTGGTCATCAAAACCGCCCTTGGCAAGCGAGCCGATATCTGCGCCGAAGCTTTTGCCCCCCAACACTTCGGCTTTCAAGTGCGATAGCCGAACGTACTGTTCCCAGATGACTTCTTGCGCGGAGGCCACATACTTTTTGAAAAACTGCCCTGGCACAAAGATGGATGGCGACAAGAACGGTATTCCCTGTGAAAAACAGTGGTGCCACTAGCTAGCGCCCGATCGTCTTGTCTCGCGCAAGAGCCAGTGAGCCTAACCTTTTCTTCAAGTGACCTGTCCTCACACGGGACGAGATCTTGTGGGTGACTCAGCGACAACCAGGGCAGCGCGGTTTTTTCACAGGGGCAGGCCCGGCGCCCGCAGCCGACGTGACACAAAGCAAAGCGACTGGCACCCAAGGGTGCAGCCGGGCCGGGTTATGGGCAGCGATGGTCAAACACAACGGAATGGGCTGTTTGGGCTGCTCTCGTCCATATTGAGGAGGTGATAACCACACTGTCCACCTAGAATCGGTTTGCGGGGTTTGGTCCCTTTTTTATCGACCTGAGTGAAACTCAAAATGGGCAATAAGTCTTTCAATAACAAGCACTTGGCTGGGTTTTCAGCGGCCAGGTTATACCGCAGACGCGATGTTATACCGCAGACCTTGCGGTATACATTACGTTAGGCATCGCGAGCGACACACCTATGGACTACGCCGATACCAAGTTCATGGAGCACATGGCTGCTAAGTCACCGCTCTCGCTGGACCAGATTTGCGAGATTGCGCAGCGTGCTCTGGATCTTCCTGAGTTCGATTTCGACGCTGAGAACGAAACGGAATGGGGCATCTCCGTCAAAGACGGTGTCGAGTACAACATCTCACGCCCATACAAGGAAGCAACACTGCAGGCGTGGGACCCAACGGTTCCCGAGGGCTTCAACATTGGGCTAATCCTGATCTTCCGCGAAGACACTGCGCTCCCATCCTCCACGTCCAACGCACTGGTTCAACACGTCGCTCAAACGCTCGCAGCGGCGCTCGGCACGCCCATTGCGCATCACCGCACTTGGCTTGGCGTTGGCAACGACGTCCCGAGAAGCGCACTATTCCTTCCCGGGCCAAGCGATGCCTAACCCTTCCATCGAGGGGACGTCACAAAGGCCGCTTCGCGCCCTTTGCGCCGCCCCTCATGTCAAACGTTAAGTCGCATGAAATACGCCGCGCTTTTTTTCATGCTGTTTGCGTCGGGAGCTTTCGGACAAACGGAGTGTGATCGAAACTGCGCACAATCGAAAGCGGGTTCGGAGTTCGAGAAGGTGGATGCCGAACTCAACCTCGTTTATCGGCGGTTAATGTCGTCACTATCGCAGGCTCAGAAAGATAAGCTTCGCGTCGAACAACGACTTTGGATTCATGAGGTTAGAGACGCTTCTTGCGCAAAGCGGATCGAGACAGAATGGGGAGGGTCTTGCCCAACCACTTGGTGTGTTATTGCCGAGGAGCAGTGCCGGGTGTCTGAAACCCAGGAGCGCACGAAGCAGCTTGAACAAATGGTTGAGGGAGTAATACGATGAGCATTCAACTTAATTGGTCGCCCGACACGGACACGCAACATCAGGCCATCGCTTCGCGGCGAGCGTTGCGTGCCGGTCAACTCCGACGTTAGACAGCACGTAGAGATGCGCCTAAACGTCCTCCGCACTGTGGGCCTCGCCCTTATTTGCTTGCTCACATCAGCGCAGGCGAGTGCAGATGCAGACCCGCCCGTTTCCTCCGCTACCATTCGCGTCTGCCTTGAATTTCAGTCTGAGGGGCGCGTCACGCAATCTAGCGAAGTGGCTCTCGCCCGGGCGATGGAGTTCATCGGCAAGCGACGCATTTCGAGCATTCAGGGAATCGTCTCGACGCCTGGTGCGGCCACTTATGAGGAAGTCGCTCGGGGCTACGTTCCGAACGACGCACAAATTGAGTTCACGATGTCTCGACTTCGCGCACTGGAGAATCGGATTGAAGCCTTTGTCCGAGAACGAAGGCCGCAGCATTGGAGTGTCGCCGCGCTGCCTGGCGGCCTTGTGCCGGGCTTTGGCTCCTGCCCAACTTTGATCATGTTCAATGTGGCTCCGGACGCAGCGCTCTGTGCTGGCCCGCGGTGCGAGTTCAGTTGTACGGATTTGGGCTGCGGGAAGGCACAATGAACCGAACTCACATGTGCGCCATGCTGTCTAACTTGGCAATCGACACGGACATCCTATCAGCCGGCTTTCGCCCGCCTACTGTTCGCCGGTCATTTCTACGTTAAAAGGCAACATGCGCCAATTCCTAGCCATCCTGATTCTGTCCGTCTGCTCTCAGGCGAACAGCGCCGTGACGTACAGCGACTCTGATTTCTCGTTGGTCCTTGGCGGGGATTGGGTGCAGGTTCGCCTATTGTTCGCGGAACATGTTGTCTTTCGCTCGAAGGCGCTGGGCTTGCACGTGAAGATCATGGGCATTACACAGCCGGTCCGACCTGATCGCACCCGGCTAGTGGCGACGAAGCTCCTCGAAGAGTCGATTCGGCGCGAGCACGCGAATGCCAAGGCAGGTGTGACCGTCACAATCACGAAGCAGGAGATATATGCCTTGAGTGATGGCACTGCCGGAACTTACAGGGGATTCGACAGCTCGGGGCGTTCATTCGTGACGGTGGAGCACACTCGCCCCATCAGGTCGGTATTGATGTTCTTCGAAGCGCCGACGTCGAACGCCGCCAACCTCGACCAAGCGGTTGAAGAGGTTGTTCAAGGACTATCGCAATGAATTGCGATTGCTCAGAGTCGCCCTCTAACTTGTCGCCCAAGGCGGACGCCTGTGGCGCCGCTTGTCTCCAACGTTAGACCGCATACAACCATGACGTTGCCTTTTGAGTATCAGAATCCAACTCTTCAGTTCGAACGTTTCATGGTCGACGCTCGCGATTGCGCGAGTCTGGCTACGACGAATATGGCCTGGAACATGGTGGTTGGTGTCTTGCACGCCTTTCGCCATCGCCTTTCAGTGAACCAGGCATTGGCCTTCGCCGCAGTGCTTCCACCAATGATTCGCGCCCTCTTCATTGAAGATTGGAACCCACAACAAGCTGTCCTGCCCTTCGGCGAGCCGGCTGACTGGCTCGCTGACGTCCGCTCGGTTCGTCCCGAACACAATTTCTCGCCGCCCGATGCCGTTGTCTCGGTAGCTACTGCACTGAGCAGGCACGTAGATACACAAGCTTTCGAAAGAGTTCTCGCTCTCCTGCCCGCAGAAGCTCGGCGCTATTGGCAGCCAAGAAATCCATCAAGTTCTGGGCCTGCCTCAAATGCGGTCTAACCCTTCCATCCCGCGGACATTCATGTCAAACGTTAGAGCTCACATGTGCAAAGTTGCACCACTCTCATTTCTCCTAGTCTTCGCTCTTATGGTTGGGTGCGATCAACCCACTTCAAAAGCGACAGCACCCGTACCGTCCCGGTCGGTTCAAATCGAGCAAGCAGAGTTCGGTTTGTTTACGATTGAAGACGGCAAAGCAAGTTTTACCCCTTCAAAGACCGTTCCCTTGTCGATCAATCAAGCCTACGGATGGGTTGTGAAGCTAAGAACAAAGCAAGAGACGGTCAAGTGGCGGGAGGAATTCACTCTGCCGTCAGCTCCAACTATGTGGGGTAGTCCGCCAGGGAGTTCTCAAGAATTTTCGGCCGATAAAAGGACGTCCATTCTTGAGCGAGAAGTTGCCCCCCAAAACGGAACAATTTTTAACTCATGGTCTGTCGCTGCTGGCGACCCACCGGGCCGCTACACCATCCGCCTATCAGTTGCAGATGCGGAGCCAGTAGTTTTCGAGTTCGAGGTCCGGTGAGCCCCAGCCCTTCCATCGAGAGGACGTCTTGCAGCTGGCTGCGCCAGCTGCGAGGCGCCTCTCATGTCAAACGTTAGATGCCATGGAAACTCTGCTCGTCCCGGCGCTCGCGCTTTTTGGGTTTGGCTTCGCGGTTGGCGCATTCTTGAATCATCCAGACGAACTCCCAACGCACCGGCTTCGTAGGTTTCTGTGGATCGGGTGGATAGGATGGACCATCCTCTGCGGTGCACTGTTGCACCTTGCGAACGAAAGGCTTTGTCCCCCCGGCGGTTGCATCGGAGTGGCCTTAGGGCTTGCGTGGTTCGGACTGGCACTAGTGTGGTTAGTTGGCGGGCTGTGCACGACGGCTGGTATCTATACTGCCCGGAACTATCTGAGGAATCACTAGTGGCAATGACATCAAACAAGTCGTTCGACACTGACGCCCAAGTGCTTCAATGCGCTCCGCGCACACGCCTCCCGCTCGCCGATCAACTCCAACATTGGGCCGCGCCATGAGAGTCATTGCAATTGTTTCGCTTCTTGTTCTGCCTGGTCCGATATTCCTGGCTTACTCGCAATTCATTGGCACCACGGGCTTTGAGTGGAAACACTTTTTGGCGAACTATGCCTGGTGCTCTGCCGTCTTGTATTGCTCCGGGTTGATTTTGATGGGGGCCCGTGCGAGCGTCACGCTATGGCTTGCTACCCTCGCCGCGGGGAATGCAGCTCTCATTGCATTCTGTGTTTGGATGGCCAGCCTCTTAGCGAAAAACTACAGGGACACCGAAATCGCATGGGTACTCCTCTTTCCAATTCAGGCACTGGTCATTGCGCTCGCGGTGTTGGCCTATTGGATTGCGCATCGGAAAAATGAGGGGCCTGGCCATGTTGCTTAAGCGCAGCGACTGGCATCCAAGGGTGCAGCCGGGCAGGGTTTCGGGGAGCGATGGTTAAACACAACGGGATCGGCTGTTTGGGCCACGCTCGTCCATATTGAGGAGGCGGTTACCACACTGCCCGCCTAGAATTGGTTTGAGGGGTTTGGTCTTTTTTTATCGACCTGAGTAAAACTCAAATAGACAATAAATCTTTTAATAACAGGCATTTGGTTGGCTTTGCAGCGGCCGGGTTATACCTCAGGGACGACGTTATACCGCAGACCTTGCGGTACACATTACATTAGACCCTTATCAGGGAGGAGATCATGCTTCGCGGCTACAAGAAGGCAGGAAACATCGCGCTAGGTATTGCTGCTGTCTGTGCGGCAGCAATCGTAGTACTCGGTCAGAAATCAACGAACGGAAACGTCTGGGGCCCTGGCGGCGCGCCACCGGTTCTGATGTACGCCACCGGTTTGAGCGTCGTAGCCATGTTCTGGGCGTACGTTAAGGCCAAAGGCCACTCAGGCTGGCTCGGAGTGTTATTGCCATTACTCAGTATCGTGGGGCTGGCCGTCCTGCTGAGGCTCACCGACAGGCATCCACAGACAGAAGTGCCGAGTACCAAGCAAGACGCAGCAAAGACCTGGGCCACCTACGCGCTTGTTACGGTCGGTCTCGGAGCTATGGCTTATGTCGTCTTCGTCATTAAGAGCAACGGGGTCTAACCAGTCATTCCACTGGACTGCCTTCGGCGGCCGGTGAATTCAAACGTTAGGCCACATAAATGCACCTCACAGACACCATTGGGTCACGCCTCTGCGTGCTAGCGTCGCTCGCGGCCCAGGAGCGATACATGGTCAACGCCACATCAGCGGAATACCTGCTTCCAGTCGAAGCAATCAATGACGCCTATACGGTAGTTCAAGAGTTCAGCAGCAATGGGCCGCGCCAAAGTCAGGTCGAGTACCGCGTAGTAGAGGCAGTTAACCACTTCGCTCTCGTGCTCAAGACTGAGAGCGAACACATTGACGCTCTCCTTGAACTTCCTTGGAAAGATCTGGTTCACAAGAATGCGTCATGGGCGGCGCTCAGAGAGGCCGCCGGAGCCTGTTTGCTAAGCATTGGGTTTGATCTTGCCCAATGGGAGCAGAGCCAGGGCTATGCGGCCTAATCCTTCAATCAACCGGACAAACCCCGGCAAGCCGGGTCACGCAGCTCTTGTCAAACGTTAATCCTCATATCAGATGTTGCATCTAACCTCAAACTCGCTCGTCTTCGCGGCGTTCTTTATTTCTGGCTGTGTCGCGACAGCGCCTCTATACACACCTCCTGCATCGGAGCGGAGTGCTTCTGTTTCTTTCGAAACGACGGTTACCGTTCCTACGCGTCACGCGTATGTCAGTGACTCTGGCACCTGCGCGGATCGAGGAAAGGTACAAAGTCCCGGAGAGTCGCGAGTTCCAGCCGAGAAAAAGGTGCTCATCCAGCAAGGCTTCTTTTCGATCTGGGCCCTCCATACTCAGCACTGCAATCTGGCGGCCACATTCACTCCCGTATCTGGTGAACGGTATGTGTCGTCATATCGAATGAATGGCGAAACGGGAGTGTGTCAAATGGATATCTCAAGAATAAATCGAGACGGAACGCGTTCGCCCGAACCTACTGCTGCCAAGGTTTCCTCGTGCCCAAGGCCATGACTTGGAAAGGCTGCGGCAAATGAAGGTTAACAGGTTAATCAACTCGGACGCTCAACGGCGTCCGGCCGCAGGCGCGGTCACCTTGAGTGGGCGCCGGTTACTTCTACGTTAGCCCTCATGGAGACTGTTCAGCTACTTGTCGTCGAAGAGCGATTCCAACTGAGTGTGATCGGGCTCACCGTGGTGCCAGACTTCCCGATGCCTAAAGGTTGCTGGTCTAACATTGAGGAAGAGGTCGTAGTAGTGACGCCCGCTGGTGAGAGTTTCAACACACTCGCTCAATTCAACATGACTCACTTCAATTTTGGCGGACGCGAGGTAGACCTCGACAAGCTTTGGAGGGTTGTGGTTTCCTTGCCATATCTCGAGAAGCCGGCTCTCCCAGTCGGCAGTCGTGTTTTGGTCCGCCCTGAGCTTCTTCACGCCATCACTGTTGGTAATGAGCGCTAACTTGTCAATCGATACGGGCCCCGCGACAGCGGAAGGCTGCTTCGCCACGAAGCGTCGTGGTCTGGTCATTTTTACGTTAAAAGAGAAAACTCAATGAAACTCGGTCCACTCCTTCTTGCTGTTGTGCTTTTTGCTAGCGGATGCGCATCAACCCCTCGCGCGCCGCAAGCCGTAGGGACTGCGAAGGAGGCAGCAGAAAAGCGAATTCGAATCACGGCTGACTCGCAAAGGGAACGCACTCTCCTTGCTGGGCTGGACAAGCGCCTCTACATCACCCACGTCGATGATGAATCGACCAATACAGCTTGCTTCCACTGGCCTGATTGTTATGCCGAAGAAGTGCTTGTCGCCCCTGGGAGGCACTACCTAAAGTTGAAGTTTGCGCACCTCGCCAGTTTCGCTCGCAGTACGGTGTGGTTCGACGCAGAAGAAGGAAAGAGCTATGTTGTTCGAAAGCGTCTTTCTGGCTATGGAGTGCAGTTTTGGGTAGAGGACGCGTCTACCGGGCGACCTGTAGGCGGACTTCCCGGTGCTGAAGAAGAAACTAAGAAGTGACTCCGTTGGCGGCTTTTTAACATGTCAGCCAACACGGACGCCTAAGAGGATTCGGCAGCTCTGCGGTCAACTCTTGGTCGCCGGTTGCCTCTACGTTAGACCACTCAATTGGAGGTGACAGTTATATGTACATCGATCCGCTTCTCGCATCCTTCATGGCGTTCGTTGCTGCCGTGATTCTGTTGGAGATCACGCGCGCCAAACGCATTTCCAGCAAGGGGCTCAACTTTATCCTGATTGCGATTGCCCTCTTGCTGTCGCTTTTTCTGTCAGCGTATACCTCTCGGTCACCGGAGGCGTCAGGCGGGCATCTGTTCTACTTTTGGGTCGCGTACGCCATCTTTTCGTCGTTCGTACGCAAGAAGAAGCGCGCGCGCGTAGAGGCTAACGAAGGGGCGACCGATGACCCCGCGACCTGACAGGTTGTTCGACATGGACGTCAACGGTCTTTCGCGCCTGCGGGGCTCCGTTCCGTTTTCCGCCGGTCAACTCCAACGTTAGACGCTCCATCATGCTCCTTGTCCGCTCGCTTGTTCTTGCACTCGTCGCCTCCGGCGCCCTGCCAAGTTCTGTTCGTGCTGGAACCGAGAAGACTCCAGCGGAAATCAGTTCCAGGTTGGAACAGTTGGAGCGTGAGCAAGCGAAATTACGGAAGCGGATCACGGAACAGCTCGATCAAATGGACGATGGGCCGCGCCGCGAGGAGCTAAAGGGCCTGCTCGCCGAGATCGAGCGCCGAATGATCAATTCGCGAAAACTCTATCTGGCACCGTCGGCGCGGATGACCGAGGAGATGAAGATTTATCACGCTCGGTTGATCCGAAGGATCGAGGACTGCGGCACCAGGAACTTTCCGAAAGAGAACGGCAAGAGCATCTATGGAAAGGGACTGATGGCAGTCACCCTGGACCGTGCGGGAAAGGCTGTGGAAACTGAAATCCTTGAATCTTCCGGAAGCAAGGCGCTCAATTCTCATATGGCGAGAATCGTGCGTGCGTCTTCGCCGTTCGGTCCGATACCGAAGCAAGTACGCGCGGAAGGCGAACAGCCCTTTGAACTCCTTGTTGTGCTCACACGCTTCGACTTTACCCACGATGCCGGCCCGACCCAGGATCTCGACGAGAAGGAGAGATGTCGGTGGAAATAGTTGAGTTAGTGACAGTAGGTGCGTCTAACATGTCCGTCAACGTGGATGCCAAAAGCCGCCCTGCAGTTGCGCCGCGTCGTTCTATGGTCGCTGGTTACGTCCGACGTTAGCCATTTCCGGAGTACCCTGGTCATGCTCAGAAAAATCATTGCCTTTTGCGCCGTCATCCTTTCAACACTGGGAATCCAGTCTGCGTATGCGAACGACTCGGCCACCCGAGGCGGCAAGCTCTCGGTAAAACCTGGCGATTTGATCGTTCAACAAGGCAAGGACGGCTGGAGGGCCATCATGATCCTCGCCGTGGACTCTTGGCCCGACGGATCGTTTGCGGCTCACTGCCTTACGTACAAGCCTGTTCTCACCAAGCCAACCGTTGAAACCGTTCGCCAAGCTCCCGTCTTTGTATGGCACGCGCCCATCGATGCTGGCAGCTTCCAGCAGGGGTGGGAGCGAATTGGCAACCAAGCACCATCAAAGGAAGAACTCGTCGGCTTTGTCGAGTACCTCAAGTTGACCGACTTTCCGCGATACCTCGCCTTCACGGGTCAAGACTCCAAGGAAATAGTCCGTAAAGCGAACGAGCACTACAAGCGTGCTTACGCGCTCGGTGACCAGGGCAAGAGGACGGAGGCGATTGACGAATACGGCCAAGCAATTGACCTTTTCCCTCTCTTCTACGAAGCCATCGACAACCGCGCTTTCACCTATATGGAACTTGGGCGGTTCAACGAAGCTCTCCACGATTTTGAAGAATCGTTACGAGTGAATCCAATTGGAGTGAGTGCATTTTTCTCCAAAGGAGAGTGCCTAATGAAGCTCGGCGAGCTGAAGGCCGCCGAGGCAGTCTTTCAGGAAGGGCAGAATCGCTTTCCAGCGCAACGCGCAATGTTCACAGAATTCCTGGAGCAGGTCCGGGTTCGGAAAAAAAATGGCTAACCCTGCATTCCGGCGGACGCCTAACGGTGCCGCTGAATTTGAACGTTATCTGGCTCGGGAGTGTCCGTGAGCTCCAGCAACAAAGGCCCGAACGCGAATCCCCTTCGCTCATTGATGGCCGAGGCGGCTGGCGAGAAGCACGTCTCATACGCGAACTTGGTCGAGGCCAAATTAGACCGCAATAGCGTTGCCGTCCTCGAAGGTGATTGGGGCGGCCAAATTTACTTGGTCGTGCGAGCCTCACATGTGCAGTGCGACGAGGTCCAACTTCAAACTCTTTTGGCCGAGCTCGACGACTTGGAGTGGGCAGAGCCGGATGGCGCTGGCCTCTACTTTGAATCGCGTGAAATTGGCCAGCCCGTACCAGGTGGTATGGGTGGAGGTGCGGTCGCTGCCGAATTCTGGCTGCATCCGAGGCTCGTTGCACACGAGGCAGGAGTCAGGGACGTTTTGAGCGGTGCTCAATCCAGCATTCATCCTGGAGCCAGATAACATGTCAATCGACATTGGCCCACAACAGCAAGCTGCGGCTTCGCCGCGAGTGTTGGTGGTCCGGTCATTTTTGCGTTAGCCGGCCCGAAGACCGGCCTCTGCTCCTTTCCCCACACAAAAAACCTATGACCCTCCGAACGAAAATGTTGTTGGTCCTCGCTGTCGTAACAGTCAGTCTCTCCACCACCTGTCTTGGGCGCGAGGATCAAGCTTCGGGGTATAGGGCCACCGACTCCAGTTACAAGGCTACTCTCGACGAAGCTGTCGCATTGCTCGACAGTTGGCGTGGAGATTCGTCGGTGCTCAACACAGCCAGAGTCAAGCTTGACAGCATCCTCCGCTCAAATCCCAACGTTGCAGCCGCCCATCGTGAATACGCTCGCTATCACATCATGAGTGGTTACATCAGCGGCAATCGCGTTGCACCGGCCTCGCTGGCCGCCGCCGAACGTTCTCTGAACGAGTCTCTCAGGCTCAATCCCAGGTACGCGGAAGCATATGTACTCGCGGGACACCTGTACTTCCTGCAGAATCGTTTGCCGGACGCAATGGATGCGCTAGCCAAGGCAAAGGCAATAGGCACCTCGGACCCATGGCTGCCGCTGAATACAGCAGATGTTTTGATTGCTCAAGGCAAGCTAGATGAAGCCGCGCTCAACTATCAGAGTGTTATTGCCAGTGGCACAAAGAACTCAAAAGCCATGCTGGCTGCATTCTCCGGCCTCATTCGGTGCTACGAGAACACCGGGCAGCTCCAGAAGGCAGACGAAGCATACAAGCGGAAAATTGCTTACGAACCCCAGTCTGCGTGGTCGTATGGGAACTATGCTGCCTTCTTGCTCTGTACAAAGGACGATGCAGAAGCGGCGATTGCTCAGTTCAGAAAGGCACTTGATCGAATGAACTATGGGATGGCGCGCAGCGGGCTCGCCGCGGCGCTGTACCGAAAGGGGGCCATGGGAGCAGAGGGCAGACATCCAACCGACGCCAGCGCCCTATTGAGAGAGGCGCAAAGTCTTCGCACCGGCACACCTGCAGAAGTTGTTACTTCATTCTGCGGAGGTGGCCCGGCTGTTTCGGCGGTATTGAGAGCAACAAATCAACCGTCTCCACCACCCTCGCGCTGAGGCCGGCCAACCCTTCCATCGAGAGACGTCGCCCGGCAAGCCGAGCGTCGCCTATCATGTAAACGTTAGAGCGCATATGATGACTGATCGCGATTCCACCAGGCTGACCGCTTTATCCGTGCTGCTCCGAATCGTGATTGCCGCAATCGGAGTTTTTCTTGGTCTATTTTTCCTTGTAATCATTGGGCTTACGGGCAGCAGCATCTACGCGCCGCGCCTTGCCATCGAAATATCCAAAGTGGCCATTTTGGTTGCGACAGCGTCCATCGTTGCTTGCTGCATGACACCCCCCAGGATTCTTCGCGGGAGATCTACCCAAGCGAGAGTCTTTAAGTACCTGCTAGTGTTTCTTGCTGCTCAGCCACTGATAACCGTACCCATTGCATACAAGTTCTTTCGGCATGCACTCTAACAATTCATTCAAGCGGACCCGTCTTCGGCGGTCCGCTTAAGTCAGACGTTAAGCGTCATAGGTAGACAGCATGCGTGACGACCTTTCAGAATCTGAAGCACAGCGGCTCATCGAGGCGCTTCTTAGCCCCGCTGAACGCGCTCGGGCTACTCACGAGCTTGCGACCTACGGCGCAAACGCTGTCCCCGTGCTGCGCTCGATTTTTGATGGAACAGCAAAGAATCAATTCGGCGTTTCCTATTGCAAGCTTGGTATACCTATTGACTGTGCGCTAGTGATCGTCTCTCTTCTCGGGCAGGTTGCAGCACCATTGGAGGAGTTTGTTCGTCAGCAGTTGACGGCAGACCATCCTTATGCAGAGAATGCCTTATTGGCGTTGAGGAACAACGGATGATCTCAAAACATTCGCGAACTGACGCTCAACCCTGCATTCAAGCGGGCCTGCACCAGCTAAGCGGGCTAGTCCGCTAAATTTGAACGTTGGGACTCAACGATGCAACATGTCTGGCTCGCTCTGGTGTTCGTACTTGCCGCAGTGCCGGCTCTCGCCGCCGGCCCTACGGAGAATGCAACCTCTCGCCATGCACAAGCGTATGGAAGTGATGAAAAGTGGTGGAAGTGCAATGCACTCGAACCTGCGAAGGGTTGCGATACCGGGCCGTTGAACGTTCTTGGTCTCTCCAAAGAAGAGGAGGCTTTCGTGAGGGATAAGCTGGATCGCATTGCATGGCGACCGCAGAAATTCGACAAGGAAGCGGTTGCCAAGCTTCTGAGCACCAAACCCTCGATGGATATTGCAGGGAGGCAAGCCTATAGCGCCGTGGGGCCTGGCGCAGATACCAACCGCGGTGTCTCCTTGTACTACGACGGAGGCGCCGTCTTCATGATCCATTGGTATCAACCAGGCCGCTTTCTCCTGGTTAAGGCGAGTTCGCTTTGAGTCCTAATCAGCTAGTCCACACGGACATCCAAGGACGTCCTCTCATTTGGCGCCGGTCACGCACGCGTTATGGGCCGTAGGCACCCTCTTGTCGTGCTGGTAGCTCAACAAGAAAAAAACGGGATGACCCGGTTGTCGCTATGAAACCTTGGGTCTGCGGGCTGATCTGCGCGGCCCTTATCGTTGTTGGCGCTGTCGTGACGCTTGCCATAACGCTTTGGTAGGCTACTTCGTCATCGGCCCTAAACGGGCATAGGATCAGTATCGTGAAACGTTGGTGGCACAGCCCTTATTTTTCCCTGATTGGCAACATTGCCGGACTTTGCCTCGCGCTTATTCTGGGATGGGTTTGCCTCGATGCGATGCTCACTGGCGAAATCAAGTTCAGTAAAGCCAATCGATGGATTCGATTGGAAAGCGAGCCAACTGTGTTTTGGCTCGCTTTCTGGTTTCAATTTGCCTTGGCGGTTTTCGTTGTTGCGGTGACTCCCAGATCAATACGCAAAGACATTCGTGCCATCCGGGAAAGTCGGGCGCAGTCCAAGAATACTTGATGACAGCTTTGGACTCATTGCAGTCTTCTGTAGCCCGTAATGGATCAAAATTTATGAACCGCGCTCCTCACGCTTGATCCGCTGTTTGACCGCCAGCCTGCGCATTTCCCAGCATCAGCCAGGTACTGATGCCGGCAACGACAGTGGACCAGAAGTAGACGGCACGGCCGGACTATGCGGCTTCTATCCTGTGGAAAGAACGAGGCAGAGCCCTGACATGTGACACCCCACAGATCACGATGGCGTTGCAAAACATCGCCATGACCGGGAGCCGACCGCTGCGAATTGCCATTCCGACCGGGATATCAGGTGCGATACCATGCCCTAGGTGAAGGGGATGAGCGTTATGCAACTTGTCGGAATCGTGTTGGCGATTGGTATTGGACTCGTGAGTTGGCCGGCAGCACTAGCACTGGGTGGATGGGGTTCTCCATTACGCGCTCTTGATTCACTTTTACTCTGGGCTCCCATAGTTGGCGCGGCAGCACCAATCGCTTTACTCTTATTTGTGAAAGGGGCAAAGGCATCCGGGGCGTGGGTGGTGGCGTTGGCTCCGCTTCTCGGTGTGCTGAACGTACTTTGGAGTGTCGACTTCTATACGGCTTACCTTGGATCCAGTCTTCTCTCGTCCGACCCAATCCCATGGACATTCGTGGTCTATTCTGCAATGTGGCTTCTGCCCTGGTTGTATGTGATCACTGCATTGAGCAAAAGAAGACTGTCCACATGAGCATGGTGCAGTATTCCGGGACATACAGCTATGCGCATGGCGCCGAGCAGATTGTTTTTGCGAATGACGGAGCAACGTTGCGAACTGAGATTCGAAGAATTCATAAACGACTGAGATTTAACGACGCAGACGCGTTGGTAGTCCGGTCACTTTGACGTTAGGCTCCAGAACATGCGACCCGGCACCGCCGTCCTTCTTGCCTTTCTTATAGTACTCCTGTCGATCGGCGCGTTCGTGGGTCTCGAGCTGGCAAGCATTCCCAAACTAGTGCCGTACAAGCTCCTCAACTTGGTCGGCATCGTGTATGGATTGCTAGGTCTGTTGGTTCTCTCTGAACTTGTCGCACCCACTGAGCGAATAAAAGCATTTTTGGTTCATTGGGTAGCTGGCGGCGTTCTCTGGGCCAGTACAGTAATCCCGCTGGGTGGGCTTATTGGTGCCGCTGTAGGCCACGAGTTGCCATCTGCCGGAAGCGCTGGCAAGTTCTTCGGAACATTTCTAGCCTATTCGCTGGGAGTTCTAACTCTTCTGGAGGTCACAGTGGTTAACCCAGAGGCCAAGTGGCTTAGGTTTGTGGCAACCCGCCATCAGTTTTTTGGACTAGTGCTGCTGCTCTCAAGTGCGGTCGCACAACTGGCTGCCGCATTTCAGGATCTGTACTCGTAAACCTAACCAGTCATTCCAGCGGATTGCCTGCCGCAGCCGCTGAATATCAGTATTAGGCGCCTCACGAATCCCATGGAGTTTCAACAAAAACAAGCTCTAGATATCGCTGAGGCGTCAGGGTACCTCCCGCATATTCGCGCGATCGCTCAGAGCGCCACAGCTGCGCTGTGGTGGTCCCGCGCTTCTTTGCCTATAGGGAGCGCCGTACTCCACAACGGAACACTTTGCGCAATAAACACGGGTGAGAAGACAATCTGCGTAACGGCAGGCCATGTGTACAGCAAGTACCTTGAGCACAAAAGAGCATTCGCCGACATCGAGTGCCAGGTCGGCAGTGTTCGAGTCAATCTTGAAGACTATCTAATCGATCACAACACCAGCCTAGACCTTGCGACCTTTGAAATATCGCCCATTCTCTTGGCGAGTTCTCGTGTTTCCGCTCACGGAGTACTGCAGTGGCCTCCTACGCAACTTCTAGAGTCGGAGATCGTGATCCTTGGTGGGTATCCTGGAAGGCTTCGCATCGAGCAATCAGGCAAACTGGGAACGCCGTTTGTGTCATTCATAGCCCGGGTCGCTCAGGCATCTACTGATCATTCGGCGATCCAACTGAATCTTGAGGACTCATATTGGCCTGACGGTTCTGGCGGGCTTGCGCCCCAATCCGAGCTAGGTGGCATGAGTGGCGGTCCGCTATTCCGATACCGGTCTGAAAACCTTGAATATCTTGAACTCGCCGGCTTCATCTACGAGGCTAGTGCATCGTATGGCATTCTTTTTGCCAGACATGCATCTTGCATTGATGGAGCTGGGCGAATTGCAAGCGACTCCTAACCCTTCCATCGACGCGGACGCCGTATTGGCAGGCTTCGCCAACGTATTGGCAGCCGGTCTCCAGCCTTAGTGTTCTGGGAAAAATCTCGCATAGCGCGTTAGCTCGTGTAAAGCACGCACCGCCTCACTTTCTTCGACTGGTCCCATTGCCCTCGGCCCGCCAGGCTTAGAACCTCGACGCATCGGGACGTGTAATCCTGCCCGGGTACGTACAGGCACAGGCCTGGCGCCCGCCGCCGACATGACACCCAGCGCAGCGACTGGCACCCAAGGCAAAGGCGCGGCCGGGTTACGAGGAGCGATGGTCAAACACAACGGAACCGGTTGTTTAGTCTGTGCTCGTCTATATGGAGGAGGCGGTTGGCAGACTGTCTACCTAGAATTGGTTTGCGGGGTTTGGTCTTTTTCTTATCGAGCTGAACGAAACTCAAAATAGACAATATGTCTTGTTAATAACAAGCACTTGGCGGATTTTCGGCGGCCAGGTTAAACCGCAGACCTTGCGGTATACATTACGTTAGCCGTCTTAGGGAGTTCCTTGTGCGCTATCTTCGCCTCGACATGCTGCATACAGGTGACGTACTCCTGGTCAAGAGTCCAGGCATGGGAAGCAACCTCATAGCGAAGGCGACCGGCGGCCCATACTCGCACGCCGCGCTCTATGCCGGCGACTTTCGCTTGTTTGAGGCTCTGACAACCGGAGTGGCGTACACAAGCCTTCCGCTGGTGAAGGTCGAGGTGCATGACGATGGTTCTTGGCATCAGTTTTGCGATATCACAGCATACGACCGTATCGAGGTATTTCGCGTACCGGAGAGTTCGCGTCCCAGCGACTATGGGTCAGACGCGTTCAAAGGAAAATTCTCTGACATTCTCTGGAAATACAACGGCCTGGACTATTCGAAACTCAATAGGCTCGCTAAAGCCGCCGCAATTGGTCGCGCGTTGCCCAAGGTTTCGGCCGCCGTCATGCACGTCCTGGGCGCGGCAGCGCTAGGTGATTCGCGCAAGGAATTGCCTGGTCCGTTCTGCTCTGAACTTGTTGTAGAAGCGCTAACCAAAGCGGGCTTCGACTTGTTGAAGGAAAGGCGGGACGCCAGCGCCGTTTCGCCGTCCGATCTCTCCGATCTATCGGTCACAACACTGGCGTTAGTGGATGGATGTTTTGACGAAATCAATGACTCGATCCCCGCTGATATTGAGAAGCAAAGAATGATTGAGAACCTTCCGTGGCCCGCCAGTAGCGACGTCGGCGGATCAAAGGCGCAGTCAAAGCGCATCAATGACTACGTTGATCGCTATACGCCGAAAGACGACTAGGCGTCAAAGAAATAGCCATGGCTCGAACGGACGACATGCTCTTTTTAGAAACCGACGGCGCGTGCGCGTGCTGCGGACTCAAGGATATTCGGGCGTTGACCATTCATCACATGGTCCAGTCCAGCCCCAAGGATGAGAGTTACGACAACAAGCTTGTGCTGTGCCATAACTGTCATCAGCGTCACCATCTAGGCAAAGGCCCCTCGGAGGAGGAGTTAAGAGTTATCAAACGGCGTCTGATCCTTAAAACGCTGACCACCCATGGGGCCAATGCGATGAAACAGGCGTATCGCCATGATGGTGTGGTTGCGATGCCATTCTTGGTAAATCATCTTGTCGAGTTCGGCTACATGCGCCAAGGTGAGGCAATCCGATTCGACACGGCGGACAACGGTGTTGAAGTAGTAACAGACGCCTCATACACACTGACAGCAGACGGTCGTAGTCTCATGGAGAAGTGGGACCTACGGTGAGTACTGACGCCCAACAAGTGCTTGCAGTGAACGTCCTCGCCCTCGGCGAGGCCACCTCTGAAGCTGAGCTGTTGAATTCCGTCGAAATCTGACCCAGTTATGGAGTGACCCCCTCGGACTGGACCACGGTGCTCACTCCAATAACCGGGACGGGGTCTTGCGGGGGGATTCAGCAGCGACCGGGGTAGCGCGGTTTTTTCACAGGGGTAGGCCTGGCGCCCGCAGCCGACGTGACACAAAGCAAAGCGACTGGCACCCAAAGGTGCAGCCGGGCCGGGTTAGGGGTGGTGATGGTCAAACACAACGGAATCGGCTGTTTGACCGGTACTCGTCCATATGGAGGAGGCGGTTAGTAAACCATCTACCTAGAATGAAATTGCGAGATTGGTTCTCGGTTTTTTCGAGCTGAATGAAGCTGGAAACGGATGAAGAGTTTTTCGTTATGCCCCCAAACGAGCCGCGTGGCTCATCAATCGAAGGAGAGAAACAATGTCCGATCAATCAAACCTCGACGCGCAAATGGCGGAGTTGAGGATGAAGCTGAAGACCAATCGAATGTTCTCGATCGAGTTGCTTGGGGCTATTTCACAAGTCTGCAGGCAAAACAATGTCACCCTTAGCAATGATCTGATTGGCCGTCTTGTGCTGGCTCGGCAAGATGAACTTGTTCAAGGCTTGAGTGTCCCGGAGTTGCCAGGCGGTACAAACTGCTAGTAGTCGAGGCATGCAACTACCCCAATACAGACAGTTAGGTCCGGGCGTGCTTTCACTGCATGCTTTGGATCGACATGACTGCGAGGCGATGATTGAGGAGGCAGAGTCGGGTGAGTGGACGCAAGCTGAGATCACAAACTACGACGATAGAGGCATGTTTACCCAGTACGTTGATCTCAAATCACGCAATGTTCAAGTAAAAGGGCCGGCGAAGATTCCTGACTTGTGCCAAATGTTTTCGGAAATTCTGACCAAGCGAGGCTTACTCGTCATCCACAACCATTGGGGCATAACGGACCTTCGGCTCAGTGGGCCACAGCTCGCCAAGTATGAGCCTGGCAGCCACATACGAGCTCACAATGACACTGCTACTGAGTTCTCGTCGAGGTGTGTTTCCGCGCTTTTGTACCTCAATGAAGAGTATGAAGGGGGCAGTTTGCTTTTCCCACGTCTAGGCTTAGAGCACAAGCCTGCGACCGGAGAGCTTGTTCTTTTTCCATCAGAATACCTTCACGCGGTTACTCCAGTAGTCTCAGGAGTTCGGTACTGTTTCGTCGGCTTTTATCTTGCCGAAGCCTTCGGAAATTGGGTTGAAAGGATGCATAACCTTTCGTTCCAGCCGACGGCTTCCGGCCGCAACTGAACACAACGTTAGACCGCAAATGCCAAGTCCCGAGCAGATCGTGAAGGACCAGTTCGCGAAGATCTTCGAATCCGGCGACTGGACTCTCTTCAAGGAAGTCGCGGAGGCCAACCTCCTAGAAGCAGCAAAGCTGAAGAAGGCTGCCTTCCCGCATGTCCGTCCCAAGCTCCAGTTGCTTATGCGGAATGCTCGCAAGCGCCTTTTGATTGGCGTGGGGATTGAGTTGCTTCTGAAGTCCATCTACTTAAAGCAGGGCTATGCCATCAATCAGCCGAAGAACGGTGTCGTGGGCTTGCAATTCCCGTTCAAGCTGATTGACGTGCATGCGAATGACTTGGATTCAAATCAGACCTACACTCTTGCAAGACTAATAGACAAACTCGGAAAGGTCGTCATTTTGGACGACGCCAAGGCTATCGACGAGGGCCTCCGAATCGCAAAAGTGTTTCGGAACAAGGAGGGGCACGTGGTGACGGCTACGCATAAGTTCGAGCCTGGAAACTACAAGACGGTCGCCACCTCGCTCGTCCTGATGTACGACGAGGTCTTTGAGCGGGAACTGGCAGTGAACTTCTCGCTCGCGCCAAATGAGAAAGGCGAGTGGCGAGTTGCGGTCTAACTTTACGTTAGAGGACAAGGACAACTACGTGGCAGCGCAAACGTGGCACAAAGCCTGGGTCCGGGAGAAGTGCGACATTGCGGGCCGACTTGCCCGAGGCGAGGCAGGCGGTGGCTATGCTGAGGCCGCTATCTTGCTCTGCGCTGCCCTGAGCGCGTTGGCGGCCGAAGCATGGCCGGGTCCAGGTAAGGACAGGGTACGCTTCGTTGAATTGCTCGTTCGCCTAGGCAAGTTCCGAAACCTCTGCACGACTATCAGCGTTCCGCTCCTCGTTCAAGCACTTGAGCTACAGGGCCGCAGACCTGACGCAGTGGCTCTCCGACGAGCAACGTCGCTGCCGGACTCAGCTCGCATACTCGTCGGACCGGAGGTGGATCGCTCTGAAGCAGAGGTGTTGGCAGTCTGCCCTTCATTTGATCCTGTGTTTTTGCGAACGTTCTCGTATGGGGCGTTGCTGTATCAGGAAATCCGCTCCTCCTATGCTCACGAGTACAGGCCGGGAGCGTCCGCCAACTCAGCGCCCATGACCGCGGCTCCAGACCAGGCTGTGAGCTATGTGAATCAGCTCAGAGAGCCAACATTCACATGCATTGATAGAAGCATCCACTTTCATGTGCCTTGGCTACGCGAGTTAGCGCGTGATTTGGCTGACGCTGTAGACGCCGCGAACCTTCCACAGATGGAGCCAGCCGTTTGATGGGTCAAAGGAGGGTAGGTAAGCGCGGAGACTCAGCGGCGACGGGGGCAGCGCGGTTTTTTCACAGCGGTAGGGCTGGCGCCCGCAGCCGACGTGACACCAAGCGCAGCTACTGGCACCCAAGGGTGCAGCCGGGCCGGTTTATGGGGAACTCTCCGCGCATAAAAATAAATCAGCTTCTGTATTTGCATTACTTCAATTTGAGGAGGTAATTGGCAGTTCGGACACCTAGAATGATCTGGTTAGCCAATTAGAGATGAAGAAGCATGATGCGTGCGGCGTCAGCCACATCGCCTATGTCACTCGCGATAAGAACATGAGGGGAAACAATGTCTGCCTGGACCAATTTTCTTGACGAAGTTAGAGAGGCCGAGCGAAATCTCGGAAGCCCGCCGGAGCCGTGGTACAGGGGACACACTAATCACAGCTGGCAACTAGTGCCAAGCCTACCAAGAGAATCGAACTGGGAAATAAAGGAGAAACAGCTGTTCTTCGAATTCAGTCGGACGGCATCTCGCCTCTTCGAGAAACGAACGAGCGATTGGGAAACGCTCTTCGACATGCAACATTATTGGGTACCTACGCGCCTACTTGATTGGACTACCGTGCTGGGTGTGGCCATCGCATTCATTCTCCACGGCGACTACTCAGACACGGAGGACAGCGCACTGTTTGTCCTAGATCCGATTGCACTTAATCGGCTCAGTGGACGTCCCGAAGTGATTAACATTCCAGAAGACAAAGGGTTCGACTACAAGACTATCTACTGGGAAAATCGCCCTTTCCAAATCGAACGACCATTAGCGGTCCGTCCAAGTCAACAGATCAGTGACCGGCTCCGAGCACAGCAGGGGACCTTTACCGTATACGGTACTGGTGCGGCCATGTTCGAAGTGGCTCCTACTACCAACTGCTTCCGAAAAATCATCCTTCCTGCAGCTGCAAAAGCTGAAGCACGTGAATTTTTGAGATGGGCAAATCTCGACGAATACACAATCTATCCTGATATCGTCGGGATGGCACATCACATTAAGCGCAAGATTCTCTAAGGATCAGTACTATGGAACTTAATAAACGAGATAGATTACTACTTATCAACCAATACAAGATTCTCGCCAGCCTTAACAAGGATGAAGCGGATCACTATCAGGAATTGATCAGCATTCTTGAGAATGGGTATGCAGTTTTCTACTCACAGTTTGATGAAGGGGTATGGGACGACATGTCACAAGAGGATGGTCAATTCGTCCTAAATATCTTGGATCTTTATCGCGCTATTGAAGATGTTAAACGCTCCACAAAGGACAAGCAGTTACTCCTTCACGCTTACTCCTTCTTCCGTGGTTTTGACGGAAATAATGAAACGGGTCACATGAGCTTTTGCCGTTTTCTGATAGAGACGCAAGGGAAATTCCAAGAGCAGCAACAGTACCTCTTAAAGAACGATAACTTAAATAGTCACATGCCAATGATCGATAAGTACAGCCGCATGTTGGACATGGCCAAAACGCTTCCGCATATATGGACAATGAATCCAGAGCAAGCTCTTACTGTTCTGGACGCTTAGAGTTCGTTCAAAACAAAGGAGGTCGAGGACAGTCGAACTCGACCGCCGATGAAGTTGCTTAGCTTAGACTTGAATGCCCCGGCTTTAGAACCCTGTAAATTGACCGTTTCACGCTTGAGGGGTGGGCGTTAAAAATCGCTGCAAGCGAATCCATGGTGTATCGGTTCGACTGACTGAATGAATAACGGTACGGAGAGATGAGTTCGATTTATGACCAACTATGAACTAGACAAAGACAATTCATTGTGGGTGAAAGGGTGGGGAGTATTTCGAAATAACCCATGGCATTTTGATCAATTATTTCCAACTAAATCTGAAGCAGAAGCTAGACGCAATCAGCTAGGTCAAACTTATGTTGTGGAATTTGGGTCTCGTCGATTAGCCACAGATGATTTCGTCGTTTCCTCGCCAACGGAATAATCTTTGGATTCAGACATGCGACGCTATTGCAAGCGGTCGCTTTAAATATCTCGCCAGGAGGCGTAAATATGCTTTGGCACGTTACTAACACGAGCCTCCACATCCTGGGATCGATTCACTTGACGGATGAGCCATTGCTCCTAAGCGAGAAAATGACTACGGCGGTGGACCGTGCGGAAGTTCTGGCGTTTGAAGCGAATCTGGATGCACCGCCTGATCCTCTCATCGGTAGATACAAGCGCGGTATTCGCCTAAGCAACAGTATTGCTGAGGATCTTTTTCGTGAGACCGTTAGTTTGTGGGATCAATTTCAATTTGATCGAGATGAACTTGAAAGCCTTCAGCCGTGGTTGGCTGCTACTCGGTTGACGAATGCCCTCGCACAACAGCACGGTCTTAAGTACGATGACGGCATCGATCGAAAGATATTCAACCAAGGCAAGCGCTTACGCAAAAAACACTTTTTCCTAGAATCAGTGAATGTTTTTTCAAACATCATGAGTCAATCGCCTCTTATAGAACAGGAGCGATACCTTGCCCTAATCGTGCGGGAGCCAAAGGAAGAAATGCAGCGTATACGACAAATGGTTGCAGCGTGGAAAGCTCAAAGGCCAGACGATTTGACCCCCATAGTCGAAAGAGAACTTAAGCTTCTTCCAAGCATCTTTGCAACTGGCGTTGATGGTCGAAACAGGAATTGGCTTCCCCAGTTATTGCGCCTAGTGCGAAGTGGAAAGGATACTGTAGTGATAGTTGGAGCTCTACACATGATAGGTCCGGGAAACCTCTCGGATTTGCTTCTGGATCACGGTTTCTCTTGTGTTCGGTGTACTTAGTCTCTGAGGGAACACCACCATTTCAGCGCAGGCTCGAGTGATCTGGTTTGAGTACTCAATAGATCGTGCGCTTCACGCCAATTGATTCAGCATTCAACTCAACCCCCACATGCGACAGAGTGCCATGGGATAAGCTTTAAAAGCTTCAACGAAAGGACCTTGCCATGCGCACGCTTTCCCCCAACGCTCTTGCACTTGCCTTCTCTACAGCTCTGTCCGCCTGCGCAGGAGGCCCTGCTGTATCAACGCCGGCATCTGCGCCGCCAAGCGGACCTTGCAACGCCGCACCAGCCCAATTCGCCGTGGGCCGCAATGTGAGCGCAGCGCTTCAAGAAGAAGCCCGCACACGCGCCGGCACCAAAGCCGTCCGGGTGCTGAAGCCCGGGCAGATCGTGACGATGGAGTTCAATGCTGATCGGCTGAGCCTGACTGTGGATGATGCTGGGCGCGTTACGCACGTCAGCTGCGGCTAGAAAAACCGCCGTGAAGCCAGTCAGCGCTTGCGGCTTTTGGCTTCTTCTTTTTCCAACTGCTGAAGCTGCCGCTTGCGCTTGGCCTTGTTGAGGGACTCGGGTTCTGGGGGGCGGTTGCGCAATGCTTCGGCTTCGCGTGCCTGCAGTTTTTCTTTGCGCTTTTTGTCGCGAAAGTGCACAAACAGCCGGCCCAGCGCGAAGCTGACGGCGCAGCTGATAACCAGAAAAATGACGGCTGGTGTTTCCATAGATCTTGTAGACGGGATGTTGCGTTGACGTTGACGTTGACGTTGACGTTGACGTTGACGTTGGCGTTGGCGTTGGCGTTGGCGTTGGCGTTGGTGTGCGGCGTTGACGTGGGCGCTAGTCGGCCAAAAACAATGTCTGCAGGTCGTTCAAAAAATCAAAGCCGCGCTCGGTGGGTTTGATGCGTATGAAGTCTCGCTCGATCAGGCCCTTGCGCTCGGCTTCTTCGAGGCCTCGCTGGATGGCGGTGACTGGCAGGCCGGTTTTTTCGGTGAAGTCTTGCAGCTTGAAACCGTCGCGCAGGCGCAAGGCGTTGAGCATGAATTCGAACGGCAGGTCGGCGCGGCTGACTTCTGTTTCTTGCGTGACGGCTTCGCCGGCCAGGGCCTTTTCCATATAGAGCTTGGGCTCACGGTAACGCACCTGGCGGACCACACGGTGGGCAAAGCTGAGCTTGCTGTGGGCGCCGGCGCCTATGCCGAGGTAGTCGCCAAACTGCCAGTAGTTGAGATTGTGAAAGCAGCGATGGCCGGGCTTGGCGTAGGCGGACACTTCATAGCGCTGCAACCCGGCGGCCTGCGTGATCTCGGTGATTTTGTCGAGCATGGCGTAGGCAGTGTCTTCTTCAGGCACTACGGGCGGAAATTTGGCGAAGTAGGTGTTGGGCTCGATGGTGAGGTGGTAAATCGAGATGTGGGGCGGCTGCAGCGCCAGCGCCTGCCGCATGTCCTGCTCCAGGCTTTCCATGGTCTGGCCGGGCAGCGCGTACATGATGTCGAGGTTGAAGGTGTCGAAGGCTTGTGCGGCTTCTTCTACCGCGGCGATGGCCTGGGCGCGGTCGTGCACGCGGCCGAGGGCTTTGAGGTGCTTGTCGTCAAAGCTCTGCACACCGACGGACAGGCGCGTGACGCCGGCGCTGCGAAAGGCCTTGAAGCGGTCTTTTTCAAAAGTGCCGGGGTTGGCTTCGAGCGTGATTTCGCAGTCGGCTTCCAGCCTGAGGCGTGCGCGGATGTCGGCGAGCAGGCGGTCTATGGCCTGGGGTGAAAACAGGCTGGGTGTGCCGCCGCCAATAAAAATACTGTGCACCATGCGACCCCAGATCAGGGGCAGCGCTGCCTCCAGGTCGGCCACCACGGCGTCGATGTAGCGCTGCTCTGGCATTTCACCGGCGACCTCGTGCGAATTAAAGTCGCAGTAAGGGCATTTCTTGAGGCACCAGGGCAGGTGCACGTACAGCGACAGCGGCGGCAACGCGGCCAGCTGCAGCGTGCCGCTGCGCATGTAGTGCTGGATGTCTTGCTGGGCCATGAGAGGAAGAGTGGTTACAGCCAACGCTCGCGCATGAGTTCGATCATTTGCTGTGCGGCCTTGCCGCGGTGGCTGTTGGCGTTTTTGACTTCAACAGGCAGCTGCGCGAAAGTTTGGCCGAACTCGGGGATGTACATCACAGGGTCAAAGCCGAAGCCGTTGCTGCCGGCGGGTACCGGTGCGATTTCTCCGGCCACGCGGCCTGAGGCGATCAGTGGCTCCGGGTCTTCTGCAGACCGGACCGCCACCAGGGTGCTGACCAGTGCCGCGCGGCGCTGGGCGGGCTGCGTCAGGCCGGCCATCTGCTCGAGCAAAGCCTTGACGTTGTTGTCGTCGCCCTTGGCATAGCCAAACTGCGTGGCGTAAAACGCGGTGTCCACGCCGGGCAGGCCGCCGAAAGCGTCTACGCACAAGCCGGCGTCGTCGGCCAGCGCGGGCAGGCCACTGAGGCGCGACGCCTGGCGGGCTTTGGCGAGTGCGTTTTCCACAAAGGTGCGAAAGGGCTCGTCAGCCTCCGGCAGGCCCAGCTCGGCCTGGCTGACCAGCGTCAGGCCCAGAGGGAGGAACATGGCCTTGAGCTCGGCAAGTTTGCCCTGGTTGTTGGATGCCAGTACGATTTTCATAAACAAAAATGGCTCTAAGCCAATGAGATCGGGCGCGAGCAGCTATTAATTTGATAGCGACTGTTTCTGCATGCCGACCAGCTCGACGATGCCTTTTTCGGCCAGCACCAGCAGTGCGTCCATTTCCTTGCGCGAGAATGCCGCGCCTTCGGCAGTGCCCTGCACTTCCACATAGTTGCCGGCGCCGGTCATGACGACGTTCATGTCGGTATCACAGGCGAAGTCTTCGGTGTATTCGAGGTCCAACAGGGGCGTGCCCTGCACAATGCCGACCGAGATTGCGGCCACGTGGTCGATGATGGGCGTTTGCTGGAGCTTGCCGCTGGCGAGCAGGGTGTTGACGGCGTCTTGTGCGGCCACAAAAGCGCCGGTGATGCTGGCAGTGCGGGTGCCGCCGTCGGCCTGGATGACGTCGCAATCGAGATGGATGGTGCGCTCGCCGAGTTTCTTGAGGTCAAACACCGACCGCATCGACCGGCCGATGAGACGCTGGATTTCCTGGGTGCGGCCGCTTTGCTTGCCTCGGGCGGCTTCGCGGTCGCCGCGGGTGTGCGTGGCGCGGGGCAGCATGCCGTATTCGGCGGTGACCCAGCCTTCGCCGCTGCCCTTTTTATGGCCGGGCACTTTTTCTTCAACGGAGGCGGTACACAGCACCTTGGTGCCACCGAACTCGATCAACACCGAACCTTCGGCGTAGGCTGTGTAGTGGCGGGTAATGCGCACGGGGCGCAGGGCGTCGGCCGCACGCGCGCCGCTTCGTTCAAACTGACTCATGGTGGATGGCTTTCTGGCAAGGCGCCGAACTAAATGGCGGAATTGAAGGGAATGGAACTGGAATGGAGCGGGAACGGGAACAGCAAGCGGCGCCGAAGGCGCAGCCACCGAAACGGCTAACCCGGGGTATCAGGCTTTTCTTGCGGCCGAGCGGCGAATGGCTTCGTTGATTTCAGCGATGGAACGTTCAATGGTCGCTTCGTCAAGGTCGTCCACCACGGTATCCAGCACGCCGGCCTGGATGGTCGAGGCGAAAACGCCGTCCATGATGCTGTCGGTAGACACGCCCCGGGTGGACTCGAAGGCATCGGGCGTTTCCCACTCCATGGCCAGCACGGTGACGTTGTCGCTGTGCTCGCCGCCGGTGCGCAAGGCATTTTCGACCAGATCGGGGACGGCATCGGAAACGCCTTTGCTGGCCAGCTGGCGGACAATTTCCGCGTCGCTCAGGCTGCCCCAGAGGCCGTCGGAGCACAGCAGCAGCTTGTCGCCCTGCTGCAGGGTCACGGGCCCGGCAACGTCAAAAACAGGTTTTGTCGGAGAACCGAGGCAGGTAAACAGAATGTTGCGGTTGATGCGTTCGAGCTTGATGACGCCGGCGCTTTGCTGTTCCAGGTAGGAGTGGTCGCGGGTGCGCGTCAGCAGTTCGCCGTCGCGCACCACATACAGGCGTGAATCGCCGCAATGGACCCAGGTGGCTCCAGTGCCCTGCAAAATCGCAGCGACCAGCGTGGTGCGGGGCGTGTCGAGCATGCCTTTTTCGCTGGCGTAGCGAATGATCTGGTGATGCGCCGCCATCAGCGCGGTGGAAAGAAACTCGGTGGTGTCTTCAATGACGGGACGCGCTTCTTTCTGGTACAGCGCGGAAATGGTCTGTAGCGCAAGCTGCGCCGCCACTTCGCCTTCAGGATGGCCGCCCATGCCGTCTGCCAGCACAAACAGGCCCGACTCTCGCGTGTAGCAATAGCCCATGCGGTCTTCGTTCTTCTCGCGCCCGCCTTTTCGGCTTACCTGAAAGACTGAGAATTTCATTTGAATTTAGTCGCGTAGCCAGTGGCTTTGCGCGCTGTTTTTTTCGTGTCAGACACCATGTTGTCAAACTGAAGGCGAACCTTTTCGCTGACGGTGAGTTTGGTGTAACGACGCTCACCTTCCCTGCTCAATTCTTTTTGTAATGCAAATACCGACTGGGGCCGTGACAAGGGGTCAAGGGACATGCACCACTCTACAACTTCAATCAGGTTGTCGGAATACACGCCACGCAAACGGGACAGGGCCAGCGACAAACGGTCCTTTTCAAGGCGTTGCGGCGCATCATTGGGGGGATAGCCCTGCATGGTGGCGTAAATGCAGGCACCGATCGCGTAAATATCGGTCCAGGGGCCCATGGAAGAGTCCCGGCGGTACATTTCGGGCGCGGCAAAACCGGGGGTGTACATGGGGCGGATGAAGTTGCCTTCCTTGCTCAGCACTTCCCGGGCTGCCCCGAAGTCGATCATGACGGCACGGTTGTCGTCGGTAATGAAAATGTTGGCAGGCTTGATGTCCAGGTGGAGCATCTTGTGCTGGTGCACGATGCGCAATCCGCGAAGGATTTCGTCGAAAAGCGAACGAATGGTTGACTCGCGGAAGACCTTCTGCTTTTTCAGCTCACGGGCCGTGATGATGAAATCCTGCAGGGTTCCGCCCTCCAGGTAGTTCATGACCATGTAAACAGTCTCGTTTTCACGGAAGAAATTCAGCACACTGACAACGGAGCCGTGTGAAATCTGGGCCAGCGAACGGCCTTCTTCGAAGAAACTTTTGAGTCCCAGGCGGTACAGCGAGAGTTTTTCAGCCTGAACCTGCGGAAGCAATTCCCCCGGGGCGCGGCCAGCCAGGGACGACGGCAGGTACTCCTTGATGGCAACCTGCTGGCCCTCGTTGTCGACGGCCAAGTAAACTACGCCAAAGCCACCGGCTGAAAGCTTTCGCACAACACGATAGCCACCAATCACGGTGTCGGGCGGCAATGGTGCGGGCTTGACCTTTGACATAATTTGGGATGAGCCAGAATGACTTGGTCAGTCTGGGTCTTGTTCTCTCTCTAGTAAAGCGTATTTTTAAATGTCAGTTTACAGCATGACGGGTTATGCAGCCGTGCAATCGAGCATGGCGCAATCCGCCCCGGAAACTGAATCGGGCGCGGATGCCAGCTCCCGTCTGGGCGTCGAAATACGCTCCGTCAACAGCCGGTTTCTTGATTTGGCGTTCCGCCTGCCCGACGAATTGAGGCAGGCCGAGCCCGCATTGCGCGAATTGCTCACCGGCAAGCTCAAGCGCGGCAAGGTGGAAGTGCGGGTTTCGCTGGAAAGTACCTCGGCCAGCACCCTGCGCGCGCCGTCTTCAGCCACCCTGCAACGGCTCGGGTCGCTGGAGGACAGCATCAAATCCTGGCTGCCGCAGGCACCCGCGCTCAGCGTGGCGGATATTCTGCGGATCGCCACCAATGAGGACAAAAAACCACATGACTACAGCGATGAGCTGCTCAAGCTGGCCAAAAAAGCCTTGAAAGAGCTGATGGCGGCCCGCGAACGCGAAGGCGCCCGGCTGGCCGACATGCTGCTTGACCGCACGGGACAGCTGCGTGCGCTGGCAGCGCTGGCGGTGCCCATGGTGCCCAAACTGGTTGAGCAGCAGAAAACCCGCTTCCTGGAACGCTGGAAAGAAGCCATGGCGCTGTCGGACGGCGCCACGCTGCCGGAAGTTGCACAGGACCGGGCGCTGACAGAGGCGACAGCCTTTGCCATCCGCATTGACGTCGCGGAAGAAATCACCCGCCTCTCTTCGCACCTGGATGAGATTGACCGCCTTCTGGCAAACGGCGGGGAACTGGGCAAACGCCTGGATTTCCTGATCCAGGAGCTGCACCGCGAAGCCAATACACTGGGCTCCAAATCGGCGTCCCTCGAGCTGACACGCATTTCTGTCGACATGAAAGTGCTTATAGAGCAGATCCGTGAGCAGGTCCAGAACGTCGAATAGCCCGCCCCCTAGCCTAAAACACCAAAATTACCGCCCAGGACGCATGGACTACCCCGGAAACCTCTTTGTTGTAGCCGCCCCCAGCGGGGCCGGCAAATCCAGCCTGGTCAAAGCCCTTCTGGAACTGGATTCACGCATCCAGCCCGCAGTGTCACACACCACACGCCCTCCGCGCGGCCAGGAAAAGCACGGCAGGGAGTACTTTTTTCTCTCGCCCGAGGATTTTGACGGCATGGTGCTGCGTGACTCCTTCCTGGAATGGGCACATGTGCACGGCCACCGCTACGGCACCTCGCGGCAGACCATTGAAGAGCGAATCGCCACCGGCGCCGACGTGATTCTGGAAATAGATTTTCAGGGTGCGATCAACATCAAACGGATTTTTGCCAATGCGGTGCTGATTTTCATACTCCCGCCAAGCTGGGAAGAGTTGCGCTCGCGCCTGCAGCGGCGGGGCGAAGACAGTGCCGAAGTCATCGAATTGCGGCTCAAAAACGCGGCCACCGAGATGGCCCAGGCCCGCGAATTCGACTTCGTTATAATTAACGAGTTATTTGAGCGGGCAGTTTTCGACCTGAAAACCATTGTGCATGCCCAACGGCTCAAGTTTTCGGCCCAGCGGCGAGCCCGCGCCGAAACCTTCCAGGCCCTTCAAATTCCCTGATTTCACCGCTTTACCCGTTATCGATCACACCGGAGATCACCATGGCCCGCATTACCGTTGAAGACTGCCTCGAAAAAATCCCGAACCGCTTCCAGCTGGTTCTGGCTGCCACCTATCGTGCACGCATGCTCAGCCAAGGGCACGCCGCCAAGATTGAAAGCAAGAACAAACCTGGCGTCACCGCTCTGCGCGAGATAGCAGAAGGCAAGATCGGCCTTGAAATGCTGAAAAAAGTGCCCTCCTGAGTCAACTCTGGCAACGCAAAAAAGCACCGCAACGCGGTGCTTTTTGCATTTATGGCGTCATAAAGTCCATTTTTTTTACGATTTATTCATGCCGCGATACATTTAAGGCATGAGCGCCATGCTTTCGCCTGTTGTTTCCAGCAAGTCGACCCCCGCCGCCGCCAACGCAGCAGCGGCAAGCTTTGCTGCGCTCACGGCGAAACTCGACTACATGAGCGCTGCCGACATTGACAATGTCCGGCGCGCCTATCGCTTTGCAGATGAGGCCCACCTGGGCCAGCTGCGCAACAGCGGCGAACCCTATATCACCCACCCTATAGCCGTCGCACAACAATGCGCCGAGTGGAAGCTGGATGCCCAGGCGCTCATGGCCGCCCTGCTGCATGACGCCATTGAAGACTGCGGTGTCACCAAGCCCGAGCTGATCGAGCGTTTCGGCGCGCCGGTGGCTGAACTGGTGGACGGGCTGACCAAACTCGAAAAGCTGGAATTCAACACCCGGGAAGAAAACCAGGCGGAGTCTTTCCGCAAGATGCTGCTGGCCATGGCACGCGACGTGCGGGTCATCCTGATCAAGCTGGCTGACCGGACGCATAACATGCGCACGCTGGGCGATGTCCCGCGCGCCAAATGGACCCGGATCTCGCGCGAAACCCTGGACATTTACGCGCCCATCGCCCACCGCCTGGGCCTGAACACGACCTACCGGGAATTGCAGGACCTTTCCTTCCAGCACCTGCACCCCTGGCGCTACGCCACCTTGACCAAGGCGCTGCAGAAGGCCCGCGGCCGCCGACGCGACGTGATCAAGCGGGTGCAGGGAGAGGTCGAATCGGCCTTTACCGGCGCCCATGTGCCGGTGATGATCTCGGGACGAGAAAAGACGCTGTACTCCATCTACCGCAAGATGGATGAAAAGCACCTTTCGTTTGCCCAGGTGACCGATCTCTATGGGTTTCGGGTGATCGTGAAAGACCTGACGACCTGCTACACGGCCATGGGGGTGTTGCACCAGCTCTACAAACCCCTGCCCGGAAAGTTCAAGGACTACATCGCAATCCCGAAGATCAACGGTTACCAGTCACTGCACACCACACTGGTTGGCCCCTTCGGTACCAACATCGAGTTCCAGATGCGCACCGAAGCCATGCATGTGGTGGCGGAATCCGGGGTCGCAGCGCACTGGCTTTACAAGGCCACCGACCCGGATGGCGACGCTTCGCAGCGGCTGGGGACCCAGTGGCTGCAATCGCTGCTCGACATCCAGCAGGAAACGCGCGATGCGGCCGAGTTCTGGGACCACGTCAAGATTGACCTGTTTCCTGAGGCGGTCTATGTGTTCACGCCGAAAAGCCAGATCATGGCCATGCCGCGTGGCGCGACCATCGTGGACTTTGCTTACGCCATTCACAGTGACGTGGGGCACCGCGCCGTGGCGGCCAAAGTCAACGGCGAGCAGGTGCCGCTTCGGTCCGAGTTGCATAACGGCGACGTGATCGAAATCATCACGGCTTCGGTCTCCAGCCCCAACCCCGGCTGGCTGGGATTCGTACGCACGGGGAAAGCCCGCTCCAAAATACGCCACCATCTGAAAACCATGGCGCTTTCCGAGTCGCAGGATCTGGGCGAGAAAATGCTCGCACAGGCGTTGCGTGCCGAGGGCATCGAACGCGAACGTCTCCCCGACGACGATGAGGCCCACCACGCCACCTGGGAAAAGATCCTGCGTTTTACCGGCAACCGGTCACGTGCCGATCTGCTGACCGACATCGGGCTGGGCAAACGGATCGCCAGCATGGTGGCCAAGCGCATCGTCACCCTTCTTGCCGAAAACGGTGAAAAACCCAATGCCCTGCTCATGAGCCGCGAACGCTACACCGCCCATGAGTCTGTGTCGCAAGGCGCGCTGGTGATCGATGGAAGCGAAGGCGCCTCCGTGCAGTTTGCCCCCTGTTGCCGCCCGATTCCTGGCGACGGCATCGTGGGCTACCTGGGGCGCGGTGAAGGTCTGGTGATACATACCGATGACTGCGCTGTCGCCAAGCGACTGCAGCACCGTGACAGCGAGCGTTTTATCGCCGTGGACTGGTCAGACGAGCCGGTGCGCACGTTTGAAACAAACCTCCTGGTCACCGTCTCCAATGGGAAAGGGGTCCTGGCGCGAGTGGCGGCTGCATTGGCCAGCGCCGAGGCGGACATTACCCATGTCGACATGGGCCAAGAGCCTTCGCATGACGCCACGGACCTGCGCTTCGGCGTGGCCGTGCGCGACCGCATCCACCTGGCTTCCGCCTTGCGCAGCGTGAAACGCACACCTTCCGTGCTGCGGGTGCAACGCGCCAAATCGTCCGGCTAATCAGCTGTCGACTTGTCCGGTGCGGGATACTCCACTTTCAGTACCTCGAGCGTCTGTACACCCTGCGGAGTCACGAGACTCACTTCATCGCGAACACGCGATTTGAGCAGCGCTCTGGCAACGGGAGATATCCAGCTGATTTGCCCCAGGGCGCTGTTGGCTTCGTCAATGCCGAGAATCGTCACGACCCGTTCGACTCCTTCGCCATCGGCGTAAGCCACTGTCGCGCCGAAAAACACCTGGTCGCTACCGTGGTGCACCGACGGGTTGCTGATTTCCGCAATTTCCAGTCTCTGCGTCAAAAACCGGATTCGTCGGTCGATTTCCCGCAGGCGCTTTTTGCCGTAGTGGTAGTCGCCGTTTTCGGAGCGATCCCCATTGCTGGCAGCCCAATGAACGATTTCCACCATTTTGGGCCGTTCGCTGTCGATCAGGTCCAGAAGTTCGCTGCGCAGGTGCTCGTAGCCCTGCGGAGTGATGTAGTTTTTGCCGCCTGCAGGCAGGGGCGCGAGCGTCAGCTCGTCGTCCTCCGGCTCAGTTTCTTTGGTAAAGGCTTTGTTCATGCTCCGGCCACCATAGCATTCATGGCTGCCGGCCATGAATGCACCTAAAAATCTTCCATTTTCAGCACGAGGGGATTTTCAGGCGTGTAGCTCACACCTGCCACGACCAGATCTGTGGCCCGGGCGTGAATCATTTCAGCATCCTGTTCATACGCTTTTTTCAGGGAATCCGGCCCAGGCGCGGCGCCGAAGAACTCCTCCATCGCCTCGCGCGAAATCCTCACGGGGATGGTGCTGCCCGCGTATGACAAGCCAAAACTGAGCCACTCGCCGTGGTCCTCTACATTCAGTGATCCCATGTTTCTCCTCCGGAATTAGGCTTCCAGAATAGCGGAGCTCTTGTTGGGCGTACAGCCCGTCCGGCGCCGCCCAGCCCCAGGAAAACCACTATCGCACTGGCAGCGGTATGAAAAAGGCCCCTAAAAGTGGGCCCCGGAAAGAAAAATAGCCTAGAGGGATGAGCCTCTAAGCTATTGAAATCACTTAAGAAAGTGGTGCGGCTGGCAGGAATTGAACCCACGACCCCTTGGTTCGTAGCCAAGTACTCTATCCAACTGAGCTACAGCCGCTAAGCCTCAAATTATAGCTTATTTAAATGGTAGGGCGTGAGTGACTTGAACACTCGACCAAAGGATTATGAGTCCTCTGCTCTAACCAACTGAGCTAACGCCCCACTCAAGGGATCGATTGTAAGGGCCTACTTGCTATGGCTGAGCGCGGTGCTCACCAGCTTGGAGGTGATGTCGACAATCTGGATCATTTTTTCGTAAGGCATACGCATCGGCCCTATCACGCCCAGGGTTCCCACGACCTGTCCGTCGACTTCATAAGGGGCCGTCACCACAGACAGTTCCTGATACGGAATCACCTGGCTTTCGCCGCCGATGTAAATCCGGACTCCCTCGGCGCGGCTCGAAACATCGAGGAGCCGCATAAGTTGCGCCTTTTGCTCGAAGAGATCAAAGAGCTTGCGCAGGTTACCCATGTCACCGGAAAAGTCGCTGACGGCCAGCAGATTGCGTTCGCCGGAAATAACCACCTCGTCGCGCGACTCGATGGCCTCCGAGCTGACCTTGACCGCCGCCTGCATCAACGTGGCGATTTCACCGCGAAGGGCTTCCACCTCGTTCTTCAGGCGCTCCCGCACCTCTTCGATTGCCATGCCGGCGTAATGTGAATTGAGGAAATTGGCCGCTTCAACCAATTGGGACTGCGTGTAGTCCGCCTCGGTGAAGATGACCCGGTTTTGCACATCGCCATCGGGCGAGACGATGATCACCAGAAAACGTTTTTCGGACAGGCGCAGGAACTCGATATGGCGAAAGACCGACGTCCGGCGTGGCGCCATGACGACACCCACGAATTGCGACAGGCTCGACAGCATGTGTGCCGCATTGCTGAGCACTTTTTGGGGTTGATCAGGTGCCAGTCGCGGCGCACCTATGTGGCCCGACGACGACAAGGAGTCGCGCTGGGTGGTCAACATCGTGTCCACAAAGAGCCGGTAACCCCGCGCTGTGGGAATACGCCCTGCCGAGGTGTGCGGGCTGACAATCAGGCCAAGCTCCTCGAGGTCGCTCATCACATTGCGTATAGTGGCCGGAGACAGTTCAAGGCCGGAAGCCTTTGAGAGCGTGCGCGAACCTACCGGCTGCCCATCGGCAATGTAGCGTTCAACGAGCGCTTTCAGCAGCAATCGGGCACGATCATCAAGCATGGTGCCATTCTACGAAGCTTCGGTTGCCATGTTGTGATGTAATTTGCCGATGAAGTCGCAATTTCGCCATGTCGCATTGATCGGCAAGTACCACGCACAAGGTTCCCGGTCAGCACTGGAGGAGATCGCACACTTCCTGGGCACCCAGGGTTGCGATGTGGCGATCGAGCAGGACACCGCCAGCAACACCGGCCTGACCCGGTTCCCGACTCTTGACGCAGCCGGCATAGGGGCCCAGTGCGACCTCGCCCTCGTCGTGGGGGGAGACGGCACCATGCTGGGCATAGGCCGGCTACTGGCCCAATTCGGCATCCCCCTGGTGGGCATCAACCAGGGCAGGCTGGGGTTCATCACCGATATCGCCTTTGAGGACTACCAGAACACACTCATACCCATGTTGCGTGGCGAGTATGAAGAAGATCGACGCTGGATGATGCAGGCCGAGGTCGTGCGTGACGGCAGGTGCGTCTTCAGCGCCACCGCCATGAACGACGTTGTCGTGAACCGCGGAGCGACCGCCGGCATGGTGGAACTCCGTGTGGAGGTGGATGGCCGCTTTGTGGCAAACCAGCGCGCAGATGGCCTGATCATCGCCTCGCCGACCGGCTCCACGGCCTATGCCCTTTCAGCTGGAGGGCCCTTGCTGCACCCATCGATTGCCGGCTGGGTGTTGGCGCCGATTGCACCGCATACCTTGTCCAACAGGCCCATTGTGCTGTCGGACTCGGGCGAAATTACCATTGAAATCGTCTCTGGCCGCGACGCCAGCGCCAACTTCGACATGCAGTCGCTGGCAAGTCTGTTGCATGGCGACCGCATCACCGTCAGGCGCTCCGAACACCAAATGCGTTTCCTGCACCCCAAAGGCTGGAGCTATTTCGACACGCTCCGGAGAAAGCTGCACTGGAACGAAGGCGTGGCCTGACCGGCCAGGATTCAAGTTATGAGCCTCAAAACCATATCGCTTCGCGACTTCGTCATCGTCCACAAGCTTGAGCTGGATTTGTCCGGCGGCTTCTCGGTGCTCACCGGTGAAACCGGTGCGGGTAAATCGATCCTGATTGATGCACTACAACTGGCGCTGGGCGCTCGAGCCGATGCCGGCGTGGTTCGCGAAGGCGCCGCACGCTGCGAAATCAGCGCAGAGTTTGACAGCCCCGCAGGCCTGGCCCCCTGGCTGGAACAAGCCGGCTTCGACAGCAGCGAAACCCTGCTGCTCAGGCGCACGATAGACGCGCAAGGTAAAAGCCGCGCCTGGATCAATGGCAGCGCGGCAACGGCCACCCAGCTCAAGGACATCGCCGACCAGTTGGTGGACATCCACGGCCAGCATGCGTGGCAAAGTCTGACCCGCCCCGACGCGGTACGCGGCTTGCTCGACTCCTATGCGGAAGTCTCTACCGGCGAGTTGTCACGCCTCTGGCAACAATGGCGGCTCGCCCAGAAAACATTGAACGACGCACGCGAAGCGCAAGACAGCCTGCAGCGCGAACGTGAGCGACTGGCGTGGCAAATCGGCGAACTCGACAAGCTGGCACCCGGGGCCGCCGAATGGGACGAGCTGAATGCCCAGCATGGGCGGTTGTCCAACGCGCAGGCTCTGCGCGATGCCGTACAGGCCGCCGTTGACGCATTGCAGGAGTCCGACGGGAACGCCACTGCACTGCTGGGACGGGCCATTGCATCGTTGCAAGGCCAGGAACACATCGAACCCGAGTTCAAGGGCATCCTCGAGGTGTTAAATGGCGCTCTGGCCCAGATGGAAGATGCAGTGCATTCGCTCAATGGCTATGCGCGGCACGCCGAGCTGGAACCCCAAAGGCTGGCCGAACTCGACGAACGTCTTTCGCTGTGGGTCAGCCTGGCGCGACGTTACAAGCGCACCCCAGCCGAACTGCCTGAATTGCTGGCCTCCTGGCGGGCCGAGTTGCACAAGCTCGACGAAGCCGCCGATCTGGTTCAACTGGAAAAAAACGAAAGCCAGGCAAAGTCAGCCTACCTGGACGAAGCCGGGCAGGTGTCGAAGGCGCGCAGCAAAGCTGCACCCAAACTCGCCAAGGCCATTACCCAGGCCATGCAGGGCCTAGGCATGCAGGGCGGCAAATTTGACGTTGCTCTCAGCAAACTTGAACAACCAGCCCAGCACGGGCTGGAGCAAGCCGAATTCCTGGTAGCAGGCCATGCCGGCAGCACACCTCGCCCCGTGGGCAAGGTCGCCTCCGGCGGCGAGTTGTCGCGCATCGCGCTGGCCATCGCCGTCACCACCAGCCAGCTGGGGCAGGCGCAAACGCTCATATTTGATGAGGTTGATTCGGGCGTGGGGGGTGCCGTGGCCGAAACCGTCGGGCGGCTGATGAAACAACTGGGTAAAGACCGGCAGGTCATGGCAGTCACCCATCTGCCCCAGGTAGCCGCCTGTGCCGACCAGCACCTTGTCGTTGCCAAGCGGGCCGAAAACGGCACCACCCTCAGCACCGTAGACCATGTCAACGGGGAACAGCGCGTGGCTGAAATCGCCCGCATGCTCGGCGGCGAGCGGCTTTCCGGTACTACGCTGGCCCACGCCAAGGAAATGCTGGGACAGTGATGGCAGCACTGGAAATGGTTCTTATCACCGGCATGTCGGGTTCCGGAAAATCGGTTGCCCTGCATGCACTGGAAGACGCCGGTTATTACTGCGTCGACAACCTTCCACCGGAATTGCTGACGCCCTTCGTCGCACTGGAGCAGCAGCACGGCGCCCAGAAAGTTGCCATTGCCATGGACGTGCGAAGCGCAATCTCGCTTCCCCTGGTGCCCCAGCAGCTGCGACAGTTGCGCGCCTCCGGCGTGGCGGTGCAATCCCTCTTCCTGGATGCCAACACCGAAACGCTGGTACGCCGCTTTTCCGAAACGCGCAGGCTTCACCCTCTGTCGCGCATTGACGCCTCCGACCAGCACCGGGCATTGGTAGACGCCATAGAGCTGGAGCGGGAGTTGTTGGGCGAAATGCGCGAGCAGGCCCACGTGCTCGACACCAGCATGATCCGCTCATCACAGCTACAGGGCTATGTAAAGTCGCTGATCTCCGCTCCCAGCACTCAGCTCACGCTGGTGTTCGAATCCTTTGCCTTCAAGCGGGGCGTGCCGCTAGACGCGGATTACGTGTTTGACGTTCGCATGCTGCCCAACCCTCACTATGAGTCGGGTTTGCGCCACCTGACCGGGCTTGATGAGGCCGTGGCAAGCTATCTCAAGGCCCACACGGAAGTGGGCGACATGTTCCGCCATATCGAGCAGTTTCTCAGCCATTGGCTGCATGCACTGGTACGTGACCACCGGAGTTATGTGACCGTGGCCATCGGCTGCACCGGTGGCCAACACCGTTCCGTCTACCTTGTCGAGGAATTGGCCGCAGCTTTCGGCCAGCAGTGGCGAACGCTGAAGCGGCACCGCGAGCTTGATGCCGTTTGACCCCAAACAAAGCTGAGCGCGGGGGCTTCATCCCCGGCGCCGCGGTCGGCTGCCTAGACGTCCCGTTCCAGCAGTTTGCGTATGGGCGCGGGCAGCCCCAGTGCAGGCCATTCGGCAGGGCCGAACCACGCACCTGGCCGTTCATCCGCAACCAAAGACCGGGGCATGGTTTGCCCGGCCCGAAAGCCTGCAATCCAAGGCGACAGGTGCAAGTCCTTGTGCGTCAGCACGTGGACAAAGCCTGGCAGCGGATCGAGCCTTTCCCGCAAGGAAGCCGGCAAATCCGCAGTCAGTGCCTCATCACTCTCAAAAACCGGCAGGCAATAAAGCCCACCCCAGATTCCCCGGCCGGGGCGCTTTTCAAGCCAGACCGAACCATCCGGCTTCTGCGCCCACAACAGACTCAGCGCCAGCGCACTGCGCTTGAGCTTTCGTGTCTTCACGGGATACTTGCCGGGATCGCCGGCGGCAAAACCGCGGCACAGCGTTTGTACCGGGCATAACAGGCACTGGGGCTGGCGGCCTACGCAAATCGAGGCACCCAGATCCATCAGTCCCTGCGTATAGCGTGGCATGGTTTCGGGCAGGTCCTGCTCGGGCAGCAGCTCTGCGGCGGTGTCCCATAGCGCACGCTCATTGGCACTTTGGGCAAGATCGGCGGAAAAACCCAACACCCGCGTGAGCACCCGTTTGACGTTGCCATCCAGAATGGCAACACGTTCGCCAAAACAAAACGAGGCGATGGCTGCGGCAGTTGAACGGCCTATGCCCGGCAGGGTCTGGAGCAGCTCTGCCGTCTCGGGGAACCGCCCGGCATGCAATGCCATGACATCCTGAGCGCAGCGGTACAGATTGCGCGCACGGCTGTAATAACCCAGTCCGCTCCATAACCCCAGCACCTCGTCTTCGGTAGCAGCAGCCAGCTCCTTCACCGTCGGGAAGCGCAAGAGAAATCGCGCGTAATAGTCCAGAACCGTTGCGACCTGGGTTTGCTGCAACATGATTTCAGACAGCCACACGCGGTAAGGATCACGTGTGTTCTGCCAGGGAAGGCTGTTGCGTCCGTGCGAAGCCTGCCAGCGCACAATTTCCCCGGCAAATCCGGGCAACTGATACGAGGCCGTTTGCTTGACAGCAACCGTTTTCCGCCCCGCAGGGGTCTTGGTGGATTGCGCCCGCGTCAACGCTCAGGCAGCCTCGGGCACTGCGGCATTTTCTGCGGCAGCGGCGCCATCCGGCGTCTTGGACTGCGCTGAAGAACCCATAAGATGGGAGGTCAGCTCCGTGAGCTTGTTGTCCAGCTCATCGAGTACACGCTCCTGAATATCGATTTCAGCGATCCGTTCATCCAGACCGGAAGCCGCTTGCTGGATGCGCTCGATAGCTTCAAGCCTGCGGCCGAAATTGCGCCGCCGCTCGCGCAACTGTGCATCAAGCTGCGATGCCGCCGACTTGTTCCAGAGCTCCACTTCGCCAAGGGCGGATTCGTAGACCACCCGCAGGCGCGTGGCCAGGGCTCGCACCAGCCGCTCGGAAAATTCCGGCTGCGAAAGTTTCAGAACATTGCCCACACCAAGATATTGCAAGTGGCTGCGCTCAATTTGCTCCAGGTCGTGCTCATAACGGATCAGTTCGGGTTCTTTTGGCGCCTGCAGCGAAAAACTGAATTCGGCATTAAGCTGGCGAAACGAGGCAGTCAACATGGACTGGATTTCACTGCTCATGATCTGCGACTTCTGCAGTCCCTCGCGAAGGCGCGAAAAAGTCTGGCCATAGGCCTTCTTCACGCCCAGCTTGATGCCCGGCTGCTTCAGCGCATGTGTCAGCTCGGCCAGTTCAGCCTTGAGCGTCGGAGTGCTGAGCAGATTGAATACGTCACGAAGCAATTTAAGGTGGACTGAACGTACCGCATGAATCTTCGAACCGCTGGTGTCGAACTCAGCCTGCTCCTGCTCGATGCGGCTGCGCATGTGTTTAATCACCGAGACGTTCTTACCTCTCAGGCCACGCAATTCAATCATCTGTTCGGCCAGATCGCGCCGGCGAATGTGCATGGCCCGCCCCGCTTCGGTCCGGAGTTCGCTGATACCGCCCGACACCGCAGTACGCAGGATTTTTTGGCGCTGTCCCATCACGCCCTGCCCCAATGCCAGCTCGAGGGCCGGCAGGTGGCTGGCTTCCAGCAAGGCCTTGTCTCTCGTGACCTTGGCCACCAGCCCTTTTTGGGCCGATACGGGAATGACCTGGGATTCAGGCAGACCCAGGATTTCAGCAGACGTTGCACGCTGCTTGTCGATCTGTGCCTGCACTTGTTCGGGCGTGCTTAACGCATCCCAAAGGGTGTCGATCTTGTTGAGCACCACCAGGCGCGCATCGGTGCCGTCACCGTCGGTGATCAAATGCTCGCGCCAGATGGCGAGGTCGGACTTGGTAACACCGGTATCGGCCGCCAGGATGAACACCACGGCATGGGCCTGGGGGATCAGGCTCACCGTCAATTCGGGTTCTGCGCCAATGGCATTGAGACCCGGCGTATCCAGGATGACCAGGCCCTGTTTGAGAAGCGGGTGCGCAATATTGATCAGTGCATGGCGCCACTTGGGCACCTCTATCAGGCCGTCAGCGCCTACGCGCGGGTTGTCTTCCGGGCTGCTGTCATGCCAGAACCCAAGAGAACGGGCTTCGTCCTGGGTGACATGGCGAACTTCGGCCACTTTCTCGAGCGCCTGCGCCAGTTGCGCCGGGTCATTCACGTCCAGATCGATCCGCGTCCATTTTTCGGGTACCGCGCGCCACTCCATGAGGGCCTGCTTCTGCAGGCGCGTCTCGATGGGCAGCAGGCGCAGGCAGGGGGGCACATCCGCGTCGTAGCCCAGCTCGGTCGGGCACATGGTGGTACGGCCAGCGCTCGCCGGCATGATGCGGCGGCCATAACCGGCGAAAAAGATCGCATTGATCAGCTCGGACTTGCCGCGCGAGAATTCGGCCACAAAGGCGACCATGACCTTGTCGGAACGTACCTGTGACTCGAGTCGCTGCAGGCGCTCCTCAACCGCAGCATCCAGCAGGTCATGGTCCTTCATCCACTCTGCAAGCAGTTTCAGGCGTAATGCAAATTCGCGCCGCCACGTGCCGTGCTGGTCAAATTGTTCGTTAAAAGACATCGGTCTACCGTAAAGTGTGTCGGTCAATATAGCATCGCAAACCCGAAAGAACCATTGGCGCGTCTACGGACTCACGGTTTCTGGCAATTCGCACAGTAAAAAGTGGACCTTTGCCCCTGCCGGAGGGTCTTTACCGGCGCGCTGCACACCCGGCAGGGCAAGCCAGCGCGGTCGTAAACCATGGCCTCTAGCTGGAAATAGCCCGTTTCACCCTGTGCATTCGAAAAGTCCCTCAGGGTGCTCCCCCCCTTTGTAACAGCCTGGGCGAGTACCTGGCGGATCGCCCCGTGAAGCAAGGCCGCACGGGGCTTGCTGATCCGGCTTGCCCGGGTGGTCGGCCGGATTCCGGCCAGGAACAGGGCTTCCGACGCATAAATATTGCCGACACCAACCACGGTCTCCCCGCCCAGCAGCACCTGCTTGATCGCCGTTTTCCGCAGTTTCAGTGCCTGGTGAAAGCTTTCCGAGTCAAAAGCGTCCGTCAGCGGCTCGACGCCGAGCCGGCCAAGCAGCTTTTGGGCGGCAGGCGCACCTTCATCGCTGGCATACACCACAGCCCCGAACCGGCGCGGGTCGTTCAGACGTAAAGTACCCTGGCTGGTGGCCATTTCAAAGTGGTCGTGCTTGCCCAAGGCGGGAAAACCGTCGCCAAAAGCCACACTGCCGGACATTCCGAGGTGGATCAGCAGCAGCCCGTTGCTCAGGTCCACCAAAAGATATTTGCCGCGGCGGCGAACCGCCAGCACCTTCCGGCCGGCAAGCTTGTGCGGCGCGCAGCCCAGCGGCCAGCGCAGGGGCTTGCCCATCTCGACGCGCTCAATGACGGCGCCGGCGATACGGTCCGCAAAGCTCAACCGGGTGACTTCGACTTCTGGCAGTTCAGGCATCGTTTTGTAACTATGGGTGCTGGTTCATGGGTGCAAGATGGCAGCGATGGGCTGGCCGGGGATCAGGGCCGCGGCGTAAAGCGGCAGCGCAGCCGTGGAGCTTCAATTATCATGGTTCGATGAAGAAAAAAATTGGCCTTGCCATCAGCGGCCTGTGGCTGGCTGTTCCCCTGGTCCTGGCGCAGACCGAAGAACCGCTCCTGGCTGCGCCCTCAACGCTTGTCGAGGCCAAAGCCGCACAGGAAGCGACTCCATCATCGCAGCTGGACGGCGCCCTTTTTTACCAGCTGCTGGTGGGTGAAATGACCCTGCAGGAAGGCGAGCCCGCCGCAGGATTTGCGCTCATGCTGGACGCCGCCCGCAAAACCGGCGATGCGCAGCTCTACCAGCGCGCTACGGACATCGCATTGCAGTCGCGCTCTGGCGACGCCGCACTGCAGGCAGCCCAGGCCTGGAAGGCAGAGCAGCCCGCCTCGCGGGACGCAAACCGTTATGTCCTGCAGATCCTGGTGGCATTGAACCGGATTGCCGACACGACCGAACCGCTGCAAACCGAAATCCGGCTCGCTCCGGAAGTGGAACGTGCTGCGGCATTGACTGCGGTACCCCGCATTTACGCGCGTGTGCCCGACAAAAAGCTGGCCAGCACGGTGGCCGAAGAAGCGTTGGCCACCTACCTGAACAGCCCCGCCACCGCCAGCGCCGCCTGGACCACGGTGGGGCGCATGCGGCTGGCCTCCGGCGACAGCAACGGCGCGCTTGCGGCAGCCAGGCGCGCGCAGGCTGCAGGCCCGCTCTCCGAAGGCCCGGCCCTGGTCGGGCTGGAACTGATGGACCCGAAACAGCCTGAAGCAGAAAATCTGGTCCGCAAATACTTTGAAGGCAACGCCAAAGCCCTGCCTGAAGTGCGGATGGCCTATGCGCGCGCGCTGCTGGATGCCCAGCGCTACGCCGAAGCCGCCGCCCAGCTGCAAGTGGTGACCCGCGAAAAACCCGAGCTTCCCGAAGGCTGGCTGGTGCTGGGCTCCCTGCAATTGCAGGACAACCAGCTGGCACAGGCACAAACCTCGCTGGAGCGCTACGTCACCCTGGCCCAGCAGCAGACCGCCGAGGGCGAGCGCAACCGCGGCCTGGCCCAGGCCTACCTCTCGCTGTCCCAATTGGCCGAAAAACGCAAGGACTATGCGGCGGCAGAAAGCTGGCTGGCCAGGATTGAAGATTCCGCTGACCTGACCCAGGCCCAAACCCGGCGCGCCTCCATCCTTGCCAGCCAGGGCAAACTGGAAGAAGGACGCCAGCTGATCCGCAAGCTCCCCGAACGCAACGCTGCGGACGCAAGACTGAAATTGAACGCAGAAGTAGGCCTGCTCCGTGAGTTCAAGCAGTACCAGCTGGCCCATGATGTGCTGGCGCAAGCCCTGGCAAAAAACCCCGACGAAACCGAACTGCTGTACGACCAGGCCATGATGGCTGAAAAGCTGGGTTCGATGGATGAAATGGAACGTCTGCTGCGGCGCGTCATCCAGCTCAAGCCCGACTACCACCACGCTTACAACGCCCTGGGCTATTCATTTGCAGATCGCAGCGTGCGCCTGCCGGAAGCGCGTGATCTGATTCGCAAAGCGCTCGAATATGCGCCCGCCGATCCATTCATCAAGGACAGCCTGGGCTGGGTCGAATTCCGAATGGGCAACACCTCGGAAGCCATCAAGATCTTTGAAGCCGCTTACAAAGCCAAACCGGACGCCGAAATCGCGGCCCACTTCGGTGAAGTGCTCTGGACAACGGGCCAGCGTGACCGCGCCGTGGCCATCTGGAAAGAAGGCCGGCTGCTGAGTCCCGAAAACGAGACCCTGCTCGAGACGCTCAAGCGCCTGCGCGTGAAGCTGTGACGGGAATTCGCGTCCTGCTGCCTGCACTGCGTGTCCACCTGGTCCGTCTGGGCCTGGTGTGCGCCTGCGCTATTGCTCCTCTTTTGATAGCTGGTTGCGCTCAACCGCAAAGGCTTTCGGGCACAAATGCCTCAAAAAATGAGCTTCGGACAGGCCGTATCAGCCTGCAGGTCCAAAGCGAACCCGTGCAGTCCTTTTCGGCCAGCTTCGAGCTCAAGGGCCAACCCGAGCGCGGCGAACTCTCGCTGATCAGTCCTTTGGGCAGCGTGCTGGGTGTGCTCCGCTGGTCGCCCGGTGAAGCCGTACTCGACTCAGGCAATGGCAAGATCCAGCGGTTTTCCTCGGTGGATGAGCTGATGGCCCAGGCGACAGGTGCGGCCGTCCCGGTGACCGCGCTCTTTGCCTGGCTGCAGGGCGACAATGCCAGTGTCAGCGGCTGGTCTGCAGACCTTTCGCGTTACGCGGAAGGCCGCATCACGGCCAGGCGGGTGCAGCCGGCACCCCCAGCCGACCTGCGTGTGGTCCTTGACCAATAATTCCGGGACGGATGTCCCGGCTTCTCCGCAAGGCCTCCTGTACCTTCACCCTCCTGGCTCCTGTTGCTTTGGCACTCCCAGTTCATGACGACCCATACCGCCCCCGTCCGATACGCCGCGCAGCCGCTCAAAGCCCTGTATGACGTGCCGGCGCCCGCCAAACTGAACCTTTTCCTGCACATCACCGGACGCAGGCCCGACGGCTACCACCTGTTGCAATCCGCATTCATGTTGATCGACTGGTGCGACACCCTGCACTTTGAACTGCGCCCCGATGGCCGGATCACCCGGGAAGACCTTGGCCAACTCAACGGGGGCAACCCCCGCGAATCCCAGGCCTTGCCCGCTGAGGACTTGTGTGTACGGGCAGCCAGAGCGCTGCAGGCGGCTTGCGGCACGCCTTTGGGCGTTCACATCGGCCTGCAAAAAAGCGTCCCTTCAGAAGCCGGCATGGGTGGGGGCTCATCCGACGCCGCCAGCTGCCTGCTGGCGCTGCAGCGGCTTTGGGGTGTGCGCCTGCCGACCCCAAAACTGCAAGCCATCGCCCTGTCGCTGGGCGCCGATGTCCCCTTTTTCCTGTCCGGTGGCCACGCCTGGGTGGAAGGCATTGGTGAAAAAATCACGCCGCTGGCCCTGCCGCCAGCCCGTTTTGTGGTGGTCAAGCCTCCTGCCGGCGCCTCCACGCCAGGAATTTTCAGCGCGGCAGGGCTCAAACGTGACACAGAAACTGCTACAATCCAAGGCTTTGCTGCAAATGCTGAAGGCCCTTTGAGATCGGTTGATTTCGGATTCGGCCGCAACGACTTGCAGCCGGTAGCGCAGGAGATATGCCCGCAGATTGGCCAGTCGATTGACTGGCTGAAAACGAAACATCTTCAAGGGCGCATGACCGGCTCCGGAAGTGCTGTATTTGCGCAACTGCCGCATGGCACGGATTTCACGGATTCAGGTTTGCCTGATGACTGGATAGTCCGGACATGCAGCAATTTGGAGGTGCATCCTCTGGCCGGTTGGTAAAATAACCGCTCTTTGAAGTGCGCTTTCAAGCGACCATAAATGGAAAAGTTTATAGGTCTGTTGTTGGCAACAACAACTGTCCTGTGTAGGGGTGTCGCCAAGCTGGTTAAGGCACCGGATTTTGATTCCGGCATTCGCAGGTTCGAATCCTTCCACCCCTGCCAAATTACTCGCCGTGGGCCGTAGCCCCGGTGTTGCGGTCCCGCCCGGAGCGGGCCCGTGTGACTCCTGACAGACCCGCGTGATGTGTATCAGCGGGTCTGTGTGTTTTTGGAAACACGCCAGGCAAGCGGCGCTCACTGCCAAGCCCGTTGCAACGTGTTGTCCCGTGCGTATTTTGCTTCGATAAAAATTTCAGCCACGTTCAAGTCCTTGTAGCAGCTGGGCCCCACATGCAAACGCACCATCCCGACTTCATGGTTTTCACCGGCAATGCCAATCCGAGCATGGCCTCCGACATCGCCCAGCACCTGGGCATTTCACTGGGTGCAGCCCATGTCGGCCGCTTTTCGGATGGCGAAGTCACCGTCGAGATCCAGCAGAACGTTCGGGCCCGTGATGTGTTTGTGGTGCAGTCGACCTGCGCACCCACCAACGACAACCTGATGGAACTGCTCATCATGGTCGACGCGCTGAAACGGGCTTCGGCCGAGCGCATCGCCGCGGTGATCCCGTATTTCGGCTATGCCCGGCAAGACCGCCGCCCACGTTCGGCGCGGGTGCCGATCACGGCCAAGGTGGTGGCCAACATGCTGCAGGCCGTAGGCGTGTCGCGTGTTTTGACGATGGATCTGCATGCCGACCAGATCCAGGGCTTTTTTGACATTCCGGTCGACAACATTTATGCGTCGCCAGTGCTGCTGGGCGACCTGCGGCAGAAGAATTACGCCGACCTGATGGTCGTGTCGCCCGATGTGGGCGGCGTGGTGCGCGCCCGGGCGCTGGCCAAGCAGCTGGGCTGCGACATGGCCATCATCGACAAACGCCGCCCCAAGGCCAACGTGTCTGAAGTGATGCACGTGATCGGCGACATCGAAGGCCGCAACTGCGTGATCATGGACGACATGATCGACACGGCCGGCACGCTGGTGAAGGCGGCTGAAGTGCTGAAAGAGCGCGGCGCCAAGAAAGTTTATGCCTATTGCACGCACCCGATTTTTTCGGGCCCGGCCATTGACCGTATCGCCCAGGGCGACGCACTCGATGAAGTGGTGATCACCAACACCATTCCGCTGAGCGCCCATGCAGCAAGCTGCAAGAAGATTCGCCAGCTCTCCGTGGCGCCGTTGATCGCCGAAACGATTCAGCGAATCGCCAAGGGAGAGTCGGTCATGAGTTTGTTTTCGGACCAGGACAACCTGTTCTGATCTGAAGCAAAAAGTAGCTGCCCTCGCCCCATGATGTTTGTCATGAGGCAAAAGCAGCTTTTTAAACCAGAACGAGACTGGTCGCGGTCCGTTCTTTATTGGAGTTGATTATGAAATTCGTCGCTTTTGAGCGCGCAAAGCAGGGCACGGGTGCGAGCCGCCGTCTCCGCATCACCGGCCGTACGCCCGGTATTGTTTACGGTGGCACCGGTGAACCCACGCTGATCGAAATCGATCACAACGCGTTGTTCCACGCCATCAAGAAAGAAGCGTTCCATGCTTCCATCCTCCAGATGGAACTGGCAGGCAAAGAACACAAGGTTCTGCTGCGCGACCTGCAAATGCACCCGTACAAACAGCAGATCCTGCACATCGACTTCCAGCGCGTGGAAGCCAAGACCAAGATGACCGTGAAAGTGCCCGTGCACTACAGCGGCGAAGAAGAGTCTCCGGCCGTCAAGACCGAAAACTGCCTGGTCAACCACGTGATCACCGAGCTGACCGTGTCCTGCTTCCCTGCCGACATCCCCGAATTCATCGCCGTCGACCTGAAGGGCCTGAAGAAGGGCTCACCGCTGCACATCAAGGACATCACCCTGCCAAAGGGCGTGAAGTTCGTGGCCAAGGGCCAGGACAACCCGGTTCTGGTGTCGGTGTCTGCCGTTTCCGAAGAAGCCGAGGCCGATGCCGCAGCAGCCGCTGCAGCAGCCGCACCGGTGGATCCGAAAGCCGCTAAAGCTGCTGCCGCCAAGGAAGCCAAAGCCGGCGCCAAGGCCGACGCTGCCAAGCCTGCCGCCAAGAAGTAATTAACCCACTTCACGCTCAGGCCTGAAAAGGCTCGCGGCCCTTGTCCTCCTGCAGGACAAGGGCCGTTTTTCTTGGCCAGCCTTCCCCTTCAACCCCGGGGATGCGAAGCACGACAGACACGCCCCTAGAATTGGACGGATGGAAATCTTCAAATGATCAAATTGTTTGTCGGGTTAGGCAACCCTGGCCCTGAATACGAAGCCACCCGCCACAACGCCGGTTTCTGGTTTATCGACGCCCTTTCGCAAGAGCTGAGAGCCCCGCTGAGCCTGGACAAGAGCTACCACGGCCAGGTCGCGCGCATCACCCTCAACGGCCAGAACGTCTGGCTGCTCAAGCCGCTGACCTTCATGAATGTCTCCGGCAAGTCGGTGGCGGCCCTTGCGCGCTTCTTCAAGGTCGCGCCTGAAGAGGTGTTGGTGGCACACGACGAAATGGACATCGTGCCCGGCCAGGTCAAGCTCAAGTTCAGCGGCAGCCACGCCGGCCACAACGGCCTGCGCGACATCCATGCGCAGCTGGGCACGGCCGACTACTGGCGCCTGCGCATCGGCGTAGGCCACCCGGGCGTCAAGGCCGAGGTGGTCAACTGGGTGCTGAAAAAACCTTCACAGGAGCACCGCGTGGCGATTGAAGACTGCATTGCCCGCTGCATCAAGGCCGTGCCCGAACTGCTCAAGGGCGAGATGGAAAAAGCCACGATGATGATCCACACCAGCATGCCGCCGCGGCCGAAACCGCCGCGCAAGGTGGATATCGAAGACTGAAATTCAGCCCCTCCGGGCCACTTCGCAAAAGATGGGGCGCTACTATTTTTATAGCTGCTTGCGCTCGTCAGTGTTGGCCCAGAGGCCTATTTGGCTATAAATTTGTGCTGCCGGGAGCATGCCAGGCCCGAAAACCCCACATCCCCGATGGGATCGGGTCACCGGGCTGTGACCACCGGAATGATGGTTTGCAGCCGCTGGTATTTTTCCCACAGGGTTTCCCGCGTTTCAATGTGCTGCGGGTTGATGGGGATGCAGGCAACGGGGCAAACCTGCACGCACTGGGGCTCATCGAAATGGCCCACGCATTCCGTGCATTTGTGCGGATCGATCTCGTAGATCTCCTTGCCCAGGTAGATCGCCTGGTTGGGGCATTCAGGTTCGCACACGTCGCAGTTGATGCACTCGTCAGTGATCATCAGGGCCATGTCAGCGCCCCTTTGCGGCTTGGTGTGCCGCCGCCAGTGCCGACGCCACCGCCGGGCTCACCATCTGGCTGATGTCGCCACCCAGCTTGCTGATCTCGCGCACCAGTGTGCTGCTGATGCATTGCAGCGGTGCGTCGGGTAGCAGAAACACGGTTTCCACCTCGGAGCGCAGTTTGCGGTTCATGGCCGCCATCTGCGCTTCGTAGTCAAAGTCGGTGATGTTGCGGATTCCGCGCACCACGGCTGAGGCCTTTTGCGCTGCGCAAAAATCCATGATCAAGCCGTCAAACGGCAGCACCTTGACGCCGGCAATACCCTGAGTGGCGGCCTGCACCTGCGCCACGCGCTCGTCCAGCGTGAACAGGGTTTTCTTGTGATGGGCCGTCGCCACCGCGATGACGATCTGGTCAAAAAGCCCGGCAGCGCGGCGCACCACATCGTCATGGCCCAGCGTGAACGGGTCAAACGTGCCGGAATAAACAGCGGTGCGGGAGGTGGCCATAGGAGGAATTATGCCCGCCCCACCCCTTTACCCGCCAATTGCCGCCCTGTAACCACGAGACGGGCAAGGCCTGGCCGGCGGTTCAGCCCGCTGGCGTACCCAGAGCGGCCAGCAGGTGGAAATGCACGGCGCCTGCCTTGCCGCTGCGGTGCACCTGCAAACCCAGCGGCAGCAGTTCCTCATCCGTCCAGGGTTTGGGCGCCTCCAGATAAACCACGCCGGTCGGGCCGATGGCCTGCGCTGCGGCCTTGAGCGTGGATTCGTACAGGGTGGACTCAAAAGGCGGGTCGAGCAGCACCAGTTGCAGGCTGCCCGGCGCGACGCGTTTCAAGGCGCTCAGTCCGTCGCCGCGCTCGATGCGGCACATGTCGGCCTTGAGCCTGGCCTGCACCGTCTTGAGCTGTTGCGCCAGCGCCGGGTCCTGCTCGCACAGCAGCACGTCGGCGGCACCGCGCGACGCGGCCTCAAAGCCCAGCGCGCCGGTACCGGCAAACACGTCGATACAGCGCCAGCCAGTCAGGTCCTGGCCCAGCCAGTTGAAAAGGGTTTCGCGCACGCGGTCTGGCGTGGGCCGCAGGCCCGGCTTGCTGGGCACCGGCAATTTGGTGCGTTTGTACAAGCCGCCGATGATGCGGATTTCGCCGGGCGGCACGGTTTTGCGAGCCACCACCTTGCCGCTTTTAGGGCGCGTTTTTTTTGGGGTGGCGGGAGTTGGGGTAGGAGCGGGCGTGTACTTCATGGTGCGGCGCCAAGGATAACAGTGACCATTTTTTCAGGCTGCAGCTTGCGTGCAAAAGCCGCCTTGACATCGGCCACCGTGACCTTGTCGACCTGCTGCGTCCAGGTATCCAGGTAGTTCAACGGCAGGTCGTTCCAGGCAATGCTCGACACGTTGTCAAGGAGCTTGCGGTTGCTGTCGATGCGCAAGGCAAAGCCGCCCACCAGATTGTCCTTCGCCGCCTTGAGTTCCGTCTCCAGCGGGCCGCTGGCCACAAAGTCAGCCACCACTTTGCGCACCAGGTCCACGGCCTGCACAGCCTGGTCGGGCCGGGTTTGCATGCTGATGGTGAAGGCGCCCGCGTGCAGGGCCGGTGAGAAATAACTCGACACGCCATACGTCAGGCCGCGCTTTTCACGCACTTCACTCGTCAGGCGCGAGACAAAACCGCCACCGCCCAGGATGTAATTGCCCACCGTCAGGGCGAAATAGTCCGGGTCCGAGCGTTTGTAGCCCGGCTGGCCGATCAGGACCTGCGCCTGCGCCGAGGCGAAAGGGATGCGTTTTTCAACCGGTGCGGCCAGCGGCGCGACCTCGGCCACGGCCGGCAACGGCGGCAGGCTGGCGCAAGCCGCTTTCGGCAGGCGCGAGAGCAATTTCGCGGCGATGGCATCAGCCTGCGCGCGCGTCACCGCGCCCACCATGCTGATGCGCGCGCGGCAAGCCGTCACGCCAGCAGCATGCGCGGCGCGCATGTCGGCCACACCGATGCGCGCCAGGCTTTCTTCCGTGACTTCATAGCCGTAGGGATGCGTGCCGTACACCGCCGGCGTGTAGGCGCGGCCGGCAACACTGGCCGGGCGGGTATAGGACTCGCGAATCGAGGCCTGCAGGCGCGCACGTTCGCGTTGCCAAACGGCTTCGGGAAAAGCCGGCTCGGCGATCTCACGGGCGGCCAGCGCTGCCGCTTTGTCCAGCAGCGCCGGGTCGGTCAGGGTGCGCAGCGAAAAGCTCAGGCGGTCGGACGTGGTACCGGCGCCGAACTGCGCGCCCAGATCCGCCCAGGCTTCGCTGAGGGCGTTTTCGTCGAGCGCCGGCTCGGGAACACAAAGCCCTCCACAAATGCCGTCCGGCCCCAAGCCATTGCTGGCACGCACACCTTTTTCCAGCAGGCCGGCCATCATGCTGGCCAGGCCGGCTTTGTCGGCCGGGTCGCGCCGGTTGCCGGCGTCCAGGTCGATCTGCACATCCAGCATGGCAATCGCCGGGCTTTCGACCAGGTACACCTTGGCGCCATTGGGCTGCGTCCAGTGCTGGATCGGCAGGGCAGCCAGCGCCAGCGATTGAAAAAACAAGCAAAAAAGGCCTGCAGCACCCGCGCGACGAGCGCAAGGTGCTATCGTTTTTATAGCAATCATGATGTGATCAACAATTTCTTTGGATGCGTGGATGCGGCTCAACGCTGCAAGTCACCGGCAGGCGCAGTGCCCTGGCGCGGCTTGCGGTTCGGGTCCAGCGGCTGCGGCAACAGCGTTGCCATCGTCATCTGGTCGTCACCAAAATATTTCGCGGCCACGGCCTGCACCTCGGCGCCCGTGATGCTGCGCAGGGCGGCAATGATGCGTTCGCTGGCATCCAGCGGCAGGCCCTGCACCCACTGGGAGCCGAGCTCGCGCGCCTGGTTGAAGACCGAGTCGAGCTTGTAGGTCTCGCTGGCCACCCACTGCGTCTTGACGCGGTTCAGCTCGGCCTCGCTCACGCCTTCGCGCGCCACCTTGGCCACCTGTTCGCGCAGCGCGTCGGCCACCTGCTGGGCGGTCTTGCCGGCAGCGGGCACGCCGTCGAGCGAGAAAACCTGCGGGCCACGGCCCATCAGGCCATTGGACGCACCGGCGCTGTCGGCCACACGGGACTGCTGCACCAGCGCGCGGTCGAGCCGGGCGCCGCTGTAGCCGTCCAGCACGGCGGCCAGCACCGTCAGCGCCAGCGCGTCGCGGCTGGCGCCGGCGGCCGGCGCGGCCAGGTCTGCCGGTTCGAGCTTGGGAACCTTGAAAACCATGCTGACATAGGCCTGGCTGGCCGGCGCCTTGAAGTCCATGCGGCGCACGCCGGCCTGCACGGGCTCGGTACGCGGCTTGCGCACCGGGATGGCGCGCGCGGGGATGCCGCCGTAGTATTTTTCGGTCAGCTTTTTGACCTGCGCGACATCCACATCACCGGCAATGACTACAGCGGCATTGGCGGGCACATACCAGCGGCGGTAAAAATCGCGCGCATCGTCAGGTGTCATGGCCTCGATGTCGCTCATCCAGCCGACCACCGGGCGCCGGTAAGGCGAGGCGGTAAACGTCATGGCGGTCATCTGCTCATACAGCATCGCGCGCGGCGAATCTTCGGTGCGCAGGCGCCGCTCTTCCTTGACAACCTCGATCTCGCGCTTGAACTCGTCGTCTGCCCACTGGTTGCCCGTAAAACGGTCAGCCTCCAGGCGCATGACGTCTTCCAGCTTGCTGGCCGGAATCTGCTGGTGGTAGGCCGTGTTGTCGCGGGCGGTGAATGCGTTGTCGCGTCCGCCCAGGGCGGCTATGCGTTTTGAAAACTCACCCGGTTTGACCTTCGCCGTTCCCTTGAACATCATGTGCTCCAGCACATGAGCCACGCCCGACGTGCCGTCGACCTCGTCCATGGAGCCCACGCGCACCCACAGCATGTGGGCCACGGTGGGGGCGCGGTGGTCGGGCTTAACGATGACCGTGAGGCCATTGGCCAGCGTGAACTGCTCGACCGATGCCGGCGCGGGCGTCTGCGCAAGGGCGGCCGTGCCCAGACACAGTGCCAGCACCAGCGCGGGCAGGTGCCGCACGGCCGACGGGCGAAGTATGGAAGATAGGGGTACTGGGGGTGTCAAAAGGGCTGGCCTGGGGTGTTTCATAGAATAGCTGTGTGGCGCCGCACGCTGTCCGGCAACTGTGCGACAGCCCTGGGGTCTGTGAATACTATTTTTGCAGATGCGTTGCGAGTCAAAAAGGCCTTGAGCAAGGCGCAAAACGCAGGCGGGGTAGACCCCGTCAAGGCTCTGCAACGCCGCGCAAGGCCTTTTTGATCGCAACCCGGAGGGAATGGGGTGAGAAAACCGCCACTCGGCGTTGCGCTCCTAGTCCAGACGAAAGTCTGGACGTCGTCACGCGCCTTGATTGGCGGCTTTCTCACCCCATTCGCATTTGCAAAAGTAGTATTCACAGACCCCTAGACTCCACAAGCATACCCAATGTTCAGTTTTTTCAAGAAAAAATCCCCTTCCCCTGCCCCCGCGGCGTCTTCTGCGCCCGATACGCCCTCACCGGCCGGCGGATCCACCCCGGATCCGGTGATACCCGCGCCCGCGCCGGCCCCTGCAGGCGGCGGCCTGATCGGCAGTGCGCTGGTCACCCCGATCACCATTCCGGTTCCCGGTGCCGTGGCCCCCGAGCGGGAACGCTGGCTCGGCAAGCTGCAGGCCGGGCTGCGCAAGACAGGCTCCAGCATCTCGACCGTGTTCACCGGCAGCCGCATCGACGATGCGCTCTACGAAGACCTGGAAACTGCGTTATTGATGGCCGATGCCGGCAGCAAGGCCACCGAACACCTGCTGGCCGATGTCAAGCGCCGCGTCAAGGAAGGCGGCATGACGCACCCGGTCGCCGTCAAGAATGCCTTGGTGGACTCGATCGCGCAGCTGCTCAAGCCGCTGGAGCAGCCGCTGGTGATCGGCCAGTACCAGCCCACCGTGATCATGGTGACCGGTGTCAACGGCGCCGGCAAGACCACGTCCATCGGCAAGCTCACGCGGCACCTGGCCACCGAAGGCGCCTCGGTGCTGCTGGCAGCGGCCGACACCTTTCGCGCCGCGGCGCGCGAGCAGCTCAGCGTCTGGGCTGACCGCAATACGGTCGAGATCGTGAGCCAGGAAGGCGGCGACCCGGCTGCCGTGAGTTTTGATGCCGTGAGCGCAGGCAAGGCGCGCGGCAAGGACGTGGTGCTGGTCGACACGGCCGGCCGCCTGCCGACGCAGTTGCACCTGATGGAAGAGCTGCGAAAAATCAAACGTGTGGTGCAGAAGGCGGATGCCACCGCACCGCATGAAGTCTTGTTGGTCATTGACGGCAACACGGGGCAAAACGCACTGGCCCAGGTCAAGGCCTTTGATGACACGCTGCAGCTGACTGGCCTCATCGTGACCAAGCTGGACGGCACAGCCAAGGGCGGCGTTCTGGCGGCCATTGCGTTGTGGGCCCGTGAACGTGCCATTGCCTCCCCCACACTGCGCCCGGTGTCGGTGTACTTCATCGGCGTGGGGGAGCAGCTGGAAGACCTGGAAACCTTCAACGCGCGTGAATTCGCGCAGGCACTGCTGGGCTGAACCAGCGAGCTTGCCGCTCAGGGCACCCCGAGTTTCAGCAGCAGCACCGAGATCACCACAAAGGCCACGATAAAAACGGTCTCGGCCAGCAGCAGCGCCACAGGCTTCCAGCCCAGCTTGAGCAGGTCTTCAAAACTGGTCTTCACACCCGCAGCGGCAATGGCCGTCACCAGCATCCAGCGCGACGCATCACTGGCCAGCTGAACCACGGGTGCTGCGATCAGCCCCGCACTGGCCAGCATGACCAGCACGACAAAAGCAATCAGGAAGCCCGGCACCAGCGGCACTTCCGTTTCAGGCACCTTGACGGCCGGATGGTTGCGGTACAGCACCGCAATGAACAGCACGATGGGCATCAGCATCATGACGCGAAACAGCTTGACCACGGTGGCCGTGTCACCCGCCTGCGGGCCGAGCATCATGCCGGCCGCCACCACCTGCGCCACGTCATGAATCGACCCTCCCAGCACAATACCGGCCTGCCCCGGCAGGAGCCCGATGGCCTGCAGGCTGAAAGGGTAGACCACCATCGCCAGGGTTGACAGCACCGTGACACCGACAACGGCCAGAAGTGTGAAGCGTTCGTTTTCTTTCGTCTGGGGCAGCACGGAAGACACGGCCAGCGCCGCCGACGCACCGCAGATGGCCACCGCGCTGCCCGACAGCAGGCCTTCATCACGCGAACACTTCAGCCAGCGCGCCAGCAGCACGCCCAGCAAAATCGTCAACACCACCGCCAGCACGATGACCACGGCGGTTCCGGCGCCCAGTTGGGCCACTTGCGCAAACGTGATGCGGGCACCCAGCAGCGCCACACCCACACGCAGCACCACGCGGCCGCAAAAGCCGATGCCTTTGGCCGCCTTGGGGTGGCTGTTGAGAAAATGGAACGCCAGGCCGATCAGCAAGGCATAGAGCAGTTGGGGGCCGCCATAGTGCTCGGAAATGAAAGTCGCAGCCAGTGCAATCACCATGCACACCAGTACGCCTGGAAAATGGGAAACCAGCGCCAGGCGCCATTTGAGAATCATGGAGGTATCAGACAGAAATATTGAAAGAAGGGTGCGAAGAATTTTGGCCATCGCAGTGGTGCATGAGGCTTTTTTCCAGCAGCGCCGCACCAGCAGGGCTTCCCGCCACCAGCATCCGGCTTTGCAGCAGCGGCAAGCCGTCCAGGGATCGCATCGTGGCGCCGGCCTCGCGCAGCAGCACCAACCCGGCTGCAGCGTCCCACGCGCCCATGCCGCGTTCCCAGAAGGCATCAGCCCGCCCGGCCGCCACATAAGCCAGTTCCAGCGCCATGGAGCCGCTTCGTCGAACCTGCCCAAACGTTCTCAGCACATCCCCGAATTCACGCAGGTAGTCGTCCATGAAAGGCGCGCCCGGTTTGGGAAACACCGTCGAAACCAGGCATTGCCCCGCAGGGCGCGCAGCAGCGCAGGCCAGGCGCTCCCCATTCAGGTATGCACCCAGACCCGATCCCGCAGTAAAAATTTCGTGGCGGGACGGATCCACGATCACGCCCAGTACCGGCTGCCGGTCCACACACAGTGCAATCGATACCGCGTACTGGGGGTAGCCGCGCGCAAAGTTTGCCGTGCCATCAATCGGGTCTACCAGCCAGGTGGGCTGCTCCGTCAATTCGCCGCCGCTTTCCTCGCCGACAAAACCACTCTGCGGCAAGGCTTGCAGCAGCGCGCTGCGCAAGCCCTCTTCCACTTCGCGGTCAAAACGCGTAACCCAGTCACCCGGCGCCTTCTGGCGAACATCCGCCGGCTGCAGTTCGGCCTGCGCCTTCCGGATGCGGTCGGCAGCCTCCATGCCCGCGAGCCGGGTTTTCTCCAGCACCACAACAAGGTCCATGGTCATGCCTTCTTGGACAGCACGCTGACATAGTCGTGCGCCTGGGTATTGATGGTGGAGACCCGGTATTCCACGGGCTTGTCGCCGAACGTCAGGGCCAGCCGGTGCACTTCCAGTACCGGGGAGCCCACCGCCAGCCCCAGCAGGCGCGCCTGGGTCCGGTCGGCCGCCGCTGCGCGTGCACGTTCCTGTGCCCGCAGGACGGTGATGCCGAAGTCCGTCTGGTACAGGGCATAGATCGTGCCGGGCCTTTCGACAAAACGTTTTTCGGTGAGGTTGCGGAACAGCGCCGCCGCAATGCTCAGCCGGTCATGCATGACCACCCTGCCCTGCAGGGCGAGGCGGTTTTCCGCCCTGAACACGGGCTCACCCGCCTTGATACGCAACGCGGCGGCTTCCTGCTCCGTGGCCCGTTCGCGCCCAAAAGCGATGCAGTCAATTTCCGGGTAGTCGCGGTCCCGCGCCGCATCGTCGTCACCGAAGTTCCAGTGCGGCTCCACGTGAAAAAACTGGAACATGAAGCGGGCATTGTTGTGCGGCGCCACAAAAGTTCCCTTGCCCTGCCGCCGCACCAGCACATGCTCGTGTACCAGCTCGTCAACGGCATGGCGCAGGGTGCCAATGCTCACCTGCAGGCTCGCAGCAATATTCGCCTCGCTGGGCAAGGATTTACCCGGACCGTAATGCCCGGTCTCGATGAGTTTTTGCAGCTCGCGCTTCACCTGGCGGTAGAGCGGCATGGCCTCTTCGCTCATCAACGGACGCAATGGAGCCGATGTGTTTTTGAGATTCACGGCCGCCATTGAAACACCAACGGGCGAGTCGTACAAGTCATATATATGAGTCAATTGACAAGGTGTTCCCGGCCCATAAAACTGGCAACTCGATTCACTCAGGCCATTCGGAGACCCCATGATTCATTTTGTATTGCATGACGCCAAAGACACCGTGGCCGTTGTGGTGGTGGAAGGTGTGAAGGCAGGAACCGCCATGACCGGCTGGATCATGGACGAGGACCGCATGATCAATGTGCAGGCCCAGCAGGACATCCCGATCGGCCACAAGGTGGCCCTCAAGGACATGGCTGTCGGCGACACCGTACTGAAGTACGGCATCGACATGGGCAAGGTTGTTGCCAACATCAAGGCCGGCCAGCACGCCCATGTGCACAACATCAAAACAAAACGCTGGTAACCCCCCGAAGCGGCCTGCGGCCGCCTCCCCCTGAGGGGCATCGCCTGTGGCCTGGCAAAGCCAGATCCACGTCGATTGCTGGAACAAACAATTCATCTAGGAACATATTCATGTCAGTCATCGATAAAGACACCACATTTTTGGGCTACCGCCGCGAAAACGGCCGCGTCGGCGTGCGCAACCACGTCATCATCCTGCCGCTGGACGACCTCTCCAATGCCGCTGCCGAAGCCGTGGCCCACAACATCAAGGGCTGCATGGCGATTCCGCATCCCTATGGGCGGCTGCAATTCGGCGCCGACCTGGAACTGCACTTTCGCACCCTGATCGGTGCCGGCTGCAACCCCAATGTCGCCGCCGTCGTGGTGATCGGCATTGAAGACAGCTGGACCAAAAAAGTGGTGGACGGCATCGCCAAGACCGGCAAACCGGTGGTGGGCTTCGGCATCGAAGGCCACGGCGACCATGAGACCATCATGAAGGCCTCCAAAGCCGCGCGTGAATACGTGCAATGGGCCAGCGAAAAGCAGCGCGAGGTCTGCGGCATCTCCGAACTCTGGGTCTCCACCAAGTGCGGCGAGTCCGACACCACGTCCGGCTGCGGCGCCAATCCCACCGTCGGCAACGCCTTCGACAAGCTGCACCCGCTCGGCAACTACCTGTGCTTCGGTGAAACCTCCGAGATCACCGGCGGTGAAAAAATCGTCGCCGACCGTTGTGCCACCGATGCCGTGCGCGACCAGTTCATGTTCATGTTCAACCGCTACCAGGACATGATCAACCGCCACAAGACCAGCGACCTGTCGGACTCGCAGCCCACCAAAGGCAACATCGCCGGCGGCCTCACGACCATCGAGGAAAAAGCGCTGGGCAACATTCAGAAGATCGGCAAGGTCTGCACGGTCGACGGCGTCATCGACAAGGCCGAGATGCCCACGCACCCGGGCCTGTGGTTCATGGACTCGTCCAGTGCCGCCGCCGAAATGGTGACCCTGTGCGCCGCCTCCGGTTACGCCGTGCACTTCTTCCCCACCGGCCAGGGCAACGTGATCGGCAATGCGATTGTTCCCGTGATCAAGATCTGCTCGAACCCGCGCACCGTGCGCCTGATGAGCGAACACATCGACGTGGACACCTCCGGGTTGCTGCAACGCGAGATCACGCTCGACCAGGCCGGCGACAAGCTGCTGGAGAACATGCTGCGCACCGCCAACGGCCGCCTGACCGCCGCAGAAGCGCTGGGCCACCGCGAGTTCGTGCTGACGCGTCTCTTTGAATCAGCCTAGAGCGAGGGCATATGGCGCGCATTGTCATCTGTGAATTCATGGACGAGCGCGCAGTGGCGCAGCTTGAAGCGGCACATGACGTGCTCTATGACCCGCAGCTGGTGGGCAACGCCGCCCGCCTGCAGGCCGAGGCGGGCCAAGCCGATGTGTTGATCGTGCGCAACCTGACGCAGGTGCGTGGCGAGCTGCTCGCCGCGATGGCCCGCTGCAAGGTGGTGGGCCGGCTCGGCGTGGGGCTGGACAACATTGACGTGCCGGCCTGCGAAGCCCGGGGCATCAAGGTCATTCCCGCCTCGGGCGCCAATGCGCTCAGCGTGGCGGAATACGTCGTGGCCAGCACCCTGCTGCTGCTGCGCGGTGCGTTTGCTTCCACCGAAGCCGTGGCAGCCGGCCAGTGGCCGCGCGCTGCGCTGAGCAACGGCCGTGAAGCTGCCGGGCAAACGTTGGGCATCATCGGTTTTGGCTCCATAGGCCAGACCACCGCCCGCCTGGCACGTGGCCTGGGCATGCACGTGATTGCCTATGACCCCGCGCTTGCACCCGATGCCCCGGTTTTCGCGCAGACCGGTGTGCGGTACGCCGGCCTTGACGACCTCATCAGCCGTGCAGATGCCGTCACATTGCATGTGCCCCTGGTGGATGCGACGCGCGGGCTGTTCAGCGCGGCACGCATTGGCCAGATGAAAAAAGGCGCAGTCCTGATCAATACCTCGCGGGGCCACATCGTCGACATCGCAGCAGTCAGTGCGGCGCTGCGGTCGGGGCAACTGGGCGGTGCGGCCATCGATGTATTCGACGCCGAGCCGCTGCCCGCGAGCGCGGCGTTGCAAGGATGCCCCAACCTGTTGCTTACGCCACACATTTCAGGTCTCAGCATGCAGTCAAATGAACGTGTATCGTTCATGATTGCCGACAAGGTGCTGGAGAGCCTGAAGTAAATGGTCCAACTGTCTATTGAAGAAGCGACACGTCTTGCCACGCTGGCGCTGCGCAAGGCGGGTGCGGCAGAAGCCATGGCAACCACGACTGCGAGAGCACTGGTCCGCGCCGAAGCGCAAGGGCTCGCTTCGCATGGCCTGAGCCGCGTGTCCCAATATGCCACCCACCTTCGCAATGGCCGGGCCGATGGCCATGCCGTCGCCGTCGTGGCGCACAAAAAAGGTGCGGCAGTGCTGGTGGATGCAAAGCAGGGCCTGGCTTTTCCCGCCTGCGACCTGGCGATCTCCACAGCGATTGCAACCGCCCGGGAACTGGGCGTGTGTTTTGTCGGCGTGACCAACAGCCACCATTGCGGGGTATTGGTGGACCATCTGCGCGCCGCAACCGATGCGGGCCTGGTAGGCCTTGGTTTTGCCAACGCACCGGCGGCCATGCCCGCGGCAGGCGGCAAGCATCCGATCTTTGGAACCAACCCGATTGCTGCCGCGTTTCCCCGCAGAAACGCTGATCCATTGTTGATTGACCTGTCTCTGAGCGAAGTTGCGCGCGGCAAGGTGATGGTTGCAGCCAAGGAAGGCAAATCCATTCCGCTGGGCTGGGCGCTGGACACGCAAGGCCGGCCCACAACGGATGCACAGGCGGCACTGGAGGGCTCCATGCTGCCGCTGGGCGCCGTGAGCAGCCCCAAAGGTTCCATGTTGGCGCTGATGGTTGAGCTGCTGGTGACAGCCGTGATTGGCGCGCAGTTTGCTTTTGAGGCATCATCGTTTTTTGTGGATGAGGGCAATCAGCCGCGAATCGGCCAGGCTTTCATCCTGATCGACCCGGGCGCGCTTGCAGGCACAGACACTTACTTTGAACGCATGGAAACCGTGATCGCCGAAATGCTGTCGGACGAAGGTGTACGTCTGGCAGGTGCAAGGCGTATCGCACTCGAAACGAAAGCACTACAGACGGGAATCAGCATTCCCGACGCACTCAAATCGCAGTTGGATCAGTTAGTGGGTTAACAGTTATTCAATCAAGAGGAGTAGGCATGAAACGTCGTGACATCGTATTGGCATCAACAGGTGCAGCCCTGACGGGCATTCCGGGTCTGGGGCTGGCCCAGCAGACCTTTCCCAAACCAGGCAGCACCATCAAGTATGTGGTCCCGTTCACGCCCGGCGGCCTGACCGACATGATGGCCCGCACGGTCGCCCAAAAGCTGTCCGAAGCGTGGAAGACTCCCGTGATTGTCGAAAACAAGGCTGGCGGAAACGCGCAGATCGGCGCCGAGCAGGTTGCCAAATCAGCGCCCGACGGCAATACGCTGCTGGCCATCACGTTGACACATGCCGCGAACGTATCCCTGTACCCTAATGCTCCTTACAGCTTCACCAAGGACCTGCGCCCGGTCGCCCTGATGGCCAATTCGCCGATGCTGGTCGTGGTTCCCACCGCCAGTCCCATCAAGGACTTCAAGGACCTGATGGCCGTGTCTAAAACCAAACAGCTGAGCGCGGGCTCGAGCGGCAACGGTACTCCGGCACACCTGACCATGGCTTTGTTCTGCGAGCTGAACAAAACGAAGATGGTCCATGTGCCCTACCGCGGCGGCGCGCCCTCGATGGTCGACCTGATCGGTGGCCAGCTGGACGTGATTTTTTCCAACTATCCGGAATCGATCGCTCACGTCAAAGGTGGAAAACTGCGCGCGATCGCGATCTGCAGCCTGGGCCGGCACCCGGGGGTGCCTGATGTCCCGACTGCTTTCGAGGCCGGTATGACTGGCCTCTTTGTCGAGAACTGGACAGGGGCCATGCTCCCGGCCAAGACCCCGGATGACATTGTCGACAAATACTCGCGCGAGATCATCAAGATCATGTATAGCGCTGACGTGGAAGAGCGCGCCAAGCAGCAAGGTTTTCGTGTCTCACAAAAGGGCTCAGAAGAGTTCGGCCGCTTCCTGAAAAGCGAAATAGACCGCTGGAGCCGGATTATCAAGACCGCGAAAATCACGCCGACCTGATCGGCAAGCACACCCGGTAAGCACAAAGTCCGCAGCCCGCTCGCGGTCTGCGTTACGTTTTGTAAAACACCGCTCAGGTTCTGGCGGCCTGACGGAAAATCCGCCCAGAGGCGATACCCGCCACTGGAGACATACATGAACGACATAGCGGATATTCCCGATATCGTTGCCGGGCCGCGCAGGGTTGACCAGCTGCTGGCGCACTACGGCGAAAGCCACCGGAACCCGCGCAACGAACTGATCCATTTCATCGCCATCCCGCTCATCATGCTGAGCCTGGTGGGCATGTTGTTTGCGCTTCACCCCTATGTTGCGTATGTGTTCGTCGCGGCCAGCATGGTCTACTACGCCCGCCTGTCGGCGGTGTTCTTTATGACCATGGCTGTCTGGTCGGTGCTGTTTCTGGGCCTGGTGTTCGCCATGGGGCCGCTGGTATTGCCGATTTGCGTCGGCATTTTTGTGGGCGCCTGGATCCTGCAATTCATCGGCCACAAGATCGAGGGCAAGAAGCCTTCTTTCTTTGAAGACATCCAGTACCTCTGGGTCGGGCCGCTCTTTGTGCTGAGCAAGCTGTTTGGCAAGCTGGGTATACGCTGGTGATCCATCCAGCTTGAAAACACCCGGGCGGCCTCCACCTTGGAGGTTTAAACCTTTTCACAGGCACCTCGCTTGATCAGCAAAATTCTGCGTTTTTTCCTCAAGCTCCTGTTTGGCATCTTCGCGGCGGTGTTTGCCGTCAGCCTGCTGGTCGCGGCCCTGATTGTCGTGGCGCTGAGCCTCCTGAAGTCGCTCGTCACCGGCCGCAAGCCGGCGCCGGCGATGGTGTTTGGCCGCTTCCAGCGCTATTCGCCCCAAGGCATGTGGCCGGGCGGGGCCGCCCAAGGCAACCCGGCCAGCCCCCGTGCCGGCGACGTGGTGGACGTGGAAGTCCGCGAAGTGCGTGACGACAAGCGCCTGCCGTAAATACCTGCGAGTTCCGATTTGGGCGGGCTGGTGGCTGAAAACCATGAGTTTGCTACTAAATTCATAGCTGCTTCCGCCCGTCCAGCTTGGATGAAAGGCCAAATTCGCTCTCCGGAATTGGCAAAAAAACTGACTCACAGCCCGTTTGAATTCGTTGTCAAATATGGCTTTAGCCCAATACACACGGGCGCAAGGAGCTATCAAATAGATAGCGACCGACCCACTGTCGGATAACGGCGGCATCCATACAAATCGATACCGCGCATTTACAAGGCAGAAACCAATCCCCCTGAACCAATGGCCCACAATGCGGCTCTTACCAAGGGTTTCCACTGATTAGCCTTGCGCTATCCGAGTCATTGAACCTATTGCTTAGCACTCTCTCTAACAGAGTGCTAATATTTAGCACCAGACGAAAGGAGTCTTGCTGTGTCTTATGCTCTTTCCCCCGCTTCCCTGACCGCTGTCGTGCCGAAATCGGGTACGTCCACAGCCGTCAACCCCTGGTCGCTGGTGCCCCCGCTGGGCAACCTGGACGCTTACATTTCCGCCGTGAACCGCCTCCCCATGCTCACCCTGGAGCAGGAGCAGGAATTTGCCAAAAACCTCAAGGAAAACAACGATCTCGACTCTGCCGGTAAGTTAGTGCTCTCTCACTTGCGCCTGGTGGTTTCGATTTCGCGCAAATACTTGGGTTATGGCCTGCCGCACGGCGACCTGATCCAGGAAGGCAACATTGGCCTGATGAAGGCGGTCAAGCGCTTCGACCCGGACCAGAATGTGCGCCTGGTGAGCTACGCCATGCACTGGATCAAGGCCGAGATTCATGAGTACATCCTGAAAAACTGGCGCATGGTCAAGGTCGCGACCACCAAGGCCCAGCGCAAGCTGTTTTTCAACCTGCGCTCGATGAAGCAAGGTTTCAAGGACGACGCCGATGTGGCGACGCACCGCGACACGCTGACCGAAGGCCAGATCGACTCAATGGCCAAGACACTGAACGTCAAGCGCGAGGAAGTCATCGAGATGGAGCAGCGCATGTCGGGCGGCGACGTGCTGCTGGACCCAAGCCCGAGTGACGACGGCGAAGACGCCTTTGGCCCGATTGCCTACCTGGCTGACGCCACGCAGGAGCCGACGGCACTGATGGAGTCTCGCCAGCGCGACAACCTGGCTTCAGACGGCATCACCGCAGCGCTGGAAGATCTCGACCCGCGTTCACGCCGCATCGTGGAAGAGCGCTGGCTCAAGGTGAACGACGACGGTTCAGGCGGCATGACGCTGCACGACCTGGCCGACGAGTACAAGGTCAGCGCCGAGCGGATCCGCCAAATTGAGGTGGCGGCCATGAAGAAAATGAAGAAGGTACTGGCCGCCTACGCCTGAACCCGGAGGCTCACGCTCTTTTGAAAAAGCCCGCACAGCAATGTGCGGGCTTTTTTCTTTTCCGAATCCCGATCGCAACCTTGCGAAACGGATTCGCTCAGGACTTGAGCAACAGGCGGATGTCGGACGCCAGCGCCTCAGCGCCGCTGCCGTAGCGGTTGTAAAGACGGATGCGCCCCTGGCCGTCGAAGATATAGCTGCCGGCGGAATGGTCCATGGTGTAGCTGCCCGGCGTTTTGCCGTCGACCTTTTTGTAATACACCTTGAAGTCCTTGGCGACCTGGGGCAATTGGTCCATGGTGGGCCGCAGCGCCATAAAGGTCGGGTCAAAATTACCCATATAGGCCTTGAGCAGTTCGGGCGTATCGCGTTCCGGGTCGACCGTGATGAAGATTGCCTGCAGCTTGTCGCCATCGGCGCCCAGCAGTTTCTTGACCTGCGCCAGCTCCGCCATGGAGGTCGGGCAAACGTCGGGGCACTGCGTGAAACCGAAGAACACCACCACCACCTTGCCGGCAAAATCTTTCAGCGTGCGCACCTGGCCATTGTGGTCAGCCAGCGTGAAGCCCTGCGCGTAGTCAGCGCCGGTGAGGTCAATGCTCTGGAACTGCGGCTTGTCCGGTGCGCATGCAGTAAAAATGCCTGCAGCGCCCACTGCAAGAGCGCAAGCAGCTATTGTTTTAATAGCAGATCGGCGAACGGGTGAGGCAGCCAGAGGCGTGCTGTGGGACTTCATGGTGGGAGCCTAGAGATAGTGGTCAAGCAGCAGCGCTGCGAACAGCACCGAAAGATGAATCAGTGAAAACCGGAAGGTCTTGCGTGCCAGCGCATCAGAGTAATTGCGCCACAGGCGAAAGCCATACCAGCTGAAGCCGATGCTGAGCGCGACAGCGGCAACGAGGTAGGGCCAGCCGCTCATCTTGAAGATAAACGGCATCAGGCAGGCGGGGAACAACACGAGCGTGTACAAAAACACTTGCAGGCGCGTGAACTCATTGCCGTGCGTGACGGGCAGCATGGGCAGGCCGGACTTGCGGTAGTCTTCCACGCGGTAGAGGGCCAGCGCCCAGAAGTGCGGTGGTGTCCAGAGGAAGATGATCAAAAAGAGGATCAACGCCTCCGGGCCGACCGAACCCGTCATGGCAGCCCAGCCCAGCACCGGCGGCATGGCGCCTGAGGCACCGCCAATCACGATGTTCTGCGGTGTCATCGGTTTGAGGATGACGGTGTAGACCACCGCGTAGCCGATGAAGGTGGCAAAAGTCAGCCACATGGTGAGCGGGTTCACCCACACATAAAGAATCCACGAACCGAGCGCGCACAGTGCGGCCGAAAAAGACAGCGTGAGCGGATTGCTGAGCTCGCCCTTGGCGGTGGGCCGCCAGGCGGTTCGCCGCATGCGCGAGTCAATCTGCTGCTCGACCAGGCAGTTGAAGGCGGCGGCAGCCCCTGCGACCAGCCAGATGCCGGCGCAGGCGATCAGCGCGAGCCGGACATCCGGCCACGACGGAACACCGGGAACAGCCAGCACCATGCCGATCAACGCGCAAAACACGATGAGTTGCACCACGCGCGGCTTGGTCAGTGCATAAAACTGCGCGAACCTTGAGGGCGCGCGAGGCATGGCGGGAGCCGGTGTGGCGGAGGGAGTACTGGGATTCATGGAAAGTCGCTAGGCATTCAATTTTGACGCATATGGCGCAGGGGGCCGCTGCGGCTGGAAAAGACCATGCCGCTGAGCACAATGACGAGGGCCGCGGCGCCACCGGTATGCATGACCGCAGCGAGCAAGGGCCAGCCCAGCACGGCGTTGCTGATGCCAGTGACCGCCTGCAATAGTATGAGCCCCGCGAGCCAGCGCGCGGAGGTAAGGAATGCAGGAACGCGGTGCAGGCAGAAGGCCAGCGCGAGGAACACGGCAAACACGAGGTAGGCCACCAGGCGGTGCACATAATGAATAGCAGTAAGCGCCTGGAAGCTGATATTGGCGCCATCATGGCCTGCGCCCAGTTCGCGCCACAGCGTGAAGCCCTGGCGGAAGTCCATGGCCGGCCACAGCGATCCCTGGCAACCCGGAAAATTGGTGCAAGCCAGCACCGCGTAGTTGGTGCTGACCCAGCCGCCCAGGGCAATCTGCACCCAGAGCAAGGCGAAGGCCACGATCACTGCAAAGCGCAAGCCGGCAGAAAGCGTCGTGGTGTTGACGCCCTGCGCTTGCGCATAACGCACCGCCTGCGCGCGCAACAGGGCTAGCAGAACCAGGCCACCTAGCAGGTGCAGCGTGACGATGGCCGGAAACAACTTCATGGTCACGGTGAGCGCGCCGAACGCACCCTGCAGGCACACCCAGATCAGCGTGATAGCAGGCCACCAGAATGAGACCGGTGCACGCTTGCGCTCCAGCCAGCTTGTCACCGCGAGCGTAAGAATAAGCACGCCAACGCCGGTCGCCAGATAGCGGTGGATCATCTCGATCCAGGCCTTGGAATGCGTCACGGGGCCGGTCGGCATGGCAGTCTGCGCAGCTTCGATGTGCATCTGGGCTCCGACCGGACTCGCGCTGCCGTAGCAACCAGGCCAGTCGGGGCAACCCAGACCGGAGTCGGTGAGCCGCGTGAACGCGCCGAAGATCACCAGATCAAATGTGAGGAACAGCGTCACCAGCGTCAGCACCCGCAAACGCTGCGCCACTGGCGCATTCTTGTTGTGCACCCACACCCAGGCCAGCGGCCCGAGCGCCACCACCAGGCCCATGATCATCAGGCGCAGGGCGGGGCTCAGGTCGTAGAGGTTTTGCGCTGCCATGACTAAAGCAAGCCGCCTATCGCCGTGCGCGCCAGGGCTTCAACCCAGCAGGGGCCGCGGAACCGGCTTTGCCGGGCCGCTGGCGCAGCGGCCCCCTCGGGGGGCAGCGAAGTACACGAAGTGACGAGCGTGGGGGTCACTATCTGCCTTCCTTGTCCCAGCTGCTCGAGGCGCGCAGCAGGCGCTCCAGGTCGCGCTTGGCCTTGGCGGCGGCGGCGGCGTCCATGTCGGCCGGGAAACGCATCATCCAGTTGCCGATGGGGTCGACCAGATAGAGATGATCCTCCAGACGCTGGCCCGCAGCGGGCTCCAGCCACTTCGCGAGTTCAGCTGGCGCCACACGCAGCACCGCCGACGAAGCTAGTGCGGGGAGCAAGGCATCACGCACCGGCGTTTCGTCCACCACCAGCCAGACGCGGTCCAGGCGCTCTTTTTCCTTGCCGAGGGACTCGCGCAGCTGGCGCTGGAAATACAGGTTCTGCTCGCACCGCGCACCACAGGCGCCACCGGCCACACTGATAAGCAGCCACTGGTCCTTGAGTGCCGTCAGCGTGCCGGCGCGGCCGTCGAGCGAGTGCGTGGCCAGGGGCGGCAGTGGACGCTGTGGGTCAATCAACTCACCAAAGTTGCGGCGGCCTTCGGGCCGGATCAGGTAGTAGGTGACGTAAGACGCGATGACAGGTGCCGCGCACACCAGCAGCACGGCCAGCATTTTCCAGCGGCCTGCCACGGTGCCGGGTGTGCCCGTATTGGACTGATCCAGCACGGGCATGGCATGCACGGTCAGGCCCAGGGGCTGGTCTTGCAGTCCGGCTGCAGCAGCGTGGACGGGAGGAGTATCAGGGGTATGAGGGATAGCAGGCGTATCGTTTGTCACGGCAATTGATCGCGGCGTTTGCCGCGCATGTGGGTACGAAAAGGAAGGACCAGCTGAAACCAGCCATACAAAAGAACCACCAGGCCGCAAAGGCCGAACCACTGGAAGGCATATCCGTAGTGCTTGTCCACGCCCAGGTTGGGCGCGGCCCACTCACGCAGCAGGCCTTCGCTGGGCGCACCGGTCTGCAGCAATGAGACATCCAGCAGCGGCAGGCCGGTTTGCACCCGGAAAGCAGGCAAGTCGAGATTTTGCCGTATGCGCCCGCTCTCGGCACCCTGGAATTCGTAGAGCCTGGAAGGCGGCGGGGCCATGCGGCCCTCAACCGTCACGGTGCCTGGCGGGGTGGTGACCTCCGGAAGGCGTGTACGGTCGGCAAAGTTGCGCGGTACCCAACCGCGCTGCACCAGGATGGCCTGCTGGCTGCCTTCCAGTAGCAACGGTGTCACCACCACAAAACCCGTCTTGCCGCTCATGGGCCTGTTGTCGAGATACACCGTGTGCTCGGCGCGCCAGCTGCCCTTGAGGATGGCTGGCCGGTGAATGTCCTCAGCGAGGCGCTGGCTGGCAAGCAGCGAACGCACATCCAGCGCTGGAAGCCGGCCTTTGGAATCGACAGCTGCCTGCAGTGCTTCCTTTTGCGCGGCGCGGCGCAGCTGCCATTGGCCCAGCGAAAAGGTTGTGCCGGCCACCACCAGTGCGGCCACCGTGAGAATCCAGAAGCGAGGGGAGTGCAAAGCACGTGTCATGAGCCGATAATCCTGTTCATGACTTACCTGATCGCACTGGCGTTTATCGCCATTTTTGCCAGCCTGGCCTCCGCACTGTTTTTTATGCTCAGGGGCGGCAAGGGCAGTGAAGGCGCCGAAAGCAGCAAACGCAAAAACAGCAACATGGCGCGTGCACTGGCGTTCCGTATCGGGTTTTCGGTGTTGCTGTTTGTTTGCATTCTGATTGCGTGGAAGCTTGGTTATATCCAGCCTACCGGCATCCCTGCTGGTAAATAACAGCCACGCTGAGTGGCGAAATAAATAACAAAGGCCGCATCAAGCGGCCTTTGGTTGAGCGGCTCTCACCGCGTTGGTTCCGCCTTACAGCCAGTAAACCAGGATGTAGAGGCCCAGCCACACCACATCCACAAAGTGCCAGTACCAGGCGGCGCCTTCAAAGCCGAAATGCTTTTCAGGGGTGAAATGGCCTTTTTGCAGGCGCAGCGTGATGAAGAACAGCATCAGCATACCGACGAACACGTGAAAACCGTGAAAGCCCGTGAGCAGGAAGAAGGTCGAGCCGTACACGCCGGACGACAGCTTCAGGTTCATCTCATGATAGGCATGGAAATACTCGTAGCCTTGCACGAACAGGAAGACCAGGCCGAGCAGCACCGTCGCCCACATAAAGGCAATGGTTCGTGCGCGCTTGCCTTCGATCAAGGCATGGTGGGCGATGGTGATGGTGACGCCGGAGCTCAGCAGCAGCGCCGTGTTGACGGTGGGCAAGGAACCCATGATGCTGGCCCAGATGCCGCCACCAATCATCAGCGGCTTCATGGCCGTGAAGGGCTCAACGATGTCGGCGGGCGATGTCGTGGCACCAGCCACGATAGACGGCCAGGCCGCCCTGAAATCAGGCCAGAGCAGCGCGTTTTCCAGGCTGCCCAGTGCGGGCAAGGAGTGCGAACGGGCCCACCACAACGCAGTGAAGAACGCGCCGAAGAACATCACTTCCGAGAAAATGAACCAGCTCATGCTCCAGCGGAAGGACATGTCGATCTTGCGGCCGTACATGCCGCCTTCGCTTTCGGCGATGGACTGGCTGAACCAGCGGAACAACGTGACCAACCACCACACCATACCGAAGGCCAACGACCATTTGCCCCAGTCGGCGCCATTGATCCACTGGCCGGCACCCAAGATGACAAAAAACAGGCCAATAGATGCCATCACCGGATGGCTCGATGGGCTGGGGACGAAGTAGTGGGGGGTTGACCCGTGGGTTGCTGATGACATCGCTCGACTCCTGTTTTTCTCTCGAATTTCCAAATAATCTTTTAACTTGTACCGTGGGGCATTGTGAGGATGCCGCGCTTTAGCGCGCGACCATCCACTTTGCCAGCAGCACCAGGACTGCGACAAACACGACCACGGCAATCAGCCCCACCACAATGATGTGGAGAGGGCTCAAATTCTTCACGTCTTCTTCGTAGTCGCCGCGTGCACGCAGGCCTACAAAGGACCAGGCCACAGCCTTGACCGTGCGCCAAAAAGAGGGTTTGCGGGGGGTTGCGGCCATGCTCATGCGCCTGCCTGTTTTTCAGGTGGCACGGCGGCAGTCGTTGCCTTGGGCGTGACGGGCGCAGCCGGCGTCTTGCCGCCCACTTCAAAGAAAGTGTAGGACAGCGTGATCGTGCTCACATCTTTCGACAGTTTCGGGTCGATCACGAAGGCCACGGGCCACTGCTTTTTCTCACCGGGCGCCAGGGTGTACTGGCTGAAGCAGAAGCACTCAAGCTTGTTGAAATGCGCACCGGCCTGCGCGGGAGCGTAGCTGGGGATGGCTTGGGCGGACATGGTCCGGTTCTGCACATTCTGGAACTCGTACATCACTGTGGTCAGCTCGCCCGGATGCACCTGCAGCGTGCTTTTCGCAGGCTTGAAATGCCAGGGGCCGCGCGAATTCGCGTCGAACTCAACTGTGATAGTGCGGCTGAGATCTACCTGGGTGTTGGCCGGCTGGCTGGATGTCGCTCCGGGGATCTGGCGGTCGGAGAGGGCCAGCACGTTGATACCGGTCATCTCGCAGATTGCCTTGTAGATGGGCACCAGCGTGTAGCAGAAGGCAAACATGCCGACCACGATCACGCCCAGCTTGCCGAGCATCTTGAGGTTTTCGCGCTTGAGCCGCATCACATCGGTACTGGTTTGAGATTGAGGTCGACCTGGCAGCTCAATGGCTCAGGAAAATCATCTTGGCCATGAAGCCGGCAAAAAAGACCAGCGCGACCGAAGCCAGTATGAGGGCCAGCCTCAGGTTGCTCTTCTTTTGTTCGGGTGTCGTCATGGCGATTACCGTTGAGCTAAATCAGCCGATCACGCGGGTTGCCGAGGCATCCAGCTTGGGCGGTGTTTCATAGGTGTGGAAAGGTGCAGGCGACGGGACTTCCCATTCCAGGCCTTCGGCGCCCTTGCCGCCCTCGTCCACCCAGGGATTCTGCCTGGCAGGTGCACCCTGGCCGCGCATCGTGGGCACCACGATGAACAGGAAGAAGTACAGCTGGGCAAATCCGAAGAAGAACGCGCCCACGCTGGCCACGGCATTGAAGTCCGCGAACTGCATGGGGTAGTCGGCATAGCGGCGCGGCATGCCGGCCAGGCCCAGAAAGTGCATCGGGAAGAAAGTCACGTTGAAGGAAATCAGCGACCACCAGAAGTGGATCTTGCCGCGGGTTTCGTTGTACATGACACCGGTCCATTTAGGCGACCAGTAGTAGTAGCCGGCAAACAGGGCGTAAAGCGAACCGGCCACCAGCACGTAGTGGAAGTGGGCCACCACGTAGTAGGTGTCCTGCAGTTGCGTGTCGATCGGTGCGACCGAAAGGATCACGCCCGTCAGGCCGCCGATGGTGAACACGAAGATGAAGCCCACTGCAAACAGCATGGGGGTTTCAAAGGTCATGGAGCCGCGCCACATCGTGGCGATCCAGTTGAACACCTTCACGCCCGTGGGCACGGCGATCAGCATGGTGGAGTACATGAAGAACAGCTGGCCCGTGACTGGCATGCCGGTGGTGAACATGTGGTGCGCCCACACAACGAAGCTCAGGATGGCAATGGAGCCGGTGGCGTACACCATGGAGGCGTAGCCGAACAGGCGCTTGCGCGAGAAAGCCGGGATGATCTGGCTGATGATGCCGAAGGCCGGCAAGATCATGATGTAAACCTCGGGGTGGCCGAAGAACCAGAAGATGTGCTGGTACATCACCGGGTCGCCGCCGCCCGCGGGGTTGAAGAAGCTGGTGCCGAAGTGGCGGTCAGTCAGCGTCATGGTGATGGCGCCTGCGAGCACGGGCATCACGGCGATCAGCAGGTAGGCGGTGATCAGCCAGGTCCAGCAGAACATCGGCATCTTCATCAGCGTCATGCCGGGAGCGCGCATGTTGAGGATGGTGACGATGATATTGATCGAACCCATGATGGACGAAGCACCCAGGATGTGCATCGCAAAAATACCGGCGTCCATGGACGGGCCCATTTGCAACGTGAGCGGCGCGTAGAGCGTCCAGCCCGCGGCGGGTGCGCCACCGGGCATGAAGAACGATCCCACCAGCATGATGCCGGCCGGGATCAACAGCCAGAAGCTGAAGTTGTTCATGCGGGCAAAAGCCATGTCGGCCGCGCCGATCTGCAACGGAATCATCCAGTTCGCAAAACCCACGAAGGCCGGCATGATGGCGCCGAACACCATGATCAGGCCGTGCATGGTGGTGAGCTGGTTGAACAGTTCGGGGTTGACCAGTTGCAGGCCGGGCTGGAACAGCTCAGCGCGAATCAGCAGGGCCAGCACGCCACCGAACATCAGCATGAAGAAGCTGAACAACAGATAAAGCGTTCCGATGTCTTTATGGTTGGTCGCGAAGACCCAACGGCGCCAGCCCGTCGGGGCATGGTGATCGTGGTCATCATGTGCGTGATCGTGATGGTCTAGAACTGCACTCATCTTGGCTTCCTTTGGTGGCTTGTGCCTGTAGCTTGTCTTTTGCGGCCGGCAAGGTCACGCCGGCGAAATGATGGAATCTGCGGGTAACGCCTGAGGCTTACTTGCGAGCCGCCTGTATTTCAGCGGGCTGGACGATCTGGCCGGTCTGGTTGGACCAGTTGTTCTTGGAGTAGCTGATCACGGCGGCGAGGTCGGTGTCGCTCAATGCCTTCCACGAAGGCATCGCGCCGCCGGCAGCGCCGTTCAGCACAGTCATGATCTGTTTCTTGTGGTCGGCATCCAGCACGATGGCCGAACCGTCGAGTGGCTTGATGGGGCCGGCGCCTTTGCCGTTGGCCTGATGGCAAGCGGCGCAATTGGCGGCGTAAATCTTTTCACCACGGGCCTTCAGATCAACCAGCGTCCAGACTTTGGAAGGATCATCCGCCTTGGCTGCGGCTTCCTTGGCCTTGACGGCCACCCACGCGCTGTAATCGGCTGCGGACACAACCTTCACATGAATGGGCATGTAGGCGTGCTCCTTGCCGCACAGTTCCTGGCATTGTCCGTAGTAGTCGCCCTCTTTCTCGGCGCGGAACCAGGTGTCGCGCACGAAGCCGGGAATCGCATCCTGCTTGATGCCGAAGGCCGGCACCGCGAAGGCGTGGATCACGTCGCTGGCGGTAGTGATGATGCGGATTTTCTTGTTGACGGGAACAACCAGCGGGTTGTCGACCTTGAGCAGGTAGTTGTCGGGAGCTTCGCCGGCCTTGGGGCCGCCGTTGTCGGACATTTCGCGGTGCGTGTTGTCGAGTGTGGAGACAAAGCCGATGCCTTCGCCTTCGCCCTTGATGTAGTCGTAGCCCCATTTCCACTGGATGCCGGTGGCCTTGATGGTGAGGTCGGCGGCGGTGGTGTCCTTCTGGGCGACCAGCACCTTGGTGGCCGGCAGGGCCATGGCGATCACGATGATGAAGGGGACGATGGTCCAGGCAATTTCAACAGCGGTAGATTCGTGGAAATTGGCCGATTTGTGGCCGACCGACTTGCGGTGTTTCAGGATGGAATAGAACATCACCCCGAAAACAGCCACAAAAATCACGAGGCAGATGGCCATCATGAACCAATGCAGCCACTGCTGCTCTTCGGCAATTTTGGTCACGGCCGGGTGCAAATTCAGCTGATTGACGGCCGGGCCGCCCTTCAGGTCGTTGACGGCGTAAGCGGCGGTGCTGACCCAGGCGGCCGCAGATGCCAGAATTGCGCCTGCATGCTGCATGCCAAGCCGTGTCATTTTGCTCATGGTGTTGCTTACGTTCATCGTGATCACTTTTTCTGCTTCAATTACCGACCAAATTAACCGGCTGATTATAAAGTTAGCGGCAAGCCCTCCTGCCGCACCTGAACTGACACAAGTCTTTCAGGAACTGTCAAACACTCCGCAACGCCATGCGAATCTCGCGGGCCAGCGCGGGCCGCAGCTCTGGCCGCACATGCCGCCCGACCTGGACAGACCGGCCCTGCCCGGACACCTCAATCAGCGATCCATCCCCATCCCTGGGCTCGATCCGGACCCATTCGCGGTTGAATTCAGCCCGCTCGGTACGCCCTGCCGTTTCCAGCTCCACCACCAGCCGCTCACCCTGCAGGACGATTTTTTCACCGTCCCCCGCATGCCTGGCATAGGCCACAAAAGCAGCCCCCACCGCTATCAGCTCGATCCAGGCAAAAGGCATCACCATGGTGGCACCCTGCAGCCAGAAAAAACCAGCAATACCCAGTGAAACACCGCACAAAGACACATACAACCAGCCCAACTGGGCCGGTGTGAGTGAACAGTGACGCTTGAGAAGCCACAGCACAGCATCGTGGCTGTGGGCGCCCTGTGCGGGCAAGGTGGCAAAACGAAACGCTGGTGTTGGCTGCAGCATGTGGCAACCCTCAAAAAAAACTGCGGTTAACGCTGGGCATTGACCGCATGAGGCTTGGGAACATACCCAAAAATTCAGCTTTGAATTGTAGCCGGGTTTACCTTGCCGCCCCTTCTGAAAACCCGTCAATACCGGGGATTGGGAGCGCCTGCGCAACACCTGCCGGGCATCTAGCCGCCGGAGCGCTGGCCCTGCAGCATGCTGCGCATATCGGCGACCGACACCGCACTGAGCGGACTGACCTTGATCCGCGGCGGCGCCTTGAGCGCGTGGCCATAAATGATTTCAAAGGTGAGGCTGAGCCGCCCGTCTTCGCCCCTGACGAGATGGCGGGACAGCGCACTTTCAAGCTGCGCCTTCCAGGCCCGCCCCCTCAGGGCAGGAAACCGCGCCGGGTGAAAATTGCGGCCCAGCTCCTTGATGTCTTCCAGCAGCCGCGCCGGGGTCGCATAGGTGAGGGTGATGCGCTCCATGTCCATCACCGGCTCGGCAAACCCCGTCTGCACCAGCATGTCACCCCAGTCATGCATATCGGTCAACTCATGGCCGGCCGGCGGCCAGCCCAGTTGCGCATACACCTCGCGCAACTCCTTCGCGGTATCCGGGCCCAGGCAGGAAAACATCAGGAAACCGTCTACCTTCAGCGTTTGGTGCCAGTGCGCCAGCAGGGCCTGCGGGTCGGCCGATTCGTGCAGCGCCATGTTGGCCCAGAGCATGTCGGCAGTTCCTGCCGGCGGCGCCTCAAAATGCACGGGAGCCGCCAGCCACCGGCGTGGACGCCACCACGGTTTTGCTATATTTTTGATAGCTGCTTGCGCCCGTTCGGAGCTGCTCTCAACCACAAAACACCTTGATTTTGGGTAAGCTTCGGCCAGTGTTTCCTGCGCCTGGGTCCCTCCGCGCAACGCCCCCCAGTGCACCCACGCACGCGGCTGCAGCTTGATCCACTGCAACCGGTCCATCATGCGCCGCGCCACTTCTTCATGAAGCCACGGCGAGGCCAGCGGAGCGGTGCGGTCCCAGTGGCTGACGGCGATCGGGTCAAGCGTGGGTGGGCGCTGTGTAGGGGTCATGGAAGGAGCAAAGAGGGCAAGGGAGCGCGGAGGCCAGCCAAGGCAAGCAGGGAAGGTACGCGAGTATATTGACACGGTGTTCACACGTCTGCTTGCTCCCGCCGCATTCCTGTCTTGGCCGACCGGCCGCTCCGGAGGCTTCCCGGGCCTGGCCAGCCAGTGCGCTGTGTGCCGCAGCTGGCCGGCGCGCCAGGTGTGCGGCGCCTGCGTGGCCCGGTTTGCCTTGGCCGTCCCGCGTTGCCCCCACTGCGCTCTCGCGTTGCCTGCCGATCTTTCCATGGGCCTTCGGGCCGGGCCGCAGCCGTGTGGCGCCTGTGTCAGCCACCCGCCACCGCTGGACGGCGCCTTTGCCGCCGTGCACTATGCCTACCCCTGGTCCACGCTGATTGCGGGCTACAAATTCGGCGAGCAGCACGGCTGGGCCGCTTTTTTTGCCAGGCTGCTGGCCCAGTCGCCGGGCGTAGCCGGGCTCATGGCGGAACTGACCCCCGGCGACTGGATCGTTCCGGTGCCGCTGTCGGCGGAGCGCCTGCAGATGCGCGGCTTCAACCAGGCCTGGGAGTTGTGTGTGGCGCTGGCCCAACAAACACGCACAGAGGGTCAAACCGATCCCAGGCTGCTGCTGCGGGTAAAGCACACCCGCCCGCAAAGCCAGCTCAAACGCAAGGACCGGCTGGCCAACGTCAAGGGTGCTTTCCAGGTGGATCCGCTGCGCACGGGGGAACTGCAGGGACGGCGCGTGGTGCTGGTGGATGACGTGATGACCAGCGGCGCCTCGCTGTATACGGCCGCACAGTCCTTGCGGGATGCAGGCGCCGCACACGTTGGCGCCGTTGTCCTTGCGCGGACCGAATAAAGCCCCCACGCTTTTCACTTCGTGTAATACGCTGCCCCCCGAGGGGGCGCTGCGCCTGCGGTCTGGCAAAGCCAGTCCCGCGGCCCCGGCTGGCCAGGAACCCCATGCGCACCTATAGCTGGAATAACGACAAGGCGGCCATAGGAACCGGGCTCGCGCCGCACGACAATCCAGCCATGTTCAATATTGTTCTGGTCGAACCTGAGATCCCCCCCAACACCGGCAATGTCATCCGGCTGGCAGCCAATACCGGCTGCCGCTTGCACCTGGTGGAACCGCTGGGGTTTTCGATGGATGACAAACACATGCGCCGGGCGGGGCTCGATTACCACGAGTACACCCAGGTGCTGCGGCATGCCAGCTGGCAAGCCTTCCTTGAAAGTGAGCAACCACCCTCAACCCGACTCTTCGCCATGACCACGCACGGCTCCGGCAGCGTCTATGACACGCGCTTCCTGCCCGGTGACTGGCTGGTTTTCGGCGCCGAAACCCGCGGCCTGGCGCCAGAGTTACGAGAATCCTTTGCGCCACCGCAGCGCCTCAAGGTTCCCATGCTGCCGGGCCAGCGCAGCCTGAACCTCTCCAACACCGTGGCCGTTACCGTGTTTGAGGCCTGGCGGCAAAACGGGTTTTCAGGGTCGCCCGGCATGCCCGGATGAGACATAAGTCCGCTTTTGCCAACCTTTGGACCAGCGCCCCCTTGCCAGGATCTAGGTAAAAACCCTAAACTCCAATGCTTCAAGCCTAAAGTTCTCGCTGCAGGCCCGAACGTGCGGATTGCCACTACCCGGCCCTTCCTGCGTTATCCCTTCCCACCGCCCAGTCCACAAGACTGGAAGGAAAAACACAGTGAATATGGTCATCCAGCGTATTTTCGGCAACAGCACGTCCCGTCTTTCCAGCACCGCCAAAGCAGCCAACCGGCTCTCGGTCGAGCAGATCCAGGAAAGCCTGCGCACCCTTTTGCATGATTGCGAAGATCCGCGCACCCCGCGGGTGATCTACAAGATCAACCTGGCCAAAACGCCCTCCGACCTGTGGCTGCTGCGCAGCGACCTGCACCAATGCATCGCACATGCGCATTCCCAGACGGAAGCCGCCGAACGCATCAATGGCCTGATCGGTGTTTTTGAGGGATGGCTGCCGGCCAGCCAGCTGACGCGCATCTAGCGCCAGCGGCGCGTTCAAGGGTATCGCCGCACCAGCGATTCCGCCACGCAAACCGGCTTGGGCGAACCTTCGCATTCCACAGTCACTTCCCAGGTCATCTGCATGCCGTCGTTGTCAATGGCCTGGGCCGCCAGCAGTTTCATGCGTGCCCGCAGACGGCTGCCGACGGGCACCGGCGCGGTAAATCGTACCTTGTTGAGCCCGTAATTCACGCCCATGCGCGAGCCGGTAATCTCAAACGACGACTCGAAAAAACGCGGCAGCAGTGACAAGGTCAGGAACCCATGGGCGATCGGCCCGCCGAACGGGCCGGCCGCCGCCTTTTCAGGGTCCACATGAATCCACTGGTGGTCGCCCGTCGCTTCGGCAAACAGGTTGACCTGTTGCTGCGTGATGGTGATCCAGTCGCTGACGGCGACTTCCTGGCCGGTGCAGGCGGCCAGGTCGGCCAGGGTTTCAAAGGTTTTCATGCCGCCACTGTAGCGACACGCAGGGGCGCGGCATGTCGGCTCAGCGACAAACCGGCGCGATGCTCAGAGGTTCAACGGTCAAGCCACCGGCAGATGCCCTGCCACTGTTCCATGTCTTTTTCAACACGGCTGGGTGCCACGTCAAACACCGTCAGCCCCCGCGCGGCCAGGTGAATGTAGTTCTGCGTGTCGCGCAGGTAGCCCAGCACCGGCAAACCCAGCCCTTCAACGAAACTGCGCAGCTTGTCGGCGGCAATCGTGCGCGAATCCACGCGCATGCCGACAATGCCCACCTGCATCTTGCCGGCGTGCTTGTGTTCCGCCAGCTGGTCCAGGAAGGTGCGCGTGGCAAAGATGTCGAAGACGCTGGGCTGCAGCGGCACGATGACCTTGTCGGCCAGCTTCAAGACATCGTTAAAGCGCGAACCATGCAACCCGCCGGGCGTGTCGAGCACCACATGCGTCGTGCCCTTGGGGGGTTTGACGATCAGGTCTGCATTCACATCCCAGGTGGCAATCGGCCGGGCGGCGGGCGGGCGCAGCCCCAGCCACAACCGTGAAGACTGCTGCCTATCGGCGTCTCCCAGCATGACCGCATGGCCCTGGCTGGCAAAGTATCCGGCAACGTTGGTGGCCAGCGTCGTTTTGCCGACGCCCCCCTTCGGATTGGCGATCACAACCACGGGCATGCGAATCTCCTCGGTTTGGAACTTGTCGTTCCTGGGAACTCTTGGTCTTGCTTTTCCGCTATGGTAACGGCATGGACACAGTTCTCACAACCACTGATAAATCGGCGGGCAACACGGCAAATCCTGATATTTATGTCATTGCAGCCCATCCCGCCTGGCGCGAATCACGGGTCAACCGCCCGCTGATGGAGGCCGCGAAGGCCCTGCCCCGTGTCCAGGTGCAGGATCTGTACTCGAGCTATCCCGACTACGCCATCGACGTGCCCAAAGAGCAGGCCGCCCTGGAACGCGCGCAACTGGTGGTGCTGCTCCACCCCATGCATTGGTACTCGATGCCCGCACTGCAAAAGCTCTGGCTGGACGACGTGCTTACCTACGGCTGGGCCTATGGCGAAGGCGAGGAGGAAGGCGCAAGAGGCCGGGCACTGCAGGGTAAAGACCTGTGGCTGGTCGCCACCACAGGCGGCCCCGAAACGTCCTATCACCCACAAGGCTACAACCGCTACTTTTTTGACGCCTTCCTGCCGCCGTACGAGCAAAGCGCCGCGCTGTGCGGCATGCGGTTTTTGCCGCCTCTGGTGTTGCACGGCGCCCACAGCGTTGACAGACAAACCGTTGCCGATCACATCGCAACCTTCCGCCAGCGCCTGCAAAGCTATCCCGACTGGCCTGAACTGGAAGACCTGGAGCAATGCGCCGCCTGCGTGGTTCCCATGAAGGATCGGCCAGTGGAGCACACTGACCATGTCAAAGCCGAGAGCCAATTTTCCGCCGGGCCGCCCCAAGGAAAACTAGCCCCTATTGATAGTGAAAGGGGCAGCGTAACGCCGAAGGCACACGAAGTGAAAAGCGTGGGGGCTCCATGACTGAACACGCACCCGCCTGGCTGACCAACAGCTTCATCTACCTGGCCGCCGCGGTGATTGCCGTGCCCCTGGCCAAGAAACTCGGCCTCGGCTCCATCATCGGCTACCTCGCCGCCGGCATCGCCATAGGCCCCTGGGGCCTGGGCCTGGTCACCAATGTGCAGGACATCCTCCACTTCGCCGAGTTTGGCGTGGTGTTGATGCTGTTCCTGGTGGGGCTGGAGCTGGAGCCCAAACGCCTGTGGAATTTGCGCCGGCCCATCTTCGGCTGGGGCAGTGCCCAGGTGCTGGGCTGCGCCGCCCTGCTCACGGGCGTCGCGATGGCATTTGGCGTGAGCTGGCAAATAGCGCTGGTGGCCGGCCTCGGGCTGGCGCTGTCGTCCACCGCCATCGCGCTGCAGGCCATCGGCGAGCGCCACCTGATGCCGACATCGAGCGGCCAGGCGGGGTTTTCCATCCTGCTGTTCCAGGACGTGGCGGCCATCCCGATTCTCGCGCTGTTGCCCCTGCTGGGTGCAATCGGTGGAGAAAATGAAGCTGTAGCGCACACCAGCCGTGCGCTGGAAGCTATCAAAATCGTAGCAGCCATCGCCGGCATCATCATGGGCGGCCGCCTGCTGCTGCGGCCCCTGCTGCGCTGGATCGCCAACAGCGGCACACCCGAAATTTTCACCGCAGCCTCGCTGCTGCTGGTGGTGGGCATTGCGGCTCTGATGCAGTTCGTCGGCCTGTCGATGGCCCTGGGCGCTTTTCTGGCGGGTGTGCTGCTGGCGGAAAGTGAATACCGCCGCGAACTCGAGACCGATATCGAGCCTTTCAAGGGCCTGCTGCTGGGCCTCTTCTTCATTGCTGTCGGCATGAGCATCGACTTCGGCGTGCTCTGGAAATCGCCCGGGTTGATGGCCGCCATCCTGGTGGGCTTCCTCGGCCTGAAACTGGTGGTGATCTACGGCCTGGCGCGCCTCATGAAGCTGCCTTTCCAGGAACGCCCGGTGTTCGCGGTGCTGCTGGCGCAGGGCGGCGAGTTCGCCTTCGTGGTGTTCCAGGCAGCCGCCGGGGCGCATGTGTTTTCCGCTGAGATCGCCTCACTGCTGATAGGCGCGGTGGCGCTGTCGATGCTGCTGAGCCCGCTGCTGCTGGTGGCCGTCGACAAGCTGCTGCTGCCGCGCTGGGCCGGCTGCGACACGCCGCAACTCGAAGAGATTTCCGAGCAGCAGGAGGCGCCGATCATCATTGCCGGTTTTGGCCGCTACGGCCAGATCATCGGCCGCATGCTGCTGGCCCAGGGCATTCCGGCCACCGTGCTGGACCACGACGCAGAAATGGTCGAAACCGTGAGGGCGTTCGGCTACCGGGTGTTTTACGGCGATGCGACGCGGCTGGACCTGCTGCGCACTGCCGGCGCGGCCACGGCCAAAATCCTGGTGCTGTCGGTTGACGACATGGAGCAGTCGCTCAAGATTGTCGACCTGGCGCGCGAGCATTTTCCGCAAATGCAGATCGTTGCCCGCGCGCGCGACGTGACACACTGGAACGCGCTGCGTGACCGCGGCGTGATGCAGGTGGAACGTGAGGTGTTCGAGTCCAGCCTGCGCAGCGCGCGCACGGTGCTGGAGCTGCTGGGCCAGCCGCCGCACGAAGCGCGCCAGGCGGCAATGCGCTTTCGCCGGCACAACCTGGAGCTGTTCGAACGCATGTACCCGCATCGCAAGGACCGCACCAAGGTCATTGCCGTAGCCACACAGGGACGCCTGCAGCTGGAAGAACAGCTGGCCCAGGAACGCCAGCAACAGGCGCAGCGCCGGCCAGTTGCCTGGCAGGGCCAGGAATCTGAATAAAATGCCGCTTCAGCCCTTTATCAACGGGCGCCAGCAGCTATCTTTTTTATAGCAAAAGAAATGAAGCCGTCGGCGGCCTACCGGTTCGACTGATCCTCGCGCCGCCGCTGCTCCATGGCCCGCCGTTCCACACATACCGGGTGCTGGGCGAAGCCCGGCTTGGCACACTGCTCAGACATGCAGATCTGAAAACCGAGGAGGATGCGCCCTTCACAGGCCTGCCGCGGATTGCCGGCCACCGCCTGCGGTGCCGGTGTGGCAGAGTGGTCAGTCGCCGCAGGGGAAGGGGTAGCAACGGATTTGGGCTGAACCTGTTTGGCCTGCCGTTCTTTTTCCAATGCAGCCTTTCGGGCGGCGGCCGCAGCCGCAAGCGCCGCCCTGGAGGCCGCAGACAGAGGTGCCCGCGCCACGGAAGAGGAGGCAGCCGAAGCCGCAGGCTGGGCCTGCGCAGCTTGCACTGCGGGTGCAGCTGCAGCAGGCGCCGCAGACACCACGGGCGAAGTGGAAGCTGCCGGCGTCGCCACCGCCGCGCCGGGCGCTGCCTTGGCCGCTATATTCGCCGGTATATTCGCCGATGTGGCAGACGGGGCGACAGGGGCCCCGCGGCCTGAAAGGGATTTCCATCCAAGGCCAATCACGGCCAGTGCCACCAGGCCCGCCAGACCCCACACAAGGTAGCGGTAGGCGGGTGCAGGTGAAGCTGCCTTTGCGGGTGTCGTTGCGACTCCAGGCGACGCCAGGGGACTGCGCCGCCGTGCCGATTTTGACTTTATCGGCGGCCGTGCGGCGTCGTGGGTATTCGCGGCTGGGCTCTTGGCGGGAATTGCAGCCGCACCTTGCTTTGAGCGCCCGCTGGCCGACTCTGATGTTGCCGGGCTCACGGCTGCATCGCTGAACACGGTCTCCGGCCAGTCGGTGGATGCGTCATGCGCTTCGGGGTCCGGTTGAGCCGCAGCGACCACCGGTGTCCCCAGGCGCGTGGCATCCGGGTCATCGGCGGCGGGTTTCGCCGGCACATGAGGCGGCAAAGGCGCCTTGGCCGCCGCCTCTTCCAGGGCCTTCCAGGCCATATCGGTGTCGGTGCCGGAGGCGGATACGCTGGCCGGCGCTGGAGGGGCCGGCGGCGCTGGTTGTGTGTCGGGACGCGGAACAATCAGCGTTCCTGTACCCAGGCGCCGGCCGATGTCCGAGTCGTCTGCGCCAGGCACGCCGAGTTTTTTGAGGCGGCGGCGCGCCAGGTCGGCATAGATACCCGACGGGAACTTGGCCAAAAAGCCCTGGATGTCTTCCACATCCATGGACTCCTTGATGTCTTTCCAGTAGACGAGCTCGAGCTCCTGCGTCACGACCGAGATGTTGGCGCTGGTGCCCGACGGCTGGTCAACCAGCGCTTCGCCGGACAGCATGGTGGAAGTCCAGGTTGAATTGCTGCCGGGCCCGGGCGCCACGGCGGCCGGAACCACCGAGATATCGGGCGCCTCGCGTGCAGCGGCCTGCAGCGCGGCAAGGAACTCCTGCGCGCTGGCATACCGCTGGTCGCGCGATTTGGCCAGGGCCTTGGCCACCACGGCATCCAGCGCAGCGGGCAATCGGGCATTGAACGCACCCGGCATGACCGGGGTATGCCCGACGATCTGCTGGATGGTGGCGAAGTCGGTGTCACCGTCAAACGGCCGCTTCCCGGTAAGTAACTGATACAGCACGATGCCGGCAGCAAACAGGTCTGCGCGGGCATCAATCGGCCGGCCCTGCACCTGCTCGGGCGACATGTATTTCAGCGTTCCGACCATGGAACCCTGCGTACGGGTCGCTTCGCCGGAATCCTGGATGCGCGCCACACCGAAGTCGGTGAGCTTGACACGCCCGCTCGTCTCGATCAGCAGGTTGGCCGGTTTGATGTCGCGGTGGACGATGCTTTGCCTGTGCGCGTAATCCAGCGCCGAAAGCAGGTCGCCCATGATGCCCAGGGTTTGCTCCAGGGTGTAGAGGTGGCCCTTGTCGAGGTGGTGCTTGAGGTCGTCGCCGTCGACGAATTCCATGACCAGGAAGGCAATGTCGCCGTCACGGTCGGAGTCATAAACGCTGACGATGTGGGGATGCTGCAGGCGCGCCGCAGACCGGGCCTCGGTGCGAAAACGCACTTCGTACTCTGCGGCGGCCTCTTCCGACAGATTTTCGACCTTGATGGTCTTGATGGCCACGCGACGGTCAAGGTTGGGATCCCGCCCCTCATACACCAGCCCCATCGCCCCCTTGCCGAGGACGCGGATGAGATCGTAACGGCCAAGTTTCTTGAGACTCATGAGGGAATTGAAATGGACGTAACTGGCGGAAACCGTGCTGCGGGCCTGAGGGGCACGCCTACGTCTTGAAACAAAAAACGATTCTAGCCTGCATCATGCAGCGAAAAAGGTCCGGAATACGCCCTCCTCCGCGGATCAGGTCCTGATGGAAAACGTGACAAGCGGGGCATTTTCGTCGGTACGCTCGCAGCCAGGCACGATCTGGCCGCTGCCAACCAGGTAGCACTCGGTGCGCCGCAGCACCACCGCCTCACTCTGGTTGCCCAGGTACACCCAGGTGCCGTAGCTGGAAGCGTCCGTCAATACAAAATGCCCGCCACGCCATTCGAGGGTGGCATGCATGCGCGAAACACGGGGGTCGTTCAAGGTCAGCGCCGCATCGGCGGCCCGGCCCAGCGCCAGCTTGCTGCTTTTCGAATCCAGCCTGACGGTCTGTTCCGCAAAACTAAGCTCCAGGAAGGCCTGGCTGGGTGAAGAGAACATCGAGCGCCCGGCCATGGTGGCGTCCTCGTCGCGACCGGCCTGCCATTCCACACGGTAAACGTGGCTGGCTTCGGCCCTGCCGCGAAGGTACATGGGGCCCATGCTGCGCAGGGATGCCCTTTGGGCGGGCAACAGGGCGGTCCAGACGTTTTCGGTCGTGAGGATCTGGGCGGCACCCGCAAGGTCTGCGAGCCGGGCAGCGGAATTGACGGTGTCACCGAAACAGTCGCCGTCGATTTCAACCACTTCACCCGACTCGATACCCATCTGCATCTGTACCGGGGTGCCGCTGCCGCCCGGCTTGATCGGTTTTTCCTGAAGGCGCTTCTGGATGCTGATGCAGGCCGACAGCGCGTCGCCCTCGTTGGGAAAAACCACAAAGAGGCCATCGCCCAGCAACTTGACCACGCGCCCCTGGTGTTGCTGGAAAACCTGGCTCAGTACGCCGATGAGCTGGGTCACGAAGTGCGATGCCGTTTCATCGCCCAGCCGTTCGAACATGCTGGTGCTGCCCACAAGATCTGCAAAAACGACGGTGGTCATGAAGGGCGTTAGCCGCGGTGCGCGCTTCTTGTTCTCATGGCAGCGATTCTCACAGAAATTCGCAGTGAAGAGGCCGGTGAAATTCCCGGGTTCCCCGCAAGAACCCGGCGGATACGCCGGGTTTCACGGGCTGCAGTAGACGGGAAAGGTAAATACCGGTAAAGCAATTGGAGGGCGGCATCAGAATCTGCGCCGCCTGCTTCATGCCTTTTTAACGAAAAGCATCCCAAAGCAGTTTGCACCCGGTCAGCAGCATGCCGACATACAGCAGACGGTAGAAAAGCACCTGGCTGATGCTCCGGGCCATGCGCACGCCTATCCACACGCCCAGCGGCGCCAGCGGCAGCAAAACCAGCGAAGTCGCCATGTTGCGCAGGTCAAGCAGGCCCAGCCAGGCATACGGAATCCACTTGGAAAGGTTGATGACAAAAAAGAAGGCGGCCATGGTGGCCGTGAACTTCACCGGGCTCAGGCGCATGGGAATCACATAGGCGCTCAGGGGCGGCCCGCCTGCGTGCGACACAAAGCTCGTGAAGCCCGAGGTCACCGTCAGGATGGCGCCCAGCCACTTCGGCGGCGGCGGGCTGTCAGGCCGGGGCGGGAACAACAGGCGCTGCGCCAAAAACAACAAGGTGAATATTCCCACCACCCCGGCTACGACCCGGGCGTCCAGCACCTTGAACAACAGCGCCCCCACCACGGTTCCCACCAAACCAAAAGGAATCAGGAATTTCAGAAACTTCACATCGAAGTCCCGGCGAAAAGCCGCCAGCCCCAGCAAGTCCATCAGCAGCAGCACCGGCATCAGGATGGCGGCGGCCTGCGGCACGGTGACGGCCAGCGCCATGACGGGAACCGCAAGAGACCCGAAGCCGGCCCCAAAACCACTTTTGCTGATGCCCAGCATCAGCACGGCGGGAATTGCCACGGCATAGAAGAAGGCGTCGGTGATCAGCGGAAAAGCCATGGATTTATGTGAAAAGCATCGGTTACCCAGAAGGGACGGGCGCAAGCAGCTATTAAAACAATAGCAAACCGGGACCAGGGATGTATTTCACCACAGGCCGTCCATGCAATGGCGATTGCCTCAGGCGCCCCGCACGCGAGGGAATGCCCAGTCACGGTCTGGGCTAGACACGCTCCAGAATCACCGCGATGCCCTGCCCTACGCCGATGCACATGGTCGCCAGCGCGTAACGGCCACCGCCCTTGTGCAACTGGTTGACGGCCGTGGTGGCCAGCCGCGCTCCCGAAGCCCCCAGCGGATGGCCCAACGCTATCGCACCGCCGTTGGGGTTGACGCGCGGATCGTCGTCCCGCACGCCCAGCATGCGCAGTACGGCCAGCCCTTGCGCGGCGAAGGCTTCGTTGAGCTCGATCACGTCCATCTGTTCGATCTTCAGGCCGGTGAGCGCCAGCACTTTTTGCGTGGCCGGCGCGGGGCCAATGCCCATGATGCGCGGCGCTACGCCGGCTGTGGCCATGCCGACCACACGCGCTTTCGGCGTGAGGCCATTTTTGGCGGCCGTGGCCTCGTCGGCCAGCAGCAGCGCGCAGGCACCGTCATTCACGCCGCTGGCGTTGCCTGCGGTCACTGTGCCGTCCGGCCGCACCACGCCCTTGAGCCTGGCCAGCGCTTCGAGCGAGGTTTCGCGCGGGTGCTCGTCTTTGCCCACCACAATCGGGTCGCCCTTTTTCTGCGCAATCGTCACGGGCGTGATTTCAGCGTCGAAATAGCCTGCCTTTTGCGCAGCCACGGCCTTGAGCTGGCTGGCCAGCGCCATTTTGTCCTGGTCTTCGCGGCTGATCTTGTAATCGGTTGCCACGTTCTCGGCAGTCTCGGGCATGGCATCGACACCGTATTTTTCCTTCATCAACTTGTTGATGAAGCGCCAGCCAATGGTGGTGTCATACACCGCATTGGCGCGGCTGAAGGCGCTCTCGGCCTTGGGCATCACAAAGGGCGCGCGGCTCATGCTCTCAACGCCGCCGGCGATCATCAGGGTGGCTTCGCCCGACTTGATGGCACGTGCGGCACTGCCCAAGGCATCCAGGCCCGAGCCGCACAGGCGGTTGATGGTAGAGCCCGGCACGTCCATGGGCAGGCCCGCCAGCAAGGCGGCCATGCGCGCCACATTGCGGTTGTCCTCACCGGCCTGGTTGGCGCAGCCGTAGAGCACATCCGTGACGGCCTGCCAATCCACGTTCGGGTTACGCGCCATCAGCGCCTTGATCGGGATCGCGCCCAGGTCGTCGGTGCGCACGCTGCTGAGGGCACCGCCGTAGCGGCCGAAGGGGGTGCGGATGGCGTCGCAGATGAAAGCTTGAGTCATGGTGTGTGTGCGTTGAGTGAAGTGAGATCAGGCGGCCGCAATCGGCAGGCCCACCAGTTTTTCAAGTTCGGCGTGGGTGAGGCCTTCGACGGTGTCGATCAGCTTCAGGCCCTGCGGTGTGCACTCAAGCGTTGCGATGTCGGAGTACACGCGCTTGACGCAGGCGATGCCGGTCAGAGGATAAGTGCATTGCTGCACCAGCTTGCTGGCGCCCTGCTTGGTCAGCAAATCCATCATCACCCAGGTTTGCCGCGCGCCTATGGCCAGGTCCATGGCGCCACCTACTGCGGGAATCGCGCCTGGCTCGCCGGTGCTCCAGTTGGCCAGGTCGCCCGTGGCCGAGACCTGAAACGCGCCCAGTACGCAGATGTCGAGGTGGCCCCCGCGCATCATCGCGAAACTGTCGGCATGGTGGAAGAAGGAGCCACCCTTGAGCAGCGTCACCGGCTGCTTGCCGGCGTTGATCAGGTCATAGTCTTCCTCGCCTTCGGCAGGCGCAGGTCCCATGCCGAGAATGCCGTTTTCGCTTTGGAGAATAACCTCGCGCCCGGCCGGCAAATGGTTGGCTACCAGCGTGGGCTGGCCGATGCCGAGGTTGACGACGGCCCCGTCAAAAATGTCCTGTGCGACACGGGCTGCAAGCTGGTCTTTGGTTCGGCGTTGGTACGTCATGGTCATGCCGCCTTTTTGAAGCCGCCAGCCTGGGTGGCGGTGCGGGGGATTTTGACAATGTGATGCACGAAGATGCCGGGCGTCACAACGGCTTCAGGATCCAATGCGCCGAGTTCGACGATGTCGTGCACGGTGGCAATCGTCTTTTCCGACGCGGTCGCCATCACCGGGCCAAAGTTGCGTGCGGCCATGCGGTAGGTGAGGTTGCCCCAACGGTCGCCGCGCTCAGCCTTGATAAGGGCCACGTCACCGCGGATCGGCATCTCAAGCACGTATTGCTTGCCGTTGATTTCGCGGGTTTCCTTGGCGCTGCCGTCGGCGTTGCGCGCCAGCTCGGTGCCGTAACCCGTGGGGCAGAAGAAGGCGCCTATGCCGGCGCCCGCGGCGCGTATGCGCTCGGCCAGGTTGCCTTGCGGCACGAGTTCCAGCTCGAGCTTGCCGCTGCGGTACAAGCCGTCAAACACCTGGCTGTCAGCCTGGCGCGGAAAGCTGCAGATGATCTTGCGTACGCGCCCGGCCTTGAGTAGAGCCGCAAGGCCTGTCTCGGCGTTGCCGGCGTTGTTGTTCACCACCGTCAGGTCTTTGGCGCCCTGCTCAATCAGGCCATCGATCAGCTCGTTGGGGATACCGGCGGTGCCGAAGCCGCCAATCAGCACGGTTGAGCCGTCTTTCACCTCTGCCAGCGCATCGGCGACGGAGGCGGCAATTTTGTTGATCATTCAAAAGTCTCCAGCTGCGGGTGGCCTGCAGAAATCATCGAGCCACCGCTTAAATATTGTTCGACATAAGAACAAGAGTTCGTATAATGAATTCTAGGAGATTTTGATCACCATGGCAAACGCCGCATCCACGCCCATTGCCGGTCCGAAGCCCGGAGACGCCTACGTCCAGTCGTTTGCGCGCGGGCTGGAGGTTATACGCTCGTTCAACACCGAAGCACCGCGGCAAACGCTGACCGAAGTGGCGGGACGCAGTGGCTTGAGCCGTGCGGGCGCCCGCCGCATTTTGCTGACGCTGGAGACGCTGGGCTACGTGCACAACGACGGCAAGCTGTTCAGCCTCACGCCGCGCATCCTGGACCTGGGCTTTGCCTATCTCTCCTCGATGCCGATCTGGAACCTGGCTGAGCCGGTGATGGAAGCGCTGGTTGCAGAGGTCAAGGAGTCGTGTTCGGCCGCGGCGCTGGACGGCACGGACATCGTCTACGTGCTGCGTGTGCCGACGCACAAGATCATGAGCATCAGCCTGGGCGTGGGCTCGCGCCTGCCGGCTTACTGCACGTCGATGGGGCGGATGCTGCTGTCGGCCCTGCCTGAGGCCGAAATCATGAAATGCCTGCAGGCCTCAGAGCTGACGGCGCGCACCAAGTACACCGTGACCGACATCAAGGAGCTGATGGCCAAGGTCGCGCAAGCCCGCAAGCAGGGGTGGTCGCTGGTGAATCAGGAGCTGGAGGAAGGTTTGGTGTCGATGGCGGCGCCCATCACCAACAGGGCTGGCCAAACAGTGGCGGCGCTCAATATCAGCGGCCAGGCCAACCGCACCAGCGCCAAAGCCATGCAGGAAACGATGCTGCCGCAACTGCTGGCGGCGGCACAGGCAATCTCGCGCATGTTGATCTAGACACACCCCCGTCCAAGCTCACTGCGTGTAGCTTGTTCCCCCCTCGAGGGGGCGGCGCCTGCGGCCCGGCAAAGCCGGTTCCGCGGCCCCTGCTGGTGTGAGACGGAGTGCGGTGGCTACGACTTTTTAAACCCAACGACGAGTACGACGGCGCCCAAGACGATTGCGCCCAGGCTGAGCCACTGGGGAATGTTGACCGACTCTTTTTCTTTCACGGTCAGCTGTATGGGGCCGAGCTTGGCGGCGGTCGTGTCTTTGGTGAAACTGAAGCCGCCGGTGAAGAAACCGGCCAGGCCCAAAACGATCAGGACAATGCCTGTGATACGTGCTGCGTTCATGTGAAATCTCCTCGCCGGGCTTGTGGATGGTTGTGGAATGGCCTTACCCCGGAACTGCGCCACCGTGCCTCGTAATGTAGGCAGGAGCAGGAAAACTGTCTGTAGGACGCAACCCGCGAGCGCTGTGGCCCAAGCGCTGATAAGTAAACCATCACGCCGGCAACGGGAACGGCCTGCGTGATAACCTTTCACCATGTTCACGCCCTCTCAAGCCGACGTACGCCGGTTTTTTTGCTCTGTTTATGCCAAAGCCCACGCCGGTCAACCGATGGAAGCTATCGAAACCATAGCAAGCCAGTGGATCGAAGAGCATCCCGAATACCATGCGGACTTTGCCGACGCCGACAGTGCGCTCGAAAAAATGTATGACGTGGAAGCGGGCAAGACCAACCCCTTTTTGCACCTGTCCATGCATTTGTCGATCAGCGAGCAATGCTCCATCGACCAGCCGCGCGGCATTCGCCAGGCCGTCGAGCTGCTGACGGCCAAACGCAACTCGCTGCACGATGCACACCACGAAACCATGGACTGCCTGGGGCAGATGGTCTGGGAAAGCCAACGAGCCGGACGCCCGCCCGACGGCGCGGCCTACATCGACTGCGTGCAGCGCAGGGCAACAAGAGACTAGCCCCCACGGTCGCTCACTTCGTGTGGCCTGCGGCCTTTCTCCCTGCCCCTTTCATCACGAAAGGGGGCCGACCGCCCTGCGGCCCGGCACAGCCGGATCCGCGGCTCATGCTGGTGAAAACGGGGAAGCCGAGATAAAAAAAAAGCCGCTGAGACAGCGGCTTTTTTATTGAGCGAAAAATTTCCGGATCAGCGGAATTTCTTCTGCGGAATGGTCTTCAGGTCACCGTCTACCGACGACAGGTAGTTGGCCAATTGCTTCAGCTCAACATTGGTGTACTGCTTGGCCATGCCGGACATGATGGCATTGCCGCGGCCAACCTTGGGGTTGTTTTCTGTCTTGTAGGCCTTGAGCGCCACGAACAGGTAGTCAGCATGCTGCCCACCAATCTTGGGATAGGCCGGATCAATCGGCTTGCTGAAGTTGGCGCCATGGCAAGACGCGCAGTTGGCCTTGTTCAACAGGGCCTGGACTTCCGCGCTTGGTTCTTTGGCCGGCTTGGCCGGCAGCTCTGCGGCGCCGGCCACCACACCGTCAGCACTGTAGTGCGCGGCGAGGTCGGCGATGTCCTGGTCGGTCAGCGAATCGGCAATGGCGCGCATGGTGGGATGTTTGCGGTCACCTTTTTTGTATTCGTTGAGCGCGGCGACGATGTATTTGGCGCCCTGGCCTGAAATCATCGGGACCTTATAAACCTCGGGGAAAGAGGCCTGGTAGCCCTTGATGCCATGGCAACCGATGCACATGGCATTCTTGGTTTCGCCGGCTTTGGCATCGCCCTTGATCTCCTGGGCAAGGCTTGCAACCGTCACGCAAGAGACAGTTACGGCGAATATCGTGGTGAACAGCTTATTCATTTTGCGCGCACAATCAGGTGGGAATTCATCGTATAAAACAACCTTGGATTATATCTGGGCCTGCCGTGGCCAGGCACCCCTTGCCGGCAACCCGTGCAAACGCCCTTTCAATTTTCACCTCCTCCCCCCAAGAACATGAAATTTCTAGGTTCCAAGAACTATGTCGCCACCCAGGACCTGATGCTGGCCGTGAATGCAGCCGCAGCCCTGAAAAAGCCGCTGCTCGTGAAGGGTGAGCCGGGCACCGGCAAGACCATGCTGGCCGAGGAAGTGGCCGAAGCGCTCAACTTGCCGCTGTTGCAATGGCACATCAAGTCCACCACCAAGGCGCAGCAGGGCCTGTACGAATACGACGCGGTGTCGCGCCTGCGCGACTCGCAATTGTCGACCGTGGACGGCGGCGAAAAGGTCAAGGACATCCACAACTACATCGTCAAGGGCGTGCTGTGGCAAGCTTTTACCTCGGAAACGCCGGTCGCGCTGCTGATTGACGAGATTGACAAAGCCGACATCGAGTTCCCGAACGACCTGCTGCGCGAAATTGACCGCATGGAGTTCTACGTGTACGAAACACGTGAGCTCATCAAGGCCAAGCACCGGCCGCTGGTGTTCATCACCTCCAACAACGAAAAAGAGCTGCCCGACGCATTTTTGCGCCGCTGCTTCTTCCACTACATCAAGTTCCCCGACGCCGACACCATGAAGCAGATCGTGGACGTGCATTTCCCCGACTTGAAGAAAGAGTTGCTGACTGCGGCCATGAAGACTTTTTACGACGTACGCAACCTGCCTGGCCTGAAGAAGAAACCGTCGACTTCCGAGTTGCTGGACTGGCTCAAACTGCTGGTCGCCGAAGACATCCCGCTGGACGCCCTGCAAAGCAAGGACGACAAGGTCGCCGTACCGCCGCTGGTGGGCGCGCTGCTCAAGAACGAGCAGGACGTGACCTTGTTCGAGAAACTGGTTTTCATGCAGCGCAACAATCGTTAAACAACATGTACATCACAGAACTAGCCCCCGCAGTTCTTGATGAGCTGGATCCAAAGACTCTGCAGCCAATCCGCAAAATTATTGTTGTCAGTTAGAGCTAACTCATATGAACCAAAAATCACTGTTGATCGAGGGTATTTCAGACGCGGTGGGCTTTGTCGGCGGTGCGCTCCTTGGTTTTTGGGCCGGCCATCTGCTCGGCTTCGATATTTTTGAAGCCGGCTACGGCAACAGCGCCATCGCCGGCATCGTGCTGGTGGGCTTGGGCGGCGGCGGCGGCTTGCAACTTGCACGGGCCTGGCGCCGCCGCAAGAAAGCCGATTGACCGCACACACCTGACTGGGATACGCCCATGCAACGCTCAACCGCCCCCTTCCACCGCGCAGCCCTGCACAGCAGTTGCCTGGCCGCATTGCTGGCCCTGACACTGCTCCCCGCCCCGTCATATGCCTTCTGGGGCCTCCTCGGCAAGGTGGGCTCCACTGCCGGCAAAGGCGCTGCCGGTGCGGCAGGTGCTGCGGGTAAAGGCGCCGCTGGCGCAGCGGGCGTGGCTGGCGCAGTTGAGGTAACGCAGGGCGCCAATGCGGCGGCGAAGGCAGCCAAAGCCGCCGGCGCGGCGGAGCTCGGCGCGGGCGACGTCGCTGCCGCAGCCGGTGCCGCCGAACGCAACGCGGCGACCGGCGCGATGAGTGCCGACGAACTGTCGCGCGCATCAGGCCTGGGCAAGGCCGTGCCCGACGACGTCGCCGCCATGCTGACGGCGCCGGGCCGAAAACTCAGCGATGTGCCTGACGCCGGTACACGCTCCTGGCTGTCGTTCCCGCGCAAGCAGCTGACGGCGACGGACGCCGACCTGATGGTCCACGACTACGTGAAGCTGCTGGAAGGCCGGCCCGCCGCCGGGCCGCCGCGTCTGCGCGCCAAGGCCTCGATCGAATCCGAGAAGGCTGCCGCCGCGCGGCCGGTGCCGCCGCACCGCCCTGTTGCAGACGTTCCCTGGCATGCCGTAGAGCTGCTGGTGCGCGCGGCCCATGCCGGCCACACCGGCGCCAGAAATGAACTGAACAAGCTGTGCCGGGACAATCCGCGCGGCCAGGCCGCCACAGCCTGCGCCACGCTGCGGTCCACGTGAACACGCTAAATATGAAAAGGATTGCCGGATGGCCTTCGTAGAACCCGTCACCCTCACGACGCGCGGCGTCAAGCTAGTTCCGCTCACGCTGGCACACGAAGCAGGCCTCAAGGCCGCAGCCGCCGACGGCGAACTCTGGAAGCTGCGCATCACCTCCGTGCCTGAACCTCATGAGACGCTCGACTATATTGAAACCGCGCTGGCGACGGGCAACCGTTTCGCTTTTGCCGTAACCGACGCGGCCACCGGCGAAGTGCTGGGCTCCACCAGCTACCACGACATCGTGCCCAGCCTCAAGCGCGTCGAGATTGGCTACACCTGGTACGCCGCGCGCTGCCAGCGCACTCATGTCAATACCACCTGCAAGCTGCTGATGCTGAGCCACGCCTTCGACACGCTGGACTGCAACGTGGTCGGCTGGCGCACCGACAACTTCAACTATGCGTCCCAGCGCGCCATCGAGCGCCTGGGAGCCCGCAAGGACGGCGTGCTGCGCGGCCATGCGCTGCGCCGCGACGGCACCATACGCGACACTGTGATGTACAGCCTGGCTGCCGGCGAATGGCCCGAGGTGAAAGCACAACTGCTGTACCTGCTCGACAAGCCAAGAGCCTGAGGCGCGCGCCCAGGGCCTGTTAACGCTATTTATGCAAATGCGAATGAGGTTAAAACGGCGCCAATCAAGGCGTGCGACGACGCCCAGACCGGGCGTCTGCGCTAGGAGCGCAACGCGGAGTGGCGCCGTTTTAACCTCATTCCCTCCGGGTTGCGATCAAAAAGGCCTTGCGCGGCGTTGCAAAGCCTTGACGGGGTCTACCCCGCCTGCGTTTTGCGCCTTGCTCAAGGCCTTTTTGAGTCGCAACGCATCTTGCATAAATAGCGTTAACAGGCCCTAGGAGTTTTCCATGCTGATCGATTTCTTCTACACCCTGCGTTCGGCCAAGTTACCGGTCTCCGTCAAGGAATACCTGATGCTGCTCGAGGCGCTACAGGTCGGCGTCGTCGGCCCAAACAGCGACAAGCTCGACGCCCATGACGGCGAAGGCGCATGGAAGATCGATGACTTCTATTACCTCAGCCGCACGGTGCTGGTGAAAGACGAGAAAAACTACGACAAGTTTGACCGCGCCTTTTCTGCCTACTTCAAGGGCGTGGAGATGCTGGCTGACTTCACCAAGGACATCCCGCTCGAATGGCTGCGCAAAAACCTCGAGCTGGAGCTCAGTCCCGAAGAGAAAGCCAAGATCGAAAAGATGGGCTGGGACGAACTCATGGAAACGCTCAAAAAACGTTTTGAAGAACAGAAGGAACGCCACGAAGGCGGCAGCAAATGGATAGGCACAGGCGGCACCTCGCCCTTTGGCGCCAACGGCTTCAACCCGCAAGGCATACGCATTGGCCAGGAAAAAAGCCGCAACAAGAGCGCAGTGAAAGTCTGGGACCAGCGCGCCTACAAGGACTACGACGACACGCAGGAGCTGGGCACGCGCAACATCAAGGTCGCGCTGCGCCGCCTGCGCAAGTTCGCGCGCCAGGGCAATGTGGAAGAGCTGGACCTGGACGACACCATACGCTCCACCGCGGCCAATGCCGGCTGGCTGGACATCAAGATGGTGCCCGAGCGCCACAACAACGTGAAGGTGCTGCTGCTGATGGACGTGGGCGGCACCATGGACGAGCACATCCACCGTGTTGAAGAAATGTTCTCGGCCGTCAAAGCCGAGTTCAAGCACCTGGAGTTTTATTACTTCCACAACTGCGTCTATGACTTCATGTGGAAGAACAACCGCCGCCGCTTCAGCGAGAAATTCCCGACCTGGGACATCATCCGCAAGTACAACAAGGACTACAAACTCATCTTCGTCGGCGACGCGACCATGAGCCCTTACGAAATCCTGCAGCCGGGCGGCAGTGTGGAATACAACAACGAAGAAGCCGGCGCCGAATGGATGCAGCGCCTGACCAACGCATTTCCCAAGTTCGCCTGGATCAACCCCGAGCCGCAGGGTGTCTGGCAATACCGCCAGAGCATCAGCGTGATCCAGCAACTGGTGAACCAGCGCATGTACCCCCTGACCATCAAGGGCCTCGAAGAGGCCATGCGAATGCTCTCGAAGTAGCGTTCGCCTCCTACGCCTGAGCGCTGGGGCGCTCAAGTAAACTGCCTTCGTGACCCATCCAAGTACCCATTGCGCACGGACGGCCACTCCGGCAGGATTGCCTACAAACGCCGGCTTCATCCCTGCTTTCGCCCTCTTTGCGATGCTCCTCGCGCCGCTGGCCGCCGCGCAAACAGCCGCGCCCATGAGCAGCACAACCACGCCACCGTCCGGCGTTACGCAGACCGCCCCCGCCCCGCCGCCGCCCCAAAAAGTCACGCCCGAACCCACCCCGCAAGGCGCCACAGGCCCCACCAGCGCCGAACCCGAGGTCACCGCCTTCGACATTGCCGTGCGCGCGCCGGGGACCGTCAAGGAACTGCTCGAAAGACACCTTGAGCTGCAGCGCTACCGCGCCGTGACCGACCTGGACGAGGCTGAGCTGGCCCGCCTGATCGTTCTGGCCGAGCGCAATGTGCGCAACCTGGTGGGCACGCTGGGCTACTTCAGCCCAACCATCACCATCACACGCGAAGGCGGTACTGCAGTGGGGTCGGGTCAGCGGCCGACCATTGTGGTAGCGGTGGAGCCGGGCCAGGCCACGAGGGTCGGGCCGGTGGCCATCGACTTTGCAGGCGATATTGCCGAATCCCCAGACCCCGATGCACAGGCCCAGCGCGCGGAAATCCAGCGTGACTGGCGTCTGCCCACGGGCCAACGCTTTACGCAGGACGCCTGGGACAGCGCCAAGACACAGGCCTTGCGCGACCTGGTAGCCCGCCGCTACCCGGCCGGCAAGCTGGCGGGCAGCCTGGCCGACGTGGACGCGCCGGAGCACAGCGTAGCCCTGAGCCTCAAGCTCGACTCCGGCCCCCTCTACCGCCTGGGCCCCATGCAGGTCACAGGTGTCGAGCGCTACGACCCGGTGCTGGTGCCGCGCCTGGCACGCCTCAATGCCGGCGCCGTGTACGACCAGAGGCAGCTGACCGAAGCGCAGCAGCGGCTGGCCTCCAGCGGTTATTTCGATTCGGCTTATATCTTTGTCGATCCCGAAAGCGACCCCCAGGCAGCACCCGTCCAGGTACAGGTGCGCGAAGCCAAACTGCAGAAGGTCATTCTGGGCGTGGGCGTTACCACCGACAGCGGGCCGCGTGCCTCGATTGAGCACACACACCTGCGAGTGCCGGGCACCAATTGGCGCGCCGTCACCAAACTGCAACTCGAAAAAAAATCCCCTTTCGCCCAGACCGAGTGGACATCGATTCCCGATGAGGCCAGCTGGCGCTGGGTGGCACTGGCGCGCAGCGAACGTGTCGACGACGACGAGCTCGTCACCCGCTCCGGGCGCCTACGCTTTGGCCGCACGCAGGCCGGCGAACGCATAGACCGCAACATCTATTTGCAATACGACAGGGCGAGCGTAAGCGGCAGCGGCCAGATCAACAGCTCCGCCGCCGACATCGGCGACGGCTCGGCCCTGACGGCCAACTACGTCTGGACCGGGCGTTACTTCGACAGTCTGCCTTTCCCAAACAAGGGCTACGGCCTGGGCTTTGAACTCGGCGCCGGCAGCACCATGGGGTCGCAGCACCTGCCTCTCACCCGTGCCGTGGGCCGTTGGCTCGGCATTGTGCCGCTGGAGCGGGGTCGCATTGCCATGCGCGCCGAGGGCGGCGCCGTGCTGGCAAAAGACTCAGCGCGCATTCCCGGTGCCCTGCTGTTCCGCACCGGTGGCGACACCACGGTGCGCGGCTACGGCTACCGCGACATCGGTATCAAACTGGACAACGGCGTGACTGGGCCGGGTCGCTACATGGCCGTGGGCAGCGTGGAATACCAGCGCCCCATGCTGCGCGACGGCCGGCCCAGCGAATGGGAGAACACTTTCTTCATCGACGCGGGCGCCGTGGCCGACAACCCCAAAGACATGAAACCCTCCGTCGGTGTCGGTACCGGCGTGCGCTGGAAAAGCCCTATCGGGCCGCTGCAGATTGACCTGGCCTATGGTGTGAAAGTCAAACAACTGCGCCTGCACGTCAGCGTGGGATTTGTTTTCTGATGGACGCGCCTGATACCCCCGTCACGCCCGTTGCCGTGCCCAAACCGGCACGCCCGCCACGTCTTTGGCTGCGCGCCATTGCATGGGCCACCGGCAGCGTGGTGGTGCTGGCCATAGCCGCCACGACAGGCGCCTGGTGGTGGGCCGGCACCGACGGCTCGCTGGCCACCGCGCTGGCCTGGATAGCCCGAACCCAGCCACTCAGCGCCGAACGCGTCATGGGTTCGCTGCGCGAAGGCGGCCATATCGACCAGTTGGTGTGGGAACAGGATGGCCTGCGCGTGGATGTAAGGGACATCACCCTGGCCTGGCAGCCCTGGTCCTTGCTGCACGGCACGCTTGAGGTCAACCGGCTGGCCGCGGCCAGCGTGCAGGTGAACGACCAGCGCCCGCCTTCAACAACACCGTCGGTGCCGCCCTCAGCGCTGGGCTTGCCGCTGCCGGTGGTGCTTGACGGGTTTTCAATCGGACAGTTTCAATGGACGGGCGGCGCGGCGTTTTCAGCCTCCGCCATCACGGGCAACTACGCGTTCAAGGGCATAGACCACCAGCTGGAATTGCTGAGCGCGCAGGTAGCGCACGGCCGCTACAACGGGCGCGCGACCTTGTCGTCACACCACCCCTTGAAGCTTGATGCCAGCCTGGCAGGCGCGCTGGACACGCAGATTCCCGGCACCAAAGCGCCCGTGCCGCTGGCTTTCAAAGCCACGGCCCGCGGCCCTCTCACCGAACTGCTGGTGAAGGCCGAGCTGCAAATGAGCGCGCAGCCTTCCGCCACATCACCCCCCAAAAAACAGCGGCAACCGCAGGCAACCGCCACAGCACGCGTGATGCCCTGGGCCGCCCAACCCCTGCCGCAAGCTGATGCGAATTTTCGCGACTTGGACGTAGCGGCCTTCTGGCCCGAAGGCCCACAAACCTTGCTGACGGGCAGCGCCAACGTGCGGCCTGCACCCTCTGCAAGTTCACCGGCAAGCGCTTCACCAACATCCGCCTGGCAATTGCAACTGCAACTGGCCAACGCCCTGCCCGGACCCTGGGACCAGCACAAGCTGCCCCTGGATCGGCTGGAAACTCAAGGCGAATGGCGCAGCGGCACAGCCATGGTGCGCACGCTCAAGGCTCAGCTGGGCGGCGGCGAGTTGCTGGCCAGCGGCGAGTGGGCTGATGCGCCCGCCACATCCCCTGCAGCATCCGCCTGGAAGCTGCAAGCGACGCTCCAACACGTCAACCCGGCTCTCTTGCACAGTCAGCTGGCGCCGCTGCCGCTGGACGGCAAAGCCGGCATCCGCAGCCAGGGCGCGGCCATAGGCTTCGACGCGAACTTGCAGGCAGCACGCAGCGACGCTAGCGCCCGGAGCAATCCGCTGGGCCAGCTGCGCCTGCGCGATGTCAGCGCCACCGGCAGCTGGAATGCCGAACAGGCCGGCGGCACGCTGGCGTTGTCGGCCCTGCGCATCCGCACCGACGACGCCGAGCTGACAGGCCAACTCGAAGCCCAACCCGGCGCAAAAGGCGGCAAGGGAAAACTCACACTGACAGCCCCCGGACTGGACGCTCAACTGCAAGGGGAACTGCGGAAAACCAGCGGCAAAGGCGACCTGAGCCTGCGCGGCCGCGACATGGCGCAAGCCCTGCGCTGGCTGCAAAAACTCCCCGGCCTGCCCGCATCATTGAAGAGCGCATCAGCGAGCGGCAACGCTGAGCTGCAAGCCAGCTGGCAAGGTGGCTGGCAAGATCCGGCCTTGCAGGCACGGCTGGACCTACCGTCGCTTGACTGGCGCATGGCAACGCCTGCGCCCGCCGCTGCGACAACTTCCAGCACAGCGGGAACAGCACCAGTCGCTAACGCAGAGGCCCTGAAAATCCGCGCCTTCCAGGCCACACTCTCCGGCCGCCTGAGCCAGGCACAGCTGGCCACGCAAGGCCGCATGGAAGCAGGCCAGCGCCGCTACACCCTGCAGCTGGCAGCAGAAGGCGGGCGGCTCAACACCGGTGCCGTGCTGAACGCCCCGCTCGTTGAATCCGCATGGCAAGGCCTGGTCAAGCAGCTCAGCGTGAGCGTGGAAGACCCCACGCTGGGCAAGGGCGCCTGGCAGCTCAAGACCCGCAGCACCGTGCCGCTCAAGTGGACGCCTGTGCGCAATGGTGGCCTGTTTGAAAGCGGCGCGGGAGAAGCCCTTCTGGTCGCGCCGCCTTCGGGCGCATCCACCAGTGCACCTTCGCAGGCCACGCTGGCGTGGCAGCCGGTTCGCTGGCGGCCGGGCCGTGAGATCATCACCGCCGGCAAGCTCAGCGGCCTGCCGCTGGCCTGGATAGAACTGCTGGCCGGCCCGCAAATGGCGGGCGCAGGCCTGGGCGGCACTCTGCTGCTGGATGGCGACTGGGACGCCACGCTGGGTGACACGCTGCGCCTGAAAGCCAGCCTCGCTCGCAGCAGCGGCGACATCACCGTGCAAGCCGAAACCGTGCAAGGCGTGTCGACGCGCGTGGCAGCCGGCGTCAAGGAAGCGCGCCTCTCGCTGGTCAGCGAAGGCGAAGCGCTCACGCTGGCCCTGCGCTGGGACAGCGAACGCGCGGGCACGGCAGACGGCCAACTCCGCACACGGCTGGCCCGCGCGCCCGCCACGGCCGGCGGTGGCTGGCTCTGGCCGGCCGATGCACCGCTGGCCGGCCAGTTGCGCGCGCAGCTGCCGCGCATTGGTGTGTGGTCAGTGTTGGCGCCGCCGGGCTGGCGGCTGCGCGGCTCGCTGGGCGCTGACGTCGCCATCAGCGGTACCCGCGCCGCGCCGCAACTGGCCGGCGACCTGCAGGCCAATGACCTGGCGCTGCGTTCGGTGGTGGACGGCATCGAGTTCGGCAACGGCCGCTTGCGCGCCAAACTCGACGGCACACGCATGCGCATCAACGAATTCACGCTGCAGGGCGCGGGCGACAAAGGCACAGGCGGCGTCATCAACGCCCAAGGCGAAGCCGGCTGGGTGGAAGGCAAGCCGCAGGTGCAGCTCACGGCCAGGCTCGAACGCCTGCGTGCCAGCATACGTACCGACCGGCAACTGACGGTCTCGGGCGAGGTGCAAGCCGGCCTCAAGGGACAACAGACTGAACTCACCGGCAAGCTGGTGGTCGACCAGGCCCGCATCATCCTGCCCGACGAAGGCACACCGCAACTTGGCGACGACGTGGTGGTGCGCACCACCCGCGGCGCGGCGGCCGGCCAAAAGGCGCCCGCGCAGACCAGCGACGAAATCGCCGACCGCGACGCTCGCCCCGTCAAACTGGCAGTGGAGCTCGACCTGGGCCGCGACTTCCGCATCCAGGGCAAGGGCATAGACACGCGGGTGCGCGGCGTACTGGCCCTGAGCGGTGAAACGCTGCGCGAGCCCCGGCTCAACGGCACCATCAACACGGCAGGCGGCCAGTACCGCGCCTACGGCCAGCGCCTGGATGTGGAGCAAGGCATGCTGCGCTTTACCGGCGCCATCGACAACCCTTCACTCGACATCCTGGCGATCCGCCCCAACCTCACGCAGCGCGTCGGCGTGCAAATTACCGGCACCGCCCTGCTGCCGCGCGTGCGCCTGTACGCGCAACCCGAGCTGCCCGACGCCGAAAAACTCTCGTGGCTGGTGGTGGGCCGCTCGTCGGCTTCGGGTGGCGCCGAAGCCGCGCTGCTGCAGCAGGCCGCCCTGGCCCTGCTGGGCAGCAAGGGCGGCGGCATGTCAGGCGGCCTGGCCGCCTCGCTAGGGCTGGACGAGTTGTCGTACCGCGGCGCCTCCAGCAACACCGACGGCACCACCACCGAAGGCGCCGTTACCCTGGGCAAGCGCTTTTCGCGCAATTTCTATGCAGCCTATGAGCGGACCGTGACTGGCGCCTTGGGCACGCTCTACGTGTTCTACGACCTCTCGCAACGCTTCACGGTGCGCGCCCAGGCCGGCCAGCAAAGTGCGGTGGATTTGATCTTCACGGTGCCTTACGACTGAAGCGCCGGCGCGTATGCAGAAGCGGCGTTCGTCACCGAATACAATTGCAGCTTCTCCAAGAGAAGTGCCGCCATAGTTCAATGGATAGAACGAGTGCCTCCTAAGCGCTAGATACAGGTTCGATTCCTGTTGGTGGTACCAGACTCATTACATCTCCAGGGCATCCACCGCATCTCGGGGTGCGCCGGGAGGCGTTGATTTCCCGCCCTGCCTTGTCGAGCCGCTCTTAGAACACTAAAAAATGTCCGGTGAGTTTCAACATATCCTGTTGCTGGATACCAAGAAAAACCGGTTGAACGCCGGACCCAAGGCACGGCTGGACACAGCGCATTTCCTGCGGCAGAGCGGTTTTTCCATTCAGAACATCCCGGGCAGCCGATCCAAATACTGGCGCCGGTTGATCGCGTTTTTCCTGTCATACGCCAGGCTGCGGTTTCAGAAAACCGATGTGCTGTGGTGCCAGTTTCCGCCCGAGTTGCCGACTCGCGCAGTGCTGGAAAAAGCCCGGCGGAAAAACATCCCCACCGTCGCATTCATTCACGACCTGGAAGGGCTCCGAATGGACCCACCCCGTCTTGATCTCGTTGAAAAAGAAGCCAACGAGCTCAGGCAGTTCACGCATGTTCTGAGCCTCAATGACACCGTCAGCGAACTCTTGAGACGCTACGGGCTGGAGCCCGCCGCTACCCTGAACTGTTGGGATTATTTTTGCCCGGAACCGGAAGCCGGCGCCGTTGACGCTCGTGCGCCCGATCTGCAGACCTTTCATAAACGGTTGGTGTATGCAGGCAACCTGTCCGCCGGCAAATCGGGTTTTATCTACCGGCTGGGTGAACTTGCCGGCCTGGACTTCGAGCTTTACGGCGCCGGCCTGGACACCGGCTTCGGCGTCCAGGAAAACATACAGTACCGGGGCACCTTTTCTCCGGACTACCCGCCGTTCCAGGCTAACGGGGCGTTCGGCCTGGTCTGGGATGGGGCCACGCTTGATGGATGTTCGGGTGACTACGGGGCCTACCTGAAATTCAATACACCTCACAAGGCCTCCCTGTACCTCAGCCAGGGTCTACCGGTAGTGGTGTGGCGACACGCCTGCATTGCGCCGCTGATAGACGCCCATGGCGCAGGTATTCTGGTCTCGTCGCTTCATGAGCTGGAAGAGGTGTTCGCTGGCCTCAACCAGGCCGACTACGAAAGACTGGGCAAGGGTGCGGAGGAACTGGGCCGGAAAATCCGGGCTGGCCACTTCATCAAAACTGCCGCCGCCCAGGTTCTGACGGCATTCAGCTGAGCAGCTTCCCTCTACGCGACGGTGCGGTGGACATACACCTGAGCCCGGTATTAGTTTGCTATATTTTTAATAGCTGCTTGCGCCCTACTACAAAGGCCCCAAGAGGTTTTTCTCATATATTCGGTGAAATTCCTCAACGCCGGGACCAGCGGGTGCTCTAGCTGCGCCAGAGGTCCTGCATGGTGCGGCGAAAACGCTCCCCTGGCCGACCCGCTCCTGACCCGGCGGCCTTGTATTCCCCGGTGACGGCCATACCCGCCACATACACCTCGGTAAAAGCGACGTTGGGGCTCGAAAACACCAGCGCATCCAGCAGGTGATCAACCGGCACACCCAGCAGCGCGGGCGAGTCGGTGTCCAGCATCACAAAATCCGCCCGATGGCCGGGCGCCAAGCCGCCCTGCGTCTCGCCAGCAGCGGTGAAACCTCCCGCCAGCGCAGATTCAAACAAGCCGGCGGCGCTGCTCTCCTGGCCCAGGATGCGTGCTGCGATGTTGCGCTGGCGCAGGGTGAGGCGCTGTGAATATTCGAGCAGGCGCAGCTCTTCGGGCCAGCTGCGGGTGACGTGGCTGTCTGAGCCTATGGACCATTTGCCGCCGGCGGCCGCGTAGGCCGGCAAATCAAACACGCCGTCGCCCAGATTTGCTTCAGTTGCGGGGCAAATCACGATGGAGGCGCCTGTGCCCTGCACGCCTTGCAACTCGGCAGGCGTGGCATGGGTGGCGTGGACCAGGTTCCAGCGGGAATCGACGTCGGCGTTGGTGAGCAGCCATTCAATCGGGCGCTGGCCGGTGTGCTCCAGGCAGTCATCGACTTCCTGCGTCTGCTCAGCGATATGGATATGCACCGGCAGGCCGGCTGCTTTGGCTGCGCCTGTGAGCTCATGCAGCGCAGCCGGGCTGGCGGCGCGCAATGAATGCACGGCCACACCGGTATTGATGCGCGCGTCGCCCTTTGTCTGGCGCTGGATGTCTTCCACCATGCGCATGACGCTCTCTGGCGTGGACGAAAACCGGCGCTGGTCTTCCCGCAAACCCCCGGCCTTGAAGCCCGAACGCATGTAGAGCGTGGGCAGCAAGGTCAGGCCAATGCCGGTGCGTTGCGCAGCGCGCACCAGGGCCAGCGACATTTCTATCGGGTTGGCATAGGGGGCGCCGCTGATGTCGTTATGCAGGTAATGGAAGTCACAGACCTGGGTATAGCCGCCGGCCAGCAGCTCGGCATAGAGCTGGCTTGCAATCGCTTCGAGCTGCTCGGGCGTGATGCGGTTGGCCGCGGTGTACATGCGGTCGCGCCAGCTCCAGAAATCGTCGGATGCGTGGGCGCCCGCGCTGCGCCGCTCCGTCAGGCCCGCCATCGCGCGCTGAAAGGCATGGCTGTGCGCATTGACCAAACCAGGCAGGACCGGGCCAGGCAGACGCGTGGCGCCTTCCTGCTGCTGCGCCGTGGCCCCGGGCTCCACGCTTTGCCAGGTGCCGTTGCCGGCGACCGTCAGCAGTACGTCTCTGGACCACGCACCTTTCACCCAGGCCGCTTCGGCGAAAAAAGTCTTTGCTTCATTTTTCATAGCTGCTCGCGCACGCCAGAAGGGCGCTGGAGACCATTTTCTCTAACAAAGGCTGAACCTGAGAGGCCAGCGTCTCGTCATACGCATAGGGCGGCGCTTCCTGCATGTAAAGACTCTGGCACATCTCCAGTTGCACGGCGTGCACATCGTTGGCCGGCTGACCGTAGTGGCGCGTGATGTAGCCGCCCTTGAAGCGGCCATTGACGGCGGTGGTTATGTGGGGTGCAGTAGCGCAGGCTTGCACCACCGCGGCGGTGATGGCGTCATTCGCGCTCGCGCCACTGGCTGTACCGATGTTGAGGTCGGGCAGCTTGCCTTCAAACAGCCAGGGGATTTGCGAACGGATGCTGTGCGCGTCCCACAGCAGCGCAAAACCATGCTGCGCCTTGAGGCGCGCGAGCTCACCGGCCAGCGCTGAATGGTAGGGCTGCCAGCAGGCCTCTTGGCGCCGTGCGCGCTCTTCAGGCGCGGGCTCGTAGCCCGGCTTGTAGAGCGGCTCGCCGCTGAAAAACCGGGTGGGGCACAGCTCGGTGTTCGATGCGCCTGGATACATGGGCGCATCGTCAGGCGGGCGATTCAGGTCGATCACGTAGCGCGAATAACGCGGCCGCAACACGCTGGCGCCCATCGCCGGCAAAAAGCTGTACAGCAGGTGCAGGTGCCAGTCGGTGTCTTCGACACGGAGGGCTTCGTCGGTGTAGCCACCTTTCAGCTCAGCCGGAATTTCGGTGCCGATGTGCGGCATGCTGACCAGTAGCGGCACAGTGCCTTTATGCAAGGTAAAAACTTCACTCATGCGATCTGTCCCTTGAAAACTGTTTGAAGGTGCGGGTTCGCGCCAAAGGCGTAGCTCAGCTCCGCCGGCCGCTCAACGCCCCACAGCACAAAATCAGCCCGCATGCCGGCGGCCAGCACGCCCCGGTCGCGCAGACCTAGCGCAGCGGCGGCATGGCGTGTGACGCCGGCCAGCGCTTCTTCAGGCGTCAGGCGGAACAGCGTGCACGCCATGTTGAGCATCAGCAGCAAAGAGGTGCAGGGCGAGCTGCCCGGATTGCAGTCGGTGGAGATCGCCATCGGCACGCCGTGTTCGCGCAGCAGCGCCACCGGCGGCAGTTTGGTCTCACGCAGGAAATAGAACGCGCCAGGCAACAGCACGGCCACCGAACCTGCCGCCGCCATGGCCTGCGCTCCCTCGGCCGACAACCATTCGAGATGGTCGCAACTGAGCGCACCATAACGCGCCGCCAGCTGCGCACCGCCACTGTCGCTGAGCTGCTCGGCATGCAGCTTGACCGGAATGCCCAAGGCCTTGGCCGCAGCGAAGACACGCTCGGTCTGCGCGGTGCTGAAGGCGATGCGCTCGCAAAAGGCATCGACCGCATCCACCAGGCCTTCAGCGTGCAACACCGGCAGCATCTCCAGCACGGCATCGACATACGCATCGGTGCGGCCGGAAAATTCGGCCGGCACGGCATGCGCGCCCAAAAAGGTGGTGCGAATGTCGACCGCATGGGTTTGGCCCAGCGCGCGGGCCACCGAGAGTGTCTTGCGTTCATGCTCCAGCGCCAAGCCATAGCCGGATTTGATCTCCAGTGTGGTCACGCCTTCCGCGATCAGGCGCTGCAGCCTGGCTGCGCTCTGCACCTGCAGTTGCTGAGCGCTGGCGGAGCGTGTGGCTTTGACGGTAGAGGCGATGCCGCCGCCGGCGCGGGCAATCTCCTCATAGGTCGCGCCGTTCAAGCGCAACTCAAATTCATGGGCGCGGTCGCCGCCATAAACGAGGTGCGTGTGGCAATCAATAAGGCCGGGTGTGATCAATGCACCGCCCGCGTCGTGTTGCGTGTTGCAGCGAGCCAGAAGATCTGCGGGTACATCGGCACGCGGGCCAACCCACGCAAGGGATTCGCCGTCCGCCACCAATGCAGCGTCTTCTATCAACCCATAGGGCTGCGCGGCGCCGGCTTGCAGCGTGGCCACGCGGCAGTTTGTCCAGAGTTTCAGGCTCATGAGGGGATCTCCATCCAGAGGGCACCCTGTGCGGCGACGCGCACTGCCGCGCTAACTGTCACCGCGCGCCAGGCAAGGCTGGCAGGCTCCAGCCGCAAAACTTCTTCATCAAATAGCACGGTTGCGCCCGAGTTATGGGCGTAAACAGCTATCGTTTTAATAGCATGCAGGGTTTCGGAAAAACGCCCCTCTACACGAACCATCCGCGAAGGTTCGCTGCCCCGGCGCACCATCAGGTTGAAATCGCGCGTCTTGCCGTCAATCAATTCACAGCCTGTGGCGGCAGCGCCGTCAAAGCACAAGGGCGCATCGCCGGCGGTCACGCGGTGGGGCACACCCGCCACGTCCAGCTGCACGCCCGCGCCTTCAAGCACCGCGAACCAGCGCTCGATGCCCTCGAACTTCGAGAATGGCCCGCTCTTGTCCACATCGGCCACCGACATGCGCCAGACCCAGTCACCCGCATCGGGCCACATGGCCAGCTCGCGCGTCACACCGCCGCCATTTCGCCACGGCGTCGCCGCAATGTCGGCCAGCCGCACAACATTCCAGCCGGAGTCGTCCGCCGAGGTCATGGAAGTCATGCCTGAAACTTCCCCGCAAAGCTGTAACGCGAGCCCGGGTACACCAGACGCGCCACACTGGCGATGTTGCTGCCGCTCACGGTGCGCCGCATCATGGCGAGGCACGCCTCTGCGGGCTTGATGTCCAGGTGTTTGGCCTCCAGCGCCGAGGGCAGGCAGGCCTCGATGGAATAGCTGGCCTCGGTGAGCGGCGCCTGCTCCAGCAAATGGTGGGTGGGCGTGGTCTGGGTGAAGTCGGTCTTCAAATAATCCGGCGCCGCCGCCGGGTTCACATAGCGGTCTTCATACTGGATGGGCACGCCGTTTTCCAGGTGAATCAATATGGTGTGAAACACCCGCCCGCCCGGCCGCAAGCCAAGGGTACGCGCCAGATCGGCGCTGGCTTTTTCAGATTCTGCGAGCAGCACGCGCGAGGTGTGCACGTGCCCCCGTTCCACCACTTCCTCATGAATGTCACGAATGGTGAGTGTGGAAGAAATGCGGTGCAACTCCGCCACAAAAGTACCGGAGCCCTGGATGCGCGTGACCATGCCCTCGCCCATCAACTCGCGCAGCGCCCTGTTCACCGTCATGCGGCTGACGCCGAACTGCTCCATCAGCACGGCTTCGCTGGGCACCGGGTCGCCGGGCTTCCAGGTGCCGGCGCTGATGCGTTTTTTGATGAATGCCTTGACCTGACCGTAGGCAGGCAGTGGTGTGGTGGCCATGGTTCAGCGCAGTGTCCGCGTGTGTAAGAAAAAAACATTGTCACCGCAAATTTTGCCCCTTCATCGGCCGGTCAGGGTTGCCGGGCCGGCTTTTTGCGCACAAACCATAGATTACCGCAGTTGACACAAGTTGTATAGACAACTACGATTTATCCCATCGCCGGTTGATTCCTTTTTCTGGCGCTGTCTGAAATTCCCCTGTTATCCCGTCTTCTCCGGAGCAGCCCATGTCCGATCTTTCCCAAACTCCTTTTCTCGACAGCAAGGCCCGCCCCGTGCGCGCGCCCCGCGGCAGCACCCTCACCTGCGCCAACTGGCAGATCGAGGCGGCCTACCGCATGATCCAGAACAACCTGGACCCGGAAGTCGCCGAAAACCCTGACGAGCTCGTGGTGTATGGCGGCATCGGCAAGGCCGCTCGCAATTGGCCGGCTTTTGACGCCATCCTCGACTCCCTGAGCAAGCTCAAGGCCGACGAAACCCTGCTGGTGCAGTCGGGCAAGCCGGTCGGCGTGTTTCGCACCCACGCGGGCGCGCCGCGCGTGCTGATCGCCAACTCCAACCTGGTGCCCAAGTGGGCGACCTGGGAGCATTTCAACGAGTTGGACCGCGCGGGCCTGATGATGTACGGCCAGATGACGGCCGGCAGCTGGATTTACATCGGCACCCAGGGCATCGTGCAAGGCACATATGAAACCTTCGTGGAAGCGGGCCGCCAGCATTTCAACGGCGACCTGGCAGGCCGTTGGGTGCTGACTGCCGGCCTGGGCGGCATGGGCGGCGCGCAGCCGCTGGCTGCTACCTTTGCCGGCGCCTGCTCGCTCAACATCGAGTGCCAGCAGTCCAGCATCGACTTCCGGCTGCGCACACGTTACGTCGACAAGCAGGCCAAGGATCTTGACGAAGCGCTGGAGATGATCAGGCACCACACCTCGCGCAAGGAGGCAGTTTCCATCGCCCTGTGCGGTAATGCGGCCGAAATTGTTCCCGAGTTGGTCAAGCGCGCCAACGCGGGCGGCATACGCCCCGACATCGTGACCGACCAGACCTCGGCCCACGACATCATCAACGGCTACCTGCCTGCAGGCTGGACGGTCGCGCAGTGGCGCGCCGCCCAGAAAGACCCGACCCAGCATGCTGCGTTGACAAAAGCCGCTGGGGAATCCTGCGTGGCGCACGTCAAAGCCATGCTGGCCTTCCACGAGATGGGCATTCCCACGGTGGACTATGGCAACAACCTGCGTCAGGTGGCCAAGGATTTCGGCGTCGACAACGCCTTTGACTACCCCGGCTTTGTGCCCGCCTACATTCGCCCGCTCTTTTGCCGCGGCGTTGGCCCCTTCCGCTGGGTGGCGCTCTCGGGCGACCCGGAAGACATTCAAAAAACCGACGCGAAGATGAAAGAACTCTTCCCAAACAACAAGCACCTGCACCGCTGGCTCGACATGGCCGAAGAGCGCATCGCTTTCCAGGGCCTGCCGGCGCGCATCTGCTGGATAGGACTTGGCGAGCGCCACCTGGCAGGCTTGGCCTTTAACGAGATGGTCAAGAACGGTGAGCTCAAGGGCCCCATCGTGATCGGCCGCGACCACCTGGACAGCGGCTCCGTCGCCTCGCCCAACCGCGAGACCGAAGCCATGAAAGACGGCAGCGACGCCGTGAGCGACTGGCCTCTGCTAAACGCGCTGCTCAACACCGCCAGCGGCGCAACCTGGGTCAGCCTGCACCACGGCGGCGGCGTCGGCATGGGCTATTCGCAGCACTCGGGCGTGGTCATCGTGTGCGACGGCACTGCCGAGGCCTCAGAGAAATTAAGCCGCGTGCTGTTCAATGACCCGGCCACCGGTGTGATGCGTCATGCCGATGCAGGCTATGACATCGCCAAGCAAAGCGCCAAAGACAACGGGCTGAACCTGCCGATGATGGGACGCTAAAGCGTGGCGTTCCGCTCGAACCACGCGCCCGTATGGCCGGCGGCGCATAGCCGTTTTTTTTGACGAACCTGGGATCCCCCTCATGAACATCCAACCCGGCTATCTCACGCTCTCCCAGCTTCGGCAAGTTCACACCAGACGTGAAACACTCGCCATTGACCCATCTGCTGTAGCGGGCATTCGCGCCAGTGCAGCCCTGGTACAGCATGCGGCACAGGGTGGTGCCGCCGTCTACGGCGTCAACACCGGCTTTGGCAAGCTGGCCAATCAGCGCATAGCGCAGGCCGATCTCGAAATCCTGCAACTTAACCTGCTACGGTCTCACGCCGTGGGTGTGGGCGAGCCCATGCCCGAGCGCGTGGTGCGACTGGTGCTGCTGCTCAAGGCCGCGAGCCTGGCACGCGGTTATTCCGGTGTGCGGGAAGTCGTGATCGATACACTGATAGCGCTCTACAACAAAGGCCTGACGCCGGTGATCCCCTGCCAGGGCTCGGTAGGCGCTTCGGGCGACCTGGCCCCCTTGGCCCACCTGTGCCTGCCACTCATTGGCGAAGGTGAGGTCTTCTACCAGGGCGAGCGCATCGCCGCAGCTGAGGCACTCAAGCAAGCCGCCATCACGCCGGTGAAGCTCTCGGCCAAGGAAGGCCTGGCGCTGATCAACGGCACTCAGGTTTCGACCGCGCTCGCGCTGGATGCACTGCTCGCCACCGACCGCCTGTTTGAAGCGGCTGTGATCTCGGGCGCCGTCACGCTGGACGCTGCGCGCGGCAGCGACGGCCCGTTTGACCCACGCATCCACGCCGTGCGCGGCCAACCGGGCCAGATCGACTGCGCTGCGGCCTACCGCGCCATCATGGTGGGCAGCGAGATTCGCCGCTCGCACCTCGAAGGCGACGACCGCGTGCAAGACCCTTACTGCCTGCGCTGCCAGCCACAGGTGATGGGTGCCTGCCTGGACCAGATGCGTTACGCCACGCAGGTGCTAATGCGCGAAGCCAATGCCGTGACCGACAACCCGCTGGTGTTTGCTGACGATGCAACGCTGCTCTCGGGGGGGAATTTCCATGCGGAGCCGGTCGCATTGGCTTGCGATGCATTGGCCGTGGCCATTGCAGAGATAGGCGCCATCACAGAGCGCCGCATTGCCATGCTGGTCGATACCGTGGCCTCGCGCCTGCCGGCCTTCCTCACACCCGAGCCGGGCCTCAACTCTGGCTTCATGATCGTGCATGTCACAGCCGCCGCGCTGGCCTCTGAAAACAAATCACTGGCCCACCCCGCCAGCGTCGACAGCCTGCCGACCTCGGCAAACCAGGAAGACCATGTGAGCATGGCCACATTCGCGGCGCGCCGGTTGCAACCCATGCTGCGCAACACCGAATACATCGTGGCGATCGAACTGCTGGCTGCCGCACAAGGTATTGAATTTCTGCGACCGCTCAAGAGCTCCACCGTGCTGGAGGGTGTGCTGCAACTGGTGCGCCAGGTCTCACCGGCCATGATGCATGACCGCAGCCTTGCGCCCGACATGGAGAAGGTGCACCAATTGGTGGCGGGCGGGCTGATTGGTCTGGCCGGTGAAGCGCAAATCACCGAGCTAACGGCCTTGCGGCTGGCATGAAGCCTGCATACAGTAGCGATATCCCAACCCGTTCCCTACAGGAGAAATCTTTCATGAAGAAGCACCTTGCCTTTTCACTGCTGGCCGCTTCGGCCGCACTGGCCACGATGAATGCCCAGGCGCAGGAAACCAAAGTCGCCGTCGGCATCTCGGGGTGGACGGGTTTTGCCCCGCTGACCCTGGCCAAGGAAGCCGGTATCTTCAAGAAAAACGGGCTCGACGTCTCCATCAAAAAGATTCCGCAAAAAGACCGCCACCTGGCCATTGCCTCGGGTGATGTGCAGTGCGCCGCCACCACGGTAGAAACCTGGGTGGTGTGGAATGCCAACGGCGTGGCCACCACGCAGATCTTCCAGCTCGACAAGAGCTACGGCGCCGACGGCATGGTGGTCAAGCCCGCCATCACCAAAATCACTGATCTCAAAGGCAAAACCGTGGCCGCCAGCGCGCCCGGCACCTCGCCCTATTTCGCCCTGGCGTGGATGCTGAAGAAAAACGGCATGAGCACCAAAGACGTGAAGGTCGTCAACCTTGAGCCGCAGGCCGCGGCAAACGCCATGATTGCCGGCACCGACGGGGTGGATGCCGCCATGACTTACGAGCCCTACCTGGGCGCAGTGCGCGCCAAGCCAGAGGCCGGCAAGATCCTCGCCACCACACTGGACTACCCCATGGTGATGGACACCTTCGGCTGCACGCCCAAGTTCCTGTCTGAAAACCCCAAGGCTGCCAAGGCCCTGGCCGACAGCTACTTTGAGGCCGTCGAGATGATCCAGAAAGAACCGAAGAAGAGCTTCGAGATCATGGGCGCCGACGTGAAGCAGACCGGCGAAGCCTTTGAGGCCTCTTCCAAATACCTGCGCTGGCAGGACCGCGCAGCCAACCAGAAATTCTTTGCCGGCGAACACGCCGCCTTCAGCAAGGAAGCGGCCGAGCTGTTGATGGAAGCGGGCATCATCAAATCGCTGCCCGACATGAGCAAGCTGGCCGACACGCGTTTTCTCAAGTAAGCACGCGAAAGCATGCGGCCACTACAACCCGTCTCGCCCGGCGCGCGCATCGCGCTGGGTGTGAGTTTCTTCGTTCTCTTCTTCGTGGTGTGGGCCATCTTCACGCTGGGCGGCTATGTCTCCAAGACATTCCTGGCCGACCCCATCACCATGGTGAAATCAGGTTACGACCTGCTGGCCAACCAGGGTTTCGCCAAGGACATCGGCATGACAGTCTGGCGGGTGCTCGGCGGCTTTGCGATTGCGGCCTTGCTGGCTGTGCCGCTGGGCGTGATGATGGGCGCGTACAAACCGGTAGAAGCGTTCTTTGAACCCTTTGTGAGCTTCGCACGCTATCTGCCTGCCTCGGCCTTTATTCCGCTGCTGATTTTGTGGACCGGGATTGGCGAAACGCAGAAGCTCGCCGTGATTTTTATCGGCTCCTTCTTTCAACTGGTGTTGATGATTGCCGTGAGCGTGGGCAACACGCGGCGCGACCTGGTCGAGGCGGCCTATACGCTGGGTGCGGCCGATCGCGGCATTGTCGTTCGCGTCTTGCTGCCCAGTTCGGCACCCGAAATCGCGGAAACCCTGCGCATGGTGTTGGGCTGGGCCTGGACCTATGTGATCGTTGCCGAGTTGATTGGTGCATCGAGCGGCATCGGCCACATGATCACCGACAGCCAGGCACTGCTGGCGACAGACCAGATCATCTTCGGCATCATCGTCATTGGTGTGTTCGGCCTGGTCACCGACCTGGCGTTTAAAGCGTTCAATAGAAAACTTTTCCCGTGGGCTCAGTTAGGCCGATGACTTCATCTTCCACACCGATCCTGACCGTCACCCAGCTGTCGAAGACCTTTGCCGCCAACAAGGGCTCCGGCACCGTAGCGCTGCAAGCAACTGATCTGGCGGTTGCCGAGAACGACTTCATCACCATCCTCGGCCCTTCAGGCTGCGGCAAGTCCACACTGCTGCGCATGGTCGCCGGGCTGGACACACCCACCAGCGGCACCATCGTGCTGGACGGCAAACCCATAGCGGGCCCGGGCGCCGACCGCGGCATGGTGTTCCAGAGCTACACGCTCTTTCCGTGGCTCACGATTTTTCAAAACGTCTGCTTTGGCCTGCGGGAGAAAGGCATGCCACTGGAAAAGCAGCACGATATCGCGCACCAATTCATCAAGAAGGTCGGACTGCAGGGATTTGAGAACCATTTCCCCAAACAGCTTTCAGGCGGCATGCAGCAACGCACAGCACTCGCTCGTGCCCTTGCCAACAACCCGCGCATCCTGCTGATGGACGAGCCCTTCGGCGCACTGGACCATCAGACGCGTGAGCTGATGCAGGAGCTGCTGCAAGGCATCTGGGAGGCCGAGCAGAAAACCGTGCTGTTCGTGACGCATGACATCGATGAGGCCATCTTTATGGGCAGCCGCGTGGTCGTCATGAGCGCAAGACCGGGCCGCATCAAGTGCGACATTGCTGTGCCGCTGGCGCATCCGCGGCATTACTCGGTCAAGACGACGCCGGTTTTCACGAATCTCAAGGCGAAACTCACCGAAGAAATCCGCGTCGAAGTGCACCGGGCGGCGGGCCAGCAGGCGCCCGTCGTTTAATCCGTCTGGGCTTTGGGTCGTGCGGCCTGCGTCATGCGCAGGGCGCTGCAAACACCGGCCGTGGCGGCAAATGCAGCGGCCAGCCAAAGGGCAATCAAGGGGCCCTGACCGCCTTCGCCGGGACTGGACACGGCAAAAATCATCGCCAGTAAAACCGCGCCCAATGTCTGTCCCGTCAGACGCGCCGTGCCAAGCATGCCGCTGGCGCCGCCGCTGCGGTGTGCGGGCGCCGAGGTAATGATGGTGTGGTTGTTGGGTGACTGAAAGAGGCCGTAGCCGATGCCGCACAGCGCCATGCGCCAGACGATGTCGGCCTGCGCCGGATGCGCGGGCAACAAGCCCAGCGACACCAGCCCCAGGCAGAGCATGGCCATGCCGACGCCGCCCAGCAGGCCGCCTGGATAGCGCCCTATGAGCCGGCCCACCAGCGGCGAAGTGACCACAATCGCCAGCGGCCAGGCGGTGAGCAGCAAGCCCGCCTCGAGGTGGCTGAAGCCGTAGCTACCCAGCAGCAAAAAGGGCAGGCAGATATAGGCCAGCGTCTGCGCGCAGAAGGCGCCGATCGACGTGCCCATGGACAGCGCGAACACGGGAATGCGCAGCAAATCAAGCGGGAATAACGGCACGGGCATGGCCAGCTGGCGGCGCACGTAGACCACGCCGATGACGATTCCGACGGCCAGCTCGGCCAGCGGCAGCCACAAGGATGATGCAGCACCCGGCACAGCTTCCACACGTACACCCAGGCCGTCCACACCCAGGAACACCAGGCCGAACATCAGGGCGTTGAGCACCACATCGACCGGCGAGAGCTTGAGGCTCTCTGCCTTGGCGGTGTTCTCGGGCAGGGCCTTTCGACCCCACCACAGCGACATCAGGCCGAATGGCACATTGAGCGCAAACAGCCATGGCCACGAACCGGCGGAAAGAATGCCGGCCGCAATCGACGGGCCGGCCACCGAGGCGGTTGCCACCACCAGCGAATTGATGGCGATGCCGCGGCCGAGCAGGTGTTTGGGGTAGATGAGTCGAACCAGCGCGGTGTTGACGCTCATGAGGCCAGCCGCGCCCAAGCCCTGCAGCGCGCGGGCCAGGGCCAGTGTGGTCAATGAATCAGCCAGCGCACAGAGCAGCGAAGCCAGCGTGAACACGGCCATGCCCGCCAGGTAGACGCGCCGGTAACCGATGATGTCGCCCAGTGTGGCCAGCGGCAGCAAGAGCGCCAGCGTGGCGACCTGGTAGGCGTTGACGACCCAGATGGACTGGGCGGGCGCGGCGTTCAGTTCACGGGCGATGTCCGGCAGCGCCAGGTTAACGATGGTCCCGTCGAGCACCGCCATGACAATACCGAGAATGATGACCAGTAACGCACGCAAGCGTTCGCGAGCGGGCAAACCATCCTGAACAATCATGCGTACCTTTGCTGGAACTGATGGGGATCAGGTCAGTCGCCATGAAGGCAGCCCGTTGAATCCCAAAGGCCCCGATTTTACGGGCGCAGCATGGGACGCGCAGCGTGGGGCCGCCGACGGGAAATGCCGCGCCCGCACGCGCTCAGGCGCATGGCCTGCGGTCGGCGGCTTGCAGCGTCTCCGTGCCACTTTTTTTCACAAATGGCCACCGGATCATTCACATCGTGCGCAAGCAGCTATCTATTTGATAGCAGAGAATAAAAAATCCCGGGCTGCAAATGCAGGACCGGGATTGGGGTTGCCATTCCGGCAGGCCTTGCCGAGGCAAACCGTTGGGCAGCTTACTTCATGCCGTACTTCGCCTTGGCATCGTTCTGGCAGCTGTCCTTGGCGGTTCCGGTGAGGGCATCGCAGCGCTCTTTGGCAGCCTTGTACTCGGCTTCACGCTTTTCGGCGCTGGCGTCCTTCTTGGCTTCGGTCACTTTTTCAGTCTTGTTCTTGCTGGTGTCGGCTGAGGTCTTGGCGACCTTGGCGTCTTCCTTGGCTTTGACGTGGGCCGCTTTGGCATCTTTCACGCAGACGTCCTTGTCATTGCCTTTCAGGTCATCGCACTTTTCCTTGGCGACGTCGTAGGCGGCATCGCCTTTGGCGAAGGCCACCTTTTCGGTGTTGCGCGGGCTGGGCTTGTACTGGGCTTCCAGTTCGGCCTTGGCGACTTTTTCAGTGCCTTTGGCTTCGGCCACGCAGATGTCTTTGGCATTGTCTTTCAAGGCGGCGCACTTGTCGCGGCCGGCTTTGTAGTCGGCGGAGATGCGGTCGCTCTCGGCTTTATGTTCCGCTTTGGTCATAGCCAGGGCCTGGCCGGCAAAAGCACAGGACATCACGGCGGTCAGCATCAGTAATTTGGCTTTCATGGATTTTCCTTTGAATGAGTTGGAGTTATGGATTGGCAGATTGGTTATGGATGGACTCTGGAGCGTTCAACAGCGGATCAATAGCGCTCAAAAAAATCGGTCGGGTTGCGGTCTTTCCAGGCGGTGACCTGCTTCTCAGCCTCATCCTTGCTGAGGCCGTGGCGCTCCTGGATGCGGCCCAGCAGCTGGTCGCGTTTGCCGGCGATCACATCGAGGTCGTCGTCAGTGAGCTTGCCCCACTGCTCTTTGACCTTGCCTTTGAATTGAAGCCAGTTGCCTTCCACGCGGTCTTTGTTCATGGTGTCCTCCTGAACGTCAGTTGATAAATTCGCCCGTGGCACTGATGTCCTCTGTCGTGTCGTCGTGTCATCCTCGTCCGGGCGGCATGGTCAACCATACGTTCGTTGTTTCTCTCCCCCCGTAGGCCCCCGTATTTGATGAGCGTAGGCTCATGCTTACAGGTTGGACGCCGACGCAAGAGTACCGCTCATCAAGGCCAAGGCCTGAGTGGGGTGAGGGGGACGGGAAGTGGCTGCTTGCGCTTACTTTGACCGCAGCGTGCGGCTGAGCAGCGCGACGGGCAGCAAGCCCACCAGTACCAGCGCCAGCGCGGGCAAGGCGGCCTCACCCAGCCGCTCGTCACGCGCGAGCTGGTAGGTGATCACGGCCAGGGTGTCGCTGTTGAAGGGCCGCAGCACCAGCGTGGCGGGCAGCTCTTTCATCACATCGACAAACACCAGCAATCCAGCCGCGGCGACCGAGCGCTTGAGCAGCGGCCAGTGCACGCGACTGAGAATGCCCAAGCCACTGGTACCCAGCATGCGCGCGCTGTCGTCAAAGCTGGCCGGAATGCGCGAGTAGCCGCTTTGCAGGCTTTGCAGCGCCACGGCGCTGAAGCGGACCAGGTAAGCCCAGACCACACCGAGGATGGTGGCGGTAACCCAGTAGCCCGCGCTGGTCTGCGGCGCAGCGGCCTGCAACCAGCCCACGGGCAGCAGGAGACCCACCACGATCACCGCGCCGGGCACGGCATAGCCCAGGCCCGCCAGGTGTACGGCAGCGCGGGTGAGCAGGCCCGGCTGCCGGCGCACCGCAAAGGCCAGGCCCAGGGCAAGCGCAGTGGCCAGCAGTGCGCTCAAGCCTGCGAGGCCAATGCTGCTGAGCGTCCAGCCAATGAATTTGTCCCACAGCAGGTTGTCCCAGCCCAGCACCAGCGGGCGCAGCATAAAGAACACCGGCAGCACAAAGCCCAGCGCGATAGGCACGGCGCACACGAGCCAGGCCGAAAAGGCGCGCAGGCCGCGCAACTGCACGGGGGCCGCGTCTTGCGCGCCGGCGCGTGCGCCGCGGCCGGTGGCAAAGCGCATGCGCTTTTGCGCGCTGTGCTCAATCCACAGCAGCAGCGCGACGAAGAACAGCAACACGGTCGCCAGCTGCGCCGCGGCGATGCGGTTGTCCATCGAGAGCCACGCCTTGTAGATGCCGGCGGTGAAAGTCTGAATGCCGAAGTAGCTGGAGACACCAAAGTCGGCCAGGGTCTCCATCAAGGCCAGCGCCACACCGGCGGCCACGGCGGGCCGCGCCAGCGGCAGCGCCACACCGCGGATGCGGCGCGACAACGGTGCGCCCAGCAGGCGTGCGGCTTCCATCAGGTGCACGGCGCGCTCAGACAAGGCTGTGCGCGCCAGCAGGTATACATAGGGGTAGAGGGCGGCGGTGAACACCAGCACCGCGCCGCCCAGGCTGCGCACCTCCGGCAACAGCCGGCCCTGCAGGCCGAAGGTGGCGCGTAGCCATGTTTGCAGCGGGCCGGCGTATTGCAGGAAGTCGGTATAGGCGTAGGCCAGCACATAGGCCGGCATGGCCAGCGGCAGCAGCAGGGCCCACTCAAACGCCCGGCGCCCCGGAAAGTCAAACAAGGTGACCGTGGTGGCGGTCGCCATGCCTACTAGCGCCACACCGAACGCCACACACAGGCACAGCGTCAGTGATGTCCGGGTGTAGTCGGGCAGCACGGTCTGCAGCATCTGCAGCAGGATGAATTGCGCTTCGCCATTGAACTGCAGCCAGGACAGAGCCACCGCCAGCACCGGCAGCGTGAGCAGCCCGACCAGCACAAAGAGCACAACAGGAGGGAAATATCGGCGAAACATGGAGCCCCGGAAAGCCTCAGCAAAAAGGCCTCTCGCGGGGAGGGGCCCTGCCCCCGCCTGCGTTCGCCATGGTCTTGCAGTCAGTCACTGCAAATGAGAATTGTAAGCATCTACAATTGTTTGCATGTTTCTGGATATCTCCCAGCTCGGCCTGCACTACGCCGGCCGCACAAAGCCCGCCGTGGACGGCGTGTCGTTCAGCCTTCAGGCCGGGGAGATCGGGGTCCTGATCGGGCCTTCAGGTTGCGGAAAAACTACCTTGCTGCGTGCAGTGGCAGGCCTGGAGCGGGCCAATGCCGGCAGCATTAAGCTGGCAAAGGATGTGGTGAGCAGCGCCGCCGTGCATGTGCCGGCCGAATCCCGCCGCATCGGCATGGTGTTTCAGGACTACGCCCTGTTCCCGCACCTTGATGCTGCGCACAACGTCGCCTTCGGGCTCACTCATCTTGCACCCGCCCAGCGCAATCAGCGCGTCAGCGACGTGCTGGAGCTGGTCGGACTGGGCAATGTGCACAAACGCTTTCCGCATGAACTTTCAGGCGGCCAGCAGCAACGCGTGGCACTGGCGCGCGCGCTGGCGCCGCAGCCGCGCCTGCTGCTGCTGGATGAACCGTTTTCGAACCTGGACGTGGACCTGCGCGAGCGCCTGGCGCACGAGGTTCGCGGCATCCTGAAGGCGGCCGGCGCCACGGCGCTGTTTGTCACGCATGACCAACTCGAGGCCTTCGCCATCGGCGACCGCATCGGCGTGATGCACCAGGGTAAGCTGCACCAGTGGGACGAGGCTTATGCGCTGTACCACCGCCCCGCCACCCGATTTGTGGCCGACTTCATCGGCCATGGAGTATTCGCACAAGCGCATATCGAGCAGCGCGGCGACGACGTGGTGGTGCACACTGCGCTGGGCGACCTGACGGACATGCTCGAATGCCCCTTGCCTGGCGCTTATGCCGGCGGCCTGTGCGACGTGCTGCTGCGCGCCGACGACATCGTCCATGACGACAGCGCGCCGGTGAAGGCACAGATCGTGCGCAAGGCGTTTCGCGGCTCGGAATTTTTGTACACCCTCAAGCTGCAGACGGGCGAGACGGTGATGGCGCATGTGCCTTCGCACCACAACCATGCACTGGGCGAGTGGATAGGCATACGTGCCGAGGTCGACCATGTGGTGACCTTTCCCCGTGAAACCGTTGCTGCGCCCTAGCCGCAATTAGCTCCGCCGGCCACTTTACCCTTGCGTCTGCCTTAGATGCTCAATGTCTTCCCGCAGCGTCTGCGCCCACACCCGGCGGGTCTGGCCTTGCGGGGCCTGCGCCTGGCCAAAGGTGACCACCGCCTTGAGCGGCGGCGCTGTAAGGGTCCGCCAGATTGATCCGACCAGGGTTTCGTCATCCACATAACTGGGTGCAAAGCTGGTTGCGCCACTGGCGGCGTCGATGAATTTCAACGCCACCGGCTGCACTGGCACCGAAGCTTCAATGGCGGCCTGGATGAGGTTGGCGTGAAAGTGCTTGAGCGTGATGCCGTCGCCCGTCGTGCCTTCGGGGAACACCGCCAGGATGTCGCCTGCGCGAAGACGGTCCGCCATTTGCGTGACGACGCGGTGGGCGTCGCGCCGCGACTCGCGTTCGATGTACAGGGAGCCTGCGCCGTCGGACAGCGTGCGTACGAAGGGCCAGTCCCGCACATCCGCCTTGGAGACAAAGCGGCAATGGCGCGAGGCATGCATCACCAGGATGTCCAGCCACGAAATATGGTTGGCCACCAGCAGCACCGGGCCGGTGGCCGGCGGCGTGCCTTTGACCACCAGTTCAATGCCCACGATGCGCAGCATGGCCCCGGCCCATGCCTGCACGCGGGCCTCCTGCTCAGCCTGGGGCAGTTTGGGGAAAGCAGTCTTGATCGTCCAGAAACCCTGGACGGCGTGCACGGTGGCGCGCAACAAGGTCCCACAAAAGTGAAGCCATTTCATACGGAAGCAGCGCCTCAGTGCGAAGCGCCAGGAGCTTCATAAGCGAGCTGTCCGCCCACGATCGTCCAGCGCACGCGCGCAGGCATCTGGTGGCCCGAGAACGGTGTGTGCTTGCCCTGGCTGCGCAAAATGCTGGGCTCGACCGTCCACTCGCCGGCGGGATCGAACACGCAGATGTCGGCCACGCCACCCTTGACGAGTTGCCCCGCGCTGGCCTGCAGCGTGCCGAGCGCACTGCCCAGCACCCGCGCGGGTTCACTCGTAAGCACCGCCAGTGCGCGCTGCAGACCAGCATCGCTGTCAGTACCCCATTTGCAAGCCAGGCCCAGCAGCAACTCAAGCCCTGTGGCGCCCGGCTCGGCTTCGGCAAAGGGCAAGGTTTTGGCGTCTTCGTCGACGGGCGTGTGGTCTGACACCAGCGCGTCGATGGTGCCGTCGGCCAGGCCCTGGCGAATGGCGTCGCGGTCGCGCTGCTGGCGCAGCGGCGGGTCCAGCCGCATGCGGCTGTCGAAGTAACCGATGTCCACGTCGGTCAGGTGCAGGCTGTTGATGCTGACATCGCAGGTCACGGCCAGGCCTTCTGCCTTGGCCTTGGCCACCAGCGCTACGCCCGCGGCGCTGCTGATGCGGCAGAGATGTACGTGCGCGCCGGTGGCCCGCACCAGCTCGAAGATGGTGTGCAGCGCGATGGTTTCGGCGGCGACGGAGACACCGCTCAGGCCCAGGCGCGTGGCCAAAGCGCCGCTGGCAGCCACGCCGCTGCCCAGGTACATCTCTTGCGGGCGCAGCCAGACGGTGTAGCCGAAGGTCGATGCGTATTGAAGGGCGCGCATCATGACTTGTGTATTGGCCAGCGGCACTTCGGCCTGGCTGAAGCCGACGCATCCCGATTCCGTCAGCTCGACCATCTCGGTCAGCGTCTCGCCTTTGAGCCCTCGCGTGAGCGCGCCCAGCGGGAACACGCGCGACTGATGCAGCTTCTCGGCGCGGAACTTGAGCATCTCGACCAGGCCGGGCTCATCGAGCACCGGGTCGGTATCAGGCGGGCAGACCAGGCTGGTCACACCACCGGCAACGGCTGCTGCCAGTTCGCTTTCGAGCATGCCTTCATGCTCGTGGCCGGGTTCGCGCAAACGTGCCGATAAATCGATGAGGCCGGGTGCCACGATGCAGCCGGTCGCATCAATCGTCTTGTTGGGCGCGAAATCGGCGGGTGAGCTTTTGAGCGAGACGATGCGGCCTGCGGCAATCGCCACATCGCAAACTTCGTCGAATTTGGAGGCGGGGTCAATGACGCGGCCGTTTTTGATGAGTATCTTCATTCTTTTTTTCTCCGGGCGTTCAGGCTTCGTTTCCGGCGACTATGCTCATCACCGCCATTCGGACGGCGATGCCGAAAGTCACTTGCGGCAGGATCACACTTTGCGTGCCGTCGACGACAGCCGAGTCGATCTCCACGCCGCGATTGATGGGGCCGGGGTGCATGACGATGGCGTCGGGTTTGGCCAGTTGCAGTTTTTCGGTGGTGAGGCCAAAGCTCTTGAAGAACTCCTGGCTGCTGGGCAGCAGCGCCCCCGACATGCGTTCGTTCTGCAGCCTGAGCATGATGATCACGTCAGCACCCTTGATGCCTTCTTCGAGTGTGTTGCAGACGCGCACGCCCATCTGCGCCATGTCGGCCGGGACCAGAGTCTTGGGTCCAACCACCCTAACCTCAGGGCAACCCAGAGTGGTGAGTGCGTGGATGTCGGAACGCGCCACACGCGAGTGCAGCACATCACCGACGATGGCGACCGTGAGCTTGCTGAAATCTTTCTTGTAGTGCCGGATGGTGTACATATCGAGCAGGCCCTGCGTGGGGTGCGCATGGCGGCCGTCGCCGGCATTGATGACGTGTACATGCGGTGCAACGTGCTGGGCAATCAGGTAGGGTGCGCCCGATTCGCTGTGACGCACCACAAAGAGGTCGGCGGCCATGGCGCTCAGGTTGGCGATGGTGTCGAGCAGCGACTCACCCTTGGAGGCCGAGGAGCGCGCGATGTCGAGGTTGATGACATCGGCCGACAGCCGCGTGGCGGCGATTTCGAAGGTGGTGCGGGTGCGGGTGGAGTTTTCAAAGAAGAGATTGAAGACACTCTTGCCGCGCAGCAGCGGGACTTTTTTGACTTCGCGGTTGTTGACGCTGACGAAGTTGGCGGCGGTGTCGAGGATCTGCGTCAAGGTGGCCTTGGGCAGGCCTTCAATCGACAGCAGGTGGATCAGCTCGCCGTTTTTGTTGAGTTGCGGATTTCGTCGATACAGCATGTGATGGACTCCTTGGGGTCTCTTGATTTTTGTGTCTTGGTTTCTTGATTTTGTTGGCCGATCAGCCCTGAACCTGGAAGCTGAACTTGCCGTCTTCTGCGCGGGCCAGCTCAAGCGACTGCGAAGAGGGCAAGGCCACGCGCGCCACGGCCAGGTCAGGCTGCACCGGCAGCTCGCGCCCGCCCCGGTCTACCAGCACGACCAGCTTGACGCTGGCAGGCCGGCCGTAGTCAAACAGCTCGTTGAGCACCGCACGGATGGTGCGGCCGGTGTAGAGCACGTCGTCGACCACGACCAGGTGGGCTCCGTTCACGTCAAAAGGCAGCAAAGTCTGCCCACTGGAGGCCAGGCCCCGCTGCGAGAAATCGTCGCGGTGCATGGAGGAAGACAGCACGCCTGCCTCACCCTCCAGGCCCAGGTCTTTTTGCAGGCGCTGCGCCAGCCAGGCGCCGCCGGAGGCCACGCCGACCAGCTTGGGCTGCAAGGGATAGGACGCCAGTTGCTGGCGCATGCCGCGCAGCAGGTCGCTGTATAGCGCCTCCGCGTCAAGGGTCAGGCTGCTCATGGGAAACTCCTTAAAAACTGCTCGAGGATGATGCAGGCCGAGGCCGCGTCGGCATCGACTGCGCCGCCGGCGAGTGCCTCGGTGGTGCTGTAGCGCTCATCCACCTCAAAGACCTGCAGACCGAAGCGCCCGCGAAGCTGGCGGGCGAACTTCTGCGCCCGCGCGGTATTGACGTGGCTGGCGCCGTCGGGATGGAAGGGAACACCGACGACGAGGGCGTCAGGCTGCCACTCCTTGATACGCGCCTCGACGGCCTTGAGGCGGGCGTCGCCGCCTTCAGCGGCAATGGTGGGTTGGGGCGTGGCGGTGCGGGTTAGCACGTTGCCGGTGGCCACGCCGGTGCGCTTGAGACCGAAGTCGAAAGCCAGAAAGGTTTGGAGGCCAGTGGCCCGAGGGGAAGGCATGGCCGCAAGGCTCATGCGTGACCGGCCTCGGGAGAGAGCATCCAGCTTTGCAGGCCCAGCAGCATGAGCGCCTTGTCGTAGCGTTGCTCTACCGGTGTGTCGAAAATCACGCCGACATCGGCAGCGACCGTGAGCCAGCTGTTGTCCGAGATTTCGGATTCCAGCTGGCCTTCACCCCAGGCAGAATATCCGAGGGAGACGAACACCCTGCGCGGGCCAGCGCCCGTGGAGAGCGCTTCCAGTACGTCTTTGGAGGTGGTCATTTCGAGGCCGCCAGGAATCGTCATCGTCGATGCATAGACCGATTCGTTGCCGGGCATCATGGATTCGTGGAGCACAAAGCCCCGTTCGGTCTGGACCGGGCCGCCCTGGAATACCGGGGATTGGGTCAGGTCGTCGCGCCGCAGAGGCAACTCGACCTTGTCGAACAGGTTCTTGAGGTTTATATCGCTGGGCTTGTTGATGACCAGCCCCAGCGCACCCCGGTCGCTGTGTTCGCACATGTACACCACGCTCTTGGCAAAAGCTTCATCATCCATCCCCGGCATGGCAATGAGGAAGTGGTGCGTGAGGTTGATCGATGCAGAATCCGTGGCCATGGCGGGATTTTACGCCGGACGGGACGGCGCGGGGAGCCCACCCTGCCGGCCACCCGCCAATCCGCGGGGATCTAAGGCCGGATAGCCGCTTTTCGCTACGATGGCCGGATGCACAAGAAGTATGAAACGGGGTTAATGTGGTTCAGGCGCGACCTGCGGGTTCAGGACAACGCTGCTCTGTACCACGCGCTGAAGTCATGTAAGCAGGTGTATTGCGCGTTTGTTTTTGACAAAGCCATTCTGGAAGCTTTGCCTCGAGTTGACCGCCGCGTGGAATTCATACGGGAATCGGTACTGAGCCTGGACGGCCAGCTGGAGAAGCTGGGCGCTGCGGCTGGCAGCCTCGGTGCCGGCCTGTTGACGGCCCATCACGATGTCGTGGACGCGGTGGTGCGGCTGGCGGCAGAGCTGAGAGCCAATGCCGTCTTTGCCAATCACGATGACGAGCCGCAGTCACTGGCGCGCGACGCCGCAGTACAAGCGGCGCTTGAGGCCGGGGGCAAGGCCTTTTACAGCTTCAAGGACCACGTTATTTTTGAACGCCAGGAGTTGTTGACCCTGGCGGGCAAGCCTTACACCGTGTTCACGCCCTACAAAAATGCCTGGCTGAAGAAGGTGGACGATTTTTACCTCAAAGCTTATCCCGTCGAAAAGTACGGTATGGCCTTGGCGGCGGTATCGGCAAGCAGGCGCCCTGTGCCATCGCTGGGCGAGTTGGGGTTTCGGGCCAGCAACCTGTCGGCACTGAAAATCCCCACGGGCAGTGAAGGCGGTGCCCAGCTTTTTGGGGATTTCATTGGCCGCATGGCGCAGTACAAGGAGGTACGGGACTTCCCGGCCGTCAAGGGCCCGAGTTACCTGGGCGTGCACCTTCGGTTCGGCACGGTGTCGATACGGCACATGGCTGCGTTCGCTTTAAACGCTGCAAATCGAGGGAATGAAGGTGCCGCCACCTGGCTCAGCGAATTGATCTGGCGTGATTTCTACGCGCAGATCCTTGCCAATTTTCCGCACGCCGGCGGCAGCGCGTTCAAGCCGGACTATGACGCGATTGCGTGGGAAAGCGGCGAAAAAGCCGTGGCGCTGTTTCAGGCTTGGTGCGAAGGCCGGACGGGCTACCCGCTGGTGGACGCGGCAATGGCCCAGATCAACCAGACGGGCTATATGCACAACCGCCTGCGCATGGTGACTGCCAGTTTTCTGGTGAAAGACCTTGGCATCGACTGGCGTTGGGGCGAACGCTACTTTGCCGAAAAGCTCAACGACTTTGACCTGTCAGCCAACAACGGCGGCTGGCAGTGGGCAGCAAGCACGGGTTGTGACGCGCAGCCTTATTTCCGCATCTTCAACCCGGTCAGCCAGAGCGAGAAGTTCGACGCCGCGGGTAAATTTATTCGCAAATACCTGCCGGTGCTGGCACAGCTGCCAGACAAGGCATTGCACAGCCCCTGGCTTGCGACACCGCTGGAACTGGCCGCCGCGGGTGTGGTGTTGGGCCAAAACTACCCGATGCCCATCGTGCAGCATGACAAAGCGCGGGCACTGACGCTGCAGCGCTATGCGGTCGTAAAAAAGGCCTGAGAGGAACCCTCAGGCCTTGCTATTATTTTAGGAGCTGCTTGCGCACGACCTACCTAGGTCACAGGCTTTTTTCTGCTTTTTTACCTCAGGCGGTTGCGGTGGTCTCGGCAGCGCAATAGTGGCGCACAAGGCTCATCAACTCTTCTTCAGAGAACGGCTTGCCCAAATAGTGGTCAACACCCAGTTCCTTGGCATGTTCACGGTGCTTCTCGGCGATGCGGGACGTGATCATGATGATGGGCAGGTTACTGAGGCGCACGTCAGCCCTGATGTTGCGCGCCAGGTCAAAACCATCCATGCGCGGCATTTCGATATCTGACAGCACCACGGCTGGCCGCTCTTCCTGCAGGCGTTCAAGCGCTTGCAGACCGTCGGCCGCCATGGAGACACGGTAGCCTTCACGCTGAAGCAGGCGTTGCGTAACCCGGCGAACCGTAATGGAGTCATCGACCACAAGAATCAACGGGATCTGCGGGGCGACAGGTGCCGCCATCGTCGTTTTCGCGACGCTGCCGCTGCCGCCGTCGGTGGTTGCCGCGGTAGCGCCGGAGCCTTCAAGCATGTGCGGCTCGGCCCGGTCTGAACTCCATGCGCGCGCCTGCTGGCCATACACGGAAGCCAGCGCAACCGGGTTGTAAATCAGCACGACCGCACCGGAAGCCAGCACTGACATACCGGCCAGGCCAGGCAAACGGGACAACTGGGGGCCCAAGTTCTTGACCACAACCTCCTGGTTGCCCAACACTTCATCGACGTGCAGGGCAATGCGCTGTGCGGCGCTTCGGAAGATCACGACCGGTGTGGTCTTGCCCTGGGCTTCGGCGCTGTGGTGCGAGGCCTGCAGCAATGCGCCGGACCAGAAGAAGGGCATCGACTCGCCGGCAATTTCCAGTGTGCCGGTGTTATAGGCCTGCTGCAGCTCTTTGGCCGAAGCGCGCCTGACGGTTTCCACCACGTTGGCAGGTACGCCGATTGAGAGATTGCCCGAGCGGATCATCACCACCTGCGTCACAGCAGTGGTCAGCGGGAGTACCAGCTTGAAGTGCGTTCCCTGACCGGCGACGGTGGAGGTTTCGATCCGGCCACCGAGCGCGTTGACTTCGGAGCGGACCACATCCATACCGATGCCGCGTCCTGCCAGCTCGGTCACCTGCGCGGCCGTAGAGAAGCCGGGCATGAAAATCAGGTTCGCGGCGTCGCCGTCTTCCAGCGGTTGATCAGCCGTGATCATCCCGAGGCTGATGGCCTTTTCGCGGATACGTGCCAGGTTCAGGCCAGCGCCGTCATCGCTGAAGTCAACCGAAACGTCGTTACCTTCCTGGCGCAAGTGAACGGTGATCAGGCCGACCGGGTCCTTGCCCGCATCGGTGCGAACCTGCGTACTTTCAATACCGTGGGCCACGCAGTTGCGCAGCAAGTGCTCAAAGGCCGGTGTCATACGGTCCAGCATGCCGCGGTCCATTTCCATGGTACCGCCCAGCAAGTCCAGGCGGACCTGCTTGCCGGTTTCCTTGGAAGCCTGGCGCACCACGCGGTACAAGCGCTCGGAGATGCCTTCGAACTCCACCATGCGGGTACGGAGCAAGTCGCGCTGCAGTTCTCGGGTCTGGCGAGCCTGCGCGATCAAGTCGTCTTCGGTGGCTTCCACCGTGCGCTGCAAGGTGCGCTGCACGGTTGCCACGTCATTTACCGACTCGGCCATCATTCGCGTCAGTTCCTGTACGCGGGTAAAGCGGTCGAACTCCAGCGGGTCAAACCCCGCCTGGGCTTCCTTGGCCTGAGCCAATCGCGACTGCATCTGAGTTTCAGCCTGCAACTCAATATCCCGTAGCTGCTGGCGCAAGCGGTTCAAGTTACCGCTCATGTCGTTCAGCGAGCCCCGGAGCTGGCTGAGTTCGGCTTCCAGCCGGGAGCGCGTGATCATGACCTCACCAGCCTGGTTCACCATGCGGTCGAGCAACTGGGAGCGCACACGGATCGAGGCGTTGGCCGCCTGTCGCAGCGGCTGCATGGCCATGGTCTGCGGCGCAGGCACGGTGAGCTTGCGGCCAGCACCGGCGGCAACCGGAGCGACGCTCTCGGCTGGAGTCTCCGGCGCATCCACTGCTGGAGCGGGCGTGTCTTGCGTGTTCGACTTCAGTACGGGCTCAACGGCAGCGATAGGCGCGATAGGCGCAAGCGTGACGGGGGCAGCCGCAGCAGCCGCATCAGCACGGCGCAAGGCCTCAAATGTCGCTTCCATGGCGTCAAAACGCGTCATCAGGGGTTCGAATTCCTGGGTTGAAGCCGCATCAGAGCCGAGATGCTCGATTTCGGACTCAATCCGGTGAGCCATTTCGCCTAGCCGTAATGCACCTGCCAGCCGGGCGCTACCTTTGAGCGTGTGGAGTGCGCGCAGGACTTCCATGCGTGCGCCCTGGTTATCAGGACGTGAAGACCACTGCCGCAGTGCGCCCCCCAGCTGGGGCATGAGTTCTGCAGCTTCTTCTTCAAAAATCGGGAACAAGTCGGGGTCGATCGCATCGACCGCATCGATTTCATCGTCCTCGTCCTCATCGAAGTTCGAGGTCACTGGTGCAGCCACGGTCGCTACCAGCCGGGCAGGCGGGGCGATGACAGCAGCAGTTGGGGGCACTGGCGTGACCTGCACGGGGATAGGCGTTTCAATTACCCGGGCCAGAGTCACTTCTGGTTCTGGTTCCAGTGAACGCACGGGCTCTGCAGAGATCGTTTCCACCTGCGCCGATTCGGGGGAGAAGTCGAAGTCGGAAAAATCATTACCCGGGGGCAAAACCGAATCAGAGAAGTCGAGTTGCTTCAGCCTGTCAAGAATGGTTGCATCCGCCTCCTTGAGAAACCCGGCGGCAAACTGGTGCAGAAGCCGGCGGATGTCTTCTGCGGCATCAACAAATACATGCCCATACCTGGCAGCGCCATTGCTGTGATGAGCGCTGGACTGCTGCAAAGCCTGTTCAAGCGCCCGAGCCATTTCAGACAGGGCATGGAACCCGACTGTCGCGGAACTTCCCGCGAGGGAATGCGCCAGGGCGACGGTAGAGGCGCTGACCGGTTGGTTCAGCTCGAGCGACCATTCCGCCACTTCGGTCACAAGCCGGCGTGACCACTCATCAGCTTCATTCAGATAGACGTTGTAAAGCGGAATTCCGATGCGCAAGGCTCCGATGACCTTGACCTGTTCGTCGCCATTGCCATCCAATGGCAGCACACTGTCAGCTCCATCGACCGCATCATCCGTCTTCGGCACTTCGGCAGCCTGCAGGTGTTGCGGCTGCCCCGCCAGCCCACCTTCGGCCGCTGGCAATTGTTGGTGCTCCTCTGGGGTGAAATCAAAGACCACAGGCGCCGGCTGTTCAGCCGCCGCAGCCTCAGCCTGAAAGTGCCTGTCAAAATCTGCGTCCGACAGTTCGATCGGCTCTGTTGCATCCATCTCCAGGGACGCGAACGGCTCCGCCGCAGCGGGCTGCGTTGACGCAGATGTTGTACCAGCCGTCGCGGAAACCGCGGACAGACTGCCGAAATCAATGCCTTCAATTTCTGCCACAGACGGACCTGCAGGCTCCAAGGGGTTCGCGGTCGCCGCTGTACCTTCCGCCTCAAACATGAGGTCAAAATCCAGATCCGTCACAACGGCCGGGTCGGTAGCAGGTTCAGCAGCAGCTTCGGGAACACCTGAATCCAGCTCCAGTTCAGGTGCCAACGCCATTGGCGTTGCTGCAGCCGCAGCGACCACAGGAACCTCGGCAGCGTCGACTACGGCAGTCACCAAGGGGCTGTAACGGCCCTCGGTGCGCATTGCATCGGCGCTGGCACGGAAGGTAGACGCCGACCACGAGCCATCGCGATTTCCTGCAATGTCTTCAATCCACTTTGCAAAACCGCCCATGGCTTCCAGCGACAAGGCCCGGAATTCATCCGTGGCAACCTTCTGGTCGGCCAGCCAACTATTGAGCATCTGCTCAAGCGACCACGCCGCTTCGCCGAACTCGTTGAGCCCCACCATGCGGGAACTGCCTTTGAGCGTATGAAAAGCACGCCGCAAAACAGTGAGTTGCGATACATCGGCCGGATCATTGACCAGTGCGGCCAAAGCTTGCTGGCCGTTGCCGACAACTTCGCGCGCCTCTTCAAGAAAGATGTCACGGAGGTCGTCTTCTTCAAAATCATCCGACGCGGCCGGGCTCTCAGGCGCCGCCTGCACCGGCGTTACGGCAAATGCCAAGGTCGTCAGCGCCTCCGCGGCAACACTCGCGTTGCTTCCGGAAACAGCGACGGCGGCTTCGCGCGCACTTTGGGCAAGCGCTGGCTGTTCGGCCAGCGCCGCATGCGTGGCCAGCGTGTCAAGTTTGAGCGTGAGGTTGTGGTCAGTTTCGCCAAGACCCGCATCCTGCACAACAGAAATAACTTCCTGTGACAGCACATCATTGTTGACCGTGACAGAGGTCGCCGCACTGGCGGCGTTCTGGGTACGGCCCATCAAAGGCTTGAGCTCACCTTTTTCCGCATCGTAAACAAACAGTTTCTTCGCCAGCGCCGGCTGGTAATTCAACATGTCAATGAGGAAACTCAAGGCGCCAAGGTTGTTGCCGAGGTGCTCGAATGTTCCAGCCGCACGCGCGAGCTGTTCATCAATTTCAGTGACCAGCATCTGCTCGACGCTGTCTCGCATGCGCAGCACGGCGTGCGAGGCCTGGTCAAGCCCCAGTACCGACAGCACGCCACGCATTTGTGAAAGCTGGCCGGGCACGGATTGAAGCGCGACTTTGTCCTGCGGGTTGCGGAAAAACACATCAAGTGATTTTTCAAGCTCACCCAGCGACACACGCAACTCACCGACGACACTGCCCATGGTCTGCTTGTCGCTGACCCGGCGATACAGCTCTTCCATCCAGCCTTCCAGAGGCTGTGGCTCGCCGCCTGCACGGACGCCTTCCAGCCGTTCTGCAAGATTGGCTGTTCTCACCGCGAGTTGGGGATCGTTGGGATCCAGGTCATCAAAAGCAGCTTCAAGGTAAAGCACCGAGGTGGCCACTTCCATGGCCAGTTCTATTCCAGGGGCCTGACCAGACCGGACCGTCGTATCCACGGCGCGAGTCAGCGCCTGCGCGAGTGGTTCGCTGGGCGGATGAAGCTTGAGCAGAGAATCCGTGACGAGGCTGAACTGGTCGGTCACGGACTTGAATTTATTGGCGTCCCCGGCGGAAAGTGACGACCAGGTTTCTTTCGCAGACGTGATGCGCTTGCGGGCCTGGGCTAGCAGAGCCGGATCAAAACGCCCGAACTGAACGAGCTCATAGTCCACCGGTTTGAATCGGTTGAGACCATAGGCTGACCGGACTGCCGAAAGCGCAGGCGTGTCGCTGGCACGGGGAGAAACAGCCTGCGAACAGAAGAAGAGCAAATCCTGCGCCAGCCGATCCGATACCCCCGTATCACCCTTGGCAAGCGAGGCATACTGCATCAGGATTCGTGATGCAGCTCGCCGCACATAGATGTCCGACCCGAGCAACTCATGCGCGACCGCTTCGAAATAGGCCGCCGCGATCTTCCAGAATATCCTGGGTTGGCGGTCCGCCTGTCTGGCCGCAAATCCGAGGCTGAGCTCCTTCATTTTTTTGGCTGCCTGCGGTGCCTTACCCTTCATGATTTGAAGCACCGATTGATCCATGACAGCGCGAGCACCATCATCGTAATTGCGGGGCTCCGCTGTCGTCGCCAGTTCAGGCTCCAGCCAGCGCCACTCAAGCGGCCACAAGTCAGCCGGATGAATGCGGTCGGCCCGCACCAATTCCTGCACATCACGGTATTGGGGGAAAAGCGAAACGGGCGAAACGGGCTTGTCGGCCAGCACACCTTCCAGATACTCGGTCAGCGCAAAACTGGCGCGCTCGATTTTGCCGGCAGCGTCCTGGCTGCATTGCTCAGGTTGCTGCACAAATTTCTGTACCGCAGCTTCCATCGCTCGCAACACCAAGGCTGGCCCGGCAAGGCCCACCATTTCAAGCGCGCCCACGGCCTGATGCAGTTGCTGCCGTGCGATACGCAACTGGCTGGCGTCAAGCGCCGCAAGATCGGACCCACGCGCAGCTTCTGCGTCCCGCACAAAACGCTTCAGTGCTTTAGCAGCACCGTCCAGCGACTTGCGAAGTTCGTCAAGTACCCAGGCCAGGGGGCCCAGGTCATTGACAGCGAGGTCGAGCTCGGCAGCTGTTGAGTTCGGGACGTTGGATTGCATAGATAACGGGCCGGTTCAGGAATCGGTGTCAGGGGCGAAAGCTGCGTTCAACGCACAACAAGCTGGCATCAGGCGATCTTGAATCGGGACACCGACTGGCGCAGCTCTTCAGCCATGCGGGAAAGGTCTCGCACCTGCTGTGCCGTGGAGCGGGTACCTTCCCCGGTCTGTTCCGTCACCGCAAAAATGTGCTGGATATTGCCAGCCACCACGTTCGCCGATGCGGCTTCGCGAGAGGCGGAGTTTGAAATCTGCTCAATCAGGTCAGCAAGGCGGCGTGACACCTGGTCAATCTCGGTCAGTGCGGTACCCGCGTTATCGGACAGCTTGGCCCCTTCAACCACACCCTGCGTGGAGCGTTCCATAGCGGCTACGGCATCCTGTGTGTCGGTCTGAATGGCTTTCACCAGGGCCGAAATCTGGCGTGTGGCATCTGCGGAACGTTCAGCCAGTCGCTGCACCTCTTCCGCAACCACCGAGAAGCCTCGTCCGGCTTCACCGGCTGACGCAGCCTGAATGGCGGCGTTCAGCGCCAGCACGTTGGTCTGTTCGGTAATGTCGGAAATCAGTTCGGTAATTTCACCAATCTCCTGCGAAGACTCACCCAGTCGCTTGATCCGCTTGGAGGTTTCCTGAATCTGGTCGCGGATGGAGTTCATACCGCCGATGGCGTTCTGCACGGCCTGCAGGCCGGATTCGGCGGCTGTCAGTGATTGGCGCGCCACCTGGGAAGATTCCTGCGCCTGTGTGGACACTTCGTTAATTCGGGATGCCATGTCAAGCACCGACTGGCCGGTTTCGCGAATCTCACGCAGCTGTTCGGTAGAAGCCGCCAGCAGTTCAGTTGAAGTGCTTTCCACCTGCGCCGTCGTCTGTGCAACGCGGGTAGCCGTGTTTTGCACGTTACCCACCAGCTGCCGCAACTCTTCCACCGTGTAGTTCACCGAGTCAGCGATGGCACCGGTAATGTCTTCGGTCACGGTCGCTTCCTGCGTCAAGTCGCCTTCAGCCACTGTCTGCAACTCATTCATCAATCGCAAAATGGCCGCCTGGTTGGCGTCATTGACGCGCTTGGCGTCCTGCTCTTGTCCTTTCGCTTCCTGTCGCTGGGTTTCAGCAACAGCCTGACGCTGCTTGCTGTCCTCCACCTGCAGCTTGGCCAGGCCGGCTGCGCACAATAGGGCAAAGGTAGCAGCACCCGCGAGGATGGCCAGTGACAAAACGCTCAGGCCGGTTTGCAGCGACAACTTGCCCTGCAAATCCTCAAGGCCGCGGCGAAGGGGCTCGCTGTCCGCAATAATCGAAGATTGCGCTTCACGGGCAGACACCAGACCCTGCAAGTTACCCAAAATGGCACCAGCTTGCACACGGGTTTGCTCATAGAGCGCCATCAGGGCTTCCAGCCGCTCGCGCGTTTGCGGATCTTTGGAGCCAGCCAGGCGCAACTCGGGGCTGCCTTCCTGCAAACCCTGCGCAATTTCCTTGAACGAATTCAAATCCTTGCCCAAGAGAAACACGGCTTCAGGGCTCACACCCTCCATGGTCAGAAACTCATTGGCAGACTTACCAATCCGCTGGGTCAACATCACCAGCTGACCGGATGCCGAAATTTCAGCCGGCGCCGCATTCTGCTGGAGTTTGAGTGACGAAACAGTTTCTGCAATTTCCAGCAAATCCGAAGACTGGCGGTTAATGGTGCGCAGAGCGTTACCCACCTGGGTCAGAATATTTTGCTGACCCATCACGGTTTTCGCGTTCTTTTCAGCACGCTCCATGAAAGGAGTGACCTTTTCCACGTCAGATTGCAGGTCATCGCTCACAGGCGCCAGACGCAGACTTTCTTCACCGGATTTCAGGCCGCGCACGGTTTTGGCCAGTACGTCAGAACTCTCACGCACGTCAGGGAAGGCCTGGGCGCTGCCCACCAGCGCCTGAGACACCGATTTCGCCAGACGCTGCGACTGCATCAATGACTGTCCGGTGGCCGCCACCTGTTGAGCCACTTTGTCCGCCTGGCTCAGTGCCAGGAAAGTCACCGTACCCAGGACAGCAACCGCGACGGCGAGGAAAAACACCAGCACCCGCTGATGCTGACCGATGGTCCTGCGGCCCAATAAAGGCAGACGCAGCAGCTCTTGATTTACCGCAGGTGCGCCGTCCTCGGCGTTCGCCATGCGGCTGGGCGCGAAAGCATCGTCATTACCACCCGGCTGCCGAATCGCTGCGGTCTGAAGCGCAGCCTGATCCATGGCTCCGGTCGCAAGAGGATCTGGCGTACCGACGGAAGCCATGTCCATGCTGTCCTCGGGCTGATCGGGCTTGGTTTTAAATAGCTTCTGGATATTTTCAATAACAGACATGGTGAGCCTTCCGGGAGAGAAACAGTGTGCGCTATGCGCCTATCGTCAAAAAATGCGCTTGCTGGGCAAGCAACTGAAGGTTGATTTCCTGCCAGGTTGCACCATTGAGGTCAACGTACTGGTTGCCAAAGAAATCGGGCGCGTCCGGCGCTTTTTCGGAAAAATCACTGAACGCCTCCTGATTGCGCAGCCCGGACAGCTTGTCGATCAGCAATGCGCAGTTAACTTCCAGGGCGCTGTTGAGTGCAACAAGCCTGGAATCCGTGCGTGCAAGTTCGTTTTTGGGAGGGGGTGCTTTGCCGCTGACATAACTCGCCAGATCCACGACGCCAAACAGGCCACCGCGCAAATTGGCAACACCGGCGAACCAGGCTTGCGTATACGGCACAGGCTGCGTACTGACCCACGGGAAAATTTCACCGGATTGGCTCAGGGGAAACAGGTATTTCTTCCCGCCGGCCTCCACGGCCAGCCAGGACGCGGCAACACCTTGCGTCCGCGCAATCTGCAACCTGTCGGCCAGCCGGGTTTGTAGCTCTCTAAGTGCTTGTCTGTTCGCCATGCTTTGGTTTTACGCCGTAAATCAGCCAAGGGCCTTGATTTTGGCCATCAGCTCATCAGCATCCACAGGCTTGGTGATGTAGTCGCGGGCGCCCTGCCGCATACCCCAGACACGGTCAGTTTCCTGGTTCTTGCTGGTGCACATCATGATGGGGATATCCGAATACAACGGGTCGCGCGTGATGGCGCGCGTCAGCTGGAACCCGTTTTGCCCCGGCATCACCACATCCATCAGGATCAGTTCGGGCTTGTCTTCCGCCAGGCGGCGAAATGCGTCTTCTGCATTTTCAGCAGTTTTGACTGTGAAACCATTTTTGACCAGCAAATCGGTCAAGAACATCAATTCGGTTTTGGAGTCGTCAACTACCAGTATTTTCTTGATTGCCATCACACTACTCCTTGTTTAGCGCTGCCGAGATCCTGTACGGTCTGCAGCAGCTGATCTTTTGTAAAAGGCTTGGTCAGGTAGTCTTGCGAACCCACCATACGACCCCGCGCCTTGTCGAAAACGCCGTCTTTTGAGGACAGCATGACGATCGGGACGCCAGCAAACTTTGCGTTGCGCTTGATAATCGCACAGGTTTGATAGCCATCCAGGCGGGGCATCAAAATGTCGCAGAAGATCAGGTTGGGTTCGTAGTCGTTGACCTTGGACAGGGCATCAAACCCGTCTTCGGCCAGCAATACTTCATGCCCCCCCTGCTTCAGGAATATCTCGGCGCTGCGCCGAATGGTATTGCTGTCATCGATGACCAAAACCTTTAGTCCGGAACTGGGAATACTCACTGCCTATGCTCCTCATGTTGCAGGCCCCCGGCAAATGCCGGCCTGCGATTGTCCAGGCAAGTGCCTAAGACGCTTATATCTGAACCATTTCAAAGTCTTCCTTGCGGGCTCCGCATTCGGGACAGGTCCAGTTCATGGGCACTTGCGCCCATGGCGTCCCGGCGGCAATCCCGTGTTCGGGCGCACCGGCAGCTTCGTCGTAAATCCACCCACAAATTAAACACATCCACGTCATTGATTGAGTCACAGCTTAAGTTGCCTTCGAATAGAATGCAACAATTGTATCGAGGCGGCGTTGCTTATTCGCGTACAAGGCAAAATCGCAGCCTATGGCAAACCCCAAAAATCCTCAACTGGACAGCCGACAACTCCAAATCGAGGATACCGACGCATCGCCGGCTTGCGTCATGACATTCAACGCCAACGACCCCAGCGGAGCGGGTGGACTGACTGCGGATATTGCATCGATCACCTCTGCCGGAGCCCACGCGCTGGCAGTTGTAACAGGCGCTTATGTGCGCGACACGGCCGAAATTTTCGACCATTTTTCATTCGACGAAGAGGCTGTAACCGACCAGGCGCGCTCAGCGCTGGAGGACATGGCGGTATCCGCCATCAAGGTCGGATTTGTCGGCAGCCCCGAGAACATCAGCACCATTGCCGAGATCGCATCGGACTATGCCGATGTGCCGCTGATTGCGTATATGCCCAACCTGTCATGGTGGGAAGAAAGCGAAATTGACAGCTATCTGGACGCCTTTCGCGAGCTGATGCTGCCGCAAACCACGGTGTTGGTCGGCAACCACAGCAGCCTGTGGCGCTGGCTGCTGCCGGACTGGTCCGGGGAGCGCAATCCCTCGGCCCGGGACATTGCCAAGGCCGCTGCCGACCTGGGTGTTCCCTACACGCTGGTCACCGGAATCCCCATGCCCGACCAGTTCATCGACAACGTGCTGGCCACGCCGCAAGCCGTGCTTTACAGCGAAAAATTCGAACGTTTCGAGGCGGTCTTTGCCGGCGCAGGTGATACGCTGTCCGCAGCCCTTTGCGCGCTGCTGGCCAACGGCCATGACCTGCAGGCGGCCACCTCCGAGGCACTGACTTACCTGGACCACAGCCTGGATGCCGGCTTTCACCCCGGCATGGGCAATATCGTGCCGGACCGCCTGTTCTGGGCACAGGCCGACGTCGATGAATCCGAAGACGAAGCGGCCGATGCCGGGGCTGGCGATGATGCCGCCCTGGTTTTGAAGACTGAAATTGACCTGCCCCCCAATGGAACAACCAAACACTAAGCACCCTGCCAGGCCCCTCACCGCCGGACTTTCCCGCAACAACGCACTGTTTGAGCGTGCCAAAAAACTGATCCCCGGGGGCGTCAATTCCCCGGTTCGGGCCTTCAAGGCCGTAGGCGGCACGCCTCGTTTTATCCAGCGCGCACAGGGGGCCTACTTCTGGGATGCGGACGGCCAGCGTTATATCGACTACATCGGTTCCTGGGGTCCCATGATCCTGGGCCACGGCCATCCGGCGGTGGTGGAAGCCGTGCAAAAAGCCGTGCTGGAGGGCTTTTCCTACGGCGCACCGACCGAGCGTGAAGTGGAGCTCGCCGAAGAAATCGTGCGCCTTGTGCCTTCGCTCGAAATGGTGCGACTGGTAAGTTCCGGCACCGAAGCCGCCATGAGCGCGATCCGCCTGGCGCGTGGCGCCACGGGCCGCAGCAAGATCATCAAATTTGAAGGCTGCTACCACGGCCATGCCGATGCATTGCTGGTCAAGGCCGGTTCGGGCCTGGCCACGTTCGGCAACCCGACCAGCGCCGGCGTGCCACCCGAAGTGGTGCAGCACACCCTGGTGCTGGAATACAACCACCTCGCCCAGCTTGAAGAAGCCTTCGCCCTGCACGGCAAGGACATCGCCTGCCTGATGATCGAGCCGATCGCCGGCAACATGAATTTTGTGCGTGCCAGCGTGCCCTTCATGAAGCGCTGCCGCGAGCTGTGCACTCAGTACGGTGCACTGCTCGTGTTCGACGAGGTCATGACCGGCTTTCGCGTGGCGCTGGGTGGCGCACAAAGCGTTTACGCCCGCAGCATTCCCGGCTTCAAGCCCGACATGACGGTCATGGGCAAGGTGATAGGCGGCGGCATGCCGCTGGCCGCCTTTGGCGGCACGCGCGCAGTGATGGAGCAACTGGCACCGCTGGGCCCGGTCTACCAGGCCGGCACGCTCTCAGGCAACCCCGTGGCCACCGCCTGCGGCCTGGCAACTTTGCGCGAGATCGCCAAACCCGGCTTTTACGAAGCGCTGGGCGCCCGAACCCGCAGCCTGGTCACCGGCCTCACGCAGGCCGCCGGCAAAGCCGGTGTGCCGTTTTGCGGTGACAGCGAAGGCGGCATGTTCGGCTTTTTCCTGCTCGGCCAATTGCCGCAGAACTACGCCACGGTCATGACGACCGACAGCCCTGCGTTCAATCGCTTCTTTCATGCGATGCTGGACAGCGGGGTGTATTACGCGCCGGCGCTGTATGAAGCGGGCTTTGTAAGTTCGGCGCATACGGACGCGGACATCGAAGCGACGGTGGCGGCGGCGGCCAGGTTCTTTGCCGCCGGCTGAGGCAGCGCCCTGACCATATATTGCAGTACTCGGGCTTCAGCCCAATCAGGGCGGGCGCGAGCAGCTATCAAATCAATAGCAGTCGCACATTGATGCAGGGGTTCAAGGCGCGGAAAGTGTTCTTGCGCCGCCTCTGGCCTGTTCAGCCGAAAGGGAAAAGGGACGCATTATGCTATTAATTTGATAGCTGCTCGCGCCCGTCCCTATTGGGCTATCGATAAAAAACCCTCAGAACGTGACTTAATGCCGGAAATGCCGGACCCCGGTCAGCACCATCACCACTTCGCGCTCGTCGGCTGCCGCGATAACCTCGTCGTCCCGCATGCTGCCGCCGGGCTGGATCACGCAGGTCGCGCCGGCGTCCACCACCACATCGAGGCCGTCGCGGAAAGGGAAAAAGGCGTCGCTCGCCACTGCTGAACCCTGCAGCGTCAGCCCGCCGTTGGCGGCCTTGATGGAGGCTATGCGCGCCGAATCAATGCGGCTCATCTGGCCGGCGCCGACGCCCAGTGTCATGCCGTCCTTGCAAAAGATGATGGCGTTGGACTTGACGTACTTCGCGACCTTCCAGGCAAACAGCATGTCGTGCAGCTGCTCCTGCGTCGGCTGCAGCTTGCTGACGACTTTCAGGTCGCCAATGGCCAGTTCGTGGTTGTCTGCGGTTTGCATCAGAAGGCCCGAGCCGACGCGCTTGACGTCCATCAGGTTGCGTCCCTGCTTCCAGGCCGTGTCGCCGCCGGGCGGCAGGTCAATCTGCAAAATCCGCACGTTGACCTTGGTTTTGAAAACTTCGAGCGCTTCGGGCGTGAAGGCGGGCGCCATCAATACTTCAACAAACTGCTTGGAAATCTGCTGCGCCGCGCGTTCGTCGAGCGGGCAATTGAGGGCAATGATGCCGCCGAAGGCCGAAGTCGGATCGGTCTTGAAGGCCTTGCTGTAGGCTTCGAGGCCGTCCTTGCCCACCGCCACGCCGCAGGGATTGGCGTGCTTGACGATCACACAGGCGGCGCCGTCCTTGATGAGGTCAAAGCTCTTGACGCATTCCCAGGCGGCATCGGCGTCGGCGATGTTGTTGTACGAGAGCTCTTTACCCTGCAGTTGTTTGGCTGTCACCAGCGAGCCGGGCGCGGGATACAGATCGCGATACAGCGCCGCCTGCTGATGCGAGTTTTCGCCGTAGCGCAGATCCTGCACCTTCACGAAACGCCCGTTGGCCTGGCCGGGGAACATGCCGTGGCTGCCGTCGGCCTGGATGCCGGAGAGATAGTCGCTGATCGCGCCGTCGTACTGGCTGATGCGGTTGAATGCCGCTACCGACAAGGCGAACTTGGTCTTGTCGGTCAGTTTGCCGCCGGTTTTCAATTCGGCCAGCACACCTTCATACTGCGAGGCATCAGTCAGCACGCCCACGTCTTTCCAGTTCTTGGCCGCGGAGCGCACCATGGCCGGGCCGCCGATGTCGATGTTCTCAATCGCGTCTTCCAGCGTACAACCGGGCTTGGCAACGGTGGACTCAAACGGGTAAAGATTGACCACCAGCAGGTCGATGGTGTCAATGCCGTGGGTTTTCAGCGCGGCCATGTGCTCCGGCACATCGCGCCGGGCCAGCAGGCCGCCGTGGATCTTCGGGTGCAGCGTCTTGACACGGCCGTCGAGCATTTCCGGGAAACCGGTGTGGTCGGCGACTTCGGTCACCGGCAGGCCGGCGTCAGCCAGCAGCTTGGCCGTGCCGCCCGTGGACAGCAGCTTGATGCCCAGGGCATGCAGCGCCTGCGCGAATTCGAGGATGCCGGTTTTGTCCGAAACGGATATCAGTGCGTTCATTTTTGTCTTCTCTAAAGGAGGATGGCCGGCGAAAGGGCCGGACCATGGGAGCGTGTTTTTATTTGATGAGCTTGTGCTCAACCAGCTTCTTGCGCAGGGTGTTGCGGTTCAGGCCCAGCCATTCGGCGGCGCGCGACTGGTTTTGCTCGGCATGCTGCATGACAACTTCCAGCAGCGGTTTTTCCACTACCTTGACCATCATCTCGTACATGCCGTCGGGCTCGGTGCCACGCAGGTCCTTGAAATAGCCTTCCAGACTGGTGCGTACGCACTCTTCGATATGTTTTTTGCTCATGCAGCAGCTTCTTCCTGATTTTCCTGATTTTTATCTTTGCCCGCCCGTGCCTGCGCACGCACGCCCTCGTCCTCAACCTCGATGGCAGCAACCGGAATCCGGTCCATCTGCGCCCCCAGCCCTTCAAAAAAAGCACTCACCGCCTTCAGTTGCGCTTCGCAGTCTTCCAGCAGGTTCATCTGCGCGCGAAACGCCTCACCGCCGGGCAAGGTCTTCACATACCAGCCGATGTGCTTGCGCGCCGTCCGCACGCCGGTGTATTCCCCGTACAAATCGTAGTGGTCGCGCAAATGGTCAAGCAGCAGGCGTTCAACTTCCGCCACCAGCGGTGGCGCAAGATGCGTGCCGCTTGAAAGGAAATGTGAAATCTCGCGAAAAATCCACGGACGCCCCTGCGCTGCACGGCCGATCATCACGGCGTCAGCGCCGGTGTAAGCCAGCACATCGCGGGCCTTTTCAGGGCTGGTGATGTCACCGTTGGCCACCACCGGAATGCGCAGGGCGGCTTTCACGGCAGCAATCGTGTCGTACTCGGCATCGCCCTTGTAACCTTGTTCGCGCGTGCGGCCATGCACCGTGATCATCTGCACGCCGGCGCTTTCGGCGGCACGGGCAATCGCCAGGGCGTTCTTTTCGGCCTGGCACCAACCGGTGCGCATCTTGAGCGTGACCGGCACATTGCGCGGTGCACAGGCGGCCACCACGGCATCCACGATCTGCAGCGCCAGGGGTTCGTCCTGCATCAGCGCCGAGCCTGCCCACTTGTTGCAGACCTTCTTGGCCGGGCAGCCCATGTTGATGTCGATGATCTGCGCGCCGCGGTCGATGTTGTAGGCGGCGGCTTCGGCCATCATCTGCGCGTCGGTACCGGCAATCTGCACGGCGATGGGCGCCGCTTCACCTTCATGGTTCGCGCGGCGCGAAGTCTTCAGCGTATCCCACAGGTCGCGGCGCGACGTCACCATCTCGCTGACGGCATACCCGGCGCCGAGCTTCTTGCTCAGCTGGCGGAACGGCCTGTCCGTGACACCGGCCATGGGCGCGACAAACAGGTTGTTTGCCAAAGCGTAGGGGCCGATGTTCATGGGAAGTGAGCGCTGCGAGGTTGCTGAAAAAGGAGGCACGATTGTACCTGCCCAAAATTTCAGCAATTGAAATTTGCACACGGAGTTGTAAGCGTCTTCCTGACACGGTGGCTGGGCCGCCTTGCCTATACTCAAATAGATATATGGAAGCCTGGATTCACCGCCTGATAGAACTTTTGGCCTTGCCCGAATACGGCTTGAGCACGGTATTTGTGGTTTCCTTCATCTCGGCCACGCTGTTGCCGCTGGGCTCGGAGCCGGTGGTCTTCGGCCTGGTCAAGCTCAACCCTGCCATGTTCTGGCCTGCTGTGCTGGTAGCCACTGCGGGCAACACGCTGGGCGGCGCGCTTGACTGGTGGATGGGTTACGGCGCCCACAAGGTGGTGGACAAATACCAGCACTCATCGCACCACGGCCGTGCAGTGCGATGGCTGGAGACACTCGGTCCGAAAGCCTGCCTGCTGGCCTGGTTGCCGGTGGTCGGAGACCCGCTGTGCGCGGTCGCGGGTTGGCTCAAGTTTCCGTTCTGGCCCTGCCTGGCTTACATGGCGGTCGGCAAATTTTTGCGCTACTTTTTGATGACCGGCAGCCTGATCTGGGCCTTTCCCGGCGTGGTGACCGGATAGGCATCAGGAGAAGTATCAGAAGCGTTCGTGTGGCAGCAGGTAGCGCCACTGACCGGGTTGCAGCTGGCTCATCGCCACACGGCCGATACGCAGCCGCTTCATGCCTTGCACCTGAAGGCCGACGCTCTCGCACATGTAGGCAATCTGCCCCGGAACTTCACCCTTGAGGGCAAAGCGCAAGCGCTTTTCACTTTGCCAGCTCACCTTGGCCGGCGGCAACAAAACACCCTTGAAGGTAAACCCGTGGTCCACGCGGTTCAGCCGGTCCAGCCCGCCGGCTTTGATGTCACCGCTGACATCGACGATCACTTCGTGTTCCATCACGCGGGCGTCTTCGCGCAGCTTGCGCACCACGCGCCAGTCCTGCGTCAACACAACCAATCCGCTGGCAGGTGTTGCCAGCGGCGTCACCAGTTCCGCCGTGGAGAAATGCTTCTTGAGAGGCCGGATGCCGGAGCGGTCGTCACGCGATTGTGTGGCGGCCGACAGCAACCGGGCCACCTGCGCCGCGCCGCCATCGGAACTCGCGTCCTGGCCGGCGGGCTTGTGCAGCAGCAGAGTCACCGGTGTCATCGCGAGCAGGCTCGCATCCTTGTCCAGCACGATGGCCTGGTCCGACACCCGGAACTGGGGCTCCTCGACAGTCACCCCGTCAACAGTGACCCAGCCGCCTTCGATGTACTGCTCGGCTTCGCGGCGTGAGCAGGACAGCATTTCTGCCAGGCGTTTGGCAAGGCGAACGGGCTCTGTCATCGCGGCGTGGCCTTCATGGCGGATCAAGCGTGGATGAGAGATCAGCCTTGGGCCGCCACCACACCGATTTCCACGTGGTACTGCGGCGCCGCCAGGCGCGGGCTCATGACCGTGGCACGCGCGGGCGTGGCGCCGGGCACTACCCAGGTTTCCCAGGCACGGTTCATTTCACCGAAGCTGTCCATATCGGTCAGCCAGATGGTGGCGCTCAGCAGGCGCGACTTGTCGCTACCCGCTGCTGCCAACAGGCGGTCGATATTGGCCAGGATGCTGAGGGTCTGCTCGTACACGCCAGCGCCGGCGTCGTTGCCGGCCACCTGGCCTGCCAGGTAAACGGTTTTATTATGGATAACGGCCTGGGACATGCGTGGGCCGGTTTCGATGCGCTGGATGGTCATGGTGTTCTCTTTCTCTCTCAAAGCAAGGGTTTCAGGGGGATGGCCTGCTCTGGCAAGCCGGCAACGGGCCGCCATCCGATGGTGCGGGTCGTCGTGAGGTATTGTGGCGCGACTTCCGTGATGCCGCCGCCCGTGACATCCAGGCCACGCAGTAAATCCGGCCCCTCAGGTTACCCGGGGGCCTTGGCAACTCAGCTGCTGAACAGGAAGTTCATCACGTCGCCATCCTTGACGACGTATTCCTTGCCTTCACTGCGCATCTTGCCGGCATCCTTGGCGCCCTGCTCACCCTGGTAGGTGATGAAGTCTGCAAACGCAATCGTCTGGGCGCGGATGTAGCCCTTTTCAAAGTCGGTGTGAATAACGCCCGCGGCTTGCGGGCCGGTGTCGCCCACGTGGATGGTCCAGGCGCGCACTTCCTTCACGCCCGCGGTGAAATAGGTCTGCAGGCCCAGCAGCTTGTACGCCGCCAGGATGAGGCGGTTGAGCCCCGGCTCATCCTGGCCAATCTCCGCGAGGAACATCTTTTTGTCTTCCTCGTCCATGTCGGCCATCTCGGCCTCCATCTTGGCGCAGATCGCCACGACCGGCGCCTTTTGCTCTGCCGCGTAAGCCTTGAGGCGGTCCAGGAAGGGGTTGTTCTCAAAACCGTCCTCGGCCACGTTGGCCACAAACATGGCCGGCTTGGCGGTGATCAGGAAAAACTGGCCGAGCAGCGGCAGTTCTTCCTTGCTGAAGTCCACAGTGCGCACCGGTTTGCCTTCATTGAGCGCGGCCTGGCATTTCTCCAGGATGGCCACCAGCTTGACTGACTCCTTGTCGCCCGAGCGGGCCGTCTTGGTCACGCGGTGCAGGGCTTTTTCAACTGCTGCCAGGTCGGCCAGACAAAGCTCCGTCTGGATGACTTCGATGTCGGAAATCGGGTCCACCTTGCCGGCAACATGGATCACGTTGTCGTCTTCAAAGCAACGCACCACATTGACGGTGGCGTCGGTTTCGCGGATATGGGCCAGGAACTTGTTGCCCAGGCCCTCGCCCGTGCTGGCGCCCGCCACCAGGCCTGCAATGTCCACAAATTCGACGATCGCCGGAACAATGCGTTCAGGCTTGACGATTTCAGCCAATTGCGCCAACCTCGGGTCGGGCACTTCCACGATGCCGACATTGGGCTCAATGGTGCAAAAGGGGTAGTTTTCAGCCGCGATCCCCGCTTTGGTCAACGCATTGAAAAGGGTGGATTTACCGACGTTAGGCAAGCCTACAATGCCGCACTTCAAACTCATGAGAAACCTTCAAAAACAGGCTGAGAAGTGTATTCGATGCGCGCCCGGCCGGGGTTGGAGTGCTTTGTGGCAGGCATTCGCCATCTTTGTGCTGGCCGGTTTTTTGGGTGCCCTGGCGAATCCTGCACAGGCCCAGCCCATCGTGGCTTTAAACGACGCCAAGCCGACCCTGGACGTGGCAGCGGCGAGTTTGACATGGGTTGACAGCGACGGCCAGGCCGGCATCGATCAATTGGCCGGCGGCCATCCAGGGGCCTTGTTCGTCCCCTCGGTTGCCGATACGGTGCATTCGCTCGGCCCGCACGCGGCGCTCTGGCTGCATTACCGTTTTGCCAGGTCATCCGGTTCGCGCCAGGACTGGTTGCTTGAGTTTCCCCTGCCCCTGCTGGACCTGGCGACGGTGTACCAGCGTGCACCGTCGGGAGGGTGGATTGCCGAAACTGCCGGGGACACCGTGCCGGTCTCCAGCTGGCCCGAACCCGGCCGTTACGGGCATTTCCGCCTGAACCTGCCGGACAACGGCGTGCATGACGTGTATGTGCGCATACAGCACCAGACGGAGGTCAGCATTCCGGTTCGGGTCAGCACGCGAGGCAACCTGACGCAGCGGCTTCAGCTGGAATACCTCGCGATTGGCGTGGTATTTGGCGCACTGGTGCTGTTGATCATTGCCTGCGTTGCCCAGAGCTGGGTTTACAGCGACCGGGCCTATGGGTGGTATTCCGTGTACGCCGTCATCATGGCCCTCGTCGTAGCCGCATGGACGGGAGTGGCTGGACATCTTCTCTGGGGCAACTTCAGCACCTGGAACAACATGGCGCAGGGCTTTCTCGCCATGCTGGGGGGCGGCTCGGCGCTGCTGGTCGTGCATCACCTGTGCGGCACCGGTTCACGCCACAAGTGGTTTGAGCGGCTGGCCTACTGGACAGGCATGGCCGGAGCCCCGCTGGCGCTGGCTTATCTCGTGCTGGAGCGCGGCCTGGGCATAGGCCTCCTCGGGACTTACCTGGTTGCCGTCGTTGCGCTGGGAACAAGCCGGGCCTACATGACGTGGCGACGCCACGATGTCGTCGGTTTCTGGGTACTGGCGGCTTTCTCTCCTCTGGGGCTGGTAACGCTCCTCACCGTCACCAGCATCCTGGGCCTGTTTTCCCTGTCGTGGCTGTCTCATTACGGCCTGATGGCGGCGCTGACCATTGAGGTACCCTTGCTGCTGGTGGCGCTGAACACGCGTTCCCATGAGCGCCACGCCGTGGAAGCGCGCGAGCAGGCCATGTCCAGCCAGGATGCCCTCACCGGCCTGCTCGCCTCGCACCTTTTTCACGACCGCTTCAAACAGGTGGTGGGCCGGGCGCAGCGCCACAAGGAGCCGGCGGCCGTGGTGTATATCGAACTGGTCAACTACCGGTATATCAAGAAGACCTGGGGCACAGCAGTGGCCGAGCAAAGCCTGCTGCGAAGCGTGATCAAGCTGCGCCGGATCCTGCGCGACGTCAACACCGTGGGGCGCATCGACGAAGCGCGCTTTGGCCTCATTCTTGAAGGCGTCGCATCACGCCCGCCGGTCACCGATCTGGCGGCACGCCTGATCGCGGCCGGCCTCATGCCACTCAAGGGCCTGAAACCGGAGGTCGTTCTGCAATTTCATGTCGCGGGTGTGCTGCTGAGCGAGCGCCTTGGCAGCCACGAGGAAATTTCCACGGCCCTGGCCGACCTGCTGCACAGCATGGCGGCTCGCACCCGCCGCCCCATCCGCTTTCTCGAGCCGGAGTTGACACACCCCATGCCGCTGGACGCCGAATCAACGCTGGACAGCCTCTCAAGCGGCCCGCAGGCGCCGGAGGCGCTCCCTGCGTCCACGGCCACCCACGCCCCGCCGCCCCTGCGGGCGGTCAAGAGTCATTCAAACAGATAACTCGCACCCACCGGCTGACCCACCTTGAGCTGGTGGTCAATGCCCGCCAGCACAATGGCATTCATGCCGAACGTCAGCGCGCCGTTCACCCGTGCATCCTGGCGATAGGTTTGCAGCATGTCGCCCACTTCCGGGCTGCTGACCGCCGTCGCGGGATCGATATTCGGAATCGGGCAGCGCGGACAGGGCTTGACCGGCTTGAGCTGGACCACGCCTTGCGCCGTCGCGACCTGCAGCACCTCAATGCGGTCCTCATCGTGCGGCGCCAGGCTGTCGGCACCAGTGGCATCGCCCAGCACGATGTTTGGACGAAAGCGCTCCATGCCCACCGCGGGGGTGCCGGCAGCCACCAGCTTTTCGTTGAAATTCGCCAATGAAGCTTCGCTGAGTACCAGCAACGGGTAACCGTCGCTGAATTGGTTAAGCGCCTCCACATCGCCAGTCCACTGCGGGCTGCAAACCCGCTTGTGTTCGGGGTCAAACCGCACCAGGCGTGCAGTCTGGCCCAGGAAGTCGGTGAACCATTGGGCCGCGATGGCACCCATGTCATACGCCTGGACTTCGTCTTTCCAGACCCGCACGCGAACCGGCTCTTCCACCTGGTCCAGCGCAATGTGAAGGGCCAGCATGCCGGGCGCCCGCAGCACCATGTCATGGTGCCTCAGCTGGGGCCTGATCAATGCCATGCGCGGCAACTCACGCTGGGTGAGGAACTCGCCCTTGCTGTCCACCACCATCCAGGCACGGTCAAATTCCAGCCCGGTTTCGGTCAGCAGGGCATCCTGCACCTGCACGCCGGCACAGGATTTCACCGGGTACACATAAAGGCGTGAAATCACAGCCCTGAGGTCGGAAGGTGCGTCGTCGGGTAATGTTTCGTTCAATGGATCGCTCACTTTTGAAGCCTTTACGTTCAGGAAGCCTGGCACAGAAATCACGAAAGGATTGCGTGCCCCAAAACACCAATTTTGCCCTGCCTCCTAAAATGGGCCATGTCCAAGAGCTTTGATGTCTGTATTCGCGGCGATGGCGTGGTTGGCCGCACGCTGGCCCTGCTGCTGGCGCGTGAGCGACTGCGCGTGGCTTTGGTCACCCGGCCTGAAAAGCCGCCGGGGATGCACACCGCGCCCGATGTGCGTGCTTACGCCCTCAATAGCGCGTCGCGCAGCGTGCTGGAAACCCTGCGCGCCTGGCCCGACGCGGCCTTTGCCACGCCTGTGGTCGAAATGCAGGTTTGGGGAGATAACGGCGGCAAGCTGGATTTCACGGCGCGCAGTGTAGGCCAGGAAGCTCTGGCCTGGATTGTGGACGTCCCGGCGCTGGAACAGCAATTGAGCCAGGCAGTTCGCTACCAGCCGCAAATCGAGACGGTGGACGCGCCTGCCAAAGCCGCGCTCGACGTGATTTGCGAAGGCCAGAAAAGCGCCAGCCGTGATGAGTTCGCCCAGATCCGGCCGGTCAACTGGACCATCAAACCCTATCCGCAAAAGGCCGTCGCAGCACGGCTTGAACTGGACAAGCCCCATGGCGGCATTGCCCGCCAGTGGTTTACCCACGGCGACATACTGGCTCTTTTGCCTTTATCGGGTGCCAACGGGAACTTGGCGGCGCTGGTGTGGTCTGTCCCTGTACAGCGCGCCGCCATGCTCGAACAAATGTCCGCGGAAGAATTTTGTAACACCCTCAAGGCCGTGTGCGGTGAAGAGACCGGCAACCTGCGCCTGACGAGCGAGCGGGCAAGCTGGCAGCTTTCCCTGTCAAGCGCCGGGCACTGGGTCGGCCCCGGCTGGGCTTTGGCAGGCGATGCGGCGCATACGGTGCACCCGCTGGCCGGTCAAGGCTTGAACCTGGGCCTGGCCGATGCGGCTTGCCTGGCCGAAGTGATTTCACAACGTGAGTACTGGCGCGGATTGGGTGATGAAAAACTGTTGCGGCGCTACGAAAGGGCCCGCAAGGCCGACGTAGCGGCAATGGGCGCTGTGACCGACGGTTTGCACGGCATTTTTGCGCAACCCGACGGACGCTGGCAGGCCCTGCGCAATTGGGGCATGAAGGGGTTCGAGCGCAGCGGTTTGCTCAAGGCCTGGCTGACGCGGCAAGCCGCAGGTTTATGAACGACAGAGAAACCGACAGGAACTGAAATGAAAATCGTGAAATTGATGGGCGTGCTCAGCCTGGCGGCGTTCAGCCTGGTTCCTGTTTTTGCGCAGGAAGCCGTTATCCGCAAAAACCTGTCCGAGAAATTTCCGGCTTTTGCAAAAATCGATGAGATCAGCAAAACACCAATGAACGGCCTCTATGAGGTACGTGTAGGCTTCAATATCTTCTACACCGACGAGCAGGGCAACTACCTCCTGGAAGGCCAGCTCCTGGACGTAAAAACCCGCAAAAACCTGACCGAGGAGCGCGTCGACAAGCTCAGTGCGGTTGCTTTCGAAAAGCTCCCTTTGGCTGACGCTGTCAAGATTGTCCGCGGCGATGGCAAACGCAAGCTGGCGGTGTTTGAAGACCCCAATTGCGGCTACTGCAAACGATTCGAACAGGATCTCACCAGCGTTGACAACATCACCGTCTATCTCTTTCTGTACCCCGTACTCGGAGCGGACTCCATCGCCAAGTCGCGCAATATCTGGTGTGCCAGGGACAAGGCGAAATCCTGGAACGACTGGATGCTGCGCAACACCACGCCTGCAACCGCCGAATGCGATATCGCAGCCATCAAGCGAAACCGGGACTTTGGCCAGAAGTACAACATCACCGGCACACCCACCCTGATTTTTGTCGACGGATCCCGCGCACCCGGCGCGGTCAGTGCGCAGGAAGTTGAAAAAATGCTGCTAAGCGCAAAAGCCCCTTGATGATTTGAGCGAATTTATTCTAAAAATAAACCGTAAAGCCATATAAGACGGGCGCAAGCAGCTATATATTTAATAGCAACAATAATTTTCAAGCTTCGGCGCCCCGGAAGCACGCCAAGCGCCTGACCACAGACCTGGGGTATTCTTTGGACAAGATGTCAGGCACTCAACGAAATAACCCCATTCCCCTTCACTACCGCGTCGAAACAGGCGACCTGCACGCCCACCTCTTTCGCGTGACCCTCACGATCGCACAACCCGACGCCTTGCAAAGAGTGTCGCTGCCTGTGTGGATCCCCGGCAGCTACCTGGTGCGGGAGTTCTCCAAAAACCTGCAGAACCTGGAAGCCCGCCAGGCAGGCCGCACGCCGCTTGGGGCAGAGCAGCTCGATAAATGCACCTGGCAGATTCAGTGCTCACCTGCCAGACCGCTGGTACTGCACTATGAGGTGTACGCCTGCGACAACTCCGTGCGCAGCGCCTGGCTGGACGCCCATCGCGGCTTTTTCAACGGCACCAGCCTGTGCCTGAGAGTGCAGGGCCAGGAAAAAGCCGTGCATGTGCTGGAGATCCCCGCACCGAAAGCCGTCAAGGGCTGGTCACTGGCCACAGGGCTCACGCCGCAGGCAGTCAACAAGCATGGGTTTGGTACCTATCGGGCGGCCGATTACGACGAGCTGGTGGACTGCCCCGTGGAAATGGGCGCTTTCTGGAGCGGTACATTCACGGCGCGCGGGGTGCCGCATCGCGTGGTGGTGGCGGGCGCGGCCCCGAGCTTCGACGGCGCCAGGCTGCTGGCGGACACCCAGAAGATTTGCGAAACAGAGATCCGCTTCTGGCATGGCGCGAAAAAGCCTCCTTTCAAGAGTTACCTCTTCATGCTGAACGCGGTGGACGACGGCTATGGCGGACTCGAGCACCGCAACTCGACGGCGCTGATCTGCAACCGGAAGGACTTGCCGCGCCTGGGTGAATCCCGCACAGCAGAAGGCTACACCACGCTGCGCGGCCTCATCAGCCACGAATATTTCCACACCTGGAACGTCAAGCGGCTGCGTCCCGCGGAGTTTGAGCGCTACGACTACGGCGTCGAGAATTACACCGGGCTGTTGTGGTTTTTTGAGGGCTTCACCAGTTACTACGACGACCTGGTGCTGCGCCGCGCAGGCCTGCTGGACAACGCCGGCTACCTCAAGCTGCTCAACAAGACCATCAACCAGGTCATGCAGACCCCGGGCCGGCAGGTTCAGTCCGTCGCCCAGGCCAGCTTCGATGCCTGGGTGAAGTATTACCGGCAGGATGAAAATACGCCCAATGCCACCGTGAGCTACTACACCAAGGGAGCACTGGTGGCGCTGTGCTTTGACCTCACGCTTCGGGCAGAAGGCGGAGCAGCCAGGGGCGCGACACTGGACAACGTGATGCGCGCACTCTGGCAGCGCTGCAAGGCCGGCCCCATGCGCGAGACAGATTTTGCAGAGGAGCTTGCAGCCGCAGGACACCGCCCATTTGCCACCGAGCTGGCGCAATGGGTGCATGGGTGCGAAGAACTCCCGCTCAGGGCCTTGCTGGAACAGCATGGCGTGACAGTTGCCGAAGAACCTGCGCAACTGGCCCACCGGCTGGGCTTGCGCGCCAGTGAAACCCAGGGTGTGGTGCAGGTCAAGACCGTGCTGCGTGGCGGCGCTGCCGAGCATGCCGGGTTTGCGGCGGGAGATGAATGGCTGGGAGTGGAACCCATTGCCGCAAGCGCACGGCAACTGCAGGGCGGTTGGCGCATGAACCGGCTCGACGACCTGCTGCACTACGCAGGCACGGCCAAAAAAGTCATTGCCCTGGTCGCACGCGACAAACGCCTGCTGCGGCTGGAGCTGTCCATGCCACCCGCACTGACCACCTGGCGCCTGGCGGTGCGGGATGCCGCGCTGATGGACCAGTGGCTCGGCCAAAGAGCCTGACCCGGCGGGTTCACTTACCTGCCAGATGAGAGGGCCACTGGAGAGGCCCACTGCCTGCGCCTGCATGGCTACTGAGCTCCGCGAGCCCGTGGCATCATTGCCGGACGCATTTCCAGCCAAAGGACCTATTTCATGTCTTCCACGACCTACGAAACCATTGAAACCCGCACCGAAGGCCCGGACTCCCGCAAAGTGGGCATTGTCACGCTGAACCGGCCCAAGCAACTCAATGCCCTGAACGACCAGCTCATGGATGAGCTGGGCCGGGCCCTCAAGGCGTTTGATGCCGACGGGACCATCGGCTGCATCATCCTGACCGGCAGCGAAAAGGCCTTTGCCGCTGGCGCCGACATCGGCGCCATGGCCACCTACAGTTTTTCCGACGTTTACAACAACGACTACATCACCCGCAACTGGGAGCAAATCCGCAGCATCCGCAAGCCGGTGATTGCTGCCGTCAGCGGCTTTGCGCTGGGCGGCGGCTGCGAGCTCGCCATGATGTGCGACTTCATCATCGCTGCCGACAACGCAAAGTTCGGCCAGCCTGAAATCAAGCTGGGCATCATTCCCGGTGCTGGCGGCACGCAGCGCCTGCCCCGTGCCGTGGGCAAGGCCAAAGCCATGGACATGACCCTGACGGGCCGCATGATGGATGCCCAGGAGGCAGAGCGTTCAGGCCTGGTCAGCCGCGTGGTACCACTGGAAAAGCTCATGGACGAAGCCCTGGGCGCCGCGCTGATGATCTGCAGCTACGGCCAGACCAGCGTCATGGCCGCCAAGGAAGCCCTCAACCGGGCATTTGAAAGCGGCCTCAGCGACGGCGTGATGTTCGAACGGCGCCTGTTTCATTCACTGTTTTCCACCGAAGACCAGAAAGAAGGCATGGATGCCTTCGTGAACAAACGAAAGCCAGTGTTCACTCACCGCTAAAAGTAGGCCTGAAAACCAAGCAGAAGCCGCGGAACCGGCTTTGCCGGGCCGCAGGCGAACGGCCCCCTCGGGGGGCAGCGAACCACACGAAGTGGGGAGCGTGGGGGCTGCTATAATCTTGGGTTCGGTCGTATAGCTCAGTTGGTTAGAGCGCAGCATTCATAATGCTGATGTCGGTGGTTCAAGTCCACCTACGACCACCAGGAATGCGCCAAAGCCTCAGAGGGTCCTTCCCCCTGAGGCTTTGTTCTTTGTTATTCTTCCGTTTATTCACAGCCTCTGGACACATACCATGAACCGCTGCACTCCCCGCCTGGCCACACTTCTGATGATGCTGGCCGCTTCTGCCGGCCTGCTGAGCCTGCCAGCCCTGGCTCAGACCGATTCGGCCGAAGCCGTCAAGCCCAACATCCGTAAGTTCCCCCCCAAGGCCATCCGTGGCGAAATGGTGGTGGTGGCGCCGCCAGTGATCTCCATGGACGGCAAGCAGGACCGGCTCTCCGTAGGCTCACGCATACACGACATCAACAACAATTTCGTGTTGTCTGGCCCACTCCTGAACCAGAAGCTGGTGGTGAACTACGTGCGCAGCAACACCGGGGAGGTGCATGAGGTCTGGATCCTCAACGCTGAAGAGGCCAAGGAAAAGCGGGCGGGGGGCACCGGCACGGTGTTCAATTTCAGCAGCGGCACCCCTGCCAAGGCAGTGGACAACGGCAAGACGCCGTACGACCAGTTACCTGCCTACAAGCAGTAACACTCACCGCCTCAAGCATCAAATCAGCTTCACGCCCTTTAAACACGGGCGCGAGCAGCTATTAATTCAATAGCAACCGCGGCAATCCCACGAAAAACGCCAATCGGTCAGCATCATGAGCAAAAAAGTCTTCATTAAAACCTTCGGCTGCCAGATGAACGAGTACGACTCGGACAAGATGTCCGACGTGCTCCACGCCGCCGAAGGCTACGAGCCGACCCAGGACATGGAACAGGCCGACCTGATCCTGTTCAACACCTGTTCCGTGCGCGAAAAGGCGCAGGAAAAGGTCTTCAGCGACCTGGGCCGCGTCAAGCACCTCAAAGAAAAAGGCGTGCTGATCGGCGTCGGCGGCTGCGTGGCCAGCCAGGAAGGCGCGGCCATCATCCAGCGCGCACCTTATGTCGATGTGGTCTTCGGCCCGCAAACCCTGCACCGCCTGCCGCAGCTGCTGGCCAACCGCGCCCGGCTGGGCAAGCCACAGGTCGACATCAGCTTTCCAGAGATCGAAAAATTCGATCACCTGCCGCCGGCGCGGGTTGAAGGTGCCAGCGCCTTTGTGAGCATCATGGAAGGCTGCTCCAAGTACTGCAGCTACTGCGTGGTGCCCTACACCCGCGGCGAAGAGGTCTCTCGGCCCTTTGAGGACGTGCTGGTCGAAGTCGCCGGCCTGGCGGACCAGGGCGTCAAGGAAGTCACGCTGCTCGGGCAAAACGTCAACGCTTACCGCGGCCCCATGGGCGGCACGGCCGAGATCGCCGACTTCGCGACGCTGCTTGAATACGTGTCCGACATCCCCGGCATCGAACGCATCCGCTACGTCACCAGCCACCCCAACGAGTTCACGCAGCGCCTGATCGACGCCTACGCCAGGCTGCCCAAACTGGTCAACCACCTGCATCTGCCGGTGCAACACGGCTCGGACCGCATCCTCATGGCCATGAAGCGCGGCTACACCGCCATGGAATACAAGAGCACCATCCGCAAGCTGCGCGCCATCCGCCCGGACCTGGCCATGAGCAGCGATTTCATCGTGGGTTTCCCCGGCGAGACCGAAGACGACTTCGGCAAGATGATGAAGCTGATCGACGAAATCGGCTACGACACCTCGTTCAGCTTCATTTACAGCCCGCGCCCCGGCACCCCTGCCGCCGCGCTGCATGACGACACACCGCACGAGGTCAAGCTCAAGCGCCTGCAACATTTGCAGGCCACGATTGACGACAGCGTGCGCGCCATCAGCGCCAGCCGCCAGGGCACGGTGCAGCGCATTCTGGTGGAAGGCGCCTCGCGCAAGGACCCGACCGAACTCATGGGCCGCACGGAGTGCAACCGCGTGGTCAACTTCAAGGGCCAGCCGCGGCTGATCGGCCAGATGCTGGACATCACCATCACCCAGGCCACGCAGCGTTCGCTGCGCGGCGAAGTCCTGACGCGGGACGTCGCCGTGGCGGCCTGAGACCGCCCGCATTGCTCAAGCACTCGACACGCATGCTGCAACGATTTTCGTTCCGGCAACTTCTGGTGATCGCCTTCCTGCTGATTGCTGCCCTGCTGGGCGCCGCCTCGCTGCGGGCGCTGTTTACCCTGGAAGACCTTTCGCTGCAAAGCCGCAGCAATGCCGCACGTGCCCTCGAACTCAGCAGCGCGGCGCAGTCCCTGGCCGAGCGCAGCGTATCGATGGAGCGCACATCCCGCCAGTCGGTCGTCCTCGACGACCGGGTATTGCGTGAGCGCTTCGGTGACGAGGCCCGTGAAGCAGCGAACATCCTGACCAGTCTGGCGCGAGAAGACATACCGGTTGCCAAAGCCCGACAATGGCGCGCGCACATGCAGAGCATCGGCGATCTGCTGACCGGCCCGACGGGTACCGCGCTGGACCGGGAGCGCCAGCTGGCGCAGGAATTCCGCGAACTGGAAAGTGTCAACGCCAGCATCGCCGTGCAGGTGCAACAGGCGATTCAGCAACGCAACAAGTCGCTTGAGGGCAAGCTCGAGGCAAGCCGCCAGCGGCTGACCCAGCAGGTAACATGGGCCATCGTGCTGGCTATCGCCATGGCGCTGGCATTCGGCGTGTGGTTCACGTTGCCGCTCAGGCGCCTGGAGAACGCCATCGTGGGCCTGGGGGAAAACCGGCTCGACCAGGTCATCACCATCCAGGGGCCGGCCGACCTGGCGCTGGTGGGGCAACGGCTGAATTGGCTGCGCCTTCGGCTGGTGGAGCTGGATGCCGACAAATCGCGTTTTTTGCGCCACATCTCACACGAGCTCAAGACGCCGCTGGCATCACTGCGCGAAGGGGTGTCGCTGCTGGAAGACGGCGTAGCCGGCTCGCTGAGCAATGACCAGCGAGAAATAGCGCAAATCCTCAGGCACAACACCGGCGTACTGCAAAGCCAGATTGAAGACCTGCTGCGCTTTAATACGGCCGCGTTCGAGGCGCGCCAGTTAAATCGCCAGAATGTCGACCTGTTGCAACTCCTCGAGGAGCAGGTGTATGCGCAGCGCCTGCAGTGGCGCGCACGGGAACTGACGGTCAGCGTCGTCGGCGAACCCGTTGTAATGGAAATCGATCCCGAAAAAATCGGCACCGCGCTGGCCAACCTGCTGTCCAACGCCATCCGCTATTCACCACCCAAAGGGCAGATCCGGCTGGAACTGAGTCCGCTGCGGGGGTTCGTCCGCATCGACATCCACGATCAGGGCGTCGGCGTGGCGCAGGCCGACCGCGAACGGATTTTCGAGCCCTTTTACCGCGGTGAACGCCAGCCGGTCGACGTGGTTCGGGGCAGCGGTATCGGCCTGTCCATCGTTCATGAATACATTGCCGCACATGGTGGAAGCATCGTCCTGATGCCCGATCAACCTGGTGCACACTTCAGAATAGAGCTTCCTCATGTTTCCAAGTACTGATTTCCTCCCCCCTCCGCCTGCGGCCCGCTTCTCCGGGCGCGGCCTGCTGCCCGCCCTGGCGATGTCGGCCTTGCTGGCCGCGTGCAGCAGCGGTGGCCCCGCCCCCGAGCGTGGCGCCAATACCGCAGCCGTCCTGGCAGCCCGGGCTGCGGCCTCTGCTGCCGAAGCCGCGCGGGCCAGCGCCAGCCAACCCGTGCCGCTCCCGGAATCGGTCGTTTTTGCCAGCGGCATGACCTTGCGCATGCTGGCTTACGCCGAGCGCGTACGCCTCATGCAGCCGCCGGAACTCACCCAGGAAACCGGGCGGCTCGGAGACGCCGCCAGCCCCGAGGCCCAACTCCAGCTCTCGCTGGTGCTGGCCCAACTGCGGCAGTTGCCCGAACTGATACGTGCGCAGGAACTGCTTGCCCGCGTATTGGGCAATGCCGATGCCCAGCCGCTGCATCCGCTGGCAAGGCTGCTGGCGTCACGCTACGCCGAACAGCGCCGTCTGGAAGAGCAGCTTGACAAACAAGGCCAGCAACTGCGCGATGCGCAGCGCAGGCTGGACCAGACCAACGAGCGGCTGGAGGCGCTGAAGGCTATTGAACGCAGCCTGACCAGCCGGCAACCGGCGGCAACGGCCTCGGCGCCCACACCCCCTGCCAGCCGGGCCCGTCCCACCGCACCATGAGCGAATCAGCCCTGACAGCGCCCCACCTGCTCGTCGTTGATGATGACGCCGACATGCTGCGCCTGCTCACCATGCGGCTCACTGCAGCGGGCTATCGCGTCACGGCGGTGACGTCGGCCGAAGCGGCGCTGACGCAGCTTCATATTGAACGGCCGCAGCTGGTACTCAGCGATGTACGGCTTCCCGGCCGGGACGGCCTGGCGCTGTTCGACGACATACGACAGCAGCATCCTTCGCTGCCGGTGATTCTGCTGACCGCGCATGGCACCATTCCTGATGCGGTGAAAGCCACCGAACGCGGCGTTTTCACCTATCTCACCAAACCCTTTGACGGCAAAAGCCTGCTCGACAAGATTGCCCAGGCGCTGGCGTTGAGTGCCCCCGCGAACCCGGCCAAACGGGGCAGTCCCGAAGCCTGGCAAAACCAGATCATCAGCCGCTCCAGCCGCATGGCAGAAGCCCTGGCTGAAGCGCGCATGGTGGCGCAGTCGGACGCCAGCGTGCTGCTACGCGGTGAAAGCGGCACCGGCAAGGAGCTGCTCGCCCAGGCCATTCACCAGGCAGGCGCACGGGCCAGCAAGCCTTTTATTGCCGTGAACTGTGGCGCCATTCCCGAGGCCTTGCTGGAATCCGAGCTGTTTGGCCACGTCAAGGGCGCCTTCACCGATGCGGTGGCCAATCACAAAGGCCTTTTCCAGGCCGCAGACGGCGGCACTTTGCTGCTCGATGAAATCGGTGACATGCCGCCCGCACTCCAGGTCAAGCTGCTGCGCGTGTTGCAGGAGCGCGTGGTGCGGCCTCTGGGCTCCAGCCAGTCGATTCCTGTGGATGTGCGCATCATCTCGGCCACGCATCGCGATCTTGACGCTGCCATGGCTGAGGGCCAGTTCCGCGCCGACCTTTATTACCGGCTCAATGTGGTCACGCTGACATTGCCGCCGCTGTCGGAGCGGCGCGAAGACATTCCGCTGCTGGCCAATCACTTCCTCTTGAAACTGGCCGCCAAGTACGACAAGCGACTGAGCGGCTTCGCGCCCGAAGCTATCAAGGCCCTGACCACCGCGGCCTGGCCGGGCAATGTGCGGCAGCTCTACAACGTGGTGGAGCAGGTCTGCGCGCTGTCGACCACGCCGCTGGTGCCGTTGGCACTGGTGCAGCGGGCCCTGCGCTCGCCCAGTGTGCAGGTGCTCACTTTTGCCGAGGCCAAGCAGCACTTTGAGCGCGACTACCTGGTGGGGCTGCTCAAACTGACAGACGGCAACGTGGCCGACGCAGCCCGGCTGGCCGACCGGAACCGCACGGAGTTTTACCGCCTGATGCAAAAGCACGGGCTCACGCCGGGCCACTTCAAGGCTGAGAGCCCCGGTTCGACCTGAGTTTGTCGCTATGCTGCTGTGGGCCGTCGCTGGTTAGCGACAGGTTTAAACCTTTGATTTAAAACGATTTAATCGAACCGCCTGCGGAAGTTGTCGCTCACCGGCGACAAAAAACGCGATTCCAGGCGGTTTTAAGGCGGCTTACATTTGGTTAAATCAAGTATCACGCCCAACCCATTGATTTAAAACAATTTTTTGAAGCTGGCACAGGGTTTGCCCTAGTCATGGCATGCCAGCTTTTTTCCTGTCTTTTTTCGGTGCCTCCGTTGGCCATAAGCGCGGCGCCATGCTTCTGCTGCGGGCCCGTATCGCGGCCTGCGCCAGCCTTGCGGCACTGACGCTCGCAGGCGGCCAGGCGCACGCCTTTGACCTGGACGATGTGGCCGCTATCGCGCGCCAGCGCTCACAAGCGCCCTGGCGTGAGGCTTCCCATGCCGTGCCCGCCGAACTCGCCAAGATGGCGTACGACAACTACCGCGACATCCGCTTCAACGCCGCCAGCACGCTGTGGCGCGCCGACAAACTTCCCTTTGAAGCGAACTTTTTCCATGTCGGCCGGCACGGTGATTCGGTTCGCATTCACGAAATCACGACAGCGGGTGTGAAGCGTCTGCCTTACGACCCAGCCACCTTCAATTTCGGGAAAAACAAATTATCACCCGAGACCTGGGGCGACCTGGGCCACGGCGGCGTGCGCTTTTTCACCAACCTCAACTCGCCCACCTACAAGGACGAGCTGGTGGTGTTCACCGGTGCCACGTATTTCCGGGCGCTGGGTTCGGGACAGCGCTACGGACTCTCGGCGCGTGGCCTGGCGGTTGACACCGCAGGCGGCACTGGCGGGGGCAAGGAAGAGTTTCCCCGCTTCACGGACTTCTGGCTGCAAAAACCCCTGGGTGACAGCAAGCAGCTGACGGTATTTGCGGTCATGGATTCGGAGCGCATGACGGGTGCCTATCGCTTTGACATCCAGGCCGGCGAGCAAACCACCACGAATGTGCAGGCGCGCATCTTCATGCGTACGGCGAATACCAGCGGCAACAGGACCCCCGTCACCACGCTGGGCATCGCGCCGCTGACGAGCATGTTTTTCTTTGGCGAAAACCAGCCCCGCCCCGGCGATTTCCGGCCCGAAGTGCACGACTCCGACGGCCTGATGATGGCTACGGGTGACGGTGAATGGCTCTGGCGGCCCCTGCAAAATCCGTCCTCCCCGCTGGTGACGTCTTTCGCCATGAAGTCGCTCAAGGGCTTTGGCCTGATGCAGCGCGACCGCGCCTTTGCCAGCTACGAAGACACCGAAGCCCGCTATGAGACGAGGCCCAGCGCCTGGGTCACGCCCGTAGGCGACTGGGGCGCCGGCCGGGTCGAGCTGCTGCAATTTGCCACGCCCGACGAGACCCACGATAACGTGGCGGCCTATTGGGTACCCGAAAAAATACCGGCTCCTGGCCAGTCACTGGACATCGCCTGGCAAATCAGCTGGCAGGGCAAGAACCAGCAACTGCCGCCCAACAGCTGGGTCACGCAATCACGCCGCGGCACCGGGTACTCGAAGGCCGGAACCGATCTCACGGGCCAGGTCCAGTACATCATCGACTTTGCCGGTCCGGCGCTGGACGCACTGCCCGAGGACGCCAGGGTCGAAGCCATCTCCAGCGCCGATACCAATGGCCGTGTGCTCGAAAGCATGGCCTACAAAAACCCCGCCACCGGCGCCTGGCGCATGACGCTGCGAGTGCTGCGGCTGAACCCGGCCCAGCCCATTGAGCTGCGCGCCTTCCTCAAACATGACAACCACACTGTGAGCGAAACATGGACCAACCTGATCACACTCTGATTCCATCCGCTGCACGCAGCGCCCTGCGCGAGGAACGCCACCCCAATTCGGTGACGGCGCCACCGCTGAACCGCGGCTCCATGGTGCCCCGGCCCTGGCGTGGTTTCTGGAACAGCATGGCCACCGCGCTGCTGCTGCCCATGTTGTCGATATTCCGGGCTGCCGCGCCGGCACCATCCCATCGCCTGCCTGCCGCCCGGCTTGAGCGCTGGCAGCACGCAGCCCGGCGCCGGCGCACGGTGTTCTTGCTGCTGACAGTCATCAGCACCGTGCTGGCAACCAGCATCTTTGCGGACATGCAGCCCGACTATGACAACGCCTGGCTGCAGTACGGCCAGATCAGCCTGTTTGCCCTTCTGTCGGCCTGGGTAGTGACAGGTTTCATGACGGCGATGATGGGTTTTTACGTCACGATCTTCGGTGACAAACACGCGCTGTCCGCCAAAAAAGTTCAGCACTACCCGCTGGATGCGTCCACACGCACCGCGATCATCATGCCCATCTGCAATGAAGACGTGCGCACAGTTTTCGCCGGCCTGCGCGCCACCTGCGAGTCGGTCGCGATGACCGGCCACGTGCAGAGCTTTGACGTGTTTGTGCTGTCAGACAGCAACAACCCGGCCATCATCAAGGCCGAGCGCGCCGCGTGGGAAGACCTGCGCACCCAGCTGGCCGGCCACCCGGACCAGCCGCAGATCGAGGTGTACTACCGCCTGCGTAAACGCCGCACCGACCGCAAGGCGGGTAACGTGGCCGACTTTTGCCGTCGTTGGGGCAAGGACTACCGCTACATGGTGGTGCTGGACGCCGACAGCGTGATGAGCGGCGACTGCCTGGTGTCCATGGTCAAGCTGATGGAAGCCAACCCCAAGGCCGGCATCATTCAGACCGCAACGCAGGCCATCGGCCACGTGACGCTGCATGCGCGCGCGCAGCAATTCGCCTCGCGCGTGACCGGCCGCCTCTTCACGCTGGGCATGCAGTTCTGGCAGATGGGCGAGTCGCACTACTGGGGCCACAACGCCATCATCCGCATTGAGCCCTTCATGAAGCATTGCGCACTGGCGCACATCAAGGGCGCGGGCGGCATGGCGGGCAGCATCATGTCGCACGATTTTGTCGAGGCCGCGCTGATGCGCCGCGCCGGCTACCACGTCTGGCTGGTGGGCGACCTGGTGGGCAGCTACGAGCAGCAGCCGCCCGACCTGCTGGCCGAACTGCAGCGCGACCGCCGTTGGTGCCAGGGCAACCTGCAGAACTCGCGCCTGATCGCCGAACCGGGCATTCACCCCGTGCATCGCTCCATGTTCGGCACGGGCGCGATGGCGTATCTGTCGGCACCGCTGTGGTTGTGTTTCCTCACGCTGGGCACGGCGCTGTGGCTGTCGGGCTCGCCCATGATTGCCGACTGGATGCTGCTGCCCGGCGAGCTGATGGCACTCTGGGGCTGGACGCTGTGCATGCTGTTTTTGCCGCGCGTCCTGGGCATCGTGGCCGTGCTGGTCAACCGCCAGCAGCAATCCTATGGCGGCACCGTCGCCCTGCTGCGCAGCGCTTTGCTTGAAACCCTGATTGCGCTGTTGCAGGCGCCCATCCGCATGCTCGCGCATTCGCTGTTTGTGGTGGTGGCCCTCACCGGCCTGAAGCTGGAATGGAAATCGCCCCCGCGCGAAGCGGCCGCTGTGCCCTGGCGCCACGCGCTGGCGCAGCTGGCACCCATGTCCGGCGTGATTGCGCTACTGGCCGTCGGCATTGCCGTGATCGATGCCCGGGCGCTGATCTGGTTGATCCCTGTCGGCCTGCCGCTGCTGCTGGCGATCCCGATGACGGTGCTCACCAGCAAGGTCGGCGTGGGCACGGCCCTGCGTGCGCAGAACTACCTGCTGATCCCGGAAGAGACCCGTTCGCCAGCAGTGCTGCGACGCGCCTGGCTGCACGCAAGCCGGCTGGCCCAGCCGCGGCTGAAGGCGGCCTGAAAATGGCCTGACTTCCGGGCAACCCATGAAAAAAGCCGCTTGAAGCGGCTTTTTTCATGACAGGTGGACGCTATTAATTCAGGAGCTGGTTGCGCCCGTCCTTATTGGGCGGCAGCCATTTCCCCCCTTAAACAGCGAATTGATCAAAACTTGGGCATGCCTTTCATGCCGCCCATGCGTTTCATCATTTTCATCATCCCGCTGCCCTTCATCTTCTTCATCATGCCCTGCATCTGCTCGAATTCATTGAGCAGGCGGTTGACTTCCTGAACATGCACGCCGGAGCCGGCGGCAATGCGGCGCTTGCGGGTGGCCTTGATGAGTTCGGGCTTGCGGCGCTCCAGCGGCGTCATGCTCTGGATGATGCCTTCCTTGCGCTTGATGTCTTTTTCAGCCTTGTCCATGTCGACCTGGCCGGCCTTGGCCGCCATTTGTGCGGGCAGCTTTTCCAGAAGGCTGGAGAGCCCGCCCATGTTCTTCATTTGCTGCAACTGGCTCAGGAAGTCGTTGAGGTCAAAGCCGTCGCCGGACTTGATCTTGGCGGCGAGCTTCTGGGCAGAGGCCATATCCACCCCGGCGGCCACCTGCTCGACCAGCGCCAGAATATCGCCCATGCCGAGGATGCGGCCGGCGTGGCGCTCGGCATCGAACACCTCCAGGCCGTCGATCTTCTCGCTGGTACCGGAGAATTTGATGGGTGCGCCGGTGATCTGGCGCACGCTGAGCGCCGCGCCGCCGCGCGAATCGCCGTCGGTCTTGGTCAGGATGATGCCCGTGAGCGGCAAGGCCTCCTTGAACGCCTTGGCGGTGTTGACCGCGTCCTGGCCCTGCATCGCATCGACCACGAACAGGGTTTCAACCGGGTTCAGGATCGCGTGCAGCTCCTTGATTTCGGCCATCAAGGCTTCGTCAATGGCCAGCCGGCCGGCCGTATCGACCAGCAGCACATCAAAAAAGTGCTTGCGGGCGTAGTCAATGGCGGCTCGTGCGATGTCGGCCGGTTTCTGGTCGGGCGTGCTCGGAAACCATTCGGCGCCGGCCTGTTTGGTCACCGTCTTGAGCTGTTCGATGGCGGCAGGGCGGTAGACGTCGCCTGAGACCGTCAGCACTTTTTTCTTGCGCTTTTCAATCAGGTGCTTGGCCAGCTTGGCAGTGGTGGTGGTTTTACCCGCGCCCTGCAGGCCGGCCATCAGGATGACCGCCGGCGGCTGGGCCGCCAGGTTGATATCGCTCACGCCCTCGCCCATGGTGGCGGCGAGTTCCTTGTTGACAATGCCCACCAGCGCCTGGCCCGGCGAGAGAGAACCCATCACTTCCTGGCCCAGCGCTTTTTCCTTGACCCGGGCAATGAAGTCGCGCACCACCGGCAGCGCCACGTCGGCCTCCAGCAAGGCCATGCGTACCTCGCGCAGCATGTCCTGCACATTGGATTCGGTGATGCGGGCCTGGCCCCGCATTTCCTTGACGAGACGGGATAACTTGTCGGTAAGAGCTGAGGCCATGGGAAGGCGCCACGAACGCGGCGCAGTTAGGTGGAAAAGAAAGGCTGCAGCGCAAGGCTGCCCGAAAGGGGAAAAAGAGGCAGTAAAGGCTAAACTCTAGCCATGATTTTAGCTTTGAGCGACTGGTGGGGTCTTGCAGCGGCAGCCGGTGCTGCCGTCGCCTACGCTGCATTGGCACTGGCCTCCCCGCGCCTGAGCCCCACCGCCATCCGCGGCCTGCTGCTGGCGGCCTGGCTGCTGCACGCGCTGGCGCTGGCCGACGGCCTGCTGGGCGAGCCCCCCCGTTTCGGCTTTGCACCGGCGCTGTCCATGACAGTCTGGCTGGTGCTGACCGTTTACGCCATCGAAAGCCGCCTGTTTCCACAACTCCAGGCCCACTGGACGTTGGCAGGGCTGGGCAGCGCAGCTGTCATCCTGACGGTCATTTTCCCCGGTACCACCTATCACGCCATCGCGTCCCCCTGGCTGCCGTTGCACTGGGCCCTGGGCATTGCGTCTTATGGGTTGTTTGCTGCCGCAGTAGTGCACGGCTGGCTGATGACGCGCTCCGAGCGCTCCATCCGGCTGGCCGCACAAACCGATGCGGGTGTGCCGCTGTTGACGCTGGAGCGGCTCACCTTCCGCTTCGTGGAGGCCGGCTTTGTATTACTGTCGGCCACGCTGTTTGTAGGCTGGCTATTTGCCGAAACACTCTACGGGCCCGGCCTGGCCTGGAAATGGAACCATAAAACCGTGTTTTCGGTCCTGGCCTGGCTGACGTTTGCCGGCCTCCTGATCGGCCGGGCCCGCCTCGGATGGCGTGGCCGCAAGGCCGTCCGTGTGCTGTACCTGGGCTCCGGCCTCCTGCTGCTGGGCTACGCCGGTTCGCGCTTTGTACTTGAAGTCATTCTGAGGCGGGCATGAAATACCTTCTGGTCATGGGATTCGTGCTGGTGGTTTTCTGGCTCTGGCGCCACAACCGCGATACGGAAAGAAACGATGCGGCGGCTGCCCACCCCCGCCAGGCACCGGGCCGCGAAACGGCCGTTGCGGAGATGATCGCATGCGATGTCTGCCACGTGCATTTGCCGAAGTCCGACGCCCTGACAGGCGGCAAGGGGATTTATTGCAGTGACGCGCATCGCCGCCAGGCAGGAGACTAGGGCCTGCTAACACTATGTTTACAAATGCGAATGGGGTGAAAACGGTGCCAATCAAGGCGCGCGACGAATCCCAGACCGGGAGTCTGGGTGAGGAGCGCAACGCATCTTGCAAACATAGTGTTAGCAGGCCCCAATGAGCACGCCATCCCACTGGTTTGAAACGGGGGGCAAGGCATCAGGCGCGTGGGAGAGCGTGCCCGAACTGGGTTCCTTTGGCCGTTTGTGGCGTGTCTTCATGACGGCACGCGTTGCCATCGCCACGGTGCTCGTCATCCTTCAGGCGGTTATCTACGCGTTGGGCAACATCACCAACCGCTGGTCCATCGCGGTATGCATAGCCTACCTGTGCGCCACGCTGGCCGTGCGGGTTTGGGCCAAGCCGCGGCCGCCGGGCAGTACCTTTGACGCACAGTGGGCATTGACCATCGGCGTGGACGTCATCACGTTCTCAACGCTCAATGTCCTGCAATCGAGCGGCATCAATTACACGCCGCTGTTTGCCCTGCCGGTGCTCCTCGCCTCCATCCTCGGGCCGATTTTGCTGGCCTTCGGAACCGCTGCCAGCGTGACGTTGCTGCTGCTGGCCGACGCCTGGTGGAGCTCACTCCAGGTGCTGGGCGATTTCAATGCACGATTCCTTCAGTCGGGCTTGAGCGGTTCCGGTTTTTTCCTGGTTGCGCTGCTTGCAAACCACCTGGCGTTGCGGCTGGCCCGTGAAGAACAGCTGGCAAAACGCAGCCAGTCCGCCGCGCGCATGCAGACGCAGGTGAACGAACTGGTCATTGAAACCCTGGCCGACGGTGTGCTGGTGGTTGATATCAACGGCATCGTCCGGTCGGCCAATCCGGCATCCAGGCGTCTGCTGGGAGCCCGGGGTTCAGTTCGCAGCGCGCCTTTCATCCTCGTCATGGAAGCGGCCTGGTCACCCCTGGCGGAGCTGATGCACAGCACGTTCAGCACGCAAACCCCCCAGGAAGCGGACATCAGCCTTGAATATCCGGACAGCAATACCCGGCGGCTTCATGTGCGCACCCGCCTTGCCGCCTCAAAAAACGGCACCCATGAAAGCCTTTGTGTGATGTTCCTGGAAGACCTCCGTGAAATGGAAGCCCGCGTGAGGACCGAGAAGATGGCCGCCATGGGACGCATGTCGGCCGCAGTGGCGCACGAAATCAGGAATCCGCTGGCGGCGATCTCTCAGGCCAATGCCCTGCTGGAAGAAGACCTGCAGGACGAGCCGCACCGCCAGCTCACCGGAATGATCCGGCAAAATGCACAGCGTCTCGCCAGAATCGTCGATGAGGTATTGAACATTTCACGTGCCCAGGCACACCTGCCCTCGCCGCAAACCACCACTCTGGCACTGGACGAAACCGCTCACAAGGTTGCCACGGACTGGGCAGGGCAGACTGCGGCATCCCAACGCATGAAGATCACGGCAGATTCGGGTAACGCCGTTGTGTGCTTTGAGCCCGAGCATTTGCGCCGCCTCATGGTCAACCTCCTGGACAACGCCCTGCGCTATGCCAGCACGTCTTCGCAGGCGATTGAAGTCTCCACCCAGCTTGTTACGCCGGGGCAGGCCCGTCTGTCTGTATGGAGCGATGGCCAGCCCATGGAGCAAACCGTGCAGACACACCTGTTCGAGCCATTTTTCTCCTCTGAAAGCCGCTCCAGCGGATTGGGCCTGTACATCTGCCGTGAATTGTGCGAACGCTATGGCGCCCTGATCGGCTACCAGCGCGTGCAGCGCAGCGGCGTTGATGGAAACGAATTTTTTGTCATATTCGCACCTTCCGGCCCGTCTGTGACCTTGCCTGCGGCTTCTTTTGCCACAATGCCAACCTGAAAACCATGAACACCCCCATTCCCGTTTCCCAGCAGGCACGCATCCTTGTCATTGACGATGAACCGGATTTGCGCACCCTGTATGAGCTCACGCTGCTCAGGGAAGGGTATCGGGTGGAGGCGGCCGGTGACCTGCTGCAGGCCCGCGAACAGCTCAAGGCGCATCACTTTGATGCCGTGATCACCGATATGCGCCTGCCAGACGGCCTTGGCCTCGAATTGCTGCGCGACATGGTAGATCAGCAAAGACCCGAACGGTGCGTGGTGATTACGGCCCACGGCTCGGCCGAAAATGCGGTAGAAGCCCTCAAGGCCGGCGCGTTTGACTACCTCACGAAACCGGTCGACCTCAAACAGTTCCGCAGTGTGGTGGCATCAGCTGTGCAGGGCGCCAAGCATCCGGCACAACAGGCCAAAAGCGATCGAAGTGCACCGGAACACGGGACCTCTGCCTCCGGCCAGAAAAAAACCGGGGACGGCGCCCAGATTCTGCAAAAACTGGTGGGTGAATCGGCCGTCATGCGCGCCGTCAAGTCGCGTATCGTCAAGGTGGCGGGGAGCATGGCGCCCGTCCTCATTCAGGGGGAGTCGGGCACCGGCAAGGAGCTGGTTGCACGCGCCGTACACGGCTGCAGCCACCGTGCGGCAGGGCCTTTTGTCGCCGTCAATTGCAGCGCCATACCCGAGAACCTCCTCGAAGCGGAGTTTTTCGGTGCACGCAAGGGTGCCTATACCGGATCAGCGCAGGACCGGCAAGGCTACTTCCAGGCAGCCAAGGGCGGAACCCTGTTTCTCGATGAAATCGGCGACCTGCCGCTGGCCATGCAATCCAAACTCCTGCGCGCTATCCAGGAGCGCACCGTCAGGCCGCTGGGTTCGCCGCAAGAAGATACCGTGGACGTGCGCATCGTCAGCGCAACACACAAAAACCTGGCGGCGGAAGCCCAGGAAGGGACATTCCGCCAGGATCTTTATTACCGGCTCAACGTGATTGAAATTGCCGTGCCGGCCCTGCGCGAACGCAGGGAGGATTTGCCGGCACTCTGCACTGCCCTGCTGTCAAGAATCTGCCAGGAGTCCGGGTTCAAGATGCCCGAGTTGACGGACGCCGTGATGGAACAGCTGCAGTCCAGGCCCTTTAACGGCAATGTCAGGGAGCTGGAAAACATCCTGCACCGGGCGGTGGCGCTCGGCGAAGGAAGCGCACTGCATTTTGATGCGCCGGCCGAAGAACATGTCCCCGTCCCGGAAAACCTGCAGGATTACCTGGATGGGCAAGAGCGAAACATCCTGACCAAGGTTTTGCTGGAAACCGGCTTCAATCGCACGGCCGCCGCCGCGAGGCTGGGTTTGAGCCTGCGGCAGATCCGCTACCGCATTGCACGCCTGAATATCGCCACGCCGGGCAATGACGACCTGGCCGACGGACTTGACCCTGCCGATGACCCCGCCTGAAAGGCCCAATGCCCTTCCCCGGCCTTTGTGGCAAAACGGCTGGTACCGCTATGCACGCGCACTGGCTTCGCCCAACTTTGGCCCACGCCCTCCCGGTACGCAAATCGACCTGATCGTCATCCACTCCATCAGCCTGCCGCCAGGTGAGTTCGGCAATGACAACGTCCAGCGCCTTTTCACCAACCAGCTCGACTGGGAGGCACACGCTTACTTTCAGGGCATTCGCGGCCTGCAGGTTTCATCGCACTTTTTCATCGCCCGAACCGGCGCGCTGTGGCAATTTGTGAGCGGTGACGACCGTGCCTGGCATGCCGGGGAATCCAGCTACCGCGGACGCACCAACTGCAACGACGATTCCATCGGCATTGAACTGGAAGGCCTTGAAGGGGATACCTTTGAAGCGTCCCAATATGAAACCCTGACCGGGCTATGCGCCTCGCTTTTGCAGCGCTATCCCATCGAGCATATCGCCGGGCACGAGCACATTGCACCCGGCCGCAAGCAGGACCCGGGCCCTGGCTTCAACTGGCCTCTGCTGCAAAAATCGCTGTCGTCACCAGCTAGGTGTTTTCCCGAAATCATGTGACCAGCGCACCCTGACGCGCTCACCATTGCGGTGCGTCTCGCTGTCGAAATTTCCGGTTATTTTTACCGCGCCAGCAGCGACCGGCGCTCCCAACCAAAAGCCCGCGAAAAGTCGCGCCACAGCGCTGCATCAGCTTCGCAAGCCTGATGGCATCAGGCTTTCAGCGAAGTTGAACGAGCCGCCATCAAGCCCTGATCGAGTCGTCTGGAATGGGGCCCAAAAAGCCACAAAACGTAACGGTGCATTTAGTCAGCGATACACTACCTGTAGTGGCTTGTATTCCCTCCATACCCTAGGTATAGTGTCTAAGCCCTAATTCAGTTTGATGTAATTCGGGTCAGGAAATGAAGGAGCAGGTTGATAGACCTGTGCAATACCTCAATGTATCCAGAGACCCCGAACAGCGCATCAAACCACCATAAAACAAAGCAAAGAGGAAGTCATGCAAACTGCACAACACGCGGTGCCCGTCACGTCGAGCGTTCTGGCAAGCAACCCAGCAACCGGCGATACCAACGCGCAAAGCAACCCGCTCGCCCATTACCAGATCATCCGCCGCAATGGCGGTGTGGTGCCGTTCGAACCCAACAAGATCGCCGTGGCCATGATGAAGGCTTTCCTGGCCGTGCATGGCACGCAGGGTGCGGCTTCGGCCAGCGTCCGAGAAACGGTTGACGGCCTGACCCAGGCGGTCATCCGCGCCCTGATGCGTTCGCGCCCAGGCGGTGGAACCTTTCATATAGAAGACGTGCAGGACCAGGTCGAGCTGGGCCTGATGCGCGGCGGCCACCACGAGATTGCCCGCGCTTACGTGCTGTACCGCGAAAAGCGCACGCAGGAGCGCGCACGCCAGCCGCAAACCCAGGCGCCCGCGGCACCGCTGATCCATGTGACCGACCGCGGCAACCGCGTCGCGCTGGACATTCGCAACCTGCAGGCGTTGATTGAAGCCTCCTGCGCCAACCTGGGCGCGGATATCAAGCCCGACCCGATCGTTGCGGAAACCATGCGCAACCTCTATGACGGTGTGCCCATTGACGAGGTCTACAAGGCGTCCATCCTGGCAGCGCGCACCCTGATCGAGAAAGACCCTGACTACACCTACGCCACCGCACGCCTGCTGATGCACACCATCCGCCGCGAAGTGCTGGGTGAAGAAGTCAGCCAGGAAGACATGGCGATTCGCTACGCCGAGTATTTTCCGCAGTTCATCGCCAAGGGCGTGCAAAACGAGTTGCTCGACGAAAAGCTCCAGCAGTTCGACCTGACCCGCCTGGGAGCCGCGCTCAAGCCCGAGCGCGACCTGAAATTCGACTACCTCGGCCTGCAAACCCTGTTTGACCGCTATTTCCTGCACGTGCGCAAGCAGCGCATTGAGCTACCACAGGCTTTCTTTATGCGCGTGGCCATGGGCCTGTCGCTCAACGAGATCAACCGTGAAGAGCGCGCGATCGAGTTCTACGAAATCCTGTCGTCCTTCGACTTCATGTCGAGCACGCCCACCCTGTTCAACGCCGGCACCCTGCGCTCGCAGCTGTCGTCGTGCTACCTGACGACCGTCGCCGACGACCTGGGCGGCATCTACGACGCCATCAAGGAAAACGCCCTGCTGTCCAAATTTGCCGGCGGCCTGGGCAATGACTGGACGCCTGTGCGCGCCCTGGGCGCTCATATCAAGGGCACCAACGGCGAATCACAAGGCGTTGTGCCTTTCCTCAAAGTCGTCAACGACACCGCCGTGGCGGTTAACCAGGGAGGCAAGCGCAAGGGCGCCGTCTGCGCCTACCTGGAAACCTGGCACCTGGATATTGAAGAGTTCCTGGAACTGCGCAAGAACACCGGCGACGACCGCCGCCGTACGCACGACATGAACACCGCCAACTGGATTCCCGACCTCTTCATGCGCCGCGTGATGGAAAAGGGCAGCTGGACGCTGTTCTCGCCCTCCGACACGCCCGACCTGCACGACAAGTTCGGCAAAGACTTCGAAAAGATCTATACCGCCTACGAAGCCAAGGCCGAGCGCGGCGAGATCAAGCCATCCCGCAAGCTGCAGGCCACCGACATGTGGCGCAAGATGCTGTCCATGCTGTTTGAAACCGGCCATCCCTGGATCACCTTCAAGGACGCCTGCAACGTGCGCTCGCCGCAGCAGCATGCCGGCGTTGTGCATTCGTCCAACCTGTGCACCGAGATCACCCTCAACACCAGCGACACCGAAACCGCTGTCTGCAACCTGGGCTCGGTCAACCTCGTCCAGCACTTGAAAGACGGCGCAGTCGACCACGAGAAGCTTAAAAAGACCATCACCACGGCCATGCGCATGCTGGACAACGTGATCGACATCAACTACTACGCCGTCAAAAAGGCCCGTGATTCCAACATGCGCCATCGCCCTGTGGGCCTGGGCATCATGGGTTTCCAGGACTGCCTGTATGAACTGCGTGTTCCCTATGCTTCCCAGGAAGCCGTCGAGTTCGCCGACAAGTCCATGGAAGCCGTCTGCTACCACGCCTATTGGGCGTCGACCGAACTGGCCAAAGAGCGCGGCAAGTACGCCACGTACAAAGGCTCACTCTGGGACAAGGGCATCCTGCCGCTGGACACGCTGGACATGCTGGCCGAGCAGCGCGGTGGCTATGTGGAAGTCGACCGCTCCGCCAGCCTTGACTGGGACGCCTTGCGCAAGAAGATTGCCAAAGACGGCATGCGCAATTCCAACTGCGTGGCCATTGCGCCCACAGCCACCATCTCCAACATCATCGGGGTGGATGCCTGTATCGAACCCTGCTTCGGCAACCTGTCGGTCAAGTCCAACCTGTCCGGCGAATTCACGGTCATCAACCACTACCTGGTCCGCGACCTGAAGCGCCTCGGGCTGTGGGACGACGTGATGGTGGTGGATCTGAAGCACTTTGACGGCTCCCTGCGTCCGATCGATCGCGTGCCGCAGGACGTCAAGGCGCTCTACGCCACGGCGTTTGAGATTGAAACTTCCTGGATTGTCGAAGCGGCAGCGCGCCGCCAGAAGTGGATTGATCAGGCACAGTCGCTCAACATTTATATGGCGGGCGCTTCGGGCAAAAAGCTCGACGACACCTACAAACTGGCCTGGCTGCGGGGCCTCAAGACGACTTACTACCTGCGCACGCAAAGCGCTACTCATGCCGAGAAGTCGACTGTGACGGCCGGAAAAATGAACTCGGTTTCTTCCGGCACGGCAACTTCGGGCGGCGGCATGAGCGCGCTTGAAGCGGCCGCCGCTGCAGCTCAGGCCCAGATGAGTGCATCACCTGCGACCGACATCAAGTTCTGCGCAATCGATGACCCCGGTTGCGAGGCCTGCCAATAAAAAGTCGAATCGTGCGCTGAGCTTCATCGCACGATTCGATGTAATTGAGCAACACAATTTTGTAGCGATGTGAATGAACACTTTTCATTTTGTATCGCTGCTTTCATAATCCCAAAGTATTGGAAACCTCTATGTTGACCTGGGACGAAGAAGTCAAACCATCTTTGCAAACATCTCACAACAGCGGCTTGCCTGAAGGCCGCTCGATGGAACTTCCGCCTCTTTCTTTGAACACTGCCGAGCAGCCCCAGGCGCAAGTGCGCATGCTCAACGACGGCGCGTTCACACCTGTGCAAGCTGCAGCACCTTCTACGCCTGCCGCTGCACCCGCCAAGGCGCAACGCGTCAAGGCCTCCGACAAACGCATCATCAATGGTCAGACCGACGTCAACCAGCTGGTGCCGTTCAAATACAAGTGGGCCTGGGAAAAATACCTCGCCACCTGCGCCAACCACTGGATGCCGCAGGAAGTGAACATGACACGCGACATCGCGCTCTGGAAAGACCCGAACGGCCTGACCGAAGACGAACGCCGCCTGGTCAAGCGCAACCTGGGTTTCTTCGTGACCGCCGACTCGCTGGCCGCCAACAACATCGTGCTGGGCACTTACCGCCACATCACAGCACCCGAATGCCGCCAGTTCCTGCTGCGCCAGGCTTTTGAAGAGGCCATCCACACCCATGCCTATCAGTACATCACTGAATCGCTGGGCCTGGACGAAGCCGAAATCTTCAACGCCTATAACGAAGTGCAATCCATCAAGGACAAGGACCAGTTCCTGATTCCTTTCATTGAAGTGATCTCCGACCCCCACTTCAAGACCGGCACCACCGAGGCCGACCAGACCCTGCTCAAGTCGCTGATCGTGTTTGCCTGCCTGATGGAAGGCCTGTTCTTCTACGTGGGCTTCACACAGATTCTGGCCCTGGGCCGCCAGAACAAAATGACAGGTGCCGCCGAGCAGTACCAGTACATCCTGCGTGACGAGTCGATGCACTGCAACTTCGGTATCGACCTGATCAACCAGCTCAAACTGGAAAACCCCCATCTCTGGACCGCAGAATTCAAAGCCGAGATCAAAGCCCTGTTCATGAAAGCCGTCGAACTGGAATACCGCTATGCCGAAGACACCATGCCGCGCGGCGTGCTCGGCCTCAATGCGTCCATGTTCAAAGGCTACCTCCGCTACATTGCCAATCGCCGCGCCACGCAGATCGGACTTGAAACTCTCTTCCCCAACGAGGAGAATCCGTTCCCATGGATGAGCGAAATGATCGACCTGAAAAAAGAGCGTAACTTTTTTGAAACCCGTGTGATCGAGTACCAGTCCGGTGGTGCCCTTTCCTGGGATTGATTGACAAGAAAAATACGCGAGACAAGCGACCAATGATTTCAAGAATTGCAATGACCAATGACAGCACCGAAGAGTGCGCGTTGGGCATTGCTCCTGTGTTCGCGGCGCTGGGACCGGTTTATCCGGGGCCCAACGCCGTGAATCGCTTTACGTACTCCAACCGTGAAGTGCTCTTTGCAACGTGATCAAGGAGAAAACTATGGCAACTGCGAAAAAAACTGCGGCTAAAAAAGCTGCTCCAAAGAAAGCCCCTGCGAAAAAAGTAGCGGCTAAGAAGGCTCCTGCGAAAAAAGCAGCAGCGAAAAAAGCTCCGGCTAAAAAAGCTCCAGCGAAAAAAGTAGCGGCTAAGAAGCCAGCTGCGAAAAAATCGCCAGCGAAAAAGCCAGCAGCCAAGAAGGTAGCGGCCAAGAAGCCAGCGGCGAAGAAAGCCGCTGCGAAAAAGCCGGCAGCCAAGAAGGCCGCGAAAAAGGTAGCGAAGAAACCAGCGGCGAAAAAAGCCGCTGCGAAGAAGCCTGCCGCCAAGAAAGCAGCGAAAAAGCCCGCTGCGAAGAAAGCCGCGAAAAAACCTGCTGCCAAAGCTGCGAAAGCACCCGCTGCAGCGGCTGCCCCTGCGGCTCAGACTACTCTGAACCCGCAAGCTGCCTGGCCGTTTCCAACAGCCAGCAAGCCGTAAGCAGTAAGGTATTTCTGCTTGGAGCCCGATATCGAAAGGTGTCGGGCTTTTTTCATGGCTGGCCCGTTCCTGAGGCCGCCCATAATCGCCGCCCCTGTTTACCGCCGCCGGACCACTCCAGCCCATGAAATCGCTCCCCGCGTTGCCTGAACTTCCTTTTCTGCGACGGGAAAAGAATGGGGACGTACTGATCGACATCCATGTGGTGCCCAACGCCGCCAAAACCGAGATGATGGGCCTGCATGGAGAGGCCGGCCAGCAGGCGCTGCGCCTGCGATTGCAGGCACCGCCCGTGGAAGGCAAAGCCAATCAGGCCCTGGTGAAATGGCTGGCCGGTTGTCTCCGCGTTCCGCAGCAGGCGGTCACGCTGACCCGCGGAGAGGCTTCAAGGCGCAAGCAGTTGCGCGTCAGCGCCGCAGTTGCAAGCCAGGCTGCGTGGAATGAATGGCTGAAAGCACTGGGCCACCGCGAGCCATAGTCCCGCGTAAGGCACCGCGAGAAAGAGAAGAAAGGGAGATTCGCTGCCCGCTACTAATTTGATAGCTGGTTGCGCCCGTCCTGTCGCGCTCAATCGCCGATTTGTTCTGAACTCAGCGTGTAGTTCTGACCACCGCGTGTCGCGATCTTGTGTGCGCCCACCCTGTTACCCAACGCGGCGCAGCGGTCCAGCGCCCAGCCTTTTTCCAGGCCAAACAGCAAAGCGCCGCGAAAAGCATCGCCGCATCCCGTCGGGTCGACCACTGTTTCGGCCTTCACCGGCGGGACCAGGGTTTTCTCGCCGCCAATCCAGACTTCGCAACCCTCTGCACCCAGCGTCACCACCAGGCCCTGCACTCGTCGGGACAACTCGGCGCAGGACAGGCCCGTGCGGTCGCACAGCATTTTGGCCTCGTAATCGTTGACGGTCACCCAGGTCGAAAGCTCCACAAAATGCGAAAGCTCCTTGCCGTCAAACATCGGCAGGCCCTGGCCCGGATCAAAAACAAACGGAATGCCGGCCGCCTTGAACTGCTCGGCGTGCTGCAGCATGGCATCACGCCCGTCCGGCGAAATAATGCCCAGCTTGATGTCATCGCGTGCGTCAATGCGGGTGATGTGGGCCTGCATCATGGCGCCTGGGTGAAAAGCCGTGATCTGGTTGTTGTCACGGTCGGTCATGATCATCGCCTGGGCCGTATAGGTGTCGCCCACCTGCCGTACAAATTCCGTGCTGATGCCCAGCGTCTTCATGCGCTCTACATATTCGGCGCCGTCGCTCCCAACAGTGGCCATTGGCAGCGGCTTGCCGCCAAGCTGCTGCAGGCTGTAGGCAATGTTGCCGGCACAGCCGCCAAACTCGCGGCGCAGCGCCGGCACCAGAAACGACACGTTCAGGATATGCAGCTGGTCGGGCAGGATCTGCTCCGAAAAACGGCCCTCAAAGGTCATGATGGTGTCAAACGCCAGGGAGCCACAAATCACAGCAGACATTCAGTTCTCTCGTTTCAATCAGGGGTAAAAAACCAGGACACGGTAGCCGGCCACCCGCAAGGGAGCCGCCGGCGCGGAAGACGGCGGTGACGCTGCTGCAGCAGCGTCCGCATCAGCGGATATTTTCATGATGACCAGGCCCGGCACTTCGGAGCGGGCGGCCAGGGTCGATGATTTGGCGCCAAACTGCGCCGGTGCCAGGATGCGGCGCACCACGGCCTGGTCCTGCGAATCGGTCAGGGTCACTTCCAGGGACGGCATTTCCAGAAGCGTCACACCCGTGTTTTTGAGCGTAAAACTTAGGCGGTAGGCATCAGGCCCGATGCGGTTGAAGGTGGAGCTGTCTATGACCAGCGACTCGATATGCCGTGGCGCACGAATGTCACAGCGCAACTGGCCGCAAATGCCCTGAAGCGCCGGCACGAGCCGGGGCTCCAGCGCGGCCAGCGTGTCCCTTTGCTGGACGGCCCACTGCAAGACCAGCAGGGCCAGCAGCAGCAGGGACAACAAGGCCATGGTCCACCGTGTCAGCGGCCGTTTCCAGAAAGCCTTGCGTCTGGCCTCCCGCACAAAAGACACATCGTGTTCCACGCGCGAATCCGGCATGCCGGAATCCACGTCCGAAAAGGCAAAACTGGAATCATCATCGACCGCCGGACGCACCATCACCGGCCGGCGGGCTGGCGGCTCATCCGGCAACACGCTGTCCGGCAGTTCCATCGGATCCTGCTGGCGTTCCTGTTGAGCCCGCTTCCAGCGCACAGGGTCAAAATCAGCCGCGCTGTCCTGCGCATCGGCAGGGCCCGTGCTGGAAGGCCTTAGCGGCACCCGGTCGGCAAAGGACCTGGCCGGCGCCCATTCCTGCGAGTCCGCGGCAGCGGCAACAGCCACGACTGGCGGCGCCGGCGCGGAAGGGACAAATTCCGGCAGCGGCATGGGTTCGGTGTCCGCGACCCCAAACGGTACGGCCGGCATGGGCGATGCCATGTCACGCGGCAGCAGATGCGCGGACGCATCAAAGACTTCAGCGCAATGCCCGCATCGCACCCAGCCCTGTGAGACTTTGAGTTGGTCGGTCACGACTTTGAACATCGTGCCACATGCGGGACAGCGCGTAATCAGGCTCATTTAGCGCTGTATTGTAGGGGCGTGACCCCGCTGGCGGCCTGAAAACCGCCATGCGCGGGAGGGAGCCGGCTCAGAAGCCGGTGGTCATCAAAATCCAGCCTTCTTGCGCATCATGCACGGTGAGCTGGCAATAGGGTGAATACGCTTCCTTCAGTTCATCCGCCTGGCGATCCAGAATGCCGGCCAGCACGAGATGGCCGCCCTTTTCGACATGTGCGCACAGCAGCGGTGCCAGCACTTTCAGCGGTGTGGCCAAGATGTTGGCCAGCACGGTCTGATATTTGCCAGACGCCTTCTCCGGGAGCCCGGCATTGAGTGCCACATGGTTGGCTTCAGCATTGGCGCGCGTCGACTCAACGGCAGCCGGGTCGATATCGACGGCATCGATGTCCCGTGCGCCGAACTTCGCAGCGCCAATGGCCAGGATGCCCGAGCCACAGCCGTAATCCAGGACGCGGCCCAGATTTTTACCGGCGGAGCCCTGGCTTGCAATCCAGCGCAAGCACATGCGTGTGGTGGGGTGAGTCCCGGTACCGAAGGCCAGGCCCGGGTCCAGGCGAATCACCTGCCGGGCCTCGACGGGCGGCTCATGCCAGGTAGGCACGATCCAGAATTCAGGGGTGATGTCGACTGGCGAGAACTGTGACTGCGTGAGACGCACCCAGTCTTGTTCCGGCACGGGCTGAACAGCGACCACGCTGCAGCCTGCAAAAAAATCCTGGGCAGCCAGCACCTCAGCCGCATCACGCGCCAGGACTTCGGTGGCAAACAGCGACACAATACGCGAACGCTCCCAACCCGCCCTGGGCGGCGGCATGCCGGGTTCACCGAACAAAGCCTGCTCGGCCGGCGTCTGCGCGTCGGCATCTTCCACCGACACACTGAGCGCGTCGAGCGCGTCGAGCGCCTCGCTAAGGATTTCGACTTCGTCGACGGGGGCCAGCAGGATCAGTTCAAACATCGTTCATTGCCTCGCGGGGAGCTGTACGCCGGGGCGACAGGGTATTCAATTCAAGCCGGGGCCGCGGATCTGGCTTCGCCAGTCCGCAGGCGCAGCGGCCCCCTCGGGGGGCAGGAAGCTACACGAAGTGAGCGACCGTGGGGGCTAACGCTCGCGTTTTGACAGCCACTCTTCAAGATAGTGGATGTTGGTGCCGCCGTCCATGAACTTGGCGTCCACCATCAGTTCACGATGTAGCGGAATATTGGTATTGATGCCTTCGACCACGGTTTCGGCCAGCGCCGTGCTCATGCGGGCTAGCGCCTGCTCACGCGTGTCGCCGTGCACGATGATCTTGCCGATCATGGAGTCGTAGTTGGGCGGCACAAAATAGTTGGCGTAAATGTGCGAGTCCACCCGCACACCCGGCCCGCCCGGTGTGTGCCAGGTCGTGATGCGGCCTGGCGACGGCACGAACTTGTAGGGGTCTTCCGCGTTGATGCGGCATTCGATCGAATGGCCTTTGAGCTGGATGTCACGCTGGGCAAAAGGCAGCTTTTCACCGGCCGCCACCATGATCTGGGTGCGCACGATGTCCACGCCGGTGATCCATTCGGTGACCGGGTGTTCCACCTGGACACGCGTGTTCATCTCGATAAAGTAGAACTCGCCGTTTTCATAAAGAAATTCGAAAGTGCCCGCACCGCGGTAGCCGATTTTCTTGACGGCCGCGACGCAGCGTTCGCCGATGCGCTCGATCAACTTGCGCGGAATCCCGGGCGCCGGCGCTTCTTCGATGACTTTCTGGTGGCGGCGCTGCATGGAACAGTCGCGCTCACCCAGCCAGACCGCATTCTTGTGCTGGTCGGCCAGGATCTGGATTTCGATGTGCCGCGGGTTCTGGAGAAATTTCTCCATATAGACCTCGGGGTTGCCGAAAGCCGCACCGGCTTCGGCCTTGGTGGTCTGCACCGCGTGCAGCAGGGCTGCCTCGGTGTGCACCACGCGCATGCCTCGCCCGCCGCCGCCGCCGGCCGCCTTGATGATGACGGGGTAGCCGACCTGCTTGGCGGTGCGCTTGATGATGACCGGGTCATCCGGCAAGGCACCTTCAGAGCCAGGTACACAAGGCACACCGGCCTTGATCATGGTCTGCTTGGCCGAGACCTTGTCGCCCATGATGCGGATCGACTCCGGCGTGGGGCCGATGAACTTGAAGCCGCTTTTTTCCACGCGCTCGGCGAAGTCGGCGTTTTCGCTCAGGAAACCGTATCCGGGGTGAATGGCTTCAGCATCCGTCACCTCGGCTGCCGAGATGATGGCGGGCATGTTGAGGTAGCTGTCTTTGGAAGGCGCCGGGCCGATGCAGACCGACTCGTCGGCCAGCTTGATGTATTTGGCCTCGCGGTCGGCTTCGGAATAGACCATCACGGCCTTCACGCCGAGTTCGCGGCAGGCGCGCTGGATGCGCAGGGCAATCTCACCCCTGTTGGCGATCAGTATTTTCTTGAACATGCGTCGGTAAGCCTGGTTTGGAAAGGAGGCAAGGCGCCCGCTTATTCAATGATGAAGAGTGGTTGGCCGTATTCGACAGCCTGGCCGTTTTCCGAAAGGATCTTGGTGACGGTGCCCGATTTGTCGGCTTCGATCTCGTTGAGGATCTTCATGGCCTCGATGATGCAGATGGTCTCGCCTTCCTTGATGACGCTGCCGATTTCGACAAAAGGCTTGGCGCCGGGGCTGGCAGAGCGGTAGAAAGTGCCCACCATGGGCGACTTGACGGCATGCCCGGCAGGCGCTGCGGGCGCTGCCTCGGCAACCGGTGCGGCAGGCGCGCCGGCCACGGGCGCTGCTGCGGGAGCTGCTACCATGGCAACCGGCTGCTGCATCACCAGGGGGGCGCCGCTGGATTTGACGATGCGCACTTTGCCTTCGGCTTCAGTGATCTCCAGCTCGGAGACGTTGGACTCTGAGACGAGGTCGATCAGGGTCTTGAGTTTTCTTAAATCCATAGGGTCTCTCCAACGACGGTAGATGCTGGCGCGGGATCTCGGCGCAGCTTTTTTGACTGAAAGGCTGGAAACGGAAGGCACTTGACGCGGCCACCGATCTTCCTTCTTTTTTCACTTACTTTCTGCTTTTACGCTTTAAAGCGCTTATCAGTTAATTACTGCGGGGACCAGCCAGGCGGCTTGCCCCCGGGAAAGCGCAGAGTGTACATCAAGCCGAGGGGCATTCCCAACCGTCTGGCGGCTGGCCACTCCGCCTCAAAAAGTCCATGGAAGATGCCGTTAGAAGCTGTTCACTGCTGTTACCGAAGGTTTCGACGCAGCGCAGGCCATCGCCAATGCCTTGCGGCTAACTGAGCTTGGCCCAGAGCGCCAGGTCTTCCGGCAGGACTTTGCCGATCTTGCGGTGAAGCAGTTCACCTGAAGCGCTGAACACCGCAGTAAAAGGCAGGCTGCCGGCGAGATTGCCCAGTGACTTGCTGAGCTCCGTTCCACCCAGGCCGGCCATGCCGACCGGGAAATGCAGCGGTTTGGTTTGCAGCCAGGTTCGCACAGCGCTGGGCTGATCGACAGCCAAACCCAGCACTTGCAGGTTTTTATCGCGATTTTCCTGGTAGAAGTAATCCAATAGAGGCAATTCCTCTACGCAAGGCGGGCACCAGGTGGCCCAGAAATTCACCAACAGCAGCTTCCCGCGAAAGGTGCTCAAAGACAGGTTCTTGCCGTCGGGCGTGTCGAAGTTCAGGCTCCAGAATGCGTCGGTCGCACTGCCAGATGTACTGCCGGGGGTGGGCGCCACCACCTTTTCATCCACTGCATGGGGCTGGAATTTCCACCAGGAGACGCTCGCACCCGCCAGGCCGGCCAAGGCGGCGGCGCTGCCATAAAGCATGTTTCTGCGATTCACGTGTCTGAAGTTCCGGTTTGGGGGGAAAGCAATTTTTGCACGGCAGCCAGGTCACCCCGCGGGGTCCGCCCCTTGGCGTCGGGCCGCAGGGCACCGCGCAGGTCATCGTGGTCATACACCATCAGGTGCACGCCCACCGTTTCATTCAAAGGTTTGCACACACTTCGCAGACTGAGCGCTTCCACGCTGTCACCGGTAAAACCAGTCACGGTACGCGGCTCATAGTCCACATTGTGCTCAATCAGGGCAATCTCGGCTGATTTGGGGTCATCGCAGAACAGCTGGATATAGATGTCGGACAGCCGCGTGGCCGTGCCGTGCCAGACGGCGCCGCCCAGGTAGGGCCGAAACTGCACCAGCCGCTCCATCCATATCAGCGCCAGTTCACGCAGGGCCGCCAGCTCGGCAGGCTGGGTGTCGGCACAGAAAAGCGCGATGTATTCGCGGACGGCGTCTTCCAGCTCGTCATTGCCCGGCAGTTCGGTACGGGCCGGCAGCGCCATCTGTTTGACGGCACGGCGTTTAGCCGGACCATATTCCAGCCCTTCTTCCACCACCAGTGCGGCGGCCGTGGCGGCTATTTCGGATTTGAGGGTAGGAAGTGTCAAGATCGGCTGGCTTCGACCAGGAAAGGCCAAATCGAAGGTCAATGGGTGATGCGGATAAATGATGCGGGTGCGGGCGAAGCGATTGTGCCTCGGGTTGGGTTCCCGCCAGACGCTAAAGTTCACCCGGACCCAGGGCACACCAGGTTGCTATGAAATCAATAGCTTCTTGCGCCCGTCCGCATTGGCCTGAAGGCATTTTCGACATGAATTTTCACCCAGCTATCGAACCCAGACCTATGGGGCCCGCGGGAAGCCCTGCCTAGAATACAGGCCATGCACATACATATTCTGGGAATCTGCGGCACCTTCATGGGGGGCCTGGCCGCCCTGGCGCGGGAAGCAGGGCACAAAGTGACAGGCTGCGACACCGGCGTCTACCCGCCCATGAGCGACCAGCTGCGCGGCTTGGGGATTGAGCTGATCGAGGGCTACGGCGCCGACCAGATGGCCTTCGAGCCCGACGTGTTTGTGGTCGGCAACGTGGTGTCGCGTGCCCGGGTTGCCGATGGCAGCGCCAAATACCCGCTTATGGAAGCCATCCTGAACAGCGGCAAGCCCTACACCAGTGGCCCGCAATGGCTCTCGGGCCACGTGCTGCACCACCCCACTCACCACCCGACCGGGCCACGCCATGTGCTGGCAGTGGCCGGCACGCACGGCAAGACCACCACCACGGCCATGCTGGCCTGGATTCTCGAAGCTGCCGGGCTGAAGCCGGGTTTCCTGGTCGGCGGCGTGCCGCTGAACTTCGGCGTGTCGGCCCGGCTGGGCGAAGGCAACACCTTTGTCATCGAGGCCGACGAATACGACACCGCCTTTTTCGACAAGCGCAGCAAGTTCGTGCACTACCGGCCACGCACGGCCATCCTGAACAACCTCGAGTTTGACCACGCCGACATTTTTGACGATCTGGCCGCCATCGAACGGCAGTTTCACCACCTGGTGCGCACCATCCCTTCACAAGGCCGCGTGGTCGTCAATGCCGCCGAGGCCAGCCTGCAGCGCGTGCTGGCCCAGGGCTGCTGGAGTGAGCAACTGCTCTTCGGCAGCGGCCTGCTGAATAAGAGCGGTTTCATGGCCCACGGCGAGCCGCACGACTTTCATGTGCTCAAGGCCGGCGAAGCCGTGGCCCATGTGCAGTGGGGCATCAGCGGCGTGCACAACCAGCTCAATGCGCTGGCCGCCATCGCGGCGGCTGAGCACGTCGGCGTGGCGCCCGAAGCCGCCGCCCGGGCGCTGGCGGACTTCCAGAACGTCAAGCGCCGCATGGAAGTGCGCGGCGTGATTCCGCGCAAGGGCGGCGACATCACCGTGTATGACGACTTTGCCCACCACCCCACCGCCATCCACACCACAGTAGACGGCCTGCGCCGCCAGCTGCAAAGCGCAGGCCGGGGCAGCGAACGCATCCTTGCCATCTTCGAGCCGCGCAGCAACACCATGAAACTGGGCGCCATGACGGCCCAGCTACCCTGGAGCCTGGAGCAGGCCGATCTGGCGTTTTGCCATGCTGGCGGTCTGGACTGGGATGCGCGCGCCGCGCTCGCGCCCATGGGGGATCGCGCGCAGGTGGCCGGCACCATTGACCAGCTGCTCGCGCAGGTGATGGCGGCCACCCGGCCGGGTGACCACTTGCTGTGCATGAGCAACGGGGGGTTTGGCGGGATTCACGCCAGGCTGCTGAAGGCGCTGAAGGCCTGAAAACAAACCCGGCTGGCAGGGGCCGGTTCAGGGGACGACCCGATACGAAACGAGCAGGCCGGTACTTTCTTAAAGCCAGCATGAGCCCCGGAACCGGCTTTGCCGGGCCGGAGGGCGGGCGGCCCCTCGGGGGGCAGCGACCCACACAAAGTGGGGGAGCGAGGGGGCCTTAGTAGCTGATGCTCAGCGCATCAACGTCCACATGCACAACGGGCTTGGCCAGCGCCGCGCTGGCGGCGCGGGCAAACTCCTGCGCCCATTGGGCATCCGCAAATTTCGCCGGCCCGGCGGCCTGGGCGATGACGACCACCTTGTCGGCCGTCAGCAGCTTGCCGGTCGGCCGCAGCGGCTCACATTCCATCCGGGTGAACTCACCGTCAAGCCACACCCTTGCCACATCGTGCGGCATGGGCTGCACTTCATTGAGGTCCAGGCGGATGGGCGGACGGCCCTTGAAGGTCACACTGACTTCGCTGCGCATGATGGGCTCCTGATCAGGGGTTCATGGTCGGCAACTTGCGGGCCCGGCGGCTATTCGCACAAACCCGCGCGTCGGCAAACCCTACTTTTTGGCCCGGCGTGCCTGCACGGCAGTCGAAAGGATTTCCAGCACGTCCAGCGAGTCGTTCCAGCCCAGGCAGGCGTCGGTGATGCTTTTGCCGTATTCCAGCGCTTTTGAGTCGTCCTTGCCGGGCGTGAATTTCTGCGCGCCTGGGTTGAGGTGGCTTTCCACCATCAGGCCGAACACATGGCGTGAGCCGCTGGCCACCTGGCCTGCGATGTCGCGCGCCACTTCGACCTGCTTTTCGTGTTGTTTGGAGCTATTGGCGTGGCTGCAGTCAACCATCAGCGTGGCAGGCAGTTTGGAGGCCTCGAGCTCTTTGCAGGCCGCCGCGACGCTTGCCGCATCGTAGTTCGGTGCCTTGCCGCCGCGCAAGATCACGTGGCAGTCCTTGTTGCCGTTGGTCTGCACGATGGCGACCTGGCCGTTTTTGTGCACCGACAAAAAGTGGTGGCCGCGCGCTGCCGCCTGAATAGCGTCGGTGGCGATACGGATGTTGCCGTCGGTGCCGTTCTTGAAGCCGATGGGCGCCGACAGGCCCGAAGCCAGTTCACGGTGTACCTGGCTTTCCGTCGTACGCGCACCGATGGCGCCCCAGGAAATCAGGTCGCCGATGTATTGCGGCGAGATCACATCGAGGAACTCGCTGCCGGCGGGCAGGCCGATACGATTGATGTCGATCAGCAGCTGGCGTGCGATGCGCAGGCCTTCGTCGATGCGGAAGGTTTCATCAAGGTACGGGTCGTTGATCAGGCCCTTCCAGCCGACGGTGGTGCGCGGTTTTTCGAAGTAAACGCGCATCACGATTTCCAGCGTGCCTTCGTACTTCTTGCGCTGCAGGGCGAGTTTACGGGCGTAGTCCAGTGCGGCCATCGGGTCGTGGATGGAGCACGGCCCGACAACGACAAGCAGACGGTCATCCTTGCCCTGGATGATGTTGTGGATGCTTTTGCGGGTTTTGCTGATCAGCGTCTCGACGGCGGTGCCGCGGATCGGGAAAAAGCGGATGAGATGCTCGGGAGGGGGTAACACGGTGATGTCCTTGATGCGTTCGTCGTCGGTCTGGCTGGTCTTTTCGACGTTCGCATACCAGTTGTCGCTGGCGGAGGTGGGCTTGGCATTCATCGCTGTTTTCCTTTTCTTTCGGGATTTCAATCAGGTCGTCACAAGTCAGGTCATTTAAAAATTGAACGGGCAAAAAAAAACCGCCGGAGGCCGGCGGTTTTTGGAGAATCGGTGCGTTTTATCGGGTCACGCGTTGATCTCTCTACCGCCGGAAGCGCTTGAGAACCAAAAGTAACCGAAGTAAAACTTGGCCGAATTCATAAGCTGAAATGTAGCACAGGTCAAAAACACGCCTTTTCAGGCCCGGATCAGGCTGTTCCGCCCACGGTCAGGCCGTCGATGCGCAGTGTTGGCTGGCCGACGCCCACTGGTACGCTCTGGCCTTCCTTGCCACAGGTGCCCACGCCGCTGTCCAGCGCCATGTCGTTGCCCATCATGGTGACGCGGGTCAGCGCGTCGGGGCCGTTGCCGACAATCGTCGCGCCCTTTACCGGGTAAAGGATCTTGCCGTTTTCCACCCAGAAGGCTTCGCTGGCCGAGAACACGAACTTGCCGGAGGTGATGTCGACCTGACCGCCGCCGAAGTTGGTGGCATACAGACCCTTTTTGATGCTGGCTACGATTTCTTCAGGCTGCTTGTCGCCGCCCAGCATGTAGGTGTTGGTCATGCGCGGCATGGGCACATGGGCGTAGCTTTCGCGGCGGCCGTTGCCCGTGGGCTTGACCTTCATCAGGCGCGCGTTGAGCGAATCCTGGATGTAGCCCTTCAGGATGCCGTCTTCAATCAACACATTGCGCTGACTGGCGTGCCCTTCGTCGTCGACGTTGAGCGACCCGCGGCGATCAGCAATCGTGCCGTCATCCAGCACCGTGACACCCTTGGCCGCCACGCGCTGGCCGATCTTGCCGGAAAACGCGCTGGAGCCCTTGCGGTTGAAATCGCCCTCCAGGCCGTGGCCGATGGCCTCATGCAGCAAAATGCCGGGCCAGCCCGAACCCAACACCACCGTCATTTCGCCGGCCGGCGCGGGGCGTGCATCCAGGTTGGTCAATGCTGCTTTCACGGCGTCGTTCACATATTCGGCAATCTGCGCGTCGTCAAAATAGGCCAGGCCAAAACGCCCGCCGCCGCCGCCCGAGCCGACTTCACGCCGGCCTTTCTGCTCGGCAATCACCGTTACGCTCAGGCGCACCAGCGGGCGCACATCAGCGGCCAGCGTACCGTCGGCGCGCGCCACCATCACCACGTCGTACTCGCTGGCCAAGCCCGCCATGACCTGCACAATGCGCGGGTCCTTGGCTTTGGCGAGTTTTTCCACCTTCTCCAGCAACTTGACCTTGGTGGTGCTGTCCAGCGTGGCGATCGGATCCAGGCCCTGGTAGAGCGAACGGCTGCCGGCGATCTTGCGGACCGGCGTCTTCACGCGCGCCGATTTGCCGCCGGCAGAAATGCTGCGTACGGTGCGCGCCGCGTCGAGCAGCGATGCTTCGGAAATATCGTCGGAATAGGCAAAGGCGGTTTTTTCGCCGCTCACGGCGCGCACGCCCACGCCCTGGTCGATGCTGAAAGAGCCCGTCTTCACGATGCCCTCTTCCAGGCTCCAGCCTTCGCTACGGGTGTACTGGAAGTAGAGATCGGCATCATCAGCGCCGTGGGAGGTGATTTCGCCCAGCGCGCGGCTCAGATGCGCATGCGTGAGGCCGAAAGGCGCCAACAGCAGCTTTTCGGCAACCTCCAGCCGTCCGGATGTGGACTCCACGGTCGGCCGCGCAGCGGAGGAGATAGTGGATTTGTTGGCGGTGGCAGTGGGCGTGGAGCGGAGGGAGGTCATGCGGCCATTGTAGGCAGTCTGCCCTGCCCCGTCAGCGCCTGTTCACGCACCGGTATGAGGCCCAAGGGCTTTGCCCGCGAGTTACGGCCGTCGGTGGGCAAGTCTCGGTCATGATGCCCTGTGCGGGCCCCTCAGCGAACTCAGGCAATTAGCGGCCGGTAACGCATTGACAGCGCTTCGCGCACCTGCTCCAGGGGTTGACGCCAGTCCCCAGCCTCGGCCTGGCGAAATATCCTTGCGCTCGGATACCAGGGGCTATCGCTCCTCTCCAGCAGCCAACGCCAGTCGGGAATGTATGGAACCAGAATCCATACCGGTTTACCCATGGCACCCGCAAGGTGTGCCACGCTGGTATCCGACGTGACAACCAGGTCCAGTGAGTCGATCACAGCCGCGGTATCGGCGAAAGTCTTCAGCGCCTCGCCCGGACAGAGGATGTGTGGTTGCGTCTTCATGACAGGGACGTCCACTTCACGAAGCATGGGTTGAAGGCATATTGCCGGCATTCCGGCGGGCAGGGCCTGCAGAAATTCCGCAAGCCGCAGGGAGCGTAGCCGGTCGCGCTTCTGATTGGCGTTGCCGGACCAGACAATGCCCACCTGAGGGGTGGCAGATCCGGCAAGGGCAGCAAGCCGCTGTTGCCATGCCGCCTTTTTATCGGGATCGGCTTTCAAATAAGACAAGCTCGCCGGCACAAACCCGGTCCGATGATGCCCCAGGGCCAATGGAAGGCTCATCAGGGGGCAATAGCAATCAAACGGCGGCAAGGGCTCATGCTCCTCCAGAACGCGGATCCCCCCCGGAAGAGTCCCCATCAGCTCTTTAAGGCCCGCCTGCACCTGAAGCACCACGTGCGCACCGAGCGCGGCCACTTCAGTGGCGTATCTGGAAAACTGGATGGTGTCTCCAAATCCCTGTTCACATGAGAGCAGGATCGTTTGACCGGCGATAGCTTCCCCGCCGAGCCAGAGAGGCCTGGCGAAGACCTTGCGCTCTTTCACATCTTTTTCTTTCCCGCTCCTGAGCCGCCACTCGTATTCGTTCCAGCCCGTTGCATAGTCGCCATTCAGCAGGGCGCTAAACCCGAGATTGAAATGAGCGGCGAAATTCCCGGGGTCCAGCTCAAGGGCCGTCCGGTAACTTTTGATGGCGTCATCGTGGAAGCCCTGTTCACTCAAGGAAATACCGAGGTGAACCAGCGTATTCGCGTCCCCGGGGTTGAGATCCAGTGCCCGGCGCATCAACGGGATCGCCCGCGCGAAATCTCCCGCAGCCTCACACGCTGCTCCCAAATTGCTCATGATTTGAGCATTCTCAGGCTCCAGTGCGAGCGCTTTTTCGTAGGGCTCTATTGCGCTGAGCGGCAAATTCCGGCTGCTGTACAGGTTCCCCAGATTACACAGAAGGCCCACCGAGTCGGGAAACCGGCGAATACCTTCCCTCATGATCTCCTCGGCTTCCTTCAGTTCATCATGACGAAAGAGTTCATAGCCCAAACCGAGCCACGCCAGCTCAAAACCGGATTCAATCCTGAGTGCTTCCCTAAAATGGTAGATCGCCTGCTCAGGGTTTGTCTCCTGCTGAGCCATAGTGCCCAGCATGAAATGCGCATCAAGCTGGCCCGCATCAAGCATCAGCGCATGCTCAAGCATGGCGGCCGCTTCGAGCAACCGCTTTTGCTCCGATAACACATAGCCCAGATTCACAAAGGCCGACGCGTCCATCGGGTCAGCACAGGTAGCTTCGGAATACATGGCCCCCGCCGCATCCAGCTTGCCGTCCCCCAGCAAGGCGTTGCCCTTTTTCTTCAACTCACCGCACCGTACCAGGTCCCGCGCTGATGTCGCGTCGGGAGGAGGCACCACAGGCTGATAGCGATTCTTGAGCGCCCGGCGCACCTGGGCCAGGGGATGGGCCCAGTCGCCCGGAACGTTCTGCCTGAATATCGTGACGCCGGGATACCACGGACTATCGGTCCTATTCAATAACCAGCGCCAGTCGGGAATATGGGACACCAGCAGCCAAACCGGCTTTCCCAGCGCACCCGCCGCATGCGCCACGCTGGTGTCAACCGTCACCACAAGGTCAAGTGCGTCAATCAACGCCGCAGTGTCCGAGAAACTCTTGAGTTCGGGCCCCAAAAAAGTAACCCTTGAATCAGCCTTCATTACCGGCAGGTCCGATTCGCGCACCTCGGGTTGCAGGCACACCGCATGCACGCCGGCAGGCAGCAACTTGAGAAATTCGGCTAACGCGATGGAGCGCTGGCCATCCCGTTCGTGATGCACATACCCCGACCAGACGACGCCGATTTTTGGCACTGAGGGCTGGCCCATGTCCGCCAGCCGGCGTTGCCACTCCAAACGTTTGGCGGCATCGGCTTTCAGGTAGTGCTGTTGGGACGGTATGTAGCCACTGCGATGATGGCCCAAAGCCAGGGGCAGGCTCATCAGGGGGCAATGCACATCAAATGACGGCAGGGGATGGTCCTGCTCCACCACAAGGGCAACACCGGCCAGTCCGGCCATGAGTTCACCGAGCCCCCGCTGAACCTGCAGCACAACGCGCGCGCCCAACGCCGCCACATCCGCCGCATACCGGCAAAACTGCAGCGTATCGCCGTAACCCTGCTCGCAGTGCAACAAAATGGTCTTGCCTTCGATCGACTGAGCCCCAAGCCACAACGGCTGCGGGAAAACCTTGTGAGGCCTGAAGGCCGCGTCCAGCGGCATACGAAATCGCCACTCATACTCCGGCCATCCCGTTGCATAGTCCCCCGCCACCAGGCTGACAAGGGCGAGGCTGATATGGCTGCGCAAATGCTCGGGATCCAGCTTGACGGCGGCATTGAAGCTCTTTGCGGCGTCTTCAAAACACGCTCTTGACCAAAGTCGCAGGCCCAGTTCGAAGAGGATATTCACCTCGCCAGGCTTGAGCGTCAGTGCGCGCCGCATCAGGGTGACTGCATGCTCATGTTCGCCCGCGTCATCGCGGGCAATGCCAAGCGCGGCCATAAACTGCGCATTCTGCGGATCCGTTGCCAGGGCCTGCTCGTAACTCTCGATGGCCCTGAGCGGTAAATTCCGGCTACTGTCCAGATTTCCCAATCTGAAGAGCAGCCCTGCCGATTGCGGGAAACGAATCATTCCGCCGCGGATAGCCTTTTCCGCGTCGTCGCGCTCTCCGCTTGCCAGCAACGCGTCAACCAGCCCCTCGTAGGCAGCCTCCAGCCCCGGATCGATACGCAAGACTTCACCGAAGCGATAGACCGCGCGCGGCAGGTCACCTTGCCTTAGTGCCATCGTGCCCAAGACCAGATGGGCGTCCGGCCGATTGGGATCGAGAACCAGGGCGACGTCCAGTGCCGCCCGCGCTTCCATCAGCTTTTTTTGCTCAAGCTGGGCACGCGCAAGGCCGACAAAGGCCGATACATCACCCGGGTCGGCTTCGGTGGCTTCGCGATAGAGCCGGGCTGCCTCATAAAACCGGCCTTCTGCCAGCGAGGCATTGCCTTCCTTTTTGAGTGCAGCGCAGCGGTCATCGTCGGGGGTATCGGCGCCGATCGCCACGCTCGACGAGGCAGGCAGGATCTTTTTTAGAAGTCCGAACATGCTGCTCCAGAAACTGTCATGACTACAGCTGCAAGGAAAGCCACCGCGTCAATTCGTCGGCATAGGCATCATTGACGCCGCGGTCTTTCAGCGTCCACAAAAAGGCGTTGCCCAGTTTGGCTTTTTGGTAGGTATTGAGTTTGTTCGCCCGTTTAAAGGCGGCGAGTTCATGCGACATCTTTACCAGCGTTTTTTCTGCTTTTTCTGCAAATTTCTTTTCATTCACCGACTCCTTGGCCGGCAGCTCGCGGATCACCAGTTCCGCCAGGGAAATACCGCACTGACCTGCGGCCCGTGTGTCAAACCAGTCAAAAAATCCCATGTGAACCTCCTTGTTTAGCTCTGCACCAAACGCTTGGCCTTGGCAATAGACATCAGCATGCCGATGGCCAGCCCCAGCGTCACCATGGCCGTGCCGCCATAGCTGATGAAAGGCAGCGGCACGCCCACTACGGGCAGGATGCCGCTGACCATGCCCATGTTGACGAAAGCATAAGTGAAAAAAATCATGGTCAGCGCACCGGCCAGCAGGCGCGAAAACAGGGTCGAGGCCTCCAGCGCAATGGCCAGCCCGCGCAAAATCAGGAAGATAAACGCTGCAATCAACAACAGATTTCCCAACAGACCGAACTCTTCGGAATACGCCGCGAAGATGAAGTCAGTGGTGCGCTCGGGAATGAACTCCAGGTGCGTCTGGGTGCCGGCCATAAAGCCCTTGCCGGTGATGCCGCCCGAGCCAATGGCGATCATGCCCTGGATGATGTGAAAGCCCTTGCCCAGCGGGTCGCGCGACGGGTCGAGCAGCGTGCAGATGCGCTGCTGCTGGTAGTCGTGCAGGATGGGCCAGCGCACGCCGTCGGCGCAGATTTGCGGCTCGAACCACACCACGAGGAACACGCCGATGAGGCCCAGCAGCACTGGCGGCAGGATCAGCTTCCAGCTCAGCCCGGCGAAAAAGATCACCGCCAGCCCCGCGGCCAGTACCAGCAGGGAAGTTCCCAGATCAGGCTGCTTCATGATGAGCCCAACTGGAACGACCAGCAGCAGCCCGGCGGCCAGGAAGTCCAGCGGGCGCAGTTGGCCTTCGCGTTTCTGGAACCACCAGGCCAGCATCAGCGGCATGGCGATTTTCAGGATTTCGCTGGGCTGGATCACCACGCCCACATTCAGCCAGCGCCGCGCACCTTTTTTGGTGACGCCAAAGATCGCCACCGCCACCAGCAAGGCCACGCCGGCGATGTACAGCGGCACGGCAAACGCCATCAGGCGCTGGGGTGGAACCTGGGCCACCACAAACATGATGGCGCCGGCAATCAGCATGTTGCGGCCATGGTCAACAAACCGGGTGCCGTGGTCATATCCTGACGAATACATGATCAGGAGGCCTGCACAGGCCAGCAAAAACACCGCAAACGCCAGGAGGCCGTCAAAGCCCTGGAGCAAAGGCAAGGTTCGCTGATAAAGGGAGGGTTTGTCGAAAACGGCGGCCATGCGCGGATTATCCGTCAGCCTTGAAGCCGAAAACGCGCGGCCGGGCATCCCGCGGAGGCGAGTTTTGCTATCAATTAAATAGCTGCTTGCGCCCGACCTGATTGGCTTGAAACCCTGTTTTACTTAAAACCGGCAGCAAACACCGCGAAACCCCGGAAATCGGTCCCGGCAAAATCCGGGGGTGGCCGGCCCGTCTAACATGCGGCATGCGCACCACCCACCTGCTCTATCTCCACGGATTTCGTTCGTCCCCGCAATCCGTGAAAGCAAAAAAAATGGCCGCTGCCGTGCAGCAGCGCCATCCCGCCGTTCACTGGTGGTGCCCGCAGCTGCCGCCTTCACCGCACGCCGCGCTGCAGATGGTGAAGGACGAAATTGCCGGCTGGCCCGGCAAGCCGGGCTACCAAAGCATGGGCGTGATCGGTTCTTCGCTGGGCGGCTTTTACGCCACTGCGGTGGCCGAACAGGCTGGGTGCAAGGCCGTGCTGCTCAACCCGGCCGTGGAGCCGGCGCGCGACCTTGCCCGCTACATCGGCGAACAAACGGCCTGGAACAACCCGGAAGAACACTTTTTCTTCGAGCCCCACTTTGTGGATGAGCTGAAAGCGCAGCAGGCCGGACCGCTGAAAACGCCACAAAATTACTTCACCATCGTCGCGAAGGGTGACGAAGTGCTGGACTGGCGTGAAATGACGGCCCGTTATGCGGGCGCTCACATCCGGCTTCTTGAAGGGGGTGACCACGCCCTCAGCGACTTTGACCGCCACCTCCCGGCAATTCTCGACTTCCTGGCATTGGCCTGAAATCTCTCTGAAGCAGCCCTGATTACACTAGTCTCAAGTCATCAAAGACACCAAAGGGATCCCGTTTTGTTTGTATTGTTTGAAGAAGCCGGCAAGTTCCTGGCCGGCCGCATTTTGTCCGAGAGCGATGCGTCGCTGCAGGTTGAGCTCGACTCGGGCAAGCGTGTGAAAGTCAAGGGCGTCAATGCCTTGCTGAGATTTGAAAAACCGTCGCCCGCCGACATGATGGCCGCGGGCCAGAAATTGAGCCAGGACATTGAGCTGGACCTGGCCTGGGAATTCGCCAGCGAAGACGAATTCGGCTTTGCCGACCTGGCGCGCGACTACTTCAGCGCCGACGGCAAGGCTGCCTCGCTGGAACAGCAGGCCGCAGCGCTCTTTCGCCTGTATGACGCGCCGCATTACTTCCGCCGCGCCGGCAAGGGACGCTTCAAGAAGGCACCGGCGGAAATCCTGCAGCAGGCGTTAGCCGCCATCGAAAAGAAAAAGCAGGTCGCGGCGCAAATCACCGCCTGGGCCGAAGAACTGGGCCGCGGCGAATGCCCGGCGCCGGTGCGCGAGCAGCTCTACAAAATCCTCTTCAGGCCCGACAAGAACAGCGCGGAATACAAGGCTGTCGTTGAGGCCTCGCGCGCCACGCACACCGCGCCGCTCGATTTGCTGCAAAAGGCCGACGCCATCGCCTCGCCCTACCAGTTCCACTGGAAGCGCTTTTTATTCGAGAACTTTCCCAAAGGCACGGGTTTCCCGGCGCTGCAGGCGCCCGAAGTCAAGGACGAATTGCCGCTGGCCGACGTGAAAGCGTTTTCCATCGACGACTCAGCCACCACCGAAATCGACGACGCGTTGTCCGTACAGGGCCTGGGCAGCGGCATTGTCACGCTGGGCATCCACATCGCCGCGCCGGGCCTGGCCGTATTGCCCGGCAGCCCGATTGACACCGTGGGCCGAGCGCGGCTTTCCACCGTGTACATGCCCGGCTACAAGCTGACCATGCTGCCGGATGAAATCGTCAAAAGCTATACGCTGCAGGAAGGCCGCAACTGCCCGGCCCTGTCGCTGTACCTCACGCTCGATGAGGCCACGCTGGAGATCAAGGAAAGCGTGACCCGGCTGGAGCAGGTGCCCATCGTCAGCAACCTGCGTCACGACGTGCTGGACAGCACCTTCACCGAGGCTTTTTTTGAAACTGCGCAAAGCAATCCGCCTGCCGGCGTGCAATGGGGTGTGGAGCTGACCTTTCTGCACCGGCTGGCCAAACACCTGAAGGGGCAGCGCGAAATCGTGCGCGGCAAGCCCGAAAACTTCAACCGGCCCGACTACAACTTCAGGCTGGATAACCCCACAGGCGGCGAGCCCCAGGGCAACGAGACGGTCAGCATCAGCACGCGCCAGCGCGGCGCACCGCTGGACTTGATCGTGGCCGAGGCCATGATCCTGGCGAACAGCACCTGGGGCGAGTGGCTGGCCGAGCACGGCGTGCCGGGCATTTACCGCAGCCAGGCCAGCCTGGCGCCCGGCGTGAAAGTGCGCATGGGCACCAAGGCCCTGCCGCACGCGGGCATCGGCGTCAAAAGCTATGCCTGGAGTACCTCGCCACTGCGCCGCTACACCGACCTGGTCAACCAGTGGCAAATCATTGCCTGCGCACGCCATGGCCGCACGGCGGCACTGGCTGCACCGTTCAAGCCCAAGGACGCCGAGCTGTTTTCCATCATCTCGGGCTTTGACGCCGCCTACAGCGCCTATAACGGGTTCCAGGCCGGCATTGAGCGCTACTGGACACTCAAATACCTGCAGCAGAACAACATCACCGAGCTGACGGCCACCGCCTTCAAGGACAACCTGGTGCGCGCCGACGAGTTGCCGCTGGTGCTGCCGGCCGCTGGTGCGCAGGGCCTGCCGCGTGGCGCGAAGGTGCGTATAAAGCTGGGCGAGATCGACGAGATCACGCTGGATATTTCCGGCACGGTGGTCGAGCGGCTGGACATGGAGATGGATGAGTCTCCTGATCCGCTGGGCGAGGAGGATGGCGAGTCCGAGATGGCCGCCGGCCCGATCTCGATTGCAGTCGATGTCAATGAGCCACAAACCGATGCCGCTGTGGCGGCTCCGGTCGCCGGTTAACACCGCAATACGCTCATAAACACCGATAATCTCTTCCTGTGAAGTCACCAAGCACACTGCAAATCGCCCTGGGCGCCTCCATCGCCTTTCATGCGGTGTTGCTGACGGCGCGTTTTGTTGATCCGGAGCGGTTTAACCGCGTCTTCCAGGACACGCCGCTGGAAGTGATCCTGGTCAATGCCAAGTCCAACGAAAAGCCCGACTTTGCCAAAGCCATCGCACAGGCCTCGCTGGCCGGCGGCGGCGAGATGGAAAAGGGCCGCGCCACCTCTCCCTTGCCGCCTTCGGCCCTGACTCAAATCGGCGAGTCTGATGAGGACTCACAACGCAAGGTTGAGTCGATGCAGGAACAGCAAACACAATTGTTGGCCCAACTCAAAAACGAGCTGGCATCCATGCCACCACCGGATCCAAGGCTGATGGCCAATGATCCGCTCCAGGCGGAGCAAAAAGAGCGGCGCCGCCAGATGATCAAAATTCTGGGCGAAATTGAAAAGCGCATCAACGAAGAAAATGCCAAGCCAAAGAAACGCTATATCAGCCCGGCTACAAGTGAACAGGTCTATGCGATTTACTACGACGTCCTGCGTCGCAAGGTTGAGCATCAAGGCACGATGTATTTCCCCGAAATGGGTGGTAAAAAACTTTACGGTGACCTGATCATGACTATTGTCGTGAACTTCGATGGGCAAGTTGTTGAAACGACCATTGAACGCAGTTCGGGCAATACCTTTCTTGACAGGCGGGCACAGGCGATTGCAAAGAGCTCCGGGCCTTTTGGCACGGTCCCTATAAATGTACGAAGTGGCCTCTTGCGTACGGGCTTTAATCGCCTTGCTTTCGTCCAGACCTTCACCTTCAATCGCGACGACACGCTTGAGACCAAACTCACAAGCCGCTGAGCTCATGAATACGTCCCGCCATGGATAAATATTACGTCCTGGGCAACCCGATCGCGCACAGCAAATCCCCGCTGATCCACGCACGATTTGCCGAGCTCACGGGGCAATCCCTGCAATACGACCGCCTGCTGGTGCCGCTGGAGGCGTTCGCCGCCACACTGGCTGAACTGGTACGGGGCGGCGTAAAAGGCTGCAACGTCACGGTGCCTTTCAAGCTGCAGGCCTTTGCAGCCGCTGCCACGCAGACTGACAGGGCTCAACTGGCCCAGGCCGCCAACACCCTGGTACTGCAAGGCGGCGCCATCCACGCCGACAACACCGACGGTGTAGGCCTGGTGAACGACATCCAGAACAATGCCGGTGTTTCACTGGCCGGGCGGGATGTGTTGCTGATCGGTGCGGGCGGCGCTGGCGCTGGCGCGTTGGCCACCCTGCTGGGGGCAGGACCACGCCGGCTGGTGCTGGTCAACCGCACGCGGGCGAAAGCCGACGCGCTGGTGGCACGCCACCGGGCACACGCGTCCATGCAAGGTCTGCTACAAAAAACAGAGCTGCTCGCGCACGATTTGCAAGGGCTGCAGGGCAATTTCGATGTAATTATCAATGCCAGCGCAAGCAGCCTGGCGGGCGAAGGTGTGCCGGTTCCAGCCAGCGTGCTCAAGGCAGGCTCGCTGGCCTGCGACATGATGTACGGCCCCCCAGCTGCGGGCTTCATGGCCTGGGCCCGGGACAACGGCGCGACGCCGCGCGACGGGCTGGGCATGCTGGTGGAACAGGCCGCCGAGGCCTTCGCACTGTGGCGCGGGGTTCGTCCGCCCTCTGCCCAGGTATTGCAGGAAATGCGGGCGCAGCTGGCATGAAGGCATGCACGCCATGAAAGCGCTTTTCAGGCTCATCGGCCTCGGGCTGCTGGCAGGCCTGGCGCTGCAGCTGTTTTTTGTGGCGCGCATTGCCATGATGGCCGTGGTGGACCCGGAATCCACCGCGTTCCAGCGTTCGGAGGCCTACCAGGTAGTGCGCAACACCGGATCCCTCAAATGGCGGCAGCAATGGGTGCCTTACGACGACCTGCCGGATAACCTCAAGCGCGCAGTAATCGCATCGGAAGATGCCAGCTTCGCCGAGCATGACGGCGTGGACATGGAAGCGCTTGAAAAGGCCTGGGACAAAAACGCCAAGGCCGAGCTGCGCGCCGCACAGTCCGCCAGCCGTCTGGCCCCCACCAAGGCAGCGGCAACACCCGCCAGGCCGGTAAAAATTATTGGCGGCTCCACCATCACCCAGCAGCTCGCCAAAAACCTGTTCCTGTCGGGTGAGCGCACGCTTTTGCGCAAAGGCCAGGAGCTGGTGCTGACGCTGCTGCTTGAAGCCCTGCTCGGCAAGGAGCGCATTCTGGAAATCTACCTCAACAGCGTGGAGTGGGGCGAAGGCATTTTTGGCGCCGAAGCGGCTGCGCAGCACTATTACCGCAAGCCCGCGTCAAAACTGAGCGCCTACGAATCTGCGCGGCTGGCCGTCATGCTGCCACGCCCCAAATACTTTGAAACGCGGCCCGGCTCGGGCTACCTGGCTTCGCGCGCCAGCACCATCACGGCCCGCATGGGCGGTGTGGAATTGCCTTGAATGCTGAACAGCAAAAAGGGCCGAATCCCATGAACGACAAGTTTTCTCCCATCCTGGCCAAGCTGATGGGGCTTTTCCTGCTGGGACTGATCCGCACGCTGACCGGTGCACAGGCCCGCTGGCAAGGCTGCCCGCCCAAGGCGGAACAGCGTATTTATTTTGCCAACCACCAGAGCCATGCCGACCTGGTGCTGATGTGGGCGGCGCTGCCGGAAGAGCTTCGCAGCATCACGCGGCCGATTGCCGCGAAGGACTACTGGACCAAAACGCCTTTCAAGAAATGGATCACCACGGCGGTCTTCAACGCGATTTACGTAGACCGTGCCAAGACCGGCGACCAGGACCCGCTGGAGCCGCTGATCGATGCCCTGAACAGCGGGGATTCGATCATCCTGTTTCCGGAAGGCACGCGCGGCAATCAGGAAGAGCCGCAAAAATTCAAGGCAGGCCTTTACAACCTGGCGATGAAATTCCCGCAGGTGGTACTGGTGCCGGCCTGGATCAACAATGTGCAGCGCGTCATGCCCAAGGGTGAAGTCGTGCCGGTGCCCATTTTGTGTTCGGTCACCTTTGGCGCACCTGTCGCGCTGACCCCTGGCGAAGACCGGGGCGAATTCCTGGCGCGCGCACGCCAGGCGGTCATGGCGCTGCGGGAATCCTGATGAACACCTTTTTGCGCAACCTTTCCCCCTCACACCAGGTCGGCCTGCTGTTCGTATTCGTGTTCGGCATCCTGACCGTGATCAGCGTGGCTGCGTTCGTGATGGCCCTCAAGGACACGCACGAAGACGACCTGCACACCCAGAAACTCAAGGAATTCAACGGCCTGCTGCGTACCTCGTGGTTCATGTCCACGGTGTTCTGGATCGGCTGGACGCTGGGAGAAACCGTGGCGACCGTGCTGTTCGGCATGGTGGCTTTTTTTGCGCTGCGCGAATTCATCACGCTTTCACCGACCCGGCAGGGTGACCACCGCAGTCTGGTGCTGGCCTTTTTTGTCGTGCTGCCGGTGCAGTTTGCGCTGGTCATCACGCGGCACTTTGACCTGGTGACCGTGTTCATTCCGGTCTACGTGTTCCTGGCGATACCGGTGGTCAGCGCGCTGGCCGACGACCCGCACCGTTTCCTCGAACGCAACGCCAAGCTGCAATGGGGCATCATGGTCTGCGTCTACGGCATCAGCCACGTGCCTGCCCTGCTGCTGCTGAAGTTTCCCAACTACCAGGGCAAGAACGCCTTTTTGGTGTTCTTCCTGGTGTTTGTGGTGCAAAGCTGCATGATCGTCCAGCACCTGGTGGGCCGCAAACTGCAACGACCGGGCAGCGCGCCCAATGTCAGCAAAAGCTTTAACTGGACCAGCTGGTTGATCGCCGTCGTTGGGGCCAGCCTGCTGGGCGGCCTGCTCGCGGGCCTCACGCCCTTCAAGCCGGCGCAGGCGGTGGCCATGGCTTTCATTGCCTGCGTATCAGGCTCGCTCGGGCACCTGGTGATGAAAGCCCTCAAGCGTGACCGCGGCATTCCCAACTGGGGGAACCGCGGCGTGGGCGTCACCGGTGCCAGCGGCCTGCTGGACCGCGTGGATGCGCTGTGCTTTGGTGCACCCATCTTCTTTCACTCGGTTCGATGGTATTTTGGGCTGTAAGCCAATATAAATGGGCGTGAGCAGCTACCAAATGCATAGCACATGAGAATCCTCGGAATCGACCCCGGCCTGCAGGTCGCAGGTTTTGGCGTGATCGACATGGACGGCCAGCACCTGCGTTATGTGGCCAGCGGCACCATCAAGACCACACATATGGAACGCAGCGATTTGCCGGGCCGGCTGAAAGTGCTGTTTGAGGGCGTGTGCGAAGTGGTGGAGCGCTACCAGCCCGACGCGGCCTCTGTCGAAATCGTTTTTGTCAACGTCAACCCGCAGGCGACGCTGCTGCTGGGCCAGGCGCGCGGGGCCTGCATTACAGCCCTGGTCTCGCGCCAGCTGACGGTGGCGGAATACACGGCGCTGCAGCTCAAAAAGGCGGTTGCGGGCTATGGCAAGGCGGGCAAGGCCGAGGTGCAGGAGATGGTGATGCGCCTGCTGAAGCTGCCCTCCCTGCCTGGCAAAGACGCGGCCGACGCGCTGGGGCTGGCGATTACCCACGCCCATGTCGGCAGCGCCATGGCGCGGCTGGCTCAGGCCAGTGGCACAGGTGCAGGAATGGCGGGAAACTATCGAGGTGGGCGCAGCCGCTAACGCAGCAGGAGCATCCAGGCAGCCCGTTGACTCGCTATGCAACGCGCTCGAGTATCAGTACCGCAAAAAATCCGAACGCGGCGATCAACGTCCATTTGAGGATGATGAGGCCAAAGCGCTTGAAACGCGCCTGCCCGGTACCGGCGTAAAACATGAACGACACCACTGCGGCCAGCAAAAACAGCAGGATGAGCCAGCGAAACAGCAGCATGGCGTGTTCCGCCGGCCCTACCAGGCGCGCGCCAGCGTGGCGAAGCCTTGCGGTGCTTTTTTCTCGTCCTCGAAGGTGACGACTTCGTAAGCGTCCTGGTGCGACAGCAGCTCGCGCAGCAGCTTGTTGTTCATTGCGTGGCCGGAGCGAAATGCGCTGTAGGCGGCCAACAGCGGTTTGCCCAGCAAATAGAGGTCGCCCATGGCATCGAGGATCTTGTGCTTCACGAATTCGTCGTTGTAGCGCAGCCCGTCGCTGTTGAGCACCTTGTAGTCGTCCATGACGATGGCGTTGTCCAGCCCGCCGCCCAGCGCCAGGCCGTTGGCGCGCATCATTTCCACATCCTTGGTGAAGCCGAAGGTGCGGGCCCTCGCGATGTCGCGTGTGTAGGCGCCCGAGCCCATGTCGAACTCCACACGCTGACCGGTGGAGTCCACCGCAGGGTGGTCGAAATTAATTTCAAAACTGAGCTTGTAGCCTTCATAGGGGCTCAACCGCGCCCACTTGGCGTTGGCGCCCTCGCCTTCGCGCACTTCCACCGGCTTGATCACGCGGATAAATCGCTTGGGGGCGGCCTGCAGCGCGATGCCCGCCGATTGCAGTAAAAAAACAAACGACGAAGCTGAACCGTCCAGGATCGGCACTTCTTCGGCCGTGATATCAACATACAGGTTGTCGATGCCCAGACCCGCGCAGGCCGACATCAGGTGCTCAACGGTGTGCACCTTGGCGCTGCCGCTGGCGATCGTCGACGCCAGCCGCGTATCCGTCACCGCCTGCGCGGAAATAACGATGTCCACCGGCTGAGGCAAATCCACACGGCGAAACACAATACCGGTATCGGGCGCCGCCGGCCGCAATGTCAGTTCCACCCGCTGGCCGCTGTGCAGGCCCACGCCCACGGCTTTGGTCAGGGATTTAAGGGTACGTTGCTGAAGCATAGGAGTGATTTTAAGTGTTGCAGCCGATTGCCGCAGTTGGAGTCTTTGATGGCCACCATAGCCAAGGTGCTACAAGTCTTGCCCTGTTACAGGTGCTGCCTGAAGAATGCCGTCCAGTGCGGCACCGCGACAAAGCGATTCTTCCAGTAGCCCGTGTGGAAAACCTTGCTGACACATCGGGCCATCATGGCGTTGACGTCGTCGCCGGGCATGGTGATGCCGCTGTTAAGTTCGGTCACGCCCGACTCATCGACCAGAATATCGCATTTGGCATAGTGCGGCCCGAAGACATTGCGTTGCCGTTTGTAAGGCGCGTCGAAACTGTGGCCTTCGCCTTCCAGCACCACGATCTTCGCGTTCCCACCGCGCCCGTTCATCCAGCCCACGTGGCGTTCACAGTACCGGCTCGGGGTTTCGTCGTCCACTTCACCCGTGATGAAAAGAAATGGGGTATTCACGTAGGCGTCACGCCGGGCATTGCGGTAACCGCAGTAGCCATACAACCCCACCACCGCGTCGACGGGTTTGAGCTTGAAGTCGTCGGCGTACAAGCGCCGCATGTTGCGCTCAATCACTGCGTGGGCGAATTTCTGCTGCATCATGACCGCGGCACCGCCACCCTGCGACTCACCGATGCTGCCGACCTTCTCGAAACCGCGGCCGCGCAGCCAGCTGGCAGCTGCGAGGCTGTCAGTGGCCATGTTGAATTCGTTCCCGCCTTTGCGCGACGCCGCTGGATAGTCGTTGTGCGTCACATCGATGCCTCGAGGCTTCCAGTGATCAATTACCAGCGCTGCGAAACCCTCCTTCTGAAGGCTGTCCACATAATCGAACATGCGGCTGTCGATACCCTGCGATCCGTGCGAAATCAGCACCACCTTCGTCTGCCCGGGCTGGCTGAAGAGGTAGCCCTGGGCATGGAGTTTGTTGCAGACAAAGGGCGTCCCCGCACACACCATGCTGGGCCAACCCACCTTTTCGGCTGCCTCGACTCTGGCGGTCTGAGCGAGCGCAGGCTGCGCGGAAACAACAACCAGCGCGGCACAAAACCCTCGTATATTCATGGCGACCTCTTTTTCTGGAGACGCTCTGCGTTGCAAGGCCCAAAAAAGGGCGGACTGCCAGCCCGCCCCTTTCGCCCTGCCTTGCGGAAACCTCAGTCCGCCTGCTTGCGCAGGAAGGCCGGAATCTCGAAGTCGTCCATCCCGCCGGAGGCCAGGGCATCGACTTTTGCGGCCGCCTGCGTCCGGTTGGTACGCCACACGCTGGGAACCGACATGTTGCCGTAGTCAGGCTGTGCCGATCCCATGGCCGTCTGCGCCGTGCCGGCGCCATTGGCCGTTGTGTTCAGCGTCGGGACGTTGAACGGCACGTTGTCAGTACCCGTGCGCAGCACCTGCAGCGGCGGCGCATGGCGGCGCACGCCCTGGCGGGACAAGCCCGTTGCGACCACGGTCACACGGATGTCGTCGCCCAGCTCATCGTCGTAGGCCGTGCCGTAGATCACATGCGCATCGGGGGAAGCGTATGCGCGGATAGTGTTCATCGCAAGCTTTGATTCACTGAGCTTGAGCGAGCCCTTGGCCGCGGTGATCAGCACCAGCACGCCTTTGGCGCCCGACAGGTCAATGCCTTCCAGGAGCGGGCAGGCTACAGCCTGTTCGGCGGCGATGCGCGCACGATCAGGACCGTTGGCCTTGGCCGTTCCCATCATGGCCTTGCCGGGTTCACCCATCACGGTGCGCACGTCTTCAAAGTCGACGTTGACGTGGCCGGGCACGTTGATGATTTCGGCGATGCCGCCCACGGCGTTTTTCAGCACGTCGTTGGCATGCGCAAAAGCCTCATCCTGCGTGACGTCGTCGCCCAGCACTTCGAGCAGCTTTTCATTGAGCACCACGATCAATGAGTCAACGTTGGCTTCGAGTTCTGCCAGGCCGAGGTCGGCGTTGGTCATGCGGCGACCGCCTTCAAAATCAAACGGCTTGGTCACCACGCCGACCGTCAGGATGCCCATCTCCTTGGCCACGCGTGCGATCACGGGGGCCGCGCCGGTACCGGTACCGCCGCCCATGCCTGCGGTGATGAACAACATGTGCGCGCCGGCAATGGCGCTGCGAATATCGTCCACCGCCAGCTCTGCCGCATCGCGACCCTTGTCGGGCTTGCTGCCCGCGCCCAGACCGCTGGCGCCCAGCTGGATGGTCTTGTGCGCGCTGCCGCGGCTGAGTGCCTGCGCGTCAGTATTGGCGCAGATGAATTCGACGCCTTGCACGCCGCATTCGATCATGTGCCCCACAGCGTTGCCGCCACCGCCGCCCACGCCGATCACCTTGATCTGTGTGCCCTGGTTAAATTCTTCGATTTCAATCATTTCGATGCTCATTGGGAGCCTCCTAATCAATAAACTGCAGTTGCCAAAATTTTCAGAACGTTGTATTTATGTTTGACATGACAGGCTTACGCAGGGGGATCCGCCCCGCCTGAATGCATACAACGCGAGGGCCTGCCGATAAAAGTGGAATAGGTATTCATGATCAGAAATTCCCCACAAACCAGTCTTTGACCCGGCCGAATGCGTTGTGCACACTGCCTGCCTTTTGCGACACCTTGTAGCCCCGCATGCGCGCCAGCCGGGCTTCTTCGAGCAAGCCCATGACCGTGGCGGCGCGGGCCTGAGCCACCATGTCTGACAGCGCACTGTTGTAGCGCGGTATGCCCCGGCGAACCGGTTTGAGGAAAATGTCCTCGCCGAGCTCCACCATGCCGGGCATGACGGCACTGCCACCGGTAATGACGATGCCCGAAGACAACACCTCTTCGTAGCCCGACTCGCGGATCACCTGCTGGACCAGCGAGAAGATTTCCTCGATACGCGGCTCGATCACGCCCGCCAGTGCCTGCTTGCTCAGCATGCGCGGGCCGCGGTCGCCCAGGCCGGGCACCTCCACCTGCTGGTCCGGGTCAGCGAGCAATTGCTTGGCATAACCGCTTTCCACCTTGATATCTTCTGCGTCCTTGGTGGGTGTGCGCAAGGCCATGGCGATGTCGCTGGTGATGAGGTCACCGGCGATCGGGATCACCGCGGTGTGCCGGATGGCGCCACCGGTGAAGATGGCCACGTCGGTGGTGCCGGCACCGATATCGACCATCGCCACACCGAGCTCCTGCTCGTCCTGTGTCAACACGGCCAGGCTCGAAGCCAGCGGGTTGAGCATGAGCTGATCGACTTCAAGCCCGCAGCGCCGCACGCATTTGATGATGTTTTCAGCCGCGCTCTGGGCGCCCGTCACGATGTGCACCTTGGCTTCCAGGCGTATGCCGCTCATGCCGATGGGCTCGCGCACGTCCTGGCCGTCAATCACGAACTCCTGCGGCTCCACCAGCAGCAGACGCTGGTCGGTCGAGATGTTGATGGCCTTGGCCGTCTCGATCACGCGCGCCACGTCGGCCTGCGTGACTTCCTTGTCCTTGACCGCCACCATGCCGCTGGAGTTGATGCCGCGGATATGGCTGCCGGTGATACCGGTGTAGACACGGGCGATCTTGCAGTCGGCCATCAGTTCGGCCTCTTTCAGGGCCTGCTGGATGCTTTGCACCGTGGCGTCAATATTGACAACCACCCCGCGTTTGAGCCCGTTGCTCGCCGCGATGCCCAGGCCGGCAAGCTTGAGCTCTCCGCCCGGCATGACCTCGGCCACCACCGCCATGACCTTGCTGGTTCCGATGTCCAGCCCGACCACCAGATCTTTGTATTCCTTGGCCATATGTTTACCTTTTTTTCTTTCCGTCGTCTTTGTCAGCGGGGCTTCCCGTGGTGACACCCCTGAGCCTGATCGCATACCCGTTGCCGTAACGCAGATCGGCGGATTCCAGGTCCCGCCCGTACCGGGATGACACCTGTGTCACCGTGGCAATAAAGCGGCGGGTCCGCACCTGTATTTCGTCCAGCGACCCGTGCCCGAGCTCGATCACGGCGCCGCTGTCCAGCTGGGCACGCCAGCCACCCTGGTTGGTCATCTGCAATTGCTCCAGCGTGGCATCTGTTTCATCGAACATCGGCGCCAGCGCCTGGTAGGCCTGCAGTACCTGCGCCGCCTGACCCGGCGGCCCATTGAGCACCGGCAGGACTTCCGCCTCGACGTCGCCCTGATTGGCCTCAAACACTTCACCGAAGCTGTTGACGAGCCGGACATCGCCCTCAGCCCCCCAGAACGCCACCGGCTTGTGTTCCTGCAGCACCACCTTCAGCCGATTGGGAAATTCACGCTGCACCAGCGCCCTGCGCACCCAGGGAACGGACTCGAACACCGCGCGTGTGGCGCCCAGGTTCACCGTGAAAAAATTGCCGGACAACCTGGGCGCCACATTGGCCCGCAGCGTCACCGCGTTGTTGTGCGCCAGATCGCCCTCCACACGGATTGCGTTCAGGCTGAACAGGGACTGGCGCATGAGCCACGCCACAGCCAGTGACGCAACCATGGCGGCAAACGCCAGGCCCAGAACCACCGAGAAGGTGTTCATGAGCTTGACGTCCAGCGGCAAGGAAGGCGGCAGTGGCAGGGTTCTGCTCAAGCGGCGACTCCTCCGTGTTTTTGGTGATCGAGCGAAGCAGTCTTCAGCACTTCGATGCAAAGGTCTTCATACGAGATCCCGGCTGCACGGGCGGACATGGGCACCAGCGAATGCCCGGTCATGCCCGGCGACGTGTTGATCTCCAGCAGGTAGGGCTTGCGCGTGGCCTTGTCTACCATCACGTCGGCGCGGGCCCAACCGCGGCAATTGAGAATGCGAAAGGTGTCCAGCACAAGCTGTTGGATGACAGCCTCTTCGCCCTCGGGCAGCCCGCAGGGCACCAGGTACTGGGTGCTGTCGGTGAAGTATTTGTTCTGGTAGTCGTAGTTGCCGTCGGGCGCCACTATGCGGATGACCGGCAGTGCGCGCGCACCGGCACCGGTACCCAGCACCGGGCAGGTCACCTCGTCACCGCTGATGAATTGTTCGCACAGGACATCGGCATCGAGTTTTTCTGCCTGTGCCACGGCGCCGGCCATGGCGGAGCGTTCCGTCACCTTGGTCAGCCCGATCGATGAACCTTCGCGTGCCGGCTTGACGATCAACGGCAGGCCGAGCGCATCCGGCAAGGCGGCAATGTCGGCAGCGCCATAAGTGCCGCGGCGCAGCAGACGGTACTGAGGCGTCGGCAATCCTTCGGAAATCATCACGCGCTTGGTCATGACCTTGTCAATGGCCATGCTGGAAGCCATGACACCGGAACCGGTGTAGGGAATTCCCAGCAATTCGAGCGCGCCTTGCACCGTGCCATCCTCGCCGAAGCGTCCATGCAATGCAATGAAGCAACGCTCGAACCCGTCCTTCTTCAGCTCGCTCAGGTCGCGCTCGGCGGGATCGAAGGCGTGGGCATCCACGCCACGCGAACGAAGCGCTTTCAGTACCCCGTTACCAGACATCAGCGAGACTTCGCGCTCGGCCGACAGCCCGCCCATCAGGACGGCGACTTTTCCAAAATTCAACATGTCTGCTTTCATGTCCGGACCTCTCTGGAGCCTTCATGACCTGCCGGCTCCAGCATTTCTGCAACCCTTGCGGGCACCATGCCGATGGATCCGGCACCCATGCACATCACGACGTCCCCATCCAGCGTGTTGTCAAGGATGGCCTGCGGCATGGCATCGATCTCATCCACAAAGACAGGTTCTACCTTGCCGGCCACGCGCAAAGCCCGCGCCAGCGAGCGTCCGTCTGCCGCCACGATGGGCGCTTCACCGGCGGCATATACCTCGGAGAGCAGCACCGCATCGGCGTTGCCGATGACCTTGACGAAATCTTCGAAACAGTCACGTGTGCGGGTGTAGCGGTGCGGCTGGAAGGCCAGCACCAGTCGCCGTCCGGGGAAGGCGCCGCGCGCGGCAGCCAGCGTCGCGGCCATTTCCACCGGGTGATGGCCATAGTCTTCGATCACGGTGAAATGTCCGCCGCCCTTGGCCGGCATGTCCCCGTAACTCTGGAAGCGCCGTCCGACGCCCCGGAATTCAGCCAGCGCTTTCTGTACTGCCGCGTCGGGCACGTTGAGCTCAACGGCAATGGCAATGGCCGACAGGGCATTGAGCACGTTGTGCTCGCCGGCCAGATTGAGCACCACGTCCATGTCTGGCAAGGTCACGCCATTGCGGCGCTGTGCCGTGAAATGCATCTGTGCGCCCACTGGCCGCACGTTGACGGCGCGCACCTGCGCATCTTCGCCGAAACCATAACTGGTAATGGGGCAGGAAACCTGCGGCACGATGTCGCGCACGGCCGGGTCGTCGGTGCACAGGATCGCCGTACCGTAAAAAGGCATGCGGTGCAGGAAGTCGACAAAAGCTTTCTTGAGGTTGCCGAAATCGTGACCGTAAGTCTCCATGTGGTCAGCGTCGATGTTGGTGACGACCGCCATCACGGGCAGCAGGTTCAGGAACGAGGCGTCCGATTCGTCGGCCTCGACCACGATGTAGTCGCCCGAGCCGAGCTTGGCGTTGGCGCCAGCGCTGTTGAGGCGCCCGCCGATCACAAAGGTCGGGTCCAGGCCGCCCTCGGCCAGCACGCTGGCGACCAGGCTGGTGGTGGTAGTTTTGCCATGCGTCCCGGCAATCGCGATGCCCTGCTTCAGGCGCATCAGTTCGGCCAGCATCAGCGCGCGCGGCACCACGGGAATGCGTTTTTCACGCGCCGCCAGCACCTCGGGGTTGTCGGCCTGCACGGCGGTGGATGTCACCACGGCGTCGACCATCTCAAGGTTGCCGGCGGTGTGGCCGACGAAGGTCTTGATGCCGAGCTTGCCCAGGCGCCGCAGCGTTGGGCTGTCTGACAGGTCAGACCCCGAAATGACGTATCCCAGGTTGTGCAGCACCTCTGCAATGCCTGACATGCCGGCGCCGCCCAGACCGATGAAGTGAATGTTTTTGATGGCGTGTTTCATGTCGCCAGCTCCTCGCAAGCGGCCACCACGCGGGCCGTGGCTTCAGTTTTTTGCATGCTTTTGGCCTGTAAGGCACTCTGGACGAGCGCAAGCCGCTCTGTTTTTTGTAGCATTTCTGCCAGCATTCCGGCGCTGAGGTCGCGCTGCTGGACCAGCCATCCACCGCCCTGGTCGACCAGGAACTTCGCGTTGACTGTCTGGTGGTCGTCGACCGCCGCGGGAAAAGGCACAAACAGTGCCGCAGCGCCTACAGCAGCGATTTCCGTGACCGTACTGGCGCCGGCGCGGCAAATGACCAGGTCGGCATCGGCGAAGGCCTTCGCGGTGTCTTCAATAAAAGGCGTGAGCTCGGCCGACACGCCAGCCGCTGCATAGTTGGCGCGCAATTCCTCAATCTGCAGCGCGCCGCTTTGGTGGAGAACATGTGGTCGTTCTGCCTCAGGGATCAGTGCGAGGGCTTTGGGCACCAGCTCGTTCAACCCCCGGGCACCCAGGCTTCCGCCGACCACCAGCAGTTTCAGCGGACCGCTGCGTCCGGCAAAGCGCTCTTGCGGGCCGGGCTGCCGGGTAAATGCTGGCCGCAGGGGGTTGCCTATCCATTCGGCTTTGGGCAACACGCCCGGAAATGCGGTGAAGACGCGGTCAGCCACATTCGCCAGCACCTTGTTGACCATACCCGCCACCGAATTCTGCTCGTGCAGAATCAGGGGCTTACCCAACAGCACGCTCATCATCCCGGCCGGAAAACTGATGTAGCCGCCCAGGCCGACCACCACATCGGGCTTGACGCGGCGTACCACCTGGATGCTTTGCCAAAACGCCTTGAGCAGGCGCAGGGGCAAGAATGCCAGCGTGACCGGCCCTTTGCCCCGCACACCGGAAAAATCAATCGATTCGAAGGGAAAACCGCGGGGCGGCACCAGCTGGCTTTCCATGCTGGAGCGGACGGCGCTGCCACGCCCGCCCAGCCAGTGCACCCGCCAGCCGCGCTCCCGCAGGGCCTCAGCCACGGCCAGGCCCGGAAAGATGTGCCCGCCCGTTCCTCCGGCCATCACCAAAGCACAGTGTTGCTTGCTCATGCGCGGCCTCCTCTCATGAGCAGGCGATTCTCATAGTCAATCCTCAGCACCACGGCCAAAGAAATCAGGTTCATCAGAATCGCCGAACCGCCATAACTCATCAGCGGCAATGTGAGGCCCTTGGTTGGCAGTGCACCGAGGTTCACGCCAATGTTGATGAAGGTCTGGAAACCTATCCAGATGCCCACGCCTTGCGCCACCAGACCGGCAAACAGGCGGTCCAGGGCAATCGACTGGCGACCGATGTGCATGATGCGGCGGGTCATCCACATGAACATGCCGATCACCGCCAGCACGCCCAGCAATCCAAACTCCTCGCCGATCACAGCCATCAGGAAGTCGGTGTGCGCTTCGGGCAGCCAATGCAGTTTCTCAATGCTGCCGCCCAGGCCCACACCGAAAATCTCGCCGCGGCCGAAGGCAATCAGGGAGTGGGAGAGCTGGTAACCCTTGCCCATGGAGTATTTGTCGCTCCACGGGTCGAGATAGGCAAAGATGCGTTCACGCCGCCATTCGCTGAGCATCACCATCAGGCTGAAGGCAACCACCACTACAGCCGCGATGACAAAGAACATGCGGGCGTTGACACCGCCCAGGAAGAGAATGCCCATCGCAATGACCGAGATCACCATGAACGCGCCCATGTCGGGTTCGGCCAGCAATAGCAATCCGACAATTGCTATGGCCACAGCCATGGGCATCACCGCGCGGAAGAAGCGCTCTTTCACTTCCATCTTGCGGACCATGTAATCGGCCGCATAGAGAAGCACCGCGAATTTCGCCAGCTCTGAAGGCTGAAAGTTCATGATGCCCAGCGAAATCCAGCGGCGGGCGCCATTCACGCCTTTTCCGATAAAGGGCACCAGGACCAATATCAGCAGCAGCAGCGAGAGGACAAACAGCCAGGGCGCCAGTTTTTCCCACGTGGCCAGCGGCACCTGGAATGCCAGGACGGCGACGACGAGAGCCACCACCAGCGACAACACATGGCGCAGCAGGAAATGGGTATGCGCATAGCGCGCGAATTTGGGGTTGTCGGGCATGGCCACGGAGGCCGAATACACCATCACAAGGCCCCACATCAACAAGGCCACAGTGACCCACAGCAGCGCCTGGTCAAAACCGGCCATGCGAACAGGAGGTGCGGCCAGCGTCTGTGGCCGGCTGTGTCCGGCAAGCCGCACGGGAAGGACTTCCGACGCGGCCTTGCCGAAACCGGAGAACCAGCCAAAAAAGCGCACAACAGCCGTCACAGCACATGCCCCTGTTCTTGCGCCAGCGCCTGCACGGCTTCGCAAAAGACCTTGGCCCGGTGCTCGTAGTTGTCGAACATGTCGAAGCTGGCACAGGCCGGCGACATCAGGACGGCGTCACCGGTCTGCGCCTGCTTCGCGGCCTGCGTGACCGCTTCTTCCATCGAGGCGGCATCAAATGTCGGGATATTGCGCGGCAAGGCTTCCTTGATCAAGGGCGCATCCCGCCCTATCAGCACCACAGCGCGGACATGACGCTGCACCGGGTCGGCCAGCGGTGAGAAGTCCTGCCCCTTGCCTTCGCCGCCCAGAATGAGCACCAGTTTGCGCTCGACGCCCAACCCTGTAAGCGCTGCCACGGTGGCGCCCACGTTGGTGCCCTTGCTGTCGTCGAAGTACTCGACATCATTGACGACGGCCACCGATTCCACGCGATGCGGCTCACCGCGGTATTCGCGCAGGCCGTGCAGCATGGGGGCCAAATTGCAGCCTGCAGCCACGGCCAGGCCCAGTGCCGCCAGGGCGTTGGTGGCGTTGTGCCGCCCGCGTATGCGAAGGGCTTCAATCGGCATCAGGCGCTGCACATGCAGCTCCACCTCTTCGTCCTTGCGACGCTTGATGGTTTCGTCCGCCTCGGCCGCGCGCACCAGCCAGGTCATGCCATTGACGGTTTCGATGCCGTAGTCGCCGGGGCGCTGCGGCTCGCCGGCACCGAAGGTCGCATGGGCACGCACTTGTGGCGGCTTCAGGCGCACCTTGACGGGCGGCGGCAGCATGGCCATCACGCGAGCGTCATCGCGATTGAGCAGCATGAAGGTGCTGGCACCGAAGATCCTGGCTTTCGCCGCGACGTAGGCGTCCATGTCGCCGTGCCAGTCCAGATGGTCCTGCGTGATGTTGAGCACCACGGCGGCCGTTGGCTCAAAGCCCTGCACGTCGGCGAGCTGGAAACTGGACAGCTCCAGCACCCAGACTTGCGGCAGGGTTTGCGCATCCATATGGGCCGACAGCGTGTCGAGCAGCGTCGGGCCTATGTTGCCAGCCACGGCCACGGTTTTTCCGGCGCGCTGCACCAGTTGGCCCAGCAGCGAAGTCACCGTGGTTTTACCGTTGGTTCCCGTGATGGCCAGCACTGCGGGACGGTAGCCTGGCACGGGTTCGATTTGCACCAGGGCCAGCAGAGCCGCGGGCAGTGTGGCATCTTCACCGGCCTCGTCTGGAACCGGCGCGTCGTCCGTGGCATCCGGTGCGGCAATGACCGTCTCTTGCATGTCGCCTGAAGCGTCGGCCGCCACAGCGGCCTGGTCTTCGGGTGAATCAGCGACATCGGCTACAGCGGCTTCGTCAACAGCTTCGGGCACGTCGGGCAAGCGCACTTCAGCCGTTGGTTCGGCAGATGCAGCAGCCAGGCCGGATTCCTCGATTGCCTCAACGGCCGGTGGCTCGCGTAGATCCGCCAAAGCCCGCGCGAACAAATCCAGCTCCCCACCCACAGGCAATCCCATGGCGCGCGCGGCATCAGCCACGGGCGCGATGGTCTCGGGCGTCAGGCCGGGCGAGCGATAGACGGCGCGCACGGACGTGCCCTGCACCAGTTCGGGCGTGAAGGCGCCACTTAAAAATTCCACGCCCGGAAGTTCTTCGCGCAAGGTGGCGAGTAAGGGCGGCGCTTCACGCGTGTCGGCGACCGTCACGTGCGCCCCGTGGCGCGCGCACCAGCGCGCCATGGCGAGGCCGGACGCACCCAGGCCCAGAATCAACACGGTTTGGTCTTGTAAATGCCGCATGCCTGTTACCTGAGCTTCAAGGTGGAAAGGCCGACAAGGCACAACAGCATGGTGATGATCCAGAAACGCACGACCACCTGAGTTTCTTTCCAGCCGCTTTTCTCGAAGTGATGGTGCAGCGGCGCCATCTTGAGGATGCGGCGGCCTTCGCCGTAGCGTTTCTTGGTGTACTTGAACCAGGTCACCTGCATCATCACGGAGAGGGCTTCGACGACAAAGATGCCGCCCATGATGGCCAGCACGATTTCCTGGCGCACGATGACCGCGATGGTGCCCAGCGCGGCACCCAGCGCCAGCGCGCCCACGTCGCCCATGAAGACCTGGGCCGGGTGCGTGTTGAACCAGAGGAACGCCAGGCCGGCGCCTGCCATGGCCGAACAGAAAATGAGCAGTTCGCCGGAACCCGGAATGTGCGGAAAGAAAAGGTATTTGGAATAGACCGAGCTGCCGGTCACGTAGGCGAATACACCCAGCGCGGAGCCCACCATGACCACGGGCATGATGGCGAGGCCGTCCAGCCCGTCGGTGAAATTGACGGCATTGCTCGAACCCACGATCACGAGGTAGGTCAGGATCACAAACCCGAACACACCCAGCGGGTAACTGATTTCCTTGACAAAAGGCACGAGCAACCCGGCCTTGGGCGGCAGGTTCACATCAAAGCCCGACTGCACCCAGCTGAAGAACAACTCCAGCACCCTCATGTTGGAGCTTTCAGAAATGCTGAACACCAGGTAGAGCGCTGCCACCAGGCCGATAATGGACTGCCAGAGGAACTTCTCGCGCGAGCGCATGCCTTCCGGGTCCTTGAGGACGACCTTGCGCCAGTCGTCTGCCCAGCCTATGGCGCCAAAGCCCAACGTGACGATGAGGACGATCCAGACGAAACGGTTGGACAAATCGAACCACAGCAACGTGGAAATTCCGATGGACAGCAGGATCAGCACACCGCCCATGGTGGGCGTGCCGCTCTTGCTCAAATGGGTCTGCATTGCGTATTCCCGAATCGGCTGCCCGATCTTCAGCGAGATCAGCCGCCGGATCACAAAGGGGCCGGCCAGCAGACCGATCAGCAGTGCTGTGAGCGCGGCCATGACTGCACGGAACGTCAGGTACTGGAACACCCTGAAGGACCCGAATTCGGGGGAGATTGACTGAAGCCACTGGGCCAGACTAAGCAGCATGGGGCTCGTCCTTCTGAAGTTGTTGATGTTGTTTTTGATCTTGCGCCTTGGCCGTGATGGCCTGGACCACGCGTTCCATCTTCATGAAGCGCGAACCCTTGACCAGCAAGCTGCCGGTGTGAGGCAGCTCGGCCAGCACGGCGGCAGCGAGTTCGTCCATGTCGCCGAAAATCTGCGCGCCGCCGAAACCGGCCGCGGCATGCTTTGACTGCTCGCCCAATGTGAACAATTTTTCAATACCCAGCGCGCGTGCATGGCGCCCGGCTTCATCGTGGAACTGCGGTCCCTGGTTGCCGACCTCGCCCATATCGCCCATCACCATCAGGCGCGGGCCGGGCAGTTCGGCGAGGACCTCCAGCGCGGCGCGCATGGAGTCGGGATTGGCGTTGTAGCTGTCGTCGACCAGCGTCAACACCCGGCCCGGCAGGGCCACGCCGATGGCACGGGAACGGCCCTTGACCGGCACAAAAGCCGTGAGGCCCACGGAGACGGATGCCAAGGGAACGCCCGCTGCCAGGGCGCAAGCCGCGGCGGCCAGGGCGTTCTTGACGTTGTGCCGGCCGGCGATGTGCAGAGAGAAATCGGTGTTGCCCGCCGGGGTCGTAGCCACCACCTTCCAGCAGCCGCCCTCCCATTGCGCGGTGCCTGTGATATCGGCGGCGCCCGAGAGAGCGAAGGTCAGCACCTTGCGCTTGCCGACCAGCTCACGCCACAGCGGGGTGTAGTCGTCGTCGGCCGGAAAGACCGCCGTGCCGCCCGCATCCAGCGACGCGAATACCGAGCCGTTTTCGCGCGCCACCGCTTCCACCGTGGCCATGAATTCCAGATGTTCGCGCTGCGCATTGTTCACCAGCGCGACGGTAGGCCTGGTAATTTCGGCCAGATAGGCAATCTCGCCCGGGTGGTTCATACCCAGCTCAACCACCCCCACTTCGTGCGCGGCCGACAGGCGCAACAGCGTGAGCGGCACACCGATGTCGTTGTTCAGGTTACCTTCAGTGGCGAAGGCCTTGTCGGCCTTCCAGGCGCGCAAGATGGCCGCGATCATTTGCGTGACGGTGGTTTTCCCGTTGCTGCCCGTCACCGCCACCAGTGGCAGACGGAACTGGGAGCGCCAACCGGCAGCCAGTTGACCCAGCGCCACGCGCGTGTCGGGCACTTCCAGCCCCGGCAGGCCGGCTTGCGCCAGGCCATGATGGGCAATCGCCGCGACTGCGCCCCGTGCCTTGGCTTGTGCGAGGAAATCATGGGCATCGAAGCGGTCGCCCTTGAGCGCCACAAAGAGGTCGCCCGCCTGCAAGCTGCGCGTGTCGGTGTTGACCCGCAAGGCCTGAACGCCGCCGCCACCCACGAGGCGAGCAGCGGGTAACCAGCCCAAGGCCTGCTGCAGGCGCATCATGGCCGGCCCTCCTGCTTGGGCGAAGCCAGGGCGTCGAGCGCCGCCTGCGCATGCTCGCGGTCGGAGAAGGGAAGCTTTACACCGCCCACTTCCTGAAAACTTTCGTGGCCCTTGCCTGCCAGCAGCACAATGTCTTCGGGGCGGGCCAGGCTCAAGGCGTGCGTGATGGCGGCTGACCGGTCGGCCTGAACGTGCACGGCATCGCGGTGGCTCAGGCCCAGCAAGACCTGGCAGATGATGCCCAGCGGATTCTCGCTGCGCGGGTTGTCGCTGGTCACAACCACCTGGTCGGCATTTTTTTCGGCTACGGCTGCCATCAACGGACGCTTGGTGGTGTCGCGGTCACCACCGCAACCGAACACGCACCAGAGCTGTCCATTGCGGTGTGCCGCTGCCGGCCGCAGCGCGAGCAGCACCTTTTCAAGAGCGTCGGGCGTGTGGGCGTAATCGATCACCACCAGCGGCCGGCCCGGGACGGCCAGCGTCTCGGTGCGCCCGGGCACGGGCAGCAGGCCGGCACAGGCCTTGACCGCATCGGCCAGCGACACACCCATGGCGCGCAGGGCCGCGAGCACACCGAGCAGGTTGGACACGTTGTACTGGCCCACCAGTCGGGCAGCCAGCGTATGGCTTTCGGCACCCTCCGTCACCTCAAAGCTCAAGGCATCAGTGCCATGCTCGATCTTGCGCGCCTGCAAGCGCGCCGGCTCCGCACAGGACACCGTCCAGAGGTCCAGGCCGCTCCCCGCGAGCGACTCCTTCAGTTCTGCACCCTTGGCGTCGTCAATATTGATGACCGCCGCCTTGAGACCCGGGCAGCCGAACAGCGCGGCCTTGGCCTCCCAGTAGGCTTGCATGGAAGCGTGGTAGTCGAGGTGGTCCTGCGTGAAATTGGTAAAAATCGCAACTTCAATGGCGGTCGCGTCCAGGCGGTGTTCGACCACGCCGATGGAGGAGGCCTCCAGCGCGCAGGCGACAAAGCCCTGGTCAACGAAGCGCCGAAGCTCCTGTTGCAACAGCACCGGGTCGGGCGTCGTCAGGCCGTTGGAAACCATGGCACCAGGCTCACCTATGCCCAGCGTGCCAATGACGCCGCATTTGTGACCCAGCCGGCCCAGAGCCTGCGCCAGCCACCAGGCGGTGGAGGTCTTGCCGTTAGTGCCGGTCACAGCGGAAACCCGCAACTGCCGGCTAGGTTGGTTGAAGTAGACGGCGGCGATAGGCCCGGTCGCGGCCTTGAGACCGGCGTATTCGGCAATCTTTTCGTCATGGAAACCGAAGGCGGCCGCGCCTTCCTGCTCGACCAGACAGGCAGCAGCACCCGCATTCAATGCGCTGCCCACAAACTTGCGCCCGTCGGTCGCGGCACCGGGCCAGGCGATAAAGCCGTCGCCCGGAGTCAGCCTGCGGCTGTCCGTGTGCAAGCTGCCGCTCACGCGCTCACGCAGCCAGCCGGCGGCTTGTTCAGGGGTGTGGAGCTGTGCGCTCAAAACGACTCCTCCACGGCCTGGGTGGTGATTTGGGGCTTGACGCTCATGTCAGGCTGCACGCCCATCATGCGAAGCGTTTGCTGCACCACCTCGCTGAAGACAGGTGCAGCGGCCACGCCACCAAAGTAATTGCCGTCACTGGGCTCATCGATCATTACGCCAACGATGATGCGCGGGGCCTCGATAGGCGCCATGCCTGTAAACCATGCGCGGTATTTGTTGGTGGCATAACCTTTGCCGACCTGCTTGTGCGCCGTTCCCGATTTGCCGCCTACCGAATAACCCACCGTTTGCGCCAACGGGCCAGTACCACCGGGTGCGGCGGCCATTTGCAGCATCCGGCGAACGGCATGCGCGTTCTCTGCGGAAAAGACCTGTACACCCACGGCGGGCTCGCTGCTTTTGAGCATGGTGGCGGGAATGATCTGGCCGTCATGCGCGAAGGCAGTGTAGGAGTGCGCCATCTGGAACAGCGAGGCCGACAGCCCGTAACCATAGGCCATGGTCGCCTGCTCGACAGGTCGCCAGGTCTTCCAGGGCCGCACACGTCCGGTAACCGCGCCTGGGAACTGGATCTGCGGCTTTTGCCCATAACCCAGTGCCATGTAGGTCTCCCACATTTCCTGCGGACTCATCTTTTGTGCGATCTTCAGCGCGCCGACGTTGCTGGATTTCTGGATGACGCCTTCAACCGTCAGCGTGCCGTAGTTGTGCGTATCGCTGATGGTGAAGCCGCCAATGTTGTAGCGGCCGGGCCCGGTTTCGATGATGGTTTGCGGCTTGATGCGTCCGGCCTCGAGCGCCATGGCGACCGTGATCGGCTTCATGGTGGAGCCGGGCTCGAATGTGTCGGTCAGGGCACGGTTGCGCAGCTGTTCACCGGTCAGGTTTTTCCGCTTGTCGGGCACGTAGCTGGGATAGTTCGCCAGGGCCAACACCTCGCCGGTCGTAGAGTCCAGCACAACGACGCTGCCGGCCTTCGCCTTGCGCGCGATGACCGCGTCACGCAACTTCTGGTACGCGAAGAATTGCACCTTGCTGTCAATACTGAGCTGAATGTCTTTGCCTTCGACCGGATGCACCTGCTCGCCGACATCTTCGACGACGCGGCCCAGGCGGTCCTTGATCACGCGGCGTGATCCCGCCTTTCCGGCCAGGTCCTTGTTGAAGGTCAGCTCAATGCCTTCCTGGCCACGATCCTCGACATTGGTAAAACCCACCACATGGGCCACAGTTTCACCTTCCGGATACTGGCGCTTGTATTCCTTGCGTTGGTAAATTCCCTTAATGCCCAACGCGTGAATTTTTTGCGCAACAGGCTCATCAACCTGGCGCTTGATCCAGACAAAGGTCTTGTCCTCTTCGCCCAACTTTTTGTTGAGTTCAGCCAATGGCATTTCCAGCAGTCTGGCCAGTTCCGCCAGTTGCGTCTTGCTCGCCTCGACATCTTCCGGAATGGCCCAGATGCTGGGCGCCGGCACGCTGGAAGCGAGGATCAATCCGTTGCGGTCAAGGATGCGGCCGCGATTGGCAGGCAGCTCCAGCGTACGCGCAAATCGCACTTCGCCCTGGCGCTGGAAAAACTCATTGCCGAAAATCTGGATGTAAGCAGCCCGCCCCGCCAGCCCGGCAAAAGCCAGCGCTACGCCGGCCACAATGAATTTACTGCGCCAGACGGGCGTTTTGCTGGCCAGCAAAGGGCTCGACGAGTAAAGCACGCTGCGGCTCATGGCTTGACACCCCCCGGTGCCGACGCCGGTGCCACAGGCTCGTCCTTGTAGGTCACGTATTGCGTGATGGCAGGCGTCACCGTGCGCATCTGCAGGCGCTCTTTGGCCAGCTTCTCCACTTTCAGGGGGGTAGCCTGCGCGCGCTTTTCCACCTGCAGGCGCTCGTTGTCTGTTTCGATTTTCCGGCTCTCCGCTGCCGCTTTTTCAAGCTCGACATAAAGGCGGCGCGATTCGTATTGGGTGCGTACAAGATATAGCGCGCTGGCCAACACTGCGAGCAGCAGCACAATGTTCAGTCTGGCCATGATATGACCCCCACGCTTGTCGCTTCGCGTACTGCGCTGCCCCCCGAGGGGGCCGCTGCGCCTGCGGCCCGGCAAAGCCGGTTCCGCGGCCCCGGCTGGCATGAAATGCCTGTCGCCCTTTGTAGGCCCCCCACGTTTGTCGCTTCGCGTACTACGGGGTTCATGCCGTCACCTCGGTGCGCTCAGCCACGCGCATCACGGCGCTGCGCGAGCGTGGGTTGCCGTCGACCTCTTCTGCGCTGGGCTTGGTGCGGCCAAGCGCCTTGAGCTGCATGGCCTTGGGTTCGGCGAAAGGCGCGCGACGGTCGAACACCTCGCGCGAATGTGCGGCGATGAACTGCTTGACGATGCGGTCTTCGAGCGAATGAAAACTGATCACCACCAGACGGCCTCCCGGTTGGAGAACTTTCAGCGACGCAGCTAGCGCCTGTTGCAGCTCTTCAAGCTCGGCGTTGATGAAAATCCGAAGAGCCTGAAATGTGCGCGTTGCAGGGTCCTTGCCCGGCTCGCGGGTTTTGACCGCGCCAGCCACGACTTCGGCCAGCTCAGCGGTGGTTCGAAGAGGGCCCCGTTCCTGTCGGCGACGATCAATCGCCTTTGCAATCTGTTGAGCAAACCGTTCTTCGCCATATTCACGAATCACCTCCGCCATGGTTTCTATGGATGCATCCAACAGCCACTCGGCCACGCTCTGGCCACGCGTGGTGTCCATGCGCATGTCCAAAGGCCCCTCTTGCCGAAAAGAAAAACCGCGCACCGGGTTGTCGATCTGCGGTGAACTCACACCCAGATCCATCAGCACGCCAGCCGCGCTGGCGACGGGCAACTGACCCAAATGCATGAAACCCTCGTGACGGATGGAAAACCGCGGGTCGGTGATGGTGTGCGCCTCGGCAATGGCGTCGAGATCCTTGTCGAAGGCGGTAAGCCGTCCTTGGGGTGAGAGCTGCGACAGCAACAACCGCGAATGCCCGCCGCGCCCGAAGGTCGCGTCGACGTAGTGGCCGTCCGGGTTGACAAGAAGCGCCGCTATGGCTTCGTTCAACAAGACGGTGCGGTGTGTCCATGTGCCGTTCACCGTCTTCTTTCAGAACGAAAAGTCTCTGAAGACATCGGGCATCTCGCCCTTCATTTGCTCGGCCTCCTGGGCTGCATAGGTGGCGGCGTCCCAAAGCTCAAAATAACCACCCATGCCCAGCAGCACCGTATCTTTGCTGATGCCGGCAGCCACGCGCAATTCGGGCGACACCAGCACACGGCCGGTGGCGTCCATGTCGACGTCCATCGCGTTGCCGAGGAAGATGCGCTTCCACCATTGCGCCTGCATCGGCAACGAAGCGATGCGGTCACGGAATTTTTCCCACTCGTTGCGGGGAAAAATCATGAGACACCCGTGCGGATGTTTGGTGATGGTGAGTTGGCCGGAAGCGGTGGCGCTCAGCACGTCACGATGCCTGGTAGGCACGGAGAGCCTACCCTTGGTATCGAGAACTAACGATGAAGCGCCTTGAAACACTGCTACAAATCCTTGAAAAACACTTTTCACCACTAAATTGCACTTTTCCCCACTTTAGCAGGAAACCATTTGCAAACAAGGGATTTGAAACAAATTTTTTCAATGAAATCAAGGACTTAGGAGTATCTTCGGATCTAGCGCCTATATTAAAAAGTGTTCTAAATTAAGCACTTAGGCGGCGCACTGAAAGTATTGCTTTAAGCGCCGGCAACTGAGCGCCCGTCAAAACGGGAAAAGTGGGACTATTTCCATCCATTCGAACGCTCAGCGACCTGTTTTTACACAGTGCAAGCATGGCATGGCTATAAAAAATATAGCAGGTAACGGCCCCCACATAACAAGAATGGGCGTGACCGCAGGAATGGCGTGTTTTTTGAAGGATACGGTGCAGAAAGTACAGGGGAAGACCTGGCGGGCCAATCCCGGCATAGACGCCGAATGGCATGACAACACTACCCAAATCGGCCAGTAGAAAGGCCGCGAGGTCAGTCGATGCGGACGGTGACCCTTGCGTGCTCAGTGATGCCGATCACATTGAAGAACGCTGCAACGAGGCGGTTGACTTCCGTGAATTGCACTGACCGGTTTTCTTCTTCGCGGGCTGACACCCAGTTCAGCAGCGTTCCCGCGGCCGAAAAATCCACGCGAATGAGCTTGGCACAGGAGATCAGCATCATGTCTGCGCCCATAAGCTTGACTTCCAGTTTGTCCAGCACCGCTATCGCATCACCCTGGATCTGGCCTGACAGTTCGACCGACAGCACATTGCTCATCTGTGAACTCGGTGCATCCATTTGGGTGTCTCCATCAATGGCGCTCAGACTGGAGGACACGGAATCACGGTACACGTCGCCAATGATGGCCGACCCATCCGTGACGCCGCCCTGCGCATCGATCGGTTTGTATTCGCAACGTGCACTGTCCCAGGCTGGCGGGGAGACCTCGTAGGTGACGCAAAAGTCGAGTGCGGCCAATTCAAAGTCGTCGGGGCGATGCGTTACACGCAGCGCCTCCATGCGCAAAAGCCACCATTGCTGGGCGGTATCGCGGCTGCCTGAAGGGGTGGCGTTCTGCAGCACCTTCTGCAACTGCGTATCACCCATGAAACGCAGCTGAACAGGCTGGGTCGCCCACCCGCTGAAGACTTTGTACAAAGGCTCGACAGCATCAGGCTCGATGGTTTTGAGGTTGTTCCAGTTCAGGCGCCATGGCATGGGCGCCTTGGCGGTGGCCGCCTTGAGGGCTGCCACGGTCTGTATACCCAATACAGAGGGACAGACCCAATCAACAGCGGGGCCATTGGCATTGGTGGCAGCCTTGCCCGGCGCAGGAACGCTGAGCATTTTCACCATGTCAGGCATGGAGAACCACTGCGGTGCCGAACGGTCAAACCGCTCGACAAACTGGATGGCTGCCGTTTCAAACTTATCCTGCTGGGCCGTGGCCCGGTACAGGTCAAACAAGGTCAGCCAGGTATCCGGGTGGCCCGCGCGTACGGCGCCGGGCGCAAGAATTTCCAGCAGGCCGGCTTCGGCACCCGCATCGTCGCCATTGGCAAACCGGATAGCGGCCTCCTCCAGCTCTGCGTCATGGGCAACCACTTCCTCCACGTCCACCGCAGTGAGCTTGGAAGGAGAAAAGCCGGATGAACCGCCGCCGCTATCGTAACTGCCGCCGATACCCGCCAGGCCGCCAATGGCAGGAGGTTTGGCAGGAGGTTGGGGAGGAGGCGCAGACCGGGCTGCAGCCAGCGCAACAGACAGGGAATCGGGCTGGGTCTGGGAGGGCTCGTGAGCGGCTTCCCGGGCCGCCTGCTGCTCGGCTGCCAACCTGGCGGCGTTCAACTGCTGCAAACCTGCCGGCGCCGTGGCCCTGTATGCGGTGGGCAATGCATTGTCCAGCATGGGGGGCGCCTGAGTGGAAGGGCTTTGCAAGGGCGCGTGCACCGAGTTGTCCGGCATGCCGCCATTCTTGGTTTTCCACCACTGCATGGACATCTGCGCTTCGATCTCGTCGATCTTCTTGAGCGTGGTGGCCCTGTCGTCGGGCTTGGAAGGCATGCTGCTCTGGAAGAAGGAGGGCCGGCCACCGGGGTCCTGGCCCACACCCACCATGGCTTCACGCTTGCGCATCTTGCGCAGCATGTCGAATTCGCGCTTGCGCACGAAGTCGTTTTGCCGCTTGCGCTCAATCATTTCCTTGAGCAATTGCTTGCTCATGGCTTCGTCGCGGTCTGTTTGCGCGCCGTCCAGATCCGACCAGTTCGTGGCCGGATTCCGGACGAACTTCACCATCTTGGAGAGCAAGCCTGAAGCGGTATCTTCTTTGGACATGGCAGGACGATTAAATAAACTTCAACCGGTAATCTGGGATCAATCGCCAAACATCTTCTGTTTGAGTTCCCGGCGTTGCTGCGCTTCCAGGGACAAATTGGCCGTGGGGCGGGCGATCAGCCTGCCTACTCCGATGGGTTCGCCGGTTTCATCGCAATAACCGTAGTCGCCGGAGTCGATGCGGGCAATCGACTGTTCGATCTTCTTGAGCAGCTTGCGTTCCCGGTCACGGGTGCGCAATTCAAGGGCGTGTTCTTCTTCAATCGTAGCGCGGTCCGCCGGGTCGGGCACCACAACGGTGTCTTCCCGCAGATGCTCGGTGGTTTCACCGGCGCTGTTGTGGATGTCCTGCTTGAGCACCGACAGCTTGTGGCGAAAGAAAGCCAGCTGCTTTTCGTTCATGTACTCGGAGTCCGGCATCGCCTTGACTTCGTCGTCGGTCAGTTGCTCGGCGGATTTGGTCTTCCAGTTGTTGGCGAGCTTGGGGTCTTTTTTGGCCGCCGCCTGGGGTGGCGGCGCGATCACGCGTTCGGTCATTGTGGAGTAACTGGCTTTGGCTGCGTCAGGCGCATGGGTTGGCACCATGGGTGCGGGAGGGGGTGACTGGGTGGCTACGCGGGCGGAGCTGCGCCTGCCGGGTTTCAGTGGAGGCGGGGCTATCAGCCCGGCCCTGACCGGTGCCGGGGCGGGTACCACCACGGCGGCGGGGGCCGGCTTGGTGCTGCCTGCAGGTTTTACGGCCGGTTTTGCAACGGGCTTGGCAGCTGATTTTGCAACAGGCTTTGCCGCAGGTTTTGGGGGAGATTTGAGCACGGGCTTGACGGGTTTGGCGACGGCCTTTGCTTTGGGCAAGGGCTTGGCAGCGGTTTTCTTGACAGCTGCGGTGGCAGGCTTTTTCGTGGAAGCAGCCTTGACAGCCGGCTTGGCGGCTTTTTTGGCAACGGGTTTGGGTGCCGGCTTGGCTTTGACAACAGGTTTGGCCGCTTTCTTCACAGCTTTGGCGGCGGGCTTTGGCGCCGGCTTGGCTTTCGATGCGGGCTTGGCGGCCGGTTTGGCAGGTGTCTTGGTCTTTTTTGCTTGGGCGTTCACAATGTGTCTCCTCTGGGAAGCAGCCCCGGAATGGCCCATGGCCCCCCGCGGCGGCTTCCTGGCCAAACCGCTACAGCGCAGTTCAACCCTACCTGTTGCCAGATTTCCTGGTTTGTCTGCCGCCTGCCAGCCTCGAAAACCACAACTGGGTGGGTTTCAATCCGCTTTGTAGCCGATTTTGTGCCTGGCTGGCCTCCCGAATTGATTTTCCGGGTATTTTGGTCGGCGCGCGATTGTAGCGGCTGCGCAGCCTGCCGTAGCACCCTTGGAACAAATCGTTGGAGAATCGAGACAAACATGGAGCCCTCCGCCTTTTACAGGCCACAGGCGGACAGCCTACCTCAAACCAGGCATTGCTCCAGGCCCTGCAGAAAAATATCTTTGGGCAAATCGATGCCGATGAAGACCATCTTGCTGTTTTTCTTCTCGCCCTCGGCCCAGGCGGGTCCAAGGTCGCTGCCCATGAGCTGGTGCACTCCCTGGAAAATCACCTTGCGGTCGGTGCCTTCCATATTCAGCACGCCCTTGTAGCGCAACATGCGCGGGCCGTAAATGTTGACGACCGCACCCAGGAAGTCCTCCAGCTTGGCGGGGCTGAAGGGCTTGTCGGACCGGAACACAAAGCTCTTGACGTCATCGTCGTGGTGGTGATGGTGGCCATGGCCCTCATGCCCGTCTTTGGCGTCGTGGGCATGTGAGGGGTGATCACAGTGCTCCCCGTGCTCATGGTCATGATCGTGGTCATGCCCGGCATGGTCATCCTCCTTGAGGAAGTCGGGGTCGATGTCCAGCTTGGCATTGAGGTTGAAGCCGCGCAGGTCAAACACGTCCTTGATGGCAACTTCCCCGAAATGCACCGCTTTCTGGGGCGCGCGCGGATTCATGTGCTTCAGGCGGTGCATCAGCGCGTCCACTTCGTCCTTGGCCACCAGGTCCGTTTTGCTGATGAATATCTGGTCGGCAAACCCGACCTGGCGGCGCGCCTCCTGGCGGTCGTTGAGCTGGATCGCGGCATGTTTGGCGTCGACCAGGGTCAGGATCGAGTCGAGCAGGTACTGCTCGGCAATTTCCTCGTCCATGAAAAACGTCTGCGCCACCGGCCCCGGGTCGGCCAGCCCGGTGGTTTCAATGACCACGCGCTCAAAGTCCAGCAGGCCCTTGCGCTTTTTGGCGGCCAGCAACTGCAGTGTTTCGCGCAGGTCTTCGCGGATCGAGCAGCAGATGCAGCCGTTGTTCATCTGGATGATGTTTTCTTCGGTGTCATTGACCAGGATTTCGTTGTCGATGTTTTCTTCACCGAACTCGTTCTCGATAACAGCGATTTTCTGGCCGTGCGCCTCGGTCAGCACGCGCTTGAGCAGCGTGGTTTTGCCGGAGCCCAGGAAGCCGGTGAGGATGGTGACGGGGATCAAGCTCATGGTGTTACCTAAAAACAGGAATTGCAGGGGTAGCGCGAAGGGCGAAGCAGGTCGCAGCCACACAGGTGGGGGAGTTTAGCGGCGGGTTCAAGCCGGCCGCGCCGCCGGACTGAATACCACCTTGGCCAGCAGTTACTTTACAGGTTGTGTCAAGCAGAGGGGCCCAAAACCCAGCGCAGGCCGGTAATTTCCGCCCCGTATTTGCTATCTTTTTAGTAGCTTCTTGCGCCCGTCTTTATTGGCCTGCAGCCACTATTTATACAAAAAAATCAACCACCCACCCGTTTCACCAGCACGAGCCCCTTCAGGTACTCGCCTTCCGGGAAGGCCACCGTCATGGGATGGTCGGGTGCGCCGCCCATGCGCTCGGAAATGAAAGCGTCCACCCCTGCATCGATGCCGGCCGAGGCCACGATCTTGTGGAACAGATCGGCGCTGACCCCACCCGAACACGAGTAGGTAAACAGCACGCCGCCGGGCGCCAGAATCGACAACGCCAGCCGGTTGATGTCCTTGTAGGCACGGGCGGCACGCTCGGCATGCGTCACCGTGGGCGCGAATTTGGGCGGGTCCAGCACGATGGCGTCGAACATCCGGCCTTCCTTCTGGTACTGGCGCAGCGAGGCATTGACATCGGCATCCAGCAAGGTAGTGCGGCTGGCGTCAAAGCCGTTCAGTGCCACATTGGCCCGGGCCCGCTCGATCGCCGGGCCGGACGAATCGATGGACGTGACGTGCCCGGCACCGCCGGCCAGCGCGGCCACGGTGAAGCCGCCGGTATAGCAATAACAGTTGAGCACCTGGCCGAACTGCAGGCGGCGCGTGTAGGCGGCAAACTTCTGCCGGCTGTCGCGCTGGTCCAGGTAAAAGCCGGTTTTGTGGCCTTCGGCCACGTCCAGGCTGAGCTTCCAGTCGTGTTCAATGATGGTGATGCCGGTTTCGCCCGAGCCGGCCAGCCAGCCGGTCACTTCGGGCAAACCTTCCAGGGCCCGCGAACTCGCATCGGAGCGCTCATAAAGGCGCGTGAGGCCGGTTTGGGCCAGCAGGGCTTCGACAATCACGCTTTTCCATTTTTCCGCGCCGCAGCTGGAAAACTGCGCCACCAGCGTGTCTGCATAGCGGTCCACCACCAGGCCGGGCAGGCCGTCGGATTCGCCGTGAATGAGCCGCCGCCCGTCGCTCTGGATGTCAAACAGCTCCCGTGCCTTCAGGGCCTGGGCGATGCGCGCTGAAAAGAAGGCCGCGTCGATGCGCTGGGCTTCGTCAAAGCTCCAGACCCGGGCCCGGATCCTGGAGGCCGGGCTGAACGCCGCCCAGCCCAAAAATTCGCCGGCATGGCTTTCCACCCGCACAGTCTCGCCCGCGTCACCGCCCCCCTTGGCGATGGCGCCGTCAAAAATCCAGGGATGGCGCCGCAGCAATGAGCGCTCCTTGCCGTCCCGCAGTCGAATTATTTTCATGGCGCTATTGTCGCGGCTGATGGTATCGCCCCCTCCTGAGCACCGGACGTCCACCCGGGCAAATGACCCGACTGACAGCGATTTGACAGCTCGGTGTAATTTTCGTGAAAGTTTTGCGACAATCGCAGGTTAATGTTTTTGACCTCATTTTCGCGGCGATGGAAGAAACACGGGCCGCTGGCAAGCCCGGCGATTCGCACGCCCATTGCGGCCCGTGCCCTGTTGCTGGGGCTGGTTATCAGCCTGTTCATGGGCTCGCTGCTGGCGCTGACCAGCCTGGATGCACGGTCGCGCACCATACTGGATCTGGACACCCAGACAGAACCTGTCGCACTGCAGGACTGGGGCGACTACTGGATAGACACGACCGGCCAGTTCACTCCCGAGCAGGTTGCCGCCACCCCCGACCTCCCCTGGAAGCCAACACACGGCAATGCGATCTACCCGGTGACCAGCGGTCAGGCCATGTGGGTGCGCTTTAACGTGCCACCGGCGCCGGACGCAGAGCGCTGGTACCTTGAGGTTCCGTACCCGTCCATCGACCGGGCTTCGCTGTATACCCTGGACGGTGTCGGCCGCTGGAACGAGCAGCGCGCCGGCGACCTGGTGGCGGTAGACAAATGGCCGGTGCCGCACCGCCATCCCCTGCTACCCATCGCGCTGTCGGCCGAGGTACCCACCCATTACCTTTTGCGCCTGGAGAACGGCCATGCGTTCAGCGCGCCGCTGCAGTTCATCAGCGAAGGGCACCTGAGCCACTCAGAACAACGTGTTTCCCTGATCCTGGGCATCTTCTTCGGGCTGACGGGGCTGGCGGCGCTGATCTCGGCGCTGGGCGCCATTTCACTGCGCGACACCGCGTACGGTTACTACGCCCTCTGCGTGACCTTGATGGGCCTGACACAGGCGACCGTCACCGGCATCGCGGGCTTGCACCTGTGGCCGGCGTGGCCGGGGTGGAGCGACATTTCGACATCCGTGCTGCCCATGCTGGCGGTGTCGGCCACCCTGCTGTTCATTTCCGCGGTGGTGGCCCTGCCCGAACGCTCATTGCGCCTGCATTGGCTGATGGTGGGCCAGGCCGCGCTGGGCGTGCTGGCGGCTGTGGTGCTGGCGCTGGTGCCCTCTGCATCGCGCATGGGGCTGTTCATCCCCATCGTGCTGCTGCTGGAATTCAGCAGCGTGCTGGTCATGGGCTGGGCCTGGCGCCGCGGCGACCGGTTTGCGCCCTGGCTGATACTGGCGTATGTGCCGGTGCTGGCCGCCGCCGGATGGACCATGGCCCGCAATGCCGAACTGGTGCCCATCGGTTTTCTGACGCAGCACGGCATGCAGCTGGGCGTGGCGCTGCATTTGCCCATCGCCATGCTGGTATTGATGCTGCGCAGCCAGCACCGGCGCGAAAACATCCGCCGCATCCAGGGCCTGGACCGGGTAGACCCGGCCACCGGCCTGATCAACGGCCACGTGTTTGCCGAGCGCCTGATCCGCATGATTGCGCGTTCCGAACGGCTGCGCCACCAAAGCGCGGTGATGATCATCGACCTGGTCAACTCCGAGCAGATCCAGCGCGACTTCGGGCGCAAGGCCGCCGAAGAATTGCCGCTGCACGTGGCTGAGCGCCTTTTGTCCACCGCACGCGAGATCGACAGCGCCGCGCGGCTGTCGGAGCGGCGCTTCGGCATGCTGGTCGAAGGCCCCTTCAATGCCGAAGACGCCGGCACGCTCGGGCCGCGCATCGTGGCGCGCTGCCTCATGCCCTACAAAGGCCTGCACGTGGACTGCGTCGCACAGGTGCATGTCGCGTACGCCCTGGTGCCCTACCAGGGCTCCAACGCCCAGGGCCTGCTGACCCAGCTTGAAGAGCGCCTGGCCGCTGCCCCGGCCGACAGCAAGCGGGCCGTATTCATGCTCGGGGACGTGCCGCCGGCACGTCCGGCAAGGCGCGACCGCCCCAGTCCGGCCTGAGCACCGCCTGGGCACCAAGTGCTGGTGCCATGCTCAGGCTTTGTCTTTAGCGTCTTTGTCCGCCTTCACCAGGCTTCCTGGCGACGCCGGCGCGCCCGCGCCGGCCTTTCCGGCTTTCGACAGGGCCCGCGGGTGCGCCGCGTCATACACCTTGGCCAGGTGCTGGAAATCCAGCCGGGTATAGACCTGCGTGGTCGTGATGTTGGCATGGCCCAGCAGCTCCTGAACCGCACGCAAATCACCGCTGGACTGCAGCACATGGCTGGCAAAGGAGTGGCGCAGCATGTGCGGGTGCACCGGCGTGGCCAGCCCCGCTTTGAGCGAGCGCTGCTTCAGCCGCACCCGTATGTGCTGTGGCGTCAGGCGGGTGCCGCGCTGGTTGATAAAAAGCGCATGGTCTTCACGCGCCCAGCCGGCCCGCGCGGCAAGCCACTGCTGCAGCGATTGCAGCGCAGCCCGGCCGACCGGCACGCTGCGCCTTTTGGACCCCTTGCCCAGCACATAAGCTTCGGCCGCATCCGTGTCGATCCAGCCGCGCGCGTGCGCACTGGCCTTCACATCCAGGCCCACCAGCTCGCCGATACGCAGGCCGCAGCCGTACAGCAGTTCGGTGATGCATTGGTCGCGCAGCTCCAGCAGCGGGTCGCCATCGGCGGCGTCGGCCTGGTAGCCCGCCAGCTGCACGGCCTCATCCACGCTCAATGCCTTGGGCAAGGGCTTGGCGGCTTTGGGCGCCCGCACGTCCTGCACGGGGTTGCCGCTGATCAGGCCTTCGCGGCCCAGCCAGGTGTAAAAGCCGCGCCAGCCTGAGAGGATCAGAGCAATGCCCCGGCCGCTGCGCCCCGCACCATGCATTTGCGCCACCCAGCGCCGCATGTGAACGTTTTGTACCGCCACAAGCGCCACCCTGGCCTGGTGCGCATTGGCTTCAAGCTTTTGCAGGTCGAGCGCGTAGAGCTCCACGGTGCGCTGGGCCAGGCGCTTTTCCACCCGCACATGCTCCAGGTAACGCTCGACCAGCGGATCGGAAGGCGGCGGCACCGGCTGCCCACTGCCGGATTCAGAAGCGGAAGGCGGCGTTTGTGGTGTTTGCGTCATGGCCGTGGTGCATGGCCCCGGTGCCTATTCGGTCGTGACCGGCTGGGGCCGCAACCGCGTCAGCGCCGCGCCGGCCAGCTCACCCAGGCGCTCCAGGAAATCCGTGCCCATGCCGCTGTGAAAGCGTTCCGGGTCGGGCGAGGCCAGCACGAGCAGGCCCGAGACTTCCGCGCCCGCTGCGGCGCGCAGCGGTATCAGCGCGATCGACAACGCCACTGCGGGCTCGGGCAGCCAGTTGACCGCTTCGAAGCCCGAATTGACGCCGCAGTAGGGTGCGCTCAATGACGATGCAAAGGTTTTGGCGTCCTCGCTCACATCGGTCGCAAAGCTTTCATCCGAAAAAATCCCGTTCACGTCCCAGACCTTGATGGCGGCCTGCGGGATCAGGAATTCGCCGGTGATGCCCTCGACGATGGCGCCCGGCAGGTCGCGCGCCTGGGTCGCCTGCAGCAGCTTGCGTGTCCAGCGCTGCATCTTGTCGGCAATGGCCACGTTGTCCTGCCCGTGGCGGATCATGTCGACCATCCGGGTTTCGAGCCCCTTGATCTTTTCGCGCAGCATCAAGGCCTGGCGTTCCTGCAGGCTGACGGCACGGTTGCCATGTCCGCTGGACAGTTGCACCGAAGCCAGCAGTTCGGCGTGGCGCTCGAAGAAGTCGGGCGTGTTGGCCAGGAAGTTGGCGATGTCGTCTTCGGTGATGGGGTGTTCGGTTGGATTCATGCAGGCATTGTCCTCAGTTTTGTGGCGGGCGCAAAGGCGCAGGGTGCCCGCGTTACATCCGCTTTCGTCGAAAGGCGGTTTTCAAATCCCGTCAGGGATTTCGATTTCGGACTCGAATACAGTCGTAGCCGGGCCGGTCATCATGACAGGCGCATCCAGTTGGCCCGGCCATTCAATGGTGAGCTGTCCGCCCCGCGTCATCACATCGACCCGCGCATCCAGCAGGCCCCAGCGTATGCCCGCCACCACTGCCGCGCAGGCGCCCGTGCCGCAGGCCAGCGTCTCGCCCGCGCCGCGCTCAAAGACCCGCAGGCGGATCTGGCTGCGCGAGACCACCTGCATGAAGCCGGCGTTCACACGGCGCGGAAAACGCACGTGGTTTTCAATCAGCGGACCGGTTTGCAGCACCGGCGCAGCGTCCACGTCGTCCACCAGTTGCACCGCATGCGGGTTGCCCATCGACAAGGCCGCTATCAAAAGAGGAGCTGCTTGCGCCCGTCCATCAAGCGCTAGCGGCCATTTTTGCCATGAGCCCTGGACCACGGGCGTGAGGCCCGACGCATCAAAAGGAATCCGTACGGGGTCAAACACCGGTGCACCCATGTCGACCGTGACACGCCCATCGGCCTGCATGCGCGGCTCGATGATGCCGCTCAGGGTCTTGACCCTCACGACGTCCTTTGTCGTCAGCCCCTTCTCGCGCACAAAGCGCACAAAGCAGCGCGCCCCGTTGCCGCACTGCTCAACTTCGCCGCCGTCGGCGTTGTGGATCACGTACTCGAAGTCGATGCCCTCCCCCGCATTCGCAGGCGGCGGCCGCACCGAGAGAATCTGGTCGGCGCCCACGCCGAAGTGGCGGTCGGCCAGGAAACGGTATTGCGCGGTGGAAAGGCCCAGCGGGGCGCGGGTTTCGTCGAGCATGACAAAGTCATTGCCCGCGCCCTGCATTTTGGTGAATCGGATTCGCATGGGGGAATTATCTGCGGTGCGAAGCCGGCGCTTAAAGAGGTGAATCGGCCATTTCGCACCCACCGGCCGTTGTTTTGAAGGAATTCGGGGCAATACGCTTGGTTTGCCCTGGCATTGCAGAGCAGAAAACCCTCCAAAGCCCGCCGGCAACGCCCGCGCAGCCCCGAAGCCATAATTTGCGGATGCCACGTCCTTCCCAACTGCTCCATCCTTCGCGCGAACCCGCGCCTGTACGCCCGGCGGCCACCGTGCTGTTGCTGCGCGACACCCCGCACGGCATCGAAGTCCTGATGACACGGCGCTCCATGACCGCCAGTTTTGCGCCGGGGGCCTATGTTTTCCCCGGCGGCGGCATCGACCCGGCCGATGCCCTGGCGCAGGCACAGTCCACGCGGCGGGCCACGCAAAGCGACTTGCACCTGACACAGGCCATCGCGGCCATCCGCGAAAGTTTTGAGGAACTCGGCGTGCTGCTGGCACGCCATGCCGACGGCAGTTATGCCACGACCGCCGACATCGCTTCGCTGGACCGCAAGGCGCCCTTTGCCGCGCAATGCCGGGAGCGCGGCTTGACGCTGGCGGGCGACGAGGTGTTTGTGCTGGCGCACTGGGTCACCGACCGCGACCTGCCGCGGCGTTTTGACGTGCCCTTCCTGGTCGCGCGCATGCCCGAGGGCCAGAGCCCGGTGGCCGACGAGGCAGAGCAGTTTGAGCCGGTCTGGGTGCGGCCGGCCGAGGCGCTGGCGCGGCACGCGGCGGGAGGATTTTTCATCATCTTCCCCACCATACGCACGCTGGAAAGGCTGCAGCACTACCCCGACGTGGCCTCGGTGCTGGCGGCCTGCGCGTCCGAAGTCCCGCTCTGGACCTCCTGCCCGCGTGCCGGGCTGCTGGCCGGCAGGGAGGCACGCTATATGGAACACGAAGCGCCCTATGGTGAGCTGGCGCTGACCTGCCCGGACGGGCAGATCGTGCACGCACTCGACTGGCAGACATCACAGCCCGTGGCGCTGCTCCACAACGTGATGCGCCTGACGGCGCCCAACCCCGGCGTGATGACCGGGCCGGGCACCAACAGCTACCTGGTCGGCGACCCAGGCAGCGGCTACATCGCCATCGACCCCGGCCCGGCCGATCACGAGCACCTGCAACGCCTCTGGCGGGCGGCCGGCGGCGACATCCGCATGATTGTGTGCACCCACTCGCACCCCGACCATTCACCCGGCGCCAAACCGCTGCAGGCCATGTGCAGCGTTGCGCCGCCGATTCTGGGCCTGCCCTCGGCACCCACGGCGCGCGCCGCCAGCGCCTTCTCGCCAGACCGGTCGCTATCAAATCAGGAGCTGCTCGCGCTCGCCAGCAAAGGGCTGGAAGGAGAAATTACCCATACCCTGAAGGTGCTGCACACACCCGGCCATGCCGCCAACCATGTGTGCCTGGTGCTGGTAGAAGACGGCCTGCTGTTCAGCGGCGACCACATCCTCAACGGCAGCACCACGGTCATTGACCCGCCCGACGGCGACATGAGTGCCTACCTGGATTCACTGGATGCGCTGAGCGCCGCCTGCGATGAACACCAGATCGGCTTCATTGCCCCGGCGCATGGTTACGTACTGGCGGACGCAAAGAATGCGATTGCCCGGCTCAAGGCGCATCGCCTGCAGCGCGAAGCCAAGATCATGCGCGTGATGCAGGCCCACCCGGAAGGCACGATCGACGACTGGGTCGCAGGCGCCTACGACGACGTGGACCCGCGTATCTGGCCGGTGGCCAAACGCTCGCTGCTGGCGCATGTGGACCGCGTGCGTGAGCTGGGCCTTGTCCATTAACGATTTCTGCACACGCGCCGGGCATCGCTATTGATTTGCAGCCCACCACTGAGTACCCGCACTACTGTGGCGTGAAAGTTGCTAAACCTTGGACCGTACGTAAGGGTATATACCGGCGTCAAGGCCATGAACAGTCACCAAGGCTACTGAAAGGGGCTGTTTGACCCAGGGCCGCGGTTTATACTTTTTGTTCGTATGCCGGAGGCCGTGCCTGACCGCATGGCTTGACGGGCATCACCATCATTTCAACCTTTTTGAGGGACTTCATGTCTTCCTACTCCATCTCAACGCGACGTTTCCTGCAAACCGCCGGCACCCTGGTCGCCGGTATCGTTCTGGCCGCCTGCAGCAAGACCGAGCCGCCGGCACCCGCAGCCAGCGCACCCGCTCCTGCCGCCTCGGCACCCGCACCCGCAGCCAAGGTGTACGTCGTCGGCACGGACGCCGCGTATGTACCTTTTGAATCCCAGAACGACAAAGGCGAGATCGTCGGTTTCGACATCGAAGTCGTCAAGGCCGTGGCACAGAAGGCCGGCATCGAAGTCAAGTTCCTGAACACGCCATGGGAAGGCATCTTTAACTCCCTGAACCAGGGCGACCGCGACCTGCTGGTCTCGGCCATCACGATCACGGCCGAGCGCAAGCAGACCATGGATTTTTCGTCCCCTTACTTTGACGCGCAGCAACTGATCGCCGTGAAGAAGGATTCGAAGATCGCCAAGTTCAATGACCTCAAGAAACTCAAGGTTGGCGTTCAGAACGGCACGACGGGTGACGAAGTCATCACCAAGCTGCAAGGCAAGGACAGCGCCAACATCAAGCGCTTTGAGGCAACACCACTGGCACTGAAAGAGCTGGAAGCCGGCGGCGTGGACGCCGTGGTCGCCGACAACGGCGTGGTGGAACACTACGTCAACAACAACACCGGCTCGAAGTTCAAGACCATCGCCGACGCCAGCTTTGCACCCGAGCAATACGGCCTGGCCGTGAAAAAGGGCAACGCCGAGCTGCTCGCAAAACTGAACAAGGGCCTGGCAGATATCAAGGCCGACGGCACCTACGACAAGATTTTCGCCCAGTACTTCGGTAAGGCGCCAGCCGCGGCTGCAGGCACCGCACCGGCACCGGCTGCCGCCGCGTCTCCCGCCAAATAAGGCAGTGCACGCAGGGCCGGCAAGGCCCAAAGACAAAGCCCCGTTCATCACTGAACGGGGCTTTTTTTATAAGTGTGAAGCCCGCCGATAAGCCGGATTCTGTGCACCGGGCCCCTTGGAGAAAGCCCGGCGTGACCGCCATTAATCTGGGCCGGGGGTCGCCCCCGCGGCTCAATGCTACCTACCCGCCAGCTCTGCGGAACCACATCAACGCTGGCCTACTTGGTATTGCTGCGCGTAGAGATTGCCCGTTTCACCCGGCCCGGGGTTGCCCCAGGGCCGACTCGTCTCTGTTGCTCTGATCCTCACCTCACGGTGGAGAGGTGTTACCTCCTACGCTGTCCTGTGCAGTCCGGACGTTCCTCCAGTGCCTGGTTTCCCAGATTGCACCAGCGGCGGTCTGGCGTGCTTCACGGGGCCCATTATCCGCCAGGCCTTTAAAATGCGGGTTGCTTGATCAACACGAGCCCCTTTTCATGATTCGCCTGACCGAACTCAAGCTTCCGCTGGACCACGCGGAAAGCGCCCTGCCCGCCCTGGTGGCCCAGACACTGGGCGTTGCCGCAGCCGCCCTGCAGAACGTCCACATCCACAAGCGCAGCTTTGACGCCCGCAAGGCAGAGCTGCTCAAGGTCTACATCGTCGATGTCACGCTGGCCGATGCAGCCCAGGAAGGCGCGCTGCTGGCGAAATTTTCCGGCAACCCGCACATCTTTCCCACGCCCGACATGGCCTACCGCACCGTAGGCCAGGCGCCTGCGGCCCTTCCGCTGCGACCGGTCGTCGTCGGCTTCGGCCCCTGCGGCATGTTCGCAGCCTTGCTGCTGGCGCAGATGGGCTTCAAGCCCATCGTGCTGGAGCGCGGCAAGACGGTGCGCCAGCGCACCCGCGACACCTGGGGCCTGTGGCGCAAGAACGTGCTCAACCCGGAATCGAACGTGCAGTTCGGCGAAGGCGGCGCCGGCACTTTTTCCGACGGCAAACTCTACAGCCAGATCAAGGACCCGCGCCACCTGGGCCGCAAGGTGATGAACGAATTCGTGAAAGCCGGCGCGCCCGCCGACATCCTGTTCGAAGCGCATCCGCACATCGGCACCTTCAAGCTGGTGAAGGTGGTCGAGAACATGCGCGCGCAGATCGTCGCCCTGGGCGGCGAGATCCGCTTCGAGCAGCGCGTGACCGACGTGCTCATCGAGGACGGCCCGCAAGGCAAACAGCTGCGCGGCCTCACGGTGCTGGACCAGGCCACGGGCCAGAGCCACGAGATGCGTGCCGACCAGGTGGTGATGGCGCTGGGCCACAGCTCGCGCGACACCTTTGCCATGCTGTATGCGCGCGGTGTGTACATCGAAGCAAAACCGTTTTCCATCGGCTTTCGGGTCGAGCATCCGCAGGGCATCATCGACCGTGCGCGCTGGGGCCGCCATGCTGGCCACCCCTCACTGGGCGCGGCGGAATACAAGCTGGTGCACCACGCCAGCAACGGCCGCTCGGTCTACAGTTTTTGCATGTGCCCGGGCGGCACGGTGGTAGCCGCCACCTCGGAGCCCGGTCGCGTGGTGACCAACGGCATGAGCCAGTATTCACGCAACGAGCGCAACGCCAATGCCGGCATCGTGGTGGGCATAGACCCGCGCGACTACCCCGGTTTCGAGGCGGGCGACGCGCTGGCCGGTATCGCGCTGCAGCGCCAGCTTGAATCGCACGCGTTTGTGCTGGGCGGCAGCAATTACCAGGCGCCGGCGCAGCTGGTGGGCGACTTCGTGGCGGGCCGCCCCTCGACCGCGCTGGGCAGCATCACTCCGTCCTACAAGCCGGGCGTGACCATCGGCGACCTGTCGTCTGCCCTGCCTGCGTATGCGATCGAGGCCATGCGCGAAGCCTTTCCAGTATTCGGCAAAAAGATCAAGGGCTTTGACACCCACGATGCGGTGTTGACCGGCGTGGAAACGCGCACTTCCTCACCGATCCGCATCAGCCGTGGGGAAGACCTGCAAAGTGTTAACGTGCGCGGCCTCTACCCGGCCGGCGAAGGCGCCAGCTACGCCGGCGGCATTTTGTCGGCCGGCGTGGATGGCATCAAGGTTGCGGAGGCCCTGGCGCGCAGCGTGCTGCAGGATACCGAACAACAGCGGATGGCCGCGTGATGGGCCAGGACTTTCACTACTACGAGCCCGCCAAAGGCCATGGCCTGCCGCACGATCCCTTCAACGCCATGGTGGGGCCACGCCCCATTGGCTGGATTTCGTCGCAGGACGCGAAGGGGCAGCTCAACCTGGCGCCCTACAGTTTTTTCAATGCCTTCAACTACACGCCGCCCATCATCGGTTTCGCCAGCATTGGCGCCAAAGACAGCCTGCACAACATCCGCGAGACCGGCGAGTTCGGCTGGAACCTGGCGACGCGGCCGCTGGCCGAGGCCATGAACCGCTCCTGCGCGATGGTGCCGCCCGAGGTCAACGAGTTCGAACTGGCCGGCCTCACGCCCGCGGCCTCGCAACGCATTGCCGTGCCGCGCGTACAGGAAAGCCCGGTTTCTTTTGAGTGCAAGTTGACCCAAATCCTGCAGCTGCAAGGCGCCAATGGCGTGCCGGTGTCCACGTGGCTGGTCCTGGGCGAAGTCGTCGGCGTGTACATTGCAAGGCATCTGCTCAAAGACGGCATTTACGACACGGCGGCTGCCGAGCCGATTCTTCGCGGCGGTGGCCCGGCCGATTATTTCGCCGTCACCCCCGACAACCTCTTTCGCATGTTCAGGCCCCGCTGAGCTTTATGAACACCCCGCCACACCCTCTTTTTTACCCACACACATGACCGAAACCACCACACCCTCCCCGCGCGCCAAACGCCCCCGCCCTCCGCAGCGCCCGGCCAGCCCGCAGCAGCAGCGCCCACGCGAAGTCCATCCCGTGCTGGAAAAGCTGTTCGAGCTCTACCCAAAAATGTTCGGCGCACAGTTCCTGCCGCTCAAGCTGGGCGCTTTCCAGGACTTGCTTGCGGAAAACCCCGAAGCTTTCAAGCGCGACGAACTGAAAGTGGCGCTGGGCCTGCATGCCCGTTCCACGCGTTACCTCGAATGCGTGGCGGCCGGCCACCCGCGCCACAACCTGCAGGGCGAGCCCGTCGAGCCTGTAGCGCCCGAGCATGTGCACCACGCGATCATGGAGGTGTTCCGGCGGCGCCAGGCGCGTTCAAAGGAAGACCTGCGTCCCACAGTGCGTATGCGCCTCATCGAGGCCATTGAAGCATCCGGCTTGAGCCGCGAAGAGTACGCAGAACGCACCCGCACGCAGGATGAGGTGTCGAACACCTTGCTGGACGAGGCTTTTGCGGAGATGGCGGTGCAAACCGCCAAACGTGAGGCACTGATGCGTGCCTTTGAGGCCAGCGGGAAAACGGCGGCAGAATTTGCCGAGATGTACGGCCTGGACCCGTCGGAAGTAGCACAAGCCATGGAGCGGGTACAGCGAAGCCGCCAGGCCTGAGACTCCCCGCTGCAGCCTCAGTCGATCAGCAGATCAATAGAGCGAGCGGCCAAAACGCTCAAATCGGGGTTGCCACTTCTCCAGGATGTCCGCCGACACCAGGATCCGTTCCGCACGCCCGATCAGCAGGTTGCGCGGCACCAGCCCGATGTAGCGCGAATCTGCGCTGTTGTCGCGGTTGTCACCCAGCATCAGGTACTGGTCGGGCGGAATCGTCATGGGGCCCCAGTTGTCCCTGGCCGCCACACCGGTGAGCCACTGGATCTGGTGCTGCCCGGCGGGGGTGCCCGCAGGCGCCGTTTCCCTGACATGGGTTGCCAGCAGGACACCTGCCGGGCCGACCGGCTCCAGCACGCTGTCAAGCGGCTCATAACGCGCGGCCTGCCCGTTGATCACAAGGGCCTTGGCCTTCATTTCCACCACGTCACCCGGCAGCGCCACCAGGCGTTTGATCAGGCGCACACCATCGACTGGGGATGAAAAAGTGACAATGTCGCCGCGCTTCGGATCGGCGGTTTGCGCCAGCACGGTGTCCGTCAGCGGAACCTTGACGTTGTAGGCCAGGCGGTTGACGAAGACGACGTCGCCTTCAAGCAGGTTGGGCCGCATGGAGCCCGAGGGAATGGGGTTCCAGTCCGCGATCGCGGTGCGAAACAAGCCAAACAACAACAGTAACACCAGAAAACTGCGGTTCTGCCTGATCCAGTCTTTCATGCCTGCACTCCTGTGAAGAAAACGTGAAGAAAAAAGGGCGCCCTGTGCGGGGCGCCCTTTGATATTTCAAGCCTGGCTGTTCTGCAATGCTGCGATGCGCTCTTCTATCGGTGGGTGCGTGGCAAACAGCTTGCCGATGCTGCCGGTGATGCCCATGGCTTCCACGGCCTTGGGCAATTCGCCGGGCTGCATGCCGCCCAGGCGGGCCAGCGCGTTCATCATGGGCTGGCGGCGGCCCATCAGCTGTGCGGCGCCGGCATCGGCACGGAACTCGCGCTGGCGCGAGAACCAGGCCACGACAATGGCGGCGGCAAAACCGAGCACGATGTCCAGCACGATGGTGCTGACGTAGTAGCCGATACCGGGGCCGGAATTGCTGTCGCTGCCGCGGCGCAAAAAGCTGTCGACGGCGTAGCCGATCACACGCGAGAGGAAAACCACAAAGGTGTTCATCACGCCCTGGATCAGCGTCATGGTGACCATGTCGCCATTGGCCACGTGGGCGATCTCGTGGCCCAGCACGGCTTCGATTTCTTCCTTGGTCATGCCCTGCAGCAGGCCGGTGGACACGGCCACCAGCGACGAGTTCTTGAACGCGCCGGTGGCAAAGGCATTGGGTGCGCCTTCAAAAATGCCGACTTCGGGCATGCCGATCTGGGCCTTGTCGGCCAGCTTGCGCACGGTCTCGACGATCCAGGCCTCGTCGGCATTTTGGGGCGACTCAATCACCCGCACCCCGGCGCTCCATTTGGCGACGGGTTTGCTGATCAGCAGCGAGATAAAGGCGCCGCCGAAGCCCATGATCAGCGCAAAGCCGAGCAGCGCGGTCAGGTTCAGCCCGTTGGCCGTGAGGAAGCGGTTGACGCCAAGCAGGCTGGCGACAATGCCCAGCACCACCACAACAGCGAGGTTGGTCAGGACAAACAGAAAAATACGTTTCATGGGTTCTCCGTGGGGTCGGTGAAAAAGCCCGCCTTGCGCAGGATATGAGGGCTTGCCAGCGCAGTTCAAGCTGTGCCGCAAGCCCGTGGCTGATTTCTATCTGTTGTTTTGCAGCCGTGGCGGTCGGAATACAAGGGAGTCATCATAAAAGGAAAAGTTCTCGTTCCCGGGCCACCAGCCGGGCACGCCCAGCACCGGCAAAGGAAAAAACGGCTTGCCGGCCAGCTTGCCTGCACTCAGGTCGGCAGCAATCCAGCGGTCCAGATTCGCTATTGAATTGATAACTGGTTGCGCCCGGTACACATGGGCTGTGATCGGTTTTCGTGGATAAATCAGTTTCTCCAGCAGCGCATGGCCAAACAGCACCAGCCGGGCTTGCTGCCAGAGTGGGCGCAAACCCACAAAGAGCTGCTGCCAGTCCCGCGCCGCCAGCGCGTCCCACAAGGGTTGCGGCGCCGACAGGAAAGCAGCGTTCTCGTCAAAGAGCGTCAGCGCGTCGCGGACCGGGCCGCGCACCTGTTGCACGCCGGCCTGCGCGATTTCCGCAGCCTGCAATTGGTTGAGCTTCTTTTTTGTTTCGGGGAACTGCATCCAGCACAGGCCATTGAAGAAATCATGTGGGCCTTCGCGGGTCGGGCATTGACCTGTCCTGAAAATAAAGCTCTCGTAGGCCTCACCGGCGGGCAATGCGCTTTGGGGAACAAAGCGCACCGGGGCACGCTGCCCGGCATTCAGGGCCTCGTGCAGCGCAGTGCCCGCCGCCACGATCTGGACCACACGTTCGCCGGGCTCCTGCCAGGGTTCAAGCCAGGGCTGGTTCCATGCCAGCATCGGCATGGCCGGCGCTGGCTGCAGGGCTGCAGCGACTCGCACCTGCAGGTTCCCCTAGGCCCGGGCCGACTTGTTGAGTCGCTTGTCGCGCACTGCGACGGTCGACTTGCCTTCGTCGGCGATGTCAAACAGCTGGGTGGCCACCAGCAGCTTGGTCAGCGTGGCATAGCCGTAGTTGCGATGGTCAAACGAGGCCTGGTTGGCGATTTGCGTTCCCACAGCACCCACGCGCGCCCAACCCTCGTCGTCGGCTGCGGCCTGAACGGCATTGCGCAGCAGCATGACCAGCTTGGCGTCCTGCTTGAGCTGGGCCGGTGTGGCCCTGAGGGGCGCGGCGGCAACCGCCTCGCCATCGTCACGGCTGTCTCCGTGGGCACCGCCCGCCGCATCACTGACGGCGATGGGGCGCAGCTTGTCGAGGAACAGGAATCTCGAACACGCATTGACAAAAGGCTCCGGCGTTTTCTGCGCGCCAAAGCCGTAGACCGCCGCGCCCTTGGCGCGCAGGTGCATGACCAGCGGCGTGAAGTCTGCGTCCGACGAAACGATGCCAAAGGCGTCGGGCCGGTCGGTATAGAGCAGTTCCAGCGCGTCGATCACCATGGCCATGTCGCTGGCGTTCTTGCCTTTGGTGTAGTCGAACTGCTGCATGGGGCGGATGGCATGCTCATGCAACACCTCTTCCCACCCCTTGAGTTCATTCTTTTTCCAGTTGCCGTAAGCGCGGCGGATGTTCGTTTCACCGAAGGTCGACAACTCGTTGAGGATCAGGTCGATCTTGGACGCCGGCGAGTTGTCGGCGTCAATGAGCAGGGCAACGCGCGGCTTGTGGTCCATCAGGGGCTTTCTGAAGTGTGCAGTTTCCAGGGCAGGTTTTCACCCGAGCGCAAAGGCTTGAGCTCGGCCTCGCCGAAAGCAAAGCTCTCGGGCGGGTGCCAGCTTTCCTTCTTGAGCGTGATCCGGCCGGTATTGCGCGGCAAGCCGTAAAAATCCGCACCGTTAAAGCTGGCAAAGGCCTCAAGCTTGTCCAGTGCGCCGGCCGCATCAAAGGCTTCGGCGTAAAGCTCCATGGCGGCGTGGGCGGTGTAGCAGCCTGCGCAGCCCGTTGCGTGCTCCTTGAGGTGCGCAGGGTGCGGTGCACTGTCAGTACCCAGGAAAAAGCGGTTGTTGCCGCTGGTGGCGGCTTCTACCAATGCCAGACGATGCGTCTCACGCTTGAGCACCGGCAGGCAGTAGTAGTGCGGGCGAATGCCACCCGTGAAAATGGCATTGCGGTTGTAAAGCAGGTGGTGCGCCGTGACGGTCGCACCCGTGAACTGGCCGGCATCGCGCACGTAATGGGCGGCTTCGCGGGTGGTGATGTGCTCAAACACGATCTTGAGCTCAGGGAAATCGCGGCGCAGCGGAATCAACTGGGTGTCAATGAATACCGCTTCCCGGTCGAACAGGTCGATGTCGGAGGACGTCACCTCGCCATGCACCAGCAGCAGCAACCCTTCCTTTTGCATGGCCTCGAGTGTCTTGTAAGTCTTGCGCAGGTCGGTCACACCGGCATCGCTGTTGGTGGTGGCGCCGGCCGGGTATAGCTTGAGCGCCACAACGCCGGCGTCCTTCGCGCGCTTGATCTCATCGGGCGGCAGGTTGTCGGTGAGGTAAAGCGTCATCAATGGCTCGAACTGCACGCCGGCCGGCACAGCGGCCTGGATGCGTTCCCGATACGCTGCCGCCTGGGCAGCCGTGGTCACCGGCGGGCGCAGGTTGGGCATGATGATGGCGCGGCCAAACTGTGCGGCCGTGTGCGGCACCACGGTGTGCAGGGCCTCGCCGTCGCGCACATGCAGGTGCCAATCGTCGGGCCGGGTAATTGTCAGAGCGGAGGTCAGGCTGGAGGCGGGTGTGCGGGTGGCTGAAGTCATGGCCTGAATTGTCGCACTGGTCACACCACCCGCCTATCATGAGCCGCCATGAAAAAAGCCCCGGGATTCGGGGCTTTTTTCCGGGGGGGGCATGGCTTTCAGTGCGCCAGGATCTTGTTGAGGAAATCCTTGGTGCGCGCCTGGCGGTTTTCAGGGTGGCTGAAAAACTCGTCCTTCGAGCAGTCTTCCAGAATCTTGCCGCCGACATCCATGAAAATCACGCGGCTGCCCACTTTTTTGGCAAAGCCCATTTCGTGGGTCACCACCATCATGGTCATGCCCTCGACGGCCAGGCCCATCATGCAGTCCAGCACCTCGCCCACCATTTCCGGGTCCAGCGCGGAAGTGGGTTCGTCAAACAGCATGGCGATCGGGTCCATGCTGAGCGCGCGGGCAATCGCCACACGCTGCTGCTGGCCACCGGAGAGCTGGCCGGGAAACTTGTCCTTGTGCGCCATCAGGCCCACGCGATCCAGGTATTTCAAGCCGTGTTTTTTGGCTTCGTCGGGCTTGCGGCCCAGTACCTTGACCTGCGCCAGCGTCAGGTTTTCGGTCACGCTCAGGTGCGGAAACAGCTCGAAATTCTGGAACACCATGCCGACGCGGCTGCGCAGTTTCGGCAGATCGGTCTTGGGGTCATGCACAGCCTTGCCGTCGACAAAAATCTGGCCCTTCTGGAAAGGCTCCAGCGCGTTGATGGTTTTGATGAGTGTTGACTTGCCCGAACCCGATGGGCCGCAGACCACAACAACTTCACCCTTCTTGATGCTGGTGGTGCAGTTATTGAGAACCTGCACTTCACCGTACCATTTGGAAACTTCTTTCAACTCAATCATCTTCTTCTCCAGTGTTCTATGAGGTTCGCTTGCCTTGAGAGCGGCGGCTTCAGCGAATGATGGCGATTCTGCTGTTCAGGCGCTTGACCATGAAGGAGAGCCCGAAGCAGATCACGAAATAAACCACGGCGGCCAGCAGGTAGGCCTCTTCGGGGCGGCCGAAGATCTTGCCGGCGGTGCTGAAGCCCTTGAGCAGGTCATAGGCGCCGATGGCGTAAACCAGCGAAGTATCCTGGAACAGGATGATGGTCTGGGTCAGCAGGATGGGCACCATGTTGCGGAAAGCCTGCGGCAGGATGATCAGCTTCATGTTCTGCGCGTAGGTCATGCCCAGGGCACGGCCCGCATTGACCTGACCGCGCGAGATCGACTGGATGCCCGCACGCATGATTTCGCTGAAGTACGCGGCCTCGAAGGCCACGAAGGTGATGATGGCCGAAATCTCGGCGCGGTAGTTGGCCCCCCAGGCGCCGAAGGTCGTGTAGAACGACGCGGGCACCAGCAGGAAGAACCACAGGATCACCATGACCAGCGGAACGGAACGCATGCCGTTGACATAGATGGTCGCAGGAACCGTCAGGATTTTTTTGCCCGACAGGCGCATCAGCGCAAGCACGGTGCCGAAAATAATGCCGCCTATGGTGGCGATGACGGTCAGCTCGATGCTGAAAATAAAGCCCTTGACGACGAACTGGGAAATCATCTCCCAGTTCAGGAAGCTCATGTCGAGTCCAAGCATGTCAGTGCCCTCCGCCCGTTGAGCCGGCTACAACGAAGCCGGGGATCTGGACCTTCTTTTCAACAAAGGCCATGACCCGGTTGACCGCGAAGGCAGAGACTGCATAAAGGGCCGTCACCGCAAGGTAGATCTCAATGCCGCGCGAAGTTTCTTCCTGCGCCTGCATGGCGAACATGGTGAGCTCGGCGATCGACACCGCGAAAGCCACGGAGGAATTTTTCAAGAGGTTCATCGACTCGCTGGTGAGCGGCGGAATGATGATGCGAAAGGCCATCGGCAGGATCACGTAGCGGTACGTCTGCACGGTGGTAAAGCCCATGGCCATACCGGCATAACGCTGGCCGCGCGGCAAGGCCTGCACGCCGGCCCTGACCTGCTCGGCAATACGCGCCGAGGTGAAAAACCCGAGGGCAAACACCACCAGGATGAAGCTTGGCAGCTCCTTCATGGCGGGGAAAATTTTGGGAACCACAAAGTACCAGATGAAAATCTGGACCAGCAAGGGAACGTTGCGAAACAGCTCGACCCAGGCATTGGCAAAGCGGACCAGCCACGGGCTGTTCGGCAAGGTGCGCAGCGTGCCGACCAGCGCGCCAAACAACATGGCGATCACCCATGACGCACCGGCGACGGACAGCGTCCAGCCCCATGCGTCAAACATCCACTGCAAGTAGGTTCGGCCACTACCGTCGTCATTTAGAAATACCTGCCAATCCCAAGTCATCACGGCTCCAGCAAAGGGTTGTTGTGTTGTTTTTCCATGCCACGGTAAACGAGAAACCCCGCCAGAGCACGTTGTCCGGCGGGGTTCTTCAATTTACCTGACCCGAATTACTTCTGGGCGTACTCTTCCATGGGCTTGTCGTTCGGATTGTCCCAGGCAGCCTTGGTGCTGGCGCTCAATGCCAGGCCCACCTTGGTGTTCTTCGGAGGAATCGGCGACAGGAACCATTTGGTCCACAGCTTGTTCATTTCGCCCGACTTGATCATGCCCTTGACCGTGTCGTCGGCCAGGCGCTTGAGCAGCGGGTCATCCTTGCGGATCATGATGGCGATGGGCTCGACGCTCAACACTTCACCGACGATCTTGAAGTCCGAAGGCTTCTTGGCGGTGGCGATGTTGCCGGCCAGGATGGAACCGTCCATGACGAACGCATCGGCGCGGCCCGATTCGAGCAGCAGGAAGCTGTCGGAGTGGTCCTTGCCGAAGATTTCCTTGAACTCGACGCCGGTGGCGCGCTTGTTCTTGCGCAGCGTCTGCACGGAAGTAGTACCCGTGGTGGTGGCCACGGTCTTGCCGCTGAGCTGGGCAACGGAGGTGATGCCGGAGGTGGCCTTCACCGCGATGCGGACTTCTTCGACGAAGGTGGTGACGACGAAAGCCACGTCTTTCTGGCGGGTCGCGTTGTTGGTGGTGGAGCCGCACTCGATGTCGACCGTGCCGTTTTGCACGAGGGGAATGCGGTTTTGCGAGGTCACGGGCTGGTATTTGACTTCCAGCTTGCGCTCGGCGGCTTTTTCGAGGCCGGCCAGGATGCGCTGGCAGATTTCGACGTGGTAGCCGGTGTATTTGCCGTCACCGAGGGTATAGGACAGTGCACCGGAGGAGTCACGCACGCCCATGGTCACAACGCCTGAAGCCTTGACTTTGGAAAGGGTGTCGGCAAATACGCCACCGGTGGCGAGCAATGCAACAGACAGAGCGACTAGCTTGAGTTTCATGGAATCTCCTGTAATGAATGAAACGATTAGCGAACTATTCTAGAGAGTTGGTTCCCGGGCTACGCCTAGGTTTACCCGGCCTCTAAAAATGGAGGAAAGCGGACGGCGTGAAAGGGTTGATGGTTTTGCAAACCCGCAGCATTAACGGCAATTTCTGGGGTTTTCCAAAATGGTGCACGCATTAAAAGTCCGGAACTATACGGCAGATGTAAGCAGTCTTTGTGCCAGCGGACCGTCAGGCCGCCCGCACACCTGGCCGTACAGGCTGGGCGATCACCCGAATGGCGCGGTGCCTGGCACAGATCAATGCCGCACAAAGGGCGGCAAGGAAGGCAACACAGACAGCAAATGAATCAACAAGCACGGGCAAGCACCAAAATTTGAACGTCACGAACTGTAAATTTGGAGGTGTCAAAACACCAATGCTGTTTCGTCGATCTTCCATGCATTTTTCTTATAACCACTTAGGGTTACTACTAGTCGTCAGTCTGATGCCAGCATTTGACCGCAAGGCCAGCCCGCTTCGGCAACGACCGGTCGGCTAGCGCGATGCCGGTGTCGCCGCGCCGCGGCCGCCAGCTTTTTCCTTGCCGCCGGTCTGTGCCTGCAGGTAAGTCCACAAGGCCTGGGCATGGGTTTTGGCCGACTCCTTGGAGGTGGGCCGCTCGCGGTACACGCGCACATCCATGGTCATTTCCAGGTTGCCGCCGGCGCTGACCAGTTTTTTGGCGCGCAATTCCTTCTTGACGGCGCTGAGCGGCAAAAACGCGATGCCGTGGCCCTCCAGGGCCATGGCCTTGAGGCCCTCGGCCATGTCGGTTTCATAGACCCGGTCCAGATGGATGGCCGTGCTGGACTGCTTGAGGATCATGTCGACCATGCGGCCCAGGTAGGCGCCCGGCGCATAGCCCAGATAAGGCAAAGGCTGCCCGGCGCGGCCCGGCAGGCTGAACTCGGGCTCGCCCGCGGAATTGGCCCTGACAAAAGGCGCCAGCACCTCCTGGCCCAGCGACACCATTTCATAGCGGTCCGGATCCAGCTGAAAGGGCTGGGAGTCGTGGTGGTAGGCAATCAGCAGGTCGCAACTGCCTTCAACCAGTCGCAATACGGCATCGTGCACGTTCAGCGCGATCAAGCGGCTCTTGATGGGGCCGAACTTCTCGCGCAGGCTGCTGACCCAGGCCGGAAAGAAGGTGAACGCCAGGGTGTGCGGCACCGCAAACTCGATGACATCCTGCCCGGCCGAGGTGTGGCCGCGCAGCATGGCGCGGGTCGACTGCAGGCCCTGCAGCATCTCCAGCGACTGGCTGTACAGGGTTTCTCCGGCCGGCGTGAGCCGCGTAGGGTATGAGCTGCGGTCCACCAGGTCGGTACCGGCCCAGGCTTCCAGCGCCTGGATACGCCGTGAAAACGCGGGCTGGGTGACATGACGCAATTGGGCGGAGCGGCTGAAACTGCGGGTTTCAGCCAGGCTCACAAAATCTTCCAGCCATTTGGTTTCCATGACCTAGCGACCCCGGTTGAACGCGCCCGAGTGGGCCGTCATGGCGTGCGCGGGCAAGACGCGACGAGGCAGCAGGCACCTGCCTGCAAGGAGGAGCAACGCCGCCAGCGTGCGCCAGGATGGCTCAATCGGGCGTGTAGCGCTTTCAAACCCGCAGCTGCGGTGTTCAAAGTCACTGGCGTGAATGCTCATGCAGGCTCCAATAAAGCAATCAAGCGGTCAACCGTGGCCGCTAGGTCCTCAATTATGCGAGGGCCTGAAGCATTTCGACCTACGGGGAATCCCATGGCTGCAAAGAAACTGCAAATTCCGGTTGCCACAGCCCACGCCAGGTCGCTATTAATTTTATAGCTGCTTGCGCCCGTTCGTTATGGCTAAAACCGAGATTTCACTTAAATCTCAAGCCTCTGCCGAACTCTGCTGCAGCGCCCACATGCGCGCATATGCGCCTTCCAGGCTCAGCAGCTGCGCGTGTGTGCCGCGCTCGACGATGCGCCCGGCGTCCATCACCAGAATCTCATGCGCATCTACCACGGTAGACAACCGGTGCGCAATCACCAGCGTGGTCTTGTTTTGCGCGGCGGTGCGCAGCTCGGCCTGGATGGCGCGCTCATTGGCCGAATCCAGCGCCGAGGTGGCTTCATCAAAAATCACCACCGGCGGGTTTTTCAGCAAGGTGCGGGCAATAGCCACGCGCTGTTTTTCGCCGCCCGACAGCTTCAGGCCGCGCTCGCCCACCATGGTCTGGTATCCCAGCGGCGTCGAGGCAATAAAACCGTGGATGCGGGCCGCGCGCGCGGCTTCTTCGACCTCGGCATGGGTGGCGCCCGGCTTGCCGTAGGCGATGTTGTATTCCACCGTGTCGTTGAACAGCACGGTGTCCTGCGGCACGATGCCGATGGACTGGCGCACGCTGGACTGCGTGACCTGCTTGATGTCCTGCCCGGCAATGGTGATGCGGCCCTGCTGGACATCGTAAAAGCGGTAGAGCAGGCGCGCCAGCGTGGACTTGCCGGCGCCCGAAGAGCCCACCACCGCGACGGTCTTGCCCGGCGGAATTTCAAAGCTCACGTTGTGCAGGATGGGCCGCGCCGGGTCGTAAGCGAAGTTCACATTCTCAAAACGTACCGCCGGCGTACCGTCTATGACGATGGGCTGGGCGCCCGGCACGTCGGCGATTTCACGCTCGCGCTCCATCAGCACAAACATCTTGTCCAGGTCGGTCAGGCTTTGCTTGATCTCGCGGTAGATCACACCCAGGAAACCGAGCGGAATGTAGAGCTGAATCATGAAGGCATTGACCATCACCAGGTCGCCCAGCGTCATGCGGCCGTCCACCACGCCCTGGGTCGCGCGCCAGAGCATGGCCACCAGCCCGATGGCAATGATGAGCTGCTGCCCGGTGTTGAGCAGGCTCAGCGTGTTCTGGCTCTTGATGGCGGCACGCCGGTAGCGCTGCAGGTTTTCGTCGTAGCGTGCGGCTTCAAACTCTTCGTTGTTGAAGTACTTGACGGTTTCGTAGTTCAGCAGCGAGTCGATGGCGCGGCTGTGGGCCGACGAGTCGAGCTCATTCATGGCCTTGCGGAACTGTGTGCGCCATTCAGTCACCGTGACGGTGAAGAAAATGTAGAACACCAGCGCGATGCCCGTGATGCCGGCAAACCAGACGTCGAACTTGACGGCCAGCAGCGTCAGCACCAGCGTCACCTCAATCAGCGTCGGGATGATGCTGTAAAGCGAATATGAGATCAGCGAATGCACGCCGCGTGTGCCGCGCTCGATGTCGCGCGTCATGCCGCCGGTTTGCCGTTCCAGGTGAAAGCGCAGGCTGAGCGCATGCAGGTGCCTGAACACTTCCAGCGAAATCCGCCGCGCCGCGCCTTCGGTGGCTTTGGCAAACACCAGTTCGCGCAGTTCGGTAAAAAGCGTCGTCGACAGGCGCAGCAGGCCGTAGGCCAGCAGCAGCGCCACGGGCACCACCAGCACCGCCTGTGCGTCGCCCGGCTTGAAGTTCATGGCGTCGACCAGGTTCTTCAGCAAGAGCGGCACGCCCACGTTGGCCATCTTGGCGCCCACCATGAAGCTCAGGGCCGCCAGCACGCGCCATTTGTAATCCCACAGGTAGGGAAAAAGGCGTTTGAGGGTGCCAAGGTCCGAGCGCTGGGGCGCGAGCGCCTTGCCGGCGCCCGGCGCCGACGCGGCGGCAGGCACAGCCAGGGAAGAATCGACAGCGGAAGCTCGGGAGCGCATGAGGGACAATCGTGTGGGTTGTTGTAATAACTTTTTCAGATTGTGCCTATGTCTACCGAATCAAGCACCCACACGGACATTCACGCCGAAGATGCCCTGAACGTCCAGTTGCCCACCGACAAGGAGCTGGTGCTCAAGGTCATTCCCATGCCGGCCGACTGCAATGCCAACGGCGACATCTTCGGCGGCTGGGTCATGGCGCAAGTCGACCTGGCCGGCTCGGTGGTACCGGCCCGCCACGTGGACGGGCGCATGGCAACCGTGGCTGTCAACCAGTTCATCTTCAAGCAGCCCGTGCGGGTCGGCGACATCCTGTCGTTTTTCTCCTGCGTCACGCGTATCGGCACCACGTCCATCACGGTCCAGGTTGAGGTCTACGCCGAGCGCTTTCGCGCCCAGGGCCGCTACATCAAGGTCACGGAAGCCAGCCTGACTTACGTGGCCATTGACGATTTCGGCAAGCCCCGCAAGATTCCCAAGGCCTGACGCCCGGGTGCCAGGTACCTTCGCCGGCCACCTGGATGCTATTTATTTGATAGCTGCTTGCGCCCGATACAAAAGGTGTACAGGCCTTTTTTTCTTAAATTTTCACGCAATCCCCGTCAGGCACCCCACCAGCCCACACGAGGGGCCGCCTGTGCTTCTTCCAGCTCGGCCTCGCTGATTTCGATCTCCATGCGCAGCAGCGCCGCCGCCATGGCCTTGCCCAGGTTGTCCATGCGCAGGTTGCGCGCGCCACCGCCTTGCAGCGCGCCCTGCAATACCAGCTTGAGGGCCAGGATATTGGGCAAGCGCCAGCATTGCACCGCGCCCGGCAGCCAGGGCGCAAAGTGCGCCTGCACGCGTTCGGCCGTCACCTCGCGCTCCATGAGCCGGTAGCCCGCCTCGTTCCAGGCAAAAAGGCCAAAGTCCACCCAGTCGGCCTTGTCGCCGCTGCGCGCATGCGCGAGCTTCACCAATAGCACCCTCATGACGGCAACACCTCCACACGCACCGCCGCCTCAACCGCCTGCCGGTCCATCAGCGCAGGCCAGATGCCCAACAACTCACTGCTGCTGTTCAGGCCGTGAAAGCCGCAGGTATAGGCCGGCCCGCTCAAGGCCATCCACGGAAAGAGCCGGCCAAAACCTTCGGCCACCGCTTTGTCCTGCGTCCTGATCGCCATACGAACCCAGACCTCGTTGAGCTCCGCCAGCACTGCAGGCGCAGGCAGTGGCGCCAGTGGGCCATGTGCCGAGTTGAGCCCCGGGAATTCGACAAAGAGTTCGTCATGCGCCATGCGCTTGTCCGCCAGCTGCGCTTTCACCATCTCCACGGCTGCCAGTACCTTGTCGTAGGCATCGGGCCAGCTAAAGCCCCAGGTGACCTCAGCCTTGTAGCCGTCGCGAAACCCACCCACCACCTTCAGCTGCGCGGGCCGCGCGCGGCCGCGCACGCCCATCATGCGCACGGCATCGTGGCCCAGGTCTTCCAGCCGCACCGCTGACAAATCCATCACCACATCGGGCGAGGCATAGTGTCCCGGGTCGTGCACCTCATACAGCAGCTGCTGGCGCACCGTATCGAAATTGATGCGGCCGCCGGTGCCCGGCGCCTTGGTGATGAGCGCGCTGCCGTCTTCGCTCACTTCGGCGATCGGGTAGCCGATATGGGCGAGATCGGGAATGGCCTTCCAGGCAGCCTGGCTGCCGAAGTTGCCGCCGCTGCCCTGGCCCGAGCATTCGAGCAAGTGCCCCACCGCCAGCCCTTGCGCCAGCCGATCCAGCTCGGCCGGCGTTTTTGCGTCCTCCAGCTTCCAGTTGAATTCATGCACCAGCGGCGCCAGGAACAGCGCCGCATCGGCGACGCGCCCTGTCACCACAATATCGGCGCCCTGCTGCAGCGCGGACACAATAGGCCGCGCGCCCACATAGGCATTGGCAAACACCATGCGCTCGCGCACGGACTCAAACGCCTGGCCGTTGAACATATGCGGCGGCGCGAGCTCTGCGAGCTGCGGCAACACTTCGTCACCGGTGACCACCGCGATGCGCGCTTTCCAGCCCTTTGCCGCAAACGCTGCGCGCAAGGCAGCGCCGGCGCCCGCAGGATTGAGCCCGCCCGCGTTGCAGATGAACTTCACACCGCGCGCCTGCATCAACGGCCACAGCTTCATCAGCATGGGGACCACATCGCGTGCATAGCCCAGCGCCGGATCACGCTGCCGATCTTTCTGCAAGATGGCCAGCGTCAGCTCGGCCAGATGGTCGCTTGCGATGTAGTGAACACCACCACGCTCAATGCTCGCAGCCACGGGCTCCCACGCGTCACCATAAAAACCCAGGCCTGCGCCTATACGAACATTTCCTCTCATGTAAGGGATTACGCTTGATCGCGTATGCGACACGTATTCGGAACAACCCCTAGCGACAGACCAATAGGCGACAGCTATAACCAAAGCTAATTACAGGGAGACCGCGACGTGCAATTCCTGCAGCTGCTCATCAGCGGTATTGCCCAAGGCTGCATCTACGGGCTGATCGCGCTGGGCTTTGTACTCATCTACAAAGCCACCGAGACGGTCAGCTTCGCGCAGGGCGAACTGATGATGCTGGGCGCGTTCGGCGGCCTGGCCTGCATGACCTTGCTGGGCTTTCCCTTCTGGCTGGCAGTAATCAGCGCGATTGCCGGCATGGCGCTCTTTGGCATGGTGCTGGAGCGCCTCGTGATACGCCCCATCCTCGGCCAGCCCGCGTTCTCCATCGTCATGCTCACCATCGGCGTGGGCTACACGGCGCGCGGCCTCATCACCATGATCCCCGGCATAGGCACCGAAACCTATGTGCTGCCCGTGCCCTACAAAGACCAGATCTGGAGCCTGGGCACGCTGGTCATCAACGTCGAGCAGGTCGCCATCATCGTCACCACCGCAGCGCTGTGCCTCGTCCTGTTTGCGATGTTCAAGTACAGCAAGCTGGGCGTCGCCATGCAGGCGTCTTCACAAAACCAGCTGGCCGCGTACTACATGGGCATCCCCGTGAAACGCCTTAACGGCCTCGTGTGGGCGCTGGCCTCGGCCGTCGCGGCGATTGCCGGGCTCCTGCTCGCGCCCATCACCTTTGTGCATGCCAACATGGGTTTCATCGGGCTCAAGGCTTTCCCGGCCGCAGTCGTGGGCGGCTTCGGCAGCCTGCCCGGCGCGATTGTGGGCGGCCTCGTGATAGGCCTGGTCGAATCGTTCTCGGGCTTTTATCTGCCTGACGGCTTCAAGGACATCGCCGCCTATGTAGTGGTGCTCATCATGCTGATGGTCAAGCCCAGCGGCCTGTTCGGCGAGAAGCTGAGAAAAAAGGTCTAAAACATGGCCTCCACGCTTTTCACTTCGTGTAATGCGCTGCCCCCCGAGGGGGCTGTGCTTGCTCGGGGCGGCCCTTCGCGGCGCACGTTCTCCCGCTGGAAGGCCTGACATGAGGTTCATCTTCAAAACCGATTACGGCCAGGACATCAAACTGGCCAAGCATGCAGGCCACGTGTTCTGGTACGGCGCTCTGATGTTGCTGCTGCTCGCCGCACCGTGGCTGTTCCCCGAGTACTGGCTCGCACAACTCACCTTCGTGATGATCTACGCCATCGCCGGGCTGGGCCTGATGTTGCTGGCGGGTTTCACCGGCCTCTTCTCTTTGGGGCACGCAGCCTTTCTGGGCGTCGGCGCTTACACGCAGGCGGTGATGACCAATGCAGGCCTGCCCTTTCCCGTCGCCTTGTTATGCGCTGCCGGGCTGTCAGCCGCCGTGGGCCTGGTCGTGGGCCTGCCAGCGCTGCGCGTGAAGGGCATTTACCTCGGCATGGCGACGCTGTCTTTTGGCTTCATTGTTGAAGAGGTGTTTGCGCGCTGGGAAAGCGTTACCGGCGGCAATGCCGGCATCCATATCAAGGTGCCCGACATGTTCGGCTGGAAGCTGGCCAGCGGTGAGTCGTTTTATTTCCTCTGCCTCATCATCACCGTGGCGGCCACACTGGGCATCCTCAACCTCCTGCGCTCGCCCACGGGGCGGGCCTTTGTCGCGATCCGCGATTCCGAGATTTCGGCGCAGAGCATGGGTATCCACCTGGCGCGCTACAAGACACTGTCGTTTGCGCTGTCGGCCGCGCTTGCCGGTGTAGCCGGCGCGCTCTACGCGCACAAGCTGCAGTTCATCTCGCCCGACCAGTTCAACATCCTGCAGTCCATCGACCTGCTCTTGATGATCGTGATCGGCGGCGTGGGGTCGGTACACGGTGCTTTTCTGGGCGCCATCTTCCTTATCTCCATGCCGCAAGTCATTGGCCTCACCAAAGACTATTTGCCCGCCACCATCGGCCAGGCGCCGGGCCTGCAGGCAGCGGTTTACGGCATTGTGCTGATCGCCTTTGTGCTGTTTGAGCCGATGGGGCTGTATGGCCGCTGGCTGAAGATTCGCACCTATTTGCAGCTCTTCCCGTTCTATCGCAAGGGCCTGTTCAAGCGACAGAAATCATTCCAGAAGTCAGATCGCCTGAAATGATGATCACACTCCCCCCCCGATGCGGCCTGCGGCCGCCTCCCCCTCAAGGGGGCGCCATTGGCGGCCCGGCAAAGCCGGTTCCGCTATGGCCGCTTGAAGGAGCGCAGCCGGCTATGAGCCCCATCCTTCTCTCCGCCAAAAACCTCAGCGTACGCTTCGGCGGCGTGCTGGCGGTCAACAACGTGAGCTTTGACGTCAAGCAGGGCGAAGTCTTCACGCTCATCGGCCCCAACGGCGCGGGCAAGACCACGGTATTCAACCTGATCAGCCGCATCTACACGCCCACCACCGGCGAGATTGAATACCGCGGCGAAAAGCTCACCCACCAGCCGCCCCACAAGATCGCCTCGCTGGGCATTGCGCGCACCTTCCAGAACATCGAGCTGTTTGAGCACGCCACGGTGCTGCATAACCTGCTGATTGGCCGGCATATACACCGGCAAACCGGCTTGCTGCACGACATCTTATTTACCGCCAAGGCGCGAGAGGCCGAACTGCTGGCGCGCGAAAAAGCCGAGCAGGTCATTGACTTCCTGGACCTGCAACATCACCGCGATTCGATGGTCGCAGGCCTGCCCTACGGCGTGCGCAAGGTGGTCGAGCTGGCGCGGGCGCTGTGCACCGAGCCGCAACTGCTGCTGCTTGACGAACCCTCTTCCGGCCTCAATGTGGAGGAAACCGGCGACATGGCCTTCTGGATCCAGGACATCCAGCATGAGCTGGGCATCACGGTACTGATGGTCGAGCACGACATGTCGCTGGTCTCACGCGTGTCTGACCGGGTTCTTGCCATGAACCAGGGCGAGGTCCTGGCCATGGGCACGCCGCGCGAAGTGCAGAACGATCCCGGTGTGATTGAGGCTTATCTTGGTTCGGTGGATGAGGTCACGTCTTTAAGGAGAACGGCATGAGCGCGGTTCCCCCACCGGTGAGTGACCAACCCGTCCTGAAGCTCCTCAACGTCGAGAGTTCGTATGGCCCCATCAAGGCCATACGCGGCATCAGCCTGCAGGTGCGCCGCAGCGAAATTGCCACGGTGCTGGGCTCCAACGGCGCGGGCAAATCCACCATCCTGAAAACCATCTCGGGCATTCTCGATCCGCGCAAGGGCTCCATCGACTTCAAGGGCGAGGACATCACGGCGCAGGACCCGGCCCATATCGTGCAGCAAGGCCTGTCGCATGTGCCTGAGGGACGCGAGGTATTCCCTTTGCTCAGCGTGCGCGACAACCTCCTGATGGGGGCCTACACCCGCAAGGACCACGACGGTGTGGCGCTCGACATGGAGGCGGTGTACGGCTACTTCCCCATCCTGAAAGAGCGGGCCCTGCAAGACGCCGGGCTGCTGTCGGGCGGGCAGCAGCAGATGCTGGCGATCTCGCGCGCGCTCATGGCTTCGCCCGACCTGATCCTTCTCGACGAACCCAGCCTGGGGCTTTCACCCAAACTCACCAAGGAAATTTTCGAGATCGTGGTGCGCATCAACCGCGAACGCGGCACCACCATCCTGCTGGTCGAGCAGAACGCCAACATGGCGCTCAACGCGTCGGACTACGGCTATGTGCTGGAAAACGGCCGCATCGTGATGGAAGACACCTGCGCCCGCCTGCGCGAGAAGGAGGACATCAAGGAGTTCTACCTCGGCATGAAGGAAGACGGCGTGCGCGGTGAGCGGCGCTGGAAAAAGAAAAAAACCTGGAGATGAAAAAGACGCCCCCTGAATCGGCCTTCGGCCTCCTCCCCCCACTGGGGGGCGATGCTGGCGGCCCGGCTAAGCCGTATCGTTGGACGCCCCCTGTGCGGCCTTCGGCCACTCCCCCCACTGGGGGGCGATGCTTGCGACCTGGCGGAGCCAGCTCCGCGGCATCCTCGTCTTGGCTCGGTGGAATCGCGCAATGGAGGTTTGAATGAGCAATCTTTGGGATCTGAGCCACATTCAGCCCGAGCATGCCGTCGTCATGCCGGGCGAAACCATTCCCGCCGTGTTCTGGAATGCAGTGGAGCAGCGCGCCAACAAAACCTGGATGCGGCAGAAAAAGCTCGGCATCTGGCGCAGCTGGACTTGGACACAAACCGGTGACGTGGTACGCGAAGTCGCGGCCGGCCTCATGAGCCTGGGCTTCGCGCGCGGTGAATGCGCCTCCATCCTTTCCAACACCGTGATCGAATGGGTGCTGGCCGACCTGGCCGTGCTCAGCTGCGGTGGGGTTTGCAGCGGCATCTACCCCACCGACGCCGCCTCACAGGTGCACTACCTTTGTGAAGACTCCCGCACCACCCTGCTGTTTGTCGAAGACGACGAGCAGCTCGACAAGGCGCTGGAAGTACGGCCGCAACTGCCGCTGCTGCGCAAGATCGTCGTGTTCGACACCGAAGGCCTGCGCGACCTCAACGACCCGGGTGTGCTGGGCCTGGACGAGCTGCGCGCGCTGGGCCGCAGCTACCTGACCGACCATCCCGATGCGGTGAAAGACAGCGCCGCTGCCTGCAGACCCGAGGACCTGGCCATCCTGGTCTACACCTCTGGCACCACCGGCAAACCCAAGGGCGCCATGCACAGCCAGCGCGGGCTGGTGTTTACCGCGCGCGGCTACAACACGCTGGTGGCGCAAAACGAAGACGACGAGCGCATGTGCTTTTTGCCGCTGTGCCATATCGCCGAGCGCATGGGCGGCGAATATTTTGCGATGTATGCGGGCGCCAAGCTCAACTTTGTCGAGAACCCCGAAACCATTCCCGAGAACGTGCGTGAGATCGCGCCCACGGTGTTCACCGCCGTCCCGCGCGTGTGGGAAAAGTTTTACTCCGGCGTGATGATCGCGCTGAAGGAAGCCAGCTGGCTGCAGCAGGCCGCCTATGCCTGGAGCATTGGCGTGGGCATGCGCATTGCCGACACCGTGCTGGCCGGTCAGCCGGTCAGCATATCGCTCAAAGCCCGGTTCACGCTGGCGAGATGGCTGGCGCTCAACAACACGCGCAAGCTCATCGGCATCCACAAGGCGCGGTTTTGCGTCACGGGTGCGGCGCCCATTTCGCCCGACCTGGTGAAGTGGTACATGGCGCTGGGGGTTCCCATGCTGGAGGTCTGGGGCATGACGGAGACCTGCGGCGCGGCCAGCGGCGTGCCGGCCAGTTGCATGAAGCCCGGCTCCATCGGCCCGGCCGCCGGCTACAACGAGATGCGGCTGGACCCGGCCACCGGCGAAATCCTGGTGCGAGGCACCAATGTCTTTATGGGTTACCTGAACCAGCCCGGGAAAACCGCCGAGACGCTGGACGCCGAAGGCTGGCTGCACACCGGCGACGTGGGCGTGATGGACGAGCAAGGGTTTTTCCGTATCACCGACCGGATGAAGGACATCATCATCACCGCCGGCGGCAAGAATGTGACGCCCAGCGAGCTGGAAAACGAACTCAAGTTCTCGCCCTACATCACCGACGCCGTGGTCATCGGCGACAAGCGCGCCTACCTCACGGTCATCATCATGATTGACCAGGAAAACGTCGAGAAATTCGCCCAGGATGCGGACATACCCTTCAGTAATTACGCCAGCTTGACGCGGGCAACTGAAGTGCAAGAATTGATTCAGTCGGAGATCGACCGGGTCAACAAGAAGTTTGCGCGGGTCGAGCAGATCAAGAAATTCTTCCTGCTCGACACGCAGCTCACGGCGGAGGACGAAGAGCTCACGCCGACCATGAAGCTCAAGCGCAAGCTCGTAGAACAAAAATACGCCCCGCAAATAGAGGCCATGTACTGAGCCCTGCGCCGACACCGTGTATCGAGTGAACCAGAAACAAGAACCATTAAGGAGACAAAACCATGAAACTTAAATCAACCGCCGTTCTTTCCGCGCTGGCCTGTGCAGCTTTCCTGCCCCTCGCCCAGGCGCAGAGCCAGGGCGTCAGCAAAACCGAGATCACGCTCGGCTCCATCCAGGACTTGTCGGGACCGCTCGCGGGCTTCGGCAAACAGATCCGCAACGGCATGACGCTGCGGGTGGACGAACTTAACGAACAAGGCGGCATCAACGGCCGCAAGGTCAAGCTGATCGTCGAGGACTCGAGCTACGATCCGAAGAAGGCGGTGCTGGCGGCGCAAAAGCTGGTCAACCAGGACAAGATTTTCGCCATGGTGGGCCACCTGGGCACGGCGCAAAACCTGGCCGCCATGCCGGTGCAGTTCGAAAAAAACGTCATCAACTTCTTCCCGGTGACGGCCGCACGCGAAATGTATGAGCCCTTCCACAAGCTCAAGTATTCCTTCGCCGCCACTTACTACGACCAGATGAAGTCGGCCGTGCCCAAGCTGGTGAAAGAAAAGAACGCCAAAAAGGTCTGCTCGATGTACCAGGACGATGAGTTCGGCCTCGAAGTGCAGCGCGGCGCCGATGACGGCCTGAAGACCCTCGGCATGACCATGGTCGAGAAAACGTCCTTCAAACGCGGCGCCACTGATTTCTCGTCGCAGATCGCCAAGCTCAAGGCCTCTGAATGCGACCTGGTGGTGCTGGGCACCATCATCCGCGAAACCATTGGCGGCATCGGCACCGCGCGCAAGCTGGGCTACAACCCGGTTTTCCTCGGCTCCAGCGCCGCCTACACCGACCTGATCCACAAGCTGGGCGGCAAGGCCATGGACGGCCTCTACGCCACCATGACGGTGCAAAACCCCTACCTGGACGAAGCCTCGCAGCCCATCCGCTTCTGGGCCAACAAGTACAAGACAGCCTTCAATGAAGACCCCACGGTGTTCTCGGTCTACGGCTATACAGTGGTCGACAGCTTTATACGCGCTTCGCAAAAGGCCGGCACCAACCTGACTACCGACAGCTTCATCAAGGCCATGGACACCATGGTGATCCCGGCCGACATCTTCGGCAGCTCTGAAGGAAAGTTTGGCCCGCAAAAACGCCTGGGCAACAACCAGTCGCGCCTGTCGATGTTGCAGGACGCGCGCTGGAAAGTGGTGTCTGACTACATCACGCAGTAAAGCCAGACGCGACTGCGAGCCGCGACTCCGAAAACCACCTCCGGGTGGTTTTTTTATGCGAAAAGTGTCCAGAACCCTTTAAATACGGGCGCGAGTAGCTCCTGAATTAATAGCACTCACCTCCACCTATCGCCCCCGTGGCTTGCCCCGAACCCCGGGCGTCACGCAAAATGCGTCATGCCCACCTCCGCCAAACCCGCTTCCAAAACGCCTGCCAGGACTCCCGCCGCCCCGCTTGCCACCGTGCGCTGCAAAGACACCCAGGCCTTCACCAAGTGGTTGACCAAACACCACGCAAGCAGCACCGGTGTCTGGCTGCAGATCGCGAAGAAGGATTCAGGCATAGCCTCCATCACCCACGCCCAAGCCCTGGAAGCCGCGCTCTGCCACGGCTGGATAGACGGCCAGAGGAATTCCATGGACGCGCAATATTTTTTGCAAAAGTTCACCCCGCGGCGTGCCCGCAGCACCTGGTCCAAGGTCAACTGCGCCAAGGCCCTGGCACTGATTGAATCCGGCGACATGCAGCCGGCGGGACTGGCCGAGGTTGAACGCGCCAAAGCCGACGGCCGCTGGGATGCGGCCTACGACGCGCAGAGCAAGATGGCGGTGCCTGGCGACCTGGCGGCGTTGCTCGCAAAGAGCGCCAAAGCCAAGGCCTTCTTCGAAACACTGGACTCACGCAATCGCTTCGCCATTTTGTTCAGGCTGCAAACCGCCAAGAAAGCCGAGACACGCGAGCGCCGGCTGGTGAAGTTCGCCGACATGCTCAAGCGGGGCGAAAAAATCCATCCCTGACGGTGGACAGGGCTTTTTCGGTGACGCCGTACGGCAGACGCGCTACAGTCAATCGGGCGAGCCCATCCCTCAACCGAAACCGTAAAAAGGAGTCCGCATGGCGTCCACCTGGTGGCAGCAAGTCGGTGAAACCATCGCCTCGGAGTTTTCAGATTTGCCCGATGCCGAGCAGGCCACGCGCGTCATGGTTCGCCTCACGCTGGCGGCGTTGCTGGGCGGCCTGCTGGGCATAGAGCGCGAGCAAAAAGGCAAGGCCGCCGGCGTGCGCACGCACATGCTGGTGGCCATGGGTTCCGCGATGTTCGTGCTGGTGTCGCAGCAGTCCGGCATGATCACCGCCGACTTGAGCCGGGTGATTCAGGGCGTGATTGCCGGCATCGGCTTTCTGGGCGCGGGCACCATACTCAAGGGCCACATCAAGGGCAACCCCGACGAAGAGCAGGTCAAGGGCCTGACCACCGCCGCCGGCATCTGGCTGACGGCGGCCATTGGCGTGGCGGCCGGCATGGGACGTGAAAGCACTGCGGTCCTCAGCACCCTGCTGGCGCTCGGCATCCTGGCGCTGGTGCCGCGCCTGGTGCGTTTTCTGGAAAAACCCGAACCGCTGCTCAAGCCTGACGGCGACAAGCGCGGGGACGGTTCATAAGCTCGTCCAGGGGCGCCGTGATGGTTTAATTTTTCGTGCGCTGCGAGACGAACTCGCCTTCATAGCCCTTGGCCAGCGACAGCTTTTCGGCCTCGGTCAACACTTTGCCTGCCAGCTGGAACACACCCTGCTCCTCGTCTTCAAGGTGGTGATAGATCTTGTGGTGCAGCTCTTTGGCCGTGGCCAGCCAGGCGGGCGAGCTGAAATCGGTTTCTTCCAGCGTTTCCACCAGCTTGTCCATTTGGTGGTGCTCGGCAATGCCGTGGCGTGAGGGTTCCTGCGTCATGTCGTGCGCGATCAGCGGCACATAAAAAAAGCGCTCTTCCGCCGCGGCATGCGCCGCGAGTTCGAGCTTGAGTTCCTTGAACAGCGTGGCTCTTTCCTTGCTGTCGCCCTGCGTTTTGATGAGGTTGTCCGCCAGGGCGCGCTGGGTGACATGGCTTGTTCGCAGTGCTTCAAAAATATTCATTCAAGCATTATGGGGACGGCGCAGACCCTGGCGTGTAGGTCAAGAGCGAATCCTGCAGGGTCAAAAATCGCTATTGATTTGATAGCTGCTCACGCACATCCAGCAAGACCTGGAGGCATGAATGACCAAAGAATGGGCCAGCAGGGCGCAAGGCCCGGTAAAAGCGCTAAATTAGGGGTTATGAAAAAAATCCTTCTTCTTGGCGGAACCGGCTTTGTCGGCGCGCACGTCTGTGAAAAACTGGCGCGGCTGCAATGCCGCGTCACCGTGGTCACACGCCGGCAGGCCAGCGCCCGCCACCTGCAAATGCTGCCGCTGGTCGATGTGATCGAGGCCGACGCCCACGATGCCTCCTCGCTGGCACCGCTGCTGGCCGGCCACGACGCCGTGGTCAACCTGATTGCCATCCTTCACGGCACAGAGGCCGCGTTCGACAAGGCGCATGTGCAACTGCCGCTGGAGCTGGCCCGGGCCTGTGAAGCCAGCGGTCTCAGGCGCATCGTTCACATCAGCGCCCTGGGCGCTTCACCCGGTTCGGCATCGATGTACCAACGCAGCAAGGCACGCGGTGAAGCCGTGTTGCTCAGCACCGGGCTGGATGTGACCGTGCTGCGGCCCAGCGTGATCTTTGGCGCTGAAGACAAATTCCTCAACACCTTTGCCCGGCTCCAGCAGATCTTTCCGGTGGTTCCGCTTGCAGCCGCCGATGCGCGCTTTCAGCCCGTCTGGGTGGAAGACGTCGCCGACGCCATCGTGCACTGCCTGCAAGACCCCGACACCGCCGGCCAGATCTATGAAGTTTGCGGGCCCGACGTGTTCACGCTGCGCCAGCTTGTCGGGCTGGCCGGCCGCTACGCCGGTATCAACGGTGGCAAAGGCCGACCGGTAATCAGCCTGCCGGATTCCCTGGGGCGCCTGCAGGCGCGCCTCATGGAGCTCGCGCCCGGAGAGCCGCTGCTGAGCCGCGACAACCTCGACGCCATGGCCACCGACAACGTGGCCACCGGCAAGCTGCCCGGCCTGCAGGCACTGGGTGTCCACCCTGCCGCGCTGGATGCGGTGGGGCCTACTTATCTGGGAGCGCAAGGCTTGCGCAGCGGGCTGACGGCCAAGCGTAAAACCGCCGGAAGGTTTTAGGCCCCCACGGTGGAATAGGGCCCCCACGGTCGCTCACTTCGTGTAGCTCCCTGCCCCCCGAGGGGGCCGCTGCGCCTGCGGCCCGGCAAAGCCGGTTCCGCGGCCCCGGCTGGCCTGAAGAGGAAATCCACCCATCTTATTCGGCGCGGGTGTAGCATTAATTTCAAGGATTTTTTGCATCAATAGCGCACTGGTGCGGCGGTAGCATCGCAAGTCGTTTTACTTTGACTTCTTTCCTTCATCGTCAGCAGAACAGGGACACCATGCTCAAGCTCTACATCGGCAATAAAAACTACTCCTCCTGGTCCATGCGCCCCTGGGTGCTGCTCAAGCAGGCCGGCATTCCCTTTGAAGAAATCAAGCTGCGCTTTGACTCGTTTGATGCCAACTCGAGTTTCAAGGAAAAAATCGGCGGCGTGAACCCGACTGGCCGGGTGCCGGCGCTGGACGACGGCGGTTTTGTCGTGTGGGACACGCTGGCAATTGCCGAATACCTCGCGGAACGCTTTCCCGAGAAGAAACTCTGGCCGCAGGACGTGAAGGCGCGCGCCCGGGCGCGCAGCGTATGTGCTGAAATGCACAGCGGCTTTGGCGCGCTGCGCTCGGCCTGCCCCATGAACATTGAGGCCGACCTGTCGGACATGGGCCAGCTGATCTGGCGCGACAAACCGGCGGTACGCGCCGATGTGCAGCGCATTGTCGAGATGTGGGCCGAGCTGCTGGAGCAGCACAAAGGTCCCATGCTTTTTGGAGAGTTCGGCATTGCCGATGCCTTCTTTGCGCCTGTGTGTATGCGCCTGAGCCGCTACGCCCTGCCGGTGCCTGCGGAAATCAGCGCCTATATCCAGCGCGTCAGCGCGCTGCCCGGTGTCAAAGCCTGGATCGACGACGCTCTGGCCGAAAACGATTTCCGCGAATTCGAAGAGCCCTACCGCGTCAAGCGCTGAACGGGAGACATCATGGTCACGATCTATCTCCGTTACGTGCTCAACACCGCCAAACTCAAGGAGTTCGAGCATTACGGCAAGCTGTGGATTCCGCTGGTCGAGAAATTCGGCGGCACGCACCACGGCTACTTCATGCCCAGCGAAGGCGCCAACAACATTGCATTGGCCTTGTTCACCTTTGAGAGCCTGGCGGCCTACGAGATTTACCGCCAGAACTCCTTTTCCGACCAGGAATGCCTGGCGGCTTTCAAATACGCCGAAACCACCGGTTGCATCATCAGCTACGAGCGCAGTTTCTTCCGGCCGGTGTTTTCCTGAACCGAAAATCCGGCGCCGACCGGGCTTTTGGGGCTGGCGCGAACCGCTAAACTGACCTGATGGAAATATTCATGGTTGGTGGCGCGGTGCGCGATGCCTTGTTGGGCCTGCCTGTGCAGGACCACGACTGGGTCGTCGTGGGCGCCACCCCCGAAGCGCTGGTGGCACAAGGCTATCTGCCGGTCGGCAAGGATTTTCCGGTGTTCCTGCACCCGGACACCCGTGAGGAATACGCCCTGGCCCGCACCGAACGCAAAACCGCGCCGGGCTACCGCGGGTTTGTGGTGCACGCCGAGCCCGACGTCACGCTGGAGCAGGACCTGGCGCGGCGCGATCTCACTATCAATTCGATAGCTGCTCCCGCCCGTCCAGAAACAGTTTCAGCCAATTTTGACCCCGACTTTTCGGCGTTGATCGACCCGTTCGGCGGACAGCAGGACATCAGGAACAAGGTATTGCGCCACGTGACGGAGGCCTTCCGCGAGGACCCCGTCCGCATCCTTCGCCTGGCCCGCTTTGCCGCGCGCTTTCCGGATTTCTCCGTGGCGCCCGAAACCATGATGCTGATGCGGGACATGGTGGCCGAAGGCGAAGCCGATGCGCTGGTACCCGAACGCGTGTGGCAGGAGTTCGCACGCGGGCTGATGGAGGGCAAGCCTTCACGCATGTTCGAGGTACTGCGCGAATGCGGCGCGCTGCAAAAGTTGCTGCCCGAGGTTGCGCGCCTCTGGGGCGTACCCCAGCCCGCCAGCCACCACCCCGAAGTCGACACCGGCGTTCACCTGATGATGGTGCTCGACATGTCGGCGCAGCTTGAAGGCTCTCTGGCGGTGCGCTTTGCCTGCCTGTGCCACGACCTTGGCAAGGGCACGACACCGGCCGATGTTTTGCCGCGGCACATCGGTCACGAAGAACGCAGCGCCCGGCTGCTGAAAGACGTCTGCGAGCGCCTGCGCGTGCCGGTGGACTGCCGCGAGATTGCCGACGTGGTGGCCCGCGAGCACGGCAACGTGCACCGCAGCGAAAGCCTGGGCGCCGCGGCCCTGGTGCGGCTGCTGGAGCGCTGCGATGCGTTTCGCAAGCCCCAGCGTTTCGCCGATATTTTGCTGGCCTGCGAATGCGACGCCCGCGGGCGCCTGGGCCTGCAGGATTCACCCTACCCGCAACGCCCGCGCCTGCTGGATGTCCTGGCCGCGGCCCAGGCGGTACAGACGCAGCCGCTGGCACTGGAGGCCCAGGCGGCGGGACGCGGCGGCAAGCAGATTGGCGAGGCCATCCACAGGGCACGCGTCAAAGCGGTGCAGGACAGCCTCCCCGGCACCGCTACAGGGCAGCCGCCACCGGCTGAAACGTGAAAAAAGGCGAAACCGGCCTACAGTGATTCAACAGGGGCTCTGCTAAGGTGAATGGCGATGCATTTATCACCTTCTTCATCGCCGCCCCAGCCCTCTTCACACGCACTTCCTCCCGGGCCTTTCGGGTCATTGCCGGTCATCAATGCGCAGACCGCCCTCTTTCTGGACTTTGACGGAACATTGGCCGACCTGGCGCCTGAACCCGACGCAGTCCAGCTGGTTTCTGGCGTGATTCCAGCCCTGGCGAGGCTTTCAACGCAGTTGGGCGGCGCGCTGGCGATTGTGTCGGGCCGCAGGCTGGCCGACCTCGACGGCTTTCTCGCGCCTTTGCGGCTACCGCTGGCCACCGAGCATGGCGCGCAGCGCCGGGATACCCAAGGCCGCGTCGTCAGCCTGGCAGAACCAGACCTGCAGGAGCTCACCCGATGCGTTACCGACCTGGCCGCTCACCATGACGGGCTGCGCGTGGAAATCAAGCTGGCGGCCGTTGCCCTGCACTATCGCCACGCACCCGAACTGGAATCTCTGTGCCTGCAGGTCATGCAGGAGGCGGCCGACCGCACGCCCGGTGTCGAGCTGCTGCACGGCAAGTGTGTGTTTGAGGTCAAACCGGCCAATGTCAGCAAGGGTTCGGCCATCAAGGCTTTTATGGCCGAGCCGCCGTTTGCCGGCCGCCTGCCCCTGTTCGCCGGCGACGACACTACCGATGAAGCCGGCTTTGCGGCCGTGCAGTTGCTGGGCGGTGAAGGCATCAAGGTCGGCGAAGGCGCGACCCAGGCGCACCACCGCTGCGCATCGCCCGAGGCGCTGCACCAATGGCTGCATGCGGCGTTCGGCGGGATGGCGCGGGAGACCGACGAAACACCGGCCGCCGCGCCAGAAAGCCGCCCATGAGCGTCGCCGCCGACTCCCTGAACTTCGCGCCGCCCGCCCAACCTTCGCTGGCCATGGGCGTCATCGGCAACTGCGCCTTCAGTGCGCTGATCGACGCGCGCGGCCGCATCGTCTGGTGTTGCCTGCCGCGGTTTGACGGCGACCCTGTATTCAATGCGCTTCTCGAGCCGCGGCCCGCGCAGGACGACGCGACCGCCCCGGGCATCCAGGACTCGCAGTCCAGCGCCTTCGCCATCGAGATCGAGGATTTCGCCGAAGCCAAGCAGTGGTACGAGCCCAATACGGCTGTGCTGCGCACCCAGTTGTTTGACACACGCGGCCAGGGCATCGAGATCACCGACTTCGCGCCGCGTTTTTTCAGCCGTTCGCGCTTTTTCAGGCCCATGACGCTGGTGCGCCGCGTCAAGCCCATCAACGGCGCACCGCGCATCCGCGTATCGCTGGACATCCGCTTCGACTGGGGCCGGCGCAAGCCGCTGATCACCCAGGGCAGCAACCACCTGCGCTATGTGGGCGACGAGCTGACGCTGCGCCTGAACACCGACGTGTCGATTTCGCACCTGCTGTCGAAACAGCCTTTTGTGCTGACACGTGAGCATAATTTTTTGCTCGGCGCCGACGAGTCGCTGCCCGATGGCATTGCCGACACGGCGCGCCTGTTTGAGCAGGAAACCATTTCCTACTGGAAGAAATGGAGCCAGCGCCTGCACATTCCGCTGGAATGGCAGGAGGCCGTGATACGCGCAGCCATCACGCTCAAGCTTTCGCTCTTTGAAGACACCGGCGCCATCGTCGCCGCCATGACTACCAGCATTCCCGAGGCACCCGGCAGCCAGCGCAACTGGGACTACCGTTATTGCTGGCTGCGCGACGCCTTTTTTGTGGTGCGCGCACTCAACAGCCTCTCGGAAGTCGGCACCATGGAAGACTACCTGCGCTGGCTCGCCAACGTGGTGGTGCAGTCCAAGGGCGGGCACATCCAGCCGCTGTATGGCATCGGACTGGAGCGCGAGCTTCCCGAATCCACCATGTTGCACCTGGGCGGATACCGCGGCATGGGACCGGTTCGCGTGGGAAACCAGGCGCAGGAGCATTTCCAGCACGACGTCTACGGCAATGTGGTGCTGGGCGCGGCCCAGGCTTTTCACGACCATCGCCTGTTGCACCGCGCCGGCATTGCCGAGTTCAAGCGGCTAGAGGAAGTTGGCGAGCAGGCCGTGCTCAGCTATGACAAGCCAGATGCCGGCATGTGGGAGCTGCGCACGCGTGCACGCATTCACACCTCATCGGCCCTGATGTGCTGGGCCGCCTGCGACCGGCTGGCCAAGATCGCGCTGGTGCTCAAGCTGCAGGATCGGGCCGACTACTGGCGCCGCCATGCGGCAGTGATGCAGGAACGTATCCTGCGCGAGTCCTGGAGCGAAGAACGCCAGGCCTTTGCTGAAAGCTTTGGCGGCCGCGACCTCGATGCCAGCGTGCTCTTGATGATTGAAGTGGGTTTTATCGACCCCAAAGACCCGCGCTTTGTCGCCACGGTGGACGCACTGGAAACCCATTTGTGCGACGGCCCCTACATGCGCCGCTATGAGGCGCCGGACGATTTCGGCAAGCCCGAAACCGCCTTCAACATCTGCACCTTCTGGCGCATCGACGCGCTGGCACGCATAGGCCGCAAGGAGCAGGCTCGCGAGATCTTCAACACCATGCTGGCCGCCCGCAACCATGTGGGCCTGCTCTCGGAAGACACGCATCCCGTGACCCGCGAGATGTGGGGGAATTTTCCGCAGACGTATTCGATGGTGGGGATCATCAATGCTGCCGTCCGCTTGTCCACCCCGTGGGAATCTCAAGTATGAGTCGGCTTGTTGTCGTCTCGAATCGCGTGGCGGATCCGCGCAAAGCGGCGGCCGGTGGGCTTGCTGTGGCACTCGGGGACGCGCTGAACGCTACCGGTGGGCTGTGGTTTGGCTGGAGCGGCACGGTGGTTGAAGGCGGTGCCGCCGGTGAAGGCGAGTTGCATGTACAGCAGGCGGGCAACATCAAGCTGGCCACGGTGGACCTGTCGGCCGAAGACCATGCGGGCTATTACCTGGGCTACAGCAACGGCGTGCTCTGGCCGGTGTTTCATTACCGGCTGGACCTGGCCCGTTTTGACGCGGGCTTCATCGAGGCCTACCGCCGCGTGAACCGGCTGTTTGCGCACAAGCTCATGAGCCTGCTGCAGCCCGACGACATCATCTGGATCCACGACTACCACCTGATTCCCATGGCGGCCGAATTGCGCGCCATGGGCTGCAACAACCGCATCGGATTTTTCCTGCACATTCCGTTGCCACCGCAGCAGGTGCTGGCGGCCATTCCCCAGCACGAATGGCTGATGCGTGCACTATTCGCCTACGACCTGGTCGGTTTCCAGAGTGAAAACGACCTGCTGCACTTCTCGCGCTATGTGCAGGCCGAAGCCGGCGCGGTGGCGCTGGGCGACAACCGCTTCAGGGCCTTTCATCGCACTGTGCGCGCCGGCGCTTTTCCCATCGGCATAGACGTGGACGAGTTCGCGGCGCTCACGCACGCGCAGGATGCGCGCGACATGTACGAGCGCATGAAGGAAGAGTATTCACGCCGCAAACTGCTGCTGGGTGTGGAGCGGCTCGACTACTCCAAGGGTTTGCCGCAGCGGCTGCGGACGTTTGAAACCTTGCTGAAAAAGTACCCGGAAAATCTCCGCAGCGCCACGCTGATCCAGATCGCCTCGCCCAGCCGTGAAGACATGGGCACCTACACCGATCTGCTGCAGGAACTGGAAAGCCTGTGCGGCGCCATCAACGGCAATTTCGGCGAGCTCGACTGGATGCCCGTTCGCTACATCCACCGCAACGTGGCGCGCAAGCGCCTGCCGGGCTTGTACCGCGTGGCGCGGGTGGCGCTGGTCACACCGCTGCGCGACGGCATGAACCTGGTGGCCAAGGAATTCATCGCCGCGCAAGACCCGGCCGACCCCGGGGTGCTGGTGCTGTCCCGCTTTGCGGGGGCTGCCGAGCAGCTCGAAGACGCGCTGCTGGTCAATCCCTACGACATCGACGGCACTGCGGATACGGTACAACGTGCGCTTCAAATGCCCCTGGAAGAACGCCAGGCCCGGCATCAGAAGCTGCTCAAGACCATCCGCGAACGCGATGTGCATTGGTGGCGCAGGGAGTTTCTCAATGCTTTGGGTTATGAGGGACCGGCTTAGCTTGTGCCTGGTCTTGCTCCGGCCTTTGCGCTCTCTGCTGAGGGTAGCTGGCCGGGGGTTGCCCGGCATGCAACTCACTTTCTTTTGCTTCGCCAAAAGAAAGTAAGCAAAGAAAAGGCGACCCTGCTGTCTGCGACCCTACGCTTCGCTTCGGGCAACCTGCGGTGCTCGGTCCAGGCGGGGTCTCGCTCGAACTCGCCTTCGGCTCAGACAATCGCGATCCCTGATCCGCCTGAACCTGCGCTCCTCGGCGCAGACAGAAGGGGCTAGCGGGAGCGGGAACCGAATACCAATACCAAAGACAAATACCAACAAGGACACGCCATGGCGTGTCCTTGTTTCTTCCGGTATTCGGGGTCTTGTCTTCGGCTGTTTGGTATTCCTGTCTCCACCCCCCTTGTGTATGCGCCGAGGAGCGCAGGGCCAGACGGATTAGGGCAAAAACTTGTTTGAGCGAAGCGAGTTGTTTTTGACCCCGGCTGGACCGAGCACCGCAGGTTGCCCGTAGCGCAGCGCAGGGACGCAGGAACCAGGGTCGCCTTTCTTTTGCTTACTTTTCTTTGGCGAAGCAAAGAAAAGTGAGTCGCTGCCGGGCGACCCCGGCCAGCAACCCTCAGCAAAGAGCGCTAAGGCCGGAGTAAGAGCCGGCCAAGAAAACTAAGAAACGATATAAGCCCCAGCCCCAGTAGAAAACAGTTTCCCGTCAGCCCCCAGAAACTCCATCCTCGTACTCGCCACCCGAGACCCCAGCCGCATCACCTCAGCCCGCAACTCAAAAAACTCACTGATGCCAGGCCGCAAATAATCCACCCGCAGATCGATGGTGCCCAGTTTGGCAAAGCGGTGCAGCCGTTGCATCGGCGATTCGTCCATGTGGCGCGCGCCTATGGCCGCCATCACGGCGAGCCCGCCCATGGCGTCCAGTCCGGCGCTGATCACACCGCCGTGGATGCGGTTGTGGGCGTAGTGGCCGATCAGCTCGTTGCGCATGTCGATACGGGCAGTGACCCGCTCGGCCGTCACCGAGGTGATCTTGAGCCCCAGCAACTTGTTGAAAACGATTTTTTCCTCAAACAACTCTTTGAGGCTGGCGACAAATTCCGGCTCGAACTCAATCGCGCCGGCGGGGGTGGGCTGTGCTTTGGTCATGGTGTCAATTGTCGTGCAGCGAAATCTGTGCTGATTTTCCGGGTTCTCATGCTTTGGCCTCATCGAACCTCAGCAACACTTGCCCGGTACTTGTTTGCTGGCCTACCTCTGCCATCACAGCCGCCAGCACGGCATCGTGCGAGGCATTGACCGCGTGTTCCAGCTTCATGGACTCAATCACCAGCAGCGTGTCGCCGCGCTTCACGGCCTGCCCGGGCGCCGCATGGACCGCAATCACCTTGCCGTTGAAGGGCGCTCGCAATTCTCGCGCGGCTGCAACACCGCCGGATGCTGCCGGCTCCAACGTGGCATCTTCCAGAAACAGGTCCACAGAGCCCGTCTGCACATGCCAGCGTGCACCGGGTTGCCCGGCAGATTCCTTCAGGCGCACCGCCGATATGCGCCGCCCGGTCCGGCCCGTGCCTGCCGTCAGAGCACCACCAGGTCCCTGTGTGATCACCGCCTGCGACACCTCGCCACCCGTTTCGATTTCCAGCGCACCCCCGCCCAGCTCACGTACGCGCAGGTCCAGCAGCTGCGCGCGGTGGCGCAGCCGGACCGGTCTGGGAAACGGGCACGGCAGGCTATTTGCGGTGCTTTTTGAGTCAATATGCTGAGATAAAATGGCCACCAGGCCATACGGGACCAGCGCAAGCAGCTCCTCTTTTTGTAGCATTCCGCGTATCGCATCGCCCTGCTCCGCAAGAAAAGGAATCAGCGCATGCCCGGCGCGGAACACCGGATGGGTCAGGCAAGCCGACAAAAACTTCCGGTTGGTGGGCAGGCCCAGCACTTCGGTACGGCCCAGCGCCGCCACCAGTTGGTCTATGGCTTGCTCACGTGTCGCAGCATGGGCCACCAGCTTGCCCAACATCGAGTCGTAGTGCGGCGACACGACCTGGCCTTCGAACAGCGCGTGGTCAAAGCGCACATCGCCGGGTTCACGAAAGCGCCCGACCGTGCCCGTGTGCGGCGTGAAATTCTCGTCTTCGGCACACAGGCGCACTTCAATCGCATGACCGCTAAACCCCACCTGATCCTGCGCAAGAGACAGCGGCTCGCCTTGCGCTACGCGCAGCTGCCATTCGACGAGATCAAGGCCCGTGACTGCTTCAGTGACGGGATGCTCAACCTGCAGGCGCGTGTTCATCTCCATGAGGAAAAAATCTGCACCCTCCACCAGAAACTCCACCGTCCCTGCACCCACATAACCCGCGGCTTGCGCCAGCGCGACCGCCGCCCCACACATGCGCGCACGCAGTGCAGCATCCACCGCCGGGCTGGGCGTTTCTTCGATGATCTTCTGGTGGCGGCGCTGCACCGAGCAGTCTCGCTCTCCCAGGTGAATGCAATGGCCGTAGGCGTCGGCAAACACCTGCACCTCGACATGGCGTGGATTCAACAAAGCCCGTTCCATCAGCAGCTCCCCGCTGCCAAAGGCCGAGAGCGCTTCAGAACGGGCGCTTTGCAGCGCCGTCGAAAGGTGCGCGGCATCCCGTACCAGCCGCATGCCGCGCCCGCCGCCGCCCGCCACGGCCTTGACCATCAGCGGGTAACCGATGCCCGTGGCCTCGGCTTCAAAGCGCGCGTCGGACTGGTCATGACCCTGGTAGCCCGGCAGGCAGGGTACGCCTTGCGCCGCGGCGAGTTGCTTGGCAGCCGACTTGCTGCCAAGCTGCCGGATCGCGGCCGGCGGCGGCCCCACCCAGGTCAGCCCCGCAGCAATCACCGCGTCGGCAAAGGCGGCGTTCTCGCTGAGGAAGCCGTAGCCCGGATGCACCGCATCGGCGCCGCTGGCCTGGGCCGCAGCAACCAGTTTGTCGATGCGCAGATAGGAATCGGCCGAACTGACACCTCCCAGCGCACATGCGATGTCCGCCTCCTGCACATGCAGCGCACCGGCATCGGCGCCTGAATACACCGCCACCGTCTGCATGCCCATGGTTCGCGCGGTGCGCATGATGCGGCGGGCAATCTCCCCGCGGTTGGCCACCAGCAGGCAGCGGATTTTTTTCATGCGGATGTCCCGCCCCGTGCGCCAGGCATGGCCATGAACTCAGCCACCCTTTTTGCCGGACTTGGCCACGCCCATCATCTTGGCGATGATCCCCATCATGACTTCGTCGGCCCCGCCGCCTATGGAGCCGAGCCGGCCGTCGCGGAACATGCGCGCCACTTTGTTTTCCCAGGTATAGCCCATGCCGCCCCAGAACTGCAGGCAGGTGTCGGGCACCAGGCGGTTGAGCCGCCCGGCCTTGAGCTTGGCCATGGAGGCGAGCTCGGTTACGTCCTGGCCCTGCACATAGAGCTCGCAGGCGCGGTAAGTCATGGCGCGCAGGCTCTCGACTTCGGTCTTCATTTCGGCCAACTTGAACTGCACCCATTGCTGGTCGGCCAGCGTGGCGCCGAAAAGCTTGCGCTCGTGCGCCCACTCGACCGTCCATTCAATACAGTTGGACAGCGACTGGATGCAGCTGGCCGCGCACCACAGTCGCTCTTCCTGGAACTGCATCATCTGGTAGACAAAGCCCGAGCCTTCGCTGCCGATCAAATAGCGCTGCGGCACACGCACTTCGTCAAAGTAGATCAGGCCGGTGTCGGATGAGTTCATGCCGATTTTTTTGATCTTTCTGGCCGCTTCAATGCCTTTACGCAGCTTGCCCTTGTCGCGCATGGGCACCATGACCAGGCTCTTGTTTTTGTGCACAGGGCCTTCGCCGGTGTTGACCAGCATGCACATCCAATCGGCCTGCAGGCTGTTGGTGATCCACATCTTCTGGCCGCTGATGATGTAGTCGCCGCCGTCCTTACGGGCATGGCTCTTGATGGAGGCGACATCGCTGCCCGCACCCGGCTCGCTCACACCGACGCAGCCGACGGCATCGCCGGCAATCGCTGGAGCGAGGAATTCGCGCTTGAGCTCGTCGCTGCCGAAGCGCGCCAGTGCTGGCGTGCACATGTCGGTCTGCACGCCAATGGCCATGGGGACGCCGCCGCAATCAATGTGGCCCAGCGCTTCGGCCATGGCCATGGCGTAGGAGTAGTCCAGGCCCGCGCCGCCGTATTCCTCAGACTTGGTCAGGCCCAGCATGCCCAGGTTGCCGAGCTTCTTGAACACTTCATGCGCAGGAAAGATTTCAGCGGCTTCCCATTCATCGACGTGCGGGTTGATCTCGGCGTCAATGAACCGCTTCAGGGTTTTCTGGATTTCAAGGTGTTCGTGTGTGTATTGCATTTCGTTGTCTCCGGTTCTTTTTTGCAGGCGGTCTACATGCGCGCCACGCCAAACTGCATGGGCCTGAGCTGCCGCGCATCGGCCTCGGCGCACATTGCCAGGCACTGTGCCAGCACCGCGCGTGTGTCGCGCGGGTCAATGACGCCGTCGTCCAGCATCAGGCCCGAGGTGTAGAACACATCGGCCTGCGCCTCGAACATGGCGACAATCTTGTCGTACTGGGCTTGCGACTGGGCCGGGTCCGGCGCAATGCCTTTGCGCGCCAGGGCCGCCTCGCCCACGATCTGCATGGTGCGCGCGGCCTGTTCACCGCCCATCACCGCCGTTTTGGCGCCGGGCCAGGTGAAGAGAAAGCGCGGCGCGTAGCCGCGGCCGCACATGCCGTAGTTGCCCGCGCCAAATGAAGCGCCGCACTGGATGGTGATTTGCGGGACGGCGGCATTGGTCACCGCCTGGATCATCTTGGAGCCGTGCTTGATCATGCCGTCCTGCTCGCTCTCCTTGCCCACCATATAGCCGGTGGTGTTCTGCAGGTAGATGAGGGGGTGGCCCAGCTGGCACATCAGCTGGATGAAGTGCGTGGCCTTGTTGGCGCCAGCCACGTCAATCGGGCCATTGTTGCTGATGATGCCGACGGCATGGCCGTCAATCGATGCCTGCACGCACACCGTGGCCGCGCCATAAAGCGCCTTGAAAGGCAGAAAGTCGGAGCCATCCACCAGCCGAGCGATGACCTCGTGCATGTCCAGCGGCTGGCGCAGGTCGCCAGGAACCAGGCCCAGCAGCTCGTCGGGCGGGTAAATCGGCTCACGGAGGAGATCGGTGTTTGCTATTGAATTAGTAGCTGCTTGCGCCCGCCCTGCTTTTCCTGCTGCCCGATTTGACCAAGAAGTACGGGCCACTACCTGGCGCGCCAGCCCCAGCGCATGGCAATCGTCATCGGCCAGATGCTCACCCAGGCCCGACACGGCGGTATGCATTTCGGCGCCGCCCAGTTCCTCCTCGGTGGCGACTTCGCCGGTAGCGGCCATCAACAGTGGCGGGCCGGCAAGGAAAGCGCGGGAGCGCTTGCGCACCATGATGACCACATCGCTCAGGCCCGGCATATAAGCACCGCCCGCCGTGCCCGAACCGTGCTGCACAGTGATGACGGGAATGCCCGCCGCCGACAGCCGCGCCAGGTTGCGAAAGAGGCTGCCGCCGTGCACAAAGCCTTCGACCCGGTAGCGCATGAGGTTGGCGCCCGCACTTTCCACCAGGTGGATAAAGGGCAGCTTGTTTTGCAGCGCAATCTCCTGCATGCGCAGGATCTTTTCCAGCCCCATGGCCTGGACGGCACCGGCTTCTATGCCCGAGTCACTGGCCACCACCATGCAGCGCACGCCGCTCACAAAGCCGATGCCGGCCACCACGCCGCCGCCCGGCACCGACTGAGCTGCATCCTTGTTGTCCTGCAAATAACCCGCGAGGGAACACAGACCCAGCCAGGGCGCGCCGGCATCCAGCAGCAGCGCCACCCGTTCACGCGGCAAGAGCTGGCCACGCTTGTCGAAGGCGGGCCGTGATTTGGCGGAGGCGGCGGCGCTGCACTCTTCCAGCGCGCGCAATGCGGCGATGCGCGACAGCATCGCCTCACGCCGCTGCATGGCTTGGGGCGATTGCGCATTCCACGCGGAATGGAACAGCGTCATGACTGGAAAACCTTGGGGGTCCCCGCCAGGTGAAAACCGTCGAAAGGTTTGATCGCATCGCGCTGCAAAGCCTCGGCATCGGGCCGCTTCATGGGCCAGCCCATGCGCACCTGGGGCCGGGCGCCGTCGACACGCAAGGTGCTGCCGCTGATGAAGTTGGCGGCCTTGCTGAGCAGGAAGACGACGGCCGCCGAGGTTTCACTTTCGGTGCCGAAGCGGCCCAGTGGCACCGTATGGCGCATCTCGCGCAGCATGGGGCCGGCCTCTGGCGGGTAGTGGTCCATGCCGCTGGAGGCGATGTATCCGGGTGCCACCGCGTTCACCCGCACGCCGCTACGGGCCCATTCGGCCGCCGCGGTTTCGGTGAAGCTGACCATGCCGGCGCGCGCGGCGCCGCTGTGGCCCATGCTGGGCATGGAACCCCACATGTCGGCCACGATGTTCACGATGCTGCCGCCTTTTTCCTGCATGGCTTGCAGGTAGCATTCGCGCGCCATCAAAAATCCGCCTGTCAGGTTGGTGTTGATCACGGCCTCCCAGCCTTTGGCGCTGATGGACTCCAGCGGCGTGATGTACTGACCGCCCGCGTTGTTGACAAGCCCATCGATACGGCCCTGTGCCACCACGATGGCGGTGATGGTGGTTTTGACAGCCTCTTCCTGGCGGATGTCACAGGGGTGGAAACTCACGCGCCCGCCTTGCGCCACGATCTCACCGGCCACGCTGTGCAGTTTCTCGATATTCCTGCCTATCAGCACCACATGCGCGCCCAGCGCGGCGAGTTCATGCGCGATGCAGCGGCCAATACCGGAGCCACCGCCTGTGACAACGATGACCTGACCGGCAAAGAGGCCGGGTTGGAACACGGACTGGTAACTCATGCGCGGACCTTTCTTGCCGGGGATTTCGGAGTCTTTTCTCCAATGAACAGCGCCATGGCCGCATCCGCCAGATCGTCCAGTGACGCGTCTTTCTTTGCATCAAACCACTGCACCGACCAGTTGAGTGCCCCAAAGATCAGAAGGCGCGACAGCTTCACCGGCCCCTTGAGTTGCCCTGCCGCGGCCAGCGCCTTCAGCACGGGCTCCCAGACAGCTTCGTAGTCGCTTTGCAGTCTGGCCAGCAGGTTGCGCTGCCGGGCTGTGATCGAACGCGACTCGTAAAGCATCACAGGGATGAAGTCGCTGCCGGGGCCCAGCAAGACGTCAAAGTGATTGCGGATCAGCACGTGCAGCAGCGCTGGCGCCTCAGCGGTAGAGAGCCCCGCCGCCTGCAAGGCCGCGGCCTGGCGCTGAATCGCCGAGCGCATGCCCTCTTCCATCACGGCATGGAGCAGCGCGCCCTTGCTTTTGAAGTGATAGAAGGGCGAGCCGCTGTGCATGCCGACGGCCGCCGCGATGTCGCGCGTGCTGGTGGCGTCAAAGCCTTTTTTCCGGAACAACCGGGCGGCCGCATTGACGAGTTCGACCCGCCGGTTGCCGTCGTCGCGTTCGTCCAGGGTTTTGCGCGGCCGGCCGCGCGGACGCTTTTCAGCGCTGCCGGTTTCGGTTTTCGAAGGGGTATGAGCGCGTGCGGCAGGTCGCGAACGCGCGGCAGGTTTGTCCATAAGGACGGACCTTAGCAAAACCCGATATTTTTAGCAAGCAAGTGCTTTGTAAAAATACCGGGCCGCGTTTCGTCACTTGCGCTCGGCAGCCGCCTTGCCGGTAGCGGGCTTTTGGCGGCCCTCTTCTTTGGCGGGCACACCGACCTGCGGGTGCGCGCCGTGGATATGCGCATGGCCGCGCCCGGCAGGGGTACGGTTCTGGCTTTGCCGCAGTGCAGCTTTTTCCAGGCCGCTGAGGATGCCGCAGTCGCCCCCGGCCTGGCCGCTGGCACACTGATCACGCAAAACCTTGAGGTCTTTTTCCAGTGCCTTGAGTTCGCGGATGCGGGTGGCGACGTGGCTGATGTGCTCGTCCAGCAGGCTGTTGACGTCGTCGCAGCTGCCGGCCGGCGCATCCTTGAAGTTCAGCAATGCGCGAATTTCCGCCAGCGTCATGTCCAGCGACCGGCAGTGGCGTATGAAGGCCAGGCGCTGCACATGGCTTTCGTCATAAATACGGTAATTGGCGTCGGTGCGCGCGGCTTCGGGTAACAGACCCTCACGTTCGTAGTAACGGATGGTTTCCGTCTGGGTCTGCGCGGTTTTGGCCAGTTCTCCGATTTTCATGGCGACTCCTTGAACATCGTCCCAACATTGCTGTAGGGTCACTTCAGCAGCCAGCTTGACTCTAAGGCCGCTACAGGGTTTCCAATTAGGCCATGAAATCTGAAAAAACCCTTGTTTCCGGCGTGGATGCCCCTACCGGCGACTGCTGTGGCGGCGCCCACGCCGCACACGCACCTGTATCCAATGCCGCCGGTGCCGCGGGGCGGATTTTCCGCATCGCCACCATGGATTGCAGCGCCGAAGAGTCTGACATCCGCCGCGCGCTGGAGCCGATCGCCGGTATCCGGTCCCTGGGTTTCCAGCTGGGTGCACGTACGCTACGAATAGACGCCAGCGAAGAGGCCTGTGCGACTGCCCTGGACGCCATCCGCAAGGCCGGGTTTGACCCGCAGCCTGCCCAGACGGGTGCCAACGCGCATGCAGGCGGCCACGACCATGAGGGGCATGGGCACGACCACGGCCATGATGGCGGTTTCGGCGGTTTTGGCAGCGGTGTCACCCGCCTGGCCGCGGCGCTGGTGCTGGCCGTGGGCGCCGAGGCTGTGTCTTTTTTTGCACCCGAGCTGCTGGCCTGGAAAATCGCCGGCATGGCGGTGGCGGCGCTGGCCATTGGCCTGGCCGGCCTGGACACCTATAAAAAGGGCATGGCCGCCCTGCTGCGCGGCAAGCTCAACATCAATGCCCTGATGTCGGTCGCCGTCACCGGTGCTTTCCTGATCGGCCAGTGGCCGGAAGCCGCGATGGTGATGGCGCTCTATGCCATTGCCGAGCTGATCGAAGCCAAAGCCGTGGATCGCGCGCGCAATGCCATCAAGGGCCTGCTGGACATGGCACCAGAGCAGGCCTTGATGCAGGGCGAAGGTGGCGCGTGGGCCAACACGCCGGTGGCCGCCGTGCCGCTGCAGGCCCTGGTGCGCATACGCCCCGGCGAGCGCGTACCGCTGGACGGCCTGGTGACCCAGGGCAGCAGCGCGGTCAACCAGGCGCCCATCACCGGCGAAAGCATTCCGGTCGACAAGGAGCCGGGCGACACCGTCTTTGCTGGCACCATCAACGAAACCGGTGAGATGGAAATCCGCGTCACGGCGGCGGCCGGCAACACCACGCTGGCACGCATCATCCACGCCGTCGAGCAGGCCCAGGGCAGCCGCGCGCCCACGCAACGTTTTGTCGACCGCTTTGCCGCCGTCTACACGCCGGCAGTGTTCGCCATCGCCGTTGCCGTCGCCGTGCTGATGCCGCTGCTGGCGGGCCTGAGCTGGCAAGAGTCGGCATACAAGGCGCTGGTACTGCTGGTGATCGCCTGCCCCTGCGCGCTGGTAATTTCCACGCCAGTCACGGTGGTGAGCGGACTCTCGGCCGCCGCGCGCCGGGGCATCCTGATCAAGGGCGGCACCTACCTCGAGCAGGCGCGCCTGCTCAAAGCCATCGCGCTCGACAAGACCGGTACCCTCACGGAGGGCAAGCCCCGGTTGGTGGATTGGCGCACCTGGGGCAATGCCGACGCAGCGATGGCCGCACAGCTGGCCGCCGGCATGGCCTCACGATCTGATCATCCGGTGTCCAAAGCGATTGCGGCGGGACTGAACACCGATGCCGCCGAGGTACAAGCCTTCAAGGCCCTGCCGGGCCGTGGCGTTGAGGGAACGGCCCAGGGCCAGCGCCTCGTGTTGGGCAATCACCGCCTCATCCATGAGTTGGGCCTGTGCGGTGTGGAACTGGAAACCGAACTCGCCCGGCATGAACAGCAAGGCCGCACTGTGACGCTGCTGGCCGACGGCACGCGCGTGCTGGCCCTGTTCGCAGTGGCAGACACCATCAAGCCAACGTCCCGGCGGGCGATTGCCGACCTGCAGGCCCTGGGCGTCACGCCCGTGATGCTGACCGGTGACAATGCCGCCACCGCGCAAGCCATCGCTTCGCAGGCCGGCATCAGCGACGCGCGCGGCGACCTGCTACCCGAGGCCAAGCTCGAAGCCATCAGGGAAATGCAGCGGCACTACGGCGCCACCGGCATGACAGGCGACGGCATCAACGACGCGCCCGCGCTGGCGCAGGCCGACATCGGCTTCGCCATGGGCGGCGCCGGCGCCGACACAGCCATGGAAGCGGCCGACGTGGTGATCATGAACGACAACCTGGAGCGTGTGGCCGAAACGGTGCGGCTGTCAAAAAGCACGCATGCCATCCTGTGGCAGAACATCAGCCTGGCGCTGGGCATCAAAGGCATCTTCCTGCTGCTGGCCATCTTCGGCACGGCGACGATGTGGATGGCGGTGTTTGCCGACATGGGCGCCAGCCTGCTGGTGGTGGGCAATGGTTTGCGTTTGCTGCGCGGTCGGCGCGACTAGATTGCTATAAATTTAATAGCTGCTTGCGCTCGTCTTTACTGGGCTTGCGGCCCAAAAATCATAAAACCCGAAGTGGCCCGAAAAGCCCGCTTCGGGTTTTAGCACGCGCCTGCGAAAGGTGCAGGCAATGGATGATCAGCGCTCGACCGTCTTGTTCCAGCGCGCATTCCAGGCCGGGCGGTTCTCGTTGATGGCATCCCAGTCCACCGTGGTCGCCGTTTTCATATAAACATTCATCTGGCTTACCAGCGCCGCGGCTTTGCCGCTGGCCTTGGTTTTGGGGTTGGACGGAATCTGGTCGCCAAACTCCAGCGCCGCAGCCTGCGCCTCAGGCGACAGCAGGTACTGCGCCAGTTTGTGGGCCAGCGCGGGTTCGCTGTTCTTCGCGATCACGCATTCACCGACCGTCAGCACGGCAGAGCCTTCCTTGGGTTGCACGTATTCCACGGGCAGGCCTTTTTCCTTGAGCACGCCGACGGCGGTGGGGGTGAGCGGGAACATCGCGGCCTCGCCGGTTTGCACCATTTCAGCGATCTTGGCCGAGCTCGGGATGTACTCGAGCACGTTGGGGCCTATGGTGGTGGGCCAGGCCTTGAAGCCGGGCTCCACGTTCTTGTCATTGCCGCCCTGGATACGGTTGAACAACAGGAAGCCGTGCAGGCCGAAGGTCGACGACGACAGCGACTGGAACACCACCTTGCCCTTGTACTTCGGGTTGGCCATGTCCATCCACGAGGTGGGCGGCGCCCAGCCTTTTTCGGTGAACATCTTCTTGTTGTAGGCAATGCCGGTCATGCCGATGTTGACGCCGGCGGCCATGTCACCCTTGAAGCGTGCCGTGGGAAACAGGTCATTCAGCACAGGGGTGGCCTGCATCTTCTCGCACAGGCCCATGCCGATAGCGCGGTACATGATGCCGTCGTCCAGGAACATCACGTGCATCTGCGGGTTGTCCTTGTTGGCCTGCGCCTTGGCCAGGATATCTGACGAGGTGCCGGGCACGACCACGACCTTGACGTTGTTGGCCTTCTCGAACGCGCCGAAGACGTTCTCGGTGTAGGTTTTTTCCATGGTGCCGCCGTTCATGCCGATGTACAGCGTCTTGGTCTGGGCCATGGCGTTTCCGCCGGCCAGGCCGGCGGCTGCAACAGCAAGCGACACCGCTGTAGCGCGGGCGGTCAGGAATCGTAGGGAGATGTTCATGGAAAGCTCCTGGTGGCGTTGGTGAAGTGAAGGCAGTGAAATCGAGAAGGACTGTGAAAGAGGACTAGACAACGGAGGAAGAAACGAGCCCGGCGGTTGTCGCACGCGAGTTTGCGGAAAAGCGTTCAATCGAAAAAGCGTCAATTGGCGTGGCGCTGCGGCCCTCACACACCAGGTCGGCCAGCACCGCACCCACGCCCGGCCCCAGCTGGAAGCCGCCCCCGGCGAATCCGAATGCATGAATCAGGCCCGGTGTGGTGGCGCTCGGCCCTATCACCGGCTGGCGGTCGGGCAGGTAGCCTTCGGTGCCGCTCCAGGTGCGGATGATGTGCGCGTGTTTCAGCGCCGGCAGCAGCTCGACGGTTTGCTGCATCAGGCCGGACAGGCCGCTGCGCTGTGCGCGGGCACGCTGGTCATCCAGTGCATAACCCCGGCCGCCGCCGATGACGCAGTTGCCGCGCGCCACCTGGCGGGCATAGACACCGCCGCCCTCCACGCCGAGGCTGAGATTCATGAATGCGGGCAGCGGTTCGGTCACCGACATCTCGGGATGGCCGGCCTCCATGGGCACGGGCTCACCGAACTGCGCCGCGAGGGCGCCTGCCCAGGCGCCTGCGCAATTGAGCAGGTGTCTGGCGCGAACCTCCAGCGCATCGCCCGAGCGCAGTACAAACACCGCTCCGTCGCGTGCCACTTCGTCCACCCGGGTCTGTTCGCGTACGTCGGCGCCGAGCTTGCGCGCGGCCATTGCAAAGGCCGGCGACACGAGGCGCGGGTTGGCCTGCCCGTCACCAGGGCACAGCGAGGCGCCTATGGCAGCTTTTCCCAGCCACGGGCAGCGTTCGCGCAAGGCCCGCATGGAGAGCATCTGCAAATCCATGCCGAAGCCCAACGTGCGCTCGCGGTAGCTTTCGAGCGAGACCATGTCGGCTTCGCTGCGCGCGATCTTGAGGTGCCCCGAAGGGAGGTATTCGCCGTCGATGCCGATCAGTTCGGGCAATTGCGTCCACAAGCCCTGCGCGCGCTGCGAAAGCGGCAGCTGGCTGATCGGCCGGCCCTGGCGGCGCACGCCGCCGTAGTTGACACCGCTGGAGCGCGAACCGCACAGGTCACGCTCGAGCAGCACGACCGACAAACCCATACGGCGCAGGAACAGCGCCGCCGACGAGCCCATGATGCCGCCGCCCACAATCGCAACGTCTGCCGTGACGCATTCCATTACACGCCCTCCTGCTTCATCGCCTGGTCGGCCATGGCCGAAAACGGCAGCGGCTTGATGGGCGCCTGCCCGCGCAGCCGGCCGACGCCATCAGGCTGTACCCCGCAGGCCTGTGCAAGGATTTCCGCCGCCGCCACGCTGCAGGTACGACCCTGGCAGCGCCCCATGCCCACCCGCGTCAGCGCCTTGAGGCGGTTTATCTCGCGCGCGCCGGTGTCGGCCACGCACTGGCGCAGCTCACCTGCGGTGATTTCTTCACAGCGGCAGACCACCAGTTCATCAGGGGCGGCTGCAGCCCAACCAGCGGGAAACGGAAAGGCGCGCTCCAGCCCCCGGCGAAAGACCGCCGTACGCGAAAGCTGGTTTTCGAGCGAGGCCGCGCGTGCCACATCGATCCTGTGCCCGGTGTCCGCCAGCAGCGCCAGCGCGGCACGCTCGCCAGCCCATTCCGCGGCATCAGCGCCCATGATGCCGGCACCATCGCCGGCCAGGTAAACACCTGCCACGCTGGAGCGGCCCATGGCGTCGCGCTCGGGCAATGCGCCACGCTGCAGGCTGTCATAGCGAAAACGGCAGCCCAGCAAATCGGCCAGTTGCGTTTCGGGCCGCAGCGCGTAGCCAAAACCCACGCCGTCGCAGGCGATCTCATGCGTTCGGCCGGCCTTGCGCCAGTGCATCGCCTGCACGCGTTCGTCGCCTGTGGCGCGTACCAGTTCTACGCCCTGGTGCACCGCGATGCCATGCATGCGCAACCAGCCCAGGTAATAAAGGCCCTTGGCCAACAGCGCCGGCTGGCGCAGCATGGCGGGCACGGCGGCGGCCTTGCCTGCAAAACTGGCTGTATCAAGCACCGCCGCAACATTGGCGCCGGCCCTGGCGTACTGGCAAGCAATTAAATACAGCAGCGGCCCGGTGCCGGCAAACACCACGCGCGAACCGATCGCGCAGCCCTGGAATTTCAGGGCCACCTGCGCGGCGCCCAGCGTGTAGACGCCAGGCAAAGTCCAGCCGGGAAAAGGCAGGACACGGTCCGCCGCACCGGTGGCAACGATGAGATGGCTGTAGGGCAGCGTGCTCATCAGCCCGTGATGAAGCAAGTCGAGCTTGCCGCCTTCAGCGCTCCAGACCAGGGTGTCGGGGCGGTAATCAACCTTGTCCAGGATGCCGGCCATGGCCTCATGCACCGTTTCGGCGCGCCCGGCATCAAAACCATACAGCGCCTCTTTGGACCGCGAGAAACCCGCGGGCGGCTGGCGGTAGATCTGCCCGCCCCAGCGCGGCGCTTCGTCCACCACCACGGGACGCAGGCCATGCGCCACCAGCGCCTCGGCAGCGCGCACGCCGGCCGGGCCGGCGCCCACAATCACCGCCTGCGTGCTCATACCGGTCCCTCCGCGCCAGTCACCAGCCGCATGCCTTCTTCAATGAAGGTGCTGCAGGCACGCAGGCGCCGGCCCGATTCGGTCGCGACCCAGCAGTCCTGGCAAGCGCCCATCATGCAAAAGCCGGCGCGCGGCTCGCCGCTGAATTCGCTGAAGCGCAACTGCGCGCTGTGCGTCAGCACCGCCGTCAGCACGGTGTCGCCGGCCAGGGCCTTCAGGGCTTGCCCATTGAGCACAAAGTTCACCGGTTTGCGGTTGCCTTCGGCCAGGCGGTGAAGCAGGGCTGCAGGCTTGTGGCTCACCCCGGCAATTTCAATGGTTGATTTCATTTGTGTCCGACCAGGATCTTGTCGAGGCCGTAGATGCGGTCCAGCACCAGCATGGCCACAGCCGTGAGCGCCACCATGAGGGCCGAGACGGCCGCCATCAAGGGGTCTATCGACTCGGTCGCATACATGTACATCCGCACCGGCAAGGTCACGGTGGAGGGCGCGGTGACAAAGATCGACATGGTCACCTCATCGAAGCTGTTGATGAAAGCGAGCAGCCAGCCGCCGGTAACGCCAGGCAGGATCATCGGCAGCGTGACGCGCACAAACACCGTCGCCTGGCTTGCGCCCAGGGAGAGGGCCGCCTGCTCGGCGCTGCGGTCGCTGCCCTCAACCGAGGCCAGCACCAGCCGCAGCACATAGGGCGTGATGATGACCACATGCGCCAGCGCCAGCCAGAAGAAGCTGCCGGTCGCGCCGATCAGCGAGAAGGTGCGCAGCAAGGCCACGCCCAACACCAGATGTGGAATGATGAGCGGCGAGAGGAACAGGCCATTGAGAAAATCACGGCCTGGAAAACTGTGGCGCGCAATCGCCAGCCCGGCCGGCACGGCCAGCAAGGTCGCCAGCGTGGCGGAGATGGACGCCAGCCAGAGGCTGTTCTTGAAGGACTGCACAAAGTCCGAATGCGCAAACACCGCGCGGAACCAGCGCAATGAAAACTCCGTGGTCGGAATGGCCAGCGTGTTGCCGGGCGTGAAGGCGACCACACACACAATGACCAGCGGCGCCAGCATGAAGGTGATGACGAGCGCGTTGAAGAGCAGCGCGAGGGGACCGTTTTTGGACATGGTGCGCTCCTTATCCCAAAGACTTTTTATAAGAGCGCTCAAGGACGCGGTTGTAGCTCAGCATGATGGCCAGGTTGGCCAGCAGTAGCGTGAGCGCAATGGCCGCGCCCAGCGGCCAGTTGAGTTCGTGCAGGTATTCGTCATACACCACCGTCGCCACCATCTTCAAACGCCGCCCGCCCAGCAGGCCGGGAATCGCGAAGGCGCTGGCGGAAAGGCCGAACACGATCAGGCTGCCCGACAGGATGCCCGGAAGCACCTGCGGAAAGATGATGCGGCGCAAGGTGGTGAAGTGCGAGGCCTGCAGCGACAGCGCTGCGTCTTCAACGCCCGGGTCCAGCTTTTGCAGCGAGGTCCACACCGGGATCACCATGAAGGGCAGCATCACATGCACCAGCGCGATGACCACGGCCGCTTCGGTATAGAGGATGCGCATGGACGGCAGGCCCACGGCGCGCATGGCCTGGTTGACCACGCCTTCGGGGCCGAGCAGCATGCTCCACCCAAACGCCCGCACCACCACCGACACCAGCAGCGGTGCCAGCACCACCAGCAACAAAATCGAGCGCCAGGGGCTGCGCATGCGGCTGAGCACATAGGCTTCGGGCGCGCCGACAACGATGCAGATCAGCGTGGTGAGCGCCGAAATCCACAGCGTGCGCCAGAAGATGCCGTGGTAGTAGTCGTCCGTCAGCACGGCGGCGTAATGCGCCAGGGTGAAACTGTTCTTCACGCCGGTGGCGTGGTCAAACACCTGGAACGACAGCACCGCGGTGAGCGCCAGCGGCACCAGCAACAGGCAGGCAAACAGCGTGAAGGCCGGCGCCGACAGCAGCCACGGCGTGCGCGATGCACTGGCCCGGGCCGATGTCATCGGTGCGGCCACGGCCGTGCTGTTCATGCCGGCACCCCTTGCGCGCCGGGCAGCAGGCGCACCTGCTGGGCGGTCCAGTCCAGACCCACGTTGGCGCCTTCTTCGGCGGGCGCTGTGCCGTCATTGGGGCAAACCACTGCAAGGCGGCCGGCGGCGGTCGACACCTGGTAGAGCCACTGGCTGCCAAGGAAGAAGCGCTCGTGCACCGTGCCGCCTATGCGGCCCTGGGCTTCAGGCACCAGGCGGATTTTTTCGGGGCGCAGGCTTAGCACCACGGCATCACCCTCTGAAACACCAGGAGCCTGGACTTCCAGCGGCACATTGCCGCCCACATGCACGGTGGCCCAGGGGCCGGTGGCCATTACGCGGCCTTCGAGCAAATTGGCCTTGCCGACAAAGCTGGAGATAAAGCGTGTCTGCGGATGTTCATACAAGCGGTGCGGTTCGTCGATCTGCGTCACGCGGCCGGCTTCCATCACCACTACGCGGTCGCTGATGGACATCGCTTCGGTCTGGTCGTGCGTGACCATCACGGTGGTGGTGCCGACCTTGCGCTGGATTTGCCGCAGCTCAAACTGCATTTCCTCGCGCAGTTTGGCGTCCAGGTTGGAGAGTGGCTCATCCAGCAGCAGCACGGGCGGCGAGATGACCAACGCACGCGCCAGGGCTACACGCTGGCGCTGGCCGCCCGACAGTTCACGCGGGTAGCGGGTTGCGTGCGCCTCCAGGTGCACCAGCGCCAGCGCGGCCTTCACGCGCTCAGCGCGCTCTTCCTTGGGCACGTGGCGCATCTCCAGGCCGAAACTGACGTTGTCGTACACGCTCATGTGGGGGAAGAGCGCGTAGCTCTGGAACACGATGCCCAGGCCGCGCGAATTGGGTTTGGCGTGGGTGATGTCGCGGCCGTCCAGCGTGACCTGACCCGACGTCACCTCACAAAAGCCTGCAATCATTTGCAAGGTGGTGGTCTTGCCGCAACCCGAAGGGCCGAGCAGCGAGACGAACTCGCCCTTTTCCACCGACAGGTTCATGTCGGCCACAGCGCGGGTGGCGCCATAAGACTTGTTCACATTCGCCAGGGTCAAAAAAGACATGGGGAGCACCTCTGCAACAAGGGGAATGACCAGCGCCGCACAGCAAAACGATGTGCAAAACGATGACACCCTGATGACTTCATGCTATGGCATCGCATAAAAAATCGTCAATAGGTTATTCCGTATAGAGATATCTTTATTTGATTTATTCCGTTGAACGGAATTTATATACACTTAACGCCATACTGATTCCGCCAAGGGAGACGCCATGAAAGACGATGACAATAGCTCCAGCAGCGTGCAGCGCGCCTTTTCCATCATCCGGGCGCTGGCCGCCACGCAGGCCAGGGGCGGGCGCATCACCCACATCGCCAAGGCCACGGGTCTCACCCAAGCCACCACGCACCGCATCCTGCAAAGCCTGGTGGCAGAACGTGTGGTGGAGCAGGAAACCGGCTCAAAGCTGTATCGCCTGAGCATTGATTTTTTTGCACTGGCCGCGCAGGCAGGCAACACCATGGACCTGCGCAGCCTGTGCCGGCCTTCAATGCTGCGGCTGTGTGCCAGCCTGGGCGACACTATCTTTTTGCTGGTGCGCAGCGGCTTTGACGCCGTCTGCCTGGACCGCAGTGAAGGTCCGTTTCCGATTCGCTCTTTCACCGGCGACATCGGCGGGCGCGTGGCGCTGGGCATGGGCCAGGGCGGTCTGGCCATCCTGGCGTTTTTGCCCGAGACAGAGCGTGAAGAAGTGATCCGCTACAACCTGCCGCGTGTGCGCGAGTTCGGCGTGTACGACGAGGTCTATCTGCGCACCGAGATCGAACGCGTGCGCGAACTTGGCTACGCCGGGCGCAACACCAATCTGCTCGATGGTATGGCCGGCGTCGGCGTGCCCGTGCTGGATCGAGAAGGCCGTGCCGTCGCCGCACTCAGCGTAGGCACCATCTCGTCACGCCTGAGCCCCGACCGCCTGCCCACGGTGGTGGAGTTGCTCAAGCGTGAAGCCACCGCCATCAGCGCGCAGATCAATCCGTTTGACAGCACGCTGCGGCGGCCGGCACAGAGCCTGGCGCCCGCCGATAACCCGTGATGTGTCAGGGTTGGGTAGTCTCTGAAGCCTGCTCGCGCAGCCAGCCGCGCAACTGCACCAGCGGTCGCCAGCTGGTTTTCTGTGAAGGCCAGACCAGGTAGTAAGCAAAGTCAGAGCTCAACGAAAGATCAAAGGGCACAGCCAGCGTACCGTCAGCGATATCGTCGGCCACCAGGAAGCGCGGCAGCACCGCCAGCCCCAGCCCGGCCTTCACGGCCTGCGCGATCATGGAAAAGAGCTCGTATTTGGGGCCGGTGCCTGCGCCCTGCGCATCGTCAATGCCGGCCAGCTGAAACCAGTCGCGCCAGGCGTGCGGGCGCGTGCTCTGGTGAATGAGCGTGAACTTCAGGACATCAGCCGGGCGGCGCAGCTGGCGCTTTTTCATGAGCAGCGGGCTGCACACCACCACGCTGTCTTCACCCATCAGGTATTCGGACTCGGTGCCTGGCCAGTCGGGCCGGCCATAGTGGATGGCGGCGTCCAGCCCCGTCAATGAAAAATCAAAAGGCTGCAGGCGCGTGGCCAGGTTCAGCGTCACATGCGGGTGCGCTTTCAAAAAAGACGGCATGCGCGGGATCAGCCACTTGGTGGCAAAGGTGGGCACCACGCCCAGCTCCAGCGTGCCGCCCTCGCCTTTGGACGACACCAGATCCAGCATGGCGGCCTCCAGCGAATCCAGCGCCGGGCTGACCCGCGCCAGCAGCGAACGGCCGGCGTCGGTCAGTTCGAGCTGCCGTGGAAGGCGCAAGAAGAGACTCACATCCAGGTCCTGCTCCAGCCCCAGGATCTGGTGGCTGACCGCGCTCTGGCTCACCGAGAGGTCTTGCGCCGCGAGCGTAAAGCTGCCGCGGTGGGCCGCCGCCTCAAAGGCCAGAAGGGCCTGGGTAGAAGGGATTTTTCGGCGCATTGCATGAATATATCTCATGACTCCATCGAAATACATCATTTGTGCGTGACACCGAAACTACCGAAAATCCGGCTTTCACCCGCCAACACCACGCCTGAAAATGACCCATCTCCAGAAGCTCCTCGCCTGTTGCCTGTCTACAGAAGCCGTCAAAGATATCCATGAGCAGATGTACGTTCACCCGTCGCTGCAGCAAGCCGCCTCGGGCAGCGTCACCCGCGCAGAGCTGGCGCAGGCGCTGAACATGGCGTTGTTCCACGGCCTGGTGCAGCGCGTGCCGGCCGGGCAGGACTACATCGCCAGCGACGTGGTGGCGCAAAAACGCCAGGTGGTGTTTGACCACGGTGCGCTGCGCACTGTGCGCTGGCCCAGTGGTGCCTTGCCTGCAGGTGAGGCTGCTTTCACCCGCATACTGCGCCCGCTGGGTTTTGAGCTGCAGGGCACCTACCCGCTGCCGCGCCTGAAGATGACGGGCCGCGCCTACAGCCACCACGATTTTCCAGAAGACATCGCGCAGTTCTTTGTCTCCGAGCTCCACCCCGAGCAGTTCTCCGCGCCCTTCCAGTCTGCCGTCACGCGTGTGCTGGCCAGCTCGTGCGACCCGCTGGGCCCGCAGGATATGGCGGACCTCGAACAACTCACGCGCGACGGTGCATTGCCGCTGGCGCAGGCGCTGCGCTTGTTGCCGCAACTCTTGCAGTGCTTTGACCGCCAGCACGGCGTGTTTGGCATGGATGACTATGAATTGCTGCTGGCCGAATCCGCCGAGATGGCATGGATTGCCACCGAAGGCAATGCTTTCAACCATGCGACTGACCGCGTGAGTGATGTGGACGCAGTGGCCGAACGCCAGCGCGCGCTGGGCCGGCCCATCAAGGACAAGGTCGAGGTGTCGGCCAGCGGCCGTGTGCGCCAGACCGCCTTCCGTGCCGCGACGGTTCAGCGCGAGTTCATCACCCCGCAAGGCCCCATCACGCGCGACGTGCCCGGCTCATTCTACGAATTCATCACGCGCGATGCACTGACACCCATTGCGGCGAATGAGCCCGTGCAGGTGCCTCGGCTGGACCTGGCCTTTGACGCTGGCAACGCCACCGGCATTTTCGGCATGACGGCCGCACGCGCATGAGTGCTGTGCGCGCACTTTACGCGCAAGCCAGCGGTTCACCCATACGCGCCATGCTGGCGCTGGCCGACCAGGAGGGCATGATTTCTCTGGCAGGCGGGCATCCCGACCCGGCGCTGTTGCCGGCCGACTGGCTGCGTGAATCGCTGCAGGACGTGACCAGCAAACTACAGGGCCGCAGCCTGCAATACGGCGCGACGGAAGGCTTGCCCGAACTGCGCGAAGCCAGCGCCGCCCTTCTCAACCAGCGCGGCCTGACGGCCAAGGCGGCCGAGCTGCTCATCACCACCGGCTCGCAGCAAGCCATTGATTTGCTGGCGCGCGTGCTGATCGATCCGGGCGAAGGCATCGCGGTGGAATCGTTCAACTACCCAGCCGCGTTGCAGGCTTTCCGTTTTGCAGGTGCGCGGCTGATTGAAGTTCCAACAGACGCACACGGCATGGATATCGACCGGCTCGAATCCATCCTGCAGGCCGAACGCCCGCGCGTGTTGTATGTCGTACCAAACTTTGCCAACCCGACCGGCGCCGTGATGCCGTTGGCGCGGCGGCTTCGTCTGCTGGAATTGGCCGCGCAGTACGGCGTGACCCTGATCGAAGACGACCCGTATGGTGAGCTGTGGTTTGGCGAGGCGCCGCCACCTCCGCTCGCACAACTCAACCAGCAGGCCGGCTCGCCCGCCCGGGTCGCCTACATGACCAGCTATTCCAAAGTGGTGGCCCCTGCCCTTCGCCTGGGTGTGTTGCTCGCGCCGGCGGACATCCTGCGCGCGGTGGTGCTGGCCAAGCAGGCGGCCGACGTGCACAGCGGTTCGCTGGAGCAATTGACGCTCGCAGCCATGCTGGGCTCCCATCGCATCACATCGCACCTGGACATGCTGCGCAAAGCCTACGCAGCAAAAGGAACCACGCTGACCGATGCCTTGCGCGCGCACGCCGGCGGGCTGCTCGAATTCGATGCGCCGCAAGGCGGCATGTTTGTCTGGGCACGGTTGCGCAGCGACTTGCCCCTGTTGCCGACACAAGATTGGGTGGACTTCGGGCTTCGGCATCGAGTGCTGGTAGTACCAGGCGCCGCCTTCAGCATCGGCAACGCCGCACAACCCTGGTTGCGTTTGAGTTTTGCCAACCCATCACCGGCCGCGTTGCAACAAGGCGCCGAACGGCTGGGCCGCGGGCTGCAAAGCCTCGCCACCTGCACCGCTTCCGATTTCAGGACAACCCACGAAAGGACTTCCGCATGAGTCACTCCAGCGACGTTTCATCCCTCTTTAAAACCCTGGGCGTCAACGCCGACCTCGGCAGCAAGGCGTCCGCGGCCATCGAAGTGGTCACCCCCATCGACGGCAGCTTCCTGGCGCGCGTAGCCATCCACAGCGCCAACGAAGTCGACAGCGCACTGAACAACGCCCACCAGCGCTTCATCGACTGGCGCAATGTGCCCGCACCCAAACGCGGCGAGCTGGTGCGCGCTTTTGGTGAAACCGTGCGCCGCCACAAGGCCGAGTTGGGCCAGCTGATCTCTCTGGAGACCGGCAAGATCTTGCAGGAAGGCCTGGGCGAGGTGCAGGAAGTCATCGACATCTGCGAGTTCGCCGTGGGCCTTTCGCGCCAGCTCTACGGCCTCACGATTGCCAGCGAGCGTCCCGACCACAAGCTGCTGGAAACCTGGCACCCCGTGGGCGTGGTCGGCATCATTTCGGCCTTTAACTTTCCGATGGCGGTGTTCGCCTGGAACGCGGCGCTGGCACTGGTGTGCGGCAACACGCTGGCCTGGAAGCCCTCGGAGAAAACGCCGCTGTCGGCCATCGGACTCAACGGCCTGCTGCTGCAAACGGCGAAAAACCTGGGCCTGGCGACAGAAGGCCTGAGCGAATTACTGATCGGCGAGCGCGCTACCGGCGAGGCGCTGGTCAAGCACCCGCATGTGAAACTGGTGAGCGCTACCGGCTCCACCGCCATGGGCAAGAACGTGGCCATCGCCTGCGCGGGCCTCTTCAAGCGTTCACTGCTGGAGCTGGGCGGCAACAACGCAGCCATCGTCTGCCCTTCGGCCAACCTGGAACTGGTGGTGCGCGGCGCGGCTTTCGCGGCGGCAGGCACTGCGGGCCAGCGCTGCACCAGCCTGCGCCGCCTGATCGTGCACCGCTCGATCTACCCGGAGCTGGTCAAGCGCCTGGTGGCCGTGTTTGAACGCCTGCCCATCGGCAACCCGCTCAAGGACGGCACGCTGGTTGGCCCGTTGATCGACATCCGCGCGTTTGAGGCCATGCAGTCTGCCCTGGGCGAAGCGAAGAAGCTGGGCGCCACCGTGCATTTCGGCGAACGCCAGCCGGGTGACGGCACGGCCCACTATGTGCGCCCCGCCATCGTGGAGCTGAAAGAGCAGGCCGGCCCCATGCTGCACGAGACCTTCGCGCCGATTCTGTACGTAGTGCCTTATGACAACTTTGACGAAGCCATCGCGCTGAACAATGCCGTGGTGCACGGCCTGTCGTCGGCCGTCTTCACGCAGGATCTGCGCGAAGCCGAACAGTTCACCTCGGCGCGTGGCTCCGACTGCGGCATTGCCAATGTCAACATCGGCACCAGCGGTGCGGAGATCGGTGGCGCCTTTGGTGGCGAGAAAGAAACCGGCGGTGGACGCGAGTCGGGCTCCGATTCGTGGAAGGCCTATATGCGCCGCGCGACCAATACCGTCAACTACGGCAGCAGCTTGCCGCTGGCGCAGGGCATCCGGTTCGATATCTAAAAGCCTATGCGGATCGGTGCTGCTCCTTCCCCTCTGGGGGAAGGAGCAAGATTCAAACCGCCGAAAAATCCGGCTTGCGCTTCTCCATAAAGGCGGAAAAGGCTTCGCGCGCAGCGGGCTCGCCCAGCATGCGGCCAAAGCTCACACCCTCTTCGGCCATCCGCTCGGCCACCACGGTGGCGTTGCCTTTTTTCATGAGGCGCTTGGTTTCCATCAGCGCGCTGAGCGGTTTGGCGACCAGCTTTTGCGCCTGCCGCTGGGCCAGCGCATTGGCTTCGGCGGGCGGCACGATGCGGTTGATGAGGCCGATCTCGAGTGCGGTCTCGGCCGTGAAAGGTTCGCCCAGCAGCAGCGCCTCGGCGGCGCGCGGGTAACCCATGAGCTGCGGCACCAGAAAGCTCGACGCGGCTTCAGGGCACAGGCCCAGGTTGACGAAAGGCATGGAAAACGCAGCGTTGTCTCCGGCGTAGACCAGGTCGCAGTGCAGCAGCAGCGTGGTGCCTATGCCGACCGCGGGGCCGCACACAGCGGCTATCAGCGGTTTGGGAAAGCTGCTGATGCCGCGCAGGAAACGGAAAACCGGCGAATCGGGCGTTGAAGGCGGCTTGTTCAGGAAGTCGCCGATGTCGTTGCCGGCGGAAAAAATGGTTTCATGTCCCTGGATCACCACCACACGAACAGCCGCATCATGGTGGGCCGACTCCAGCGCATCGGCCATGGCGCCGTACATCGCAGAAGTGATGGAATTTTTTTTGTCCACACGGTTGAGCGTGATGGTCATCACGCCTGCATCGACGTGGCTCAGGATTTCGGGAATGCTGCCGGTGGAAATGGGGGTGGGAGTGTTCATGGTGTTTTCCGTTAAGACGCAAGTGTAGGCGGCCGGCCATGCACGCTGCCTGCGGGCCTATTCTTTGTAATAAACAACCTGCGTGCTGGTAGCCAGCAGCACGCCGGCTTCGCTCCACAGCTGCGCAGTCTGATCAAAAAAGCCGTTGCGAAAGGCCTGGGCCCGGGCCTGGCCCAGCAAGAAGCCGTCGCCGCATTGCGCTAGCTGTCGGCTGTCCGCATGGAAGTAAGTGGTGATGGAAACCGTACCTGCGGGCACGCGCGTGGCGCGGCGCAGCCAAACACGCGGGTAGAACACGTCAGACATGGCCGCCAGCGCCGGGAAATCGAGCGGGCGCGGCGGGTCGTCGCGCACCCATAGCTGCGTGAGGCTGTCTACGCCGCTGCCGTCCCAAACGTGCGGAATCGCGCCGCGCACCGGCCGCATGTCGTAGCGACTCGTCCATGCGGATGTTGAAAACCGCAGCCTGCCCGAAGCGTCGGCCAGCGTGACCGCGGGCATGGGCGTGTCGTTGAGGCTCCAGGTCTCGCGCCGCACGGCCGTGACGGCTGTGGCTGTCATCACGGCACCGGCGACGTCGCCGTCCTGCGACAACTCCACCACCCAATGCTGGGTGGAACGGTTGGTGCGGGCCGGCCTGGCCGTGACGGTGAACGGCCCTTCTGCCATGGCCGCCGCATAGTTCACAGTCAGCGCCACCGGCTCGCCCAGCAGTGCCGGGTGCAGCAGGATGGCACGCAGGGCCGTGGCCGCGGTAGTGCCGCCGAAGGGGCCCACCATGTTCCAGTACTCAGGGCTGCTGTGACCCAGCCAGGTGTCGGGCCTGTCGCTGCCGGCAGCTTCCAGCCTGAGCGCGTCGTCAAAAGTATGCGTGCTTGTCATGTCGGCAGGTGTGATGGGGCTTTCCGCTTCAAACCGGGGCTTTGGCGGCACCGGTCATGCCGTCGATGATCTGCTGGGCGCGCGGCCACAAGGTCTGGTTGAACTGTTCGCGGAAGAAGCCAAAATGCCCGATGCGCCTGACCTTGAGGTCTGCCGGTGCGATGCGTTCAAAGCTGCGCGGTGCATTGCTGTACAGGTTGATGAGGTTTTGCGTGCCGCGCCAGGTCATCAGCTCGTCGTCTGTCATGGACAGCGCGGTCACCGGAAAACTGACCCGCCCATAACTCAGCCGTGCGCTTTCTCCCTCGGCCCCCACGCTGTAGTGCGGATCCAGGCACCACTTGCGCCACTGCAGCATCACGCCGGCTGGCAGGTCGCCGACTTTTTTGAGCCTGCGCCCGGGGAAATAACCGCAAAGGCGCGTGGCCAAAGGCACCAGCACATACCAGAAGTACAGAATCAGGCGCCTGAGCTGCGGTGCATTGTCGCGCCAGTAACCGCTTCCTGCCGCAATGCTGACGAGGCCATCGATCTTGTCCTGATTCTTCAGGAAACCCGGCAGCTGCGCACCCAGGCTGTGACCCAGCAGGTAAAGCGGTGTATCCGGCAAGGCTGCCTTGGCGGCATCCACCACAGCCTCATAGTCGGCGGCCCAGTCGAGCAGGTCGGCCTTGAAACCACGCAGGCTGCCGCTGGCGGTGTTGGGCAAGGACTCGCCCGAACCCCGGTAGTCAAAAGTGGTGACGCAAAAGCCCTGGGCAGAAAGCCACTGCGCAAACGGTGCGTAATAGTCTTGCCGCACACCCATGGCGCCACCGATGACCACGCTGGCACGCGCAGGCGAAGAAGGCGCATAAACGCGAGTGGACAGTTGCGCCGTGCCTGAACTGAGGATCTGCATCTGCATCACGTGCTCCTGGAAATGGATGAACTGAAACCGGGCACACGCATCAGGCGTGAAGGTGTTGCACAAGCTGCGGCCAGAAGCTGGCACGCAGCTTGTCGCGAAAGTAGCCGAAGTGGCCTATATGCCTGACACCCAGATTTCCCGGGTCAAGGGTCATGCATTGCACCGGTTCACGTCGCACACCGAACAAGGCCACAAACCGGTCTGACGACCACTGTGAAAAGACCTCGTCATCGCTTGAGTTGAAGTAGGTGATGGGCGTCTGCACGCGTTCAAAACGTTCACGCTGATGGGCATCACGCGCCAGGTAGTCCGGATGGCGACACCAGCGCGTCCATTGCCGCATCACACCTGCGGGAATGTTGCCAACCTTGCGCAGTTTCCGGCCCGGGAAGTAACCGAACAACGGTACCAGCAAGGGCGCCCAGATCTGGGTGGCGGCAAACAGGCCCCAACGCGGCACCGCTTTGCGCAGGCGCGGCCAGTAACCGCTGCCACTGGCAACCAGCACGGCACGCTGAAAGAGGTGCGTAGTTTCGGAGCTGGCAAACAATTGCCCGCCCAGGCTGTGCCCCAGGTAGTAAAGCGGAAGGTCCGGCACACGTTGCCGCAGGAACCGGGCAGCGGCGCTCACGTCCTGCTGTCCCCAGGTGTCGAAGGTGGCATCGGTGGACGCCACACGCTCACCGCCGGAGGCAAAAGTGCCGCGGTAATCGAGTGTCAGCACGGTAAAACCCTGCGCGGCCAGCCAGCGGGCAAAAGGCTCGTAGTGCTGCTGCGGGGTGGCCATGGCACCGGCCAGCAAAACACCGCCGCGGGCCAGACCTTCCGGGGGGTCTGCTGCAAACACCGTCGCCGCCAGCGCCCAGGAGTCCTGGGTCAGAACCGTAGTTCGCTCCATCTTCTGTCTCCAGTCAGGAAAAGCCCAGTCTGCCCCGCAGCTGCCATAACCGCTGCCGCAAGCGCGACAGCGGGGTCGCCGCCCACGGCCTTACACGCGTTCGAAAATACCCGCAGCGCCCTGACCCATACCTACGCACATGGTCACCATGCCGTACTTGAGCTGGTGGCGATGCAATGCGTGGATCACAGTCGCAGCGCGGATCGCACCCGTCGCACCCAGCGGATGGCCCAGGGCGATTGCGCCGCCCATGCGGTTGACTTTGGAGGCGTCGAGCTTGAGTGTATTGATCACCGCCAGCGACTGTGCGGCAAAGGCTTCATTCAATTCAAACCAGTCGATGTCTTCCTGCTTGAGGCCGGCATAACGCAAGGCCGCGGGGATGGCTTCGATCGGGCCAATGCCCATGATCTCGGGCGGCACGCCCTTGGCGGCGTAGCTGACAAAGCGGGCGAGCGGCTTCAGGCCGAAGTCCTTGACCGCCTTTTCGCTGGCCAATACCAGCGCACCCGCACCATCGGAGGTCTGCGAGCTGTTGCCGGCGGTGACCGAGCCGCGCGCGGCAAACACCGTCTTGAGTTTGGCCAGGCCTTCCAGCGAGGTATCAGGCCGTGGGCCTTCATCCAGGCTCACGGTGCGCGTCTTGGCGACGACTTCGCCGGTTTCCAGGTTGGCGGTGCGGTCGGTCACCTCAACCGGCGTGATCTCGTTGCTGAACTCGCCGGCCTGCTGCGCCTTGATGGCCTTGAGGTGTGACTCGAGCGCGAACTGGTCTTGCGCTTCGCGCGAAACCTTCCACTGCTGCGCCACCTTCTCGGCCGTCAAGCCCATGCCGTAGGCGATGCCGACGTTCTCGTCGTTCATAAACATACTGGGCGACAGTGAAGGCGAGTTGCCCGACATGGGCACCATGCTCATGCTCTCGGTGCCGGCGGCGATCATCACGTCGGCTTCGCCCACGCGGATGCGGTCGGCCGCCATCTGGATCGCCGAGAGGCCGGAGGCGCAAAAGCGGTTGACGGTGATGCCGCCCACGCTGGTGGGCAGGCCGGCCAGCACCGCGCCTATGCGCGCCACATTCAGGCCTTGCGGGCCTTCGGGGATGGCGCAGCCGCAGATGATGTCTTCAATTGCCTTCGGATCGAGCGAAGGCACTTGCGCCAACGCGGCCTGCAGCGCCTTGACCAGCAGGTCATCGGGCCGCATGTTGCGGAAATAGCCGCGGCCCGAGCGCCCGATTGGCGTGCGTGTAGCGGCGACGATATAAGCTTCCTGGACTTGTTTGGCCATGATGGTTTCCTTCAATTTCTCGGTTAACTTTTCCGTGGGCCGGAGGGGATCCAGGCCCAGACAAATTCGCATTCGACCGGGTTGACGCCGGCTTCATCGGTCACGGTGACCGGCACGGTGACTTCGCCCTTGTCGCTGGCCTGCATGGCCGCGCGCTGCTCGTCGCTCAAGGTGGCCACCGCGCGCAGGGCGCCGGTGGCGCGCTTTCTGAACGCCATCTTGAGTTCCTTGGCCAGCGGGATGCAGTCGTCGCGCACGTTCATGCCGACCACCATGCCGGTGGCGGTTTCCGCCAGCAGGTTCATGGCCGAGGCATGCACGCCGCCGATGTGGTTCTGCACCTTCTTCTCGTTTTTGATGCCGATCTCGACCCGGACCGTGCCCATCTCAATAAAGTCCAGGCCGGCGGTGCCGGTGAATGGCACAGCGCGGCGCAGCACCACGCTGCGGAACCAGCCGCGGGCAAACGCCGGTACTTCCTCAAGCCGCTGCAGCTGCCGCGCCAGACGGTTGGGTTGTTGGTCGCTCATGAACTTCTCCCGGCCAGCAAACGCCGCGGAACCGGCTTTGCCGGGCCGCAGGCGTTGCCCCCTGCAAGGGGGAAAGGCGCTACACGCAGTGAGTGTCCGATGGGGGTGTTCATCAGTTTCTGACTGGTTTGCCGGTGCTCATCATTCCCATGATTCGCTCCTGGGTTTTTGGATGCTCAAGAAGAGAGCAGAAAGCTTTGCGCTCCAGGGTCATCAAATACTCTTCCGTCACCAGCGTGCCGGCATCGACATCACCGCCGCAGACCACACCCGCGATCAGGCCGGCGATGTGGAAGTCGTGCGCGCTGATGAAGCCGCCGTCGCGCATGTTGACCAGCTGGCCCTTGATGGTGGCCAGGCCGCTGCGGCCCACCACCGGGAACTGGCGCCTGTGCGGTGCGCGGTAGCCGGAGTTGAACAGGGCGCGCGCCTCATTCAGCGCCACGAACAGCAGCTCGTCCTTGTTCGGCACGATCACGTCGCTGTCGAGCAAATAGCCAATCTTGCGGCTTTCAATCGCGCTGGTGCCGACTTTGGCCATCGCAGCAGCCGTGAAGCCTTCGGTAAGGAAGGGCAGGATGTCCTTGTTGGTCGAGGTGCCGGCATTTTCTGCGGCGCGGCGGGCAATGTAGGCCAGGCCACCGGCGCCGGGCACCAGGCCCACGCCGACTTCGACCAGGCCGATGTAGCTTTCCATCGCGGCCACACGCTTGGCCGAATACACCGCCATTTCGCAGCCACCGCCCAGCGCCAGGCCGCGAATGGCCGACACTACGGGCACAGCCGCATAACGCAGCTTGAGCATCACGTTCTGCAGTTCGGCCTCTGCCCCTTCAATCGCCTTGGCGCCGCCCATCATGAAGGCGGGCAGCATGGCCTGCAGGTCGGCGCCTGCGGAGAACATCTCGTCGTTGGACCAGATGACCATGCCCTTGTAGCTTTTCTCGGCCAGGTCCACACCCATCGCCAAACCTTCAGCCACGTCGGGGCTGATGGCATGCATCTTGGTCTTGATGCTGGCGATCAGCACGTCGCCATTCACACCGTCCAGCGTCCAGAGGCGGATCGCGTCGTCTTCATGCAGCGTGGTGCCTGCCGTCTCGAACGCGGGCGCCTTGGCGCCGAGCACGTCTTCGGGGAAGACCTGGCGCTCATAGACCGGCAGCTGGCGGCGCGGGATGAATTTCTTGGCAGATGCGCTCCACGAACCTTCGGCCGTATGCACGCCACCGGCGTCGGCCACCGGACCCTTGAACACCCAGTCAGGCAGCGGCGCTTTGGACAGCGCTTTGCCGGCGTCAATGTCTTCCTGGATCCAGGTAGCGACCTGCTTCCAGCCGGCTTGCTGCCACAACTCGAAGGGGCCTTGCTTGGAACCAAAACCCCAGCGCATGGCGAAGTCGATGTCGCGTGCGGTTTCGGCAATGCTTTCCAGATGCACGGCGGCATAGTGGAACTGGTCGCGCAGGATGGCCCAGAGGAAGCGCGCTTCGGCGCCCTCGGCTTCGCGCAAAAGCTTGAGGCGCTCGCCCGCGGGCTTTTTCAGCATGCGGCCGACAACTTCATTGGCCTTGGCGCCGGCGGGCACGTATTCCATGCTCTCGGGGTCCAGGCGCAGGATGTCGCGGCCCTGTTTTTTGTAGAAACCGGCGCCGGTCTTCTGGCCCAGGCTTTTCGATTCAAGCAGCTTGGCCAGCACGGGTGGCGTGCCGTAGACATCGGAAAACGGGTCTTCTACCTTGCCGGGGCCAAGGTTGTCTTGCAGCGTCTTGATGACGTGGGCCATGGTGTCCAGGCCCACCACGTCGGCGGTGCGGAAGGTGCCTGAGCTGGCGCGGCCCAGCTTCTTGCCGGTGAGGTCATCGACCACGTCATAGGTCAGACCGAAAGTTTCGGCCTCCTTGATGGTGGCCAGCATGCTGGCGATACCCACGCGGTTGGCGATGAAGTTGGGGGTGTCGTGGGCACGGATCACGCCCTTGCCCAACGCGCTGGTGACAAAGGCCTCCAGGTCGTCCAGCACCTTGGGTTCGGTGGTCGGCGTGTTGATCAGCTCCACCAGCGTCATGTAGCGCGGCGGGTTGAAGAAATGAATGCCGCAAAAGCGCGGCTTGATGGATTCAGGCAGCGCCTCGCTGAGCTTGGTGATCGACAGGCCCGAGGTGTTGCTGGCCACGATGGCACCTTCAGCAATGAAGGGCGCGATCTTGTGGTACAGGTCGGTCTTCCAGTCCATGCGCTCGGCAATCGCCTCGATGATGAGGTCGCACTCCCTGAGCAGCTCCATGTTCTCTTCGTAGTTGGCCTGCTGGATCAGCGCCGCGTCTTCTGGCACGCCCAACGGGGCGGGCTTGAGCTTCTTGAGGCCTTCGACTGCCTTGATGACGATGCCGTTCTTCGGACCCTCCTTGGCGGCGAGGTCGAACAGCACCACCGGCACCTTGACGTTGACCAGGTGGGCGGCGATCTGCGCACCCATAACGCCGGCGCCGAGTACGGCGACTTTTTTGACTTGGAATCGTGACATGGTTAAGACCTCATGGGAGATGACTGGTTGAAAAATTCGAGCACCGCGCCCCAATAGCGCTGCGGCTCGTCGCGCATGCCGTGGGTGTGGTCGGCGCGTTCGAGGATCAGGCGCTGGATGCGTTCAGGCCGTGAAGCAGCCTTCTGCAAGGCATCGCCGAAATGCACCGGCGTCCAGCGGTCGCCCTGGCTGTGGATCAGCAGCACGTCCACGTCGCGCATGTTGGCAAGGTGGTGTACGGGCCGCAAGCGCAGCTCGCCTTGCGGATTGATGCGCCGGCTTATGTTGAGAACCGCATGGGCAACAGGGTAGGCTTTCCAGAAATCCGGCAAGGTGGGCGAGCAGGCTTCGGCCACCACCTTGTCATAGGGAAAATCCGCTTCATCAATGGCGCTCAGCGTATTGATCGCGCCGAAAGACGCCGTGAGCGCATGCACCGGCAGCCCGGTAAAAGCGCCACGCGCCCAGCAGCCCACCGATATCACGTCACCGGGGTAATCGAAGTTGGTCGACGGGCTTTCACCGAAACCGTTGAAGTCGAAAGCCACCACATGAAAGCCTGCGCCCAGCAACGCCTGGGCATGGCCGTGGCGCAACCAGAAGCCCTTGCAAGCGAAACCCATGGGATGGGCACACACCACCACGCCACGCGCCGGTAACGGCGTGCGCGCGACGATGGCCTCCAGCCGGCTCGTGCTGCGGCTCGCTATCTGTACCCGCTCCCAGCCTTCTTGCGGCACGTCCGCGGGCCAGCGCCAGGGTTTCATGAAGCGGCCGAAAAACGGCTTTTTCAGCAGGTGGTGCCCCCACCAGCGGCGCGCGGCCGGCGGAGTGCTTCCACCGGCACCGAAAGGCAGTGACCGCAAACGGGAAATTGCTTCACCCATGGCGAGTCCTCACTTGCAGCTGCTCATTGCACGCGCACCCAGGTTTGGGTGCGGCCAAAAGGCCCGATGGAGCCGCGCACTTCCATTTTCTTGCCACCCTCAACAGGTGTCATCTTGAGGGAATAGCTTTTGCCATTCTCGGGGTCAAGAATCTTGCCGCCTTCCCAGACATCACCGTCGGGCGATTTTTTGGCACCGCGGATGATTTCGAGGCCCAATCGGGGCTTGTCCTTGCGGTCGTCCGTGCATTCGGTGCAGATGTCGTCGGGTTTGACGCCCGGGGACAGGCGCTTTTCGACTTTTCCGCTCAACACGCCACCTGTGTCGACAATACGCACCTCGACCTTGGGATCGCCGGTTTTTTCGTCAAAGCCGCGCCAGAGGCCGACCGGCGTGTTCTGGGCCAGCGCCGGGATAGCCATCAAGCCCAAAACAATCATCAGCAGTTTGCGTTTCATGGTGTCTCCCGTTGATTTGTTCAAAAGACTCAGGCCAGCGCTTCGTCGGTTTCCATCAGCGCCTTGCTGCCCGAGCGCGCGGTGCGCATCAGCGTTGCGGTTTCGGGGAACAGTTTGGCAAAGTAAAAGCGCGCGGTCTGCAGCTTGGCGACATAGAACTTGTCGGTGTTACCGGCAGCAATTTCACGCAACGCGGTTTGCGCCATCAATGCCCAGAAGTAGCCAAACACCAGGTGGCCGGCCACGCGCAGGTAGTCCACTGCGGCGGCGCCCACTTCGTCGGGGTTCTGGAAGCCCTTGAAGCCCAGCTCGGTGGTGAACTTGGTCATCTGGTCGGCCAGATAAGCCAGCGGGTTGATGAACTCGGCCATCTTTTCGTTGACGCCTTCCTCGGCGATCAGCGCGCCGATGACCTTGCCGAATTTCTTCAGCGTGGCGCCGTTGTTGCCCAGTACCTTGCGGCCCAGCAGGTCCAGCGACTGGATGGTGTTGGTGCCTTCGTAAATCATGTTGATGCGGTTGTCGCGCACAAACTGTTCCATGCCCCACTCTTTAATGAAACCGTGGCCGCCGAAGACCTGCATACAGGCGTTGGTCGAGATGTGGCCGTTGTCGGTCAGGAAGGCTTTGACGATGGGCGTGAGCAGGGCGACGATTTCGCCGGAATCCTTGCGCACTTTTTCGTCGGGGTGGTGCAGTTCCTTGTCGAGCAGTAGCGTGCAGTAAATCGCCAGCGCGCGGCCGCCCTCGGCATAGGCCTTGGCTGTCAGCAGCATCTTGCGCACGTCGGGGTGCACGATGATGGGGTCAGCCGGTTTGTCTTTGGCCTTGACGCCGGAGAGCGAACGCATCTGGATGCGGTCTTTGGCGTAGGCCAGCGCATTTTGAAAGGCCACTTCGGTCAGGCCCAGTGACTGGTTGCCCACGCCCAGGCGGGCGGCATTCATCATCACGAACATGGCGGCCAGGCCCTTGTTGGGCGCGCCCACCATGGTGCCGACAGCGTCTTCGAGCACCATCTGCGCGGTGGCGTTGCCGTGGATGCCCATCTTGTGCTCCAGGCCACCACAGTAGATGCCATTGCGCGAACCAAGAGCGCCATCTTTGCCGATGTTGAACTTGGGCACGGCGAAGAGACTGATGCCTTTGCTGCCCTGGGGCGCGTCAGGCAGGCGGGCCAGCACCAGGTGCACGATGTTGGCGGCCATGTCGTGTTCACCGGCACTGATGAAGATCTTGTTGCCGGTCAGGCGGTAGGTGCCGTCAGGTTGCGGCTCGGCCTTGGTGCGCAACAGGCCCAGGTCGGTGCCGCAATGCGGCTCGGTCAGGCACATGGTGCCTGTCCATTCGCCGCTGGTGAGCTTGGGCAGGTAGAGTTTTTTCTGCTCGTCAGTGCCGTGGGCATGCAGGGCTTCATACGCGCCGTGCGACAGGCCGGGGTACATGGTCCAGGCCTGGTTGGCCGAGTTCAGCATTTCGTAGAGGCACTGGTTCAGCACAAACGGCAGGCCCTGCCCGCCGTATTCCGGGTCGCAGCTGAGCGCGGCCCAGCCGCCTTCGACGTACTGCGCGTAGGCTTCCTTGAAGCCCTTGGGCGGTGTGACTTCGTGCGTGGTCTTGTCGAGCTTGCAGCCCTCTTCGTCGCCGCTGATATTCAGCGGAAAGGTCACCTCGGCGGCGAACTTGCCGGCTTCTTCGAGCACCGCGTTGATGGTTTCCACGTCAACGTCTGCATGCTTGGGAATGGCCTTGAATTCATCGGTGACCTTGAGCACTTCGTGCATGACGAATTGCATGTCGCGCAGGGGCGGGCTGTACTGGGGCATGGTGGATTCCTTTTGCTTAAACTGGTTTGGAAGGGGATGCCTTGCCGGAAGCTTTCTTCGGCAAGGTGGAAAGGGAGGCGTCGCTGCCATAGCGCGCCAGGATGTTGGCAAAGCCGGTATTGGCGCGGTCCATGGAACCCGGTGTCTTGAGGAAGCGGGCTTCGTAGTGCAGCGCCAGGATCAGGCCGTGAATTTCAAACGCCATCTGGTGCTCGTCGGCGTCAGCATGCAGGTGACCGGCCTCTTTGGCCTGCACCACGGCGCGGTACATGGCCGCCAGCCAGGTGCGAACCGAGCCCGCCAGCGCATCGCGCACCGGGCCGGGCCTGTCGTCAAATTCAACGGCGCCGCTGATGTACAGGCAGCCCGAGTCGATTTCAAGCGAGGTGCGTTTCATCCAGTTATGAAACAGCGCCGCCAGACGAGGCAGGCCGCGCGGCTGCTGCAGGGCAGGGAAGAAAACCTCTTCTTCAAAGCGCACGTGGTATTCACGGATGACGGAAATCTGCAGCTCTTCGCGCGAACCAAAATGGGCGAACACGCCCGACTTGCTCATGCGCATGACCTCGGCCAGCGCGCCTATGCTCAGGCCTTCCAGCCCGATCTGCGTGGCCAGGCCCAGGGCCGCATCCACAATGGCGGCCTTGGTCTGCTGGCCTTTTTGCTGGCTTTTGGCCACGGCGCTGCCCGTTGCCGGGGCGCGGGAGGCTTTAGCGGGAAGTTCTGTAATGGCCATGAGGTGCTACAAAATAAAACGAACGGTCGTTCTATTTTGCAACACTTTGATGACCATCAGCAAGCAGGGGTTGTTTAGCCTCCGCTTATAGGGACCCTGTTCTAACCAAAACAAGGGTAAACCCCACGTATTGAGTCCACCCCCGTCCAGGCTCACTGCGTGTAGCCTGTTCCCCCTCAAGGGGGCGGCGCCTGCGGTCTGGCGAAGCCAGTCCCGCGGCCCCTGCTGGTGGGATATCCCCGCTGGTTGCGCCCACTGAACTCTTTAACCCAGCATGAGCCCCGGAACCGGCTTCGCCGGGCCGGAGCGCGAGTTACTTCTTGAACGCCACCACCGTCTGGTGCTGCTCGCCCAAGCCTTCGATGCCCAGGGAAATTTTGTCGCCCTTCTTCAGGTACACAGGCGGCTTCATGCCCAGGCCCACGCCGGGCGGTGTGCCTGTGGTGATGACGTCGCCGGGCTCCAGCGTCATGAACTGGCTCACGTAGCTGACGATTTTGGCGACGCTGAAGATCATGGTCTTGGTGTTGCCTTTTTGAACGCGCTTGCCGTTCACTTCCAGCCACAGGCCCAGCTTTTGCGGATTGGGCACTTCATCGCGCGTGACCAGCCAGGGGCCAAGCGGGCCGAAGGTGTCGCAGCCTTTGCCCTTGTCCCAGGTGCCGCCGCGTTCGATCTGGAACTCGCGCTCGCTCACGTCGTTGATGGTGCAGTAGCCGGCCACGTAGTCGAGCGCTTCCTTTTGCGACACGTAACGCGCGGTCTTGCCGATGATCACGCCGAGCTCGACTTCCCAGTCGGTTTTGACCGAGCCCTTCGGCAGCATGATGGGGTCGTTCGGGCCCTGGATGCAGCTGGTGGCCTTCATGAAAACCACCGGTTCGGCGGGAATCGGCAAGCCCGATTCAGCCGCATGGTCGGCATAGTTCAGGCCGATGGCGATGAACTTGGGCACGCCGGTGACGGGGCTGCCGTAACGCGGCGAGCCTTTGACCAGCGGCAGCTTGTCGGTTTTGAGCTTGCGCAGTTTGGCAATCGCAGCGTCGCCTAATTGGTCGGGGCCGATATCCTTGATGACGGCGCTCAGGTCGCGCAGCTTGCCGTTGGCGTCGATGAGACCGGGCTTTTCCTTGCCGGGGTTGCCATAGCGAACGAGTTTCATGGTTTTTCCTTCTGGTTAATGATTCAGTATGTAGAACGCCCGCCCGACAGATCGAAAACGGCGCCGGTTGAGAACGAGCAATCTTCAGTGCACAGCCAGCTGACCATCGCGGCTACCTCATCAGGCGTGCCGAAGCGGCCCATGGGGATTTTAGAAAGCATGAACTGTATGAACTCGGGCGTCATCTGCTCAAAAATCGGCGTTTTCACCGCAGCCGGTGTGATGCAATTGACGCGTACACCGGTATCGGCGAGTTCCTTGCCCAGGGATTTTGTCAGGGCGATCACCGCGGCCTTGCTCGCGCTGTAGGCGCTGGCATTCGGGTTGCCCTCCTTGCCGGCCACCGAGGCAATATTGACGATGCGGCCATAGTTGCGCGCACGCATGTGCGGCACGATTTCACGGCAGCAGAAGAACAGGCCGTTGAGGTTGACCTGCTGCACCTGCATCCATTGCTCGGGCGGGTAGTCCCACAGCTTGACATTGGGGCCGGTGATGCCGGCGGAGTTGACGAGCGCATCGATGGCCGGGTTATGCGCAACGGTTTGCTGGACCGCGTCCACCACGCTGGCGTGGCTGGCCACATCGACGGCCACGGTATGCACCCCGGCGCCCAGCGCGCCCCTGGCCGCTGCCAGTGCCTCCGGGTTGATGTCCCACAGCGTCACCGTGCCGCCCGACGCCAGCATGCGCTGAGCTACCGCAAAACCCAGGCCGACCGCACCACCGGTGATGACCGCATGGCGCCCTTTCAGGTCCAGCTGGTTCATATGGTGATGCCACCGTCCACGTTGTAGGCCTGGCCGGTCACAAAAGCAGCCTCGTCGCTGGCCAGAAAGACCACCAGCGGGGCAATCTCATGCGCCTGCGCCAGGCGCCCTAACGGCTGGCGTGCGATGAAGGCCTTGCGGGCCGCCACGGGATCCTCGTTGGCATTGATACGGTCCTGCAGCGAAGGCGTGTCTACCGTACCAGGGCAAATTGCATTGCAGCGCACGCCATCGGCCACAAAGTCGGCCGCGACGCTTTTGGTGAGGCCAATCACGGCCGCCTTGGTGGTGCCATACACAAACCGGTTGGGCAGGCCTTTGATGCTGCTGCAGACGCTGGCCATGTTGACAATGCTGCCGCCCATTTTGGCCTGCATGCCCGGCAGCACGGCCTGGATCATCCAGAACTGGGCCCGCACATTGAGATTGAAGGCGAACTCAAGGTCGGCATCGGTGGCCTGCAGGGCAGTGCCCCCGTGGACAAAACCGGCGCAGTTAAAAAGAATGTCCATGGGCGGCAGGCCGCCTACCAGTTTCTGGATCGCCGCCTTGTCCAGCACGTCCAGCGGCAGCGCCGTGATGTTGGCCGCCCCTTTGTAGCTTTCCAGCAGCTCGGGCTTCAGGTCGGTGGCCCACACCTGCGCGCCTTCGGCCGCCAGCGCCAGCGCGGTGGCATGGCCGATTCCCTGGCCGGCTGCGGTAACCAGCGCTTTTTTTCCTTCAAGTCTCATCTTCACTCCTACAGGGTTTTGCCGGATGTTGTCCCGGGGGTTTCATGGGATTATCAATTGGTCTTACCACTTGTCCAATTCTGGCTAACCCTTAAAGCCCCACCTTTTCATCCTTTCCCCCCATGCCCCTGCAAACCGTCGAACCGCAACGCCTTTACCGCCAGATTGCCGAGCAGCTGCGCACGCTGATCTCGGCCGGCGAATGGGCCGTGGGCGCACGCCTGCCCGCCGAGCGCGACCTGGCACGGCAGCTGGGCGTGAGCCGGCCTTCGGTGCGCGAAGCGCTGATCGCGATGGAGGTCGAAGGCTGGGTCGAAGTACGCACCGGCTCGGGTGTCTATGTTCTGGACCGAAGCAAGCCCGCCAGCCACGACGGCAATGGAACTGGCCGGGCCGCGCAGATCTCGCCGGACGAATGGGGACCCCTGGAATTGATACGCGCCCGCCGCGTGGTGGAAGGCGAAGTCGCCGCCATGGCCGCCACCCAGGCCAAGCGCAAACACATAGACGCGATGGACAAGGCCATCGCCAGCATGCAATTTGACGCTGACCGCGGCGTGCTGCCGCTCGAAGGCGACCGCGCTTTTCATACCGCCGTCGTCGAGTCTTGCGGCAACGTGGTGCTGATTGAAACCATCCAGCGCTTCTGGGACTCGCGTCGCGGCCCGTTGTTCGAGCGGTTGGGCGGGCATTTTGAAACCGTTGAATCGTGGCGCTCGGCGATTGCGGAGCACCAGGCCATTTTTGATGCGGTGCGCAACCGTGAACCGGATGCCGCGCGTGCGGCCATGCATGCGCACATGGACCAGTCGCACAAGCGTTTCAGCGTGAGCTGGAGCCGGACAAAAAACCAGGAGGGGCAGAAGAAATGACTCGCCACGATTTCTTTCAGCACCCACCTCACCCCGGATTTCCCTTCCAACTAAAAACGAAAGCGAGACAAGCATGAAGTTTCTGACACCGCGCAAATTGCTGGCGACAGCCCTTATGGCGCTCACCAGCCTCTGCGGCAACACCTGGGCGCAGGCCTACCCAAACAAGCCGATTGAAGTGATGGTGGCCTTCCAGCCTGGCGGCGGCACCGACTCGCTGGCGCGCGCCTATGCCGAAGCCGCCAAGAAATACACCACGCAATCGCTGGTGGTCTACAACAAACCCGGCGCCAGCGGCGCTATCGGCCTGGCCGACGTGGTCAACGCCAGGCCCGACGGCTACAAGATTGCCATGCTGTTTGTGGAGGTGACCATCCTGCCGCACATGGGCATCACCAAGATCACACAGGACGACTTCATCCCCATCGCCCGCCTGAACGCCGACCCGGCTGCCATCACCGTGAAAGCGGACTCGCCCTACAACACGATTGAAGAGTTCCTCGCCGCCGCCAAAAAGACCGGCAGCGACGTGAAGGTCGGCAACGCCGGCAATGGCTCGATCTGGCACCTGGCGGCCGCCTCGCTGGAAGAAAAAACCGGCGCCAGGTTCAACCACATCCCCTACCAGGGCGCAGGCCCCGCCGTGCTGGCCCTGCTGGGTGGTCATGTGGACGCAGTAGGCGTGAGCCCGGCTGAGGTTGCCGTGCATGTGGCGGCCGGCAAGCTGAAGATTTTGGGCGTGATGGCCGACCAGCGCGTCAAGGGTTTTGAGAGCGTGCCCACCCTCAAGGAACGCAACATCGACCTGTCCATCGGCACCTGGCGCGGCCTGGGCGTGGCCAAAGGCACACCGCCTGAAGTCGTGGAAACCATCCGGACCTTCAGCAAAAAGGCGGCTGAAGAGCCCATCATGCGCGAAGTGATGGACAAGCTGAACCTGGGCTACGCCTATGCCGACGGCCCTGCCTTCAAGGCGCAAATGATGCGCGACAACGACAACTTCAAGCAACTCGTGACCAAGCTCAACCTGAAGAACTGAGGCAAAGACCGCGGCTTCACGGCATGCGCGCTGGCGCGCACCGCCGATTTCTTTCCTGCCAGCAACCACCCTCTCGAGGAGACAACATGAACGCATTCGACAAAAAGAGATTCGCTATCAAAACCATAGCCGCTTGCGCCCTACTGGCAGGCACTGTGGGCTTTTCCGGCATCGCATCGGCGCAGACCAAGCTGAAATGGGCGCACGTCTACGAGACCTCCGAGGCCTACCACAAGTGGTCGGTATGGGCAGCTGACGAAATCAAGAAGCGCACCAGCGGCCGCTACGAGATCCAGGTGTTCCCGGCTTCCACGCTGGGCAAGGAAAGCGACATCAACCAGGGCCTGCAGCTGGGCACCGTCGACATCATCATCTCGGGCGCATCGTTTGCGGCCCGAAGCTTTCCACGCATCGGCGTGGCCTACTACCCCTACACCTTCCGCGACCCGGAGCACCTGCTGAAATACGCGAAGAGCGATGTCTTCAAGGAACTGACCGAAGGCTACAAACAGAAGACCGGCGTGCAAACCGTCGCCGTCACCTACTACGGCGCGCGCCACTCCACCAGCAACAAGCCCTTCAAGACCTGCGAAGAAATGAAGGGCCTGAAAATGCGGGTGCCCGACGTACCGGCCTACATGGCCCTGCCGCGCGCCTGCGGCGCCAACCCGACGCCGATCGCTTTTGCCGAGGTCTACCTGGCGCTGCAAAACGGCACGGTCGATGCACAGGAGAACCCGCTGCCCACCATCGAAGCCAAGAAGTTCTATGAAGTCCAGAAGAACATCATCCTGACCGGCCACATCCTCGATTCGCTGGTCACGCAGATCGGCCCCCACGTCTGGACCAAGCTCAGTGATGCCGACAAGAAAATCTTTACCGACGTGATGCAGGAAGCGGCCGCCAAAGCTACGGCCGACATCCAGAAACGTGAAGCCGAACTGGTGGACGAGTTCAAGAAAAAAGGCATCAACATGATCACGGTCAACAAGGACGAGTTCCGCGATCACATCGTCAAGGCTGTGGACATGGCCTCGATGGGCTACGACCGGAAGGACTGGGACCGCATCCAGGCCATCAAGTAAGTCTTGCCATCCGGCCAAGGCTTCCCGCCCTTTCCTCCATCGGAGGGAAGGGCCTCTTACCCACTACTCCCACCATCATGACTTCCATTCCCGACATTGACGCCTTGCCCAAGGTCATGGGCGACGACGGCGAGTTCCACGCCACAGATGAAGCAGTTGACCTGTCCGACACGCCCGTTGAAGCCTGGGCGGCGCTGTTTTTCTTCTGGGCACTGGGCCTGACGGTTTTCTACCAGTTCTTCACGCGTTATGTGATGAACGATTCCGCCGCCTGGACGGAAGAAATCGCACGCTACCTGTTGATCGCCACCGTCTTCGTCGGCGCCGCCATCGGCGTGGCCAAGAACAACCATATCCAGGTCGACTTCTTCTACCGCTTCATGCCCGCGTGGCTGGCCCGGGCCATGGCCCTGCTGACCGACGTGCTGCGCATCGCCTTTCTGGGCGCCATGGTCGTGCTGACGTGGCAAATGATGGACAAGATGGGCAACTACAAGATGACCATCATCGACCTGCCGATGAACCTGGTGTACGGCGTCTGCCTGGTAGGGTTTGCGGCCATGGCCGTGCGCTCGATCTGGGTCATGCGCATCCACCTGCAGCGCGGCTACAGCGTGCTGGAACGCCCTGAATCCACGATGGAGGACCGCTGAATGTTGAAGGTTATTTTTCTCTTCCTGATGAGCGGCGGCTTGCCGGTGGCCATGGCCATGGCCGGGGCGTCGCTGGTCTACATCCTGTTCACCAACAGCTCGCCGCCCTTTGTGGTGGTTCACCGCATGGTCAGCGGCATCGACAGCTTTCCGCTGCTGGCCGTGCCGTTCTTCATCCTGGCCGGCAACCTGATGAACAACGCCGGCATCACCAACCGCATCTACAACTACGCGCTGGCGCTGGTCGGCTGGATGAAGGGCGGGCTGGGCCACGTCAACGTCGTCGGCTCAGTGGTGTTTGCCGGCATGAGCGGCACCGCCATTGCGGATGCCGCCGGCCTCGGCACCATCGAGATCAAGGCCATGAAGGACCACGGCTACAGCACCGAGTTTGCCGTGGGCGTGACGGCCGCCTCGGCCACGCTGGGCCCCATCATTCCACCCAGCCTGCCCTTTGTGATCTACGGCATGATGGCCAATGTCAGCGTTGGCGCGCTGTTCCTGGCGGGCATTTTGCCGGGGGTCATGATGGCCATCCTGATGATGCTGACGGTGGCCTATTTCGCGCACAAGAACGGCTGGGGCGCCGATGTACCTTTCGCGTGGAGCCGCCTGAACAAGGCGCTGGTGGAAACCGCCGTGGTCGTAGGATGGCCGCTGCTGTTGTGGCTGCTGATCGGCAAACTGAATTTTCCGCCGCAGATCACCGTGGCCGTCGCGCTGGCGGCACTGTTTGCGGCCGACAAGGCCTTCAATTTCCAGGCCGTGCTGCCCATCATGACGCCCGTGCTGCTGATAGGCGGCATGACCACCGGCATCTTCACCCCCACCGAAGGTGCCATTGCCGCCTGCGTCTGGGCGCTGATCCTCGGGTTTGCCTGGTACCGCACGCTGACCTTCAAGAGTTTCGTGAAGGTCTGCCTTGATACGGTCGAGACCACCTCCACCGTGCTGTTCATTGTGGCCGCGGCATCGATCTTCGGCTGGATGCTCACCGCCACCGGCGTGACCACCGACATTGCCAAATGGGTGCTGGACTTCACCAAGGAGGCCTGGGTCTTCCTGCTGCTGGCCAATTTGCTGATGCTGTTTGTGGGCTGCTTCCTGGAGCCGACCGCAGCCATCACGATTCTGGTGCCGATCCTGGTGCCGATTGCCACGCAGCTGGGCGTGGACCCGATCCACTTCGGGCTGGTGATGGTGCTGAATTTGATGATTGGCCTGCTGCACCCGCCCATGGGCATGGTGCTGTTTGTGCTCGCCCGCGTGGCCAAGCTGTCGGTGGAACGGACCACCATCGCCATCCTGCCCTGGCTGTTCCCGCTGCTGGGCAGCCTGGTCATCATCACCTATTTCCCCAAATTGGTACTCTGGTTGCCGAAGATGTTTTACTGAAAGTGAAACAATCACCCTGAGACGCCTTCGGCGCCTCCTCCTCAGGGGGCGCCACCTGCGGCCCGGCAAAGCCGGTTCCGCGATGGCGCTTGATTGAAAATGCAGAGATCCACCATGACGCCCTTTATTCGCCTCCACCCCGCCGATGATGTCCTGATTGCCCGAGCCCAGCTGGTGGGCGGCACCGAGGTCGAAAACATCACCGTACGCGGCCTGATCCCTGCCGGCCACAAGATCGCCACGCGCGCGCTGGCCCTGGGTGAGCCCGTGCGGCGCTACAACCAGATCATCGGTTTTGCCAGCAAACCCATCGCGCCCGGCGAGCACGTGCATACGCACAACCTCAACATGGGCCCCGACAAGGGCGACTTTACGCGCGACTACGCATTCGGCGCCGACGTGAAGCCGGCACCGGCCAGGCGCGAGGCGACTTTCATGGGCATAAAACGGCCTGACGGACGCGTGGCCACCCGCAACTACATCGGGATCCTCTCCAGCGTCAACTGCTCGGCCACCGCCGCGCGGGCGATTGCCGACCATTTCTCACGGCAGAACAACCCTGCAGCGCTGAAAGACTTTCCCAACGTCGACGGAGTGGTCGCGCTCACGCACGGCACCGGCTGCGGCATGGACAGCGACGGCCTGGGCCTGCAGATCCTGCAACGCACGCTGACAGGTTACGCCACGCACCCCAACTTCGCGGGCGTGCTGGTGGTGGGCCTGGGCTGCGAGTCCAACCAGATCAATGCCTGGCTGGCCCACGGCAGCCTGCGCGAAGGTGAAACCCTGCGCGTCTTCAGCATCCAGGACACGGGCGGCACGGCCAAGACGGTGGCCAAGGGCATCGCCATGATCAAGGAAATGCTGCCGCAGGCCAATGCCGTCAAGCGCGAGCCCTGCAGCGCCGCGCACATCACCATCGGCCTGCAGTGCGGCGGCTCCGACGGTTACTCGGGCATCAGCGCCAACCCGGCGCTGGGCGCGGCGGTGGACTTGCTGGTGGCCCACGGCGGCACAGCCATCCTCAGCGAAACGCCCGAAATTTACGGCGCTGAGCATTTGCTCACGCGGCGCGCCGTGCGGCCCGACATTGCCGAAAAGCTGATCTCGCGCATCAAGTGGTGGGAGCACTACACCCAGATCAACGAAGGCGAGATGAACAACAACCCGTCGCCGGGCAACAAGGCCGGCGGCCTGACCACCATCCTGGAAAAGTCGCTGGGTGCGGTGGCCAAGGGCGGCACCTCCAACCTGGAGGCTGTCTATGAATACGCCGAACCCGTGAAGGATCACGGCTTTGTCTACATGGACACGCCGGGCTACGACCCGGTCAGCGCCACGGGCCAGGTGGCCGGCGGCGCCAACATCATCTGCTTTACCACCGGCCGCGGCTCGGCTTACGGCTGCGCGCCCTCGCCTTCGCTCAAGCTCGCCACCAATTCGGCGCTGTGGCATCGGCAGGAAGAGGACATGGACATCAACTGCGGCGAGATCATCGACAGCGGCGTGACGGTGCAGGAGATGGGACAGCGCATTTTCGAGATGGTGCTGGCCACCGCATCGGGCGAACCGAGCAAGAGCGAAAAGCACGGCTACGGGCAAAACGAATTTGTGCCCTGGCAAGTCGGCGCGGTGATGTAAGGGCTTTTCACATGCAAAAAGTGCTTCAAGCCCAATATCTACGGGCGCAAGCAGCTACTATATTTATAGCAGCTGGCAGCACGGCGGCCGAAGCGGAAAAAATCGCCGCCAACCTTGTCATGGCCAACCTGAGCGGTCATGACTCGCACGGCATAGGCATGCTTCCGCGCTACGTCGATGCGGTGCTCGAAGGTGGCCTGACGCCCAACGCCCAGGTCAAAACCCTGCTCGATACCGGCTCACTGCTCAGCCTGAACGGCCAGCGCGGTTACGGCCAGTCGATCGGCGAGCAGGCGATGGCGCTCGGCATGGCACGTGCCAAAACCCATGGCAGCTGCATCATGGCGCTGGCCGAGTCGCACCATCTGGGGCGCATAGGCCATTTCGCCGAGATGGCCGTGGCCCAGGGGCTGGTGTCGCTGCACTTCGTCAACGTCATGACGCGGCCCGTGGTGGCGCCCTGGGGCGGCGCAGACGGCCGCTACGGCACCAATCCCTGCTGTATTGGCATACCGCTGAAGGACCAGCCGCCCTTCATTCTCGATTTCGCGACCAGCCGTGTAGCCCAAGGCAAGATGCGCGTGGCGCACAACCAGGGAAAATCCGTCCAGCCGGGCCTGCTGATCGACGAACACGGCCAGCCCACCACCAACCCCGGCGTGGTGGTGGTGCCGCAACCGAACGGTTTTTTTGGCGCGCTCATGCCGTTCGGCGAACACAAGGGCTACGGCCTGGCGGTGGCATGCGAGCTGCTGGGCGGCGCGCTTACTGGCGGCGGCACCTGGCACCACCCCACAAGCAGCGCACGTGCGGTCTACAACAGCATGCTCACCATCCTGATCGACCCCGGCAAGCTGGGCACCCAGTCGGTCCTGGAAATGGAAGCGCTGGCATTCGTCGAATGGCTGCGCAAAAGCCCGCCGGCCGATGGTGTCGACGCTGTGCAGATTGCCGGTGAGCCGGAACGCCGCGCGCGGCTTGGACGCGAACAGGGTGGCATTGAAATGGACGGCGAAACCTGGCGCGAAATCGTCGCAGCCGGCGATAAGGTCGGCGTAAGTGTGCCGGACTGAGCGCCGGACGCTATCAAATCAGTAGCTGCTCGCGCCCGTCGAATAAGGGCTACTGGCCAAAATGACCATCAACTTTGCCGGAAAACCATGACCCCAACGATTCAAGACCAGGTTGCGCTTGTCACCGGTGCCAATGCCGGCATGGGCCTGGCCACGGCGCGCGCGCTGCTGGCCGCCGGCTACCGTGTGGCGGCCACCGACCTCAGCACCGAACGTGTGGCCGCCGAGCTTGCCGCGCATGGTGACCGTCTGGCCTGCTTCACCATGGACGTGAGCGAGCAGGCCCAGGTGCATGCCGCCTGCGACGCCATCGAAGCACGTTTTGGCCGCATCGACGTCTGTGTCAACAACGCCGGCTTCCTGCAATACGCCAACTGCGAACAGACCACACCGGAGCTCTGGCACAAGACCCTGCGCATCAACCTCGACGGTGTCTTCTACGTCAGCCAGCGTGTGGCGCCCGGCATGAAGGCGCGTGGTTTTGGCCGCATCGTGAACGTATCGTCCTACGGTGCCAAAACCGGGGGGCTGTCGCCGCTGCCCGCCTATGCTGCCAGCAAGGGCGGCGTGATCTCGCTGACCTTCAGCTTTGCCCGCGAATACGCCGCGTTTGGTGTGACCTGCAACGCGCTGGCCCCGACCTTTGTGAAGACCCAGATGCTGACCGAACAGGTCAGTGCTGAGCGGCAAGCCGAGCTGCGCCAGAAGATACCGGTGGGCCGTTTCTGCGAGCTCGAAGAGTTCGCTCACTGCGTGCTGTTCCTGGCCCACCCGATGAGCGGCTTCATCACCGGCGAAGTGCTGGACCTCAACGGCGGCCTGCAGTTTGACTGAGCGTGCGATGCTGAACACCCGCGCTTTGCCGGAAATCGCCACGCGAGGCATCGGCGTCCCCACTTACTCACGCCGCGGCACTGTGGGCGTGGTGCACCTGGGTCTGGGCGCTTTTCACCGTGCGCACCAGGCACTGGTGTTCGATGCCCTGCTGCAGCGCGGTGATGCGCGCTGGGCTGTGCTGGGCGTCGCCATGCGCAGCACCGAGCTGGCCGACGCCATGGCCGCGCAAGATGGCCTGTATGCCGTGCAGGTTGCCAGCAGCACCGGCGTGCAGTGGCAGGTCGGTGGTGCCATCTGGCAAACCTGCGTGGCCGCCCGCGAGCCTGCGCGGGTGGTGCAGACACTGGCCGCGCCATCCACGCGCTGGGTCACGCTGACGGTCACTGAAAAGGGCTACGCCCCGGAACTCGCCCAACTGCTGGTGCAGGGCCTGGCGGCGCGCCATGCGGCGGGGCTGCCCGGGTTGACGCTGGCTTCCTGCGACAACCTGGCGCACAACGGCCGCAAGTTGCAGGCTTTGTGCATCGATGCCGCACAAAAGGAAAATCCGGCACTGGCGCAATGGATCAGCACCGCCTGCGCCTTCCCGAACAGCATGGTGGACCGCATCGTGCCGGCCGCAACCGACGAGCGCCTGGCCGCTGCCGGGCAGGCGCTCGGCGTGGCTGACCAGGCCGCACTGGGCACCGAAGCTTTCTGGGAATGGGTGATTGAACGCCGCTTTGCCGATCCTGCGGACGGCGAAGTGCTGGCCGCTGCGGGCGTCACGGTGGTGGACGACGTAGCGCCGTTTGAAGAAGCCAAATTGCGCATGCTCAACGGCAGCCACACGGCCATGGCCTGCATGGGCGCGGTAGCGGGCTGGCCTGTCGTCAGCGACTGCATCGCGCGGCCTGCAGTGCATCGCTTCATTCACGGCCTGATGACGCAGGAAATCGGCCCGCAGCTCAGCCGCCCGGACTGGCCCGCCTACCGCGACGCGCTGCTGACGCGTTTTGCCAACCCCGAGTTGCAGCACAAGGTGCACCAGATCGCCACCGACAGCTCGCAGAAAATTCCATATCGCTGGGTACCTTCGGTGATTGATGCCCTGGGCGCGAACCAGCCCGTGGAACGGCTGGCTTTTGCGGGGGCAGCCTGGATGCGCTACCTGCGCGGCAGCAACGAGCAAGGGCAGCCCTACGCCATGAGCGACCCGATGGCCGAAACGCTGAAAGCCCTCGCGCTCGCCCATAGCGGTGACGCAGCAGCGACAGTGCAAGCCCTGGGTACGCTGCCGGCCATCTGGGGCGCGGCCCTGCCGCAGCAAGTGCACTGGTTGGCCCGCATGACCCACTGGCTGACCCAGATCAACCAGCGCGGCATGCTGGCCGCCCTGGACCAACTTCACTCCCACCCCATCTGAACACCATGAAAATCACCAACGCCCGCGTCATCGTCTGCAGCCCCGGCCGCAATTTCGTCACCCTGAAAATAGAAACCGACGAAGGCCTGACCGGCATTGGCGACGCCACGCTCAACGGGCGCGAGCTGTCTGTCGTGAGCTACCTGACCGAGCATGTCATCCCCTGCCTGATCGGCCGCGATGCGCACCAGATAGAGGACATCTGGCAGTACCTGTACAAGGGCGCTTACTGGCGGCGCGGCCCGGTCACCATGAGCGCGATCGCCGCAGTCGACACCGCCCTCTGGGACATCAAGGCCAAGGCCGCCAACATGCCGCTGTACCAGCTGCTGGGCGGAAAGAGCCGCACCGGCGTGATGGTCTATGGGCATGCCAATGGGAAAGACATTGCGCAGACCGTGGAAGAGGTGTTGCGCTACAAGGAGATGGGCTATCAGGCCATACGCGCGCAGAGCGGCGTGCCAGGCCTGGACAAGGTTTATGGCGTCGGCAAGGGCACGCTGTTCTACGAACCGGCTGATGCTGACCTGCCCAGCGAACACGACTGGAGCAGCGAAAAATACCTGCTGCACACCCCGAAGCTGTTCGATGCAGTGCGTACTGCTGTCGGGCCGGACATTCATTTGCTGCACGATGTGCACCACCGCCTGACGCCGATCGAGGCCGGCCGGCTGGGCAAGTCGCTGGAGCCCTATCACCTGTTCTGGATCGAGGACGCGACGCCGGCCGAAAACCAGGAGGCTTTTCGCCTGATCCGCCAGCACACGACCACACCGCTGGCGGTGGGCGAGATTTTCAACACCATCTGGGACTGCAAGGACTTGATCCAGAACCAGCTGATCGACTACATCCGCGCGACGGTGGTGCATGCCGGCGGCATCACCCACCTGCGGCGCATTGCCGACTTTGCGGCCATGTACCAGGTACGCACCGGCTGCCACGGCGCGACCGATTTGTCACCGGTCTGCATGGGCGCAGCGCTGCACTTCGACACATGGGTGCCCAATTTCGGCGTGCAGGAATACATGCGCCACACCGAACAGACCGATGAGGTGTTTCCGCACAGCTATCGTTTTGACAAGGGCTTTATGCACTGCGGCGAAACGCCGGGCCATGGCGTGGAAATCGACGAGAAGCTCGCCGCGAAATACCCGTATCAGCGCGCCTACCTGCCGGTGAACCGCCTGCAACACGACGGGACTCTCTGGAATTGGTGACTAGACTCACCCCTGCTGACGCTCACTTCGTGTAGCGTCCCCTCCCCTTGCAGGGGACGGGCGCCTGCGGCCGGGCAAAGCCCGTTCCGCGGCCCCCGCTGGAAGAAGAATCGCGCTCCCGATTGGAGACGAGGTTAGGCGAGGATGGTTGCCAGGCTTGCTTCCAGGTGCTCTGAGGGCAGGCGTTTAAAGCCTGAGCGGGCAAAGCGCTGCAGGCGGCCGACCATGAAGGCAACGATGACCGAGGCGCGCACCTGGGCGTCCACCGTGGGGGCGGCGGCGCCGCTGGCGGCCGCGGCGTCGCGCAGGCTTTGCTTGAGGCTGGACTCGAGTTTGTCGAAGAACTGGTTCATGCGCTCTTGCAGGCGGTCGTTTTCAAACACCAGCGCATCGCCCACCATCACGCGCGTCATCCCGGGGTTCTTTTCGGCAAACTGCAGGATCATGACCACCAGCTTGCGGGTGCGGGCTGAATGGTCGGGTTCACGTTCACCAATCTGGTTGATCAGTGTGAAGACACTTTGCTCGATGAATTCGATCAGGCCTTCGAACATCTGCGCCTTGCTGGCGAAATGGCGGTAAAGGGCGGCTTCGCTCACATCCAGCTTGGCTGCCAGGGCGGACGTCGTGATGCGCTCGGCGCCCGGCTGCTCCAGCATGGTGGCCAGCGCCTGCAGAATCTGGACCCGGCGCTCACCCGGTTTGGGGCGCTTGCGCACCGCTGGCTCGGCTGGCGTGACGTGCGGGCTCAGTTCAGATTCAGACGCTAAGTCGGACATAGGCGATGAAGTAGGAAATGTTTCAAAAAACCGGGAATCGTTGCAATTGATTCTCGCACAGCCAGGTGACAGTTCGACTCTCACCATGCCCGGGTTTTCGCCCATGAGGCGAAGGCGCAACGTTCTGTTCCGTAACAGCAAGCGCTTACTGTGGTGGGCGAGCTACAAACTCAACCGAACCCGTAATCCGTAGGGTCCCGCTGGGCCAGTCCCGGTGTGGCCCAGCTCCAGTTGCGAATGGTGAACCCGCGCGATTTCGCTGGCAATGGCCAGGCCCAGGCCATTGCCCTCGCCCGCCGTCCCTTGCACGCGATAAAAGCGCTGGAGCGCCATGCTGCGCTCGTCCGGGGCTATGCCGGGGCCGTCGTCTTCGACTTCCAGGAAAACGCCCCAGCGCCGGTGTTCGGCGGCAGCGCCACCAGGACCCGGCTGTTTTGGCGCGTCTGGCGCTTCGAAGCCAGCCGTCGGGCCACAGCGGATCGTGACCGTGCCGCCGGGCGGTGTGTATTTGACGGCGTTGTCCACCAGGTTACCCAGCAGCTCGCGCAGCAGCCACTCGTAACCACTGACCTGCGCAGGCTGGGTTTCCAGCCCCAGGTCAATGCCCTTGTGCATGGCGGCATCCAGATGCAGCGGCAGAATTGACTCGCAGAGGTCCTTCAGGTCTACCCGCTGCATCGGCTGGGCACCGGCGGCCGACGCATCGGCACGCGAGAGCGCCAGCAGCTGGTTGGCCAGCTGCGACGTCCGGCGTGTGGCATTGCGCAGCTTGATGATTTTTTCGGCCGACAAGGTCACCGCCCCGTCCGAGCCTGCGGCCTCAGCCACTTTGGCCGCTTGTGCCCAGGCCTCGACCTGGGCCTGCAGCCCGGCCAGAGGCGTGCGCAGCTGGTGCGCGGCATCGGCTACAAACCGCCGCTGCCCCTCCGCCTGGTCGTTCACCAGGCCGAAAAGGCGGTTCAAGGCACTGACCAGAGGCTGAACCTCGGCCGGCGTGGCGAGCGGGTCGATGGCGCTCAAGTCGCGCGGGTTGCGGCGCTCCACCGCGTCCTTGAGCTCAATCAATGGCTTGAGTGCGCGCGTAACGGCCCAGTTGACGGCAAAACCTGCCGCCACGACCAGGATCAGGTTCGGCAGCAGCACCTTGAACAACACGGAGCGCACCCATTGCTGGCGCGGGTCGGATCCGTCCGCCAGCTGGACGATCAGCTCACCCACCGCAGTCTTCATGCGCTGCGCGGCAATCCGGTAGGTCACGCCGTTGTATTCGATGCTGTGGAATTCGGGTTCGTGCGTGGCCGGCAACAGTTCGGGAATCCAGGGCTCACCAGCCAGAAAGTCGCCTTCGGCATCGGCGAGGCGAAAGCCGGCGAAACCAGGCCGGCCCTTGAGGAAATCATCCACGGCAGGGGCCATCAGCAGCACCGGCGCACTTTCCCGGGTGGCGCCCGGCGCCACAACCGAATCGGCCAGCAGGGGAATCAGCCGAAGCAGCTGCTGATCTTTTTGCAAGGCGACATCGCCGGCCGTCTGGTAGTCGAAATAAATACTCACCAGCGCAAAAGTCCCCAGCGGGAAAAGCAGCAGCAGGAGCAGCCGGCGCTGCAAGCCGGACTTCATGGCGGCGGGCACAAACGCGTTACCGCCCGTGCGTACGCCCAGCGTACGCAGGCGGTTTTTCAGGCGAACGGCCCAGGACTGGCCGAAAGGGTTCATGCCTGCACTGCCTATTCAGCGCCAGCGCTGGACGGCATCCCCGGGGAAACTTCCACCAGCTCCAGCCGATAGCCGAAGCCGCGAATCGAGCGTACGGCTATGCCGTGCGGCTCCAGCTTGCCGCGCAGACGCGAGATGTACACCTCAATGGCATTGGGCGTGATCTCCTTGTCCCAGCCTGTCATGGCCTGCAGCAGCTTGTCTTTGCTGGCCGGCTTGGGCGCGTGGATCAGCAAATACTCCATCACCGTCCATTCGCGCGGTCCGAGCTCAATCAGCTGGCCGTTGGCGCGGGCCTCGCGGTTGGCCGTGTCCAGCTCCAGCGCCCCAAAACTCAGTGTGGCGCTGGTGGCGGCCTGGGAGCGGCGCAGCAGCGCGCGCAGGCGCGCCAGCAACTCAGGCAGCTCAAACGGCTTGACCATGTAGTCGTCCGCTCCCAGGTCCAGCCCCTGCACACGGTCCTGCAGGGCATCGCGTGCCGTCAGGATGAGCACCGGCATGGCCATTCCGCCGCGGCGCAGGCGGCGCGTCAGTTCCAGCCCGTCAATGCGCGGCAACCCGATGTCGATGATCGCCGCATCGAAGGTCTCGCCCTGCAGTACTTCCTCCGCGCGCTCGGCACTGCCGACCCAGTCGACGGCGTAGCCGGCGTCACTGAGCCCCAGCTTGATGCCGCTGGCCACCATCACGTCGTCTTCAACCAGTAAGAGTCGCATCTAGACTCCCCCCCGAGGCGCCTTCGGCACCTCCCCCTCAAGGGGGCGCCACCTGTGGCCCGGCAAAGCCGGTTCCACGGTGGCCGCTTGCAAGGGGGGTGGGCGCGCGATCACGGTATCTAGTGCGAGCGGATCATGGTGCCGTAAGCCTGGTCCGTCAGGATTTCCAGCAGCATGGCATGTGGCACCCGCCCATCGATGATGTGGACAGAATTCACGCCGCTTTTGGCCGCATCCAGCGCGCCTTCGATTTTGGGCAGCATGCCGCCGGAAATCGTTCCGTCGGCAAACAGCTCGTCGATTTCGCGGGCACTCAGGTTAGTCAGCAGCTCCCCGGCCTTGTTCAGCACGCCGGGGGTGTTGGTGAGCAGCACCAGTTTCTCGGCCTTCAGCACGGTGGCCAGCTTGCCCGCCACCACGTCGGCATTGATGTTGTAGCTCTCGTTTTCCTCGCCAAACCCGATCGGGCTGATCACCGGAATGAAGGCATCATCCTGCAGCGCCTTGACCACGCTCGGGTCAATGCTGACGATGTCGCCCACAAAGCCGATATCGTGCTCCTTCGTCGGGTCATCCTTGTCGACCATCTTGAGCTTTTGCGCACGGATCAATCCGCCATCGCGGCCCGTCAGGCCTACGGCCTTGCCGCCGGCCTGGTTGATCAGGCCGACGATGTCCTGCTGCACCTGTCCGGCCAGCACCCATTCCACGACTTCCATGGTCTCTTCATCGGTGACGCGCATGCCCTGGATGAAATGCCCCTTTTTGCCCAGGCGGTTCAGCGCCGCCTCGATTTGCGGACCGCCGCCGTGAACAACCACCGGGTTCATGCCCACCAGCTTGAGCAGCACTACGTCTTCCGCAAAATCAGCCTGCAGGGCCGGGTCCGTCATGGCGTTGCCACCATATTTGATGACCATGGTCTTGCCGTGAAACTTGCGGATGTAGGGCAGCGCCTGGGCCAGGATTTCGGCCTTGTCACGCGGGCCTACATGGGAGAGGTCTGGGTCGTTGGCGGTATGGGTGGTCATGACAATCAACAATCAGGATGAGGGACGGGGGTCGGACTCAGAAGAGAAAGAATAGCAAATTGTGCCGCATACGGGCGCCAGCCACGGCCAGATGTCAACGGCGCAGCCATCGCGGCACCTTGAAGCGGATGATGGCCACATAAGCGGCGACGTAAGTCACCACAAAAAGGCCACAAAAAGCCATCAGGATCGGGGTGTTACGCCAGAAAAGCACGGCGGGCAATACCGTCATTAGCGTAAAGCTCCAGAGATACGGCGACGTCCGGTTGTTGCGCATCAACATGCGCCGTGACGCATCGTCATGAAAAACGCCTCGGACAATGCGGCGGTAGATCAGCTGGTGAAAGTGCAGCGCGTCTGCTACACCCGGCGAGCCACCGCGGGCAAGCTTGCGGTAAATGGAAAAAAGCGTTTCCCACACTGGATAGATCAGCAGCAGCATGGGGAACCACGGGGATACAGAATTGTGCCGTTGCACCAGCAGGATGCTGCCCACAGCAATGACCACGCCCCACAAATAGGCACCGCCATCCCCCGCGAAAATCAATCCTCTCGGGAAGTTCCACATCAGGAAGCCGGCTGTAGCGCCGGCCAGGCAAAGCATCATTCCTGCCAGCTGCCTATCACCCAACTGCAAAGCCACATAAGCAATGGCGAGGCTGATCAACACCGAAACTGTTCCGGCCAACCCGTTGTAGCCGTCAATGATGTTGAACGCATGCGGTAAACCGCTAATGGCCAGGAAAGCCAGCGCGACGCCAACCACTGGCGCCATGGTGATCAAATTGTCGACGCCTGGAATCCCCAGGCGCGGTACAGACAGGGCCAGCAACGTGCAAGCAAGAGAAGCTGACAATGCTGTTAGCAAAAGGCGATACCGCACCGGCAGTCGTTGGGTGATGTCTTCGTAGATTCCACCGATCACCGCCGGCAGCAGCACCACGACCAAGGTCAGGGCCACCTGCAAAGTAATGGGCACATTGAAAAGGCTGAACGTCAGGCTGGCGGCAAACCAACCTGCAGTCAGGCCAACGACGATGCCAATCCCTCCGAGACGAGGGACATTTCCAGCATGAAAGCGTTGTGGCTTGGCTTCGTCATAACGACCTGCATGCTTATGGGCCTTGCGAAGAACCAGCATGGCCGCCGCCAGCGATATCGCGAAACTCAGACAGACCAGAAAAACCATGGGAACCCCGGATATGTTTGGCGCAATTATCGGTCCAGACTGGGCCACGGCCGCCAGCGGACTTCGCCGGGGCATTTACCGCGTTCCGGCCACCGCCAATGCAGGCCGCGGGCCGGTCACGACTTCGCCTGGATCTGATGCAATTGCTGCCTGTAAAAGTCCAGCCAGGCATCAACCACGACCGCCTGCGAAAACTGTTGTTGCGCCCGGGTTCTCGCTGCCGCACCGAGTTTTTGGCGCAAACCCGGGTTTGCCATTAATTGGGCCAACGCATCAACGAGAGCGCCCACATGTCGGACAGGCACGAGCAACCCCGTCACACCATCGACCACCGCATCGGTCACACCATAAATTCTGGATGCCACGCAAGGCAGTCCGGCGGAGGCGGCTTCAATCAGCGACAAACCAAAGCCTTCCCGATAGCTGGCCAGACAAAAGATATCGGCTGCCGCCATGTACTTCTGCGGCTCGGGAGTTAACCCGATCACGTGAATCCGCTCCAGGTCTCCGTCCAGCAAATCCAATGCCGGCTGCAGAGCGCCCTCATCGGGTCCGACCAGAAACAGATGGGCATTTCCAAAACGAGATGCTAGCTGCGAAAAGGCCTGCACCAGCTCACTGACGCCTTTCTCGGCCTGCATTCGACCGATGTATATGAGGACCGTGGCGTCAGAAGGCACACCAAGTTCTTTGCGAATATCTTCCCGCCACTGCGACTGCGGTGTAAATCGCGCCGTGTCGACGCCTGCAATGGAACCGTCACCCAGTACATGAAGGCGATCCAGCGCGGCGACTCCCTCTTCTACGAGAAAATGACGTTGCGAAGTACTGTCAACCAATAAGGTACTGGCGCATGCGGCGAGCAATTGATCAAGCGAGCGCAGTAGCCAACGCATTACGCCGCGTCGCGTAGCCCAAACCTGACCGGTGAAGGTGTGGATGCGTACCGGAATTCCGGTCACGCGCGCTGCCATCATGGCAAGCAACCCGGCTTTCGGCGTCACGCTGTGAACGATATCGAAGTCACCGCTTCGAAACAGCCGAATTAGAAAGAAGAGAGTCCGAAAATCTCGCAACGGTGCGATCGATCGCACAATGTCGAGGTCAATGATCTCGACTTCTCCCCTGATATCTTCAGCAACACTGCCTGCACGCGTATTCACTACTACAGTGACTTTCCAGCCTAGCGCGAGTAGTGCCCGAATTGCCGGCGCTACAAATGCGTTGAGCGCAAAAGGCGTTGTGAGCACAAAACAAATATGCATGCTGGGTCGTGTCCCGATCAGGAAGTGTAGAAACGCGCAAATCGAGGAGCCCCCGATGGACGGTCGTAAAATCGTGCGCTGGGCGCGGCTCCGCAGCCTATTATTGCCTGCTGGCGCCCGCGCCGGATAAATTCGTCCGAATAAACCACCGACCATAAAATGCCTAGCGATAGCGAAATAAAAATTACAACCGGTGAGGTGGCGATACTGTTATGCGCCATGAATGGTGAGGCCTATTTGGCGGAACAGCTCGACTCGTTCGAACACCAGACGCACAACAGGTGGCAACTCTGGGTCTCGGATGATGGCTCCAGCGACGGTACGCACGGCATTCTGGAAACATACCGTTCACGTTGGACCAGGAATCGCTGCGAGGTCAGGAAGGGCCCACGTAAAGGATTCGCCGCAAACTTTCTTTCCCTCGTTTGCAATGCGGAGATATCGGCGGATTACTATGCCTATTCCGATCAAGACGACATATGGAAAAACGATAAGCTCGCTCTAGCTTTGCGATGGCTTTCAACGGTGCCGTCAGATACGCCAGCGCTATATTGCTCTCGTACCGAGCTTGTCGATGCGACGGGAAAGCACATCGGCTACTCCAGGAGTTTTGTACGCACCCCAAGCTTTCGCAATGCACTCACCCAAAACCTCGGCGGTGGAAACACCATGGTCTTTAACCATGCCGCGCGCAAACTGCTTGTACATGCCGGCGCAGATGTAGGCGTCATCGCTCACGACTGGTGGACATACCTGGTTGTCACAGGCTGCGGGGGACAGGTTTTCTTTGATCAGACTCCTACATTGCGATATCGCCAGCATGATCGCAATCTCATAGGAGCCAACCATACATTCACTGCACCGTTCATGAGTGTTCGCCGCCTGTTTGAAGGCCGCTTCCAAACCTGGAACAGCCAAAATATAAGTGCCCTGCAGAAATTGAAAGACTTCTTGTCTCCAGAGAGCAGCACCGCTCTTGGCATTTTTTCCGCGGCGCGCAATCAGCGCTTCTGGCAAAGGCTTTCCGGCGTGCGGAGAGCCGGCGTTTACCGGCAAACCATACTGGGGAACATCGGGCTTTTTGTTGCCGCAGCCCTAAGGCGCATTTAGTATTGACAAGCGCCCCACCCTTCCGCTCGCACATTGAAACCTGTCTCCTTGCAATTGGCCGTTGTTGCCTGCAAAGTGATCCCACCAGGAACATTGAAGAATGTCTACCGCCGCAAACCATGACTCCAGCGAACAAACCTCGCAGCTGGATTTATTCTCAATTTATGAGAGCACTCCCTACCTTTCGATCAAACATGACTCCTACTTTCAGGTGTACGAAGAGCTGTTCAGAAAGTATGTGGGGAAAAGAATCACTTTCGTAGAGATTGGCGTTCTAAACGGCGGCTCGCTTTTCATGTGGCGGAGTTTTTTTGGTCCCCAAGCCACCATCATAGGTATTGATCTCAATCCGGCCGCAAAAAAATGGGAGAAGGAAGGATTTCCTATTTTCATAGGCAGCCAGTCAGATCCTGCGTTCTGGGCGAATTTTTTTGCATCGGTCGGAAAGGTTGACGTAGTCCTTGACGATGGCGGGCACACCAATCATCAGCAGATTCTTACCGCCGATAGGTGCATCCCCCAAATAAATTCCGGAGGAATGCTTGTGGTTGAAGACGTTCATACAAGCTATATGAGCGAGTTCGGAAACCCTTCGCGGTATTCGTTTATCAACTTTTCGAAAAGAATCATCGACTCTCTGAATTCACGGTTTCCCGCCGTGAATGCAGTTAAAAACACCTATGGTCAACGTGTTTACTCAGTAGCTTTTTATGAGTCTATTGTCTGCTTTCACATTGACGAATCCAAATGCTTCGTCAGCCGCCCGACCACGAATAACGGCATCAGCGCAAACGCAGTCGACTTCCGAAATGAAGATTCCGGACAAAAACAACTTTTCGCGGCGCAGCGCCTGCTAGGCCGGAAATTTTCAGCACTCAAGCGGGTGCCAGTCATCAAATTCATCGGAAACCGGGTGTTTCTTTTGCCGAAATACCTTCTCTCGCTCCGAAAATCTGCATCTCTTAAAAAGCTTTTCGAGTAGCTTCCCTCACGATCGCTAGGCTTGGGTGAGAAACCATGCCCGGATCGGGACGCAACTACGACGAGAGTTCGTCAAACAAGGCCAGCATGCGAGATGCTGCCTGCCCATCAAGCACACAAAGGTCTGCTGCAGTACTGATCTGAGCCGCCTTTACTCTTGCGAATTCAGCCTCATCGTTAGACAACGCATTCACTGCGGCAGAAAAGGAGGCCTTCGTTTTAACTTCAACAACACCACTCAAATTCTTGTAATCGTCATAGTCATACGCATACGCATCGTAATTTATCACGGGTATTCCACACGACACAGCGAGACGAATGGTTGCGGAGGCTACCGCGATATAGATATCCGCCAGAGGTACCAGACTTTCGATCGGGTCAGCCACCACCACAACTCCCATATCGGCAAGATAGGGGACCGATTCCGGAGCGATGCGCGGATGCAAATTGACCAATACTGAGGCCTCACCTCCAGCTGCCGTCACGGTCGCACTCACGACAAACCTGATGAGGGATTCGTAGTCGCTGAATTCACAGCCATCCCGAGTCTTTCCTACAAATTGATCAGGTGGCAATGCGAGGAGAATTTTTCGGCGCTTGAAAGCAACGCGGTGGCTAGCCTCCAGTGCGTGCGCAAGCCGATCCTTGTCTCTCACCGCTAAATAGAGTTGATCGTCAGCCAACGCTCCGGTCAACCGAAGCTTGTCCTCCGCTATGCCCGCTCGAAGGTAGTAGTTGAGCATAAAGCGACTTTCAACAGCGATCGCATCGATTCGACCGCTGTTAATGAGCCATGGATTATCCGGGACAATATTCAAGCTTTCACATGCAAGAATATGCGACGGGGGAAGAATCAGGTTCTTCCCCCGGTGAGGCAATATCCAATTCGGAAACGTTTTTGCAAAGATGACGTTGCTGCGATGGCTCGCGTCAAATGAAGGTACGTTGTAAAACGCTTCAGCCCACTCAAGCGTATTCACAATGGTGAACGGCACGACACAACACGCAACATTGCGGGTATGCGCAGCGCGAACCAGAAGATGATGATTGTAGAAAAGATTTTCTTCGGGTAGCACCACGAGCACCGGATTCAACCGGTCGATCAGGCTCACGACGGCCTCGTAGTAATCCCTCTGCTGAACACCTCGCAATAAACTAGATCCGTAAAAATAGCTCCATTGCTCGGCGAGTTTTGTTCCGATCCAATTTTTCGGCATCTCCTCCCTCGATTTCCAGTGCTTCATGAAGATATTCAGCAGCAGACGCCGTCGCAGGCCGGTTTGAGCTTGGTCCTCCCTCCGGGTTATTGCACTTATCAGAAGCAGTCCCGGCAGGAAAAGCCTGGTAAACAGGTAATTAAAGCCTGCGCGTACGCAACGACCGGGGAAGTCCAGTGCGATCAGATACCACCGCATGATCTGATGGGACGTTGGAAAACCAGGAATGCCTTTTGCAATCAACCTATATGCGGTTTTGAGAAATGCTCTTCGCACCTTATTTAATGATGCGAACGAGCTCGAAGGCTCGGAAGTTGCCACAACCGGTACCGGCATATCAGGCGGGGTATCACCATTATCCCGTGGTGTTCCCACCAGCTCAAATCGGTTTTCAACCCAGACGTGTGCCTGGTCATCCCGTGCGCCGCCAATCGACATGGCGTGCTGATAGATCTCCGAGCTGTTGTATATAAATACGGGCAGATAGCGATCAGAGCTATTCAAGAGCTTTGATACTTCTCTCAACCCTCGAATATGGGTCGGAATATTCACTACTATGAAAACTTTTTTCATACGATGTTTCTGCGAATCATTCGCCATATTTTGGAAATTTTCTGGCCGCCGGGCACTCGCAGTCAAGCTCGGTACATAGCTTGAGTCAAGGAAAGCGAAATGGATCAGTACGCGGGCTTTATTTGACCGCGGAGATACTCGCCGAGCACAGTTGTGCCCGCATCGGTTAAATGGCAAAAATCAGAGAACAACGTTACGTCTGTTTTACTCAATGCATCGAAGCACACGTTGGTGTCAATGAAATTCAACCCGTGCAATGTACATGACTCTCGATAAAACCGCTTCGCAATTTCATAAACGCGATCATTCGCATACAGCCGGGTAGTAGGAATCCGTTCGTTATCGGCTGAAATGCACATTTGTTCTGCATCTGTCAACGGTTTTTTTGTCCACCCTGCGATCGGTTGCAATGCGACATTTACTTCAATGCCTTGAGCCTGCTGTATCCAGCCCCACGTTTCCATGACGTTGCCCAGCAAAGGAAGAATATTTTTCAAATGTTCGAGAGTCTGAAACTCCGAAATTTTTTCTCTTTCTTTCAGGGCTTTTTTTATCAGCAACCTGGGCTGAATTAATTTCTGGAACCATAGATTTTTCAGATAAAAATCTTCAACAGATTCCAGGAAAAGTTTTTTTAGTTGCGTCGGCGCATCCGGGAATTTTTCAATCTGGTCCACATACTGCCTTGCGTATGTGGACATGCTGTGCATTCCGCCGGCTTCCGGCACTGAAAAGTCCTCAGGCTGAACCGCCAAAGAAATATCGCAAACGCCGGTCAATAGCACAATCCGCTTTGGCCGAGGCAACAAATGCTTGAATGTCAGAAATGTGGCCAACTCTTGCTGCATGGTTGCACCGCGCACACTTAAGTTGATGCACGGACTGTCTACCTCGCCAAGCATATGCCCCAGAGTTTTTCTGTCGTGTGTCAACGAAACACCAAACGACGTGCTATTTCCAAGTAATACGGAGCAGTTCGCGTATTTTTCTTTCACCCCCCCCAGATCGATCAAATCGCCGGCGTGGTCATACTGCAGGCGAAAGCCAAATCGGTCGATGGAAACGGAATCGGACGTATAGCCAGGCTTCGCGATGGCCATGACATTGGGACAGAATACATTCGGCTGAGCCGAGTAATCACTGTGAAATGGATATAGAACGTACTTTGGGTTTGTCAACGCAGCCTCCCAAATTCCTGCGAGCTATAAAGCACGCAGCTTGCTGAAGAAGGTCGAAACTGCATCCGCGAATCTTCGCTCGAGGCGCGCCAATCGAAATGTCCAATGGTGCTTGGACGACTCGCGCTTGGCGAGCATGCGTTCGATCAAGGTATCGCCGTTTTTCTGATCAAGATGCTCGGCGTCATAACCGCCGGCGCTGAAACGAACTTGTGGAGGCAATAGCGCCAAAATTTCCGCCGATGGCTTGATCACCTTATCGGGGAATGCAAAAGAAGTCGGGTAAGCACCCAACATAACTTTAATACCAGTTCTTCCGTGAATGTTGGGCTCGCGCCCATGCCAAACATCATTAATAAAGATATAAAAATCGCCCTTTACGCCATAAGCGCCCGTTTCCCTGTTGACTACAACGCGACGAGCGAGCAGCCGGCTAAAGATGTTCCATCTTAGAAACAGAGACAGGCCAGGCACACCAAGTTTCTTCGTATATGGTGGACCGAACAAAGCACTCCAGCGCGGGCAAAATGGAAAGTGATGGGATCCTCGTACAAAAGAGGTTGCGCCATTACCTGGTCCAGGAACGTCCTCCAGGAAGATCGCTATGCCCAATTCGCCGGGGCTATCACGGTGCCATTCGTGAGGATTGGAGGCGACACCATAGGAAGGCCGAGGATCGGGCTCACCCGTCAGCCGTTGCACGTTATACCCGCGAAATTTTATCTTAGGCCCCGCCAGCTTTCTCAATACCTCACTGACATCGGCATCGGACAATATTTCTTCGACCATTGCGTCCAAAGTTGGGCTTTTGGCGTAGGCGTCGAGAAGAATGTGAGTTGGTTTTGTCAAGATACTGACGCATTCGCCGCTCCGACTCCAAGGTTCACTTATATTCAGTATGGCGCGCTGTTCCAGGTCGTTCGAAAAGAGAGTCGCCACTTCCTGCTTGGCCTGCTCAACCTTCGAAATTGGAAAAAACCCCTTGAACGTATAAAACCCCTCTGATTCGAGCTCTTGGATTGCTTCGGCATACGCATTCATATGACACTCCAATCTTTGACAGAGGCTGCCTGCGAGTATTTTGCCGACCACCTCAAGCGCGGTCGCAGGGGATAGTCGGGCCATTCGCGCACCCAATCTCCCCGTACAGCTCCTGTCGATTTATCATCGACTACCGTGAATGTCACCACATCTGGAACCGCTATATTGAATTGCGTAGTGGGATTGGTGCAAACCACAATTTCCACTCGATACAGCCCTTCATTGAGAAATTCCGGGGGCAATACACACGTTTCCTGGTGATAACCCGCAGACCGAATCTCGCACGCCTCCTCGATCAGGTTATCCATTGAAACAAGAAGCCTATGTCCGGTTAATGTCGAGAGGTAAACGTGGACATTCAGCTTCCACACTGGCCTGATAACTTCAAAGCCGACAACAATCGCGATTTCCTCATTAACAGTAAAGGTAGTTTTCATCACCCCGGAAACATCTGCGACGGCGATGCGGCGCAACATTACCGATTCATCGCCAAAAATAGGAGTCGATGCGCCTTCCCAGACTTTTTCGGATGAAGCTGTTTGCTCCAATACGTAGTCAGCAATGGCCTCATTGACTGTTCGTAATCCGTTATTTCGGTCAACTGCACTCACCGCCCCCTTCGCATCTTCCGATGTATCCAGTGGCATTAGATGCGCCGTGGCGAGTTGCCCGTGTGATAGCTCAAGTGCCTTGTTGCAAAGCTTGGAGATCGCATTCATGTCATGACTCACGAACAACAATGTGCGCCCCTGTCCCGAAACCTGCAGCATCTTATCCAGACACTTCTTCTGGAAACCCGCATCGCCGACCGCGAGCACTTCGTCCACAATCAGAATTTCTGACTCAAGATGCGCAGCCACGGAGAACGCCAACCGCATGTACATGCCCGACGAATATCGTTTAATCGGCGTATCTATCTGACGGCCCAGTTCCGAGAAGTCGACAATTTCGTCGAATATCTTGCGCACCCCTCGCGCCGACATACCGTTGATCTGGGCATTAAGAAAAATATTCTCACGTCCGGAAAGGTCTGGATGAAAACCGGTTCCAACTTCAAGCAAACTGATCAACCGGCCGTTGATGCGGACAACACCCTCACTAGGCGGTGTGATGCGAGACATGATCTTCAGCAGTGTGCTTTTGCCCGATCCGTTTTTTCCTACCACGCCGACGCGATCACCCTGCTCGATCGAAAAAGACAAATCCTTCAGTGCCCAAAACTCGCCGTCCGGGCAGCCCATAAACTGCTCGGGTGAAAGCACAAGGTTTGTATTAGGGGCCGCCGCATTGGTTTGAGCGGCCTTGTCTTCGCGCTTTGACTTCGACGCAAGAAATGGGAATTTGTCTTCTAGCAGCTCATAAAGGCTGTTTGCCGCCGGCTTGATCGCCGAGCCGATTCGGTAGCGTTTGGAAAGATTTTCCACCTGGACGGCATAAGTCATAACGCGTCCACCGTATCCTTGCCTTTATACACAAACACAGCAGATCCCGCGAATAACACCAAGGCGGCAATTAGCAGCGCTACGCCAAGCGACAACCAGTCGACCCCATGGCCATTAAGCGCGGCCCGGTAAGCCGTGATCACCACCGCGAAAGGATTGATCTGAAAGATCCAGCGTGCCCACTCAGGCGCCACCGTCACGGGATACATAATTGGATTCGCAAAATAGTAGAGTTGAATCAACAGCGGAATCATGTGCTTCACGTCCCGGTATCGCGCGTTGTAAGGCGCCAGCAAAAGTCCCAACCCCAGGGCCCAAGCCATTTGTATAAACAGCAGGAGCGGCATCAACAATACAAACTCCCAGCTCAACAACGAATAATAGGCGGCGAATATTAAAGACACCCCATACCCGACCAAGAAGTCAACGGTGCCATTGAGCGCATAAGAAGCACCGATGACGAGTCGCGGAAAATAAATCTTACTGATAAGTCCAGCCTGCGCCTCCAACGAAGATGTGGCTTGACTAAATACCGAAATGAATGCGTACCAAGGAACGATCGCAACCAAATAAAAAAGCAGATAGGGGAGACCGTCAGATGGAATTTTGACCATCATCCCAAACACAAAAGTCATGACACCTACGGTGATCAAAGGTGTCATCAAAACCCACAACGGACCAAAAATGGTCTGAAAATACTTGACTTTGAGATCACGCGAAGAAAACGCCCACACCAATCCTCGATATGCCCATAACTCTTGCAGCATGCCGAAGATTGTGAGAGGCGCATTGGCAGATATCACAGTTACTCTTGTCAACGAAAACTCCCAATTCAGGTTAAGCGAGCGACTTCCATCTCGGACAGATACAAATCATTGCTGCTCTTCATCCATACATGGCTGGACGGCGGAAAATGCCTGTCAATCATCAAATCGTGCATTGCGTGCAGCACCCCTTCGCGCTTCAAGTAGGTCAGGGAGACCGAAGCATAAGCAAACGAGATTATCCTTGCCTTTGGCCATATCCCGGCAAGTACTTCGATCGGAAATTCAGTAAGAATCTCGGGCAGCAGTTCGACTCGATTGTTCCGAGCGCTTTGCTCTGCGATCTTCAAGATTTTATGTCGAGTGGCAGCCGAATGTCCCTTGATCAAAAGCGCAGAGTCCAATGGAAGGAATTCGGCCAAAACATCGGCGTAGAGTTCCAGCTCGTTGGCCTCATCACAAAACCGCGACTCGGCGAAAGAGCCAACAAGCAGGATGGCGTCAGGTTGACGCGACAAGCTGACATCCCGGCCAGACACGACCTTGCCCAGAGCCTCGATCACTTGCTCAACTGTCTCTCGCGCCACCCTGAGTTGCGTTTTGCCCGGTAAAAAATCGAAACCAGGGTCATTTGGCAAGATCAGGACCGCAAAGCGCGCATCCAGCCTGCGATACCGAGGGCCGAGAACACGCCGACGGCGGTATCGCACAAGTAGGTTACGCAACCATGTTGCCGGCGCTTTGAGTACGAGTCCAACGTCACAGGGGTAAGTGATTGACTCAAAATATGCATTGCTATAAACCAATCCCCAAGCATCGCCGAAGCATATACGCTCAGCATCTGGACAGGCCCTCATAAGCATCTGTGCGGAAAAATCTGCGCTTATGTCGTGCGAGAAAAAAACATCCCGCACCGGCATATGTAGGTGCTGCTCTCGAAAATATTTAACCTTGTCCTCCACTCGCCTGCTGCTGGACAGCACGCCTGCAGTTTCCTCACGCGAGAAGAAAACAAGAAAGGTACCGGGAATGGCAGCCAGAAGTGTTTGGAAGGTCTGACGCCGCAACTCCCGCGCCGCAGCATCCACGGATGGCGCGCACCACACCACCACCATCACGGGGTCGTCTTGTGGCTGTTCTTTCGCTTGCCGATAAGTGCGAACCGCCGCAAGGGCAGGGATGAGCTGCGACGGATAGTAGAGACAAACTATACTGGCGAACTGGGTGGCCACCCCTGCCTCAACCGGCTTGTCCGCGGATCTTCAAATACCAGTCCAGCATCTTTACCTGCTCGCTTGAATCCGGTAGTAGCGTCGATCCACCCTGAAGAAATTCCCTGGTCTGCTTTAGAAGGCCGGGCTTGAAATTTTGGTCGTCGGCATCGTCAATGTCGACGAATTCCACCGCAACGCTTCCGATCTTTTGTATTTGAAGTTTTTCGAGAGGCTTGAAAATCAGCCGATGCCGACGCGTTAGCACTTCCAGCACCCATCGGCCAGGCGACTCCCAGTTCGCTTGATAGGAGAACAGCGCGCCGGAGGCCGTCTTCCCCGCACCCGAGAAAATGGACGCGGAGGGATGCCACGATACCCCTCCCGCAGTGAATGCAGCAAGTTCTACCGGCGCGCCGCCAAGATGAAAAGCCAAGTCGATCACATGCGTCGAGTTTGAAAGCAACCATTGCTCCTTGACTCCCTCCTCTTTTTCGATCGACGAGATTACGTGGCCCCACTCCGTAAATTCGAAATTGAAGGAGGTAACACCTCCATCTTCAGCGATGATCCGCCTAGCCGCGCTAACTGAGGCGTAAAACCGACGGTTATACCCCACAGACAGCGATGCACCGGCTCGCTGCGCATTCAAATGAACAGCGCGAATGTCTGCTGCGTCGAACCCCCCTGGCTTCTCGACCAGCAGCGACTTCACCCCGTGGTCAATGAGCAAAGAAGCAACTGCACCCACCCATTTTTCGCCGACCGCCACGATTGCATGGTGTGGCAACTTACCATCGTTCGCGGCCAGCCAGGCTTCAATTCCGCCAGCATGTACATTGAGGCCAGTTTCCGCCCGGAATTTAGCCGCCGAAGGCGCACCTCGCCCAACTATCACAGGAGTTATGCCGAGAGCGCGTAAAACCTTGGCGTACTCGACAGCCATCGGTCCAGAACCTACCAATAAAACATCGCTATTCATTTGCTACCGCCTCATCAGGATGAATCATGTGAACTGGAAGGTTGCAGCTTTCGGTGTTTCGATTTGCACCACGGCCAGCAACGGCTCAAGAAGTGCCAGATGAAGCTTTGCCGATACCGAATAGGGAGCCAACCCGCATTCGCCTGTCGCCAGCAAGGAATCCACAACACCGGCAGTAATTTGACTCTGATACGGAATTGGCGCAGCTTCCTCCAGCCAGGTCCATCCAGTAGCGTCCGACGAAGACCAAAGCTTTCCCTCAGACTCCCTGACAATATAACGTTGCGCAGCATTGAATATCTCGACAACTACGGGCGCGTTTCCATTTGGGTAGCATTCAACTTCGAGGCGGCTACCATCGGCAAACCGGGCAATCAGCGTGCCATTGAATTCCAGAAAACCGGCTCGTTTGCTTGCGATCGGCGTCTTGCCCAGGCCGTCTGTATCGAGCTCATAATCCGTGCAGCCCGTTAAATGGCAGACGTGATCGATATAGTGAATCGCGTTGGTCACGAGCCCAAACTGACTACCCGTGACCCGATAAGAAACCGGTGCACCCTGGAAGTTCGCCCGGATTTTTTCATATGCAGGCATGACCCTCATGGGGCAATTAACCCACGCGCGCGTTGCAGATCGGTCCAGCAGGCTGGCGACGGTGGCATAGTCTTCGCGAACGTCGAAAAGCAATTTCTCGAGCACAGCGAATTTAACTTGCGACATGCTCAACAGCTCCTGGACGACCTTGCGACGAACGTTGGAACTCGTTGCAACAATCACGATGTCGGTAGGCTCCCCGCCGGTCACCTTGGGCAGAAAATTTATCTGGTGAGTGTCGTTTTTTCCAAGGGCCTCGTAGCGCTCCCGCGCGACGGCAAGAGAGGCCGGTGAAGGATCAATGACTTCAATACGCAGCGGCGTTTTGACAGCCTGTAAGGCCTGCAAATGGCGACTGCCGAGTTGGCCCGCACCGATGATTTTTACGCTATGCAAACGAAATCTCCAAAAAACCCTTAATAATTTTCAGGCCGACGCCACCGCTTTTCTCAGGGTGAAACTGACAACCATAGACATTGTCTCTCTGCACCGCTGCCGAGATCAGACTTTTCCCATAACAAGTGTCCGCTAATCGACTTTCAGGACGCGCCGGCACGGCGGTAAACGAATGCACGAAGTAGCAATTTTCCCCAGGGGTGACTTCGCTGAGGATGGTGTCTTTCCAACTGGCGCGCCCACCAGGAAGCTGAAGCTCACTCCAGCCAATATGGGGAATCTTCATATCCCTCCCCGCCGCGTCCTGTGGAATTGCAACTGGCTCGATAGTGCCCTCAATAATATCCAAGCCCTCATGCTCTCCGAACTCAGTGCTTTTGGTAAAGAGCATTTGCATGCCAAGGCAGATGCCAAGAAGCGGACGACCTCCTCGTGCGTATGCTCGCAGCGGCTCTACCAGGCGGCGATCCCGCAACCCTTGCATTCCATTAGAAAAAGCACCAACTCCTGGCAGTACCAGCGTTTCCGCGCTGGCGATATCTGAAGGCTTGTCAGTCAGAAGCACCGACACATCAAAATGCTCTATCGCCCGCGTGACACTGAAAATATTACCGATGCCGTAATCGACGATGGTCACAACTTTAGCCATGAGCGATCACCTCTCCTGGAGAAAAGCGACGCACCGAGATTCCGGATTTCTCTGCATATGCTCTGATCTGTGGAAGCTCAAGACGGCGATAGTGGAGTACGTCAGCCATCGCGACAGCATCGGCTAGCCCATCGTCACATACCTGCTTGAAATGCTCAACCGTCCCCATGCCACCGCTTGCAATCACCGGAATCGGGCACGCGGCCGATACCGCTCGAACCAGTGCCACATCAAACCCTTTTCGCGTGCCCTCGCGATCCACTGATGTCAACAATATCTCGCCCGCCCCTCTCGATACGGCTTCTTGCGCCCACGTCACCACATCGAGACCCGTGCGTTCGCGGCCGTTGTCGGTAAAAACCTCCCAAGAGGACGACGCTATCTGCTTGGCCTCTATCGAGACAACCATGCATTGCGAGCCGAATACTCTAGACACTTCGGTAATCAGCTCCGGCCGTTTGACAGCGGCTGTATTGATTGCAACCTTGTCGGCGCCTGCGCGAAGCAATTCGCGCACGTCATCGACCGAGCGGACGCCGCCACCAACGGTCAGAGGTATGAATACGTCTCTGGCTGTGCGGCTAACAATTTCTTTCAGGCTATTGCGGCCATAGAGACTCGCGACGATGTCGATATAGATGAGTTCATCCGCCCCCTGCTCGTAGTAATGACGGGCATGGGACTGGGGATCACCAACGACACGTAACCCCTCAAGATGAATGCCCTTGATAAGATTGGGGCCCTTGATGTCGAGCCGTGGAATGAGTCGGATGCGCCCCATCCGCTCAATCCCCTTGCCAGACCTGATGACGTAAAGCCCATTTCCCGTTTTCAAACTTCCACAGATGGGGCGAGCGAAAAGTGTCCGCGAGATGCATGAAATAGTCCCTGTCCATGACGGGCTGTTCAAACATCCGCGAGGCTTCCGGGAATTCAGCGGCGGGAATGCTGAGATAACGGAATATCTCATCCGAGAAGCGCTCCGGATATTCACCGTCAAACCGCTTGGCCAACGCAACACCCTCTTCCCGTGTGATGTCGCCTGAACGAATTTCCTGCGCAGCATCGTAGGTAGCTCGGCCAATACCGAATTTCACAAACGTCGTGTAGTAATGAAAATCATCGATGCGATCGTCAATACTGTTGTACTTGCTATAAGTGCCTGGTGTGCGCTCGGGTGATGCCTGAAACCCTCCGTGCTCGACGGAATAGTAATAGCAGCTCTGCGGATGCCATTTGAGGTAATAGCCCAAATAGTGAACCTCTACCTTTTGCTCTTCGATCTGCGCGGGATTAGCCGGCAAATACGGCTGAAGCTCGTTCTCGTCAACACCAAACTCGCTTTTCAGGTCGGCCAATGAAGTGCCACCAAGAAATATCTTGGATTTGTCATCCGAAGTGAAATAGGACCAGTCGCGCTTGGCACTTTGGGTATCAGCAATTGGATTGCCATATTCGGCTTCGTTTTCCCCGTAGAACACAAGCGGAATTTTGTGCAGCAGTGCCATTTTGGGAGCGAGCGCTTTTTGCCCGAACATGAAGGGCTGGAACGGATGGAACAGATTTTCCACTGCTAGACGCGTGATCAGACGGTGGATTTTCCCGTTAGGCGTGCAAAGGAAATTATCGAAACCCGCATGCAACCAGCTTTGAAAATTTTTCCAACCCCAATCGGTATAGATGTGCGGGGCCCAGGTCACTGTCAGCGGGTGCATGCCGTATTTGAACTTCAGCATGTGCGCCGCATAGAAGCTGTCTTTACCGCCGGAGCCAGGTACCACGCAATCATAGGAGCCGTCCTTGCTCCGATGCCGGTCGCAAAGCTCCATAAGTTGCTTCTCGCGCAACGACCAGTCAATTTTGGTGTTCTTCTCCTCCGCCAGTTTGCAGGCATCGCAAACTCCATTTTCATCGAAATGAATCGTCTTTTTCTTGCTGTCTTTGGTGTGCCCGTATTCGACGGCGGAGTTAGGGCGCTGGTTCGAAATAATGCACTTCTTGCAAAACGCCACGTCGTAAGGAAGGCCATACCGGGTGTCTGCCGGATCCGGCACATCGCGTGTAAACGCGTCAATATCGAACAAACGGCGCTTAGGATAGCGAAACATTCTTGAAATCCCCCAAAAAAATTTGCAGCTGGATGAAGTCGGACTCGGTATCGATGTCCAAGGAGCGCTGATTTGGCATAACGTACGCAACAGTTTCGGCACTTAAAAAACTGCGGTTCTGCCTCAGCCAACCTGTTTTTGCCACATAGATGGCACCATTCAGAGAGTATACAGAGGGCAGATCCTGCCGACGAGTCGCCACTTGCGGCGGGAGGATGGGCTCGAGCGTGGAGTTATCTCGCAAAGTGAACATCCAGTAAGGACTTTCTTGCGATGCCGATACCGACACACATGCTGGAGCGTTTTGACCCTTGCACAACTCGATAGCTCGATCGATATCAAGCGCAGACCTCAGCGGCGAGGTAGGCTGAAGGAGAACCACCCACTCGAAGTCCGGAAAACGGTCTAGTGCGTCCACTACCACGTCCATGGAGGTGCTTTCATCTTGGGCCAGTCGGGCCTCTCGCACAAAAGGTACCTCGCATTCATACCGCCGCGCTTGCTCGATGATCGCCTCATCGTCGGACGACAGAATCACGCGATCGATACAAGCCGACTGTTTCGCAGCCTCGATCGTCCAAGCGATCAGCGGCTTACCGCCGACAACGCGAATGTTCTTGCCTGGCACCCCTTTCGATCCGCCACGAGCCGGGATGATCGCCAATGTTCCGCTGGAGGAGAGGTCACTCAAGTTGATCTCCAAGCGCACCCCACTCCCTCTGCGCACGCTCGAATTCCTCGATACGGCCGATATCAAGCCAATACTCGCGAAGGTGATAGGCGGCAGTGGGAGTCTTATCCATCAATAGCTTTTCAAAGAGCGTCGGCATGTCAAAAAAAACATCCGCAGGAATATGGTCGAGCGCTTCAGGCGAAAGGGTATAAATGCCGGCGTTGACATAGAACCGGTGCGTAGGTTTCTCATCGATGGATGTGATCATCGAGCCATCCATTCTCACCACCCCATAAGGAACCTGAAAGTCGTATTCACGTACCGCCATCGTCGCCGTCGCCGCATTTTCGTGATGAAAATTCAGCATGTTTTCGAAACGAACGCGCGTTAGCAAATCAGCATTCATTACAAAAAAAGGCTCTTCCGGTCGGAATGGCAATAGCGACAACGCACCGGCAGTCCCCAGCCGTTTGTCTTCTTCCAGATACTGAATCTCGACGCCCCATTTACTGCCGTCCTGGAAGTGGCTGCGGATGGAGTCGGCGAGGTAATTCACAGAGAGGAATATTTTCCGAAAGCCTTGCTCAGCAAAGCCTTCGACCACATTCTCCAGAATCGGCTTACCGCCGACCGGCAGCATGGGCTTGGGAGTGTTGGCGGTCAGTGGCAACAGACGGGTGCCGAGCCCCCCAGCCATCAGGACGACCCAATTCGGTCGCTCGACTACACCGGACAATTCATCAAGTGTGGCTAACCCTGCAACTCGCAACATGTCGTCAAGCAGGGGCACGTGGTGCAATACTTTGCGCCGCATCAGCGCCAGTAATTCGTTGCGAGGGGTATGAAAAGATGCCGTGGTCGGATGCAAATTCATCACTTCGCATGTAGGCGTAGCAAGTGCGACGCCGCGCAAGATGGCGCGACGGACATCACCGTCGCTCAAAACACCGGCCAGCGTTCCATCCCCGTTAAGCACCAGCGCGAGCTGAAGACCCGAACCATCTATTTTTGCAATTGCGTCCCCCAATAGCGTCTGCGGAGAGACGACTACCGATTTCCAGCTTTTCACTTTGACTTCCTTATTTTTGTGGTCGCGGGATTACCTGCTACAAACTGGCCGCGCGAGACATCGCGTCTTACCACAGCCCCAGCTCCAACCAACGCGCCATCGCCGATGTCGACACCGGGCAATATCGTAGCTCCGGCCCCGATCATCGCGCCTGCACCGACCTTCACACCCCCGCACAAAACTGCACCGGGTCCGACAAAGGCATGCGCCTGGATGACACAATCGTGATCTACGGAGGCGCGAGTATTGATCACCGCATTTGCGCCGATCCTTGCGTGGCATTGCAAAACTGCACCACTCATGACCTGGCAGCCCTCTCCGAGAACGACGTCACGCGCAAGCCAAACAGAGGGGTGCAGTACAGATGAGAAGTCGAAGCCCCGCGCCTTCCATTTCTCGAACATACGTGCGCGGAATTCCGCGCCTGCACCCATACTGATGCCGATACCATTGACCAGAAGAATATCGGAGGGCAGGAACCGCTCGAGAAAATCATCGCCGCCAAGGACGGGAATTCCGAAAATCAGCGAGTCGACAGCCTTTGCCGGATCAATAATCCCCACAACGCCTACACCGGTCGAAAGTAATGCGTCCAGCAAGACGCTGCCATGCCCTCCAGCCCCCAATAAATAGGTGCATCGCTCACTCATCAAGCACCTCGTCGGCGGCATAGCCGCGCGTAGCGGGCTTTCCCTGCATCTTCCAGAAATCGAACGGGGACATGCCGGCCGCCGGCCTTTTGCAGGCAACAGTCAACTTATCCCCCTTCGAAACAGCTTGCGCGGACACTAAGCTTTTGCGCGCAATAGTACGGTTTTTCCATTCCGTCGCCGTCGGTCGCTTGATGCCGTCCCCCATCGCCTGTTCTACGTCTCGGATTGCGGTCACCATTGCGGCCAGCTCGGCGGGTTCCAGGGACGCTTGATGGTCAGGCCCTGGTAGATTGCGGTCCAACGTGAAGTGCTTTTCGATGACCATGGCTCCGCGCGCCACAGCCGCCACTGGAATGTGGATGCCGCTCGTATGGTCCGAATATCCGGTCGTTAACCCAAACGCGAGCCGGATGGTATCCATAGCTCGCAGATTGACTTCGGCGAAAGGAGCGGGATACTCAGTTGTGCAATGCAAAAGCGTAACGCGATCTATCAAAGCCCTCTGTCCGGCGTCTGAGGCGAATGAAGCCTCAAAATCACCCGGCGCAGGAATAGCATGCGATACCTCGCAAAACCCGAAAGCCAAAACTCCCAGCGCGGCCTCAATCTCGGCCAGCGTGGACATACCAGTGGAAAGAATGACGGTTTCAGCGGCACGAGCGATCGCCAGCAGCAAAGGGGCATTTGTAAGGTCTCCGGAAGAGACTTTGATGTCCTTGATGCCAAAGCGCACCGTCAGCAGCTGAAGACTAGTTTCGTCGAACGGGGTAGAAAGAAACCTGACCCCCTTTTCTGCCGAATACGCGATCAACTGGTCGTGATCGTCCTCACTCAGCTCCAGCTTGCGTATCATTTCAAACTGAGATTCTGTCGCGGAAGTGTGGAGCACCTGATACTCTGCCTTTGGCGCTGCCATGGTGACGAGACTTTTGGCGGTGAAGGTCTGGAATTTCACGGCATCCACACCCGCCTTCGCTCCTGCGTCGATCAGTTGTTTGGCCATCTTCATGGAGCCGTTGTGATTAACTCCGGCCTCCGCGATGATAAAAGTAGACATGTCAGTCCTTGATTGCAATATCAAAAAACTCTTTGCGCACCATTGGCACCACTTTCTTGAGGGTGTCCTTGATCTTCCGACCCACGTCCCCCTGCCCATAAACGGAGGTTGTGTTGGAAAGTGTGGCGCGAAAGGCTGGCCCCAGAGCGAAGCGGACGGCTTCTGCGATGCTGTCAGCCGTCTCGGCCGCATCGACAATTGATTCCGCCTTGAGTCGTCCCTTTTGCCGATCTCCGATGTTGACAGTCGCCTTTTGCAGGGCTGGCGCCTCTGTCAATCCGCTGGACGAATTTCCGACGACGACATCGGCCTCACGCATAAGGCTGAGATATTTTTGCTGTCCCAATGAGACAAAGGCACGCCTGCGCTCAGGAACCTCCTGCACAAACTGGTCTATTAACCCGATCAGTGAACGCCCGCCGGTATCCGCATTCGGATAGGTGAGGACGATGGTTGCCTCCGGAAACTCACGGAGAGCCTTAAGCAACTCTAGCATCGCCCCCTCCGGCCCGCTCGCTGAAAGCGTCACCGGGTGGTACGTCACCAGCAGAAGTGGCGACCGAAGCTCAATCTGCAGGGCCGTCTCAAGCGCGGCGCGATTCAACCACGTTATCCCGGTCAGATGATCCAGCCCAGGCGCTCCATAATTAAACACCCTTTCGGGTTGCTCGCCCATCTGGATTACGCGCTGCCGATAGGGGTTCGCTGCCACGAAGTGCCATTGCGCCATTTTTGTGATGGCGTGACGTATCGCATCGTCATACGCACCTTCGGTAACTTCGCCGCCGTGAATATGAGCTATCGGCACTTGAGAGACCAACGCCACCTGCGCCACGGCAAGCATCTCGTAGCGGTCACCCGCTATGACGACCAGATCAGGTCGAAGTCGGTCCAGTACATCAGCGAAACCAATCACCCCCAAACCCATTGATTTGGCGATGGCAGATGAGGTGTCAGCCGACAGCAACATTTCCACTTTGGCATCGATCACAAACCCATCGTGTTCGATCTGGCGATAGGTCAATCCGAATTCGGGGGACAAATGAGCGCCAGTCACGATAAGTTGCAACTCGAGACAGGGATCCTGGCGAATCTCGTTCATCAGGGAGAAAAGCAAACCGTACTCGGCCCTTGTCCCCGTCGCCACGCAGATTTTGCGCAGCAGGCTCATGGCGTCAGCGTAGCCAGTTTCGCGCTGCTAGGTATGTTGATAATACTGGCTTCAAGCACTTCAGCAACCGGCAATTGAGCGCGCGGGCAATCAGCGTACATCGGCAATTTGTGCAACAACGTCCAAACCGGTCGGCAATGGTAGCCCTGCGCGTTAGCCTCGGTCAATAACTGGTCCCGCAGTTGCATATTGGCAGCGTCGAGAACAATCGCATTCAGCCAGAAGTTACTTACACAGCCTTTCTGCTCATCGACAAAATGAAACCCCGCGGCGTTTTCGTACGCAGCCTGATATTTCGCGGCAAGCAGACGTTTATTTGCAAGGAAACCGGCAAGGCTTTCGAGTTGGGCACAACCTAACGCAGCATTGATATTGGGCAGCCGATAGTTAAACGCAACTTCATCGTGAAAAAACTCCCATCGATGCGGTCGCTTGGCTGTGGTGGTGAGGTATTTTGCGCGACGAGCCATCTCCGAGTCATTCGTGACAAGCGCCCCACCGCCGCCAGTCGTCACAATTTTATTGCCGTTAAAACTCAGGGTTCCCACGCAACCAAAAGTACCAGTATGTTGCCCTTGATAACTGCTACCCAGCGACTCCGCCGCATCCTCAACAAAGGGAAGACCAAAACGCCCGGATACATCGAGCAGCCCGGCCAGATCGACAGGCCGCCCGAACGTGTGCATCGGAACAATGGCAGCAATACGTCGACCAGTCTCCTTATTTCGCAGTTCCCCCCCGGAGCGTTCAGCGATTCGCGCCAGGTGCTCCGCAAGTGCTTGCGGCGACAATCCAAGTGTTGTGGCATCACTGTCCACAAAGTGAGGTATTGCACCGCAATGCGACACAGCATTTGCCGTCGCAACGAACGACAACGACGGCACTAGCACTTCGTCGCCCCGCCGGACACCCGCAAGTTGCATCGCCACCTGTAGAGCCGCCGTGCCGTTGACAACGGCAACCGCATGGCGCGCTCCGGCAATCTCAGCCAGACGTCGTTCGAACTCATCGACATATTTGCCGACGGAAGACACCCATCCGGTATCAATGCATTCTTTGACATATGCCCATTCATTGCCACAGAATTCCGGCTCATGCAGCGAAATAGGAGTTGCAGGAGTTCCTAAAACACGGCTCAGGCCGGAAAGGAAAGATGTTGAGATGGATCCGGGCATATTAGGCATGTTAGATGTTGTATCTGTCGGCCTTGTATCGGGAGAGATTGGAGGTCTTGGTGAACCACTCGACGGTCTCAGCAATACCGCGCTTAAAGCCCTCCCGCCCCGCAAAAGCCGGTTGCCAGCCGAACAGGTTTCTGGCTTTGGCATTGTCGGCCCACAACCGCTCGACTTCAGAGTTTTCCGGGCGCATCCGGGCCTCGTCCGTGACTATCTCGATTTCCGTATTCATTACTTCGGCAATAAGTTTCGCCGTATCACCGATCGATATTTCGAAGTTGCTACCGAAATTGATAACCTCACCCAGCCCGCCATCGCTCTCCAACGCGGCGACAAAACCAGATACGGTATCTTTCACGAAGTTGAAATCGCGTGTAGGAGACACCGCTCCAAGCTTGATTTCTTTTCGTCCCGTGGCGATCTGCGTGATGATGGTCGGTATGACAGCACGAGCGGATTGGCGTGGACCATAGGTATTAAATGGTCGGGCAATAACCACCGGAAGATCGAACGACGCGTAATACGAATAGGCAAGTTGATCAGCGCCGATCTTGGAGGCTGAATAGGGCGACTGACCCTGCAGAGGATGGTCCTCGGTAATCGGCACAAATTTCGCCGTTCCGTAAACTTCACTGGTTGAAGTGTGCACCACTCGGCGCACACCCAAGTCTCGAGCGGCCTGCACAACATTCAACGTGCCTTTGACGTTGGTATCGATATAGGTGTCAGGCGAATGGTAGGAATAAGGTATGGCGATCAGCGCAGCGAGATGCAAAACCGCGTCGCAACCCTTCATCGCCATACGGACACCGTTGGGATCCCGTATGTCGCCCGAAAATACCTCGATGTTTCTCAGTATCGAGGCATCGATTTCATCCAACCATCCAAGCGAATTGAACGAGTTGTAAAGAACAAACGCGCGCACTTCGTGCCCGCGTTTGATAAGTTCTTCGGTAAGGTGGGATCCGATAAAACCGTCGGCTCCGGTGACTAGTACTTTTATAACAATCTCCGTTTGCTTGTCGGGGCAATTTTATCAGAGCCATGCAGCCCGGGGCCCGGCGCAAACGCGTGAATTTTCGTAGAACCAGTATGAGGGGGCTGCCCCTCAGGGCCGTTCCCGGAAAGTTTCGGCATCCCTTAGCGATGGTGCCGACGCGTCCTTTGCTGAAAGCACAGGCGGGGATGTGAGCGGCCAGTCGATGCCTACCGATGCGTCATTCCAGGCGACTGAACGCTCGAATTTCGGAGCGTAATAGTCCGTCGACTTGTAAAGAAAGTCTGCTTGCTCGCTCAACACCAGGAAGCCATGCGCGAACCCCGCCGGCACCCATAGCTGGCGGTGGTTGTGCTCGCTCAGCTCAACGCCGGTCCAGCGGCCGAAAGTTGGTGAATATTGCCGTACATCGACCGCCACATCAAATACCGCACCGCTGACGACCCGCACGAGCTTTCCTTGAGGTTGCTTGATCTGGTAATGCAGTCCTCGCAAAACATTTCTGGCAGACCGGGAATGGTTGTCCTGAACGAAATCGACGGTAACGCCAGTCGCGCTGCGGAAATCTCTGGCATTAAAACTTTCGAGAAAAAATCCGCGCCCATCGGAGAAAACCTGCGGTTCGATCACCAGCACGCCAGGCAAATCGGTCTGAATGACATTCATTGTGAAGTGTCTTCCCTGAGTATCCGCAGAAGGTATTGCCCGTAGCCGTTTTTCGACAGCGGCAAGGCAAGGGCTTCGAGCTGAACATCATCAATAAAGTGCTGCCTCCAGGCGATCTCTTCTGGGCACGCTATTTTCAGCCCTTGGCGATGCTCCAGCGTCGAGATGAACTGCCCCGCCTCCAGGAGACTGTCATGCGTTCCGGTGTCTAACCACGCATAGCCACGCTGAAGTATCTTGACGTCGAGTTCAGCCGCACGCATATACGCCTGATTTACAGAGGTGATCTCGAGCTCGCCACGCGCACTGGGCCGAATCGATTTGGCGATATCGACAACACGGCTGTCATAGAAGTACAGCCCTGTCACCGCAAAATTGCTTTTGGGATGTATCGGTTTCTCTTCAAGACTGATTGCCCGACCGTCGCGGTCAAAGGATACAACGCCATAGCGCTCTGGTTCCTGCACGTGGTAGGCAAAAACCGTCGCTCCCGAGGCTTGCGCATCAGCCGCCACAAGCACTTCCGACAGGTTGTGCCCATAAAAAATATTGTCGCCAAGGATCAGTGCACTTGACGAATTGTCAATAAATTTCTCCCCGATCAAGAATGCCTGGGCCAAGCCATCGGGACTGGGCTGCACCGCATACTGCAGGTTCAGCCCCCATTGAGAGCCATCACCAAGCAACTGGACAAAACGCGGGGTGTCTTGAGGTGTACTAATGACGAGGACATCGCGTATGCCAGCCAGCATCAAGGTGCTCAGCGGGTAGTAGATCATGGGTTTGTCGTACACCGGCAGCAATTGCTTGCTGATAGCAAGTGTTGCGGGATGTAGCCGCGTGCCTGAACCTCCGGCGAGAATGATTCCCTTGCGGCTACTCACGATTGCGATCCTGACATTGCTAACTCCTGAAATGTGCGGACAAGGCCGTCCCGCCAGTCAGGCATGACAAGCCCGAACTTCAATGCCAGCTTTCCCGTATCGAGGCGCGAATTATGCGGTCTTACAGCGCCTTGAGGAAAAGCCCCCGTGGGGACGCCGTGGATACTTTCTCTCGTCACCTTGAGCGGCATGTTCATCTCAAGGGCACGACCTACCAACCAATCTGCATAACCATGCCAGGATATTTCGCCCTTGGCCGCCAGATGGTATATCCCAGAGTCACCAGCGCTTGAGCTCTGGATTGCACGGTAAACAGCATGTGCTGTGACATCGGCAATCAAGTCCGCTCCCGTCGGAGCGCCTATTTGATCATCGATCACTTTCAACTGGTCTCGTTCAACCGCCAACTTCAGTATCTTTTTTGCGAAGTTATTGCCGCGCAAACCGTAAACCCAACTTGTCCTGAAGATCAAGTACTTCTCGCAATTGGCACTGATTAGCTGTTCACCATCCAGCTTTGTCTTTCCATAGATATTCAAGGGAGCCGGGATATCGTCCTCTGTCCACGGATCGTTTCCCGCCCCATTAAAAACATAGTCCGTTGAATAGTGAACCAGCCATGCACCGATCCGCTGGGCCTCCCGAGCCAACAACTGTGGCGCCAGTGCATTCACCGCGTGAGCCATATCGCCGTGCAGTTCCGCCTGGTCCACCCCGGTATAAGCCGCCGCATTCACAATAACGTCAGGTCGCAGTCGCCGCACAGTCTCGGCAAGATTGGTCAAGTCGGCCAAGTCGCCACAAAACTCCCTGCTATGGCGATCCAGCGCAACAAGTTTGCCAAGAGGAGCCAAACTTCTTTGCAACTCCCAACCGACCTGTCCATTTTTTCCGAGAAGCAATATCTTCACGATGCAGCACTCGAATTCTGGGAATATTGCCGACCCAACCATTCACGGTAAGCACCGCTTTGCACCCTGGCCACCCATTGCGGGTTTTGCAGGTACCACTGCACCGTCTTGCGTATTCCCGTTTCGAAAGTTTCGGCCGGCTTCCAGCCAAGCTCCTGCTCGAGCTTGCGTGCGTCGATCGCATAGCGCCGGTCATGCCCGGGACGGTCCTTCACGAAGCTGATCTGCGAGTGGTAGCTGCCGCCATCATGGCGCGGGCGCAATTCGTCCAGCAGCGCGCAGACTGTGTGGACAATGTCGATATTGGGCTTTTCGTTCCAGCCGCCAACGTTGTAGGTTTCACCGGGTTTACCGGCCTCCAGCACACGGCGCACTGCGCTGCAGTGGTCTTTGACATACAGCCAGTCGCGCACCTGCTGGCCGTCGCCATAGACCGGCAGCGGCTTGCCGGCAAGCGCGTTGACGATCATCAGCGGGATCAGCTTCTCGGGGAAATGATACGGGCCGTAGTTGTTGCTGCAGTTGGTCGTGACGACCGGCAATCCATAGGTGTGGTGGTAGGCACGCACGAGGTGGTCACTCGCGGCCTTGGACGCTGAATACGGGCTGTTCGGCTCGTAGCGATGGGTCTCGGTGAACGCGGCATCGGCAGGCGCGAGCGAGCCGTAGACCTCATCGGTTGAGACATGCAGCAGGCGAAACCCGGCTTTTGCATCGCCCTCAAGCGTGCTCCAGTACGCCCTGACGGCTTCAAGCAGGCGGAATGTGCCGACGATATTGGTCTGGATGAAGTCCTCCGGACCGAGGATCGAACGGTCGACATGCGACTCAGCCGCGAAATGGACCACCGCGCGCGGCCGGTGGGTGGCCAGCAACTGCCCGAGAAGGGCCGCGTCGCCGATGTCACCCTGCACAAAATGATGGCGGCTGTCGTCGTCGAGCGAAGCCAGGTTTTCCCGGTTGCCCGCATAAGTCAGCTTGTCGAGGTTGACGACCGGTTCTGCCGCAGATTGCGCCAGCCAGTCCAGGACAAAGTTGGAGCCGATGAAACCGGCTCCACCAGTTACCAAAATCATGGAATTGCCTTTTTTGACGTTGCAGGCAGCCGTGCAGGCCGCTCGCCAGGACCGGAATTATCCCATGGCAATCCGCGTACCGGGCCAAGCCGTCCCGGCTTGGCCAGCGTCAGAAATGAATCCCGCGCATCATCTGCTGCATCGCCACCGCTTCGGCCGACAGCGTCGGTTTGGCGCTCTTGTCGCCCTTGGCTGCCGATGAGTCGGGGAACATGCGAAAGCTGGTGTTCATGGCGATCTGGGCAATGCGCGGCACCAGCGCATGCATGAGCTGGCCGGTGATGCCCAGGCGCGTAGCCACGCGTACCGGCTTGAAGATGCAGGCCTGCGCAATCATGTCGGCGGCCTCTTCCGGAGACAGCGTGGGTACATTGTTGTACAGGTTGGTCGGCGCAATCATGGGCGTGCGAACCAGCGGCATGTTGATGGTGGTAAAGCTGATACCCACATCCGCGAACTCACTCGAGGCGCAGCGCGTCCACGCGTCCAGCGCGGCTTTGGAGGCTACATAGGCCGAGAAGCGCGGTGCGTTGGTCAGCACGCCGATGGAGCTGATATTGACCACATGGCCCTTGCGCTTGGCCGCCATGCCGGGTAACAGCCCCATGGTCACGCGCAGGCAGCCAAAGTAGTTGAGCTGCATGGTGCGCTCGTAATCGTGAAAACGGTCGTAGCTGGCCTCAATGGCGCGGCGGATGGAGCGGCCCGCGTTGTTGATCAGGAAGTCCACGCCGCCATGGTTGGCGATCAGCTCCTTGATGAAACGGTCGCAATCCACCATGTCAGCAATGTCGGCCGGGTAAGCCACGAAGTTATAGCCCTTGGCCTTGGCTTCCTTGCAGGCCTCATCAAGTTTGTCCTGGTCGCGCCCGCAGATGATGGTGATCGCGCCGGCATCGGCAAACTTGTGTGCCGCAGCCAGGCCGATGCCTGACGACCCACCGGTGACCAGCACCACCTTGCCGTTGACCGTGCCGCGCAGCGACCGGTCGATGTGCAGGTCGGGATCCAGGTGGCGTTCCCAGTAATCCCAGAGGCGCCAGGCGTAGTCTTTCAGGTTGGGGCATTCGATGTTCGAACCCTTGAGCGCAGCCATGGTGTCGCGGCAGTCAAAGCGGGTCGGGTAGTTGACAAACGTCAGCATGTCTTCCGGCAGGCCCAGGTCGGCCAGCACCGCATTGCGCACGCGGCGCACCGGCGCAAGTGCCATCAGGCTCTTTTTGACACCGCGCGGGATAAAGCCCAGCAGGGCGGCGTTCACGAACAGGTTCATCTTGGGCGCATGGGCTGCGCGGCTGAAGATGTCCAGCACATCACCGACGCGGTAACCCACCGGGTCCACCAGGTGAAAGCATTTTTTGGCAATGCCGGTTTTGTGGCTGAGGTGGTCCAGCGCATCGACAACAAAATCGACCGGAACGATATTGACCCGCCCGCCCTCCAGCCCCACCGCCGGCATCCATGGCGGCAGCAGCTGCCGCATGCGCTGGATCAGCTTGAAGAAGTAGTAGGGCCCGTCGATCTTGTCCATTTCGCCGGTGGTGCTGTCGCCGACCACCATGGCCGGGCGAAACACCGTCCACGGAACCTTGCATTCCTTGCGCACGATTTTTTCGCTCTCGTGCTTGGTCATGAAATACGGGTGTTCGTAGTTTTCGGCCTCCTCGAACATGTCCTCTCGGAACACGCCTTCATAGAGGCCGGCAGCGGCGATGGAGCTCACATGGTGAAAGTGGCCGGCGTCAATCGCCTTGGCAAATTCCACCGTATTGCGGGTACCGTCAATGTTGACGGCCACCTGGCTTTCCTCGTCGGCGCTCAGGTCATACACGGCGGCGAGGTGGTAAAAATGCCCGATCTGGCCCTTGAGTTTCTTGATGTCTTCGCTGCTGACGCCGAGCTTTTTGCTGGTCAGGTCGCCGTGCACGGCCACCGCACGGGCAGCAGGCACGCCCCAATACTCGCGCAGCGCCGCCACTTTGCCGGCGCTTTCCTTGCGGATCAGGAAATGAACGGTCGTTCCTTTTCGTTCCAGAAGTTTTTTTACCAGGCGCTTGCCAATGAAGCCTGTGGCCCCTGTAACGAAATAATGCATTTGTGTTTCCTCCGCTGAACGGCCAAGTCAAAAAGTGATTCTTGCTTAAACGGCATGACTCTCTATTCAGCAGAAACCCGCGCTCAGCCCGCCCGCGCGTGCTTTTCCATAGAGCCGCATGCCTAGAACCTGTCCACGGTTTAAACGGACCGCGTTCTAGAACACAGCACCTAAACACCGCCACGTGGAGGGCTTATATTTTCCCCATACGTGCGGCATACTGCCCGCGAAGTTCCATAACCACAAACTGTCTGGAGTAAACCATGGTCAAGAAACTGCAAAAAATGAGCGCCGACAAGAAGTCCGGCCCACAGCTGTCCGGTGCCGTCAAGGAGTCCGCCCAGCAAATCTGGCTGGCTGGCCTGGGCGCATTCTCCAAGGCGCAGGAAGAAGGCGGCAAAGTGTTTGAGACCCTGGTCAAGGAAGGCCTGTCCATCCAGCGCAAGACCCAGGCCGTGGCCGAAGGAAAAATTTCTGAAGCCACCAACAAGATGGCCAGCATGGCCACCGACATCCAGTCCAAGGCCGGCCACCAGTGGGACAAGCTGGAAAACATCTTTGAAGACCGCGTGGCCAAGGCCCTGAACAAACTCGGTGTGCCTTCGGCCAAAGACGTGGACGCCCTGATCGCACGCATTGACGAGCTCAACCGCAATGTGCAAAAAATGGGCGGCAAGCCAGCAGCGAAAACTGCAGCGGCAAAACCCGCAGCGAAAAAGGCGACCCGCCCCGCGGCCAAACGCCCTGCGGCACGCAAATCGGCTTAAGCACGGCGACCTCACAAGAAAGGGGACATGTCGTCCCTTTTTTTACGCCCGCGCGCAATCACCAGCACCCTGACTTTGCTGCAGAGCAGCAAATAGTTTCAAGGCCGCCGTCTACACTTTCCAGCCATGACCCAAGCGAAGCCCGCAAAAAATAAACGCCCTGCAAAACCACGCATCGCGCTAGCACTCTCGGGCGGCGGTCATCTAGCTGCTGCGCAGCCAGCCGACCCGGCAAAAATGACGAAACGGTCCGCCCCCCGGCCGCGCATTGCTCTGGCACTCTCTGGCGGCGGACCGTTGGGCGCCATTTACGAAATCGGTGCGCTGTGCGCGCTCGACGAATCCCTGCAGGGGCTTTCATTCACCGAACTGGACCACTATGTCGGCGTGTCCGCCGGCGGTTTTATCGCGGCGGGCCTGGCCAACGGCATGACGCCGCGCGAGCTGTGCGCTGCCTTCATTGAAAACGGCGATACGGTGTCGGAGGTGTTTGACCCGGCCTGGCTGATGGTGCCGGCGTACGGCGAATTTCTGAGGCGCGGCATCATGCTGCCCGGCCTGCTGGCGTCGGCGGCCTGGCGCGCCACCTTCGGGCGCAAGTCGCTGGTCAATGCGCTGGAGGCACTCGGCCCAGCCTTGCCCACCGGTGTTTTCTCCAATGACGAAATCGACACGCGCCTGGCCGCGCTGTTTTCCAAACCCGGCCGCACCAACGACTTTCGCCAGCTCCGCACGCGGCTGACGCTGGTCGCGACCAATCTGGACAGCGGGGACGCCGCGCCCTTCGGCCGCCCCGGCTGGGACCACGTGCCCATTTCCAAGGCCGTGCAGGCCAGCTCGGCCCTGCCGGGCCTGTTTCCGCCGGTGGAGATCGACAGCCACTACTACGTGGACGGCGCACTGAAGAAAACCATGCACGCCGGCGTGGCGCTGGACGACGGCGTTGACCTGATGTTCTGCCTGAACCCGCTGGTGCCTTTCAACGCAACCCGCGCACCCGCGCTGGCCATGAACCAGCGCGTCATGCGCCGCGGCCTGCCGCTTGAGAAGCAGGCCATTCCGCGCATCGTGCACGGCGGCCTGCCCGCCGTGATGAGCCAGACCTTCCGCTCGATGATCCACTCGCGGCTGGAGCTCGGCATGAAGCACTACGCGCACGCCTATCCCGGCACCGACATCGTGCTGATGGAACCCGACGCCCGCGACACCGAGATGTTCCTGGCCAATACCTTCAGTTACCGGCAGCGCCGCGAGCTGGCCGAGCACGCCTACCAGAACACCCGGCAGATGCTGCGCTCGCGCAAGACCACGTTGTCTGCCACGCTGGCGCGGCACGGCGTGTCGCTGAACCTGGACGTTCTGGAAGACCCCAGGCGCCACCTGGTGGCTGAAAGGCCTGCCGCCACGCGCGTGGGCCGCGCCATTGCCTCGCTCGAAGATGTGATGGAAGATCTGAGCCACGCGCTGCGGCCCGCTGCGCACAAGCTGCCCGCGTCAGCCCAGGCTTAACCCAAAGGTTTGCCAAAGGTGCATGCCATGCCGTTCACCTTGTTGCAAACCGCCGTGCGGATTGATGGACTTCCCTAGTGTCGCCCGGGGAGACGCTGGGTTAGAGTAAAGAACAACACGAGGTAGACAACTTATGGCGAAAAAAGCGCCGCGCCGTACAGCAGAGCGGATCCTGGAGGTCACCCTGGACCTGTTCAACCGCTTTGGCGAGCCCAATGTGTCGACCACGCTGATCTCCGCCGAGCTCAGCATCAGCCCCGGCAACCTGTACTACCACTACCCGGCCAAAGACGAGCTCATCAACTCGCTGTTTGACCGCTACGAAAAATCCCTGAGCGAGCTGCTCAATGCCAGCGACGGCGTGCGCGATGTGGAAGACGCCTGGTTCTTCATGCACACGCTGTTCGAGCTGATCTGGCAGTACCGCTTTTTGTACCGCGACCTCAACGACCTGCTGAGCAAGAACCGCCGCCTCGAAACCCACTTCCAGTGGGTGCTCAAGAACAAAACCCGTGCCGTGAAGGCCCTGCTGGACGGCATGAGCCGTTCCGGCGCCGTGACAATTGATTCGCGCGAGGTCGAGGCCACGGCCACCAGCATGGTGGTGGTGCTCACTTACTGGCTGAGCTTTGAGTACGTGCGCGACCCGCGCAACGCGCTGGAACCTGCCAACGCACAGGCCGCCCTGCTGCGCGGCGCGCACCACGTGCTCAACCTGCTGATTCCCTACCTGGAGCAAAGCCAGCGCGCGCACCTGCAGGCGCTGGTCGGTGCCTACAGCAACCCGGCTTGAATTCCGTCAAACTGCCGTCATTCATAACACCAACAATTTTTACCAAGGAGACAACACACATGGCCAAATGGACTGCCTTTCCCCACGCCGGCGACTACACATTTGATGCTGCCAGCCTGAAAAAGAGCTGGACCCGCCTGCACCAGGGTGACTGCGAGCCCCTGCCCAAGGATGCCGATGTGTTGCAGGCCTGGGCGCTGTTTCATAACGGCGACTTCCAGAAAGCGGCTGAGGCCGGCGCCAAGGCTGGCGGCGACGGCATCACAGTGGCCAACAAGGCCACCAGCATGTACGCCACCTATCTCGAAACCAAGGAAAAAGCCAAGCTGGACATGTTCATGGAAGTGGCCGCACGCGCCGAAGCCCAGCAAAAAGCCGACCCGAAGAACGCCAATGCCTGGTACTGGCAGGCCTACGCGCTGGGCCGCTACAGCCAGGGCATCAGCGTGGCCAAGGCGCTGGCCCAGGGACTGGGAACCAAGGTGAAGAATTCGCTGGAGCAGGCCATCAAGCTGTCACCCAAACACGCAGACGCGCACATTGCGCTGGCGGCCTTCCATGCCGAGGTGATCGACAAGGTGGGTTCGCTGATCGGCGGCATGACCTACGGCGCCAAAAAAGACATCGGCCTGGCGCTCTACAAGGACGCGCTCAAGCTGCACCCGGGCTCGGCCATCGGGATGATCGAATACGCCAACGGCCTCGTCATGCTGGAAGGCGACAAAAAAATGAAGGAAGCCACCAAGCTGTACGAACAGGCCGCGGCCAGCAAACCGCTGGACGCCACCGAACGGCTGGACGTGGAGATGGCCAAGGCCGAGCTCGAGGACTGAGCCGGCACCGGAAAGCCTCACCGCAACATTCCCGGCAGGGCCCGCGCGTCGCAAGGCGCACGGGCCCTGCCCGTTTTTTGCTACTGTTTTGATAGCTGCTTGCGCCCGTCAGTATTGGGCTTTAGGCCAAATCGATGCTCAAAAACAGGCCAAAAGACCTTCGCCGGTGCTTTGGGGCCGGTCTTGGTGATTTCCAGCGCCGCACAGCAGGTTTTGAGGCATTTTTTGAGTGCCAAACAGGGCTGCAAGGCACAAAGGTCGAGCGCAAGCAGCTATTAAAACCATAGCATCAACATGAACCAAACAACGTCTGGCGCCGGGCCAGACCGGCTCAAGCCCTCACACCGGCCGCGCCGCGTCCACCCAGGGCTTGCCCCGGTACCACGCATGCCTGGCCAGCCGCAGCATGGGCTTGTCGCCGGAGGTATCGCCATAGGCATACAGGGTGACGCCGTCCAGCGCTGTCTCCCCATAGCGCGCCAGTGCCCAGGCCTTCAGGCGCAGCACCTTCTGCTCGCCATGGCAGTTGGGGGTGCTCATGCGGCCAGTGAGGCGGCCGGTAAGATGCCTGCCCTCACCCTCGCCCACCACTTCCATTTCCGTGCAGAGCAGCGCGTCAAACCCCAGCTGGCGCGCCACTACCTGCAGGTAGATGTCGGGCGACGCGCTGACCATGACACAGCAATGCCCGGCCTCGCGGTGCCAGGCCAGGCGCGCCATGGCGTCCTCGCGCAGCTGGCCGGGAAAATCGTGGGCCAGCCAGCGGGCCGTCCAGCCCTCCATCTCGGCCAGGCTGCGGCCGGCCAGCGTGGCCTGCATCAGCCGGCCTTTGGCGACGTGGTTGGGCACCAGGCGCAGCGCATAACCGGCCAGCCAGGGGAAACAGCGGAGCAAGGCCCCCAGGAACCGCGGCCAGCCCAGGCCGCGCGCCAGGAACGGCATGAAGGTGTCGCGCCGGGTCAGCGTGCCGTCGAAGTCAAAAGCGGCAACGACAGGGCCGGTCTCGGCAGCGATCACCTCGCGCATCGCACCTGCCCGCAGTAGCGCACGCAGAACGGGCAGCCCGTCATCGGCAGCCATGAAGGAATGTTGAAGTAGCGCTTGAAGATTGTGCCCAGCACACCTTCGCGGTAGGCCTGGTATTTGAAGCCCGTGCCTTCGACCGCGTAAAAGGGCACGCCGTCCTGCTCGAAGCTGAGCACACGCACCGACTCGAAGTAAGGCGAAAACTCTTCCAGCTTCGGCTTGTCGGCAACGATGACACGCACCGTTTTGCCCTGGTAGAGCGAAAAGTCGACCAGCATGTCGTCCTGCCGCGCATGGAACTTGCCGACGCCGAACACCGGCATGTATTCGCGGCGCTCAAAACCGAAAATCGACGCGGGCGTGTAGGCCTCGCCCATCAGCACCACGCCGGGCACGGTGACCTGCTGCAGCATTTCGGCCGTTTTGTAGCTGCGGATGATTTGCGGATACAGCTTGGTCGTTTTCCAGGTATCCAGCGACGTCATGTACAGCCCGGCCACCGCCAGCACATGCAGGCCGGCAAACACGGCCAGCCCCTTGGCGCAGGCTTTGAGCCTGTCAGCCGGCAAGGCAAACGCCAGAAAAGCAAAGCCAAAAGGATAAAACGACAGCACCCAGTGCAGGCCGATCACCTTCTTGCCTGACAGCAGCGCAAAAAACAGCAGCGGCACCACCACCAGGCAGGCCAGCAGGCGCTGGCTTCGCGCAGCAGCCAGCAACGCCTGGCGGTAGCGCACAGCCATCCACACCGCCACGGGCGTGATCAGGTAGACCATCATGCCGATGTAGGTCAGCGGCTTGCGCCATTCGAACACCGCGTCTTCATTGCGGTTGTAGACGTTGAACATGATGTTCGACCAGCCGTGCGACATGTTGTAGGCGATGTTGATGGCCGGGCCGGGCAAGGCGCACAGCACCAGCAGCGCAAAACCCGCGAGCCGTTCACGCCGGTACAACACGAAGTAGACGAGATAACTGAAGCCGAGTACCACCGAGAAGTACTTCGACAGAAAAGCACAGCCCAGGAAGAAGCCCGACAGGGCGTAGAGGCCGTAGGCGGCACGGTCCAGCGCCGCACGTCGTTCGGCGCGCATCAGCGCGGCAACGGACAGCGCCGACCAGAAAATCAGTGGCGTGTCGGTGGTGATCAGGACGTTGAGCCAGTTCAGCGGCGCCAGCCAGAAAAACAGCACGGCCCAGGCAGCGCGCACCTTGCCCGCGGGCTTGAGCGCCCACCACAGCGCCGCGCCCAGCGCCAGCGGCAGCAGCACGATGGGCAGGCGTATCGACCAGAGGCTGTCGCCCAGCGTGGCGCGCATCAACGCAATCAGCCAGCCCACCATGGGCGGGTGGTCTGAATAACCCCACGCGGGGTACACCCCCCACCAATAGAAAAAGGCCTCGTCGCCGGTGACCGGAAAGGTGACGGCGATCCAGAACCGCAGCAGCAGCGACAGGAGGCCCGCACCCAGCAGCCAGCGGCTCAGCGAAACGGGAAAGGCGGCGGTGTCGTGGTTCTGGGGCATGGAAACTGGGAGAACGGGTAGGTCTGGCGGCTTTGCATGTTGCAGGCAAGGCCAGGAAAGAAGGCCCGCAGGGGCTAGCGAAAACTGATTTCCTTGCGGATGGCCGCACTATAAAGCAAGGCCACCACGCCAATCGCGACAGCCAGCCACAGGGTCAGCAGCCGCACCAGCACGGTAATGGCCAGCGCTGCAGCCGGTGTGGCGCCCTGTGCCACCAGCAGGCCGGTCAGCACGGCTTCGGTACCGCCCAGGCCCGCAGGCAGGGCAGACAACGCCCCGGCCACCATGGCGACCGCGTAGAACCCGGTGGCTGTCAGCAGGCCGAGGGGGACATTCATCTCGCGGCACACCAGCCAGACCGCGACGCCCTGGGCGGCCCAGGCCGTGAGCGTGAGGCCAAACCAGAGCAGCGGGCGCACCGCCAGGCACAACCAGGCCTCCTGCAGCCAGGCAAAGCGCTGGAACAGTCGTGCGCGGTGTTTGAACAGCAGGCCCACCACCAGTGCCAGCAGCAGAACCGCGACGGCCAGCAGCCCGGCCAGCCAGCCGGGCGACGACGGCATCGCACCATGGTTCAGGCCCCACCACACGGCGGGAAAACACAGCAGCAACAGGCACAGCAAATCGGCCAGCCGTTCGGCGCCGAAGATGGCCAGGCTTTGTGCGGTGCCCAACGGACGCTGCGCCAGCATCAGGCCGCGCACCGCTTCACCCACATTGCCGGGTGTCGGCGTAAAGGCATAACCGGCCAGATAGAGCCTCAGCCCCTGCAGCCAGCCGAAATGGCGCCCGAAGTGGGCCATCCAGAGCCGCCAGCGCAGGCCGCGCAGCAGATAGTTGAGCAGGCAAAGGCCTGCTGCCTGCACGCCCGTCCACGACCACAGCAATGCGAGCGACGCCCTGGGGCTGTCACCCCAGACCAGCAGCACGGCCGCATAAGCCGTGGCCACCACGCCAAGCACCAGCAACAGCCGCTTGAACGGCAAGGTGCCGCGCGCGGGCGGCGGAGCGCCCCCGGGAATCACAGGCGGCGGCTCAGGAAAATGGCCAGCCAGAGCGCGCCGGCCGCCAGGATCCACGGGTCCCGCAGCATGTCGCGCGCCACGTCTTCACCGCGGCCGCGGTGCACCTGGTAGGTGTAGCGCAGCATGCCGAAAATGACCACCGGCACGGTGTAGAGCAGGCGCTCGCCGTGCTGCAGCTGCGCCTCGGGGCTGGTGGCAAACAGGCTGTAGGTGGTGAGCGTGGCCGTCATGGTCGCGGCCATAAAGGTGTCGAGCAAGGCCGCCGGGTAGTGCGCCAGCACGGCGCGCTGGCTGGCTTCTTCATGAAAAGTTTCGGCCTTGCGTTTGGAAAAACCGAGGAACAGGGCCACAAAAATACCGGTGAGCAGCAGCCAGCGCGAAGGCGGAATGCCGACGGCCACGGTGCCGGCCAGCAGGCGCAGCATGAAGCCCGAGGCAATGATGGACACGTCGACCACCGGCACCTGCTTGAGCCGCCACGAATACGCCAGGTTGAGCACCGTGTACAGGCCCAGCAGCACCAGCAGCGTGCGGTTGCCCGCGGCCAGCAGCAGGCCCGCCACCAGCAACAGGCCCGCCAGCACCAGCGAAACCGGCACGGCGACTGCGCCGCTGGCCAGCGGCCGGTGGCGCTTGGTGGGGTGCAGGGCGTCGCTTGCGCGGTCATGCCAGTCGTTGATGATGTAGACCATGCTTGAGAGGCAGCAGAACGCGGCAAAGGCGTAGAAGACGCGCAGGTCCAGCGCGGTGTCCTGCCAGTTCTGGCTGAACACCAGGCCGGCAAACACAAAGGCATTTTTGAGCCACTGGTGCGGCCGCATGAGCCGTATCAATGCAAGCGGGGAAGAGGACAAGGAAGGGGACGAGGAAGACATCAGGATGGGCAAAAACGCCCCGGAGGAAAGCGACGTTGAAGCATACCTGACGGGACCGGCTTCACATATCAGGGAATGCGGCCAAAATAGGCCATGGATTCCGCACCTTCCTCCCCCATCCTCACGGCCTGCGCCCTGGTCCCTTCTCCTTCGCTTCCCTCAGTGTCACCCCGCGCCCTGCAACTGGTCCAGACACTGGTCCGCATGAACACGGTCAGCCACAACTCGAACCTGGCTCTGATCCATTTCGTGCGCGACGAGTTGCAAAAACTTGGCGTGGCCAGCCGCATCACCACCAATTCCGACAAAACCAAGGCCAACCTCTTTGCCACGCTGGGCGAAGGCAAACCGGCCGGCATCATCCTGTCGGGCCACACCGACACGGTGCCCTGGGATGGCCAGGACTGGACGCTGGACCCGCTGTCGGCCACGGTCAGTGACGGCCGGCTGTATGGCCGCGGCAGCTGCGACATGAAGGGTTTTATCGGCCTGGCGCTGGCCCACGCCGGTGATTTTCTGAACAGCCAGGCGCCGTTTGCAGTGCACCTGGCGCTCAGCTACGACGAGGAAGTCGGCTGCATGGGCGTGAAGGAGCTGATTGCCGACATGAAGGACGCGGGCATCAAGCCGCTCGCCTGCATCGTGGGCGAACCGACGAGCATGGTGCCGGCCACCGCGCACAAGGGCGTGTACCGCTACAAATGCTGCGTGCGCGGCAAGGAGGCGCACTCCTCGCTCACGCCGCAATCCGTCAACGCCATCGAGATGGCGGCGCGTGTCGTCGGCAAACTGCGCGACATGGCCGACGGCTTTGAAGCGAACGAGCCGCGTTACGAAGGCTTCGACGTGCCCTTCAGCACCGCCAGCGTCGGCCAGTTCCACGGCGGTATTGCCGACAACGTGGTGCCGCGCGACGCGGAGTTCCGCTACGAGTTCCGCAATCTGCCCACGGCGGATGCGGTTTTAATGCAAAAAGAGCTTCTAGACTATGCGGAACGGGCGCAACCAGCTATGAAAAAGATAGCACCTGACGCCGGCTTCAGCTTTGAGACGATTTGTGAAGTACCGGCCTTCCTCGGCTCCTCCGGCGACGCGGTGACCCAACTGGCGCAGCGCCTGGCCGGCACGAAAGAGACCACGCTGGTCGCTTTCGGCACTGAAGCAGGCCTGTTCAAGAACGCCGGCATTCCCACGGTGGTGTGCGGGCCCGGCAGCATCAACCAGGCGCACCAGCCGGACGAATTTGTGAGCCTGGAACAGCTCGCGCGCTGCGAGGATTTCATGCGCGGGTTGGTCGCTACGCGGCAAATTGCCTGATCGAACGGACTTCGCTAGTGGGCGGGTTTTCGCGCGGGCCACCGTGGAACCGGCTTTGCCGGGCCGCCAGTGGCGCCCCCCCTTGGGGGGAGGCGGCCGCAGGCCGCTTCGGGGGGGAGTCAGTACTTCAAGTCCTGATCCGGCCGTCGCCCGTCAGCATCGACATCTCCACAAAGTGGGACGCCACGTGGTCGGTCGGCGAGAACGACACGGAAAACCCGCCAAACGATTGGGTGCCAATGGCTTCCAGGCCGGAAATCAGCGACTCACGGGTCATCTTGGCGCCGCCGCGCTTGAGGCCGTCCACCAGAATCCTGGCGGCCACATAGCCTTCCATGCTCGAGAAATTAACCTTTGCGTCCTTGCCGGCCGCCTTCACTGCTTCGGTGAACTCGCGCACAATCGGCCGCGCTCCGTTGTAGGGCGAAGGCATGACCTGCGATACCACCACACCCGCGCCATCCTTGCCCAGCTCGTCGGCCAGCGCCTGCGTGCCGACAAACGACACGTTGTAGAACGTGCCGCCGTAGCCGGCCTTGCGGGCTTCGCGAATGAAGGCGGCGCAGGCTTTGTAAGCACCGATCTGCACCACCGCATCGGGGCCCGCGGCCACCAGCGTGGTGACGGCCTTGGCCACGTCCACCGTGTTGCGCTCCACCGTCGCCTGCGCCACCGGCTTCAGGTTCTGCGCACCCAGGGCCAGCGTGACACCGTCCAGCCCGGCCTTGCCGTAGGCATCGTTCTGGTAGAACACGGCTATTTTCTTCAGCCCCAGGGCGGTCAGCTGTTTGACGATCAGGCCGGTTTCGTCGTTGTAGGACGCGCGCACATGGAAGACATTTTTGTTGAAAGGTTCACGCAAAGCCATGGCACCGGTGAACGGCGCGATGAACGGGACTTTGTCCTTGATGGCCAGCGGCAGGGCAGCGATGCTGGTGGGGGTGCCGATGTAGCCGAACAGCGCAAACACCTCGTCGTCGATCAGCTTGCGGGTGTTTTCAGCGCAGCGGGCGGGTTCATAGCCGTCGTCGAGGTTGCGGATTTCAATCAGGCGCTTGTTGACGCCGCCCTGTTCGTTGACCTGGTCGAAGTACACCTTCGCGCCCTGGTAGAACTGGATGCCCAGCTGCGCAGCCGGGCCGGTGAAAGGGGCCGACTGGCCGAGGATGATCTTGTCATTCTGTGCGTGGGCCAGGTTGAAGCCGGCGAGCATGGACGCGCCTGCGACGACAGAGAACTTTCTGCGGGTGAGTGTGGGGGTAGATGTGGTTATGGAGGTCATTGCCTGATTTTCGCAACACACCTTACAGTTTGGTTACCCGTGAGGTAACAGAAGGCAACCTCGTGACATCAATCACCGTTTAGGGGTGGTATTTAGCCTCGCCAGCGTTGTTTTAGGCCCTAAATTCAGGAAACTGCCAGCTTTTGCAGACAGTTGACCCGTATCTTGCCTATTCTCGCACCCGTCCGGTCGCATCAATCAAACTGAGCTCCACCAGCTTGGAGCCCACGCGGTCCCCGTCAAAGTGCACCCGAAAACCACCCAGGCTCAGTTCCTGCATGGTGTCCAGCGCCTTGCGCAGCTTGACGCGGGTCGGGTCCTTGCCGGCCTTGCGCAGTGCTTCAACATAGGTCCAGGCCGCGATATAGCCTTCAAGCATGTAGACGTTGGGTTTGCCCAGTTTGGCCGCCGCAGCGTCGGTCTGCAGTTCACGGACCAGCACGCTCTTGGCGTTGTCTGATTTGGGCGTGACGCGCACCACCACCACACCCGCGCCAGCTGCGCCGAGCTGCTCGGCCAGCAGGCTTTCGCCAGTGCTTGAAAAGCCGTAGATGGGCCCGCGAAATCCTTTGGCGCGCAGGTCGCGTATCGCGCTGGCGGCGCCGGAAGCGTCGCTGATCACCAGCACCGACTCGGGCTTTTTGCCCAGCACCTGGTCAACGCTCGTGGCCACACTGCCGCCCGAGAGGGCCGACTTGGCCACCAGGTTGGCGCCCAGGCCGCCCATGGTGCGCTCGGCGGAGTCCAGCGCCGCCATCGACTCGGCATCCTTGCCGTGCAGGATGGCCAGCTTGCGCATGCCCAGGGTTTCAGCGTGCCGCGTGATCATGGCGGCTTCTTCCGAATAACCGGGCCGGACCGAATACACGTTGGGATAGAGCGAGCCGCGCAACTCGTCGGCGCCGGCCATGGGGGCGAACAGCAAAATGTCGGTGTCTTTCAACAGCGGGTTGACGGCCGTGACCTGTGGCGAGCCGTAGTAGCCGAACAGCGAAAACACCTTTAGGTCCAGCAGCTTGCGGGTGTTGGCCGCGGCGGTCTCGGGGTTGCCCGCATCGTCCAGCGTCGTCAGCTCGATCTTGCGGCCGTTGACGCCGCCGCCGGCATTGACGTGGTCAAAGTAAAGACGCGCGCCCTGGGCAAACGGCACAGCCAGCGTGCTGCCGGGCCCCGTCATGGCCAGGGACTGCCCCAGCGTTACTGCGGTTTTGCTGATGCCATCTTCGGCATAGACCCCCGGCGCCATCAGGGCGGTCAGTGCCGCTACCATGGTGATCCTGGCCAATACGCGGAATGAGCACATTCCTGTTTTTGTTGTTGTCATGTTGTCTCCTCATCCCCGGGGGCCGGTATGGCTGCCAATATAAAGTTGAACCATGAGCAATACCATCAGCATCTCCCCTAGGACCGAGGCGAAACCTGACACCGGGCTGAAGCCTGGCGCCGTGCAGGTGCTGGGCGCCTGCCCTCACGACTGCCCCGACACCTGCTCATTGCTGACCACGGTGGAAGGCGGCGTGGCCACCCGCGTGCAGGGCAACCCGGACCACCCGCATACCGGCGGCGTGCTGTGCAACAAGGTGTCGCGTTACACCGAACGCACCTACCATCCGGAGCGCTTGCTGAGCCCGCTCAAGCGCAGCGGCCCGAAAGGCAGCGGACAGTTCGAGCCGGTAAGCTGGGAAGCGGCGCTGGCTGACATTGCGGTGCGCCTCAAGCCCATCGCCGCACGCAATCCTGAAGCCATCGTGCCCTACAGCTACGCCGGCACCATGGGCCAGGTGCAGGGCGAAAGCATGGCCGGGCGCTTCTTTCATCAGCTGGGGGCTTCGTTGCTGGACCGTACCATCTGCGCTTCGGCGGGCAGCGAAGGCCTGACGCAAACGCTGGGCGGCAAGGTCGGCATGCGGGTGGAGTTTTTTGCCGAATCGAAGCTCATCATCATCTGGGGCAGCAACTCCATCGGCAGCAACCTGCACTTCTGGCGTTACGCACAGCAGGCCAAAAGAGACGGCGCAAAACTTGTCTGCATCGACCCGCGCAAAAGCGAAACCGCTGAAAAATGCCATGAGCACATCGCGGTGCTGCCCGGCACCGACGCGGCGCTGGCGCTGGCGCTGATGCATGAGTTGATCACCCACGACTGGCTCGACCACGACTACATCGCGCAGCACACGCTGGGCTGGCAAAGCCCGGACGGCGGGCTGCGCGAACGCGCGCTGCAGTGGCCGCCTGAACGCGCAGCACAGGTGTGCGGCGTGCCCGTGGAACAGATTCGCTCGCTGGCGCGCGATTATGGCGAATGCTTTGTCAAAAAGCAGCCCGCTGCGATCCGGCTGAACTACGGCATGCAGCGCGTGCACGGCGGAGGCAATGCGGCGCGCGCAGTCGCCTGTCTGCCGGCGCTGACGGGCGCATGGCGGCACCGGGCCGGCGGCGTGCTGCTCAGCAGCTCGGGCCTGTTCCCGGTCGACAAAGCCGCCCTGCAGCGGCCCGACCTGCTGCAGGGCCGCCAGCCGCGCACCATCAACATGAGCACTATCGGCAATGCCCTGCTGGAACCCGCGTCGCCGCAGTTCGGCCCGAAGATCGAGGCGCTGATCGTCTACAACAGCAACCCGGTGGCAGTGGCGCCGGAATCCGGAAAAGTGGTTCAGGGCTTCGCGCGTGAAGACCTCTTCACTGTGGTGCTTGAGCACTTCCAGACCGACACGGCCGACTACGCCGACTACATCCTGCCGGCCACCACGCAGCTGGAGCACTGGGATGTGCATGCCTCCTACGGTCACACCGACGCGCTGCTGAACCGCCCCGCCGTCGCACCGATGGGCCAGGCCAAACCCAATACGCAGATTTTTCGCGAACTGGCTGCCCACATGGGTTTTACCGACCCCTGTTTTGCCGAGAGCGACGAGTCGCTGTGCCGCGCGGCCTATGGCGACAAGGTGGATTTCCAGCAGCTGCAGGACAAAGGTTTTTCCACCCTCAAACTGCCCGATGCGCCGTTTTCCGAAGGCGGCTTTCCCACCGCTTCGGGGCGCTGCGAATTCTTCAGTGCGCGGCTGGCGGCCACGGGGGCCGACGGCCTGCCCGGCCATGTGCCCAACCATGAAGCGGCCGGCACGTCCGACCGGTTCCCGCTGGCCATGATCTCGCCGCCGGCGCGCAACTTCCTCAACTCCAGCTTCGTCAATGTCAAAAGCCTGCGCGACATCGAAACCGAGCCGGTGCTGGAAATGCATGCCGATGATGCCTTGCCGCGCGGCATCACCACGGGCGCCATCGTCAAGGTGTTCAACCAGCGCGGTGAATACCGGGTCAAGGCGGAAGTCTCCACGCGGGCGCGGCCCGGCGTGGTCAACGGCCTGGGCATCTGGTGGCGCAAGCTGGGCCTGGACGGCACCAACGTGAACCAGCTCACCAGCCAGCACCTGACAGACATGGGCCGCGGCCCCGTTTTTTACGATTGCCTGGTGCAGGTGCAGCGCGACGCTGAGACAGCCTGAGGCACAGTGACCCGCACGCGCACCAAGACACTGACCGGCCTGGCCGCCGCGCTGGCCGCTGCCGCGCTGTGCCTTACGGGGTGCGCCGACCTGGGTTATTACTGGCAGTCCGTCAGCGGGCACATGCAGATGCTCAACGCGGCCCGGCCGGTGGATGACTGGCTCGGTGATGCGCAAACATCGGCCTCATTGAAAAACCGGCTGGAACTGTCGCAGCGCATCCGCAGCTTTGCGGTGGCCGAGCTGAAACTGCCCGACAACGCCAGTTACCGCCGCTATGCCGACTTGCGCCGCAGCGCCGTGGTCTGGAACGTGGTGGCGGCGCCGGCGTTTTCGCTCACGCTCAAAACCTGGTGCTTCCCGGTCACAGGCTGTGTCGGCTACCGCGGCTACTTCAATGAGGCCGAGGCGCGCGCCGAAGCGGCGCGGCTCAAGGCGGAAGGCCTGGAAGCCAGCGTTTACGGCGTGCCCGCCTATTCCACCCTGGGCTGGATGAACTGGGCCGGTGGCGACCCTTTGCTCAACACCTTCATCGGCTACCCGGAAGGCGAACTGGCGCGGCTGATCTTCCATGAACTGTCGCACCAGGTGGTGTATGTGCCGGGTGACACGATGTTCAATGAATCGTTTGCCACTGCGGTCGAGCGCCTGGGCAGCGAGCGCTGGCTGGCCACGCAGGCCGGTGACGACGCGCGCAGGGCCTACGCCGTATTTGACGGCCGGCGCCGGCAGTTCCGCGCGCTGGCACTGGCCACGCGCCGGGAACTGACCGAAATTTATGATCAAAATGATGCCACAGCCCAATCAGGACGAGCGCAAGCAGCTAGCAAAATGATAGCGTACCAGCGCTTTCGCGACGCCTATGCCGAACTCAAGGCATCATGGGGCGGCTTTGCCGGCTATGACCTGTGGGTGGCGAACGCCAACAATGCCTCGTTTGGCGCACAGGCTGCGTACGACGACCTGGTGCCGGGCTTTGAAGCATTGTTCGAACACGAGGGCCGTGACTGGCAACGGTTTTATGATGCAGTCAAAAAGCTGGCCCGGCTACCCAAGGATGAACGGCGCAAGGCACTTGAACACAACATGGTGAACCTTGCGCAGGCACACAGTCACCCACGCAAGGCCGGACAGACCAAAGAGTAGTTCAACCTGGGCAGCGTCCCAGCACATCCGGCGAGGGGCGTATCTACAGGCTTACACGCACATGATCGTGAGGCGGTGTCCCTGATGTTCCGTATGTTCGACGACTTTCCAGCCGAGCCGGGCATACAGGGCTTCGCTGTTCGGCGTAAACAGGTAGACCTTGTCTTTGCCCATGCCGGCGGCCTCCCGAACCACATGCCGGACCAGCGCCGACCCTATCCCCTCGTTCCTGTGCTCGGGCGCTACATAAACACTGGACAGCCAGGGAGACAAGTGGGAATGGGTAATCGTTTTTGGCAGCAAGCTCGCCGACCCCAGAAGCCGGCCTTCGCAAACCGCCACAAAGGTCATCGGCAACGCGCCCTTCTGCGCGGATGCCTTCAGCCTTTGCTCGCGCTGCTCAACCGTAACCGATGTATTGAGATAGCCGAATTGCGCCTGGTGCCACGCGGCCAGCGCCGCGAGATGCTGCGGGTAGTCGGCAAGATGGCCAATGCACACAGGAGATGCTGCGTGCCTCATGCCAGTTGAACCCAGGCAGCAACAGACATGGGCGGCACGGTCACGGTGTGCTCGCCCCGGCCCGCCAATTCGCGGGCCAGCAACGCGTCGACGTCGTGGTGATCCGCATCGGCACGCCCAAGCTTGCGGGCCATGGGAGTGACCGACCTGACGGCTTCCAGGGGCAGTTCAATCGAACGGGCGCCATACTGGGGAGGCGCTGAAGTCTGTACATGCACACTGCCGTAACGCATCAAAATACTCGGCAGCCTCGCGGCCATGTAGGGGTTGATGCCCGCGTCCAGCATGACGTCGCCTATGAACACAATGGCCTGATGTGTTTGCGGCGAAGCCGGCGGCCAAACGCTGCTGTGTACACCGCGGAAAAAATCCATTTCCAGAAACGCCAGCGTCCCTCCCGGTCGAACCCATTTCGCCACCCGTGCAACGGCGGCCTCGGGACTTGCGACATACAGCAGGAAGTACCGGCCAACAATGGCGTCAAACGTCCCGACCGGCTCAAAGTTGTCAAGCTCAGCCAAAACAAACTTCACGTTCCGAAAACCCGCGTTAGCGACGCGCAACGCGGCAGCGTCAAGCTGGGCCTGGTCCCGGTCTATTGCCACCACTTCGCCGCCGGGCCCCACACGGCTCGCCAACAACAAGGTCACGTCGCCGCTTCCGCAGCCCAACTCCAGAACCTGCGACTCGGGTTTGACACCGGCCCCTGCCAACATGTTCTCGGTAAGCGGCAATATCGCCAGCGCCTGCATTTTCAATCTGTCGCGCTCTTTTTTACTGCTGTGCAGCGGATAGTTTTTCATTCTTCAGGGAACCTGTATTGCTTGGCGGGAGGGCAGTATCCAACCCATACCAGGCGCAGAACAGTGTGTGAACTACGGTATCCGAAGATACAACCACGGTAAGCCGTACCGTAGGTAAGCTGGACCATGACCCAGCTAAAAGAGCCCGTATTGCGCGGCCCGGTGCGCTGCTTCAGCCCGCGTCTTGCTGCCCAGGGCCTTCAGGGCAGCGCCCACATGCATTTCAACCGTACGCGGGCTCAAGGACAGCGTGCGTGCGATCTGCTTGTCGGTCTGCCCTTGCGCTACCTGCCTCAGCACATCGGTTTGACGCACCGTCAGCCGGAAAGGCTGGGCAGGTGCCGCGGCGCCTTCACCGCCCGCGAGGAAATCAAGCACGGTGGTGCGCACCCCGGGCCACGCAGGCTCCTCAGCCAAAGGAATGTTGTTGTGCGACTCAACGGGAACAAAGCGTGAGGCAGGAATGAGTGCTGCCAGCCTCTGGCCCTCGTCCATCGGGTACAAGATGTCGTGGCGGGCATGCATCACCAGGCAAGGAGCGTCGATCCGCTTCGCGCTTTCGCTGAGGTCCAGATCGTAAAACGCGAGGACGCTCTGTGCAGCGATGGCGCCGTTCATGCGCTGGCTGACGATTCGGTCATGGGCTTCAAGCTGCTCAGCCGAAGCTTCCGGAAGAAATTGCGCGGTGAATATGCGCCGGAAAGACACCGCAAACTCGCTTCGCCCATCCAGTCCGGATTCATATACCTGCAACGCCGCCATGGCATCGGCGCGTTGCGCAGCAGTCAATTCGCGCCGCAAACGTCCACGAACCGCTCCGCCATAAATCATCAGGCGTGTCAGCCGGTCGGTATGGCGCGCCGCATACTCGATTGCGGCATACGACCCGGTACACACCGCCGCCATGGAAAAGCGCGTCAGACCCGCTGCATTGACGACCGCCTCGATGTCTTCCACCCAGGCATCGAGCGACATGCGTTCAGGCCTGCGCTCCGAAAGCCCACACCCCCGCATGTCCAGCCTGACCACAGTGTGGCGAGCGGCCAGCGCGTCCATCCAATGCTTGCTCGCGGGTCCAGGTAACGCCAGGTCGTTGTCGGTGTATTGCAGGGTGACCCATACCACGGGCGGCCCACTGCCGGTTGCAGTGAAGGCAATGGTCGTTCCGTCGGCGCTTTTGCAAAAATGAATGGGATGCGGATTCTTCAAAGGAGGGGACCGTTACAAAAACGTGCCTGACAAACACTGTCCGCCCCGTTTGACGAGGTTCTTTGCGCCAGATGCCGGGCACGGCAAAGGGGAGGTGCACTACTAAGCTAAGGCCAAGTATCACACCACAAGGCCGCATGATGAATGGGAGCGAAAGCGGTGCTCCAGCTTCGAAATACGGCCTGAACGTGAAGGCCGTACCTCGCAAGCGTTTTATGATGCAGCGAAGCGACTCGCCAGGCTGCCCAGGGCGGAGCGACTGAAAGCCCTGAAACCCCGAAGCCTCTGAACAGGGATGAGGCCCGGTTCAGGTTAGCCGCAGCAACTGCGCACCCAGCGCAGACACCGTTTCAACATCATCGTAGAGCGCATCCCTTCGTTGGGTGATCTGGCTTCTCAACTGCTGCCTGAGCGATTCATCCGCGCAAAGCTGCGCCACCTTGTCCACATAACTTTCGCCCGAACGGGCAATCCACTCGCTCATGCCGGCTTCGCGCAGTATGCCGCTGGCAAAGCGGGAACGCAGGGTATCGCCTTCCCAGGCCACGATGGGTGTTGCCCTTTCCATGGCCTGCATGGTGGTGTTGAAACCGGAAAACCCGATGCTGTCCAGGTACACATCCGCCCGGTCGAGCAAGCCGAAAAAATCCGCCTGGGACTGCCAGGGAATAAACCGCACATGCTCGTCAAAATTCATGCCCGCCGACACAAACGCCTTGCGTAGCCGGGCTTCCAGCATGTCCGACAAAAGCGTCGGCGTGGTGCGGAAAAAAACCAGCTTGCAAGGCGCGCACCGCCTGGCGACCTCCAGCAAAATGGCATCACGATCCGGCGCGTATTTGAATGGCATGCCGGCACACAAAAGGATTTTCTGCCCGGGCAGGATGCCCAATCGGGCAAGGTCAACCGGACCGGGCCGCGTACCAAAAGGTCGGTAGCAGCAGCCCAGCCGGGGCAAGGCCAGAAGCGTCTCGGTGTAATGGCTGGCGGCATCTTCAGGCTCAAAAGCAGCAGCACTGACATAGGCGTCCATGGTGGGAAGGCCCGTGGTGACCGGGTGGCCCCACCCCGCCATCTGCACCCTGGCCAGCTTCATGGAAGCCAGGCGTAGCGAGGTGGTATCCATGCCGATTTCGGGGTAAATCACGGCATCCAGCCGGGCACCTGATATCGCCTTGGCCCAAGCCCCCCAGTCGCCCAACGCATGATGCAGCTGGTTGACGCGCGCCGCCGCCCACTGCGTTTCGGCATCGCGCTGCTCTCCGGTGTGGAACAGATGGATTTCGAATTTCTCCGGGTCGAGGTGCTCCACCCAGCCCCGGACAATGGCATGCCAGACCGAGTGACTGCAGATGTGCGCAGAAACGATGCCGATGCGGCACTTGGCACCGCCAGACCTTGCCGGCGGCGGCAATCCCGCTTTGCCTGCCCATCGCTGCATGAGTTTTACGCAAAGGGCGCCATACTCACTCACCACCTCGCGGTGGTTTCCCGGCACATACGCCAGATAATAGGGTTGCTGAGCACCAACGGCATGGTACGCATTCGGAGGGCGGTGTGCGGTGATCCAGCTTTCAAGCTTGCGGATTTCCTGCCGGAAACTTTTCACACCCTCTGCCGGCTCGTCGGCCGCTTGCGGAACAGCGGGCAACTGCGCCATGGCCAGACCCCAGCGCGCACGCTCAAAGTTGCTGTTCAGCGCAATGGCGGCCTTGTAAGACTCACGTGCCTGCGCAGCACTGCCCTGCCGCATCAGGGCATTGCCCAGCCAGTAATGGGCCTCGGCCTGCCGCCCGTCCCCGGCCAACGTTTGCTGGAGCAGTACCAGAGCCTCGTCCCACTTGTGCTGATCTATGCGCAGCATGGCAAGATTAAACGACGCTGGCGTGAGTTCAGGGTTCAGTTGCAGGGCGCGTGCGAGATGAACAGCGGCCTCGTCCCTGCGGGCCAGGTCCTTCAGCAACCCTCCCAGATTGGCGTGTGCCTCGGCGTATGCAGGCTGCACGGCAACAGCCTGGCGGTAGTGCTCTTCAGCAGCCGGAAAATTCTCGCGCCCCATCCACAGGTTGGCCAGGTGCAAATGGGCTTCGGCGAATTTTGGCTCGAGTACCAAAGCTTCCTGGAGCCACCGGACGGCTTCGTCCTCGCGGCGGCCGGACAGCGCCATCAGCGCGAGCTGAAGCCTTGCTTCCGCATTTTCCGGGTCCATACCCATGGCTCGTTGAAGCGCGGAGCGGGCGGCGCCGTGGCGCCCGAGTGCAGACAAAGCTTTGCCCAGTGCATTTTGAAAGCGGGGATCCGAAGGGGAATTCACGGCGGCCCGCTCAAGAACGGGAAGTGCGGTGGCCGCAGAGCCCGCATCAACGGCGATCAGCCCCTGGACCAGCAGGCCCTCGCTGTGGGCCGGATCGGCGGCAAGAACCTGTGCAGCGGCATCCGCAGCCTGGGCGGTCAGCCCCGCCCTGTACAACTGCCATGGACCGACCGGTTTTCTCGTGTATTTTGAACGCAGCCAATCAAGCATGGGTCGACGGGGAAACCGGGGAATAAAGGAAAAATAAAGTATAGCGCCGCAAGCACGCCCGCATGACACTGTTGTACGCTTCACTTTTGCTCCGCCGGACATGGCATGTCGCAGGCGATATTTCGACCTATAAGACAGGAAAGAGACACTCATGGCAGACATCCACATCACCCGCGAACACGGTATGGGCCTGCCCTCCGCGCGCAAGATCGCCTTCGCATGGGCCGAACAGGCCGAAGAGAAATTCGACATGGAATGCACCTACGAAGAGGGCAAGGACGAAGACCTGGTCAGCTTTACCCGCTCGGGCGTCAGCGGCACGCTGACCGTCACCAAAGACCGTTTCGAACTCCAGGCCAAGCTGGGTTTCCTTCTCGGCGCCTTCAAGGACAGGATTGAAGAGGAAATCGTGAAAAACCTGGACACCCTGATCGCGAAGAAGCCCGCGGCCAAAAAAGCCACCACCAAAAAGAAAGCGGCCTGAGTTTCCAGGCCCGCCCTCGTGAGCTACAACCTCGCCCGGTTTGATCTGGTGTCGGTGCGCCTGGCGGTGGCCTGTGCCCAGACAGGCAGCCTGACAGCCGCAGCACGCGACTCGCACCTGGCGCTGGCAGCCGCCAGCCGGCGCATCCGCGAACTGGAAGACGCATTGGGCGATGTGCTGTTCGAGCGCCATGCGCGCGGCCTGCTGCCCACCGCTGCAGGCCGTGTCTTCGTCAAGCACGGCCTCACGCTGCTGCAGACCATGGAGCAGCTGGGCGGCGAACTGGCCGACCTGCGGCGCGGCATCGCGCGCCACATACGCCTGTGCGCCAGCAGCGCCGCCATCAGCCAGTTTTTGCCGCCGCTGCTGGCACGTTATGGCGAGTTGCACCCGCAGGTGCACATTGACCTGGAAGAGCAGGTGTCGGAAGCCGTGGCGGCTACCTTGCGTGAAGGCCGGGCGGATGTGGCGGTGTTTGTGGAAGGCCCGGACACCGCCGGGCTGGACACGCGGTTGTTCCGCGAAGACGAGCTGGTGCTGATCCTGCCCGCCGGCCACGCGCTGGCAGGCAGCAAGACACCGCTGGCCTTTGTCGATGCGCTCGACGAGGAATGGATCAGCCTGACCGCCGGCGCCGCCATGCTGCAAAAGCAGCAGCAGGCTGCGCTGTCCGCCAACCGGCCGCTGAAACTGCGCATGCAGGTGCGAAGCTTTGACGCCGTGTGCCACATGGTGGCCTCCGGTCTGGGCGTCGCCATCCTCCCCAAAGCCGCCACACTGCCCATGGTCAAAAGCATGAAGCTCGACTGGCGGCCGCTGGCAGACGCATGGGCCCAGCGCCGCCTGCTGACAGCCACCATCGCAGGCCAGCCCGATGCAGGCGTCGCCTCGCTGGTGGACTTCCTGAGCCCTAAAAGCGCCTCGCCTTCGCAAAACGCGAACCCCCGGACCCCAAAGCGCAAATAGACGGAGCCAGCGCGCGGCGGCACACTGCCCGCCATGCCCTCCTCAGAAAAATCCCTTTCGGCTTCTTCAGTTCCTGCCACGCAAAGCCCCCTCGCCGGGCTGAAGGTACTGGAGCTCGGCCAGCTGATTGCCGGGCCCTTTGCCGCCAAGACGCTGGCGGACTTCGGCGCCGACATCATCAAGATCGAAACGCCGGGCGCGGGCGACCCGCTGCGCAAATGGCGTTTGCTAAAGGACGGCACTTCGGTGTGGTGGCAGGTGCAGTCGCGCAACAAGCGCTCGGTGGCGCTGGACTTGAAGAGCCCGGAGGCGCAGGCCATCGTGCGCCAGCTCGCGGCCGACGCCGACGTGCTGATCGAGAACTTCCGCCCCGGCGCCATGGAAGGCTGGGGCCTCGGGCCCGACGAGTTGCTGGCACTGAACCCGCGCCTCATCATGCTGCGCATCAGCGGCTACGGCCAGACCGGCCCCTACCGCGACAAGCCGGGCTTTGGCGTGGTGGCCGAGGCCATGAGCGGCCTGCGCCACCTGACGGCCGAGCCGGGCCGCGTGCCGGTGCGTGTGGGCGTGAGCATCGGTGACACGCTGGCCGCGCTGCACGGCGTGATCGGCATCCTGCTGGCGATGCAGGAACGCCAACGCTCCGGCAAGGGCCAGGTGATCGACGTGGCGCTGTATGAAGCGGTGTTCAACTGCATGGAAAGCCTGCTGCCCGAATACAGCGCCTTTGGCGCAGTGCGCGGCGCGGCCGGCAGCGCCCTGCCCGGCATCGCGCCCAGCAATGCCTATCTGTGCAAAGACGGCGGCTATGCGCTGGTGGCGGGCAACGGCGACAGCATCTTCAAACGGCTGATGGCCACCATGGGCCGCAGCGATCTCGGCAACGACCCGGCGCTGGCTGATAACGCCGGCCGCGTGGCGCGCGTGGAAGAAATCGACGCGGCCATCGGCCAGTGGACCCTGGGCCTCACGGTCGATGAAGTGCTGGCGGAGCTCGACAAGGTCTCGGTGCCCGCGGGCCGCATTTACACCGTGGCCGATATCGCGGCCGACCCGCACTACCTGGCGCGCGGCATGCTCGACGAAGTTCAGATGGACGACGGAAGCACGCTGGCAGTGCCCGGCATCGTGCCCAAACTCTCGCGCACACCGGGCGGCCACCGTCGCAATGCGCCGCAGGTGGGGCAGGACACCGTTGCGGTGCTGCGCGAGATCGGACTTTCAACCGAACAGATTCAGGCGCTAAAGGACAAGGGCATCGTGGCCGGGAAGGACGTCAGCGCATGAACACCGCAAAACGAATTTACTTTAATGAGGTCGCTACGCGCGACGGCTTCCAGATCGAACCCTCTTTCATTTCCACCGATGACAAGGTCGCGCTCGTCGATGCCCTCAGCGAATGCGGCTACGCCAAGATTGAAGTGACATCGTTTACCTCGCCCAAGGCCATTCCCATGCTGCGCGACGCCGAAGAGGTGATGGGCCGCATACGCCGCGTGCCCGGCGTGGAATACACCGCGCTGGTGCCCAACCTGCGCGGGGCGGAGCGAGCGCTGGAGTCGCGGGCCGACGAACTCAACCTGGTGATGTCGGTATCGGAAACCCACAACCTGGCCAACCTGCGCATGCCTCGCGAGAAAAGCTTTGCCGCACTCTCCGACGTGATCCACCATGTCAATGGCCGCACGCCCATCAATATTTCACTCTCCTGCTGCTTCGGCTGCCCGATGGAAGGCGAGGTACCCGAGGAAGAAGTGCTGCACTGGAGCGACCGCTTTGCCGCCTTCGGCGCAGACCGCGTGCGCGGCCTCACGGTCTGCGACACCACCGGCATGGCCCACCCGGCGCAAGTGAGCCGCATGGTGGAAGCGCTGCAACGGCGCTTTGAAGGCCTGCAACTGACCCTGCACTTTCACAACACACGCGGCATGGGCCTGGCCAATGTGCTGGCCGCCGTGCAGGGCGGCATCACGCGCTTTGACGGCTCCCTGGGCGGCCTGGGCGGTTGCCCTTACGCGCCCGGTGCCAGTGGCAACATCAGCAGTGAAGACGCGGTGCACATGCTGGATGCCATGGGCTACGACACGGGCATGGACATTGAAAAGCTGCTGGCCGTGGCGCGGCAAATGCCCGGCATCGTCGGCCATGAAGTGCCCGGCCAGGTGGCCAAGGCCGGCCGCATCACGGACCTGCATGCACCGCCGCCTTATGTGGCTGAACTAAGAGCGGCCTCAGCGTGATCAAACAATTGGATCATCTGGTGTTAACCACCGCAGACGAAGAGGCCTGTGTGGATTTCTACACCCGCGTGCTGGGCATGACGCTTGAAAGCTTCACGGGGGGCACGCCGTCCGTAGAGCGCAAGGCCTTCAAGTTCGGCCAGCAAAAAATCAACCTGCACGTCAAAGGTAACGAGTTCGAGCCCAAGGCTCACCTGCCGGTGCCGGGGGCGCTGGACCTGTGCTTTCTGGCGAGCATCCCGCTTGCCGACGTAATCACCCGCCTTGAGCGCGAACGCTGGCCTGTGATTGAAGGCCCCGTGCTGCGCACCGGCGCCACACAAAAAATCCGCTCGGTCTATGTGCGCGACCCGGACCTGAATTTGATAGAGATTTCCGAAACGGCCTGAAAAAACGGCAGCCCTTAAAAGCAATCCTAAAACTACAACTGGAGACAAACACCATGACTTTCATTTCCCGCAGAACACTGCTCACCGTGGCCGGGCTCAGCACGGCAGCCTGGCTCAACCCCGTGCGCGCGCAGCTCGCCGGCAAACCGATCACGCTCATCGTGCCCACGGCAGCCGGCGGCACCACCGACATTGCGGCGCGCATGCTGGCCGAGCCCTTGGGCAAGATTTTGCAAACCTCGGTGATCGTGGACAACCGCGGCGGCGGCAACGGCAACATCGCCGGCCAGATGGTGGCGCGCGGCCCGGCCGACGGCACCAGCCTGCTGGTGCAGTACTCAGGCTACCAGTGCATCACGCCGCTGATCCAGCCGGTGCCCGGCTTTGACCCGGCAACCAACCTGAAACCGCTGGGCCATCTGATCGATGCACCGCAACTGCTGGTGGTGCGCGGCAACTTCCCGGCCGACAACTTTGCGGACTTCATCAAGTACGTCAAGGCCAACCCCGGCAAGGTCAACTACGCGTCCAGCGGCAACGGCTCGCTCCAGCATGTGACGACCGAGCTGCTCAAGGACCTGACCAAGACGTTCATGGTGCACATCCCCTATCGCGGCACGGGCCCGGCGCTGAACGACCTGCTGGCCGGCACGGTGGACTTCACCATCACCACGCCACCGCCGCTGCTGCCGCACATCCGCGCGGGCAAGCTCAAAGCCCTGATGGTCACCGGCCGCGCGCGCCTGGCAGCGCAACCCAATGTGCCGACGGCCATTGAGGCCGGCGTGCCGCTGGTAGCGTCATCCTGGTTCGCCGTCTATGGGCCGACGGGACTGTCGGCCGACCTGCAAGGACGCCTCTCGCTGGCGATAAAACAGGTGGTGGAGTCGGAAGGCTTCAGGAAACGCGCCGAAGAGCAAGGCGCGAAATCGGTGGTCATGACCGGCGCCGAGCTGGCCACCCTGGGCGACAACGAGCGCAAGATGTGGGGCCGGATCGTGAAACTGGCGAACATTAAAGCCGACTGAAGTCTTTGACAGCCAGCAAAAAGCGGCACAGTCCCGGCGCAAATTACGCCGGGACTGTGCCGCTTTTCTGTGGAAGAGAGTCTTAGCTCAGATCGGCGATCAAATCGATGTACTGCTGCATCGCATCGTCCTGCGAGGTGCCCTTGAGGTTGTTCCAGGCGTCCCACTTGGCGCGCGCGACCATGTCGCCGAAGCCGGGCTTTTTCTCGGCGTTGTCGCCGATGCTGCCCTGCTTGTAAAGCGCATAAATCTTCAGCAGCGTGGCGTTGTCAGGGCGCTCGCTGAGGTTTTTCGAATCGGCCATGGCTTTGTCGAAGGCGGCTTTCAGGTCTGACATGAAGAATCTCCGTTTTTAGAAGTGGGTCACCAATGAGGTGCTTGGGGTAACTGCCCGGTATCTTAGCTAGGCCGTTCCTTGCAAAATAGGGAACTTACCCCATCCGGGGTAAGTTCGCATCAGTTTTGCATCGGGAGTGCTCATGGTTACACGCGTTACCGCCCAGGCCGCTGGCCGGAAAGTGGCAAAAAACGTCCAGAAGAACGTCAAGCGGGCTGTCTCGGGAACCCTGGGTATTTCGGGGGAGCGCATGAGCAAGGTCGACACGGCCTGGCTGCGCATGGACAACGACGCCAACCTCATGATGATCGTGGGCGTGTGGCAGCTGGCGCCGGGCGTCAAGTACGCCGCCGTCTGCGAACGCATCGAAAACAGCTTGCTGAAGTACGACCGCTTCAGGCAGCGCGTGATGGAAGACGCCGCCGGCGCGACCTGGGTGATGGACCGCAACTTCGACCTGGCCAACCATGTCGTGCAGGAGAAGTTGGCCAAATCGGCCAACCAGGAGCAGGCCCTGCAGGACCGTGTGGCCGTGCTTGCCACCCAGCGCCTCGACCCGAAACGCCCGCTGTGGCAAATCCACCTGATCGAGGACTACACCGGGCCGGACGGCGTGAAGGGCAGCGCAATGATCGTTCGCATCCATCATTGCATCGCGGACGGCATTGCGCTGATCTCTGTGACCATGTCGCTGGTCGATGGCGGCACGCCGCCGCCCGAGCGACGCAAAAAGACTGCGGCGGCCGCCGGCACGGAAGACTGGATTGCCGACACCCTGCTCAAGCCCTTCACCGACATCACCGTGAAAGCGTTGGGCGCCGTGGGCGAAGGCGCGGCGCGTTCGCTGGGCATGCTGGGCGACCCCAAAAAGGGCATGGAAGACGGCATGCACAATTCCATGGACATGGCCAAGGTGCTGATGCAGGTGCTCAAGGATGGCGCCGCGCTGGCTCTGATGCCCGACGACTCCAAAACCCGGCTCAAGGGCAAGCCCGGCGGCGCGAAGAAGGTGGCCTGGTGTCAGCCGATTCCGCTGGACGAGGTCAAGGCCGTCGGCAAGGCGCTCAACTGCTCGATCAACGACGTGCTGCTCAGCTGCGTGGCCGGCGCCTTGGGCGAATACCTGAAAACTTTCGGTGACGATGTGGCAGGCCAGGAGATCCGCGCCATGGTGCCGGTGAATTTGCGGCCGCTGGACCAGGCGCACAAGCTGGGCAACCGCTTCGGCCTGGTGCCGCTGGTGCTGCCCATCGGGGTGGAGAACCCCATCGAGCGCGTCTACGAGGTGCGCAGGCGAATGGCCGCGCTCAAGGGCAGCTACCAGCCGTTGCTGGCTTTCAGCCTGCTGGCGGTGGCGGGCCTTTTGATCAAGCCGGCGCAGGACGTGATGCTCAACCTCTTTGCCAAGAAAACCACGGCGGTCATGACCAACGTGCCGGGCCCGCGCGAAAAACTCAAATTCTGCGGTTCGACGCTGGAGCAAAGCATGTTCTGGGTGCCGCAGTCGGGTGACGTGGGACTGGGCGTGTCCATCTTGAGCTACGGCGGCGGCGTGCAGTTCGGCGTGATCACCGACAGCACCCTGTGCCCGGAACCGCAGCGCATCATCGACGAGTTTGTGCCGGAGTTTGCCAAACTCTCCATCGTCACGCTGATGCTGCCCTGGGGGGAATGAGCGCTCGCTGCGCGTCGCAGCTGCCAGGAGGTTCCGCTCGATTTCTTGAGGATTCCATGGCCTCAGCCCAATAGGGGCGGGCGCAAGTAGCTACTTTTTTAATAGCACACCCCGTGACAACCGCGACGCGCGGAAAGGCCGTCAGCTGGCAAAACGCTGCGAGGCAATGGCCAGCAGTCCGTCGAAGATGAGGCTGTCGACCAGCTCAAACTTCACCGACATGCTGGGCGCCATCTTCCAGCCGGCGCCGCCGGTCATGATGCATTCGGGTGTTTCGCCGCAGTGGCGGGTGACGTTTTCCACCATGCGGTGTATCGCACCGGCAATGGCGAAGGTGCCGCCGCTGGTCAGCGCATCGCTGGTATTGGTGGGAAAGTCGCGCACCTCGCCGGTGGGAACGTGCAGACCGGCCGTGCCGGACTCCAGCGCGCGCAACATGATGCCGTGGCCTGGAAGAATAAAGCCGCCCAGGAATTTACCGGAAGCGTCGATCGCCTCGACCGTCACGGCGGTACCTACCATGACAACCACGCAAGGCTTGTTGACGCCGCGCGCCAGCAGCCGGTGACGCGCACCGATCATGGCCACCCAACGGTCAGCGCCCAACCTGGCCGGATGGTCATAGCCATTGGTGACACCGGCCTCGTGCGGGCTGGAAACGACCCAGTGCGGCGCCACGTCCCAGAGTTCCATCTGCTCAGCCACACGCCGCTTGATGGCGTCGCCGGCAACGATGCAGCCGAGGATGCGCGACGGAGGTTGCATGCCGCCCCACTCTTCTTCGGACAGCTTGTCGATGTTTTCCAGAAACACCGCGCCCTGCGCCAGCAGCTTGGCCCTGGGCACAGGGGCTTCATACTGGGCCCATTTCAGGCGGGTGTTACCCACGTCAAGCGCTAGAAAGGTCATTTGGCGGATTATGAACAGGTTTGAAGCGCACCTGCAGGCGCAGGCCTACAGGTTTTCCAGTAGACGCGGCAAAGAACGCTCAGATCAATCCGAACCAGCACGCGCGCTGGATGGCGGCCAGCTTGTTGTCGACCTTGAGTTTGGTCATGGCATTGGAGAGGTGAAAGTTCACCGTGCGTTCGCTGCAGGCCAGCAACTCGCCGGTCTCGCGTGCCGTCATCCCCTGGAAGGCAAGGCTCAGGCATTCGAGTTCGCGCGGGCTCAGCGGGCTGCGCGCTTCGGCCAGCGCGCGCTTGAGCAGCGGCCAGATGTTGAGGGCCGACCAGGCCAGCAAGGCCGCCTCGCTGCGGTCATGCCACTGGCGCGGGCTGAAGAGGTAGCATTCAAAGGCCCGCCCCACCGTCAACGGAAAGGCGATGCGCACCACGCTTTGGTAACCGTGAGCCAGCCACAGCCGGCGCCAGCGGCTCAGGCTTTCGAAAGCGGTTTTGGAAATATCCTGCCAGGCGACAAGAGGTGCGTCGGAGTCGCGCCACGGGGCGCCGAAGTCCCGGCTCTCTGCCAGGGCCTCGGCGGCATCCAGCAGGCGCGGAGGGTGAATGGCCAGCACCAGCCGGTCCTCCTGCCCCCCGAACGGATCGGGACCCAGCACCATGAGCGCTTCGACCGAGAACTCGCGAAGGGCGCACAGCCAGTCGCTGATGACGCCGTCCAGGCTGACGCTGTCAAAGTTGGCAGGTAACAGCATTAGCTTGACGAGATGAGAACCGGGACAATACAGTCAAATGTCAAATGCATCATCAGTCAGGTTCCCGTTTGTGCTGGAGAAGTTCTTAACGTGAGGAGCGCCCGCTTTCACGCGTGGCTTGCGCGGCGTCCCCTGCTTCAGTGGCTGCGCGAGGAACTGATCCTTGCGCCCCTGGAGCCCATTTTGCATCCATCCCCGCGGCGGCTGTGGTGGCTGGGTCTTTCTTTTTTTTCGGGCAACGCCCTGTTCGCCTGGATCTGGTCGGTCTGGCTGCCGCAGCCCTATGAAAACCTGCCGCTGCGCGTCGTGGCCAGCGTGCTGGGCTACAGCCTGATGACCAAACGCGTCAACCATGACCCGGGAAGCCGGCTGGCGCAACGGGTGTTTGGTGTGGTGTTCTGGCTCGAACTGCCGGTCCTGTTCAGCTGGATGTACCTGTGCAACGGCAGCAATACCGTGTGGCTGGCTACCCTGGCGGCCATGGTGCTGATCTACTACCATGTCACTGACTGGCGCCTGGCGACCCTGGGCACCATCACCGGTGGAGGGCTGGCCTGGGTCATGTTCCTGTACGTGGGGCCGGCAGTTCCCGCCCTGCCGGAAGACCAGCGCACCGTGCATGCCGTGGTATTTGCGTTTGCCTGGTCGATCGCGCTGGTGCTGAACCTTTCCTCGGCCAACCTGCGGCGGGAACAGCTTTCCAGCACGCTCACCACCATCGGCATCATGGCGCACGAGCTGCGCACGCCGCTGTCGACGGCAGCCCTGCTGGGCGATGCGATCCAGCTGGAGGTACAGCGCCAGCCCGACAACCCGCGCGCGCTGCAGCTGGACAAGCTGGCGCTGCGCCTCCACGCACTGGTTCGAAACATGAACCACCAGATCGACACACAGATCGCGAATGCCAAGCTGCTGCAGCTGCCGCGGCATACCGAACACGTCGTGGCCGGCAAATTGGTCCAGGACGTCGTGGCGGCGTATCCCTATCAGTCGAGTCGCCAGAGGGAATGCGTGCGGGTGCTTGTTCACGATGACTTCACCTTCCGTTCTTCCGCCACACAGTTTTCCCAGGTGCTGGACAACCTCATCAAGAACGCGCTGCATTCCCTGATGGCGGCTGACTCGAAATACCCGCACGGCGCCCTGCGCATTGAAGTCGGCAGGACGCAGGCGCGCGGCCGCATCATGGTGACCGATGAGGGCATGGGTATCGACGCTGCCTTGCTGCCGCAGATTTTCAAGCCGTTCTTCTCGAGCAACCGCGGCACGGGGCATGGCTTGGGCCTGGCCTTTTGCCAGCAAGTGGTACAAAGCGCAGGTGGCACCATTCATGTGAAATCAGAGTTCGCCGTGGGAGCTGCTTTTACCATCGAGCTGCCGATTACGGCCTGATACCTTGCACATGATTTGCTTTTGACAACCCGCGCTAGACTGACAACATGTCCTTTGCACTTTACCGCCGTCCCGGAGGCGTGGTTTTCCTGGACGACGACCCGGATTATCTCGAAATGCTCGCGGAAGTCATGCCGCTGGACTGGCATGTACGTCTGTTCCTGCGCCCGGTGGCGTGTATAGACCTGCTGCTCCAGGAGCCGGTGCGCTGGGAAGCTGATGCCTGGCGCCAGCAGGAAATCATCAATCGATGGCGCGAGGGGACGGCCCTGATCCCGCAAATCCTGCAGTACTGGCGGGAAGACGGCACGGCGCGATTTGCGCTCACGCAGGTCTGCGTGGTGGACTATTCCATGCCGGCCATGAGCGGGCTGAGGGTGTTGAGTGAGCTGACCGGCTGGTCGGGTTCGCGCGTTTTGCTGACAGGCCGGGCTGACGAGCAACTTGCCGTGTCGGCCTTCAACCGCGGGCTGATCGAACAATTCATTCCCAAGCAATCTCCGGAGATCCGGCTGCGCCTGACCGATGCGGTGCAGGCGCTGCTGCGGCAGCCCGATCCCCGGCACCAGCAGACCTGGCGGGCGACGCTGTCCCGCGCGCAGCATGCGCTGTTGTGCGAACCATCCGTCGCGCAGGAGCTGGAAAACCTGGCACTGCGGCAAGGCTGGATCGAGCATGTGGTGATTGGTGCGCCCTTCGGTGTGCTGGCCCTTGACCGTAAAGGCAGCGTCAGCTGGTTGCAGCTGGAACCCGCCGGGAACCTGCCAGAGCTTGCCGAAATGGCGGCATCGCAAGGCTGGGATGCCGCGACCGTGAAGGACGTGGCGGCGGGCAGGAAACTCATCGACCTGGAACTGCAGCTGGCGCTGGGCGCCGGCCACAAACCCCAGCCGCGCCAGGCCTTCGCCATCGCTTCCGGTCCGGCCGCGCTTCATGCGGCGCTTTTTGCCGTCGGCGAGCCTTTTAACCCCGGCTTCATGAGCAGCCACGAGCGATTTATTGCCACCTCGGGTGAAAGACACCTGCAGGACTGACCCCGGCATCACGCCTCCTGGCCGGCCCGTGCGCGCCGTGCAATCGGCCAGTCCCATGGTTTCACGATCGGCGCGATCTCGCGTGCGACCGCTTCCACATGGTCCAGTTCGGAATCCATCAGCCCGGCATTCAAGGTCAGCCTCATCATGGCGCGTTTGCTGCTGGTGGCCGGCGCGCAGAACATCGACGAAAACACGTTGCGCTCCTCCAGCCGGTCCCGCAGCACCATGGTGTCGGATTCCAGCCCAACCTCCAGCGCAATGATCTGCTGGCTGCCCTGGTGGATGGGATAGCCCAGCTCGCTCAAGGCAGAGCGCAATCTGCGCGTGTGTGCGTGAAGCCTTGCGCGGGCATCGTCACTGTTGCGGATCACCTCCAGCGTGGCTGCAAGGCCGGCAATCTCGTGCGGCAGCAGGCTGGAGCTGAAGATATTGGGAAAGCTTGAACAGAGAATGTAATAGCGCATGTGCGCCGGCGCGGTAAAAAAGCCGGCCCGGCCCGCAAAGGCCTTGGCAAGGCTGGCGGTGATGAAGTGCACGCGGCTGGTAAGGCCCAGCTCGGCACACAGCCCGGCACCTTCCGGGCCGTGGGTGCCCAGCGAGTGCGATTCATCCACCAGGATCATGCAGCCGTGCTGCTCGGCCACATCGACAATTTCGCCCAAAGGACAGATGGCGCCCGTGGTGCTGTACACGGAATCGACCACCACGATGCCCGGACCGTTCCTGGCGATCATCCGGGCGAGATGAACCGGATCATTGTGGCGAAAAGCGAAAGCCGGGGCGCGCGCCGCATGGGCGCCTTCCCACAACGATGCATGGGCCAGCGTATCAAGGTACACAGGGGTCTTCGCATCGGCAATCGCCTGCAGCAAGCCGACATTGGCCGCATAACCCGATTGGCAAATGAAGCCGTCGTCCTTGCCGACCCAGGATGCCAGGGCCAGTTCCAGCGTGTGTGTTGGATGCTGGTTCAGGTGGAAGACACCGGACTGCACCACAAACTCCTGCTCCTTGCGCAAGGCTTCCACCTGCGCGTGAACGATGTGCGGATGGCCGGTGACGCTGAGGTAGTCGTTGCCGTCCAGCCGGATGGCATTGGAGTCCGGCGTTTTGCCATGAAGCATGAACTTTCCGCTCCACTGGTGATTCCAGCGCGGCGTGAAGTCACGGGATATTCGCTGGCATAACTGGGCCCCAAGGGCAGGGTTGGGAAAATGCGCGGTGTCAGGGGAAAGTTTGCGTTCGAGTACTTGCATGGGGGCTCCGTTAAAAAAGGGGAACCCCATTGAAAGCGCTCAAACAAATTGATACGCCTTACCCCCTGTCAGAACTAACAGGGGGTAGCTCACTACATCAAATTTCAGGCAATGTCATGCGAACTATTCACCTCATTTTTGTAAAGTAAATGCGCCGTTCACTTACATATATAAGTTACCAAAGGTGCGTATGGGCCCTGCTTCGATTAACGTCCTTAACGGGATTCAGCCCTGCTTCCAGGGCAAGCCCCGGAAGCGCCAGCCGCCCTTGCGGCCGCGTTGCCCGTGTTCATCGGCATCGCCTTCAAACCCTTCGAGGATGTTGTAAGCCTCCATACCCAGTTCGGCAGCACGTTTGGCCGCAGCCACCGAACGCACGCCGCTGCGGCACAACAGCACCGCTTTCTTGCCGGCGGGCACTGCGGCTTTCAGCCCCTCGTCGAATCCTGCGTTCATTGCCATGCCCGGCCATTGCTTCCAGGCCAGGGGCACAGAGCCGGGCACATAACCCACCCATTCACGTTCGGCGTCAGTTCGTACATCCACCAGCACGGCTTCGCCCGACTGCATCCAGTCAAAAGCCAGCTGTGCAGAAATATCGCCGGCATAACCGGAAGCAGGCTGGACACCAGGTTGCGCGGAACCATTTGCAGAAGTGTTTTTTTCCATCACAGGGCCTCTCAGTTCGGGGTGTTGATCAACAGGTATATCGGGCATGCATGCATCGCATGGCGGCGACCCTAAACCTGCAGATCAAGTTTATCCCCCTGCAACCACACGCAGACAGTGAGGACATAGGCAAGCCGCGCATCCCCCTGGCGCAGGTGTGCCATGCACAATCACCCTACCGATGAACTGCAGGAGACCCCGATGCCCCGCAACGACGCCGACACACCTTCTCCACAAAAGGTACAGCCTGGCAAGGCAAGCTTCAAGGCTCTGGCCAAAACCATAGCCCCCTGGCAACCCTCTCCGTCGAAGCCCAAGGGATTTTCCCTTGCCAGCCTTGACCCGGCAGCCAAGCCTTTCTCGACGGGCGACAAGCTACGCGACAAAGCCACCGTCGAAGCATTGGCCACAGAGATCGACGGATTGCAAAACCTGTTTTACGCGGACAAACGCTACAAGCTTCTTGTGGTCCTGCAGGGAACGGACACCTCAGGCAAGGACGGGACATTGCGCGGCGTCTTTGGACGCATCAGCCCGCTGGGCGTACGGACGGTCAGCTGGAAGGCCCCGACGGAAGATGAGCGGGCGCATGACTACCTGTGGCGGATTCATCAGCAGATGCCGGGCATGGGAGAGATCGTGATTTTCAATCGCAGCCACTACGAAGATGTATTGGTGCCGCCCGTCAACGGATGGATCACATCGGCACAAACAGCACAGCGGTTCCGGCACATCAACGACTTCGAACGCATGCTCTCGGAAACCGGTACGGTGATTCTCAAGTTCATGTTGCATATCAGTCCCGATGAGCAAAAGCAACGACTGCAGGAGCGACTGGATGACCCCGCCAAACACTGGAAATTCAGCGCGGGGGACCTGGAGGTCCGCAAACAATGGAAGCAGTACCAAAAGGCTTACGAAGCATTGCTCCAGGCCACCAGCACCCCTTGGGCCCCCTGGACCGTGGTGCCAGCGGACTCCAAGACGCATCGCAACCTGATGATTGCCACCCTCGTCCGGGCCAGGTTGCAGGAACTGAAGCTGCGCTTTCCGCCAGGCGATCCGGCCCTCAGAAGGCTGAAAGTCACCTGAGCTCCTCGCGGGTTCTGTCGGTCGGGCACAAACGGGTTCACCCTGAGAAGAGGCAACAACCTGTAGCGTTGGTGGAAACCCTCTTTGTAAGGAATGAGCAAGACGGAATGATGAGTCCTCTTACCTTTTTCGAAACAACAGGAGACAAGTCATGACCGAAAGCAAAAGCCCCCGCAGGCGCGGCCTGCTGAAAGGCGCCGCGATTGCCGCCGGCGCCCTGTCCGCCCCCATGGTCGCCATGGCGCAGACAACGTCCCTTCGCTTCCAGAGCACTTGGCCGGCCAAGGACATCTTTCATGAATACGCCAACGATTTCGCGAAGAAAGTCAATGACATGGCCGGCGGCCGCCTGAAAATTGAAGTGCTTCCATCCGGCGCCGTGGTGCCGGCCTTTCAGCTACTCGAAGCTGTGAATAAGGGAACCCTGGACGGCGGACACGGCGTGGTGGCTTATCACTATGGCAAGAACAATGCCCTGGCGCTGTGGGGTTCGGGCCCGGCTTTCGGCATGGACCCGAACATGGTCCTGTCCTGGCACAACTACGGCGGTGGCAAGGCCCTGCTCGATGAAATCTACAAGGCCATCAACATGGACGTGGTGTCATACCTCTACGGCCCCATGCCCACGCAGCCGCTAGGCTGGTTCAAGAAGCCGATCGCCAAGGTGGGAGACATGAAGGGCCTGAAGTTCCGCACGGTCGGACTGTCGGTCGACATCTTCACAGCGATGGGCACCTCCGTCAATCCGCTGCCGGGCGGTGAGATCGTCCCTGCGCTGGACCGCGGCTTGATCGACGCGGCCGAGTTCAACAACGCGAGTTCGGACCGTGTTTTGGGTTTTCCGGATGTGGTCAAAAACTGCATGCTTCAGAGCTTTCACCAGAGCGGAGAGCAGTTCGAGATTCTGTTTAACAAAGCCAAGTACAACGCGCTACCCGCCGAGCTCAAGGCAATCATCGACTACGGCGTGCAGGCTGCCAGCGCCGACATGAGCTGGAAGGCCATAGATCGCAATTCCACCGACTACGCTGAAATGAAGAAACAGGGCATCAAGTTCTACAAGACGCCCGACGCCGTGCTCAAGGCACAGCTGGAAGCCTGGGACAAGATCATCGAGGACAAAGCCAAGGCCAATCCGCTGTTCAAGAAGGTGATCGACTCGCAGAAGGCCTACGCCGCGCGCACCATCCCTTGGCAGAACGACTACATGGTCGATTTCAAGATGGCCTACAACCATTCCTTCGGCAAGAAGAAGGCCTGAGCCTGCGAGCCCCGGCGAAGCCGGCCAGCCGTCCAGCCCTGGATGGCTGGCCTTTTTGATGGGAACACCGGTTCAAAATGAATACACAAAAAATCCTTCACACGGCTGACCACATCAGCACCTGGGTCGGGAAGGCCGCCGCCTGGCTCATCGTGATCCTCATGGTGGTCGTTTGTGCTGAAGTTTTCAAGCGTTACGCGCTCAACGCGCCCACGGCCTGGATCTTCGACGTCAATAACATGCTGTATGGCACGCTGTTCATGCTGGGGGGAGCCTACACGCTGGCGCATGACGGCCATGTGCGCGGCGACTTCTTCTACGGAAACTTGAAGCCCCGCACGCAGGCCTGGCTGGACCTGGTCCTGTACATCGTCTTCTTCCTACCCGGGATTATGGCGCTGACCTGGGCCGGCTGGACATACTTCAATGAGTCACTGGCGATGCGCGAACAAACCTTCAACGCCACCCCTATCCCCCTGTATCCGTTCAAGTTTGTGATCCCGGTGGCTGGCACCATTGTGCTGATGCAAGGGCTGTCCGAGATCCTGCGCTGCGTCGTTTGCATCCGCACCGGCATCTGGACACCGCGGCTCAAGGACGCCCAGGAATCCGATGTGGTCGCGCAACAGCTGGCCGGCAGCGAGTTTGTCGATGAAGAAGCCAAGCGGTTGGCCATCGAAAAATCCGCCGGCTTGAAAGGTTGAACATGACTCGCCCGGCTGTTCCGAAGATTCATGGCACCGCAGCCCACAGGGCGGAGGTCTCCAAATGAGCAACGCAGTACTCGGCATGACCATGCTCGGCCTGATCGTGGTCGTCATCATGATGGGCTTTCCCACCGCATTCACACTGATGGGCCTGGGCATGGCGTTCGGCTTCCTGGCCTTCTACGATCCGTCCACCCATTTTTGGGAAAACAGGATCTTCGACCTGATGGTCCAGCGCGCCTTTGGAGCGATGACCAACGAGACCCTGTTATCGATTCCGCTGTTTGTGCTGATGGGCTACGTGATGGAGCGCGGCGCGCTGGTGGACAAGATGTTCCATAGCGTGCAGCTGGCATTCCGCAGCGTGCCCGGCTCGCTGGCGGTCACCACCCTGATCATCTGCACGTTCTGGGGCATCGCCAGTGGCCTGGTGGGCGCTGTGGTGGTGCTGATGGGCGTGATCGCCATGCGGCCCATGCTCAACGCCGGCTACGACACGCGGCTGGCGGCTGGCGTGATCACCGCTGGCGGCACGCTGGGCATCCTGATCCCGCCCTCGGTGATGATCATCGTCTACGCCGCCGTCGCCGGCCAGTCCGTGGTCAAGCTCTACGCGGCGGCCATGTTCCCCGGCTTCTTCCTGGCTCTGCTCTACCTGGTCTACATCGTCGGCTGGGTCATGCTCAACCCCAAGATCGCGCCCAAGCTGCCGCCGGAGCAGAACCGCGCGCCGGTGCCGCTCTGGCTGCAGCAGGTGACCGCCGCCTATTCGCGCAGGGCGCTGCCGGCGCTGGCCATGGCCGTCGCGGCTCCGGGCAAGGCGCTGCAGGCGGGCGCCCAAGTCAGCCGCGGCTTCCTGTTGCGCAGCTTGGGCACAGCCCTGGTGCCGGTGGTGTTCGCGCTGGCGACTCTGGGCGGCACCTGGTGGTATGTGGTCATCCATTCTCAGGCCGACAACATCGCCCAGGTGGCGGCGGCACGCGCCGCCAAGGCCGCAGCGCCGGCGGGCGAAGGCCTGCAGGGGCCCGCAGTCAGCGGCGGAGTCCAGGAACCACCGGCGGAAGAAGGGCTGAAAGAACCCGGCGACACGGCCAAGGAGCCGGCCGAAGCCGGCGGCTTGCAAACGCCGCCGGGATCGGAGGATGCGAAGCCATCAACAGCAGCAGCCACCACCGACGCACCACTGCAGGAAATCGGCGAGCCCTCGGGTTCGGGGCCACAGACCGCACCCGTGCCCGAGTCCTTCTACACGGGCTTTGCCATCGCCTGCGTGCTGATGGCGGGACTGCTGCTGTGTTACTACCGGCGCTTCGACGCCGAGCAGTTCGAGATCCTGCGGATGCTGGTGAGCTCGGTCATGCCGCTCGCGCTGCTGACCATTGTCGTGCTGGGGGTCATCCTGTTCGGCATCACAACCGCCACCGAATCGGCGGCCGTCGGCGCGGCCGGCGCCTTTCTTATGGCTTGGCATGCCGGCACGCTGGACTTTCAGAAAATCAAGGAGGCGGTGTTCCTGACCTGCAAGACGACCTCCATGGTGTGCTGGCTGTTTGTGGGTTCAGCACTCTTCTCCGCGGTTTTCGCCCTGCTGGGCGGCCAGCGCGTCGTCGAGGAATGGGTGATGTCGATGAACCTGACACCACTGCAGTTCCTGCTGCTGTCACAGGCCATCATCTTCGTCCTGGGATGGCCGCTGGAGTGGACCGAGATCATCGTGATCTTCGTGCCCATCTTCCTGCCGCTGCTGCAGCATTTCCAGATCGATCCCATCCTCTGGGGCGTGCTGGTCTTCGTCAACCTGCAGGCGGCCTTCCTGTCACCTCCGGTCGCGATGTCGGCCTTCTACCTGAAAGGGGTGTCGCCACCACACGTGACCATCAACCAGATCTTCGCCGGCATGACGCCCTACATGCTGATCGTGATCCTGTGTATGGTCTTCATGTACATCTGGCCCGGCCTGACGCTGTGGCTGCCTAAATACCTGTACGGGTAAACAGCGCGTGGGGGCCATTGGGCTCCAGGCTTTGGCAAAAAGGGGCGCTCCGCGTCCCTTTTTTTATGGCTGACGCCGATACATGGCGCACACTTGATCGGCGCTGGCTTACCGGCTAAGATTGACGTTTACGTAAACGTCAATCAAACAGATCACAGATCGGTGGCCACGTCGCCGCCCGGAGACAACCATGACCGACATGTCCGCCGAATACAAAGCGCTCGCCAGCTACCGCCCCACCCACAAAGTGCGCTTCATCACGGCAGCCAGCCTGTTCGACGGTCATGATGCCGCCATCAACATCATGCGGCGCATCCTGCAGAGCATGGGCGCAGAGGTCATCCACCTGGGCCACAACCGCAGCGTGGACGAGGTGGTGACGGCCGCCCTGCAGGAGGACGCGCAGGGCATCGCCATCAGTTCCTACCAGGGCGGGCATGTCGAGTACTTCAAGTACATGGTGGATTTGCTTAAAGGCCGCGGCGGCGAGCACATCCAGGTGTTCGGCGGCGGCGGCGGCGTGATCGTGCCGCCCGAAATCCGCGAACTGCATGCCTACGGCGTCACCCGCATCTACAGCCCGGAGGACGGACAGAAGATGGGCCTGGCCGGCATGATCGGAGAGATGGTCATGCGCTGCGACAAGGACCTGACCGGCTTCGCACCCAAAAACGTCAAGGCCATCGAAGGCCACGGTGAAATGAACTGGCGGGCGCTGGCCCAGTTGATCACCGCTCTCGAGAATGGAAAGGCCGACGCAGCCCTGGTCGACAAAGTGCGCGCCCAGGCCGCCACCCGCAAGATTCCCGTGCTCGGCATCACCGGCACCGGCGGGGCCGGGAAGTCTTCGCTGACCGACGAGCTGATACGCCGCCTGCGTCTGGACCAGGACGACAGGTTGCGCGTGGCCGTCATCAGCATTGACCCCTCGCGCCGCAAAAGCGGCGGTGCCTTGCTTGGCGACCGCATCCGCATGAACGCCATCAACCCCTGGACTGTTCCGCTGGCCGGCCAGAAGAACGCCGACAGCGGCCAGCGCGTCTTCATGCGCTCGCTGGCCACACGCGACTTCGGCTCCGAAATCAGCCAGGCTTTGCCCGACGTGATCGCTGCCTGCAAATGCGCGGGCTTTGACCTGATCGTGGTCGAAACTTCCGGCATAGGCCAGGGTGACGCTGCCATCGTCCCGCATGTGGACGTGCCCATGTACGTGATGACGCCCGAGTTCGGTGCGGCCAGCCAGCTCGAAAAAATCGACATGCTGGATTTTGCCGAGTTCATCGCCATCAACAAGTTCGACCGCAAGGGATCGCTCGACGCATTGCGCGATGTCTCCAAACAAGTACAGCGCAACAAGGAGGCCTGGGGCACGCCGGCCGACAAAATGCCGGTCTTCGGCACCATGGCCGCGCGCTTCAACGACGACGGCGTGACCGCGCTCTACCAGGCGCTCAAGCCACGCCTGGCCGCGCTGGGCCTGGCGCTTGAGGCTGGCGTTCTGCCAACGGCCGACGTGCGCCACAGCACCAACCAGACACCTGTGGTGCCGGCCGCGCGTACGCGCTACCTGGCCGAGATCAGCGACACGGTACGTGGCTACAAGAAGCGTGCCCGCGCGCAATCCCAACTGGCGCGCGAGGTGCAGCAACTCAAAGCCGCCGCCACCATGCTCAGGATCGACAAGCCCGACCGCGCCCCGGCCGCCGAAGCCGTGCTGGATCTGGCCGGCCACCGCAAGGCCCGCATGGATGCCGATGCCCGTGCCCTGCTGAGCCAATGGCCGGACATGCAAGCCACCTATGCCGGCGACGAATACGTCGTAAAAATCCGCGACAAGGAAATCCGCACCGCGCTGACCACCAAATCGCTCTCAGGCACCACCATCCGCAAGGTGGCACTGCCGCAGTACGAAGATCACGGTGAAATTCTCAAATGGCTGATGCTGGATAACGTGCCCGGCAGCTACCCCTACACCGCCGGCACTTTTGCCTTCAAGCGCGAGGGTGAAGACCCCACCCGCATGTTCGCCGGCGAAGGCGACCCTTTCCGCACCAACACCCGCTTCAAGCTGCTCAGCGAAGGCATGGCCGCCAAGCGCCTGTCCACCGCGTTTGACTCCGTCACACTCTACGGCAACGACCCGGCCTTGCGGCCCGACATCTACGGCAAGGTCGGCAACTCGGGCGTCTCTATCGCCACGCTGGACGACATGAAGGTGCTGTACGACGGTTTTGATTTGTGCAATCCGTCGACCTCAGTCTCCATGACCATCAACGGCCCGGCGCCCAGCATCCTTGCCATGTTCATGAACACGGCCATCGACCAGAACCTGGAGAAGTTCAAAAAAGACAACGGCCGCGACCCGACGGCGACTGAGGCCGCGAAGATTCGCGAATGGGTACAGGAAAACGTCCGCGGCACGGTGCAGGCCGACATCCTGAAGGAAGACCAGGGCCAGAACACCTGCATCTTCTCGACCGAGTTCAGCCTGAAAGTCATGGGCGACATCGCCCAGTATTTCGTGCACAACCGGGTGCGCAACTTCTACAGCGTCTCCATCAGCGGTTATCACATCGCCGAAGCCGGCGCCAACCCCATCAGCCAGCTGGCCTTCACGCTATCCAACGGTTTTACCTTTGTTGAAGCCTACCTCGCGCGCGGCATGCACATCGACGACTTCGCGCCCAACCTGAGTTTCTTCTTCTCCAACGGCATGGACCCGGAATACACGGTGATGGGCCGCGTGGCGCGTCGCATCTGGGCTGTGGCCATGAAAGAAAAATACGGCGCCAATGAACGCAGCCAGAAGCTGAAATACCATATCCAGACCTCGGGCCGCAGCCTGCACGCGCAGGAAATCCAGTTCAACGACATACGCACCACGTTGCAGGCACTGATCGCGATCTACGACAACTGCAACTCGCTGCACACCAACGCGTTTGACGAAGCCATCACCACGCCAACCGAGGAATCGGTGCGCCGCGCCATGGCCATCCAGCTCATCATCAATCGCGAATGGGGGCTGGCCAAGAACGAAAACCCCTCACAGGGTGCTTTCATCATCGAAGAACTCACCGAGCTGCTCGAAGAAGCCGTGCTGCTGGAGTTCGAGCGCATCGCCGAGCGCGGCGGCGTGCTGGGCGCCATGGAAACCGGCTACCAACGCGGCCGCATCCAGGACGAGTCCATGCACTACGAAATGCTCAAGCACACCGGCGAGCTGCCCATCATCGGCGTCAACACTTTTCGCAATCCGCACGGCGACGCGGTGCAGGACAAGCTGGAGCTCGCACGCTCTACCGAAGAAGAAAAGCAGAACCAGCTCAAGCGCCTGGAGGATTTTCACCGCCGCCACGCCGCCGAATCGCCCGCCATGCTCAAACGCCTTCAGCAAGCCGTCATCGAAAACCTCAACGTGTTCGAAGTGCTGATGGAAGCGGTGCGGGTCTGCTCCTTGGGGCAGATCACCAACGCACTGTTTGAGGTGGGCGGGCAATACCGGCGGAATATGTAAGAGGCAGGAAGGGTGGGCTTTGAAAGATCAGATGTCCATCCGCGATGGTTGCAAGGCGTACAGGCCCGGCTCGCAACGCAGAGAAGAAGCACCCGGGATCAGATGACGCTGCGCCCGGACGGGTCAGCTCAAGAAAGCTCGAGCCCTAGGCCGAGAAGCTGGCCACCTGGCTGTAATCGAGGCAAAAAATCGCAGAAACAGCGGCGCGTTTTGAGGCAGTTCCACACAGCATGGGCTTCGCCAAACCGCTTAGGCCGGCCAGTGGCCCGTTCATAGCCTCATATAAGCCGCCAGTTCATCTGGGGTACCTTCAGGGAATGCCTCCTTCAAGAAGTTCAGGAAGGCGGAAACACGGGTGCTCAGCAAGCGGCGAGAGGGATAGAGCGCCCATAGCGCGACCTCAGGCCCCGGAACGTCCCCCCATTGCACCAGTGTTCCGGCGGCCAGATCATCAGCCACCAGCGATAGGGGGAGACGCGCAGCGCCGACATTCGCACGCACTGCATCACGAACCATGAACAACGAGGACAAGCCCAGGACAGGCTGGACGGTCAGGCGCTTTTTCGCGCCCTTCTCCGTCAGTTCCCACACAGCCGTCTGGTCGCCGGTTCCGCCTCCCCGCACCACGACTGGAATGAGCGCCCCGCCCGCCGGCCGCTGAAGCTCGGGGTGCGCCACCATCACGACGCGGTCTCTCAGGAAGATCCGGCCCACGAGGCTTTCGTCTGGGTCCGGATTCACCCGGATCACCAGGTCGTAGCCCTCTTCTACCATGTCCACGGAACGGTCTTCCGTCGTGACCTCCAGGCGGATTGCGCGATGTTTCATGGCGAACTGGGCCGCAAGCTTTCCCATCGCGGCTTGCGAGAAGAGCAACGGCGCACTCACCCTCAACCTTCCTCGCGGCTCATCTCCCCCGGCGGAAATCGCCGCCGTTGCCTCGTCGAGCTCGACAAGTAGCACGGAAGTCTTCTCAAACAGCGCCCGCCCCTCTTCGGTGAGCTTCAGCGCGCGCGCTCCGCGCTCAAAAAGCCGCAGGTTGAGGCCGCTTTCCAGGTCAGCCACCCGGCGGGACAGGGTGGCCTTGGGGCGACCTGATTCGCGGGAGGCCCGCCCGAAGCCGCCGTGCCGGGCGACAAGCGTGAAATCGGCAAGTGCAAGTAAGTCCATGTGTTCCATCTGTGAGACAGATGGTCTAAATATAACGGCTATCGAACATTCCACGAAACGATGAAGATTAAGGCTCTTTCAAACCAAACGGAGCAATTTTCATGACCATCCTTATCACCGGCGCAACCGGCAATGTCGGCCGCCAAGTTGTCCAGCAACTCGTCAATCGGGGCGCAGATGTTCGCGCGCTCGTGCGCGATCCATCAAAGGCTGACTTTCCGGCGAGCGTGAACGTCGTGCAAGGCGACCTGCTTGATGTGGACTCCCTGCGCGTCGCCCTCAAAGGCGTCTCCACCCTGTTCCTGCTCAACGCGGTGGTCCCCGATGAATTCACCCAGGCCCTCGTTTCGCTCAACCTGGCACGCGAGGCAGGCATTGACCGGATCGTCTACCTGTCGGTGATCCACAGCGACAAGTACCTGAACGTTCCCCATTTCGCAGGCAAGTTCGGCGTCGAGCGGATGCTGGAGCAGATGGGTTTCGGCGCCACCATCCTGCGGCCGGCCTACTTTATGGACAACGAACGCACCATCAAAGACGTGGTGACGGGCTACGGCGTGTACCCCATGCCCATCGGAAGCAAGGGCTTGGCGATGATCGATGCGCGCGACATCGGTGAGATCGCAGCCATCGAGCTGCTGCGCCGCGAACGCGCGTCCGGCCCGCTGCCCCTGGAGCGGATCAACTTGGTCGGCCCGGACACGCTGACCGGCGACACCGTCGCCGCCATCTGGTCTGGCGTTTTGAATCGCACTATCACCTATGGCGGCGACGACACGGCCGGCTTTGAAAAGAACCTCCGCAACTTTATGCCCGCATGGATGGCGTATGACATGCGCCTGATGAGCGAACGCTTCCTGACGGAAGGCATGGTTCCGGAAGCTGGCGACGTCGAGCGCCTGACGAAGCTCCTGGGCCGCCCGCTGCGCTCGTACCGCGACTTCGCCGCCGAAATTTCGGTACCGGCCTGAGCGCCGGCGTAGCAAAACTCCAATAAGGAAACCATCATGATCTATTCGACCGCTACCGTTCAGGTAAACCCGCAAGGCGAAGTTCCACTCACACGCTCCCAGGCGTGGGCCGGCCTGGTCCTCAAGGCGCGCGACGCGCGGCTGTTCCTTCCGCCTGGCCTTTGCACTTACTGCGAGGTCGTGGAAGAGAGCAAAACCCACATCGTGCGCGAAGCCACCATCGCCGGCACCGACCTTCGTGAAATCATCGCTTTCGAGCCAGAGAACAAGGTGACTTTCTTCCAGGCCACCGGCCCGCGCGAAGGCGCGATTGTCAACGAACTCTTTGAAGACGATGCAGGGCAACTTCAGCTTCGTTTCTATTGCTACATCGGCCTGCGCGGCAAAGAGCCGAATGCCCCCGAAGAGCAGGCCGAACAGGCGCAATTCGACAGCGACAAGGGCTACAAGGCAGCCCTGCTGTCAACGCTGAAACGCACGCGCGAACTGCTCGCTCAAGGCAAGCTGTCAGGAGGCGCGCAATGAACTCCGTCAACACTGTCCATTCCGGTCCTGCACACCCCGAAGGTCTTGGTGCTCGGCGCCTCCAGGTGGCAGATCGCCCGTCTGCGTGGCTGAAAGAAAAGAAACTGGATGACGGGGAATTACGCTGCCCCGCCCTGCGCAGCAGGTTTCAAGTCATGCTTCCCCAGTGAATAAGAAAGAGCGTAGATGTCATGTGTCATGGCCGCAAGGGCGCCTGCAACCTGGAGACGCTGCGGCGCCAATTCGTTGGCCAGGGCGTGTTGCAGGGCCTCCGTCTCATACGACGACAGCAAGACAATCCAGTCGGCGGCGGCATCCCCGCCGCGGATTTTTTGCTCTTGCGTCATGGCTGCCTCTGGCGTTCGGGTTTGCAGCAGGTGCGCCCCGACGATGCCTCTGCTGCCGGCCTGGCGGGCCAGCAGCTTTTCCAGCCAGGCCAGCGGAGCCTCTGCCTGGCCATCCGCAGGTGACAGGCGGATCGTCAGCACTGCCTTTCCCAGCCCGCCCCCGAAACTGCTGAGCAGCTTGCACTGGCTGCGCACCATGTACAGGTGGTGCGGCATCATCTTCGCCGACCACGGCGTCGGGTTGTTCAGGCTCTGCAGGTAGCCGGGAGAGGTGAGGGTGTCATACGATGCCAGCTCGTACATCACGAAGAACCCTGTTCCTCCGTCAATATTGGACCAGCGTGAACCGCGCAGAAAGCCTTCGATGCCCATGCGTTCCGGAAAGTGTTCGCGGGAGTGCCACTCCTGGAACTCCTCGCGTTGCGCGGGCAGGATGTCCCACCACATGGCGACTGCAGCGTTGCCTAAAAGTGCCATGTCAGTAGAACCAGCTCGCCGGAACCGTGACCAGTTTGGGGAAAACCACCATCAGGAACATCACCGCGAACTCGGCGATCATGAACGGGATGACACCCTTGGTGACGTCGTCCATGCTGATCTTGCCGACCCCCGCCACCACATTGAGCACCGTGCCCACCGGCGGCGTCACCAGCCCGATCGAGTTGTTGATGATGAACAGCACGCCGAAGTAGACCGGGTCTATGCCTGCGGCCTTGACCACGGGCATCAGCACTGGCGTGAGGATCAGGATGGTGGGTGTCATGTCCATCGCCGTGCCGACGACCATGACCAGCACCATGATGGCGGCCATCAGCAAGATCGGGCTGCCCATGAAAGGCTTGAGCAGGTCCACCACCATTCCCGGCAGGTTGGCAACGGTGATCAGCCAGGCGCTGACCATGGCCGCGGCGATCAGGAACATCACGATGGCACTGGTCTTGGCCGACGACACGAACACACCGTAGAGCTGCGCAGGCTTGAGCTCGCGATAGATAAAGATGGAAACAAAAAGTGCGTAGACGGCGGCCACCACGGCTGCCTCGGTGGGCGTGAACACGCCCATGCGCAGGCCGACGAGGATGATGACCGGCAGGACCAGCGCCCAGGTGGCGTCGCGGAAGGCCGTCATGATCTCGGTGGCCGACTTGCGCGGCGGCGGCACGATCTTCTCGCTGCGCACCAGCCAGGCCCAGGTGATCCAGAGCGCGCCGCCAATCAGCAGGCCCGGCACAACGGCTGCGAAGAAGAGCTTGGAGATCGACACGTTGGCCGCCACGCCGAAGATCACCAGCCCGATGCTGGGCGGGATCACAGGGCCGATCACCCCGACGGCAGCGATCAGGCCGCCGGCGCGCGCCTTCTCGTGCCCTGCCTTGACCATCATCGGCAGCAGTAACGCGGTGAGCGCGGCCGCGTCGGCCACGGCTGAGCCCGACAGCGCCGACAGCAGGCAGCCGGCCATGATGGTCACATAGCCCAGCCCGCCCTTGACGTGGCCGACCAGCGCCAGCGCCAGGTTGACGATGCGGCGCGACAGGCCGCCGACGTTCATGATCTCGCCGGCCAGCATGAAAAACGGCACGGCCAGCAGCGGGAAGCTGTCGGCGCCCCCGACCAGGTTCTGCGCCAGGATCTGAGCATCGAACAGTTGCAGGTGCCACATCAGGGCGACACCGCTGGCCAGCAGCGCAAACGCGATGGGAATGCCCAGGGCCATGGCGGCCAGCAGCGAGCCGACGAAAATGAGGATGGTCATGGCCGCGCTCCTGCGGTGTTGTCCGGCTGGCGCGCATCGTCCAGCACCTGCTTGAGCTGCACGGCCTCTTCCGACTCCTGCACCATGACCAGTTCGTCATCCGACAGCTGGCCGGTGACGACCTTCCACAAATCCAGCACCAGCAGGCCGCATGCCAGAACGCCGAACACAAGACCCGAGAGGTAGACGATGGACATGGACCAGCCGGTCGTCGGCGCCGTGACGTCCCAGTTGATCTTGACCTGCTCCCAGCTGCCCATGGCCAGCAGCACTACGATGAAGATCATCAGCGCGTGGCCGATGATGAGGCAGATCTTCTTGCCCATGACCGGCAGCCGCCCGACCACCATGTCGATGCCGAGGTGGCCGTGTTCACGCAGCGCCACCAGGGCACCGAGGAAGGTACCCCAGATGAAGAGCCAGCGCGACACTTCTTCAGACACAGTGATGCCCGAGTTGAAGCCGTAGCGCAACACGACGTTGCCGAACACCAGCACGACCATGATGGCCAGGCCGGAGGCGATGAGGAACTCAATGCCTTTGCAGGCCTTGTCGACGAACTTTTCCATGTCAGTTTTGCGCGGCAAGGGCCTGCGCTTCGCGCGCGATGTCGGTCACGACTCGAAGGCCCTGCAGGTACGAGCGCGGGCCGAAGCCCTGGATCGTTCCTTTCACAGCCGGCGAGATGATCGAGTGGTGGCGCCAGGGCTCACGTGTCGCGAGGTTCGACATGTGCACCTCGACCACCGGGAAAGGCATGGCCTTGATCGCGTCATGCAGCGGCACGCCATGCTGCGTTAAGCCGGCGGGGTTGACCAGCGCGCCCTGCGCCGTGTCGATGTGCTGGTGCAGGAAATCAATCAGCGCCCCTTCGTGGTTCGACTGGATGGTTTCAAGCGTGACGCCCAGTTCCCCGGCCAGTTGTGCCAGCATGTCGTTGATCTGTGCGAGCGTCGTGGTGCCGTAGATGTGGGGTTCGCGGCGGCCGAACAGATTCAGGTTCGGCCCGTGGAGGACAAGTATTTTCATGGGATTCAGAACTTCGACACGCGTTCCAGCTCGGACTTGAAGAGGGTGACGATGGCCGGGTCATAGGCGGCAGAGAACTTTTCGTAGACGGGACGCACTTCGGCGCGCATCTTGGCCAGCTCGGCGGGCGGCACATCGTTGTACAGCATGCCTTTGGCCGTGAGCTCGCCCAGGGCCTTGGCCGAGACTTCACGGCTGACCACGCGCTGCCAGTTTTGGGCTTCGATGGCGGCGTCCTGCAGGATCTTGTGCTCCGTCGCCGAGAGCTTGTCCCAGAAGCGCTTGCTGATCTGGATCGGGTTGGTGGCATAGACGTGGTTGGTGCCGCTCACGTACTTCTGCACTTCATAGAACTTGCTCGAGGCAATCACCGCGAAGGGGTTTTCCTGGCCATCCACCGCCTTGCTTTCGAGCGCGCCGTACAGCTCGGCAAAGGGCATAGGCACCGGATTCGCCTTGAAGGTCTTGAAGGTTTCCAGGAACACCGGGTTCGGGATCACGCGCAGCTTCAGGCCTTCCAGGTCGGCGCCTTTCATGATGGGGCGCTTGCTGTTGGTGACGTTGCGAAAGCCCAGGTCGAAAAAGCCCAGCACGATCACGCCCTTTTCAGGCAGTTTGGCGGTGAGCATCTTGCCCAAGGGGCCGTCGACCAGCGCGTCAGCCTGTTTCGCATTGGCGAAGAGGAAGGGAAAGTCGAGCAGGCCGAATTCCTTGACGATGCCGTTCAGCGACGTCGTCGAGGCCACCAGCATTTCCTGCACGCCGCCCTGCAGTGCGGACTGCTGCTGCAACTCGTTGCCGAGCTGGGAGGCCGCGAATTCCTGCACCTTGATCTTGCCGCCGCTCTTGGCGGCGACGATCTCGGCAAACTTGCGCACGCCCAGGCTGGTCGGGTGGTCGGGGTTGTTCAGGTGACCGAACTTGATGGTGCGTTCCTGGATGTCCTGGGCCGTGACGGCGGTCGACAGGCCTAACAGGGCGGCTGCGGCCAGGGTGAGGGTGCGGCGTGTAAAACGGATAGAGGGCATCGACGTCATGGAAGGTTCCTTTTGTCCCGGATTTGAATAATGGAAGTGAGCAAGCGGGCAGCGCCGATACACGCGCCACCATCAGGGCAGGCTGGATCATCAAGTAAAGTGGAAAGTCTTTCCATTATGGAAAACCATTATCATTTTGTAATCGGCCCGGCCGCAAGGCGTGGCCAAATAGCGCCATGCCCTTGCCTGAAAACGTCATTTCTCTATGAGCACCCTTCTTGAACGAAGCTTCAAAACCCTGGAGCATCTGGCCGTGCACCCCGAGGGGCAAACCGTCTCCATGCTTGCCGCCACGCTCGACATGCCGCTCAGCGCCACCCACCGCCTGCTGGCCGAACTGTGCCGCTGCGGTTATGTGCGCCAGGTGCGCGAGCAGGGCGAATACGTGCTCACCATCAAGCTCGTGTCGCTAGGCTTGGGCTTTTTGAGCGCGTCGGGCGTGGTCGATGTGGCACAGCCGCTGCTCGACAGCCTGGCCGAAGAATCGGGCGAGCTGGTGCGTCTGGCTGTGGTCGACGGTGACGACCTCACCTTTGTCGCCAAGGCTCAGGGCGCACGCCGCGGCCTGCGTTATGACCCCGACATGGGCTTGTCGGTGCGCCTCTCGTGCAGCGCCGCCGGCCACGCCTGGCTATCGACCATGAGCGACGAAGAAGCCATGCGCCTCGTTGCCGGGCAGGGCTTTGGCTTGCCGAAAGACTTCGGCCCCAAGGCCCCCACCACCGTCAAGGCGCTGCTGGCTTATGTGCAGGCAGCACGCAAGCGTGGCTTCAGCATGATCAACGAAGTGTTTGCACCGCAGATGACGGCGATGGCCGCACCGGTGATGTCACCCACAGGCGCGATAGGCGTGGTCACCATCGCCGGCCCGCTGGTGCGCCTGACTGAGGCGCGCATGGAGGAGTTGTCGGAAGCTTTGCTCGCCACGGCCGAAGAGATTCGCGCGGCGAGCGGTGCGTCAGCCATGTTCAAGAAGCGGGCCTGAGCAAGCGACTGCGAGCAGCTCAGCCTGATGCGCAAAACCCTGATTTCCACCATCGTCGCGTTCTTCGGCGGTTCGGCCCTGCTGGCTTTCTGGGTGAAGCTCGAACACAGGCCGGCAGAAGCCATCGCAGCGACCCACGCCTACATCGAAGGTGTGGACACTGACGCCGGCTGGAAAGACCGCCTGCGCCGCTGCGTCAAACCGACCGGGTTCACACCGTTCCAGACCAACGGCAACCGACTTCGCCGCCTGGCCGGTAACCAGGACCCTGACCCGGCGGAAGTCAGCGTGGATTTTTTTGACTGTTCAGTTCGCTTCCACCTGAGCAAGCAGAAGTCGGGCTCCTGGCGGGTCTACAAGGTCCAGAGCCACGCGGGCTAGGACCTGTCCTTGCCTCCCTAGAGCTTCAGGGTCAGCCGCCTCCATGCACCTTCGAGCTGGCCCTGCACCAGCGCCCCGCCGTCAAAGCTAAGCGGGCGTTGCTCTGTCACCGGCAACAGCAAGACCAGGTTGTCCTGCACGGGCGGCCGTGCGCCATCACGGAGCACCGCGATATGCAGGCCTTGCGCGGTGGATTCGACGCTCAAGCGCCAGGAGCAGGCCATGATCGAAAACCTCAATGTGTTCGAGGTGTTGATGGAGGCGGTGCGCGTCTGCTCGCTGGAGCAGATCACCAATGCGCTGTTTGAGGTGAGCGGGCAGTATCGGCGGAATACGTAAACCGGCGGGGAGCCGTATTACCAACTGATGCATGGCAAGTCATTTCGGCTATTGCCGAATCCTGCCAGCACTGGTGACGATGGATAGCTCGACGAAGCCAGAACCAGAGTGCTGTCCAGGTTTAAAGCTGATCAAGTAACCACCAAGGTCAAAATTACTCATGCTGTCCAAGGCTAGAACGGTCCCCTCGCGGCTGGGCCTGCTGCCTTGGCGACGTATCGCTTCAGAAATGACGCGAGCGGCAATATAGCCCTCCATCATGGCGTAGCTCACAGGCACTTCCAGGTTGGGTGTCTTGGCAGCGGTCTCAGTAAATTCCTTGACTAGCTGACTGGAGACCTTGTACGGACTTGGCGTCACTTGGGCAATCGCGACACCTTGCATCTGCTCCGGAGAAAGCCGTTTTGAGAGCTGCTCGATGTCTGCGCCCGAATGTGCAAGCAGTTGAGCTGCGCCACCAGCGATACGGTACTTCTCAATAAAGCCGGCCGCAGCAGATCCACTGGAAACCATGATGATCGCTTGCGGCTGCATGTTCATGAAAGTGTCCACGGCGTCGGTGACGTTGACCGTGTTGGCGACGTAGGAGGCGCGTCCTTCGATCGTCGCTCTGACTTTCCTAGCTGACTCCTCGGCCGCGGCGATTACCGCAGTTGAGCCCGGCCCAGCCTCATGGAAAAGCCCCAGGCGCTTAATCCCGATGGTGGCCAAATGCTCAATGAGTTTGGAAATCTCGTCGCGCAGGCCTGCCCGCACGCTATACAGGTAGGGGGTGTCCGGCTGGATCTCCGAAGTACGGTAGCCCACCAGAGCGATCTTTTCTTTTGCCAAAACGCCCGCTGACACCAAGTCGGCAACATTCTTGCCGCCAAAGTAACCGGCCAGAACCAGCGGCTTATCTTCAGCAATCATCTGCTTGGTCAAAGTGACCGTGTCGTCGGGCCTCCCGCCATCATCCTTGCGCAAGAGTGTGAACTTATGACCGTTGATGCCACCGGCCTTGTTCATGGCGTTGAAATGCAATTGCATGCCGGCGGCGTAAGCGCGGCCCTGACCGGCCTCCGGCCCTGACATGGGGCCGACCTGGCCCACTATGATCTCTGCGGCGAGTACCGCACCGGCTCCCGTCACAAGGGCTACCACGGCCAGTGCCCTCAGGGCCTTGGCGAAAGCCGACGATAAACAACGGTTGTGCATGATGAGAGTTTCCTTTGTGCCGCGAATCTGACGGACCTGGGTATCGATCAGTGGTCAACCTGCTGCAACACGGTCATTTCCAAACGCGGACTCTCCGTTGCCAGCGCCGCTTCGACTGTGATCCGGGCGGGGGAACCGCCGGGTTTGGGCCTGCCTGAGCAGGGCTGGATTCCATGGATCAAGGAAGGGGGCCCGACCCGCCTCCTCGTGAACGGCCGAAACGCGTGCCATCATCGACCCGGGCTTCGAACTGCAGCAGTGCCAGCAGTTGGCGAACCTTGACGCCTTGCGGTCGAGCCAGGTTGTCGCGAAGCGGTGCGACGCGCTCTTCCGGAATAATGCCCGTGGTGCATTGTTCGAATTTGATTTGCCGCTCCAACGGCGAAAACGGATTCAGGAATGACCCTTTGGCGTGGTGAACCACACGCTCCAGGCGTCGTCCGTCCTTCAAGGTTACGACTGTGGTGTGGGGGAGCAGCTGCGTTGCGGTTTCTACGCGTGTCGAATCCAGGCGCATTTCGACGCGTGGCATGAGGCGTCGGGTCACGTCGTCTTGCACCGCTTTCGGCGTGAAGTCAGCCAACGTGACCGTGCCATAACGGAGCATCGTTGCCACCGCGTAGGGCATGGAGAACATGGCCTCGCGCGGATCCCGGGGCTCCGGGTATTTGAGGTTCACCAGGTTGACGCGCCCGACCAATGTTTCGACACGCTCCACGTCCTCCATGCCGAATCGGTGTTCCGTGGCCAGGGCTTGTAACGCGTCCAGGCAGCGGTGTGTGGACGCACAGTTGGGATACAGCTTGAATCCCAGGCCGTGGCTGTCGATCGCCAGCGGGCCATCGTTGACCGCAGTCATGGACCGCCAGTCGGCCGCCAAGCCCCCAGCATAGAGTGCGCCAAACCCGTGCGGGCCTTCCAGGGCTGTATCGCTACCGGTGACGCCCGCTGCCGCCAGCGATGCGGCCAGCACACCACCTTGCGCCGCCAGTCCGGCATGTACGGGTTTCGTGTCGGTGCCGAACTGGACCTTGGGTCCGGCCGCCATGGAAACGGCCAGGCTGAGAGCGTGCGTCATCCTGGCAGCGTCCAGCCCAAGCAACCTGGCGCAAGCGGCTGCGGCAGCAATTACGCCAATGGTTTGAGTGCCATGCCAGCCTTTTTCGGCATGGGACCGGTCCATCGCCATCCCGACGCGGGCCATCACCTCGCTTCCGACGATCAGTGCATCCAGCACGGCGTCCAGCGTGGCATCAATCTCGTGGGCTTGCGCCAGGATGGCTGGGATCACAGCGCAGCCAAAATGGCCACCGGCGACGAAAAACATCTCATCCAGCTCCCTCGCATGGGCGGCCGTGCCGTTGGCCAGCGCACTGAAGGCGGCACAAGTCCCGGTGTTGCTACCCACCACCGGGACCGATCCCGCGACACGCAATCCCGCCCGCACCGAGGCGCAAACCGGGTCCCCAGCACCTGCCACCATGGCGGCGATGGTGTCCTCCAGTGAGTGCTCTGCCGTGCGCAAGGTGGATTCACCCCATTGATTGGGAACCGCGGCAGCCCAGTGCGCGAGAACCTGGGTAGCGGGGACGGGGGAACTGAACATGCTTGTCCTTGGGGTCTGTTTTGATATGTGGTTGCGCCTGTCAGCGCATCCTTGTGTGAAGTGAATAGCCGAAACGCAACAGCAGACCTACGCGAAAGGCCAGACACATTCAGTCAAGCTTTACTCCGGCGTTGCGGATCACGTCACCCCATTTTTTCGCCTCGCTGTCGATATGCGTCTTGAAAAACTCGGGCGTTCCTCCAAGCGCGACCTGCCCCACTTGCGCGAATTCGGCTTTGGTCGCAGGTGCCTGCAGCCAGTTGTTGATCTCACGGTTCAGGCGCAGGATCACGGGCCGAGGCGTGCCCGTCGGTGCCACAATGCCGCCCCAGGCCACCACCTCGAAGCCTGCAATGCCCGCCTCTTCCATGGTCGGCACGTTGGGCAGCAGCGCCGAGCGACGTTTACTGGTAACCGCGAGCGGACGCACCTTGCCCGACTGGATCGCGCCCACCATGGACGGCAGGTTGTCAAACATGAAGTCGATCTGCCCGCCGATCAGGTCGGTCTGCGCCTGCGGGGCCCCGCGGTAGGGAATGTGGCTGAAGCTGATGCCGGCTTTTTCCTTGAGGATTTCGCCGCTGAGGTGACTGGTGGTGCCGTTGCCGCCGGAACCCATGGTCAGATTGCCCGGGTGGCTCTTGGCATAGATGACCAAATCACGCACCGAGGCGATGGGCAGGCCATGGCGGACCACCAGCACATTGGGCACCTGCGAGAGCACGGCCACCGGTGCCAGGTCTTTATCGGGGTTGTAGGGCATCTTGGAAATCAGGCTGCGGTTGATGGCCATGGTCACGATATTGCCGAAGCCCAGCGTATAGCCGTCGGGCTTGGCGGTGGCCACCGCCTGCATGGCGATGGTGCCTGCCGCGCCGGGGCGGTTCTCGACGATCACCGCTTGTTTGAGTTTGTCCTGAAGGTAGTAGGCCAGCTTGCGGCTGGTCTGGTCGGGCGTGCCGCCGGCGGCCGAGGGCACGATCAGTTTGATAGGCTGGGTGGCGGGCCAATCCGCCGCCAGGGCGGTGCCAGCCAGCGCGGCCGACGCCAACAGCAGCATAAGGCGTGTTTGAAATTTCAGCATCTGTGACTCCAACGTTCTGTTCTTGATGGGCTACCCTCTGGGGCGACCTGAATATCAGGCATGCGCGCCGGCCTGTCCAACGGAATAACCGCATACCCCCTTGCATTTATTTCATGCCCGCATAGCCTTTTTCATTGCGGGCGAACGGATGCCATGCCAATAATGGCCGTAACCGCCATGAAATATCCGACGCAGCGCCACCTGCCCTCCATCGTCAACCTCAACACCTTCGAGGTGATTGCACGGCGCCTGAGCATCACTGCCGCAGCCGATGAACTGGGCCTGACGCAAAGCGCGGTGAGCCGCCAGCTGTCGGACCTGGAGAGCTTTGTCGGCGTTGCACTGTGCCGGCGCACAACTAGCGGGATGGAGCTGACGGTTGACGGTGCCAGTTACCTGCGGCGGGTGCGAACCCTGCTGGACGAGCTGGAGTCAGCGACCATTGCCGCGTCCATGGGCTCCATGCCGGGCAAGATACTGCGGCTGTCTGTACCCACCACCTTTGGCACGCTGTGGGCCATGCCTCGGCTGTGCGCCTTCGCCATCGCGCACCGGCAAATCCAGCTGGACGTGGCCACGCATACCGGGCCCATCAGCATGCGCGACTCGGGGCTGGACGCTGCCATCGTCTACTGCGAAGGGCCGGAACCCGGCTGCGTGGCCGACCTGCTACACCCCCTGCACTCCTTTCCTCTTGCGGCGCCCACGCTGAGCCGGCTGGCGGCGCCGCTGACGGGCACGCAAATGGCAGCGCTGCCCTTGCTGCACCAGAGCATGGTGCCCAACTCATGGCCGGCCTACCTGCGGCAGCTGGGCGCGTCCGTAGAAGTCCCTATGCCGGGCGCCCACTACGGTCTGCTGTCGCTTGCATTGACGGCAGCGGAGGCCGGTCTGGGCGTCGCATTGGCGCCGGACTATGTGAGCGCATCGGCGCTGCAGACCGGGCGCCTGGTCAAGCTGAATGACAAGCCCTTTATTTCGCCGCGCAGTTATTTTCTGGTGACGACGAACGAGCGCGCCAAGGCGCCCGTAATCCAATCACTGCGCCAGTGGTTGGCGAGCCAGTCGCCGCCTGCCCCTTGACGCTCCGGCAGTGGCCAGCGGAATGAGGCAGAGGCGGCGTGGTCCAGGAGACTGATCAACGCGCGAAGCTGCTGCTCCAGGCCAATCACACCAGAGACACTGGAGAGTGCAATGGGGTACGTCACAAATCCCGTCGAAATCCGTCTCAATGGTGAGGACCCCAGGGGCCCTCCCAAAGCGGCATCGCCGGGTTCGTGCCCAGTGTGCGCTTAGCCTCGGCCCTGGTTTTGGCCGCGTTGACCGGTTTGACATTGTGGTCCGGCACACGCAGGGTTTGCGTTTGGCTGGCTGGACTGACCGGGCGGCCGGCGGCAACGTCTGAGGCGTGTAGGCCGGTTGTGGTGAAAGCGGCCGCCAGGCCGACAGATGCAAGGGGTCGCAAGATCAGGACCAACATTTGAAGCCTTCCGTCGTGAATCATCGTCACTGCAGGGCAGCATGCAAAGGACGTGCCAGAACTTCGGACATCGTGTCTCGCCGTCACGGCTTTACCCCAGGGCTAGTGATCCGCTGTGCCGGGATCGCAGCGTCCCAGGCCACAGTGGTCCCACATAGGGTCAGAGCTTCAGCGTCAGCCGCCTCCAGGCGCCTTCGAGCTGATCCTGCACCAGCGCCCCGCCGTCAAAGCTAAGCGGGCGTTGCTCCGTCGCCGGCAACAGCAAGACCAGGTTGTCCTGCACGGGCGGCCGTGCGCCCTCACGGAGCACTGCGATGTGCAGGCCTTGCGCTGTGGACTCAACACGCAGGCGCCACTGCCCATAAGCACCGCTGCGCCAGGCCTGGCTATGGCCGTCGTCTTCAAAACAGTTTGCTTCGAAACTTCCCGCCCCCTGATGGGGAAAGACCTGGAAGCCGCGCAGATCTTCGACCGCTGCGAAATGGATCTCTCCCAGATTCAGCGGTACGGCGCAGCCTTCGCGTGCCAGCAACGGGGGCGGGCCGTCCAGCGATGCCTCCAGCGTCACCCATTGCCCGGCATCCAGGTGCCGCGCCGTGTGCACTTCGTACCAACCGCTGGTGCCGGGCAGCCACACGCGGCGCTCGGTCTGGCCGGGCTCGACCACCGCGGCTACCAACAGGTTGGCGCCTAGCAGCATGTCGTCGTTTTCTTCCAGGCAGCGCGCGTCTTCCGGGAAGTCGTGATACGTCGGCCGGATGATGGGCTCATAGGTGCTGTGGTAACGCCAGACCAGGTCATACAGGTAAGGCATGAGGCGGTAGCGCAGGCGAATCAACTCGCGCACCTGGGGCGTGACCTCGGGGTACATCCAGGGTTCATTGACGGTCTTGTCGTCGTTCCAGGAATGGATGCTGAAGCGCGGCAGGAAGATGCCGTGCTGCACCCAACGCAGCAGCAACTCAGGCCCCGGCGCGGGGCCGGAGAAACCGCCGATGTCGTGCCCGGTGTTGGACACACCCGACATCGCCAGGCCCAGGCCCATGCGGATGTTGTAGCGCAGTGTTTCCCAGGCCGTGTAGTTGTCGCCCGACCAGGTCTGCACATAACGCTGCATGCCGGCGGCACCTGAGCGCGACACCAGGTAGGGCCGCTCCGCGGGCGCGAACTCGGTCTGCGCGGCATGCGAGGCCTGCATCATCAGCAAGGTCTGCAGCGGGCGCGCTTCGCGCGCGGGACGCGGCGCGCCAAAGCCGTGGGCCAGCGCCTTGTCGCTCCAGATTTCGTATTCGTTGTTGTCGTTCCAGGTGGCGGGGATGCCGTATTGCAGCAGTTGCTCTGTGACCTGCTGCTTCCACCACGCGATGGTCGCGGGGTTGGTGAAGTCAAGGTAGGCGCCAGTGCCATCCCAGAACTGGATGGCGGTGGGCTGGCCGTCCGGGTCATTGACAAGAAGGCCAGCCTGGCGGGCTTCTTCAAAACGCGGGTGGTCGCGCAGCAGCGCGGGCTTGATGTTGGGCACCAGGCGTATGCCGCACTCCAGGTAACTCTGCACAAATGCCGCGGGGTCGGGAAACTTCTCGCGGTTCCAGTTGAAGACATAGCGGCCCGGGCCAATGGAGGTGTAGCCCGACGACAGATGGAACGAGTCACAGGGAATGTCGTGCTCTTCGCAGCGCTCGAGGAACTCGCCCATGCGCTCCTGCGCATTTGGTGCGTCGGTGTAGCTCATGGTCGAGCCCGAATAACCCAGCGCGTAACGCGGCGGAAAGATGGGCCGGCCGGTGAGCCAGGTGTAGCGTCGCGTGATGACGGCCGGATCAGTGCCGGCGATGTAGTACAGGTCCAGGTCGCCGTGGTCGGCCACGAAGTAGCGATAGTGGCCGTGGTAGTTGTCCATTTCGCGGCCCATGTCGAAGCTGCAGTCGGACAAGGTGTCGTAGAACAACCCGAAGCACAGGCCGGCGTCTTTTTCACCACCCTTTCGGGTGATGTAGAACGGAATGTGCTTGTACAACGGGTCAGTGCTGCGCGCGCTGTAACCCATGGGGTCGAGGTTGCACATGCGGTAGCGCTGGCCAGCGCGGTTGGCGTCACCGGCGCGTTCACCCAGGCCGAAGTAGGCCTCGCCGCGATCACGCTGCAGGTAGTGGTAGACCTTTTCATCCCACCAGCCGAAGTTGTAGCTTTGCGTGGTGCGGTCGGAGGCTGTGGCTTGCCAAGCACCGTGGTGCCGGCTTTCCCATCGGCAGAAGAAACCTTCGAGCGCGACGGTCAGGCGCACGGCGCTTGTGGTGATTTGCAGTTGTGCGTCCTCTTCCCTGAGATCGAATACGGGGAGCAAAAAGCCGCTCACGTCAAAACGGTCGCGGCCCTCCACGGGCAAATTTTCAAGCCCCGGCGCCACGGTCCAGCTGCGCGGCATCTGCAGCCGGCCCTGCGGCAGCACCAGCACACGAATGATGTCTTCTTCGAGCACCCAGATGTGGGCAGTGGCACCGCTGGCGCTGGCCAGCACAAGGTGGTTGTCGTTGCGGGATTGCAGGGCGAATACGGGAGGATGGTCCAGGCGCATGGTGGGGAGTCGAAAGGAATTGGGATCAGCCGGGCACGGCACTCAGAGGCGCAGGCCGCTCGCGTCGAAATAATGCAGCTGCTCCGCGGGCGCGCTGACCTTGACGGTATCGCCGCGCTTGATCGTGGTCTGGCCGTTCAGGATCAGTTCAAAAGGCGCGTCGGGCACCACCTTGCCGTGCAGGATGCTGGTGCTGCCGAGCTGCTCGACCTGGGAAACCGCCAGCTGCAGCGGGCCGTCGTCCGATAGCTGCGCGTGCTCGGGCCGTATGCCCACGGTCTGGGCGCCGGGTTTTGCGCCGGGCATCTGCGCCGCGGGCACGAAGTTCATGCGCGGGCTGCCGATGAAGCCGGCCACGAACTGGTTGCAGGGCCGGTTATACAGCTCCAGCGGCGAGCCGACCTGCTCGATGCGACCGGCGCGCAGCACCACGATCTTGTCGGCCATGGTCATGGCCTCGACCTGGTCGTGTGTCACGTAAATCATGGTGGCGCCAAGCCGGGCATGCAGGTCGCGGATCTCGGCGCGCATCGAAACGCGCAGCTCGGCATCGAGGTTGGACAGTGGCTCGTCGAACAGAAACAGCTTGGGTTCGCGCACGATGGAGCGGCCTATGGCTACGCGCTGGCGCTGGCCACCGGAGAGTTGCGTGGGTTTGCGCTGCAATAGGGGCGTGAGCTGCAGCAGGGTGGCGGCGGCATTGACCTTGCTCTCGATCACGGCTTTGGCCACGCCCAGGTTCTCCAGGCCGAAAGCCATGTTGTCGTAGACGCTCATATGCGGGTAGAGCGCGTATGACTGGAACACCATGGAGCAACCGCGATGCGCGGCGCTCACATCGTTGACGCGCTGTCCGTCAATGCGGATGTCGCCGCTGCTGGCGGGCTCCAGCCCCGAGATGATGCGCAGCAAGGTGGATTTTCCGCAGCCCGAGGGGCCGACGAAGACCACAAATTCACCGTCAGAAACGGTCAGGTCCACACCATGGATGATGGTGGCTCTGTCGAAGGTTTTGACGACACTGGCAAGTTCAAGAGTGGCCACGGAAAGTCCTCGGTTTATTTGACGCCGGCGCTGGCGATGCCGGTGGCGATGTATTTCTGCAGAAAGGCAAAGACCAGGGTGATCGGAATCAGGGTGATCACGGTCATCGCCAGCAGGTAGTGCCACTGCGTGTTGAGTTCGCCCTGGAAGGCGTTGAGCGCGAGCTGCAAGGTGAAGTGCTCCGACTTGGACAGCACGATCAAGGGCCAGAGAAAGTCGTTCCAGCGCCACATGAACGAGAAGATGGCCAGAACTGCCATGGCCGGCGCAGCCAGGGGCAGGATGATCTTCCAGTAGATGCGCCATTCACTGGCGTTGTCCATGCGCGCAGCCTCCAGCAGCTCGTCGGGAATGGTCAGCATGTACTGGCGCAGCAGGAACACGCCGGTGGGTGTGGCCACAGCGGGCAGGATCACGCCCCAGAGGTTGTTCAAGAGGTTCAATTCCGAGATCACCAGGAAGGCCGGCACCAGGATGATGGTGGGCGGGATCATCAGCGTGGCGATGATCAGCACGAACACCGTCTTCTGCCCGGTGAACTGGTACTTGGACAGCGCGAAGGCCGCCATCGAATTGAACAACAACGTGAGGATGGTGGCCACCACGGTGATGAACACGCTATTCCACAAGTAGGTGCCGAAGGCGAACTTGCCGAACAGCTCGGTGTAGTTACCGCCGGCGAATTTGAGTTCATTCACCGGTTTGCGGTCGTTGATGTTGACGCGCAGTTCGGTCTGCGGCGCGGCGGGGTCGACCATGGTGGCGATCAGGCCGATGCGGCGCACCTGGGCCAGTTCGCGAATGTTTCCCTGCTCGTCCTTCGCTCGGAACAGCGGCAAGGGCTTGTCGTAACCGGCCACCACCGCCTCCTTCTGGCTGTAGGGCAGAAAGGTCGGCGGGAACTGGCTGAGTGCGCTTTCGGTCTTGAACGACGACATCACGAGCCACAGCACCGGGCCGAACATCACGATGAGGCCGGCCAGCAGGTAGGCGTAGGAGACCCAGTCGGTCCAATGCAAACTGGTGCCGCCGTGCTTGTGACCCTGGGTACGGGTAAAGAAATTGGCCATCGCTTTTTCCTTACTTCTTGATTTTTCCGGCCTCGCCGGCTTTGGACAGCCGTAGCTGCGCGAGCGTCAGGGCCATCAGGCCGGCGGCCAGGATCAGCGAGGCCGCGGCAGCCAGGCCATACAGGTGGATCTGTTCAGCAAAACCGGTCTGGTAGATGTACTGCACGATGAAGGTAGTGGCCGAGCCCGGGCCGCCGCCGGTGAGCACAAACACCTCGTCAAAGCTCTGCACCGCGCGGATCATCACCAGCACCAGCACCACGATCAGGTTGGGCATGAGCAGCGGCAGCGTGATACGCCTGAGCACGCGCCACGGCGGCGCGGCGTCCATCTCGGCAGCTTCGTAGACGTCTTTCGGAATGGCTTGCAGGCCGGCCAGCAAGATGAGTGTGTAAAAGCCCATGTGGGCCCAGATCGACACCACCACCACCCAGAAAAAAGCCCAGTGCCGGTCCAGCAACCAGTCCATCGGTGAAGCGCCCATGGACACCAGCGCGGCATTGAACACGCCCTGGCTTTGCAACAGCCATTTCCAGATCAGCGCCACCACCACCGGCGACAGCAGCACGGGGTAGAAGAACACGCCGCGCCAGAAACCGCGGCCTATGATTTTTCGGTTCAGCACCAGGGCCGTCACCAGCGAGAAGAACACCATCAAGGCCACCTGGATCAGGCTGAACTTCATCGTGTTGGCAATGGAACGCCAGAAGATGTCGGTGCGGCAGGTCTGCAGATCGGTGTAGTCGCGGCATTCAAGCAGAATGGCGAAGTTCTCCAGCCCCGTGAACGGCCGCTGCGTGGGCAGCAGGTTCACCCCGCCCGTGACCGCGTACACCAGGTTCACCACGATCGGCAAAAAGGTGAAGAGGCTGATCACCACCAGGTTGGGCCCGACGAACAGCCAGCCTATGCGCGAAGCGCCCAGCCATTTTTGGCCGAGCCTGAAAACCGGCTCGAACAGATTAAAGAAGAAGCCCAACAAGGCCGAGAAAACTGACATGCCGACTCCGATCTGTACCCATGACGCCGCTAACGCATTGCCTTATGCCAGTGACAGCGCGGAACTGGCTCCGCCAGGCCGCAGGTGTCGCCCCCTGCAAGGGCGGAGGCGCGCAAGCAGTGCGCGCCACGGGGTGTGCCTACTTCTCGGCTTGCTTGACCGCTTCGGCCATGTCGGTGCCGATTTTGGTCACGGCCTCGTCCACGCTGATTTCTCCCACGATGGCCTGGGTGACCCGGGTCACGGTCGGCAGCATCAAGGCGCGGTTGTATTTGTAGCCTTGCAGCGCGTAGGCCGGAGGCGCGATCGTGGCGGTGCCGCTGCTGAACACACCCAGCGCGGCCTGTGCCGCAGGGCCGGCAGTCGGATAGCTCACGCCTTTTTTGGCCACGCCGGCATGGGCCGGGATATTGTTGGTGCGTGAGGCGAATTCAGCGACGTTGGCCTCCTGCGCCATGAAGTCCAGGAAGCGGCCCACTTCCTTCGGGGACTTGGTGGTTTTGAGCGCCACCCAGGCCGCGCCGCCGGGCATGCCCGAGCAGGCGGCGGGACCGCAGGGGTTGGGCACGGCGACCCAGTCGAAGGCATTGCCGATTTCCTTTTGCATGCGGTTGATCTGCCAGGAGCCCGACAGGATCATCACCACGCGGCCGTTCTTGAACTCGCCCACCGCGTCGGCATAGCTGGAGCCGCCCGAGCCGCCCCAGACGTCTTTGAGCATGGTGCCGTCCTTGTGCCAGGCGACGAACTTGCCCACGGCGGTCTTGTAGCCCGCATCCACCGTGAGATTTCCCTTGGCGTCGAAAATCTTCGCGCCATAGCTGACGGCTGGGCCGGCGAAGCGGTGGCCCGAACGGTCCCAGGCCATGGCGGCCGGGGTCTGCGTAGCCTTGGCCACCTTGCGCGCCGCATCGGCCCACTCTTCCCAAGTGGCCTTGGGGCCGGGCATCGGCACCTTGGCCTGCTCAAACAAGGTCTTGTTGACGAAGGGGCCGGTCATGGTCATTTGCGACAGGAAACCGTAGATGCCCTTGTCGCCCGCCTTGTTGCGCATCCAGGGCAAGGTGCTGCCGAAGTTGTCTTCCCAGTACTTGCGGTCCTTCACATAGGCACTGATGTCGATGTAGTTCTTCGACAGGCCGCCGATTTCGGCGACACGCGCGATGTCGGGGCCCTGGCCGGCCGCGAGCTGGACAGGCAACTGCTCAACCACCGTCTTGTACGGCACCACGTCAAGGATCACCTTGGCGCCGGCGTTCTGGGCTTCATAACGCTTGATGAGGTCGGCCGTGACATCGCACTCATTGCCGTCCTGGTAGCACATGACGCGGATGTCGGCGAAGGCGCTGGTAGCCAGCGTGGCGACGGCGGCGCCCAGAAGGCCGACGCGCGTGGCGCGCCTGGCGAGAAAACGAAGCTGGAAGTTCATGGTTGTCTCTTTCTGGAAAAAAGGAAGGGAGGGGCCGATCTGTCGTCGGCTTCAGGAGTGCGCGTCAGCGGCCGACGCAAAGACGAAACCTGATGGCGTCTCGCGCCAGTCGCACAGTGCAGCGTCGATGTAGGTGCCTTGGGCACGCGAGCCGAAATGGGATTCAACGCGCGCGACGGAACGCAGCGCGGCATCCGCTCCATCACCGGGCAGCATTTCCCCGGTGCGCGGAGACGGGTCGAGCAAGAGCACCGGCAGAGGCTTGCCGTCGCTGTGCGCGCCGCTAGAGGTGAAAACCATGTCGTCCTGTGCCGTTGGTTTGCGATCATTATCGGTTTTGGCTATTATGGCAAACGTTTGCCAATGTTTGGCAATCGTTTGCCATACTTGTCAGCTGCGGTTTTCTCGGTTATATGTTTTGTCTTGGCCCGCACTAATCGGGCCACCGCCCTCGGCCCTTGTTTTCCCAAAATACGACCCATCGATGCTTCGCTTTCCACTCGCCGGACTCCCGCCTGGCCATCCACATGTCCGGACTTCGCGCCAACCCGTCATTCGCTGCGGCGTCCAGACCCGGCAGGCCTGCCGACCGCACCGATGACCGACGACACCCCGCGCAGGCGCAGGGGCGTCGGCCCGGTTTCGCTGAGCGAAGTCGCTGTGCAGGCCGGCGTCTCAATCTCCACCGTCTCGCGCATCGTGAACGGCGAGACCCGGCGGGCTTCGCCGGAAACGCTGGCGCGCGTACGCGAGGCGATCAAGACCGTGGGCTACCACCCCAACCAGCTGGGACGCGCGCTACGCAACCGTGAGAGCCGCCTGGTCGCGATGCTGGCCGCCAACCTCGACAACCCGGTGATGGCTACGCTAGCCGCCTCCACCGAGGCCGCGCTGCGCGAGGCCGGCTACACGATGATCCTGTGCGACACGCACGACCGGCCGGAGCTGCAGGACGACTATCTCAACGCCATGCGTTCGCAGGTCGTGCAGGGCTACGTGATGGTCGCGGCCCAGCCCAGTGCCGGCCTGCGCGACTTCGTGGAGCGCGGTGCGCCGATGGTCTTCGTGAGTCGGCGCAGCCCGTTCGGCACATGTTCCTTCGTGGGACCGGACAACCTGGCGGCCGGCGGCGCCGCCGCAGACTACCTGCTCGACCGCGGCATCGACGCGCCGGCCGTGGTATTTCCGTCGCGCGGATCGTCCACGACCAGGGAACGCGTGCAGGGCTTCTGCGAGCGGGCCGGCGCCAGAGGCTTGTCAGCCGACCGGATCCGTCGGGTAGAGGCCCCGGGCATCTCGCACCTGGAAATCGGCTACGCCGCCGGGGCCCAGTTCGCGACGCCCGGTGCCTGGCCGCGTGGCGCCATGTGCATCAGCGACCAGGTCGCCTATGGGCTGCACCGTGTGGCCCGCGAGAGCGGGATCCGGGTGCCCGGCGATTGCGAGCTGGTCGGCATCGACGGCAACCCGATCAATGCCTGGCTCGCCCCGTGGCTCACCTCGGTCGAAATTCCGCATCAGGATTTCGGACCGGTCATCGTGGACCTGATGTTGAGCCTGTGGGGCGGCGAAGCGCCACGCGAACGCCTCATGCCGCACCGCATGGCGGCTGCGCTCGAGAGCTAAAACAGGCCAGGCCTGAGCCGCCATGCCCATGCTGTTCATTCAGACGCGTGATCCCAACGGCATAAAAAAAAGCGCCCCCAGGGCGCTTTTTTATGGATGCAGCCTCAAGGGGCCGCATCAGCAGACCGGCTCAACCCTGGTGAGGGCGCTTGCCTGGGTTCTTTTTGCTGCGGGTGTGCGAACCGCGCTCCAGGCTGATCTTCTGGCCGCGGCCGGTCGTGATCGTGTAGCCCTTGGGAGGGACTGGCTTGGGGGCGCAGATGTCGGCTTCGACTCTGATTTTCTTGGGCATGGAAGACTCCGGGTTAAAAATGGCGTAGCCCGTGATTTTAAGCCACTCCGGGCTGCAGGCCTCCCGCCGGGCTTATCAGGCGTACAAGGCGGCCGGCGCCTGCTCCCGGGCACGCTGTGTTTGGGCCGCCGCCAGCGTGCGCGCCACGGGCTCCCAGGTGCTGGCATAGGCGGGGAGCGCGTCGGGTGCAAAGGCGGTGTGCGGCCAGTCGGAGCCCCAGACCAGGCGCCGACCGAACAGCCCCGCGACCTTGCGGATGGTCTCGTCTAGCGTCTCATACGGCGCCTGCGCCCCCAGGCGGTACCAGCCCGAGAGCTTGACCCAGGCGCCCTGGTCGGCGAGCTGCTCCAGCGCCAGCCAGGCCGGGTGATCCGGAGGAACGCCGGCGTGCATGCCGGCGAGGTGGTCCAGCACCGCCGGTACCGGGCTGGCCGCATGCATGGCCGCGATCACGGGCAGGTCTTGCGGTGCCGCATACCACTGCACATGCCAGCCCAGCGCACGCAAGCGCGGCGCCAGGGCCTGGAAGCTGTCCCGGGCACCTTCACCCTCCCCGGCCTTCAGGCTGTCCCCGACGGGAGACACCAGGTTAAAGCGCACACCCCGCACGCCGAGCGCATGCATGGCCTGCAGCGCCGCATCGTCGATGGAAGGCGGCAGCACCACCACACCGCGGTGGCGCCCGCCACCGGCACGCAAGGCATCCAGCAGCACTGTGTTGTCGGCGCCATAGACGCTGGGCTGCACCAGCACCAGGTGGCCGAAGCCATGGCTTTGGGCCAGTTGCGCTATGTCGGCCAGCGGCCGGTGCACGGGCCGGTAGTGGCCACCGGCCACCGGCGCCTGCGCATCGAATACATGGACGTGACTGTCCCAGCCGGGCGCCACCAGGTCAGGTGTGGAACTCTGCACCGCTTAACCCGTGGTGATCTTGCGGTCCCTGACGATGCGGCCCCATTTGAGCTGCTGGGCCTTGAGGAAAGCCTGGGTCAGGGCTTCCGGGCCATCGGGAAAAGCCTCGCCGCTCAGGCTGCGGATGCGGCCCAGTACTTCGGGGTCGCCCATGGTCTTGCGGATGGCGGCGATCAGCGCGGCCTTGGATTTGGCGTCTATACCGGCGGGCGCCAGCACCGGGTTCCATTCGAGCACTTCATACGCCGGCACGCCGGCTTCTTCCATGGTCGGCATGTCGGGCAGCGAGCGCGTGCGGCGGCGGCTGGTCACCGCCAGCGGACGCAGCCGGCCCGACTGGATCTGCCCCAGCGAAGAGGCCACGTTGGCGAAGAACAGCGGCACCTGGCCAGCCATCACGTCGTTCATGGCCGGGCCGCCGCCGCGGTAAGGCACGTGCACCAGCTTGACGCCGGCCAGGTCTTCAAACAGCGCGCCAGCCAGGTGCTGGGCCGAGCCGTTGCCCGAAGAGGCATAGGCAATCTGCCCGGGTTTGGCCTTGGCCAGGCGTATCAGGTCCTTGACGCTTTTGGCCTCAAAACCGGGCGCGCACACCAGCACGTTGGGGAACTGCGCCAGCACCGCCAGCGCCGCGAAAGCCGTGTCGGTGTCGTAGGGCAGCTTGGGGTAAAGCGCGGGATTGACGGCGAAGGACGAGGCATCGACCAGCAACTGCGTGCCGTCGGGCACGGCGCGCGCCACCTGCGTCGCGGCGATCTGGCCGCCTGCGCCGGGCTTGTTGTCGACCAGCACGGGCTGGCCCAGGAAGTCCGCCATGCGTGGCGCGATCAGGCGCGCCATCAGGTCGGCGCCGCCGCCCGCGGCATGGGCGGCAAAGGTCCAGGGTGCGACGACGGCCGCACCCGCGGCCTGCAGCACGAGGCGGCGCGAGCGGTTCAAAGGTTGCACTTTGCTTGCAGGGCGGTTGCTTGGGTGTGACATGGTTTTCTCCAGTTTCGGTGAGGGGTCTGGGCGTTCAGGTGATGGTGACGGTGTAGTGAAAGGCATGGGCATCGCCCCGCGTGTAGCGCACTTCGACGCAATGGCCGGCCAGGTCGTAGGCGCTGCGCGTGACCAGCGCGCACGGATGGCCGGCCGACAAGGCCAGGTGGCCGGCCTGCGCCGCCGTGAGCGCGCCGAAACTGATTTCATCGACCGCGCGGGCCACGTGCACGCCGCAGCGCTCGGCAAACATCGGGTAGAGCAGGTCGCCCCAGCCGCCAGCGTCGCCCTCGGCGAGCCCGGCGAACAGGGCCGGCGGCAGCCAGATTTCTTCATAAACACAGGGCTGGCCCGAGAGCGAGCGCACGCGTTGCAGCCGCAGCGCCATATCGCCGCGTGCAAGGCCGAGACGCCGCGCCACCTCGGCGGGTGCGACCAGCAGCCGGCGCGAAATGATGTGCGAGGCCGGCACTTCGCCAGTGCCTTCGCCAAAGCGGAAAAACCGCATCATGGTGCCGCCCGTCATGCCGGCACGCACAAAGGTGCCGCGGCCGTGGATGCGTTCGATCAATCCCTGGTCGGCCAGGAGTTCCAGCGCGCGGCGCAGCGTGCCCAAGGCCACGCCGTGCTCGGCGGCCAGGGTCTGCTCGGCCGGCAAGGCGCTGCCCGGCGGCCACTCGCCCGCCACCACGCGCGCGCGCATGGCGGCGGCCAGGGCGGCATAACGGCTTTGGCCCGGTTCGGCGGGAACCAAGGTCAGCGAAGGGTTTGCTGAAATGGCCATAATTGATCTAGTCCTATAGATGACTAGATCATGTCACGTACCCGGACTTTTGCCTCTTAGGGTTTACACGGAGCGCTGCGGCCCATAAAAAAAGGCGGCGCCCATCGGGGCGCCGCCTTGCGCGAAAAAGCGTGAACCGGCTTACTCGATGGTCGCGCCGGAAGCCTGCACGATGCCCTTCCACTTCAGGTAATCGCTCTTGAGCAACGCGGAAAACTGCTCGGGCGTCATGTTCTGCACCTCAGCGCCCTGGGCGTGGATGGCGGCCTTCATCTCGGGCATGCCTAGCAGCTTGTTGACCTCGGCATTGACGGTGGCGACGATGTCCTTGGAGGTGCCGGCCGGCATGAAGAGGCCATACCAGGTGCTGACGTCAAAGTCCTTGTAGCCCAATTCGGCCACTGTAGGCACTTCGGGCAGTGAGGTGCTGCGACGGGCCGAGGTGACGGCCAGCGGGCGCAGCTTGCCCGACTTGATCTGGGCGATGGCCGACGGCAGTGATGACACCATGAGGTCCACATTGCCGGCCAGTACATCCATCATGGCCGGGTTCGAGCCTTTGTAAGGCACGTGGCGCAGCTTGATGTTGGCGGCGCTGTTGAAGATTTCGCCGGCCAGGTGGATGGTCGTGCCGTTGCCGGGCGAGCCGTAGGTGATGGAGTCGGGCGCGGTTTTGGCTGCCGCCACCACGTCGGCCAGCGTCTTGAAGCGCGACTGCACGCCCGTGACGATCACGACCGGCGTGTAGGCCACGTGGGCCACTGCCACCAGGTCTTTGGTCGGGTCGTAGCTGAGGTTCTTGTAGAGCCAGGGGGCAACAACCAGGTTGTCCTTCTGGCCCATGACCATGTCATAGCCCGTGGGCGCTGCGCGTACGGCTTCGGCAATGCCGATGGTGCCGCCGGCGCCGCCGCGGTTGTCGGGCACCACGGTCCATTTGCTGGCCTCCGTCAGTTTGGTGGCCACCAGGCGTGACAGGATGTCGGTGCCGCCGCCAGGCGGGAACGGAACGATCAGGCGTATCGGCTTGGCCGGGTATGTCTGGGCCTGCGCGGCAGAGAGTACGAGCGCGAGGGCGATGAACGACAAAAACTTGCGAAGCATGGGGGAAGGTCTCCTTATGGGGCTTGCCAAGCATAAGGCGAATGGAAAAGACGCACTCGCTCGCAGCCAGTTTGACCTTCGATTTTATTCGCCGGCCTGTCTATACAACATGGCGGTGCCGCGCGGCTGGACCGTGATCCGCGGGGTCCGGCGTCTCGATCGGCGATGGCGCGGATGAGCTGCAGTGCCTGCCGTGCACCACCTGTGCCGCCGCGAGCGCCGCTTATGATCAGCCCTTCAAAATAAAGGGGGCCTTGCATGTCATCAAACTCTTCCGCTGCGCCATCGATGGTGCGGACCGGTGCCAAAGCCGGTGTGGCGTTTGCCGGTTCTGTCGCCATGGGTGGTTTGCTGGCTTTCCTGCTGGGCGGTGGCGTGTTCTTCTTCTACCTGAGCCGGCTGTCCGGCCCTGGCATGCCTGCCGCAGCGCACGCAGGCGGCGCCGGCGCCGTCCTCGCCTTGCTGTTTTCACCGCCCTTGCTGGTCAGCATGCTGCTGCTGGCCTTTGTACCGATTTACCTGATGCTGGGCGTGGCGCGTGGCCGCAGCCGGGCCATACAGCAAGTCGTGACGGGTCATGGAGAAGCCATGTCCCAGCGCTTGACGGATGCGATTGCCGGTCGTATCGAGGCCATGCCGCGAACCAAGGGTGCACTCGAACGGGTGTCAGAGATGCTGTCGGCCGATGCCATTGGTCAGCAATTGGCGCCCGTGCTGGGCCAGGGACGCGCCGTGCGCGGCATGATCAATTTTGTGGTGAACCGCCTGCCGCTGGCTGATGTCCTGGCGCAATGGCAGCAGGCCCGCGCCGCCGAGGCCGCACCTGCGCCAGCACCAGGTGCGCCTGACCCCGTGTTGCGCACGCTACTCGCACAGCGTATTGGCCAGACGCTGCATGATGCCGCTACGCCTTCCCGCAAGCCGCTCTACATCGCCATGGCCGTCCAGGCGGCCTTGCTGGCAGTAGGGATGTGGCTGACGCGTTGACCCCTGGAAAGGTCTAGATCATCTCCAGCGAGGTGGCGCGGGAAGGCGGTTTGAACAACACATCCAGTTCAGCCAGTTGTTCATCGCTGAGCCGGATCTGCGCCGCCGCGGCGTTCTCGCGCAGCCGTTCCGGATGGCCCGTTTTGGGAATGGCGATGACGCCGTCCTGCGCCAGCACCCAGGCCAGCGCCGCCTGGGCGGGTTGCATGCCGTGACGCGCGGCGAAGCGGGTCAGGCCCGCATGGCGCAGCAGCCGCGCCTGCTCAATCGGCGAATAGGCCATCACAGGCACCTTGCGTTCGCGTAGCCAGGGCAGCAGATCCCACTCAATGCCGCGGCGCGTGAGGTTGTACAGCAACTGGTTGGTTTGCGCGCCCTGACCGCCGGGCACTCGCCACAGTTCCTGCATATCGGAGAGGTCAAGGTTGCTCACGCCGTAATGACGGATCTTGCCGGCCTTTTGCAGCGCCATCAGAGCCTGCATGGTTTCGGCCAGCGGAACCGAACCCCGCCAGTGCAGCAAATAGAGATCAATGCGGTCGGTGCGCAGCCGCTGCAGGCTGCGCTCGCAGGCGGCCACCGAGCCCGCCTTCGAGGCATTGTGCGGATACACCTTGGTGACGATGAAAGCTTCATCACGCCTTCCCTGCAGCGCCTCGCCAACAAGCTCTTCGGCCAGCCCCTCGCCGTACATTTCCGCGGTATCGACCAGCGTACAGCCCAGGTCCAGGCCAAGGCGCAAGGTCGCCAGTTCGCCGGCGCGCCGCGCCGGCACATCGCCCATGTTCCAGGTGCCCATGCCCAAGGCAGGAATGGTTTCGCCGCAAGGCAGCAATACGCTTTTCATGCAAACCATCTTATCGCTGCCAAGTCCTCAACGGCGCGTTTCAGTGATGCGGATACGGAATCAATGGAAGCCGAAGAATTCATGGTTCCGCCGGCCCCGCGACGTAGCATGGCGAAGCTTTCACTGCACCTGATGGAGACCGACATGAAGATCATCCGAAGCAAGGATTTCACCGCAGAACGCGCCTGGGGCGCGTTGACAGTAGCCAATATGCAGGGCATCACCACCCGGCTGCACTGGACCGACAAGCCCTACAAGTGGCATATCAACGAGGGCGAAGAAGTGTTTGCGGTGCTCGATGGCCGTGTGGAAATGCGCTACCGCGACAACTGCGGGCAATGCTCCGTGATGCTGGAAACCGGTGACATCTTTTTCGCGAGCGTAGGCACCGAGCATGTGGCCTCGCCGGTGGGCGAGGCCCGCGTGCTGGTGGTGGAAGTGGAGGGCAGCGACTGAAACGATCCGGCTTGATCCGCGCACACCCCTAGGAAGCTGCAGGCAGCAGCGGCAGGTTCACCAGCAGGTTTTGCGGCTTGAGCCTCACCACCCCGTCGGCGTTCATCATCAACCCCAAGTACACCGGCTTGCCCGCCACATCGCTGCGCATTTCCCGCGCATCCACAAACTCCAGCCGGAACAGGCTGACCAGGCGTTGCAGGCGGTCGGGTGCAACGTCCCTTCCCTCATACAGGTCATTGAGCAAGGCCGTGGCCTCCACGTCCAGCCCCACATGCCAGCGCCATGCCTCGTCGTCCACTTTCTGCACGGGCCGGATGGTGACTTCAATGCCCAGAAAATGTTTCACCCACTTCTGCAACACGCCGGCCAGCGCCTTGAGGCCTGAGCGGGCGCGCACCATCGTCAAGACCAGGCCGTGGCTCAGGTCGTTGCTGACCTCATGGGTCAGGTCCAGCAAAAAACGGTGACGGCCCGGCTGCTGCCAATACGTGAAAGCGTTGTCGTCATTGAGCACCTGCAGTTCAACCAGGGGCACCGGCGCCTTGGCCTCCGCCAGGAAGCGGCCGAAGTCGCCCACACCGCCGGTCTCATTGAACATGTCGATCACCTCCTGGTCACCGCTCAGCACCTGGCCGTCCTGTGTGCCGATGCGCTGCGGGCGAAACAGCATTTCGGCGGCGCGCACTTCATACGCATCGGTGGAGCCTTCCAGCAGGTTGTGGACAACCGCCTGGGCGATCAGGTCGATGAACAGGGGCGGTATGTCGATGCGGCCCGTTCCGTCCCGCGGGAACAGGCCCAGGTAGTACGCCTCCAGCGTGCCGGCGGCGAGCAAGCCATCGCGAAATCGCAAAAACAGGTTGTAGTTGTCACGCGCATCCGCATCTTCCAGGGCCGTCAATCCGGCGGGCGAAACCGGCCGGGACGGCGCGGCCACCAGTGCGGCGTGCAGGGCACGTTCGGCATCGCATGACTCGGCCACCGGCGCGAGTTCGGGCCGCGCGAGGAAGAGCCGCAGATAGTCGTCGGAGGGTGCGAGCCAGCCGCGTGCGTTGCGCTGGAGCCGGGAAAAGCCGCTGGAAGGCCAGAAATCTTGCATGGGGCAATCGTCTCATATTGCACGCGCCATTTTTTCGCCAAAGCCCGGTTGCTCCTTTTTTGATAGCTGCTCGCGCCCGTCTGTATTAGCTTGCAGGCGTTTTTCTCTCATAAAAAAGCCATCAACAGAAAGACCGGCCGCTGCGGGCATTACATCCCGTTTCATTCCAACCTTCTGTTTCGCAATCTTTACTGCCTGTTAGCACTCCATCCATCGTCACGCACGTTGTACTGGGTAAGGTCTCCTCATCAGGCTGGCGATCACGACCGTTACGTGTCAGCCCGCCTTCCAGTCCATCCATGTCCCGCAAGACAGGAAGAGAGCGTTCAACATGACAGCAATCGATACCGGCGACACAAATTCGTTCCCTACCGACCACATGGCCTTCCGGCCTTCGCACCTTTACGGATACCTCGCGCTGCTGGCCTTTGCAGTCCTGCTGGCACTGCTGCAGCCCGTTGCCTGGGCGCAGGAGTCCGCGCCTCAGGGCGCCCAGCTGGATCCACCCGGCCGCGTCGCCCGGCTTAACCTGGCCGAAGGCGCCGTAAGCTTCGCACCGGGCGACGGCAACAACCCGGCAGAAACGTCGGCCTGGACACCCGCGGTGCTGAACCGGCCGCTGACAGCCGGCGACAGGCTATGGACGGGCCCCGGCGCCCGCTCGGAGCTGTATGTGGGCTCTACCGCGCTGCGCATGAACAGCCAGACCAGCCTGGATTTCCAGGCACTGGACGACAACACCACCCAGTTGCGCCTCGCCCAAGGCACGCTCAAGCTGCGCGTGCGGGCCCTCTATGAAGGCCAGCGGCTGGAAGTGGATACGCCCAATCTCGCGTTTGTGGTGTCGCAGCCCGGTGACTACCGGCTGGACGTCGACCCTGCCGGCAACACGACGCGCGTGGTGGCCCAGTCGGGCAGCGGCGTAATTTATGGCGACGGCGTCGCCCCTGTCACACTGCAAAGCCGGCAGCAGGCCAACTTCAGCGGCACGCAACTCACCCCGGCAGGACCGGGCGCAGCACAGCAGGACAGTTTTGACCTGTGGGCCGCCGCCCGCGACCGGCGTGAAGACCAGTCGGTTTCGGCGCGTTACATACCGCGCGAAACCGTAGGCTACCAGCAGCTCGACAGCTACGGTAACTGGAGCCAGGACCCGGCCTACGGCGCCGTCTGGATACCCCGCGCCGTTCCCGCCAACTGGGCGCCCTACCGTGTTGGCCACTGGGCCTGGGTTTCACCCTGGGGCTGGACCTGGGTGGACGACGCACCCTGGGGGTTTGCACCGTTTCACTATGGCCGCTGGGCACAGATCGGCCCGCGCTGGGCCTGGGTGCCGGGCCGGCTGGCACCGCGCCCTGTCTATGCGCCCGCCCTCGTCGCCTTTGTGGGCGGCAGCAGCGGCGGTGTGAACTGGAACATTTCCATCGGCGGTGCAGCGCGGCCCGGTGTGGGCTGGTTCCCGCTGGCACCCGGCGAAGCCTTTCGTCCCGCCTACCGCGTGAGCCCGCGCTACGTCACGCAGGTGAACCACAACATCGTGGTCAACAACACCGTCAACGTGACCAACATTTACCGCTACCAGCGCCAGCCTGCAGCGGTGACGGCTGTCAGCCGCGAGGACTTCGAGCGCGGCCGGCCGGTGCACGGCAATCCCCACCGGCTGAGCAGCGCCGACCTGGGCCGCGCACAACTCGTGGCCGACCGCGGCGCCCTGCCGCAGCGCCCGAATCCGTCGGAGCTGCACGCGCAGCAGCGCCCCGTGGCCGCCGCCGCATTGCCGCCGCCCGCCGTGGCCACGCGGCCGGTGGTCAGCAGCCGCGGCGACCGCAGGGATGATCGCCGGGACGGCCGGCCCGATGACAACAACCGGGACGAGCACCGCGCCGGTCCCGCTGCCGGCAGGGACCACGACGCCCGGTCACAAGCCGCCGCTCCCGCTTCCCCCGGCGCGCCTGTCGGCGCAGCGCCAGCCGCACGGCCCTCGCCCGCACCGGACCGCAGCGCCCTCGAGGCCAGCCAGCGCGCGCAACGCGAGCAGCAGCGCCAGCAGCAGGAGCAAAAAGAACGCCTGCAAGGCCCCCAGCTGGAACAGCAACGCCGCCAGGGCGAAGAGGCCATAGGCCAGCGCGCCCTCCGCGAGCAAGCCCAGCGCGATGCGCGGGCCCGCCAGGAAGCGCAGGAACGCGCCCAGGCCGCGAATGCCAATGCCAATGCCGATGCACGCGCCAACGCCGACCGCCATACCGCCGAACAGGCTCGTCGCAGCCAGCAACAAGCGCAGCGCGAACAGCTGCGCCAGCAACAGGAACAACGAGAAAAGCTTCAGGGTCCCCAGCTGGAACAGCAGCGCCGTTCCGGTGAAGAATCCATAGGCCAGCGCGCCCTGCGCGAACAGGCCCAGCGCGACCAGGAAAACACCCGCCAGCAACAGGCCGCGCAAAGACAGCAGCAACACCAACAGCAACTGCAGCAACAACAACATTTGCAACAACAGCAGCATTTGCAACAACAGCAACAACGTGCGCAGCAGGAGCAGCAGCGCCAGGCCCAGGAACAACAACAGCGGCGGCAACACCAATTGCAGCAACAGCAACAGCAGCAACAGCAGTCACAACGCGACGCCACCCCAGACAAACCGTCCCGCCAGGCCGACGCAACCAATCCGCGCGGCCAGCGCGGCGAAGGCGGCCCAGGCCGCAACCGCGAGCAATAAAAAAGCCAATACGGGCGCCGGTTTCCTACCGGAGGGGGCACTCCTCATCAAGCAGGGGTCGCAGAACCGGCTTTGCCGGGCCGCAGGCGCAGCGCCCCCGTACGTAGGGAAAGGGGCAGCGCGCCGTAGGCTCGAAGTGGGGAGCGTGGGGGCTTTAGATCACGCAAAACTACTTAAGGGTCTGACCCGGTACCGCCTCGGAGGGTGGGTGGCTAGGATGACCACCTGTGTTTCACGGGTTCGCGCCTGCTGCCGCATCAGCCGCCGCGGCACCTTGCGCCCGTGATATCCAACCCATCTTCCGGAGAACCAATTTGTCAGTGGAGTTCATTCTCGAAACACGAGGACTGACCAAGGAATTCAAGGGATTCGTGGCGGTCAACAACGTGGACCTGAAAGTCCAGCGCGGGCATATCCATGCGCTGATCGGGCCCAACGGCGCCGGCAAGACGACTTTCTTCAACCTGCTGACGAAATTCCTCATCCCCACGCGCGGAAGCATTGTCTACAACGGCAATGACATCACGTTTGAGCAACCCGCGCAGACCGCGCGGCGCGGCATCGTGCGGTCATTCCAGATCTCGGCGGTCTTCCCGCACATGACAGTCCTTGAGAACGTGCGCGCCGCGTTGCAGCGCAATCTCGGCACCTCGTTCCATTTCTGGAAAGCAGAGGACACGCTGTTTCATCTCCACGACCGCGCCCGCGAACTGCTGGCCGAAGTCGACCTGAGCGACTTCGCCGACGAGCTCACCGTGAACCTGCCCTACGGCCGCAAGCGCGCGCTCGAACTCGCCACCACGCTGGCGCTGGAACCCGAACTGATGCTGCTCGACGAGCCCACGCAGGGCATGGGCCATGAAGACGTAGACCGCGTGACGCAGCTGATCAAGAAAGTCTCGGCCGGCCGCACCATCCTGATGGTCGAGCACAACATGAACGTGGTGTCGTCGATCGCCGACCGCATCACGGTGCTGCAGCGCGGCGCCATCATTGCCGACGGGCCTTATGCCGAAGTGTCGGCAAACCCGCTGGTGATTGAAGCCTATATGGGTACCGCAAACACCGAACTACGGGGAGCTCACTAGATGTTGGCCCCCACGCTTTTCACCTCGCCTTCGGCTCCGTGTAATGCGCTGCCCCCCGGGGGGGCGCTGCGCCTGCGGCCCGGCAAAGCCGGTTCCGCGGCCCCTGCTTGCTCTACATCTTTTGCCTCTGTGGCGACCAGGATGTTGGCCCTATGACCAAAGAACTTCTCAGAATCGAAGACCTGCACGCCTGGTACGGCGAGTCGCACATCCTGCATGGCGTGAACCTCACCGTCAACGAAGGCGAAGTGGTAACGCTGCTGGGCCGCAATGGCGCCGGCCGCACCACCACCATGCGCGCCATCGTCGGCATGACGGGCGCGCGCAAAGGCTCCATCCGCATCAACGGCGAAGAAGCCATCAAGCTGGCGCCGCACAAGGTGGCCCGGCTGGGCGTGGGCTACTGCCCTGAAGAGCGCGGCATTTTCGCCAGCCTGTCGGCCGAAGAAAACCTGATGCTGCCGCCCACCATCGGCCCCGGCGGCATGAGCCTGGACGAAATCTACGCGATGTTCCCCAACCTCAAGGAACGCGCCAGCAGCCCCGGCACGCGGCTGTCCGGCGGTGAACAGCAGATGCTGGCCGTAGCGCGCATTTTGCGCACCGGCGCGCGCCTCTTGCTGCTCGACGAAATTTCCGAAGGCTTGGCGCCGGTCATCGTGCAGAAGCTGGCAGAGATGATCCTCACGCTCAAGGCCAAGGGCTACACCATCGTGCTGGTGGAGCAGAACTTCCGCTTCGCCGCGCCGCTGGCCGACCGCTTCTACGTCATGGAACACGGCCGCATCGTCAAGCAGTTTGCGCAAAGCGAGCTGACCGGCAACATGGGCATGCTGCAGGAATACCTGGGCGTCTGACGCCCAAGCGCGCCGCACCCTCCGTCGAATCCTCTTTCAGTCCTTTCGATTTCCCCACACCCCGGTTCACCCCCTTCCATAACAGGAGACATCATGAAACTCAAAACACTTGCCGCCGCACTCGCCCTTGGCCTTACAGGCGCCGCTTATGCGCAGAACACTGGCCCGATCAAGATCGGCATCATCACCGACATGTCCAGCCTTTACGCCGACATCGACGGCCCCGCCGGTGCGGAAATGCTGAGGTGGGCCGTGCAGGATTTTGGCGGCAAGGTCTTGAACCGCCCTGTCGAGGTGCTAAGCGCCGACCACCAGAACAAGGCCGACGTCGCATCATCCAAGGCGCGTGAGTGGATCGACAAGGATGGCCTGCAGATGCTGATTGGCGGTACCAACTCCGGCACGGCACTGGCCATGTCCAAAGTCACCACCGAAAAGAAAAAACCCTTCCTCGTCATCGGCGCCGGCTCCGCCCGCCTGACCAATGAAGACTGCTCGCCCTACACCGTCCACTACGCCTACGACACGGTATCGCTGGCCAAGGTCGCCGGTTCCGCGCTGGTCAAGGCCGGCAACAAGAGCTGGTACTTCCTGACCGCCGACTATGCGTTCGGCTACTCGCTCGAAGGCGATGCCTCCACCGTGGTCAAGGCCAACGGCGGCACCGTCGCCGGCACCGTCCGCCATCCGCTGAACGCCTCGGACTTTTCGTCTTTCCTGCTGCAGGCGCAGTCTTCCAAGGCGCAAATCCTGGCACTGGCCAATGCCGGCGGCGACTTCACCAACGCCATGAAGGCCGCCAAGGAATTCGGCATCGGCAAGACCATGAAGGTTGCCGGCCTGCTGGTATTCATCAACGACGTGCACTCCTTGGGTCTGGCCAACACCGAAGGTCTGCAACTGGCGGACAGCTGGTACTGGAACCAGGACGACGCCTCGCGCAAGTTCGCCAAGCGTTTCTTCGATAAATACAAGCGCATGCCTTCGAGCCTGCAGGCGGCCGACTACTCCGCCACCCTGAGCTACCTGAAGGCCGTGCAGACCGCCGGCACGACCGATTCCGACAAGGTCATGAGCACGCTCAAGGGCATGAAGATCGAAGACTTCTACAACAAGGGCCAGATCCGCGCCGACGGCCGCATGATCCACGACATGTACCTGTACGAAGTCAAGAGCTCCAAGGATTCGGGCACGCCATGGGACTACTACAAGACCATCGCCAAGGTGCCGGGCGAGCAGGCGTTCACCACGGCGGCCGAATCCAAGTGCTCGGCTCTCAAGAAGTAAAGCATCACTGCAACTGCGCAAACGTTGAACTGACAAAAAAAACAAAAAACGGGGTAGAACGAGGGTTCGATCCAGCCGGTCATTTCGCAGAAATGCAGAATGACCGGCTGCTTCTTTGAAAAACCCTCGCGCTCCCGCCACAAGTAACGGTATCGGTGTCCTGACAGGTTCCCATGGAAATTTTCGGTATTCCCCTGCAAGCGTTTATGGGCCAGCTGATGCTGGGCCTGGTCAACGGCGCCTTCTACGCCATGCTGAGCCTGGGGCTCGCGGTGATTTTCGGCCTGCTGGGCATCGTCAACTTTGCGCACGGCGCGCTCTACATGCTGGGCGCTTTTGCCGCCTGGATCATGCTGGACCAGTTCGGCATGAACTACTGGTTCGCGCTGGTGCTGGCGCCGCTGACGGTCGGCATTCTAGGCGTCATCATCGAACGGCTTTTCCTCAAACATCTGTACAAGCTCGATCCGCTCTACGGCCTGCTGCTGACTTTCGGCCTGGCGCTGGTTCTCGAAGGCGTCTTTCGCGAAATTTACGGCGTCTCGGGCCAGAACTACAACGTGCCCGACCTGCTGGCCGGCTCCATGGACCTCGGCTTTATGCGCCTGCCCATCTACCGCGCCTGGGTGGTGGTGGTGTCGCTGGTGGTCTGCCTGGGCACCTGGTTCCTGATCGAACGCACCCGGCTGGGCGCCTACCTGCGCGCCGGCACCGAAAACGCGCCGCTGGTGCAGGCCTTTGGCATCAACGTGCCCATGATGGTGATGCTCACCTACGGCGCGGGCGCCGCCCTGGCGGCCCTGGCCGGCGTGCTGGCCGCGCCCATCATCCAGGTCAACCCGCTGATGGGCTCCAACCTGATCATCGTGGTCTTTGCCGTCGTCGTGATCGGCGGCATGGGCTCCATCCTCGGCTCGGTCATCACCGGCCTGGGCCTGGGCATCGTCGAAGGCCTGACCCGTGTCTTTTATCCTGAAGCCTCCAACATTGTGGTGTTCGTCATCATGGTGATTGTTCTCATGTTCCGGCCCGCCGGCCTCTTCGGAAAGGAGGCTTGACCATGAGCGCCCTCTCCACCAAAGCCGCCAACATGCTGCGCATCACCTACCTCGTCCTGCTGGCATTCGCATTGGCTGCGCCCTTCCTGGGTCTCTATCCGGTGTTTGTGATGAAGCTGCTGTGCTTTGCGCTCTTCGCCTGCGCCTTCAATCTGTTGCTGGGTTTTACCGGCCTGCTCTCGTTCGGCCATGCCGCATTCTTCGGCTCTGCCGCTTATGTCACCGGCTGGTTCATCAAGTCGCAGAACTGGACACCCGAACTGGCTCTGCTGGCCGGTGCGGTGGCGGCCGGGCTGATCGGCCTGCTGGTCGGGCTGGTCGCCATACGCCGCCAGGGCATTTACTTTGCGATGATCACGCTGGCAATTGCGCAGATGGTCTACTTCGTCTGCCTGCAGGCGAGCTTTACCGGCGGCGAAGACGGCCTGCAAGGCGTGCCGCGCGGCAAGCTGTTCGGCCTGCTGCCGCTTGAGTCCGACGTCACGCTGTATTACGTGGTGGTGGCGATTTTTGTGGCCTGCTTCCTGTTCATCTCGCGCATCGTGCATTCGCCCTTCGGCCAGGTACTCAAGATGATCCGCGAGAACGAACCCCGCGCCATCTCGCTGGGCTACAACGTAGACCGCTACAAGCTGCTGGCCTTTGTGCTGTCGGCCGCGCTGGCCGGCCTGGCCGGTTCGATGAAGACTCTGGTCATGGGTTTTGCCACGCTGTCTGACGTGCACTGGTCCATGTCGGGCGAAGTCATCCTGATGACCCTGCTGGGCGGCGTCGGCACTTTCTTCGGCCCGATCATGGGTTCAGGCATCGTGATCGCGCTGCAGAACCTGCTGGCCGACAAGGTCGGCTCCTGGGTCACCGTCATCATCGGCGCGATCTTTGTGCTGTGCGTGCTCGCCTTCCGCAAGGGCGTGATCGGTGAGTTGCAGGCCTTCCTCGAACGCCGCCGCGCCGCGGCCAAGGCTGCCTCGGCAAAACCCTGACCGGCAGGGCCGGGCGGCCGTCCCGTCCGGCTGCTTTTAAAGCCCTTCAGTTGCTATTATTTTAATAGCTGCTTGCGCTCGTCACCATTGGCTAACAGCCTCATTTCCTCAAAATCAGCTGCTACGGAACTCGCGTCGGTACATCGACGGCGAGGTTCCAAGCGTCGCCGCAAAGTGCTGCCGCAGGGAGACCGCCGAGCCGAATCCTGTATCCAGGGCAATCTGCTCCATCGAGCGGCTGGTTGATTCGAGCTGCCGCTGCGCCAGCGCCAGACGCTGGCTGGTCAGCCACTGGCCCACGGTGGTGCCGGTGATCTGCCGGAAATGCCGGGTGAAGGTGCGCCGGCTCATCAGGGCACGTGCCGCCAGCGTGTCGAGGCTGTGGGGCTGACGCAGGTTTTCCTGCACCCACGCCAGGATGGCCGACAGCCGGTGGTCGGAGCCTGTGGCGGGTAGAGGTTGCTCCACGTACTGCGCTTGCCCGCCCTGCCGCTGCGGCGCCACCACCATGCGGCGTGCCACCCGGTTGGCAACTTCGGCGCCGAAGTCCCGGCGCAGCAAATGCAGGCAGCAGTCAATGCCGGCGGCCGTGCCCGCCGAAGTCAGCACGTCACCATCATCCACATACAGCACATCGGGCTGCAACATGACCTGCGGATAGCGCTCGGCAAAAGCCGGCGCCAGCGCCCAGTGCGTGGCGGCGGGCCGGCCATCCAGCAGGCCGGCCTCGGCCAGCACAAAAGCCCCCAGGCACAGCCCGACGATGCGCGCGCCGCGCTTGTGCGCCGCACGCAAAGCCTTGAGCAGGGCTTCGGACGGCCGCTCCATCGGGTCCCGCCACGACGGCACCACCACGGTCTGCGCCTTGGCCAGCACGCTCAAGCTGTGCTCTACCGCAATGGTGAAACCGGCAGTCGTGCGCAGGCTGCCCGGCGTTTCGGCGCACACCAGCAGCCTGAAGCGCGGCAGGTCTGGCCCTGAAAAATCATTGCCAAACACCATGCACGGCACGGAAAGATGAAACGGGCTGATGCCGTCAAACGCCACCACGGCGACCGTACTGAGCTGGCTTGTGGTGCGTGACTTGCCGCCGGTAGGTGCCCGTAAAAGGGATGATTTCGACATGACCCGATTCTATCGAATATTGTCAATTGGGCCACTTTCCGGAAAACGTGCCGCGCCCAACAATCACACCATCAGCATCCGTTGATCAATTGATTCAGCCACAACCCGCAGGAGCAAACACATGACCATCCAGAACTCAAAGCCCGCAGCACCACGCCGCGCCCTCGTCGTCATCGACGTGCAAAAGGAATACTTCAGCGGCGGCGGCCTGCTTATCGAATACCCGCCGGTGGAAAAAACACTGCCTAATATCGGCCGCGCCATGGACGCAGCGCGCGCTGCGGGTATCCCGGTGGTGGTGGTGCAGCACAGCGAATCGGCCGCGTCGCCGCTGTTCGCCAAAGGCTCGCCCCTGTGGGAACTGCATGAGACCGTGGCCAGCCGCCCGCGCGACCACTACATTGAAAAATCCTGGCCCAGCGTTTACACCGGCACCGACTTCGCCGGATGGCTGGATAAAAACGGCATCGACACCCTGACCGTGATCGGCTACATGACGCACAACTGCGACGCGTCCACGATTTTTGAGGCCACGCACCGCGGCCTGCATGTGGAGTTTTTGCAGGATGCCAGTGGCGCACTGCCGTATGCCAACGAGGCCGGCCAGGCCAGCGCCGAAGAAATCCACCGCGTGTTCAGCGTGGTGTTTCACTCGCGCTTTGCCGCCACAGGCTCCACCGACGCCTGGATCGCCGCGGTCCAGGCCGGCGGACGGCTGGAGAAGAATAACGTCCTCGCGTCGAACCGTGCGGCCATTGCTGGCCGTTAATAAACAACGCTTGCGTCGGCCCTCAGAGGCCGTCGGTCGAGAGCGCATGGTTCACGCGCTGCGGGACGACCAGTTGCCCATAGCCATCAGGAATGGCCTGGATCTGGATGATGGGCGCACTGGACGTGACGCTGCCGAACAGCATGGCAAAAGCCGCATCGGCCGCATCCCGGCCGGTGGCAAACCGCACAAAACCCATGGGAATGGCGGTGCCTGACGGATCGAACAGGTACCAGCGATGGCCCAGGTAGACCTCGACATAGGCATGGAAGTCGGTGGGGCCGAGCGCAGGGTCGGCGCCGTAATCGATGCCGGTGGCAAAACGCGCCGGCAGGTTGAGGGCGCGGCACAGCGCAATCATCAGGTGCGCGAAGTCGCGGCACACCCCGACGCGCTCCACCACCGTGTCGATCGCCGAGGTGCTGCCGTGCGAGCTGTTGGACTCGAAACTCACGCGCTGCTGCACCCACTGGCAGATGGCTTCTGCCCGGCTGTAGCCTTGCTGCAAATGACCGAACTCGTTGGAGGCCAGCTTCTGCAGCCGGTCGGACTGACAGTAGCGGCTCGGGTAGATGTAGGGCAGCACGGCACCGGGAAGCTGGCAGACCGGCACCTCGCCCAGCTCACCGGGAACCGCTGTGTAGTGGTAAATGTCTACGGTGGCTTCATAGCGCACGCTCAGTGGGCCGGGCTGGGCCTGCAGGCGCAGGTAACGGTTCCGGCTCGCCGGGTCGGTGTCGATGGTGAAGGGCACCGGCTGGCTGACCTGCAGGTTTTCGGCCTGCACGATCTGCTGCTGCGTGTGCGCCGCGTGGACGTTGAAGATGAAGTCGCCGCCCGGAGGCGCGACGTCGTAGTTGAGTTCGACGGAAAACTGGAGCCTGACCATGGATTCTTTCCTTGCCGTTGCGCAAGGGTCAGGCCTGGAGCAAGCCTGCCGCCGCGCAATCGTCAATCAATGAAGGGAGCCTCTCAGCGTGGCGCTCGCCGCAGGCGGGCACCTGCGCAAAAGCGCGCTGATCTGGTGTACCGGTCATTGTGGACCTCTTCGAGGCGGATACCGGCGGTTTGCGGCGATTTGCGGCTTTGGCGTCCGCCATGAATACGTGGTGTCCGGCTTGCGGGTGGCATGGGCGCCTACACGTCAGGGCTGCCGGCATGACCCAACTCTTCATTTGCTATTAATTCAATAGCTGCTTGCGCCCGTCAGATATGGGCTGGAGGCAGATTTTTCTTGCAAATTCGGGTCAACGGCCTTCAGGTTCGTCATCCAGCAGCCGCACCTTCACGCTTTTGCCCTTGACCCGCCCGGTGGACAGCTTGTGCAGGGCTTCGGCGGCAATCGAGCGGTCCACCGCCACATAGGTGGAGAACTCATTCACGTTGATCTTGCCGACCTGCTCGCGCGTGAAGCCGGCCTCGCCGGTCAGCGCGCCCAGCACGTCGCCGGCGCGGATTTTTTCCTTGCGCCCACCCACAATCTGCAACGTCACCATGGGCGGTAGCAACGGCTCATTGCTGGCCGGCGTCAGCTCGATCAGTTTGTGCCATTCAGATTCAGCCTTTTGCAGCACCTCGATTTTCCCGACGTAGCCCATCTCGTCCATGCTGGCCAGGCTGATGGCCCAGCCTTCTTCGTCGGCGCGGCCGGTGCGGCCAATGCGGTGGATGTGTACCTCGGCATCGGGCGTCACGTCGACGTTGATGACCATCGCGAGTTGCGCGATGTCCAGGCCGCGGGCGGCCACATCGGTGGCCACCAGCACCGAGCAACTGCGGTTGGCAAACTGCACCAGCACCTGGTCGCGCTCGCGCTGCTCCAGCTCGCCGAACAGCGCCAGCGCGCTAAACCCCTGCTCTTTCAAATAGGCCACCAGTGCGCGGCACTGCGACTTGGTGTTGCAGAACGCCAGCGTGCTGGCCGGGCGGAAATGCCGCAGCACCTGCGCGACGGCGCCCAGGCGGGCTTCGTCATGGTCGCTGTCGGGCACCTGGTACCAGCGCTGCTGGATCTTGGTCTTCTCGTGCTGGGCCTGAACCGTGATGGTTTGCGGCGTCTTCATGAACTGCTGGCTTAATTTGGCAATGCCTTCGGGATAGGTCGCCGAGAACAGCAGGGTCTGCCGCTCTTTCGGGCACTGTTTGGCGACAGTGACGATGTCCTCGAAAAAGCCCATGTCCAGCATGCGGTCGGCTTCATCGAGCACCAGGGTGTTCAGCGCCTCCAGGGTCAAATTGCCGCGGGCCAGGTGGTCCATGATGCGGCCGGGTGTGCCCACCACAATGTGCGCGCCGTTTTCCAGGCTGGCGGTCTGGTTGCGCAGCGGCACACCGCCACACAGCACCACCACCTTGGTGTTTTCCTCGGCCCGCGCCAGGCGGCGGATTTCGGTCGCCACCTGGTCGGCCAGCTCACGCGTGGGGCACAACACCATGGCCTGCACCGCAAAGCGCCGTGCATTGAGGTTGGCCAGCAGAGGTATCGCAAAGGCGGCGGTCTTGCCGCTGCCGGTTTTCGCCTGGGCAATCAGGTCTTTGCCCAGCAGCGCCACCGGCAGGCTGGCAGCCTGGATGGGCGTCATGCTGAGGTAGCCGAGCTGCTGCAGGTTGGCCAGCACAGCGGCATTCAGGGGCAGGCTGGCGAAGTCTGTATTGCCGGCGGAAGAAGGGGAAGAAGGGGAAGGAGAGGAACTCATCCCCCATTATCGATGCCAGGCCTTCAGCGGACTGAACATGGCTACATTTGCAGCCCATGGTCTTTGCCGCCAAGGATCTGTCCGGTGACGTTATCGACCACCACCGGACTTTCGAAATAAGTGACGGTTGGCTCCGTGCCGTACTTCTCCCGGACGAATGCTCGCCAGGATGCTGTGTACAGGGCGTCGGCCTCTGCACGCGAATTCCACAGATAGACGCCACCTGCCGTGAGCCCGTCCAGTGAAAGCACGTAGGTCTTGCGAAACAAACCTTGCACGCCCTGGTATCCTGGCGCGGTACTCAGAAAGATGCTGCGAGCTTCCTCGCGAGTGACGGGCTTTGGCAAAGTGAAGGTTGTGAACACAGTGATCATGAGACCTCTTGATATGTCGTGTTGTGCTGTGCGGCCTGTGGAGGAATGCAATCTCAGCGATGAAGGAATACAGGCTGCCGCTTCTCCAAAAACGCTGCCGTTCCCTCTCGTGCGTCTGGCGAAGCCGCGGCGACCATGAACTGGGCCGCCTCGATGGCCAGGCCTTCGTCGATGGAAACATTCAAGCCCCGCGTCACGGCGCGTAGCGAGGCCGTCACCGCCACGGCGGAGTTTTCGGCGATGCGGTCAGCCATTCGCAGGCACGCCGGAAGCAGGTCATGGGCCGGCACCACGTGGTTGATGAGGCCTATCAGCAGGGCTTCCTCGGCACTGATGGCGTCGCCGGTCAGGATCATTTCGTTGGCGCGCTTGCGGCCGATGTGGCGGGGCAGGCGCTGCGTGCCGCCAAAGGGCGGCGGAAAGCCAAGCCGGATTTCGGGCTTGGCAAAGCTGGCATGTTCCGACGCGATGGCCAGGCTGCAGGCCTCCATGGTTTCGCAACCGCCGCCGAAGGCGATGCCGTTGACGGCCGCGATGATGGGCTTGGAATAGTTTTCGATACGCCGCGTCATGGCCTGGCCGCGCATCACGAAGTTGCGCCACGCTGCCTCGGGCGAGGCGGCGACGTCAGGTGCGAAACCCGCAATGTCGGCGCCCGCACTGAAGGCTTTATCGCCCTGCCCCGTCAGCACCAGGCAGCGCACGCTGTCGTCGCGCTCCAGGGCGTTCAGCCTGTCCATGAGCTCGTCGATCAGTTCATAGCTGAGCGCATTGAGTTTTTCAGGGCGGTTCAGGGTGAGTACCACATGCTGGCCGCGGCGTCCGGTTTCTATCAGCATGGGATCTCCGCGCGTTGGAGGACGGGTGGAAAATCCAGGACACCACAACCGCGCGGGGCGCCCACAAAGTAGATGGCGGCTTGCGGCGTGACAAAAGACTGGCCGCTTTCCAGCACGATGTCGCTGTCCCGGCGTCCGGCCAGCGCATCGCTGGTGATCCAGAGGCAACCGCCGGTGCAGGTCAGGACCTGGCCGCGCGGCAGGCGCATCGGTTTCGGGATGGGCCCGAGCTCCAGCGGGGTCTGTGGAGTTTGTGGGGTTTGCAGGGCATGCATGGCGGACTCCTTCAAAAGTGTGGTTTGATTCTTCTTTGGAACCGGTCCGCGCGGCCGGATGGTTTGTCATACGGGGTATTCCAATCATTCATGCCATGCTGAACAGCCCTTCCACCAGCGCACTGCGCGCCATGTCGCTCGATGCCATCCGCGGCTTCGAATCCGCCGCGCGGCACCTGAGCTTCACAGCCGCCGCCGAAGAGCTGTGCGTCACGCAGTCGGCCGTGAGCAAGCAGATCAAAAGCCTGGAAGATGCGCTGGGCACGGCGCTGTTCCTGCGTGGCGGCAAGGGCCTGAGCCTGACACCGCAAGGCCGTGAGCTTTATGAGACGGCCCGCGCCGCGCTGGCGCAGCTGGCCTCGGCCGTGGACCGCATGCTGGCGGTGGACAGGGTCTCTGTGGCTGTCACCACCACGCCCTCTTTCGCCGCGCTGTGGCTGGCGCCCAAACTCGCCAGGTTCCAGTTGCTGGAGCCCGCCATCGATGTGCGCGTCGACGCCACGGAAACGCGCGTCAACCTGGAGCGCGAAGGCATGGATCTGGCCGTGCGGCTCTACCCTGTGCTGCCGGGCGGCGAAGACCCGCCACCCCTGCTGCAGGAGCAGGCCCTGCTGGTGGCGGCGCCGGCCGTCGCGACGCGCATTCGTAACGCCGCCGACATCACGGCCACACCGCTACTGGTCTATTACGACCCGGCCACGCGTTTCCCCTGGATGTCGTGGCCGGACTGGTACGAGCGCCTGGACTTGAGGCAATCGGCGCAACAGCCGTGCCTGTATTTTTCGCAGTACGAGCACGTGCTGACCGCGGCCGTGCAAGGCGCCGGCGTCGCGATAGGGCGCACGCCACTGGTGCTGCCGCTGTTGCGCAGCGGCCAGCTCACGGTTGTCTTGCCCGGCGAGACGGTCGCGGGTTTGGGCTACCGCATCGTGACCTCAGCCCACAGTGCAGAGCGGCCCGCCGTGCAGAAGTTTCGCGCCTGGCTGGAGCGCGAACTCGCGCTCGAAGCCATAGGCTAAGCCCAGGCGCCGGTAGCTTCCAGCACCGGGGAGAGTTCCGCCTCGCCCCAGCGCAGCGGCAAGGAAGACTCCACCAGCCGCATGGACTGCACCTTGAAACGCATCAGGCGCTGCGCGCCGGCGAAGGACTGCACCTCGGGCCCGTCCCAGACGATGTCGGCCGTGACGGCCAGGTACAGCAGGTCGCCGTTATCGAAATCGATGAACAGCAGGCCGGCGCGCGGGTTCACCACCAGGTTGCCCAAGGTGTTGAAGAAGTAGTTGCCGACGAAATCCGGCATGGTCAGGGTGCCGTCTGCTTCCACGCGCACAAAGCCGCGCTTGCCACCGCGGTGCGACACGTCGACACCGCCGGCACGGCCAGCCGCGTCACCGTTGCCCGCATAGGCTGTGGCGATGAACAGCGTATCCGCCTGTTCAATCATGCGACGCGCCGCATCGTTCAGTTGCGCCGACGCGTGCACCACCGGCCCCGCTGAAGACGTGGGGCGCTCCACGTACACCGACTCGCGCGCCTGGATGTATTTGGGGCAGTTGCCGAAACTCTGGCTCAGCTCCACCGCGAAGCCCGAGGCACTCACGCCGCGAACAATGCCGTTCATGCGGTTGCGCCTGCGCGTGTGCGGTTCTATGCCCAGCAAGCCTATCGCGGCGCCATTCGCCAGCGTGCCTTGCAGGGGATCACCTGCGAGCGGCTGGGCGCGCAGCACCAGGTGATGCGCATCGGGCGAGTGGATAAAACCCGGCGGCTGGGCCAGCACCGAGGCCCAGGGCTGGCCGGCAGCGTCCACCGTGCCGGCGACCACAAAAGGCAGTTGCTCAAAAAACTCGCGGTGCTGGTCGGGCATGAAGTCGCGGATCACGCGCGGGCCGATTTCCGCCATGCGCGCACGCACGGCCGCGCCCACGCGCGCTTGCGCGGCGCGCTCGCCTTCGTGGAAAGTGGCAGTGCTCATGCGGCCAGCCCTATCGGCGTCCTGACCATGGGCACAAAGCGCGGCAAGGCCTCGATGCGGGCCAGCCAGGCGCGTATGCGCGGGTAGGCTTCCAGCGAGACCTTGCCCTCCGGCGCATGGGCCGAATAACTGTAGTTGGCGATGTCGGCCAGTGTGGGGGTGCTGCCCGCGAGAAAAGCCGACTGGCCCAGTTGCTGCTCCATCACCGCGAACAGGGCATGCGCGCGCTCAATGGCTTCCGGGCTTTCCGGCCGCTTGAACAGCTGGATGACGCGCGCGGCGGCCGGGCCGGAGGCGAGCTGCCCCGCAGCGACCGACAACCAGCGCTGCACCGCCGCAGCGGCCAGCGGGTCGCGCGGCAGCCATTGCTCGGCATCCGGCGCGTAGCGTGCGTTGAGGTAGACCAGGATGGCGTTGGAATCGGCCAGCGTGACTTCACCGTCCTGGATCACCGGCACCTGGCCGAAGGCGTTCATGGCCAGGAAAGCCGGCGTTTTGTGCCCTTTGGTGGCCAGGTCGATCTCGATGCGCTCGAAGGGCAGGCCCAGCAGCGAGAGAAACAGTTCCACCCGGTGCGAATGGCCGGAGATGGCGACGCGGTACAGGCGTATGGGTTGTGCGGGCTGGGCTTTGGCGGCGGGTGTGCTCATGGTGGGGCTTTCGGCAGGTTGAAAAATCTTGGCTCTCGGGAGTGGATTTTGTTTGAGCCGATATTTTGAATAAATGGCTCTCATGACATTTAACTAATCCATTTAGTGGATGAATCACTGCAACAGGCGTAGCATGTCGCCATGGACAAACTCCGTGCCATGCAGGCCTTTATTCACATTGCCGAACAAGGCAGCCTGACGGCCGCGGCCCAGGTCATGGAATCTTCGTTGCCGGCGATGGTGCGCACGCTGGCCGGCTTCGAGGCGCAGCTGGGCGTGCGCCTCTTTAACCGCACGACGCGCCGCATCTCACTGACCGAGGAAGGCCGGCGCCACCTGGAAAGCTGCCGGCAGGTGCTGGCCACACTCGCGGACGCAGAAGCGGCGCTGACGGCCGACGCGGCCGAACCCGCGGGCCACCTGACGATTACCGCGCCCATGCTGTTCGGGCAAATGCACGTGGCGCCTGCCGTGACGCGCTTTGTGCAGCACCACGACAAGATGCGCTGCTCCATGGTGCTGCTGGACCGCGTGGTGAATCTGCTGGAAGAAGGCATCGACGTCGGCATTCGAATCGGCGAGCCCGAAGACTCCAGCCTGGTGGCGCAAAACATCGGGCACATCCGGCGCCTGGTGGTAGCCAGCCCGGCCTGGCTGCGGCGCCACGGTGTGCCGAAACACCCGCGCGAACTGCTCAGCGCCAACTGCGTGCGCGTGAGCGGCCATGCCCCCACGTGGGGGCCGTTCAATGTCCAGGGCCGGCAGCTGCGACTGGCGGTCAGTGGTAATCTGGAGTTCAACCAGATCGCGCCGGCCGTGGCGGCCTGCGCCGCGGGGGCGGGCCTGGGCTCTTTTTTCTCTTATCAGGTCGCGCCGTTTTTGCAGACAAAACATTTACGCATCGTGCTGGAGGATTTTGAGCCGCCACCCCGGCCCATCAATGTGGTCTACCCGCACGCCCGGCTGCTGCCCATGCGCACCCGGGTGTTCATTGAGTGGATCAAACACGAGTTGCGGGAATTCCGGTCCTGACATGCCCGCAGCCAGCGCTGCCGGCACCCACTGAAAGAAGCGAATGCAGACTTTTGATTTTGACCTTTTTGTGATCGGCGGCGGCAGCGGCGGGGTGCGTGCCGCGCGCATGTCGGCCCAACGCGGCGCCCGTGTGGGACTGGCCGAATTCGCCGCGATGGGCGGCACCTGCGTGAACGTGGGCTGCATTCCCAAAAAGCTCTACAGCTACGCCGCCCACTATGGCGACAGCTTTGAAGAGTCGCGCGGCTTCGGCTGGGTCGGCGAGTCGCCGGTGTTTGACTGGGACGTGCTCAAGGCCAACCGCGCCCGCGAGATTTCGCGGCTCAACGGCATCTATGTGCAGTTACTTGAAACTTCGGGCGTGAAGATCGTCAAGGGCTGGGCCCGGCTGCTCGATGCCCACACGGTCGAGGTCGACGACCAGAAATTCACCGCCAAAACCATTCTGGTCTCTACCGGCGGCACCGCTACCGTGCCGGCGCTTCCTGGGCGCGAGCACGTGGTGACCTCCGACCACATGTTCGACCTCAACCCGTTTCCCAAACGCTTGCTGGTGGTGGGCGGCGGCTACATCGCCTGCGAATTCGCCTCGATCTTCAACGGACTGGGCTCACAGGTCACCCAGGTCCATCGCCGCGACATGCTGCTGACCGGTTTTGACGATGACGTGCGGCGCTTCATTGCCGCCGAGATGAGCAAGACCGGCATCACCCTGCAGTTGAGTGCAGAGATTGCCGCCATCGCCAAAACCGCCACGGGCCTGCAGGTGACGCTCAAGGACGGCGCAAGCCTGGAGGTGGACACCGTGCTCTACGCCACGGGGCGGATTCCCAACGCGAACGGCATCGGGCTCGAAGCTGCCGGTGTGGCCGTCAACGCTGCAGGTGCGATCCAGGTCAATGCGCACTACCAGACCTCGGTGCCGTCCATCTATGCGCTGGGCGACGTGACGGCGCGCATGCAGCTGACACCGGTGGCGCTGGGCGAAGCCATGGTGGTGGTGGACCAGCTCTTTGGCCCCGCCGCCGGCAAAAAACCGCGCAACATGAGTTATGAGTTTGTGCCGACGGCCGTCTTCACCCACCCCAACATCGGCACGGTCGGCTATTCAGAGGCCGATGCGCGCGCGAAGTTCGGCAAGGTCACGGTGTTCCGTGCCGACTTCAAGGCCCTCAAACACACGCTGAGCGGCAGCACCGAACGCACGCTCATGAAGCTGCTGGTCGAAGACGCCACCGACCGCGTGGTCGGCCTGCACATGGTGGGGCCGGACGCCGGCGAAATCGTGCAGGGTTTTGCGGTGGCCATGAAAGCCGGTGCGACCAAGGCGATTTTTGACAGCACCATCGGCATACACCCGACCGTCGCCGAGGAATTCGTGACGATGCGCGAACCGGTCAAGGACTGATTTCAGGAAATATCAATCCGCATCCGGGTCTTCGGGCGTGTCTGAATCGGGCTCGCGGTCTTTCAGGCGTTCGTCGAGGCGCTGGCGGATGGTGCCGGCTTCTCCGAGAAACTGCGCCAGGGGTACCGCCGGCGCCATGCGCAGGGACGGCGGGTAGAGGGTGGACATGTAGAGCTTGTTGGACAGCCGCTTGTTCTGCAGCCAGTTGGTGCCCAGCATGGCCACAATGCCCAGCACAGCCACGCCAGCCACCAGCCCCGCCAGTCCGCGCCGGCGCTGCGGCACGATGACCGACAGGTGCACATAGATGGCCGCGGCCGCACCCAGCAGCAGCAGCGGCGTTTCAAAGCGCGCAAGGCTTTCGAGCGAGAACATGAAAGCCAGCAGGCCGGCCAGCGTGGCCACCAGTTGTATTGCCACGGAACTGGTGCAGGCAATACGGACATGGCGCCAGAACTGCAGGTGGCCGGTAAAAAGCTTGGTGGCCAGTGCCCACAGGCCTGCCCACACGGTGATGCCCATGGCCACCATCGCCATCAGGCCGGGCAGTTGCCGCGCCAGCTGGGATGGCTCGGTCAGGGTCAGCCACGACTGCCCCACCACGAGCGCCAGCATGGCGGCCAATGCCAGCAAAGTCCAGCCGGTCGTGCGCCACGGAAAGTGCGGCAGCCGCTCTTCAACGGCCACCGGCGCTTCCGCCAGGCGCAGCCCCAGCTTCAGCCGGCCCAGGGTCAGGGCCTCGCCGGCAGGCCAGCTGAACTGTGTGCCCTGGCCATGCAGCGTCCGGTTCAGCGCGACACCATTGACCGTGTCCAGCACCTGCACCATCACTTCGCCTTCCGGCGTGCGGTCTATGCGCAGGTGTTCAGCGGCCACATGGCCGTCATCCAATACCAGGTCGGCGGTGAGTGCGCGGCCCACAGTGACGGGCCAGTGCCGCACATCAAGGCGGCCCACCAGCGCGCCGTTGCGGTCGGTGGCCTGCAGCAGGGCGAGATTGCCGGCGCTCATGGTGCGGCCTCCCATTTAAAACCGCCCAGGTAATGCGCCACCAGCTTGAGGCCGTTGTCAAAACTCACGCCCTGCGCATCCATGCGCCCCTGCACACCGCTGGTGGACTGGTTGACGGACATGGTCAGCACCGACACATCGTAGAGGCCCGGCAGCTTGCGGTAGGCACTCATGCACACCACGGCGCGCATGGGCATGCCGCCGGTTTCGACGAAGCGCTCGGAGCACTCGGCCGCCGTGGCCTTGCGTGAACCCCGGGTAGAGAAGTACTCATTGCCGAAGCTTTGCGAGTACATGACGGCAAAACGCAAAGGGCCCAGTTTGGGCGCGTTGTAGGCTTCGTAGCGCAGGCGGATGTAGCCGGTGTTGAAATCGCCGGCAAACACATGGCTGTCAATCTGGCAGTCGGTGCGCTCCAGGTCAAAGGCCTTGAAGTCGGGCTCGCGCCCACGGCCCCAGCAGCGGGCCAGGGAATCTTCGGGCACGGGCACGCTGTAGCCACCGTGCTTTTGCGCCGTGAGCGGCACTGCGGTGAATTTTTGCGTCAGCAGCGCCTGGTGCTCGCCCAGCTGGCGCGCCACCTCGGCGTGTGCCGGTTTGGTGATGGGCTTGGCCGAAGCGGCCTTTGCCAGCAGTGCCTGGGCGAATTCAGCGGGGATCAGAAAGCTCAGCAGGTCGCCGTCCAGGCGCTTGGACACGTTGATACCGACCACCTGGCCGGCATCGTCCAGCGCCGGGCCGCCGCTCATGCCGGGGTTGAGCGCGCCGCCGAAAAAGATGCGTGGGTAAAAGCTGCGCTGCACGAGGCCGTTGTAGGTGCCCTCGGTGACGGCAAAACCGATGTCCAGCGGATTGCCCAGTGAATATATGCGTTCGCCGCGCGCCAGGGGCCTGTCCGCCCCGCGAAAAGCCAGCTGCGGCATTCCCGTTGCCGGCGTTTTCACGCGCAGCAGCGCCAGGTCGTTGCGCACGTCAAAGGCGAGCAATTCAACCTCGGCCTCCTTGCCGTCCACCGGCACGTAGACGCCGCGGTAGCGCTCGGGCTCCAGCGCCAGCTGGCTGGCCACATGGAAGTTGGTGATGATGAGCCCGTTGGCCGAGACAAAAAAGCCCGAGCCCACGCTGGCCTGGGTGTTGGAGTTGCGCAGCAGGGTGCGGATCTGCACCAGTTTGTCGCGCGTGGTTTCATAGGCACGCTGGGCGTCGCGCGAGATCTGGGCCGGTGCGGCGGCCGGCGCCTGCGGAGCGCGGCCCGGTGCCGGGGCCTGCGCCTGGGCCTGGGCCACCTGCAGGCACAGGGCCCCGAGCAAGACTGCCGCCACTGCGCGCAGGTGCCCCGAAGGGTTGTGGTGTTTCATCAGGGCATTCTAGGGTGTGTCACGGTACTTGCCGCACAATGATGTGCATGCCCTGCGGTGCTACGCTTTGCCGAAAACCACCTGCTGTACCTTCACCATAAAAACAAGGCTTTTTTCATGCCCTATCTGCCGCCTTTCATAGCCCCGACCCGCTACAGCGACCCGGCCGCCGCACTGGCGCAGGTTCGCGCCATTTATGACCAGCAGATTGCCCACCTGCGCGACGCGATGCAGCGCTATGTGGCCGGCGAGACCCTGCCCGGCCATGTGCGCGCCTGCTACCCTTTCGTGCGCATCCACACCGACACCGTGGCCCGCGCCATCCTGGAGACGCCCGACATCTCGCAGCTGAGCTTTGGTTTTGTGGCCGGCCCCGGCCGTTTTGAAACCACACTGACCCGGCCCGACCTCTACGGCAACTATTACCTGGAGCAATTCCGGCTGCTGATGCAGAACCACGATGTGGAGCTGGAAATCGGCACCAGCACGCAGCCGATCCCCATCCATTTCTCGTTTGCCGAAAACGACCATATTGAAGGCAGCATGGACGCAGCGCGCCGCATGCTGATGCGCGACGCGTTCGACCTGCCCGATCTGGCCGCCATGGACGACGGCATTGCCAACGGCACCTACGAACCCCTGCCCGGCGAACCGCAGCCGCTGTCGCTGTTCACCGCGGCGCGCGTGGACTATTCGCTGCAGCGCCTGCGCCACTACACCGGCACTTCGCCGCACTGGTTCCAGAACTTCGTGCTGTTCACCAACTACCAGTTCTACATCGACGAGTTCGTGCGCCTGGGCCATGAAGCCATGGCCGACCCCGACAGCGAATACACCGCCTTCATCGAGCCAGGCAACGTGGTGACCCGTCGCACCGGCCTGCCCGCCGAGGCCGGCGACGAGCTCGGCGTGCAGCCGCCCCGCCTGCCGCAAATGCCGGGCTACCACCTGCTGCGCGCCGACCGCACCGGCATCACCATGGTCAACATCGGCGTGGGCCCGGCCAATGCCAAGAACATCACCGACCACATCGCCGTGCTGCGCCCGCACGCCTGGATCATGCTGGGCCACTGCGCCGGCCTGCGCAACAGCCAGCAGCTGGGCGACTACGTGCTGGCCCACGGCTATGTGCGCGAAGATCATGTGCTGGACGAAGAGCTGCCGCTGTGGGTCCCGATTCCCGCGCTGGCTGAAATCCAGGTCGCGCTGGAAAAAGCCGTGGCCGACGTCACCCACGCCGTGGGCCCCGACCTCAAGCGCATCATGCGCACCGGCACCGTGGCCTCCACCGACAACCGCAACTGGGAACTGCTGCCCGGCAACCAGCCGCAGCGCCGCTTCAGCCAGAGCCGCGCCGTGGCGCTGGACATGGAAAGCGCAACGATTGCCGCCAACGGTTTTCGCTTCCGGGTCCCTTATGGAACGCTGCTTTGCGTGAGCGACAAGCCGCTGCACGGCGAGATCAAGTTGCCCGGCATGGCCAACCACTTCTACCGCGAGCGCGTCGACCAGCACCTGCGCATCGGCATACGCGCCATCGAGCTGCTGCGCGCCGAAGGCATCACGCAGCTGCACAGCCGCAAGCTGCGCAGTTTTTCGGAAGTCGCGTTCCAGTAGATCCGCCAGTTGCTATACTTTTGGTAGCTGCTTGCGCTCGGCCTTATTGGCTTGCAGCCTTATTTTTCATAAATACCACCTGCCCATGGAAAATCTTTCACCGCTTGTCCCCGTCACAGAAGCCAGCCATGGCGTTGTGATCGACCTGATCTATGCAGGCACCAACAACTTTACCGGCCAGGTGATTTATGACAGCCCGCTGTGCTTCCTGCATCCGCAGGCAGACGCCGGCCTGCGCAAAGCCATCACGGCCGCAAAAGACATGGGCTTTCAGCTCAAGATTTTCGATGCCTTCAGGCCGCAGGAAGCGCAGGAGGCACTTTGGGCCGTGGCGCCCAACCCCGCCTACATCGCCGATCCGGCCAAGGGCTCCAACCACACGCGGGGCGTGGCGCTTGATGTGACGCTGCTGGGGCCCGACGGGCAGGAACTGGACATGGGCACGCCGGTTGACACCATGACGCACGGATCCCATCACTTTCACACGGCACACCCCGTCGCCATACAGGTCAACCGCATGCGGCTGCTCACGGTCATGCTGGAAGCGGGTTTTGTGCACCACCCCAACGAGTGGTGGCACTACCAGTTGCCGGACGCCAAAAGCTTTCCGCTGATCGACAGCCATGCTTTCATGCGCTGCGTGGCCGGGGGCCAGCAGCCCGCCCGGCTCAAGGCCGCCTGAGCTCGCCGGCCTGATCGGCAAGAGGTCCGGCCGCCGGCAGCTCCGCCGGCTCCCGCGGCTCGGCTGACTCGGTGCGCACCAGCGGCAAATGCTGCGGGTATTCGCGCTGCATGAAATCCACCAGCGCCTCGCGCACCTTGCAGCGCAAGTCCCAGTTCAGGCTCGAGTTGGCAGACGTCACCAGCACCCGCAGTTGCATGCTGCGCTCGCCTGATTCCACCACCTGCAGCAGGCACAGCCGCTTGTCCCATTCGGGCGATTCCTCGCAGGCGCGCCGCGCTGCGTCGCGCAGCGGGGCCAGGGGCATGCGGTAGTCAACCCAGAGAAACACGGTGCCGATGATCTGGGCGCCGGTGCGCGTCCAGTTCTGGAAAGGGTTTTCAATGAACCACTGCAACGGAACGATCAGGCGCCGCTCGTCCCATATCTTCAGCACCACATAGGTGCCGGTGATCTCCTCCACCCGGCCCCATTCGCCCTGCACGATCAGCACGTCGTCCAGGCGGATGGGCTGCGCCAGCGCCAGCTGCAGGCCGGCAATCAGGTTGCTGAACACAGGCCGGGCCGCGATACCGATCACCAGCCCCGCCACACCCGCCGAAGCCAGCAGGCTGGCCCCGAATTGGCGCGCGCCGGGAAAGGTCATCAGCATCAGGGCCAGCCCGGTCAACAGCACGATGAACATGGCGGTGCGCGCCAGCATGCGGGTCTGCGTATGGATGCGGCGGGCATTGAGGTTGTCCTCCACATCGACCGGGTGCAAGCCGATCACACCCAGCGCGGCCCCGCGCGCCGCGCGCATGCCGGCCCAGGTCAGGGCGGCGAGCAGCAGCAAGCCATTGGCATGCCGCACCCCGTTGATCAGCGGAAATGTATCCGGCGCGCTGTGCCAGACGATCTGCAGGGCAATCAGGGGCAGCAGCACCTGCACGGGAGAGCGGCATTGCTCTGCGACCCGGGCCATCACCGGCATGGAGCGCGTCAGGCGCAGGACCACGACGGCGCCTATCGTGTGCACCACCAGCGCCAGGGCAACGCCGATGCAGGCCGCCAGCAGCACGTGCAGCGAAGAGTCGTCCGCCCAGGAAAGCAGTGCTGCGAAGTTCATTCAGTGGCCCCCTCGTTCACCCTTCAGTTCTCCGACGGCTCTGCACGGTGTTGGGTGGCGAGGGGAAAGCGGAGGTTCCGATGGTGGTCATACGCTGGAGATGAAGTGGCAAGTGGAGAATGGGAGATAGAGAACGTGGGATGGGACAACACCCGGGGGGCCGGAGGCCATGCGAACACGGGTAACAGCTCACACCCGGGCTTTTTACCTTGCTCGTTCTTACTCTACTGCAGCAGAGTCGCGCCTCAAGTAGGACGCGTGCCAGTCTTTCCCCTGCAAACCATCAGTCCATTGCAATCAGATGATAATTATTCTCAATTAGAGTTTTAACCTGTGGGCCGCACCATGCGCCGCCCTCCCTGAAAGACACCATGTCCACAACACCTTCAGCCGCATCCCCTGCTCCCGAGGCCGCACCGCGCAAGCGCCGGCCGCCGCGCCGCGTGCAGGTCACCCGCGTACAGACCTTGAGCCCGCTGATGCGCCGCATCACTTTGCAGGGGGCGGAGCTTGAAGGCTTCGAGGTCAACGACCCAGCCTGCTACATGAAGCTGATCTTTCCCGAACCGGGGCAGACCGAGCCCGAGCGCCCACTGCCCGATGGGCCACGGCCGAAGTCCATGCGCACTTACACACCGCTGGCGGTACGCAGCGATGTGCACGAGGTCGATGTCGATTTTGTGTTGCACGGCGACGGCCCTGCCTCCACCTGGGCTGCGCAGGCGCAGCCGGGCCAGGTGCTGTATTTGATGGGCCCAGGCCCTGGCTACAAAGTTCAGCTGGAAGCGCCTGCGCATTTTTTGATCGGTGACGACAGTGCCTTGCCCGCGTTTGAAACCATCCTGGCCAGCTTGCCCGCGAGCGCGCAAGTTCAGGTGCTTGTCGAAGTGGTGGATGCAGCTGAAGAGCGCCCGCTGCAAAGCACCGCCAAAGTGAATGCCCAATGGGTCGCCCGTGGCGCCGACAACAACAAGGCCGGCCAGGCACTGGAAGCCGCGTTGCGCAAAGCCGGCGCACCCGCACCCGGCACGCGCATTTACCTGGCCTGCGAGGCGGCGGCCATGCGCCGACTACGCCAGTTGCTGAATGAGGAGTTGGGTGTGGAACGCAGCAGCATTGTGGGCCGTGGCTACTGGAAGCTGGGGACCATCAACCACCCGGACCATGATTACGGCGAGGATTGAGCCCCCACGCTCCCCCACTGCGTGTGGGTCGCTGCCCCCCGAGGGGGCAAAAAATGGGCACACCCCTATCGGGCTCACTGCGTGTAGCCCTTTTCCCCTTGCAGGGGACGGTGCCTGTGGCCCGGCAAAGCCGGTTCCACGGCTCCTGCTGGCTTGAAGATTCAGGGCGTATGCGGTGAGGGTATTTCACCAGTGGGGGCCGCGGGACTGGCTTTGCCAGACCGCAGGCGCCGCCCCCTCGAGGGGGGAACAGGCTACACGCAGTGAGCCTGGACGGGGGTGGATTTATTTTCTCGCGTAGCTCACCGTCAACATCTCCCACTGATGCCCCTCAGGCTCATTCCAGTAGATGCCTTTACCGCCAAGATACGTGCTGACCTGCATGTCCATGGGGCCGCGAACCGAGCTGCGGTATTCAATGCTGGCCGCCTGGATGCGCGCCAGGATGGCATCGAACTCCTGATCGCTCACGCGAAAGCAGAAATGCTCGACGGGAAACTCCTCGTCGGTATCGATGAAGTCCAGCGTCAAGCCTTCGTTGATGTAGACGGCTGAAAAGGGCCCTATGGTGGTTTCAGCCCATGGCACGTCCAGCAGCTCTGCCAGAAGTCTGGCAGAAGCCACCTTGTCTCGCGCCGATACGATGAAGTGGTCCAGGTGAATGGTCATGGCAGGCCTCTTGAAGGTGAAGGCCTGTTTTATAGCGCAGGCGGGCCGCGCCTGTACACAGGCGTGCGTAACAACCTTCATGCGGCAAGAACCCGCGCCACCCGCGCGTTTTACAAAATGCCCTGAAAGACTGCAGCCATTCGGGCAGGTTCCTGAAAAAGGACGGGAAACCCAAAGAAGACGGGCGCAAACTGCTATTTAATTCATAGCATCAAGGGTAACTGGCCAGTCCCTACCATGGCGCGAGGAATCTTCAGTTGCCAATGTTTTATGCGGCGAGTTCTTGATTGCGCTGACGCGGAAGAGGCTCGGTGTTATCGATTTGTCGCGATCAGTCGCATGCCGGTTAGCTCTCGCGGTCTCAAGGCTTTTGCGCTTCGATTCGTCGGCAAGGCAAGCTGCCTAGAAGTGATTTGGCCTCTTTAACATCCAGGCGGTTGTCGCGAAGAAATTTTTCGATGTACGCCAGGTCGGGGACAGCGGGATGATCCGTGTTGACGGTCTCGCTGATCTTCATCACTACACCTCTTTCGACATGAAAAACCAAAGTTCTCTCATGGATTCCGGGCCATCCCATCTCTGACGAACATAGTTGTTTCCCCCGATAGGTCTCCAACGGCCCACTGATCCATTCCGCCAGCATCGGCTCGCCGCTGCCGCCATAAACGCTCTTAAGGCTGATATCACCTCCACATTTAAAGAGACCAGTGAGCCACAAACGGTCATCGACGATTCGCCAGGTTGCTCTCGGCGCTCCAATAGCGGAGCAACGCTCTTCACGTCGAATTTCCTGTATCGCATCATTTTGAGGGAAGGCAAGCCATGCGACTACGGTTGTTTGCCCCTGGTATTCAACCGTGTCCATAAGCGGCAACGTTGCATGACCGGTAACGCAAAAAAAGGTCGCCGACAGCCCAACAAAGGCTCGGCTCACAGTACAGAAGAATGTATTGGTCATGGTGTCCTGCCTCATGTTATGAGGACTGTACTCGACCAAGCTGCCGGGCTACAACGTCCGCTCACAGGTCGAAGAACACCGTTTCCTTGCCGGCCGCACTGTCCTGCATGCGGATGTCGAATCGGTAGACCGCTCCGGCGCCCGTCATGTCGCGTTGGGAAACCAGCGTGCTGCGCCGTTCGGCCGGCACACTTGCCAGCACCGCGTCTTTGCTGTTCGCCTCCGCTTCATCATCAAAGTAGATGCGCGTGAACGTATGCACCAGCAGGCCGCGCATGGTGACGCAGACGTTGATGAACGGCGCTTGCCCCGCCACAGCGCCTGGCTTGACGGTGAAGAACTCGTAATGGCTTTGCGCCAGGGTGCCGGTGCCGCAGCGGCCGAAGCCGGTGAAGCCGCGTGCTTCGGCGTCGGCCAGCGAGGTGATGGGCTGACCGCTGCCGTCGGGCTGCGCGATCTCGACCATCGCGTCCATCACGGCATTGCCGGCGCCGTCAAACACCTGGCCGGTGATGCGGATGTGTTCGCCTTTCGCATTGGACTGGGCCAGCACCGGCGTGAACAGGCTTTTGAGGTCGTAGCCGTACTGCGTGGGCGTGAGGCCGTAGGCAAAAAAGGGGCCGACAGTTTGCGAAGGGGTTTGTTTGAGTTGGCTTGTAGTCGTCATGGTGTTCTTCCTGCCGCTTATTCAAAACGCGTGGCTTTGGGGCCGCGCAGCACGATGTCGAACACGTAGCCCAGCGCGTAGTCGGGCTGGGTCACGTCGAGGCTGAATTTCGAGACCATCAGCTCGCGCACGCTTTCGGGCGCGCCCATGTACATGGGGTCGTAGCCGAGCAGCGGGTCGCCGGGGAAATACATCTGCGTGACCAGGCGGCTGGCGAAGTAGTCACCAAACAGGGAGAAATGAATATGCTGCGGCCTCCACGCGTTGGGATGGTTGCCCCAAGGGTAAGCGCCGGGCTTGATGGTCTTGAAGCTGTAGCGGCCTTCGTTGTCCGTCATGCAGCGGCCGGCGCCCAGAAAGTTCGGGTCCAGCGGCGCGTCGTGCTGGTCGACCTTGTGCACATAGCGGCCGGCCGCATTGGCCTGCCAGACTTCCACCAGCGTGTTGCGCACGGGCCGGCCGTCTTCGTCCAGCACACGGCCGGTGACGATGATGCGTTCACCCAACGGGTCGCCATTCATGACGGCGTTTTTGGTCAGGTCGCTGTCCAGCGGGCCGAATTGCCCGGCGCCATAGACCGGTGCATTGAGCTGTGCCAGCGCCTGCTTGATAGGCACCAGCGGCTGCTTGGGGCCGCGCAGCAAGGTGGACTTGTAGCCGGGATAAATATGGGGCGAATGGCTGGTCCAGTCGCGTGGGGCCAGAAAGCTGGTGTTCAGGTCGGGTTTCATCGATGTCTCCAATGGGTTGCATGCGCTGGCGCCCTGGTAGCGGCGCGCTTTTCTACGCTGCCGTGACTTTAATCGGCCCCAATGGTTATGTATATTGACATTTTCTCGACTTATCCATAACCAAATGGTCAAATTGGAGCATGGTCGATGAACGCATCAAATACCGGCACCTGCAGTGCTTTCTGGCGGTGGCGCAGCATGGCAGCCTGCAAAAGGCGGCCGACGTGCTCGCCATCACGCAGCCCGCCGTATCCAAAACCCTGAAAGAACTTGAGGGCCTGCTGGCGGTGCGGTTGTTTGAGCGCGGGCGCAAGGGCGCCGTGCCCACACGCGAGGGCGAGGCCTTTATGCGGCATGCCGGCGCCAGCGTGAGCGCGCTGCGCGAAGCTGTCGCCAGCGTTGCGCAGACGCGGCGGCAGGGCAGCGCGGTGATTGCCATCGGTGTGCTGCCGACGGTGGCACCGTGGCTGATGCCCTTGCTGCTGGCGCGGCAAGAGGCACAGTCCGGGCCGGATGCGCACACCAGCCTGCGCATCCAGACCGGCTCCAACCCCGAACTGCTGGCCAGCCTGCGCCAGCGCGAACTGGACCTGGTGATTGGACGTTTTGCCGAGCCGGCCCATATGTTGGGGCTGACGTTTGAGCACCTGTACGCCGACCCCTTGGTATTGGCGGTGCGCCCCGGCCACCCCCTGCTGGCGCAGGCACAGCGCAAGGCAGAACACAAGGGGGATGCGCTGACCGGCTTGCAGGCCTTCCCCACGATCCTGCCTACCCAAGGCACGGCCATACGCCATACCGCTGACAGCTTTTTCCTCACGCGCGGCCTGCCGCCGCCTGCGCGCCTGGTCGAAACGCTGTCGGTGTCCATCGCACGCGGCTATGCGCTGCAAAGCGATGCGGTCTGGCTTGCGCCGCTGGGGGCTGCGCGGCCGGACCTGGACAGAGGAATGCTGGTGCGCCTGCCCGTCAGCATGGCTGGCACCGAAGAGCTGGTGGGGCTGACGCTGCGCGCCGACATGGCGCCCACCGAGGCTCAGCACCAGCTGATCGCCACGATCCGGGTGCTGGCGGCAGAACGCCGCAGCGAAGCGCCGGCCCTGCTTTAGGCCTCTAGGCCGGCTCGGCCTGCACCGCAAAGCGGGCGGTCAGCTCACCCAGGCCTAGTTCCTCAAGCACCTCGTGCAAGCGCGTCTGGGCTGCACGGGTTTTGCCGGTGTGGGGCTGCGCGGGCCGGCTGGCAAGAATGAGTTCGTTCTTCATCGAATGCTCCCAGCCCACCAGCTCGGTCACGGTGACCTGGTAGCCGTTGGCTTCGAGCTGCAGGCAGCGCAGCACATTGGTGATCTGGCTGCCGAACTCACGCGTGTGCAACGGGTGCCGCCAGAGTTCGGCCAGCGGCGTGCGGGACAGTGACAGGGTACGGCTTTTCTTCAGCACACCGGCCACTTCGGCCTGGCAGCACGGCACCAGCACCATGTGGCGGGCATTTTTGGCCAGACCGAACGCAATGGCGTCATCGGTAGCGGTGTCGCAGGCATGCAGCGCGGTGACGATGTCCACGGTGGGCGGGAGTTCAGCCGAAGTGGTGGCCTCCTGCACCGAGAGGTTCAGGAACGACATGCGCGCAAAACCAAGCCGCTGGGCCAGCACACGCGACTTGTCGACAAGCTCGGCGCGCGTTTCAATGCCATACACATGGCCTGCGGTTTTTTCACCGCGGTGCGCCACATTAAAAAACAGGTCGTACAGGATGAAGCCCAGGTAGGACTTGCCTGCGCCGTGGTCGGCCAGCGTGAAGTCCGCCTTTTCTGCCGCCACCTCATTGAGCAGGGGCTCGATGAACTGGTACAGGTGATAGACCTGCTTGAGCTTGCGCCGCGTGTCCTGGTTGAGCTTGCCTTCGCGCGTGAGGATGTGCAGCTCCTTGAGCAGCTCAATCGACTGGCCGGGGCGAAGTTCTTCAATGACTTGCGCCGCGGGTGCGGGCTTTGAGGCGCCCTTCGAAGGCTTTGCCGCGCGTGCGGTGCTGGGTGTTTGCATGGCCTCAAGTTTAGTGGTGTGCCCCCGGTACAGGCGGCCCCGGTACAAAGCCCCTGGGAATCAGCATGGAACACCTGGAAACAATTAAGTTGCACACAATTCAATTGTTCGCTATAATTTAATCCATGCCCAACAAAACCGACACCGCCAATGCCACTGACGCCATGCTGCAGCTGGACAACCAGCTGTGTTTTGCGCTGTATTCAACCTCTTTGGCCATGACCAAGCTGTACAAGCCCCTGCTCGAAGAGCTGGGCCTGACCTATCCGCAATACCTCGCGATGCTGGTGCTGTGGGAGCAAGACGGCCTGACGGTCTCGGAACTCGGTGAACGGCTCTATCTGGACTCGGGCACGCTGACCCCGCTGCTCAAGCGCATGGAATCCGCCGGGCTCGTTTCACGCATCCGCGCGGTGGAAGACGAGCGCCGCGTTCACATTACGCTGACGGCAGCCGGCCGCAAGCTCAAGGCCAAGGCCGCCAGGATTCCGGGTTGCATCCTGAGCGCCACCCAATGCTCGATTCCCGAGCTGGTGTCGCTGACGCAGCAGGTGCAGTCTTTCCGCAACCGCCTCACGGCCTGACACCTTCATTTTTCTGTTTTTAAACCCGCCCCGCTCCGGGGCATTCTCCAAAGGAAATCACCATGACCACGCTCGAAAAAGTTCTCTACACCGCCCACGCCCACACCACCGGCGGCCGTGACGGCAAGTCCAAGACCGACGACGGCCGCCTGGACGTCACGCTGAGCTCGCCCGGCACCGCCGGCACCGGCACCAACCCCGAGCAGCTGTTTGCTGCCGGCTACGCAGCCTGCTTCATCGGCGCGATGAAGGCTGTCGGCGGCATGAAGAAGATCGACGTGCCTGCAGACGTTTCCATCGACTCCAGCGTTGACCTGGGCAAGATCCCGAACGGCTACGGCATCGCCGTGCGCCTGGACATCACCCTGCCCGGCATGGACCGTGCCGCTGCCCAAGCGCTGGTGGATGCAGCGCACCAGGTTTGCCCTTACTCGAACGCCACCCGCGGCAACATCGACGTGACCATTACCCTGAAGTAATAGAGCCCCCACGGTCGCTCACTGCGTGTAGCTCCCTGCCCCCCCGAGGGGGCCGCCCGCCTGTGGCCCGGCAAAGCCGGTTCCACGGCTCATGCTTGCATGAAGAGTTCGATGGGCACTACCAGCAGGGGCCGCGGGACTGGCTTTGCCAGACCGCAGGCGCCGTCCCCTTGAGGGGGGAACAGGCTACACGCAGTGAGCCTGGACGGGGGTGGTTGTCACCTACGCGGCCCGTCGGTGTTGAACCGGCGGGCTGTTTCATTTACGGTGTTGTGCATGAACACTGCAGCCTCCACCGTTACCTTCCAGGTCCGTAAAGACGCCCTTTCCGAAACCCGCTGGCACACTGATCCGCCTTTGCCGCTCACGCCCGGTCAGGTGCGGCTCGGCATCGAGTCCTTTGCGCTGACGTCCAACAACATCACCTACGCCGCTTTTGGCGAAGCGATGAGCTACTGGCAGTTTTTCCCGACCGGGGAAGAAGGCTGGGGCAGCATTCCGGTCTGGGGTTTTGCCACGGTGGCGGAGTCGCAATGCGACGGCGTGGCCGTGGGGGAAAAGTTTTACGGCTACTACCCCATGGCCAGCGAGCTGGTGCTGCAGCCGGCGCGTGTGACGCCCGCTGGTTTTTTCGACGGCGCCGCGCACCGGCGGGCCCTGCCGGTGGCCTACAACCAGTACATGCGCTGCAGCACGGACCCGTTTTACGACGCGGCCACCGAAGATGTGCAGTCGCTGCTGCGCCCGCTGTTCATCACCTCCTTCCTGATTGACGACTTTCTGGCGGACAACGACTTCTTCGGCGCCAATGCCATGCTGCTGTCCAGCGCCTCCAGCAAAACGGCATATGGCACAGCCTTTCAGCTGACCAAGCGGCCGGGTATTGAGGTGATAGCGCTGACTTCGCCAGGCAACGTCGCTTTTTGTGAAAGCCTGGGGTGCTACAGCCGCGTAGTGACCTATGAGCAACTCGACGCGATTGCTGCCGACATGGCTTGCGTGTACGTCGACTTCGCGGGCAGCGCCGGCCTGCGCCAGCGTATTCATACGCGCTTTGGCCAGCTTCGCTACAACTGTTCGATAGGCGGCACGCATGTGGACGACCTGGCCGCCAAAGGCAGCGCAAAAGACTTGCCCGGCCCCCGACCCACGCTGTTCTTCGCACCTTCACAGGTCAAGAAACGCATCACCGACTGGGGTGAAGATGGCTTTGGAAAGCAGCTGGTGCGCGCCTGGCGGGATTTCACGCAGCAGGTGACGGGTGCCAAAACGCCCTGGCTCATCGCCCAGCGGCATGCCGGGCAGGTTGCGGTGCAAGCGGCCTACCAGGAAGTACTTGCAGGCAAGGGAGACCCGCGCACCGGCCACATCCTGCAGCCCTGATTCTTTCCGCCTTCAACGGACAGGCGCTACGGTTTTTATAGCTGCTTGCGCCCGTTTTTATTGGCCTGCAGGCCTTTTTCGCTTGAGAAACAGGCGTTTACAAGCCCCTGCTGGCAGCGCACCGTCATCTGCGCCGACAATCAGGCATGACAGAAAAACACAAGGCTGAGGCGCACGCAACGCTGCACGCGTACGAGACATTGACACCCGACGTGGTGCTCGATGCGCTGGCCAGCGTCGGTTTGCTGGGCGACGGCCGCCTGATGGCGCTTTCGAGCTACGAGAACCGGGTCTACCAGATTCACCTGGAGAGCCCGGTGGGGGACGCCGACCTCGCGGGCGATGTCGTGGTGGCCAAGTTTTACCGGCCCGATCGCTGGAGCGATGAACAGATTGCCGAAGAACACGCCTTCGCCGCCGAGCTGATGGCCGCCGAGATACCGGTGGTGGGCGCGCTTGTGCTGGAAGGCCGCACGGTGCACCACTTCAAGGGCTTCAGTTTCAGCGTGTCGCCCAGCCGCGGCGGGCGGCGGCCCGAGCTGGACAACCTGGAAGTGCTGGAATGGATAGGCCGTTTCCTGGCCCGCATCCACACCGTCGGCAGCGCCAAACCGTTTGCACACAGGCCGGCCCTGAACCTGCAGACCTTTGGTTATGCCTCGCGCGACATCCTGCTGGCGGGCGGCGACCATGGCGCCAAAGGTTCCCACGGCTACATCCCGCTGGACATGGAGTCGCGCTGGCGCAAGGCGTTTGATGAAGCCATGCTGGTGGCGCAAACCGTGTTTGAAAGCGTGGGCGACGTGAAAAACCTGCGCCTTCACGGTGATTGCCACCCCGGCAACATTTTGTGGACGCCCGAGGGCCTGCCGCTGGCCGGCCCGCATTTTGTCGACCTGGACGATGCGCGCACCGGGCCGGCGGTGCAGGATTTATGGATGCTGGTGTCGGGCGACCGCGCGCAGTGCACCCGCCAGCTGGGCGCGCTGGTGGACGGCTACGAAGAGTTCCGCGAATTCGACCGGCGCGAGCTTGCACTGATCGAGCCGCTGCGCACACTGCGCCTGGTGCACTACAGCGCGTGGCTGGCGCAGCGCTGGCATGACCCGATCTTCCCGATCAACTTTCCCTGGTTCGGCTCCAGCGATTACTGGAAGAGCCAGGTCGACATGCTGGAAGAGCAGACGGAGGCCATGCAGGATTCGCCGCTGGTGTGCTGAGGGGTTCTACGAGGCACCGGGTGCCGACACGGCCCCTGCCGAGCCCCTGCAAGCGCTATTGATTTAATAGCTGCTTGCGCTCTTCCACAAAGGGCGGGAGGCCGGTTTCATCAAAAAAACCAGCTTCCCAGGTGGATGAACTCGCTCAGCCGACGTGCGGACGCCTACACCAGCAGCGCGTTGACACGCCGCACATAGGCGGCCGGGTCTTCAGGCATGCCGCCTTCGGCCAGCAAGGCCTGGTCAAACAGGATGTGGGCCAGGTCGTCAAAATGCGCGCCGTCCACACCGGCCTCGAGTTTTTTGACCAGCGGGTGCTGGGCGTTGACTTCCAGGATGGGCTTGGATTCGGGCACGGCCTGGCCGGCCTGCTTGAGCATGCGGGCCAGCTGGGTCGACATGTCGCCGTCCTGCACCACCAGGCAGGCGGGTGAATCAACCAGACGCGAGGTGGCGCGCACGTCCTTGGCCTTGTCTTTCAACGCTTCTTTCAGCTTGTCGAGGATGGGCTTGAACTGTGTCTGCGCCTCTTCGGCGGCCTTCTTTTCGTCTTCGTCCTGCAGCTTGCCGAGGTCGACAGCGCCCTTGGCCACCGACTGCAGCGGCGTGCCGTCAAAGTCGTGCAGGTAATTGAGCGCCCACTCGTCCACGCGGTCGGCCATCAGCAGCACTTCGATGCCTTTCTTGCGGAAGATTTCGAGCTGGGGGCTGTTCTTTGCGGCGGCCAATGTGTCGGCGGTGATGTAGTAAATCGCGTCCTGGCCTTCCTTCATGCGGGCTTTGTAGTCGGCAAAACCCACGTTGACGGTGTCGGTCGTCGATGAGGCAAAGCGCAGCAGCTTGGCCAGGCGCTCGCGGTTGGCAAAGTCTTCGCCCAGGCCCTCTTTGAGCACGGCGCCGAACTCGCCATAAAAGGCCTTGAACTTGTCGGCATCGTTGGCGGCCAGGTCTTCAATCATGGACAGCACGCGCTTGGTGCAACCTTCGCGAATCGCCTTGACGGCGCGGCTTTCCTGCAGCAATTCGCGCGAGACATTGAGCGGCAGGTCGGACGAGTCCACCACGCCCTTGACGAAGCGCAAATAGGTCGGCATCAGGGCCTGGGCGTCGTCCATGATGAAGACGCGTTTGACATACAGCTTGACGCCCGCAGCCTTGTCGCGGTTAAACATGTCCATGGGCGCCTTGGCCGGGATGAACAACAGCTGCGTGTATTCGGTGGCGCCTTCCACGCGGTTGTGCGTGGTGGCCAGCGGCGCTTCGCTGTCGTAGCTGATCTGCTTGTAGAACTCGTCGTACTGGTCTTGCGTGATGTCTTTTTTGGCGCGCGTCCACAAGGCAGCGGCCTGATTGACGGTTTCCCATTCGCCAGTGACCACCATCTCGCCGGGCTGGTCGTTTTCGCCTTCTTTCCACTCTTCCTTCTGCATCAGGATGGGCAGCGAGATGTGGTCGGAGTATTTGTTGATGATGCCTTTGAGTTTCCAGGCGTTCAGATAGTCGAGCGATTCCTCTTTCAGGTGCAGGATGATGCTGCTGCCGCGCTCTGCGCGTTCGATCTCGCTGACTTCAAACTCGCCGGTGCCGTCGCTGCTCCAGCGCACGCCCTGGCTGACCGGAAGGCCGGCACGGCGGCTTTCCACCGTGATCTTGTCCGCCACGATAAAGCCCGAATAAAACCCCACACCGAACTGGCCGATCAGCTGCGCGTCGTTTTTCTGGTCGCCCGACAGCTTGGCCATGAAGTCGCGCGTGCCGCTCTTGGCAATCGTGCCGAGGTTGTCGATGGCTTCCTGCTGCGACAGGCCGATGCCGTTGTCGGTGATGGTCAGCGTCCCGGCCGCCTTGTCAAAGCTCACTTTCACCTTGAGGTCGGGATCGCTTTCATACAGCGACGCATCGTTCAACGCTTCGAAGCGAAGCTTGTCGCAGGCATCCGACGCGTTGGAAACCAGCTCGCGCAAAAAGATGTCCGGGTTCGAGTACAGGGAGTGCGTGACCAGCTTGAGCAGTTGCGCTACTTCGGCCTGGAAAGACAGTGTTTGTTTCTGCATGGTTAGGGGCATGGTTGTTTCAAGTTTGTTACTGATTCACTGAATTGAGAAGAAAAAGCCGTTTCAGACGGCAGTATTTACGCTTGTTACCAGTAAGTCTTTTGGCTCTATTTATGAATAAATCCAATCATTTCAACGGTTTGTCGTGACAAATTCCCCACTAGAGTGCGCTGTTACAGATACAAATCAACCGATTTTAGAAATATCTAGTTACAGTCCACTTCACCGAATCCTTGTTTCCATTTTCGCTTCCTCAACCGGAGATTTTCATGAACAAACTGCTCTCACTGATTGCCCTGGCTCTCGTCAGCATTGCAACCCTGCCTGTTCAGGCAGCGACCGCCACTGGAACGTTTGATGTCACCATCAACCTGACCAGCTCCTGCAAATACGTCAAGACCTCGGACGTCGTGTTCAACTACACCTCGTTCCAGGTTGCCGCCCAGGCACAAACCACCGCCGGCGGTTTCACGATCCAGTGTACAAAAACACTGCCCTACACCCTGGCACTCGACTCCACCGCGGTGACCGATGACGCTGTTGACCTTGCCTACACCCTGGCACTGAGCGCAGCCGGCGGCACTGGCAACGGCAACACGCAGGCCTATAGCGTGACCGGCTCGATGATCGCTGGCCAGGCCGGCAAGTGCGCAACCGCCGGCGGCGCTTGCTCAAACACCGCAGCCACCAACAAGACCCGTACCCTGACCATCACGTACTAATCGGACAAGTACCAACGTACTGGTCAGACCTTGAGGTCAGCTCCCGTCATGACAACACCGATGCGTCCGCTTGCAAAGCTGGCTCTCGGTGTGTCCCTGTTTCTGACGGGCGTTTGCGCCTTTTCCGGAACGGACAGCGGCCAGTTCACCGTCCAGATCAACCTGACCGGCGTCAACAACGCCTGCACAAGCGCCTCGGGCTCGGGTGCCGGTGGCGCCTCGGTGCAAGTGACCTGCAACTCAAATGTCTTCGTCAACATCGCGCAGGTCCGCACCCTCGGGGACGCCCGCTTCATGCCCGGCTATCGGCCCACGCGTGATGCTCTGCTGCCCGACTACTGCCGCAATGAGTTGTCCCGCAACGACCCGGGTGCCCGCTATACCTGCCGGCTGGAGGACCAGCGCCAGGTCGCCACGGCTGGTGAGGAGTCGGACGACGGCTGGGAAATCGAAAGCCGGCGCTACGCCCTTGACACAGAAGCCGCAGCGATTGAAAAACAGGCCCGTTTGCGGCTTCAGGATGACCGCGGTACCGTGACGGCACTGCATCTCGCCCACGCCGGCAACTATGCTAGATCGGTTGAGATGCTGGTATCCTTCTAAGGATGAACGTCTCACAGCGCCGACGCAAGCTTGTTACCTACGCCTTCCTGCTAAGCCTGCTGGGGCCTTGGGCGGCAGCTACGGCAGGCGTTTTTTCGGTGACACCGGTGCGGCTTTACATGACCCCGCGCGATCGCGCGATTGCAGTCACACTGACCAACGAAGCAGACACCGAAGTCGTGCTGCAGGCCGACATCAATACCTGGAGCCAGAAACCGGACGGCACTGACGAACTCGTGCTGACCGAAGACATGATCCTGGCGCCTCCTATCATCAAGCTGGCGCCCAAGGCCAGGCAAGTGGTACGCCTGGCCATGCTGAAACCTGCGGATGCAAGCCGGCAACTAACTTATCGCATGATCATTCGCGAAGTGCCAGAAGCCTTGCCTGCGTCTGGCATCCAGGTTCCCATCGCGCTGGCCTTGAGCATGCCGGTGTTCATCACGCCCCCCGCGGCCAAACGTCAGGTTAGTTGCACTAACCAGCTTGCGGATGCCAAAACTCTCAACCTGCAATGCAGCAATACCGGCACGGCCTATGCCCAGATACGGGAGGCGACCGTCATGCGGGGCACGCAAGCCCTGGCACGATTTGAGGGTGGCAGTTACATCCTGCCCGGTGCCCGTAAAACTGTCGGGCTTAAGGCAGAGCAGACCCTTACAAAAGGTGACGCCCAACTGGTGGTGACCTTTGACGACGGACAAAGCCTCACGACCAGCATCATGCTGCCTTGATTTGGCACCCGATTTCAATGAGGCGCTGGTGGACTTTACGAAAACACCCCGTAGCGATAGGCATTGCAGGCCTTTGTTACGGCCTGCTGGCACACGCCCAGACACCCGCCTCCTCTAATGCGCCGCCAGCGGCCCGGTCTGCCAATGACCGGCTCCTTCCGCTGGAAGTCTTCATCAACAGCACCAAGGGCGGCGTCTGGACGCTGCTTGAGCGCAACGGCATCCTTTATGCGCCCGAAGATGCCTTTGAAGAGTGGCGGTTGAACCACCGGCCCAGTGCCCAGGACGTCGATTTCCAGGGACAAAAGTGGTTTCCGCTGTCGGCCATTCCGGGATTCGAGGCGCGGCTGAATTTCGCCGACCAGTCAGTCGACCTGGTGTTTTCGCCGGCAGCCTTCAACGCCGTGCGCCTGACGCAGGAATCGGCCATGCGCCCCCCGCTGTCGCCGTCGATCCCCGCAGCATTTGCAAATTACGACCTGAACTACATCACCACCCGCAACCGCATCGCCGGTAGCTCCACGGACGCCAAGGACTTGGGCGCCCTGACCGAATTCGGCGTGTCGGGGGAGCTGGGGCTGTTGACCAGCAGCTACGTGGGCCGCAACCTCATCAGCCAGGATCCGACGCTCAAGGCCTCATGGCGCCGGTTAGAAACCACCTACACGCGCAACTTCCTGGACAGCAACAGTTCACTGCGTCTGGGCGACAGCAGCACGCGCACCGGAATTTCGGGGCGCCCGGTGTACTTTGGTGGCGTGCAGTTCAGCAAAAATTTCTCGCTGCAACCGGGCTTTGTCACCCAGCCCATCCCCACCGTGAGCGGCCTCTCGGCGGCGCCCAGCACCGTCGAGCTCTATGTCAATGACGCGCTGCGGCAAACCTCCAAAGTGCCCTCCGGCCCCTTCAGCATCGACAACTTTCCCGCATTGACCGGCGCCGGGGAAGCCCGTGTGGTGGTGCGCGACATCCTGGGCCGGGAGACCGTCATTACCCAATCATTTTTCAGCAATGCCAACCTGCTTGAAGAAAACCTCAGCGACTGGAGCTTTGAATTGGGCGCCGTACGCCGCGACCTCGGGATTGAGAACGCCGACTATGGCGACCGATTCGTTTCAGGCCTCTGGCGCCAGGGCCTGAGCAAAAGCCTCACGGTCGAAGCCAACGGCGAATGGTCGAAGTCCCTGATGCGCGCCGGCGCCGGTGCCAGCTATGAACTGCCCTTCCAGATGTTGGGACAGACCGCGTTTTCAGTCAGCCGCAGCGACGCTGCGGGCCAGGGCACCAACTGGATGGTCGGGGTCGAGCGCAGCGGACTGCGGCACGGCGTGTCGCTCAGCGCGGAAGGCGCATCGCGCGGCTATCGGCAAATCGGTATCGACACGTTCTCGCCACGTCTGCAAACGACCGCCAGCTACAGCTACAGCAGCGACAACTTCGGTGCCTTCAACGTGAGTTACGCCGGCTTTGACAACTACGACCTCGGAAGGCTCAAGACCGTCAGCGTCAATTACACCCTTCGCCTCGGCCAGCGCGCAGCGCTGACCCTGAGCGCGACCCGCCTCAGTGGCATCAGCTCGGGGACCTCAGTGGGCGCCACCCTGATCGTGCCGCTTGAGAATCGGGTCACCGTCGCCGCAGGCGTCACCACCCGCAGCGGAACCACCGAAGGGTATGTGAACGCCAGCCGCGCAGTGAGCGCCGAAACCGGCTGGGGCTGGCGAACGGCGCTGGGCTCCCGTTCGGATGGCCGCTATGCAGAAGGCGGCGCCTATTACCAGGGCACCAAAGGCCTGTTTTCGGCTGACGTCAGCAGCGGGGAGAGCCAGCAGAACCTGCGCCTGGGCCTGATCGGAGGCATGGTAGCGGCCGAAGGCCAAGTCTTTGCCACCCGCCGCGTACAGGAAAGCTTTGCCATTGTGGAAGTGCCGGGTTACGCCAATGTGGGTGTGGGCTTTCAGGGCAGCACACTGACCCGCACCAATGCGGACGGTGTTGCGCTGCTGCCCCGGTTGCTGCCGTTCCAGCGCAACAGTGTGCGACTGGATCCTAGCGAGCTGCCGATCAGCGCCGAACTCGACTCCATCGAGCTTGAGGCCGTGCCCGCGCTTCGCGGCGGGGTCAAGATCGCGTTTCCCGTCCGTTCAGGGCGGGGCGCACTTATTCGCATTGAGCTCGACGACGGTGAGCCGGCGCCCTCGGGTGCAGAGATTGAGCTGATAGGCGACAAGAAAGAGTTTTTTACCGCTCGCCGCGGCGAGGCCTTTGTCACCGGCCTGCAGGCCCAGAATCGCCTGCGCCTGAAATGGAACGGGACTGCCTGCACATTTGCGGTGGAGTTGCCGCCCGGCAACCTTGAGGATATCGCCCGGGTAGGTCCGGTACGCTGCAGTGGTGTCAAACGATGATTGACACCAAACCCAGGCGCCTCGCCGCTGCGGCATGCCTGTCCCTTCTGGGCGCGGCACCGGCCTGGGCCGCGCTGATCTGCAACGCCACGGCGACGCCCGTGCAGACGGTGTACTTTGAGAACGACCCGAATCCCACCGATGGCGCGTGGACCGTGACGATCAACTGTACGCGCGGCCCCACAGATCCAGCAAGCTCAGACTACACCTTGCAGGCCGATAACGGCTTCAACCCCACAGGTAACACCAACCAGGCGGTCAACGGCAACGGGCAGACCAACCGGATCGCTTACGAGCTTTACAGGACGGCACCCGGCAACGGCGCATGGGGCGGAACCACGGCCACGGACTTCGCCGGAACGGTCAACTTCGGCGGCGCCCTGACAGCCAGTGCCACCCATGTCTTCTACAGCCGCATTGCGGCCGGGCTCAACAAGAGCGCCAAACTCTTCACCGACACCGTGACCATGCGCCTGCGCTATGACAACGGCCCCGGTAACGTGGACGTCTTCCCCACATTCCCCGTGAGCATCAACAACCAGTCCGTCTGCCTGCTCAGCACGCCGCCGGGCAGTATCCAGTTCAACTACGCATCCTTTCAGCTCGCCGCGGCCACAGCCAGCACGGCCTATGCCGTGCGCTGCACCATCGGCGAAACCTACACCATGGCGCTGGACGCGACGACAGGAAACCTGCTCACGCTCAATTACAACCTGGCTTTAAGCAATCCCGCAGGCCAGACCGGCACGGGTTTTCCGCAGAATTTCACGATCAACGGCACCATCCCGGGGGGCCAATCCGGCACCTGCGCCACGGGCACATGCACCAGCACGCAGACGCGGACACTGACCATTACTTACTGACATCCATCTTGTTTTCCGCCGGCGTGATTTTTGTCACGATTTTTCGACACCGGTGCCCACGGGAACGACGCAATACGGCACCATGCACAGTACTGCTACAAAACGTTACCATCAGCAGTTAGAAGTCGTCTCGCCAGCGAAGGCCCGGGCGATTAACGGAGTCCATCGATGAGTGTCTCTTACGCATTGCGCATTGCCCTGGCAGCCCTGCTGTGCACCTGCGCGCTGCACGCCAAAGCAGCCATTACCTGCACACTTGCGGCCACGTCTGTAGACCTCAACTACACCAACGGGGCAGCCGCTGCCAATGCCAGCGGCACCATCACCGTGAACTGCACCCGGCTGTCGACGGACGCCAACAGCACGACCTACTGGGTCAGCATTGATTACGGCAGCCGCACAGGCCTTACCCGCCGGGTGTTCCGTCATGCTGGAGGCACCATTAATGCCGATCGACTCGATATCAGCATTTTCAAGAATGCCACCACAACCGATTGGACCAATGCCACCACGGGGCGGGTAAACGGAACCCTGACGTTTGGTGCGGCCCTGAGCGCCAGCACCGTCCTGACCTACAACTTCCAGGTGAAAACCAGCCAAACCGGCAATACGGCTGGCATTTATGACGAAACCTTTATCACCACCCTTCAGCTAGCCACTGCCGGCCCCGTCGTCGCCACGACGACCTTCACGCCCACAGTGAGCATCATTGCCCAATGCTTTGTCGGGCAGGTGGCTTCAGGCAATACGGCCCCGGGCGCCGTTTCGCCGTCCACACTGACACTGAACTACATCTCTTTCGCGCCCACTCCCCAGACCAGCACCATGAACTTCACGGTCGACTGCACCCGGGGCACCAGTTATGCCCTGGCGCTCTCACCGGCAGCAGGCACATTGCTGGGCCTCAACTACACATTGGCACTCAGCAGTGCAAGCGCAACAGGCGATGGCCGGGCTCAGCCCTATACAGTGACAGGCACCATTGCAGCCGGCCAGGCGGGCACCTGCTCTACAGCCGCCTGTACTGCCACCCAGACCGGGGTTACGGTCACCATCACCTACTAAGCAGGCGTAAGGCGCCTTCAGCGCGGCCTCAACAAACTACTGGGCACTGACCGGCGACCGCCGCTTTGGCGTTCCATGCCCGATAAGGGCACCACATCACAGTTCTGCCGCAATCTAATTGAGGCAAAAACCCTCATATCGATGAAATTTCCAAATATTTATCAAAATCACCAACAAAAGGAATAAATCAAATTTAAAAATCAATTTGTGTGAAATGTCACTAATTAACACTTTCGCAGTGACTTTTACCAATTGATTCAAATTATCAAATTCGATAGCATGACTGCAACAACTGATAGTTTTAAGGAGTTGCACCATGAAAACCATCAAATTTGCTTTTGTCGCCGTCCTGGCCGCGCAGTCCCTGCTCGGGATTCACGGCGCAGCCCAGGCGCAAACCAGTTCAGGCTCATTTGGTGTGACCATCGTGTTGCGCAGTTTCAGTGAAGCCGTTACGGCAGACCATCGCTGCACCCATCGCGGCCAGCCAGACGGCCAGGCCGGCACCCTGCGCATCAGTTGCCCAGCCACCGTAGACATCCAGGCTATCGCATCCGCCTCGACCAGCAGGTCCGGCCAAACGCAACGCATGAACACCATGACCGATTCCGCTTCAGGTAGCCGCCTGGCCGTGGTGGCAGGCAAGCCCATGAATTCCCGGGACCCGGTTGAATTGACCATTTCCTGGTAATCAGCGGCTCACACGCCGCCTGGCGACACCAGGTTTCCATCCTGCCGCACTTGCATCTCGCAAGCAGGACCTTCAAGCCCTTGTCGGCAACCGGCATGCAGTGACGGCTGCATAGCAAATCTCGCCCGCAAACGAGGCGCGACCTCCCCGCGCCTCCACGCCACACTCAAACGTGTCCCGACTGGCACACAACCGTAACGCCGGTGCTGCGTGCCTGGCGACTCCGCCGGCAAGCCGCCGCCAGCGAGCGCGCAGTCGATCAGCTGCCTGCGCTGCCATGCACGCCACACAAGGGCACCACGCGATCCCCAGTGGCGTGCCTACCTGCCTATCGATCACGGGCAACCAACCACCACCGACGTCTCTTGCGTGGACCTCTTCCGGTTGTTAAAGCGCATACGACTTGCCCAGTCAATCCAGCCACCATCGCCGTCTGATTGCATGAAGCCCGCCTTGACTTTGAGGCCTCGCTCGAATGGCGCGTGCTACAGCCTTCATTGACCAGCTCTGCCTCTCATACAACGAGTGTTCGACCAGTTCAAGCGACGCGGTAGTTCCAGAGAGGAACAGAGAAAAAGCACCACTTGGCAGACAAACGCCATTTGTTTCTAACTCGTTACATCACTCTGGGAAATATGTCACAGAAGAAGGCTGGTGGCATTCGTTACATCCAAGTCAAAGCCCGTCTTTCTTGTCGCCATTTCGCATAAATCCATTGTTTTCAATGACTTAAGCGTGACGTATTTACCATTTGTCGCCCGCGTTACGAATGTAAAGCCCCCTTTTTTCGAAACGCCTAGTTACAGTCCACTCACGTTCAGAAAAAAGCCTGAACACCCGATTCACCTTATTACCGCAGAGAGGACCTTGATGAAAAAAATTGTTTTAGCAAGCGCCTTGGGCTTGGCCGGTTTGGCGGCAGCGCCAGTGCATGCAGAGTCCACATTTATCACGCCCGCAATTACGGGTTCCGCAGCGACTGCACGGCTGGACTTTTCCATCGTCATTCCGCAGGTGCTGTTCCTGCGTGTTGGCACCAGCGCTGGTAACACGTCAACCACAGGTACGGTTGACGGCGTGACCTTCACGGTTCCCGCTGCCAATATCGGTGACAGCAGCGTGATTGCAGGCGTCGGTGGCGACCTGACCGCAGGCGCGGTGACGGTACGTGTCTACGGCAACGGCGGCAACATCACCCTGAATTCAAACACTACCGGCCTGCTCACCAACGCCACTGGTGAAACGATCCCCTGGACCCAGATCAATGTGACGGGCGCAGCGCTCACCACCGGCACCGCCGGCTTCACCAATGCCGCCATCACCCACCCCGCATTCAGC